>JBFLWS010000004.1:0-220024 GCA_040757715.1 Pseudomonadota bacterium | reverse complement strand
GTCATACCGTCCACTACGATCGTGTCCATTAAGCCCCGCTCGTGGACACTACCCTCAGCGTCCATGTGCCCGACCGCTATCCGATCCCAGCCCCGTCACGGAAGGCGGTCGTCACCGGGCGCTTACTTTGCGTCGACTCATTTCTTATTTGTAAGCGCTGTTCCGGGAGCACGTCCCCGCGAGTTCAGGCGTTGAACTGAACGGCTACCGTGTTCCAGGGCATGAGCTCGTCGATGCGGCTCTGGGGATGGCCCTGGACGATGCGGGTGATGGCGTCGGTGATGTAGGCCTGCGGATCCAGGCCATTGAGCTTGGCGGTCTCTATCAAGGAGGCCAGAACCGCCCAGTGCTCGGCGCCGCCGTCGGAGCCGGCGAAGAGGCTGTTCTTGCGGCTGAGCGCCAGGGGGCGGATCGCGCGCTCGACGGTGTTGTTATCGAGCTCGACGCGGCCATCCTCGAGGAACAGGGTCAGGCCCGCCCAGCGCGACAGCGCGTAGCGGATCGCCTCGGCCAGCTTGGTCTTCTGACTGATGGTCTCCAGGCTGGCGCGCAGCCAGGTCTCCATGGCCTCGGTCAGAGGCAGGGACGCCGCGCGTCGGGCGACCAGACGTGTCTGCGGATCTTGGCCGCGGATATCGGTCTCGACGGCGTAGAGCGCCTGGATCCGTAGGAGCGCCTCGCTGGCGATCGGCGCGGGGCCGGCCTGGGCCAGCTCGTAGAAGCGCCGACGCACATGCGACCAACAGAACGCCAGGCGCACGTCGCCGCCCTCGGCCAAGGCGCGGTAGCCGCCATAGCCGTCGACCTGCAGCACGCCGGCAAAGCCAGACAGATGCGACATGGGACGTTCAGCCTTGCGGTCGGGCGCATAGACGAAGGCCACCGCCGGCGGGTCGAGCCCGCCCCAGGGGCGATCATCGCGGGCATAGGCCCAGAGCTGGCCGGTCTTGGTTCGTCCGCGCCCGGGATCCAGCACCGGGGCGGTCGTCTCATCCGCGAAGAGCTTGCCCGACCGCTTCAACGTCTCCAGCAGCCGGGTATGGACGGGCGACAGCAGGAACGCCGCCCGTCCGGTCCAGTCGGCCAGGGTCGAGCGATCAAGCTTGATCCCTTGGCGGGCGTAGATCTGGGCCTGACGATAGAGCGGCAGATGATCGGCGTACTTGGAGGTCACCACCTGGGCCACCAGGGCTTCGGTGGGGACCCCGCCCTCGATCAACCGCGCCGGCGCCGGGGCCTGGACCACGACGTCCTCACAGGCCCGGCAGGCGTACTTGGGGCGACGCACCACCAGCACGCGGAACTGGGCCGGGACGATATCAAGCCGCTCGGCCCGGTCCTCGCCGATCACATGCAGCGCGCCTGCGCAGCAGGGGCAGGTCTTGTCCTCGATATCGACAAGGGTCTCGATCCTGGGCAGGTGCTCGGGCAGCCGTCCCCGGTTGGCGCGACGCCTCGCGGCTGTGGCGGCGCGGCGTTCTGGATCGGCGCATTCAGCTTCGGCGATCTGAGCGGCCTCCGTCTGCTGGACGTCTTCCAGCCCCAGCTCCAGTTGGTCGATCGGCAGGGTCTCGGCGCGCCGGCCAAACCGGTGACGCTGCATCTCCTTGATGATCTGGCGAAGGCGCTCGGCCTCAGCGGCGTGGGCGGCGCGCTCGGCCAGGATCATCGCCTGGAGCGCATCCACATCCGTCGGCAGGGTCTCGCCAAGGGCCGTCATGGGCAGGATTACAGCATGTTCGCGCGCGTCTGTGGCGCCCCCGCGAACGGCCTGAGTCAACGTGCCGCAGCGGTTCAGATCAGCCCGCCGCCAGGGGCGTGCGCGTGCGCTGAGACCGATGAACGCGCCGCCAGTCCAGGCCCTCAAGCAGGGCGCCAAGCTGGGCGGCGGTGAGCCGGATCGCGCCGTCCTGGACCTTGGGCCATCGGAACTCGCCCTCTTCGAACCGCTTGGCGTAGAGGCATAGACCCGTACCGTCCCAGAAGATCAGTTTGATCCGATCGGCCCGCTTGGCCCGAAAGACGAAGATGGCGCCGCCGAAGGGATCGGCGCGCATCTCCTCGCGCACCAGGGCCGCCAGGCCTTCAGCGCCTTTGCGGAAGTCCACCGGTTTGGTCGCCACCAGCACCCGGACCGCGCCCGATGGGCCGATCACCTTTGCGCCTTCAGCGCGCCGATCACCGCCGCCACGGTCTTGGCCGAGGCGTCCGAGCCAACCCGGACCACCACGCCGTCGATCTCCAGCTCAATGCCGCCTCGGCGCGGGCGGCGCGCCTTGCGACGGGGCGGCGCCTGTTCGAGCTTTACGGGCTCGACCACGACGGGGGCGAACATCGGCTCGGTGCTCTGCACAGCCGGCATGCGGAACGTTCTTCGCCAGGTGAACAGCTGCGTCGGCGAAAGTCCGTAGCGTCGCGCCACCGCGCACGCCGTCTCCAGGCCGCTGTAGCTCTCGGCCACGATCTGGCGCTTGGCCTCTTCCGACCAGGTCCGGCGCTGGCCCGCGCCTGTGAAGATCTCCACCCGACGGACCGCAACCGTCTCCGTCATGGCATCGTCAGATGGCATCGTCATGGAACTAAGCTCGCCCGAGATCAGGGCGCGCACCATCCGAGGAACCCAGCGCCGGCGCTAGGTGGGGTCCAGGCTCCGCTTACGCTCCTTCCAGTGCTCAATGTCGACATCGACGAAGCCTGGAGGGAACGTCAAGCCCATCGATGTGAAGGTCGGGTCGGGCTCAGCATGTATCGCCAGCACCGCGGAGGCCGGCAGGGCGGAGGTGACATACAGGTCGAATGCATGCTTGCTGGGGATGCACCCTAAGCTCCGACCGAACGTTCCGACGATAGCTTCGCCAGCGGACAAGGCATGTCGGGTCAGCGCCATCGGGACGGCTAGCTCAACGATAGAGCGGCGGCCAACGCCAGCGAGTATCGCCAAATGAGCGGCGTCCGTCAGCCAGAACGAAGCCACCTCGCCACCCCATCGCGCCATCAACGGTTCCACTCCGGCATCGTCGATCGCGGTAGGATGTGACGTCATCCAAAACTTGTTCGAGCGTCCCCCAAACTGATCGCATTGTAACGGACTGGCCGCGAACACCTCGTCGGCTACAGTCTGGTCAAATTCACCGGCCGCAACGCGTGCGGCCAAGCGCGCCCGAAGACTATCGAGCGTGGAGATCACCACTCCGGAAGACTTCAGCGCCGCTGCCTCGCTGTCTGTCAGTCTAGTGTAGTGCCAGGCTCTGATCGTCCGAGTCTGCATTTCAAAAGCCAGGGCCTCTTTGAGGATGACGAAGTCGGCCGCAAAGGCGTTGCGTGGCCGCGTTGAGGCCCGAACGGGTCCAGTGGCCAACTCATACGTTCTGAAGATTTCGAGGTCCCGCGCCATGTAGTTTCGGATCAGGCGGGCATTGCCTTCCAAAAATGCGACCAACTCCGCATCAAAGGTCGCTAGGTCCCAGACATCTACCGACGGATCAATCATGGCAACGGTTCAGGCGGTCGGGGATGGCGGCATTTGGGTGAGGACCCGAATAGCTCCCTCAGAAGTCCATGCGACGGGACAGTTGAATCTTTGATCGAACTGTAGCGGCTCGCGTGTGAGGAGCTTTCCAAGGGCTGCGTCTGTGAAGAAGGCGTCGCAGTATCCTAACGCCGCCGCCGCGTGATCGAAATCCAAGAAATCGTTCGTCTTGAACCTTCGGCCCTTGTTCGCCCGGACTGCCGCGTGGATGGCAGCGGTGATGTAGGCCGTCCGCAGTTTCATTTGGGTGAACGGTTGCTGGAGAAGGCCCGCGATCAAAGCCCTAACTTCCCGCACATCTTGCGGGCTGTCTCCCGGCAACGGACGGACTTTCTTTCGCACTGCCATATCCCGCAAGATTTCGACCCCAATGTCCTGCATCAGATCGGCGACGCCCCGAGCCTCCTCTGAGAATGCCGAGGGGAATCCGTTAATCGTGTGTGCCCAGGCCGCAATTCCTTCATTGATGGTGTCCGCCAGCTCCTGGCGGTCGACGTCGAGATCAGCACCGCTCGTTTCAGCGAGACGGTCAACCATCACAACCAGCGGCAAGTCCCACATGCGATCGAAGAAGGCCTTCTGGATGGCCAGTTCGGTTATCGGATCGAGCGGCATGCCAGATGGAAACCACTCTCCCATGACAAACGAGAGCCTTGTCCAAACCAACCTGTGCATGGCGGACACGCGGACGGCCTGATCGGCCTCGCGGAAGAGGAGAGCGAGTTCAGTAGCCATACGCCTTTGAGAGTGGATCAAACTAACGCCGTGGCTCCATCGGTCGATCAGTTCGGCAGTCGCGCGCCTCGTCGAACGATCTTCCTGCTTCATCACTTCGAGGAAAACCGGCTCGCTGATTGGACAGAAGATGCGCCCGGCCGCGACTAGCTCTTCAAGGGACTCGACCAGTTGGACATCCTCAGAGTTGGTCCGGACGTGGCGGACGACATCCCGGCCTATCAACCAGAACTTGGTATCGAGATAGATCGCTTTAGGCGGAAGTTCGCCCGCAAGCTCGATCTGGCGCGCCCTCATGTGCTTTTCGAGCGGGACCGCCGGATGATCGAGGTGGTGGGCGAACGTATTCATGACATTCAGACACTAGCTAAGTCGTCGAAGATGTTCACCTTCACCAGCGCGGACATGTGCTGGAGCGCAAACTTCATCGGCACTGGATTGCGAAACACCAGGTGACTTTCGATTTTGGCCAATCCATTCATGCCAACGAATTTCCCTACATCTGCCAGATGCTGTTCGATCACTGCCATGCGGTCGAGATGCTTGCGAAGGTAGTCGGCCTTCCCTTTCGCGTCGGTCTCGCCGCGAAAGTCGGAAAGTTGTTCAGAGATCTCGCCGGGAGTCTTTCGGAATTGGAGGTCTTTGCATTCGATGGCGAGGACGCGACCGCTCGCCTTGTTCCAGGCGAGCACGTCCACATCTCCATAATCCCTATCCAGCTTCTTCTTGAGCAAGCGGGTCATTTTCACTTCAGTATCAGTTTCCCAGCCGAGCTCTCGTAGCCGTGTGCTGACCTTTAGGGTGAACTCCCGGCCCCGCTCGTCGCTGATCCGCGCCTTCCACTTCCGCATCAGCGGAGAAAGCTGCTGGTCGAGAAAATCGCCCCGGTGGTAACTATTAAACATGTAGTGAAATGCATCGCGCAGCAGGCCGG
Organism: Pseudomonadota bacterium; assembly: GCA_040757715.1. Classification (GTDB taxonomy): domain Bacteria; phylum Pseudomonadota; class Alphaproteobacteria; order Caulobacterales; family Caulobacteraceae; genus CAIMFV01. Next base: position 214,826 of record JBFLWS010000004.1, on the reverse strand, counting down.
GCGCGACCAGAACAGTCGGATCATCCATCTCATCGACCTGGATCAGCGGTAGGCGCAGGATTGAAAGACGCCTACGGAAACGCCAGCTGTGTAGATCACGTGGCTCATAGCCCTCAGGCAAATCGCGCCATTTCGTCCTCGGTTTGGATGTCAAGAAGCCCACTACCCGCTCTAGCGTTTCGTCGGACAATCGACGCCCTTCGGACTCGGCGGCCATGATCGCCGAACGTGAGGTAATCAGGACTGCCGTGTTCTGCGCTAAGGCGAGGTCCTCCATGCACTCGATAAACAACCGGAACTCATCGATGCTGACGCCCGTTTGTTCAAACCAGGCGGAGTTGAAGGCGGCGTCGAATTCCCCCGCGATGGTCGGCGTCACTTTTGGTGCTTGGAGATTAGACGCATAGTCTTCAACGGCGTCATTGACCCGCGCGTCGCTCGCCGCGCGGGCGAAGGGTTCGAGCACGTTGTCGGCAAATCCCCAATTGGCGTGAATATCGCCGAGCGGCGTCACGCGAAGCTTCGGCTCCATCACGTCCCAGTGGATCGCGTCGGACCACCCACCGACATGAAGCAGGAGCGCTGGTCGCGTCATAAGGCGTGCTAGGTCGAGTTCGCCAACCTTTTGACCGCCTTCCAGCGGACATTCGCAGATCGCCATTTCCACGAGAATACGGCTGGCCTGGTAAACCGCGTTCAGCTCGAACTCGTGACGCGCCATGGTGTCCATGGCCGCTTCCTTGTCGTCGTGCAAGCCGAGGACCGCGGCAGCCGTGCGACGCCAATTGAGGCTATCGCGCATCGCCGCTTCATAGTTGATGAGTACGACATCGATCAGATCGAGGCGGTTGAATTTAGCCAACTCCTCGCACAGCTCGTCCTCTATCCAAGTGACCAGCGCATTGACGAACGTGATCGTGTCCGACTTCCCCTCAATCCACGCACCCCTCGACCGGTCACGCACGCGCCAGCCAAGCCCAAGCCTGCTTAGTGCGTCATCGGCCGAATCGATGACGACCGGATGGTTGGGAATGGAGTCGCGCACCTCGTCACGGAAGTCGATGGACCGAAAGGCATGCGATTGTCGGGCGTGCGTGCCCCCGACTATCTGATCGACGATGTCGCTACGTTCGTCGGCTGTAGGCGCTTGACCCGCCATCTGGGCCGCACCTTCGACGAGCCCATCCACGATGGCGCGTTCGGCTACGTTGTCCACGTTGAACAGGGCTCGGGTGAAATCGCTGCCTACCTGCAACCGTATTTGCCGCGCGTGTATTTCCACCGAGACCGAGATTGCCGCACGCGCCTCAGGATAGCCACGAAGAGTGCCATCGTCCTCGAAGCCATCGGAGGGACCATCGAAATGGCTCAGCCAGAGGACCGGGCCGGGAGGCATCGATGGAAACTGCTGCTCAAGGACGGGAACTGCCCGACCAATCCATGTGGTGACCATCTTCAGACGCTCACCCGCGAACCACGTGCTCGTCGCGCTTGGGACCCTGATCTCGCACCACCACGCCCGTGTCGGTGATAGGTAGACACTAGGTACGCCGCGCTCTCCTGGATATGGTTCCACGGCGTAGTAAATGGGAAGGCGGAGGTCTTCCTCGAAAAGCTGTGAGTGGGATTTCTGAACGAGGCGCCAATCACCTTGGACAGTCTGCTCGACGTGGGCGTCTATGGTCGCTCCAAACTCGTGACGCAAATCCCGCAGTGCGTTCTGGTCAATGACCATCCACGCGCCGTAACCCTCTCGGATAAAGTCGTCAGGCAGGTAGCCGTGGGGGATGATGTGACCGTCCAATTCGCGCATCCACGCAAAGAGGTTGAGCAGCCCGTTGATATTGTGGAGCTGCACGCCGAGCTCGCCAACCCGCTCCTCCGCGTCGATAATTCGCCAAAGTGAAAGCGGCCCAATCCCCCTCAAGCCCGACAGGGTCTCAAGATCGGCTGCAGAAATGTGTTCGATGCGCCAGTTCGGACCTGGAGACTTGGGGGGCGGTTCTGCCAATGCTCTGCCAACGCCGCAGCTCACCAAAAGGGCGAATCCTTCGCGGAAATCGTCCTGCTTTTCTGCGGCCGTTGCGCCGGCGAGAAGCATTTGATTGAGAGCGTCGGCGAAGCCGTCCGGCCTTGGCGGCGGATGCACGAACCCCGTGCTCGAAAATTCCTCCAATGTGTCGAGAAAGAAGACCAGATTCAGGTATCGCCCGACATCCACTTCTATGACGACGCCGGCAAAACACCCGTATTTGGTATGCTGAAATTTGATGCGGATAAGCTTGTCCATCCCCAGGATGTGCTGGGTGAAGAACGCGCGCTCGTATTCCTGTGCGAGCCCGCGCAGGAAAGCTTCGCGCATTCCCGCTGCTTCCATCCGTTCGATCACCATGTGACGGATAGCGACGCTCACTGCCGTCGGCAGAACCAAATGCACCTGGCCACGCCGGGGAATGATGGGGTGTCGCTCAAGGGCGGTGTGCCCAAGGCTGTCGCGCAACAATCCTGGTACGTCTTCGGGCATGAGGAAGAAGGCGGCGAGTGCATCGATCGAGATGCCAGCCTGTTCGAGTTCGGCAGCGTCAAATCGGACGCGCGCCTCGATGGAATTCAAGCGTGAGAGGATCTTGCGATTGAGAGATTTTTCGCTGCGCTCATTTCCAAGGTCGTTTCGGTGGTGTCCTGCGCGATCGCAAACCAAGTCTGAGAGCTTAAGCAAGGCATACATGCGCTCACGTAGCTCGTCATAACCGCCGCCTTGCGGCATCGTTTCGACGACATTCACGACACGCTGGAGCCAAAAGGCCGGCGACTCCCAAATGCCGTTCAGGATTCGAAAATTTCCGCGCGGAGTGGCGACCGAGCCAACAAAAACATCCTCACTCGGATCCTCCATTTGTCCGCACCATCCCGACCCGAGGGCGCTGAATGCCCGCGCGATAATCGCTTCGCTTGGCTTCCGTTCACCGCTCGCCCAGTGCAACGACAGGGCGACGAGCGCCTCCAATCTCAGGGTATTGCTGTGGAGTTCGGGCACCGTCAGCAGGCCGCCAAAAATGGATGCCGCGCGAACACGATCAAATCCGGCAAACAATTTGCCGATCTTTGCGTGAGCCTCAGCAAGACGAGACAGCTCGGAGCCCGCGGTCATCCCGAGCTGCATCAACCGAGCAAATTCCTCCGGCAGATCGTCCGGCATTTCCATGGCGCGTCACGCAATCAACGATGATTTGCCATTGAATATGGTTTCTGTTTTGTTCTTCAAGCGAAAGCTTTCGCTATCCACAGTTCGCCGAAGCGAGCGCCGGCCCGCCAGAGGCCGGCCGACGAGCAGCAATAAATCTGTATGCAGCCGATGGGACGGTTGAACTTGCTGGATTTGGAGCCAGTGCGTGTCTTGCGCGAACCGTCATGACCTCCGCTCTGAGACCAACAACCCCTTGTCAGCGGCTGGTGTCGAGTTGTTTGAGAGAGCTAATCCAGTCCTCGACATCGCGCCGCAGGATGAGGGTTCGGGCGCCAGTTTTTACGGCCCTGAGCTTCCGGGTCTTGATCTGCGAATAGACGTAGGTGCGGCCAAGTCCGAAGGCGGCGCAGAAGCGGTCCACCGTGAAGGCTTCGGGGTTTGTATCCTGCTCCACCGACTTATGCTCAGGCATCGTTTCCTCATGAACTTGGAATGTGAAACACAACCCATGATGTTGGCAAAAGTACCAACCCGTCAACAGCTAAATATTTGCGGTTCTATTATCCATAACGCCGCTTAACACTATGAAGGTTGCGCCGTCTTTCCTTATCTGACTGAGGGAATGCGCGAGCTATGGACGCGTCAGGTTTTTTGCAGGCTGATCGCGGCCAACGAACGACTTGGCCGAAGCCGGCGGCGTCACCCCGTTTATTGCGGATTCGGCCGGTATTTATACCAAGGGCTAGGGATGGTGCGGTTATAGGTCGTAAGGGCGCACTTAGGCATTGATGGGCTTCGCCCCCAACGCCGGCGCCTGAGGCTCCGCCCCAGGTCCCGTTCAACCCGCCCTCCGGCTGGGGTTGAAGCCAAGGCCGGGGGCCTTAGCGATCCTGGTCAAGTGGAGGTCGGGTGTGGCGATCTACAGCCTGCGATTCCAGCCGATCGAGCGCGGTGCGGGCCGATCCGTCGTGGCCGCCGCCGCCTATCGAGCCGGCGTTGCGCTCACCGACGAGCGTCTAGCGATGGACTTCGACTACAGCCGCCGGCGCGGCGTGGTCCATGAGGTGGTGCTCGCGCCGCCCAACTGCCCGCCGCAGCTGCGGGATCGCGAAGCGCTCTGGAACGCGGCCGAGCTTGCGGATCGGCGCAAGGATTCCACGCCCGCCCGTGAAATCCTCGTCGCCTTACCCGACGAGCTGACGGCGGATCAGCGCCGACATCTGGTAGAGAGCTTCGCGCTCGAAAGCCTCGTCAAACGCGGCATGATCGCCGACATCGCGATCCACGCGCCCAGTGAAAAGGGCGATGTTCGCAACCACCACGCCCACATCTTGGTGACCACGAGGACTGTCGGGCCTGAGGGATTTTCCGGAAAGAACCGCAACTGGGACGGCCGCGATTTCCTGATCGACCTGCGCCGTGAATGGGCTGAGGCTCAGAACATTCATCTGGGACTGCATGCGCCTGAAACAGCGAAGGTCTCGGAGAAGTCTCTCGCCGATCAGGGGCTTGACCGCGAACCGACGCAACACCTTGGTCCTGAGGCTACGGCCATGGAACGGCGAGGCGAGCAAACTGAGCGCGGCGAAAACAACCGCGACATCGAAGCGCAAAACGCTGGACTGGAGCAACAGGACCGGCGTCTGGACCGGCAGGTGGGCGACGCCTGGCGGGCTGGCGATTGGGTGCGCCGGCCGACGGACGAGGTCCTCCAGGAGATGGAGTCCGCGCGCGCCGACATGGTGCGACAACGTGACGGCTGGGCGAAGGAACGCGCCGCCATTGAGGTTGTCCGTCCGCCTTCGTTACGTCGGCTTGAAGCCGAGCTGACGGCAGAGGCGGCGAAGGCGACTTGCGCCGCGGAAGGGCGAGAGCAGACCGCCAAGGCTCAAGCGCTCAACAACGGATTATCGGCGAAGGCGATCGCGCTCTGGGTCACGAACCCTGGGAAAACGCTGCTGAAATCCCTCGCCAAATGGAACGAAGATCTCGACCGGATCGCCGAAGCGCGGCGCGAAAAGCTTCACACCCGGAAGGCGCTGTCCGCGCGGCGCGCCTGGACGAAATCCGAAGCCGGCCGCGCCCACATCGACAATCTCCGCCAGCCTTGGATCGAGGCCGCCGGCAAGGCGCGCAGCCAGCGCCGAACGCTCGATCGAAAAATGAAACGGATGGAGAAGCGGATCGAGGCGGCGGACCAGGACATCCTCCACACCCAGCTCGCCAAGCGTCTTGGCGTGGAGCGTCTCGAAACCCCCAAAGACGTGCCCATGGCCGCTGGACGCGGTGGCGCCAATGCTCGGCGCTATTTCCGTTTCATGTCGGCCAATGCGCGGATCGAGGTTGGGCGTATGCCGGACGAAGAGGTCAAGGCCGCGCTGAAATTTGTCCGAAGTCTCGCGCCCGGCGCGCCTATCCCTTCGCGCTCCACAAAGACGCCCGAGATCCCGCCGATGGGGGCGACCGGTCAAACGTCCCGTGCGCGGGATATCCCTGATCTGCCGGATTTTTGAGGTGCAGTCACGTCCAGGACCGTTCGAGCGAGCGCACCATCCGCGCGAGGAATAATCGGCTTGCCAGATACTCTTTTGCCCTTGGTCTCAAGCACGCGCGATCGCCTCAGCTTGTCCAAATAGTCGGCCCACCATTGGGCCATTTCGACCCTCTCTGCCCAATGGGCGCCGCGGTGGTACGCGCCGCGGATGGGGTCTTTATCCTTGTGAGCCAATGCACGCTCGATAGCGTCAGACGACCACTTTCCGGATTCGTTCAAAAGCGTGCTGGCCATGGCGCGAAATCCATGAGCCGTCATTTCATCGCCGGAAAATCCAAGCCGACGCAAAGCCGCGTTGACCGTGTTCTCAGACATCGGAGACCGCGGCGAACGGATTGATGGAAACACAAAGCGCGCGTGACCAGAAACTGTACGAGCCTGGACAAGAATGGATATCGCCTGCTTCGAAAGCGGTACCGTGTGCTCCTGTCGACCTTTCATCTTGTTAGCGGGGATGCGCCAGACGGCAGCGTCGAAATCTATCTCATTCCACTCTGCACGACGGAGTTCTCCAGGTCGAGCGAACACCAACGGCGAAAGTTTCAGGGCCAGAAGTGTAGATGGCTGACCTTCATACCCATCGATTGCGCGGAGCAACTGTCCAACCATCAGTGGGTCCAGAATGGCGGCAAAATGCTTTGGCTTTCGACCGGCTAAAGCTCCTCTGAGGTCGCGCGTCGGATCGCGCGGCGCGAGCTGATTAGCAACGGCGTAACGGAACACCTGACCTACGAACTGCAAGGTCCGGTGGGCTTTCTCGTCATTCTTAGCCTCTTCGTAGGGGCGTACCGCATCAAGGATTTCAAACGGCTGTATCTCGGCAATGGGGCGATCGCCCAACCGCCTTTCGACGAGCCTCAGAAACCACTCACGTTTGCTGACGGTAGCGGCAGCTTTCCCGTCGCGCTGGTTCTTCGCGATGTATGCTCGCGCCACTGATCGAAAGGTGTTTTCCGCGCTGATTTTGGCAGCTCGTTTCTCCAGCTGCTTCTTCGCAGCCGGATCGACGCCATTCGCCAATTTTGAACGAGCTTCGTCACGCTTCGCACGTGCCTCTTTCAGGCTCACATCGGGATAGGCGCCCAGGGAGAGTTTCTTTTCGGCGCCGACAGCGTTTCTAAATTTGAGTCGCCATAGCCGGCCTCCGGCTGGCGTCACCAGCAGATAGAGGCCCTTCTCGTCCGTCACCTTGTAGGGCTTCTCGCCTGGCTTCATCGCCCGGATCGCAGAATCGGAAAGCGCCATGCTTGGGGGCCTTTCAAATGGGGCCTTTTGCCGAAGCCCCCATGAAGGCCCCCACCATCGCCTGAATTTAGGCGAACAGCAGCGGCTCACGTTGGCATTGCCGTGAACTAACTTCCTTTATTTTCTTGGGTTTTTCAATCTTCAGCGAACGTCAGCGTTCGGGGAGATGGTGCCGCCTAGGTGACTCGAACACCTGACCTACGCATTACGAATGCGCCGCTCTACCGGCTGAGCTAAGGCGGCCCGTCTTGGGCGTTGGGGCGTCGAGCGCAACCCGACGCCGGGCTTCTTTAGCCGCGTCCACTCGCCTTGCCAAGCGCTCGCGCGCCCGAGGGCGTCAGTGCGCAGTGCGCCGGGGGCGGCGCGCGCGGGCGGCTGGCTTCGGGGCCGGCGAAGACGATCGCGGCTTGGCGTCGTCCGGAATGCCCGGATCGTCCGGGATCGGCAAGCTGAACACATCGCGCTCCGCCGCCGCCACGAAGGGGGCCGAAGCCTGGTAAGCGATGGGCAGGTCCGGCAGATCGGTGATCACCCGCTCGCCGCGCTCAAAACGCGGGTGCAAGAGTTCACCCGTCTCGCCATAACGCGAGACGAGGCGCGCCCAGTCGGCGGGGGCGTAGGCAAAGGCTTCGCCGTCCGGCCCGATATCAGACCATTCCGGCTCCTGGTCCGCGCTGGCGGCCCGCTGCGCCCATGCGCGGGCGCGGTCAATGTCGCCCGCGGCGGAGGCGGCGCGCGCCAGAAGCCCGCAAACGCGCACCGTCGGGGTTTCTTGCGCGAGCTTGCGCGCCCCCGCCTCGGCCGACGCCAGATCGCCAGCCAGCAGCGCCTGCTCCACCACCAGGATGCGGCTTTCCCGATGCTCCGGATTGAGCGCCGCGAGCGCCTGCAGGCGCTTAGCCCGCTCGCGCGGCGTCTCGTCGGTCTTCAGGTCGCGATAGATCAGGGCCAGCGCCGGATGCGGCGCAACTCGCCAAGCGGCCTCGATGAGCTGCAAGGCGCGAGGCGCGCGACCATCGGCGCCGGCCATGCGCGCGGCTAAGGCGACGCCGGGGGCGAAATCTGGCTTGAGCTTGGCGGCCTGGGCGGCGAGTTCAGCGGCGCGTTCACGGCCACGAAGGTCCTCGCCATGCTCGAGTTGTGCGGCATAGGCGGTGAGCACGGCGGTGCGGGTGCGCTCCGCCACGACGGGGGAGACAATTTTGCGCTCGACGGCGTCGTCGGCGAGTTGCAGCGCCGCCTGCCAGTCGCCGACCTGCAATCGCGCCTCAAGCAGCGCCCGCCACGCCCAGCGCGCCGTCTTGGTCATGCCATAGGCGGCTTCGGCGTGACGCAGAGCCGCGGCGGGATCCTTGCGCTTTTGGGCCAGCTGCATCAGGCCGCGCTGGGCGGCGAGACGCATGTCGGGAAAGCCGAGCATGGCCTTGTAGGCGGCCTCGGCGGCGGCGTCGTCGCCGGCCTCCTCCGCAGCCTGGGCCGCCAGGATGCGCACCAGGGCGGGCTGCTCATCGGCGAACTCCACCGCCTTCTGCGCCAGACGGCGGGCTTCCGAGCCGTCGCCCGCGCGGGCGGCGAGAAAGCCGCGAGAAATCAGCTCAGCGCCCTGACGACGACGCGACTCCGCCCGCGCCCGCGCCGCGCGCGCCGGCGCGGCGGCGATCCAAAGGGCCGTCTGCCAGCCAAGGGTGGCCGCCAAAGCCGCCAGCATCAACAAAACAAGCCCGGCGGCGGCGGTGAGGTCGACACGCCAGCCGAGCCAGTCGATGGCCACGTGGCCGGGCTGGCCGGTGAGCACCAAGGCTCCCGCCCCAAGAGCGGCGAGGACCAGGGCTGAAAGCAGGATGCGGATCACGGCGCCACGCTCCGGCTAGAGACGGCGAGGGCGCGCAAGGCGTCGTTGCGGATGGCGGCGATGCGGCGCTGGATCTCGATCCGCCGCGAGGCTTTCTCGCGCCATGCCGCCACCGCGTCGCGACCAGCCAGAGGCAAGGCGTTCAGCTCCTTCAGCGCGGTCTCTAGATCGCCGTCGCCCACCGCGCGCTCCGCCCGCGCGAGCACCGCGTCCGGATCATCGCCGGTGAGCCGGTCGGTGCGGCGAATGGTGATCACCGCACTGATGGCGTGGAAAATACGGGTCAGCAGGCTCGCCTGGTCTCCCGGCGCATGGGAGGCGTAGACCGCCTTTTGCGCCACGTCGGGAAACTCAGCGGCGAGGGCGCTACGGGTCGGCGCGCCCACCTGGGCGAGGCCGCGCAGGATTTCCAGATCGCGGCTGTCCGGCAAGGCCCGCGACAAAGCGTCGACGTCGCGGGCGAAGGGGCGGCTGGTGTCGGCGGCCTGGTTGAGGCTGGCCGCCGCCAGGGCCGCCGATGCGGCGTCCACCGTAGCCCGTTCTTCCGATTCCAGCCGCTGCACGCGGGCCTTCAGATCGGCCACGTCGGCGCTGGGCGCTGGCGCAGTGCTTGTCACCGGCGTTCCAGGCCAGGGCTGTGTCTCAGGGACCGTCGAAGCAACGCTCGCCGCCGGCGCAGCTGTCGGCGTCGCTGCCGGCACGGGCGCTTTCGCAGGGAACAGGCGCGCGCCCCAGAGGCCGATCACCGCGCCGATGACCACACAGACGAGGCCGAAGGCGAGGGCGCCCCACACGGCGCCAGTAATGGGACCCCGGCGGGGAGGCTTGGGCAGAAGTTCAGCAGTGTCGTCGGCGAAACTCATGATCTCATTCTGTGGAACCGCCAGCCGCGAAGGTCAACTTATCAACTGCAGCAGCGCGTCTTCGCGCGGCCGATCCGCGACCCTGACCTCGCGCCATGGTAAGGCGCGCAGCGGCTGAGCGCAGGCTTCAGAGAGGGCGTAAAGCGTCATATCGGCGAAAACGGCTGCGGACAGAGCCAGGGCGGCCAGGGCTTCGGCGGCGCGGGGCGAATGAATCAACACGCCGTCCAATCCTTCCGACAAGGCGTCGACCAAACCGGGGGGCGGAACAGTTACGGGGATGGTGCGGTAGAGCACGAGACGGCGGACCGGCAGTCCGGCGGCGGCCAAAGCCTGAGCCACATCAAAGGCCGGGACTTCGGGCATGACCACGGCGAGCACGCCGGATGCGCCCCGCCACTTCGTGATGATCAGCTCAGTCAGCGCCGCGCCATCGCCAGCCCCTATGGTCGTTTCGACGAACCCGGCGGCGCGGGCGGCCTTGGCCGTGGCCTCGCCCACCGCAAAGGCGGCGAACGCGCGGCGCGGGCTGAGATCAGCGAAGGCGCGCACGGCGTTGGCGCTGGTGAAGACGATGCCCCCGACGCCGTCGAGGTCGGGAACGGCGTCAATCCGCTCGACCGCCAGCAATGGAAAGACCAAAGCCTCACAGCCGAGGGCGTGCAGACGTTCAGCCGTGGCCGCGGCGCCCGGTTCGGTGCGGGTCACCCACACTCGTCGCGACGGGCCTTGATCGGCGGCGCTCGGTTGCATGGCGCTTCCTGGAACGTTAGGTCACGGACGAACAGACTTCTAGCCCAGGGCGCGTTCGGCGTCATGGGGCAGGAAACACCTTGATCAACATGGACATTCCCGGAACGAGCCCAAAAGACGACACCGTCGCTGGCGTAACCGTGCTCGGCCTGGAGACCAGCTGCGACGAGACGGCGGCGGCGGTGGTGCGACTGGAGGGGGAGCGCGTGGACGTCTTGTCCTCAGTGGTGGCGAGCCAAATCGACCGGCACGCCCCCTATGGCGGCGTGGTGCCGGAAATCGCCGCCCGCGCCCACGTGGAGCTCATCGACGCGGTGATCGCGCGAGCCATGAGCGAAGCGGGCCTGGGATTCGAGGCGCTGGACGCCGTGGCCGCCACCGCGGGGCCAGGCCTGGTGGGAGGGGTGATGGTGGGGCTCGCCGCCGGCAAGGCCATCGCCCTCGCGCGTGAGCTCCCGCTCATCGCCGTCAATCACCTGGAAGGCCACGCCCTCTCAGCGCGGCTGGGGGGAGAGACGCCCTACCCGTTCCTGCTCTTGCTGGCGTCCGGCGGCCACTGTCAGCTGCTGGCCGTAGATGGGGTGGGCGATTTCCAGCGGCTGGGCGGCTCCATCGACGATGCGGCTGGCGAGGCCTTCGACAAGATCGCCGCGACCCTTGGCCTTCCCTATCCGGGCGGGCCGGCTCTGGAACGCTTAGCAGAGGGGGGCGATCCTGGTCGTTATCGCCTGCCGCGCATGTTGGCGGGCCACAAGGGCTGCGACTTTTCCTTTTCGGGCCTGAAGACCGCCGCGGCGCGTCTGGCCGAAGGTCTGACCGAAGCCGAAGCCAAGCGCGATCTGGCCGCCAGCGTGCAGCAGGAAATCGCGCGCCAATTGGCGCAGCGCAGCGCTCGGGCCATGGAGCTCTATCTGGAGGCCCGTCCCAACGCCGCGCGGCGCTTTGTCGTCGCCGGCGGCGTGGCCGCCAACCGCACCGTGCGCGCGGCGCTCGCCGCGGAAGCCGAGGCGCGAGGGTTCAGCTTTTCCGCTCCGCCGCTGGCCTATTGCACCGACAATGCGGCCATGATCGCCCTCGCCGGCGCTGAGCGACTGCGCCTCGGCCTCATCGACGCCCTCGACGCCCCGGCCCGCCCCCGCTGGCCCCTCGATGAAGCGGCGGCGCTCGCGCGACCGCTGCACGCCCCCGGCCGCAAGGGAGCCAAGGCATGAGCCCGTCCGCCAAGTCATTTCGTCGCGCCGGAGTGCTTGGCGCTGGCGCCTGGGGCGCGGCCCTGGGCCAGGTCTGCGCCCGCGCCGGGCTCGAGGTGCTGATCTGGGCCCGCGAGCCTGAGGTGGTGGAGGCGGTGAACCTTCGCCACGAAAACCCGTTGTTCCTGCCGGGCGTGGTTCTGGAGCCATCCGTGCGCGCCACGAGCCAGGCCGCAGACCTGGCCGGTTGCGACCTGATCCTGGCCGTGGCCCCGGCCCAGTTCCTGCGCGGCGCCCTGGCGTCTCTTGCGCCGGTCCTCAAGCCGGGAACGCCGGTAGTGCTCTGCGCCAAGGGGGTGGAGCAAGGCGCGCTGAAGCTGATGACCGAGGTGCTGGCCGAGACCTTGCCTAACGCCGCGCCGGCCGTGCTGTCGGGGCCGAGCTTCGCGGCAGAAGTCGCGCGGGGTCTGCCCACCGCCGTCACCCTCGCCTGCCCGGACGCCGCCCTTGGCGAGGCTCTGGCCCAGGCCTTGGCCACGCCGAGCTTCCGGCCCTACCTCTCCGCCGACATGATTGGGGCCGAAGCCGGCGGGGCGGTGAAGAACGTGTTGGCCATCGCCTGCGGCGTGGTGGAGGGCAAGGGCCTCGGCCGCAGCGCCCACGCCGCCCTCATCACCCGGGGCTTCGCTGAGATGACCCGCTTCGCCGTGGCCTTGGGCGCCAAGGCCGAAACCCTCGCCGGCCTTTGCGGTCTCGGCGATCTGGTGCTCACCTGCTCCTCGTCCCAGTCGCGCAACATGAGCGTCGGGCTCGCGCTCGGTCGCGGCGAGAGCCTGACAGCGGCGCTGAGCGGCAAGCTGTCCGTGGCCGAAGGCGTCGCTTCGGCCCCCGCTGTCCTGGCCCTCGCTGACCGGCTCGGCGTCGACATGCCCATCTGCCGCGCTGTGGCTGACCTGCTGTCCGGCGCCGCGGACGTCGACGCCGCCATCCACAGCCTGCTCGCCCGCCCCCTCAAGTCGGAACTTTAGGATCGCCTCTTATGCCGCTTTTCATCGTCCGCTGCGTCGACAAGCCAGATTCTCTAGACCTTCGCCTCCTCACGCGCGAACGCCACCTCGCCTATCTGGCCAGGGACGTGGTGGTGAAAATCGCCGGACCCATGCTCGACGACCTCGGTCAACCCATGGGCTCCTTGCTGATCATTGAGGCGGCGGACCTCGCCGCGGCCGAACACGCGGCGGCCAACGATCCCTACGCCCAGGCCGGCCTGTTCGCCGAGGTGGAGGTTCGGCCCTACCGCCTGGCTATCGGCGCCTTCGCCTAATCCGGGTAAAATCGGCGAAGCACGGCGCAATCGAGGCGAATCCTTAACCTTGCTTCGGACACTCTGGCGCGATTCCAATTCAGGTCGCTCGCCATGACTTCGCTTCGCACCCTGCCGCGGCGCATCGCACCAGTGTTCGCGGCCGCGCTGAAATCCCGCGCCGGCGGTCAGGCCGATGTGACGCAGGCTTTCGAGGCCTTCGCTGAGCAACGCCGGCTGGAGTTCCAGTCGGCGGCCGAAGCAGCGCAAAACGCCCGCGATCTCGGCAGCGCCCTGCAGGGGGTGTTGGAAAACGCGGCGAAGGAATCGCCCCTGCGCATACTGTTCATCGGCGTCGGCGACGGTCATGTCCTGGCCTTGGTGCAATGCTTGGCGGGACGGCCCTTGCAGGCGATCGTGGTGGACGACTGGCGCGCGACCCCCGCCAGCGAGGCGGTGTTCCTGCGCAACGCCGCTCGCCTCGCCGAGACCCAGCTCTCACTGCGCCGCGGCGCGTCCACGGCCCTCTTGCCGATGTTGATCGAAGAAGAGGATCGCTTCGATCTGATTATAACGCAGTCGTCGCTGCGGGGCTGGGGCGCCTTGGCGGATCTGTGCTTTGGCGCCGCGCTGCTTCATCGCAAGGGCGTCATGCTGGTCGCCGAAAATCGCGAGGCCGCGTCGGCCGGGAAAACGCTGATCGACCGGTTTCATCAGACCTTCGCCACAGCCATCGCCCACTCCCATCACGGGCGCTGGCGCAAACTGCTGAAAACCGGGGATATCCCCATATAGTCTGAATAAGAGACCATTTGCGCGGCGAGTCGCGATGAATTACGGGTATTTTTGCGCCACAGTGCGGTTTATAGTCCGATAAATAGACTATACTCTTTTCGCGGCCTGCGCCTAACGTTATAGGGGGCGCGCCCTCATCCGGGGGGCGGAGGGGCCGTCCCATGGGCGAGAAGCTGCTGAAGTTCGTGAGCATCCATCGGGCGTCGCCGGACAAGCGCGCCGCTCAAGCCCGCGTGCAGGATTTCGGGGAAATCTACACGGACTACGCCGACAGCAAGGCGGTGGAGCAGGCCTCGCGCTGTTCGCAGTGCGGCGTGCCCTTCTGCCAATCGGCCTGCCCGTTGCACAACAACATCCCGGATTGGCTGAAGCTTACCGCCGAAGGTCGCCTGGAAGAGGCCTACGCCATCTCGTCGGCCACCTCCTCCATGCCCGAGATCTGCGGCCGCATTTGTCCGCAGGACCGTCTGTGCGAAGGCTCCTGCGTCATCGAACAGGCCGGATGGGAGACCGTCTCCATCGGCGCGGTGGAACGCTACATCACCGACACGGCCTGGGAAGAAGGCTGGGTGAAGCCGCTGAAGCCGCTCAAGGAGCGCGCCCAATCCGTGGGCATCATCGGCGCCGGCCCCGCGGGGCTTACGGCTGCGGAGGCCCTGCGCCGCCAAGGCTATATCGTCACCGTCTATGACCGCCACGATCGGCCGGGCGGCCTCCTCCTCTACGGCATCCCCAACTTCAAGCTGGACAAGCAGGTGGTGGCGCGCCGCACCGCGCGCCTGGCCGAGGGCGGGGTGAACTTCCGCATGAACTTCGAGATCGGCCGCGACGCCAGCCTCGCCGACCTACGCGCCCGCCATGACGCGGTGATTCTCGCCGTCGGGGTCTACAAGGCCCGCGAACTCGCCTGCCCCGGCGCCGGTTCGGAGGGCGTCAACGCGGCCCTCGACTATCTCATCGCCGCCAACCGCGCGGGTCTCGGCGACGGCGCCCCGCCGGCCCACCTCGACGCCAAGGGCCGCGACGTGGTGGTGGTGGGCGGCGGCGACACGGCCATGGACTGCGTGCGCACCGCCGCGCGTCAGGGCGCCAAGTCGGTCACCTGCCTCTATCGCCGCGACCGCGCCAACATGCCGGGCTCGGCGCGCGAAACCGCCCACGCCGAGGAAGAAGGCGTGCAGTTCCAATGGCTGGCCGCGCCCAAGGCGATTCACGACGGCGCGGGCGGGACCCACGCCGTGCGGGTGGCCCGCATGCGCCTCGGCGCTCCGGACGCCAGCGGCCGCCGCGCACCGGAAGAAACCCCTGGCGCCGACTTCGAAATTCCTGCCCAGATGGTGGTCAAGGCGCTGGGCTTCGAGCCGGAAGACCTGCCCCGGCTCATGGGCGCGCCGGACCTGAAGCTCGCCCCCAACGGTACAGTGAAGGCCAGCGTGCGCGACCTCGCCACCAATCTCGACGGCGTGTTCGCCGCCGGCGACATCGTTCGCGGCGCCTCCCTCGTGGTGTGGGCCATTCGCGACGGTCTCGACGTCGCTGAAGGCGTGCGCCGCTATCTCGAAGCCAAGGAGGCGGCCGCCCATGCGCCGGCCAGCCTCACCGCCGCGGAGTAATTCCATGACCGACGCCGTGCGCGCCTATCTCGACAATCGCCAGCATCTCATCGATGCTCACGCCTACGACCCGGCCGACGAGCACGACGCTTGCGGCGTCGGCCTCGTCTGCGCCATCGACGGCAAGCCCCGCCGCGAGGTGGTGGAGCTGGCCATCAAGGCGCTGAAGGCGGTGTGGCACCGCGGCGCGGTGGACGCCGACGGCAAGACCGGCGACGGCGCCGGCATCATGGTCAATGTGCCGCAGGAGGTGTTCGCCGACCATGTGCAGAGCATCGGCCATCCGCTGCGGCCCGGGCCCATCGCCGTGGGCCAGATCTTCCTACCCCGCAACGACCTCGGCGCGCAGGAGACCTGCCGCACCATCGTCGAGCGCGAGGTGCTGCGCGCCGGCTTCTATATCTATGGCTGGCGTCAGGCCCCGGTGAACCCGGCGGTGATCGGCGACAAGGCCAACGCCACCCGCCCCGAAATCGAACAGATCATGCTGGCCGCGCCGCCGTCGCTGCGCACCGGCGACGCGGACGGCTCCAAGCTGGAGCGCGCCCTCTATCTCGCCCGCAAGCGCATCGAGCGCGAAGTGGCCCTGGCTGGGGTCGCCGGCTTCTACATCTGTTCGCTGTCCGCGAGGTCCATCGTCTACAAGGGCATGTTCCTGGCCGAGAACATCGACGATTTCTATCCGGACCTTACCGATCCGCGCTTCATCTCCTCGGTGGCCATCTTCCACCAGCGCTATTCCACCAACACCTTCCCGGAATGGCGCCTGGCCCAGCCGTTCCGCATGCTCGCCCACAACGGCGAGATCAACACCCTGCGCGGCAACGTCAATTGGATGAAGAGCCACGAGATCCGCATGGCCGCCGGCGCCTTTGGCGACGAGGATGCGGTGAAGCCGGTGATCCAGGCGGGCGGGTCCGACTCCGCGGCCCTCGACAACGTGTTCGAAGTGCTGGTGCGCGCGGGTCGTCGCGCCCCCATGGTGAAGTCGCTGCTCATGCCCGAGGCGGCCTCCTCGCTGATGAAGCCGACCCACAAGGCGCTTTACGCCTACTGCAATGCGGTGATGGAGCCCTGGGACGGCCCGGCGGCCATCTGCGCCACCGACGGGCGCTGGGTGGTGGCGGGCAAGGACCGCAACGGTCTGCGCCCCCTTCGCGTGGCGGCCACTGACGACGGCCTTCTCATCATGGGCTCGGAAGCTGGCATGACCGGCGTCGCCGAAGAGCGCATCTCCTGGAAGCGCCACATCTCGTCTGGCCGCATGCTGGCCGTCGACCTCGCCGAGGGCAAGTTCTACGACGAGGACGACATCGTCGACATGCTGGCGGATTCGCATCCCTACACCGCCTGGCTTGAGAACATCATCGAGCTGGAGCCGCTCATCGCCCCCGGTCCTGAGCCGCGCAGCTTCGACCGCGAGGCCCTCACCCGCCGTCAAGGCGCGGCCGGCATGAGCCTGGAGGACCTCGAGCTGATCCTGTCGCCCCTCGCCGAGGAGGGCAAGGAAGCCATCGGCTCCATGGGCGACGACACGCCATTGGCGGTGTTGTCCGAAACCTACCGGCCGCTCAGCCACTTCTTCCGCCAGAAGTTCAGCCAGGTGACCAATCCGCCCATCGACCCCTTGCGCGAAAGCGGGGTCATGAGCCTGCGGACCCGGTTCAAGAACCTCGGCAACATCCTCTCCGAGGACGAGACCCAGACCGACGTCTATGTGCTGGAGAGCCCGGTGCTCACCACCGGCATGTACGAGCGCATGATCGACTATGTGGGCGAACGGTCGGTGGCGGTGATCGACTGCACCTTCCCCCTGCCGGAAGCGGGGTCGGAGCCGGGCGAGACGCTGCAAGCGCACCTCGACCGCATCCGCGCCGAGGCCGAGGAAGCGGCCCTGTCGGGCAAGAGCCAGATCGTGCTCACCGACGAGCGCTCCAACCGCGACCGCGCCGCCCTGCCCATGGTGCTCGCCACCGGCGGCGTGCACAGCCACCTGGTGGCCAAGGGCCTGCGCAGCTTCGTCTCGCTCATCGTGCGCTCGGCCGAGTGCGTGGAGACGCATGGCTTTGCGGTGCTGGTAGGCGTGGGCGCCACGGCGGTGAACGCCTATCTCGCCCAGGAAAGCTTCCAGGATCGCCTGGAGCGCGGCCTTGCCGGCGATCTGTCGCTGCGCCAGGCTTGCTTGAACTACAAGGGCGCCATTGAGGCGGGTCTGCGCAAGATCCTCTCCAAGATCGGCGTCTCGGTGATCTCGTCCTATCGCGGCGGCTATAATTTCGAAGCGGTGGGCCTGTCCCGCGCCCTGGTGGCCGACTTCTTCCCGGGCATGACCAGCCGGATCTCCGGCATCGGTCTCGCCGGCATCGAAGAAAAGACCGTCGAAGCGCATCGCCGCGCGTGGGATTCGTCGGCGGTGGCCCTGCCCATCGGCGGCTTCTACCGCGCCCGCTTCGCCGGCGAACGCCACGCCTATGAGGCGCAGCTGATCCACACCCTGCAGGAATCGCTCAGCCGCGAGGACTACAGCCTGTTCAAACGCTTCAGCGCGCAGGTGCGCGCGGGCGGCCCCTTGGCCCTGCGCGACCTGCTGGACTGGAAGAGCGACCGCGCGCCGGTCCCCTTGGCCGAGGTGGAGAGCGCCAACGCCATCCGCAAGCGCTTCGTCACCCCCGGCATGAGCCTCGGCGCCCTGTCGCCGGAAGCCCACGGCGTATTGAACATCGCCATGAACCGCATCGGCGCCAAGTCGGTGTCCGGCGAGGGCGGCGAGGTGCCCGAGCGCTATCATCCGTTGCCCAATGGCGACAACGCCAACTCGGCGGTGAAGCAGATCGCCTCGGGCCGGTTCGGCGTCACCGCCGAGTACCTCAACCAGTGCCGCGAGATCGAGATCAAGGTGGCCCAGGGCGCCAAGCCCGGCGAAGGCGGCCAGCTGCCCGGCTTCAAGGTCACCGACCTCATCGCCCGGCTGCGCCACGCCACGCCGGGCGTGACCCTGATCTCGCCGCCGCCGCACCACGACATCTATTCCATCGAGGATCTGGCCCAGCTGATCTACGACCTGAAGCAGATCAATCCCACCGCCCGGGTGGGCGTGAAGCTGGTGGCCGCCGCCGGCATCGGCGCCATCGCCGCCGGCGTGGCCAAGGCCAAGGCGGACACCATCCTCATCTCCGGCCATGTGGGCGGCACGGGCGCCTCGCCGCAGAGCTCCATCAAGCACGCGGGCGGTCCCTGGGAGATGGGCCTTTCCGAAGCCCATCAGGTGCTGACCCTGAACAACCTGCGCCATCGGGTGGCCCTGCGCACCGACGGCGGCCTGCGCACCGGCCGCGACATCGTCATCGCCGCCATGCTGGGCGCCGAGGAGTTCGGCATCGGCACAGCGAGCCTGGTGGCCATGGGCTGCATCATGGTGCGCCAGTGCCACTCCAACACCTGCCCCGTGGGCGTGTGCAGTCAGGACGAACGCCTGCGGGCCAAGTTCACCGGCACGCCGGAAAAGGTCATCGCCCTGTTCAGCTTCATCGCCGAAGAGGTGCGCGAAATTCTGGCGAGCCTCGGCTACAAGCGCCTCGAAGACGTGGTCGGACGCACGGACCTGCTGGCCCAGGTGTCCCGCGGCGGCGAGCATCTGGACGATCTCGATCTCAATCCGCTGCTGGTGCGCGCCGATCCGGGCGGCAATCCCGCGCACAATACGGTGGAAGGCCGCAACGAAGTCCCCCCCACCCTCGACGCCGAGATCGAGCGCGACGCTGCGCCCCTGCTTGAGCGCAAGGAGAAGATGCAGCTCACCTATACGGTGCGGAATACCGACCGCGCCATCGGCGCGCGCATGTCCTCTAACATCGTTCGCCGCTACGGCATGACCGGTCTGCCCCGCGGCCACCTGCACTTGGCCTTGGCCGGGTCGGCGGGCCAGAGCCTCGGCGTCTTCGCGGTGCAGGGGCTGAAGATCGTGCTCACCGGCGAGGCCAACGACTATGTGGGCAAGGGTCTCTCCGGGGCGACCATCGTGGTGAAGCCGGAGAAGCGCCTGGCCCGGCCGGACCAGCACGCCATCATCGGCAACACGGTGCTCTACGGCGCCACCTCCGGCAAGCTGTACGCCGCCGGCCGCGCGGGCGAGCGCTTCTGCGTGCGCAACTCCGGAGCCGATGCAGTAGTGGAAGGCTGCGGCGCCAATGGCTGCGAATACATGACCGGCGGCGTGGCGGTGATCCTTGGCCCCATCGGCGCCAATTTCGCCGCCGGCATGACGGGCGGCATGGCCTTCCTCTACGATCCGGGCGACGACCTGCAGGCGTTGATCAATCCGGAAAGCGTCGAGGTGGGACCCGTGGCCGGCGACGGCTGGGCCTCGATCCTCTACGACATGGTCTCGGCCCATGCGCAAGAAACCGGTTCGCCTCTGGCGGAGGAACTACTGGCGGACTGGAATGCGGCCTTGGCGAAATTCCGCCAGATCTGCCCCAAGGAGACCCTGTGGCGCCTGAAGCAGTCGCCGGAGGCCCTCAGCGCCTGATCAAGTGCGGCTATGGGCGCGCGCCAAAAAGCAGGTTAAGGTTTATTCGAACCCTGCGACGGAGACGCCCATGCCTCGGCGGACGAGCGCCAAGGTGTTGTTATTGTTGACTGTGGCCGCTTTGCTCGGGCTGTCAGCCTGCGATCGGAGCGAATCCGTGCGCAAGCTGGCCAAGGGCTTCGGGCCGTCCACCATCACGGTGGGCAATGTGCCCGGGACTTCCAGCGCCAAGGCGTGCTCCAGCTACAAGGCAGGCGAGGACGGCGTCCTGCGCACCTTCTGCAACGGCACGGCAGTGATCACCGGCACAGTGGACGGCCAGGCCTTCACCGTGTCCGGCGGCTCCTGCGAAGCCTCGCCCGTGGGGCTCGATCTCAACGCCGGCGTGGTCACCGGCATGGCCTTTCATGACGACCTGCCGGACTATGTCGGCCTCCTCGCCCACACCACCGACGGCCCGTTCAGCCACGCCACCCTGGTGCTGCACCTGAACGGCCGCATCTACGCGGTGACGAGCAATCACGGCCACGCCAGCATGCATGGCGGCGACTTCGAGGGCGAGGCCAGCGACTCGCCGCATCTGGGCGGCGGGGCCAAGGTGAAGGGCGCCTTCACCTGCTGAGCGAAATTCGTGCTTAATTTGATCTCGATCCAGGCGTGCGAATAGCTCGCACCTATGCTCGCTTCCAGTGGATGTCGCGCTGACGGTTGGCGATTTCCTCGGGCGCGAGGGGCCGCGACCTTGTGTGACCGATTAGCAACACCCATGTGCGAGGCGATCGGCGGGGCGTGCTCCTTAGAGGCGCTCCGCCGACACTCCGCCGACCCTGGGGAACACCTATGAACATTGATCAATATAGCGATCGCGCCAAATCCGCGGTGCAGGCTGCGCAATCTCTAGCCCTTGCCCGCAACCATCAGCAATTCTCGCCCGAACATCTGCTCGCCGCGCTGCTGGAAGAGCAGGACGGTCTAGCCCGCAGCCTCATCGGCGCCGCGGGCGGTCGTGGCGACGACGCCGTTCGCGAAACCGAAGCCGCCCTGAACAAGTTCCCCAAGGTCGAAGGCGGCTCGGGTCAGCTCTACATGGCCCCCGCCACAGCCCGGGTGTTCGCCGCCGCCGAGGCCGACGCCAAGAAGGCTGGCGACGCCTTCGTCACCACTGAGCGCCTGCTCATCGCCCTCGCCAAGGACGGCGGCCCGGCGGCGGACATCCTGAAGAAGGCGGGCGCGGCCGCGGCCAATCTGGAAAAGGCGGTGGCCGATCTGCGCAAGGGCCGCACCGCCGACAGCGCCTCGGCGGAGGAAGGCTATGACGCCCTGAAACGCTACGCCCGCGACCTCACCCAGGTGGCCAAGGACGGCAAGCTCGACCCCGTGATCGGCCGCGATGAGGAGATTCGCCGCACCATCCAGGTGCTGGCCCGCCGCACCAAGAACAATCCCGTGCTCATCGGCGAGCCCGGCGTGGGCAAGACCGCCATCGTCGAAGGCCTGGCCCTGCGCATCATCAATGGCGATGTACCCGAGAGCCTGAAAGACAAGCGCCTCCTCGCCCTCGACATGGGTTCGCTCATCGCCGGGGCCAAGTATCGCGGCGAGTTCGAGGAGCGGCTGAAGGCGGTGCTGAACGAGGTCACCGCCGCGGAAGGTCAGATCATCCTCTTCATCGACGAGATGCACACCCTGGTGGGCGCCGGCAAATCGGAGGGGGCCATGGACGCCTCCAACCTGCTCAAGCCGGCCCTGGCCCGCGGCGAGCTGCATTGCGTGGGCGCCACCACCCTCGACGAATACCGCAAGCACGTGGAGAAGGACGCGGCCCTCGCCCGGCGCTTCCAGCCGGTGTTCGTGGAGGAGCCCAGCGTGGAGGACACCGTGTCCATCCTGCGCGGCCTCAAGGAAAAGTACGAGGTGCACCACGGGGTGCGCATTTCCGACTCCGCCATTGTGGCGGCGGCGACCCTCTCCAACCGCTACATCACCGACCGCTTCTTGCCCGACAAGGCCATCGACCTGGTGGACGAAGCCGCCAGTCGTGTGCGCATGGCGGTGGATTCCAAACCCGAAGCCCTCGACGAGGTGGACCGCCGCCTGGTGCAGCTGAAGATCGAGCGCGAGGCCCTGAAGAAGGAGACCGATGTCGGCTCCAAGACCCGGCTGGAGCGTCTCGAACAAGAGATCGCCGACCTCGACGCCGAATCCGCCGACATGACCGCCCGCTGGAAAGCCGAGAAGTCCAAGCTGGGCGCCGCCGCCCAGGCCCGCGAGACCCTGGACCGCCTGCGCGCGGACCTGGCCATCGCCCAACGCCGGGGCGACCTGCAAAAGGCCTCGGAAATCCTCTACGGCCAAATCCCCCTGGTGGAGCGCCAGCTGGCCGAGGCGGAAGCCACGGCCAAGGAAGACCAGATGACCCCCGAGGTGGTGGACGCCGAGCAGATCGCTCAGGTGGTCTCCCGCTGGACCGGCGTGCCGGTGGAGAAGATGCTGGAGGGCGAGAAGGAAAAGCTCCTCTCCATGGAGGATCGCCTGCGCCAACGCGTGGTGGGCCAGGACGAGGCCCTGGAGGCCGTGTCCGACGCCGTGCGCCGCGCCCGCGCCGGCTTGAAGGACCCTAACCGCCCCATCGGTTCGTTCCTGTTCCTGGGACCCACGGGCGTCGGCAAGACCGAGCTCACCAAGGCCCTCGCCGAATTCCTGTTCGACGACGAGACCGCCGTCACCCGCCTCGACATGAGCGAATATATGGAGAAGCACTCGGTGAGCCGCATGATCGGCGCGCCGCCAGGCTATGTGGGCTATGATGAAGGCGGGGCGCTTACCGAGAGCGTGCGCCGCCGACCCTACCAGGTGGTGCTGTTCGACGAGGTGGAGAAGGCTCACCCGGACGTGTTCAACGTGCTGCTGCAGGTGCTGGACGACGGCCGCCTCACCGACGGCCAGGGCCGTACGGTGGACTTCCGCAACACCTTGATCATCATGACCTCCAACCTCGGCTCGGAATTCCTGGCCTCGGGGGTGAGCGATGCGGGCGACGCGGATGTGGAGGCGGCCCGGCCGCTGGTGATGGAGGCGGTGCGGCGTCACTTCCGCCCCGAATTCCTCAACCGCATCGACGAGATCATCCTCTTCAAGCGTCTGGGCCGTTCGGAAATGGACGCCATCGTGCGCATCCAGCTGCAGCGGGTGGAGAAGCTGCTGGCCGATCGCCGCATGACCCTCGTCCTCGACACCGGCGCCGAGGCCTGGCTGGCGGACAAGGGCTATGACCCGATCTATGGCGCACGTCCGCTGAAGCGGGTGATCCAGAAGGAGCTGGTGGACCCCATGGCCCGCCTCCTTCTGGCGGGAACCCTGAAGGATGGCGACGTCATCGACGTGCACGCGGGCGACGGTCAGCTGGAAATCGGCAAGGCCGTGGTTCACTGACAAGGACGCATTTGCGCCAGCCGGCGGCGAGCCTATCTTGCCGCCGGTGACCCCCGACCCCAAAACCCTGATCCGCGACAAGGCCCTCGAGCTCGGCTTCGACGTCGTGGGCTTCGCCAGCGCCGCCGCGCCCTGGCCCGAGGGCGCGCGGCTCGCGGCCTATGTGGAGGCCGGTCGTCACGGCGAGATGGCCTGGATGGCCGAGACCTTGGAGCGGCGCTCGCACCCCACCGCCATGTGGGACGGCGCCGTGAGCGCGATCATGCTTGGGCTGAACTATGGCCCGACGCTTGATCCGCTGGCGCGGCTGAAAGACCCTGGCCTCGCCAACATCTCGGTCTACGCCCAGGGCGAGGACTATCACGAGGTGATCAAGCCGCGCCTGAAGGCCCTCGGCCGCTGGATGGTGGAGCGCTTCGGCGGCGAGCTGAAGGTGTTCGTGGACACCGCACCCCTGATGGAGAAGCCCCTCGCCGCGCGGGCGGGCCTCGGCTGGGCGGGCAAGCACACCAATCTCGTTTCGCGCCAATATGGCAGTTGGCTGTTCCTGGGCGCGATCCTCACCAGCCTCGACCTGCCTCCCGATCCGCCCGAGGCCGACCACTGCGGCTCCTGTCGGGCATGTCAGGACATCTGTCCGACGGGCGCCTTTCCAGCTCCCTATCAGCTAGACGCCCGGGCCTGCATCTCCTACCTCACCATCGAGCATGCGGGGCCGATCCTGCGGCCCTATCGCGAGAAGCTCGGCAATCGGGTCTATGGCTGCGACGACTGCCTCGCCGTCTGCCCGTGGAACAAATTCGCCGCCGAGGCGCGGGAGGCGCGCATCAAGGCGGCGGAGCATCGGGTTTCGCCGCGCCTGGCCGACCTCCTCACCCTGGAGGACGCCAGTTTCCGCGCCGTCTTCGCCAAGTCGCCGGTGAAGCGCATCGGCGTAGCGCGCTTCCTGCGCAACCTGCTCTACGCCGCCGGCGCCAGCGGCGATGACGGCCTCATTCCGCAGATCGAAGCGCGACTTGCGCACCCCGACCCGGTGGTGCGCGGGGCCGCCGTCTGGGCCCTGTCGCGGCTCCTCTCCGCCGAAGCCTTCGCCGCCCTCGCCGAACAACAGGCGCCCGCAGAGGTCGATCCCGAGGTGCAGTCCGAATGGAGCGGCGGCGGCCCTTCGACATATTGCTAGTGCGAAACTGCTTTCGCGTTGCAACAAAGACCGGCTATGGAAGCCCCCTCCTCCCCATTTATTCAGTGTGATCCATGGACCTGTCGAAAATCCCCACCGGGGTGAACCCGCCCTACGACGTGAACGCCGTGATCGAAATCCCCCAAGGCGGCGAGCCGGTGAAGTACGAACTCGACAAGGAATCGGGCGCCATCTGGGTCGACCGTTTCTTGCACACCGCCATGTTCTATCCGGGCAATTACGGCTTCATCCCCCACACCCTCGCCGACGACGGCGACCCCATGGATATCATGGTGGTGGGCCCGACCCCGGTTGTGCCGGGCGCGGTGATCCGCTGCCGTCCCATCGGCGTGTTGAAGATGCGCGATGAAAAGGGTGGCGATGAAAAGATCCTCGCCGTGCCGGTGGACGCCCTGCACCCCTTCTACAAGGGCGTGGAGAGCTGGCGCGGCCTGCCCTCCATCCTCACCGACCAGATCCAGCACTTCTTCCAGCACTACAAGGACCTGGAAAAGGGCAAGGACACGGTGATCGAGGGCTGGGGCGAGCCGGGCGAGGCCGCCCAGCTGATCACTCAATCCATCGAACGGGCGAACGCGCTCTAAATCCGTTCGAAGTCGAGATAGACCGGCGCGATGTCGCCAAGCCGCTTCTCTTCGTAGCGCGTACGCACATGATCGGCGGGGGGCTCTTTCCAGTCCCCCGCCTTTTTTGCAGTCCAGACGAGCCGCGGTTCGGCTAGAAAACGCTCCAGCGCCCAATCGGCGTAGGCCGCCCAGTCGGTGGCGAAGCGCAGCCGCCCGCCAGGCTTCAGCAGCCGCGCCAAGGTCGCCGTCACGTCGGTCTGGATCAGGCGGCGCTTGTGATGCCGCGCCTTGGGCCAAGGGTCGGG
This sequence comes from Pseudomonadota bacterium, assembly GCA_040757715.1. GTDB lineage: Bacteria > Pseudomonadota > Alphaproteobacteria > Caulobacterales > Caulobacteraceae > CAIMFV01. Next base: position 189,439 of record JBFLWS010000004.1, on the reverse strand, counting down.
AAACAGGATGTAGATCTGATCGAAGCTGGCGTCCGGCAGGGCGTCCAGCAACGGCCGCACGTCGTCCGGACAGAGGCGGACGTTTTTCAGTTCACGTTGATCAATGTGCCGGAGCGCGCTCGCCACCCCGTTCTGGAACGGCTCGGCGCCAATGAACAGGGTCTCAGGCGCGCGCTCAGCTTGAGCGGCCAGGTGCTCGCCCCCGCCGAAGCCGATCTCCAGCACCCCCTTTTGCGCCCCTGGCATGAGCGCCAGGGGATCAATCGGTCCGAGAGCAGGGCTCGGAACCCGGATCGAGGGCAGGAGGGTGTCGAGGAGCGCGCCCTGCCGCGGCTTCAAGGTCCGCGACTTGACGCGCCCGAAGGAGCGGATGGGAGGATTGGCGCCGGTCATGCCGGCGGCGTTTAGGCCAAGCCTCTCAGCGCGTCCACCAGATCGGTCTTTTCCCACGAAAAGCCGCCGTCGGCGTCCGGCGTCCGGCCGAAGTGGCCATAGGCCGCGGTGCGGGCGTAGATTGGCCGATTGAGGCCGAGGTGCTCGCGAATGGCCCGGGGCGTGGCGCCGCCGATCAGCTCAGGCAACACCTTCTCCAGCTTGGCCGGATCAATGTTGCCGTTCTCGCCGAGGTTCACATAGAAGCTGAGCGGCTTAGCCACGCCGATGGCGTAGCTGATCTGGATGGTGCACTTGTCCGAAAGACCGGCCGCCACAACGTTCTTGGCCAGGTAGCGGCAGGCATAGGCCGCCGAGCGGTCCACCTTGGTGGGGTCCTTGCCGGAGAAGGCGCCGCCGCCGTGCGGGGCCGCGCCGCCGTAGGTGTCGACGATGATCTTGCGCCCGGTGAGGCCGGCATCGCCGTCCGGACCACCGATGACGAAATTGCCCGTGGGGTTCACGTGCCAGTGGGTTTCATTGGTGATGAAGCCCTCGGGGAACACGCCGCGGATATAGGGCTCTACCAGATAATGCACGTCAGCGGGGGTGAGGCCGTCCTTGTGCTGAGTGGAGAGCACGATGGAGGTCACCCGCACCGGCTTGCCGTTCTCGTACTGCAGCGTCACCTGGCTCTTGGCGTCGGGCTCCAGCTCCGGCCGCTCGCCGGAATGGCGCACATCAGCCAGACGCTTCAGGATGTTGTGCGAATATTGCAGGGTCGCCGGCATCAGCTCCGGCGTCTCATTGGTGGCGAAGCCGAACATGATGCCCTGGTCGCCCGCGCCTTCGTCCTTGTTGGAGCCGGCGTCCACGCCCATGGCGATGTCGGCGGACTGGGCGTGCAGGAAGCAGGCGAACTCAGCGTTCTTCCAATGGAAGCCGTCCTGTTCGTAACCGATGTCCTGCACCGCAGCGCGCACCTTGTCCTCCAGGTCCGCAAGCACGCTCTCAGGGCCGCGCACCTCGCCGGCGAGGATGATGCGGTTGGTGGTCACCAGGGTCTCGCAGGCCACCCGCGCCACCGGATCGGCGCTGAGATAGGCGTCCACCACGGTGTCGGAAATCCGGTCGGCCACCTTGTCCGGATGGCCTTCGGAGACGCTTTCGCTGGTGAAGATGTAGGACGAACGGGTCACGCTGGCGGTGCTCCTCTGAAGCGCGCTTGAGGCGCGCGCGCCACGCTTCGCCTCAATCTGAGGCTCGATCCACCGCAACCTATAAAGATATGTTTATATGTGCAAGTGGCCGTTCGCTTGCGTCTTGTCGCGGCGGCGTCTAGGTTCCCGCGCCTTTTCGCCAGCCGAGCTTCCCCCATGAAGATCAACGCCAACGCCATCAAGCCGGGCGACGTCATCCAATTCGACGATGGCGGCCTGTGGGCGGCGGTGAAGACCGTCAACGTGAAACCCGGCAAGGGTGGCGCCTTCGCCCAGGTGGAGTTCAAGAACCTTCTCGACGGGCGCAAGCTCAATGAGCGCTTCCGCGCCGAGGATCGGCTGGAGCGGGTGGACCTGGAGCGCAAGGACCACACCTTCCTCTATGAGCAGGACGACATGCTGGTGTTCATGGACCAGGTCTCCTACGAACAGATCGAGATCGCCAAGGACTTCGTCGGCGAGGATCAGGTCCGCTTCCTGCAGGACGGCATGCAGGTGAAGGTCTCGTTCCACGGCGAGCGGCCCATCGGCGTGCGCCTGCCGGAAAACGTGGTGCTGGAGGTGGTGGAGGCCGAGCCGACCCTGAAGGGCCAAACCGCCGCCTCGTCGTACAAGCCGGCCAAGGCCTCCAACGGCATGCGCGTCATGATCCCGCCCTTCATGGACGTGGGCGAGCGTATCGTCGTCTCTACCGACACTGGCGAATATCTCCGTCGCGCCGATTAAGGGCTCCGCATCGTGACCACCCCCACCACTCTTCTGCAAGTGATGATCGACGCCGCCCGCAAGGCCGGACGCCGACTGGCCCGCGACTTCGGCGAGGTGAGCGAGCTCCAGGTGTCGAAGAAGGGCCCGTCCGACTTCGTCTCCGCCGCTGATCTGAAGTCGGAAGAGATCCTGGTGGAGGAGCTGACCAAGGTCCGCCCCGGGTACGGCATCCTGGCTGAGGAGCGGGGCGTCGTCGAAGGCACCGACAAGACCCACCGCTGGATCATCGATCCCCTGGATGGCACCACCAACTTCCTCCACGCCATTCCGCACTTCGCCATCACCGTGGCCCTGGAGCGCGACGGCGAGCTGGTGGCCGGCGTCACCCACAACCCGGTGACCAACGAGATTTTCTGGACCGAACGCGGCAAGGGCGCCTTTCTCAACGACAAGCGCCTACGCGTGGCCGCCCGCAAGACCCTGGGCGAGGCGGTGATCGCCACCGGCATCCCCTTCCAGGGCAAGACCGGGCACGGCCAGTTCCTGAAGGAGCTGCACCAGCTGTCGCAACGCGTGGCCGGCATCCGCCGCTTCGGCTCGGCGGCCCTCGACATGGCCTATGTGGCGGCGGGTCGCTTCGACGCCTATTGGGAGCGGGACCTGAAACCCTGGGACCTGGCGGCCGGTCGGCTGATGGTCACTGAAGCCGGCGGCAAGGTCACCGCCGTGGACGGCGGCGAGTTCAATCTGGACGAAGGCTCGGTGCTGGCCTCCAACCTCGACCTGCACCCCCTGGTGCTGGAACGTTTGAAGGCCGCCTAAAGCCGTCCGATGGCCTCGATGCGCAGACCCGCCTCGCCGGCGGTGATGGCGGCGCGCACGCCATAGACTTCGGCCAGACTCTCGGCGGTGAGCGCCGCCTTGGGCGCCCCGTCGGCGGCGAGGCGCCCCGCCTTTAACAGCAGAATGCGATCGGCGAGGCGCGCGGCCAGGTTCAGGTCATGGAGCGTGACCACCACCCCTACCCCCTGCGCAGCGATCCGGCGGAACAGCTGCAGCGTATCAAGGGCATGGGCCGGGTCGAGACCGTCCAGTGGCTCGTCCGCCAGAAGCCACTGCGGGCGCCCGGCGATGGCCCGCGCGATGAGCGCCCTGGCCCGCTCGCCGCCGGACAGGCTGAGCGCCCGGCGATGGGCGAAAGGCTCTAGGCCGGTGGCCGCGAGCGCCGCCTGCACCGCCGCGCGGTCCTCGGCGCCGGGGCCGAAGCCGCCCTCGAAGGGCAGCCGACCAAGGCCCACCAAGGTCGACACCTCCACGTCCCAGGCGATTTCCGGCGTCTGCGGCAACACTGCGATGCGCTGGGCGCGCTCGCGGGGCTTGAGGTTGAGCACGCGGACGGCGTCCAAGCGCGCTTCGCCGGCGTCGGGCTTGCGCAAACCCGCGAGGCAGTTGAGCCAGGTGGACTTACCCGCGCCATTGGGACCCGCCACCACGGTCACCTCGCCGGGATGCAGCTGGGCGAACAGCTCATCCACCACCGGGCGTCCGCCCAGCCGAACCGTGATGTGGTGCGACACCAGCGGGGTCATGTGAGCGACCGTCGGCGAAGGATCAGCAGGGCGAGGAAGAAGGGCGCGCCAAGGGCCGACATCACCACCCCGAGCCGCAGCTCAGACCCGGTGGGCAGGAGGCGGATCAGGCTGTCGGCGGCCAAGGTCAGCACCATGCTGGCGAGGGCGCTGGGGACCAGCAGCGCCCCCGGCCGCTCCCCCACAAACGGGCGCATCAGGTGCGGGGCGATGAGGCCGACAAAGCCGATCACCCCGGCCACAGCCACCCCCGATCCCACGCTGAGGCCGAGGGCGAGGACGAGCAACCCCTGCATCCGCGCCGGCGAGACCCCCAGGGAGCGCGCGCCGACCTCGCCCAGGGTGAAGGCGTCCAGGGCCCGCGCCTGTAAGAGTAGGATAGCGGCCCCCGTGAGCATGAAGGGAGCGGCGAGGCGCACCTCCTCGAAGCTGCGGTCGGACAAGGAGCCCATCAACCAGGTCATGATCTCACCCTGCGCCCAGGGACCGGGGGCGAGGCTGAGAGCGAGAGCGACGCCCGCTCCGGCGAGGGTGTTCACCGCGGCGCCGGCCAGGAGAAAGCGCGTCACCCCGCCGCCCGATCCGCCCAGCGCCAGGAGCGCGACGACGCCGAGCCCGGCCCCGGCCATGGCGGCGAGCGGCAGGAGCCAAGAGCTGGCCGCGGTCCAACCGAAATAGAGCGCCAGCACGGCCCCGAAGGCGGCGCTGGCGGAGACCCCTAGCACCCCCGGATCAGCCAGGGGATTGCGGCTGAAGCCCTGCAAGGCGGCGCCTGAAAGTCCGAGCGTCCCGCCAATGAGGGCGGCGAGCAAGGTGCGCGGGGCGCGCAGCTCCCAGAGAATGGTGAAGCGAGGGTCCTGCGGGTGGATGAGCACATCCAGAGGCGTGAACACCGGGCCAGCGAACAGAGAGCCTGCCGCCAGGATAGCCGCCAAGGCGGCGAGACTTAGGTTGATCAAGATTGCGCGCGACGTCATGCCCCCTCCACGTGCCGGCGGGTGGCCACCAGCCGATCCAGGGTCTGCGCCATCAGGGGGCCGCCGTTGAGCAGGAGGCGTTCCGGCAGGTCGGCGATCAGCATCTTGTCCTTCAGCGCGAGGAGGGCGGGGTGACGCAGCACCCGCTCGGCGAAGCTGGGCGCCCCCGGCTGCGGCGCGCCGGCGAACAGCACCTGGGGCGGGTCGACGACGATGCGCTCCAGCGGCACGCCGCCCCAGTCGCCTACGCCGTAGCGGCGGGCGGCGTTGGCGAAGCCGGCTCGGTGCAGCAAATCCTCGATCAGCGTGCCGGTCCCGGCGGCGTAGCCGTTGGCCTGGAACACCAGGGCCGGAATGGGCGCCGCGCCCGCTGGAGGCGCGGCGGCGGCCAGGCGCTGCTCCAGCCATCCTGCAAGGGCCTCGCCGCGTTCAGGGTGACCCGCCAGCGCCGCCACCTGCCGCAGTTGGACGAGACTTTCCGTCGCCGTGGTGGCGCTCTCCACCGCAACGGCGCGCACCCCAAGCCTCGCCAGCGCGGCGCGGGTCGCCGCCGGGGTGAACCGGCTGGTCAGCACGAGGTCCGGGTCGCGGGCCAGGATGGCCTCGGCCCGCTCCGGGGTCGCCGGCAGGTCGGCCGAGGCTATGAGGTCGGCGCTCAGCACCGGATCGTGGGCGTAGAGGCTGAGCCCGGCGATCTGGCGCGGGTCCGCCACCGCCAGCAGCAGCGCATCCTGCTGCGGATAGAGGCTGACGATCCGCTGCGGCGGGCCGGCGGCGGGGCTGGGCCGCAGCACGGGGGCGCAACCGGCGAGGACCAGCCCCGCCAGCACGCCGCGCCGGGATGCGACGAGGGGGGTCAGAACTTCGCCCTCAGGCCCGCCGTCGCCGTGCGGCCGGGGTTGGCGTATTGATAGGCGGTGGCGTAGGCCTTATCGAATAGGTTCTCCACCCGGCCATAGACCTCCAGCTTGTCGGTGAGGGGATAGGCCGCCCGCAGGTCCACCAGCACATAGGACTTGAGGCGGAGGGTGTTGGCCGCGTCGTCGAAGCTTTCCCCCGCATAGCGCAGCGACGCCGACAGGTCGAACCGGTCGAAGCCCTTATAGTCGGCGCTGAGATTGGCGGCGTTGCGCGGCCGGCGGTTCAGCTGCAGCCCCACATAGCCCGGCGAGCGGTTCTGCGCGTCGAGATAGGTGTAGTTGGCGGTGACATTGAGCGCCTTCAGCGGCGTCGCCGCCGCTTCCAGCTCCACGCCTTGCGTGCGGGTCTTGTCCATATTGGCGTAGTAGCCATAGGGCTCAGTGGCGCAAAGGGCGGGCGCCGGGCCAGAGAAGGGGCAGCTGAAGAAGTCGATCTGTTGGTGCGCCACCGATCCGAAATAGGTGGCGGCGAGGCGCAGACGGCCCTCGAACAGGCGCTGGCGCACCCCGGCGTCCCAGCCATTGGCCTGTTCCGGCTTCAGGGCCGTATTGCCGTAGGACGAGTAGAGCTCATAGAGGCTCGGGGCCTTGAAACCCTGGCCGATGCTCGCATGCCACACCGTGTCGCCATCGTTGGGCGTGTAGGCAGCGGTGGCGCGGCCGGAGGCGTGGTCGCCGAACTGATTGTGGTGATCGTCTCGCAAGCCCACGGTCAGGGACAACCCCGGCAGGGGTCGCGCGCGGAGCTCGCCATAGACGCCCGCCAGATCGGCGTGATTGCGTTGGGGGCCGAGGTCGTATTGCGACTGGGCATGGATCAGCGAACGCTCCTGCTCGGCGCCGAACACCAGATCAAAGGCCTTCGACACCGCAAACTGGCCCTGATACTCGAAGCGCAGATTGCGACCCCGAGCGTAGAAGGTCTTGTCTGGGCTTTGGGTCAGATCGGTGTTGTCCCGATCGATGTCCGTATATTGCACGGCGAGGCGGCTCTTCAGCCGGCCATCGAAGTTGGCGAGGTTGAGACCGGCATAGCCGACGCCCTGGCGGGTGAAGGCGAAGTCCGGCGCCTCGGCCAGGCTGTAGCTCGGCGGCGGATAGCCGAGAATATTGGCCTTGGCGGTGAGGTAGAAGGCGCGCAGGTCCAGCGAGGCCCAGTCGGTGAAGCGGTAGCTCGCCCCGCCCATGGCGCTCGACTGCAGATAGCCGTTGGGCGGACCCGAGCCGAAGCGGGCGTCGAGGGCCTGAACACCGGTGGTCTTGTAATAGCTCCCGGCGAAGCGCCAGCTCAGGCGATCGCCGCCGTCGCTGACATTGGCCCGCAGATACTGCGTGTCGAGGGAGCCGTATTCGCCGGTGAAGCCGCCGTGCAGGCCCGCGGTCGGCGTCGCGGAAAGGATATTGATCACCCCGCCGATGGCTTGTCCGCCCCAGAGGGTGGACTGGGGCCCGCGCACGATCTCCACCTGGGCCACATCGCCGGCGAGGAGGTTGGAGAAGTCGTAGCCGCCGGCCGGCGCGGCCGGGTCGTTCAGCTTCACCCCGTCGATGAGCACCACGGTCTGGGCGGTTTCCGCCCCGCGGAGGCTGATCCCCGTGGTCCCGCCCACTCCGCCGTTGCGGTTCATGGACACGCCGGGCGTGGTGGCGATGAGGTCGGAGAGCACCACCGTCTGGCGCTCTTCCAGCGTGGCCGCGTCGATAACGTTCACGGAGACGCCGGCGCGGGACAGGGGCTCGGGCGTGCGGTCGGCGGTGACGATCACCGGCTCCACCTCGGCGGCGAAGGACGGCAGGGCGGCGGAGGCGAACAGGGCCGCCAGGATCAGGGTTTTACGCGACAGGGTCATGGTCCGGATCTCCTCTGGACAACGGGTTCAACGGACCCGTGTCGGGAGGAAGCCGGGAGGCGGGACGCGCCGCTCCGCCGGCGCCGCCTAAAACGGGTCCAGCACAGCGTCGTCACGCCGGAAGATCCGTTTCGCTCGGCGCACCCCGGCCGATCGAAGGACGACCGCGTCAGGCAGGTCTCCTGGCTTGTGGGTCAGGGCGTCAGCCTCGCCTTCCCGACCCTTGAAAGGGTCAGTGGCTTTGTGAGACGGCGCTCGCCACATACAGTTGCGGGGGCAGCCCGGGCGTCGCACCCGAGTTCCCTTTTGATCCCCAATGGGAACCTGACACGACGGCGCGGCTACACCCAGACCGGGGCAGGGTCAATCCCACAGGCCCGCACGGGGGAATTTACGCCACCCGCGCGGAAGCCTCGGCGGCGGCCATCAGCCGGCGGCGCTGGGCGCACTTTTCCGACAGGCCGAGGATCACGCTGGTGCCGGTCTTCACGAACAGGAACGGCAGGAGACCATGGATCAGACAGGCGAAGCCGCCGGCCACCATGGCGAAGCCGATGCCCGTAGCCTGGCCCAGATGCTCGACGTAGGACTCGCCCACGGCGTTGGGATGGTCGGTGAACGGATTGGTCATGGCGAAGCTCTCCCGGCCAACCTCGGCCGCGCTTGAGGAGCCTAGGCGCGCCGCTAAGAAAAGCATTAGCGATCTTGGTGGTCGTCGCGTGGGTTTGTAGAATGGCGTTTTTCGGGGGCGCGATAATGGAAAATATTGTTCTCGATTCCGTGGATCTGAAGATCCTCCGCCTCGTGCAGGGCGACGCTGGCCTGTCCATCGCCGAGCTGGCCGAGCGGGTGGGGCTGTCGCAAACCCCCTGTTGGAAGCGCCTGAAGCGGCTGGAGGCCGAAGGGGTGATCCGCGGACGAGCCGTGCTGCTGGATCAGGACAAGCTGGGCCTCAGTCTCACCGTCTTCGTCACCGTGCGCACCAATCGCCATGACGCCGAATGGCTGGAGGCCTTTGGCGCCGGCGTCGCAGCCCTGCCCCAGGTGGTGGAGTTTTTCCGCCTGGCCGGAGAGGCGGACTATCTCCTCAAGGTGATCGTCAAGGACATCGCCGCCTATGACGCCTTCTACAAGACCCTGATCCAGGTGGCGCCTCTAGCCGACGTCAGCTCCAGCTTCGCCATGGAGCGGATCAAGTGGACCCCCGCCCTGCCGATCTGAAAAGAGTTCAGAACGAGGTGGCGATCATGGCCGCAGCCGCGACGCCCATGACACCGGTGGCCGCCCAGCCCCAGAACCTCTGCCACGGCCCGGCAATGTAGCCGGCCATCAGGTCCTTGCGCGACACCACCACCATGGCCACGGCCATCAGCGGCACGGCCACCACGCCATTGATCACCGCCGACCAGAACAGCGCCTTGAACGGATCGATGGGCAGGAACCCGAACCCTATGGAGACGCACATAGAGAGGCTGATCACCCCGTAGAAGGCCCTGGCCTTGCCGACATCAAGACCAAGGCCCGAGCGCCAACCGAAGGTCTCGGCCAGGGCGTAGGCGGTGGAGCCCACCAGCACCGGCACGCCCAGCAGGCCGACCCCCATGATGCCGAGGGTGAAGAGGAGGAAGGTGAAATCGCCGGCGAGCGGCCGCAGCGCCTGGGCCGCCTGCGCTGCGGTGCGCACGTCAGTGATCCCATGAACATGCAAGGTCGAGGCGGTGGTGAGGATGATGAAAAAGGCCGCCACCTGAGAGAAGGTCATGCCGACAACAGTGTCGAAGCCCATGCGCCGCAGCTGGCCGCGCGCCTGTTCCGGCGCGGCGGTGAGCTGCTCCACGGCGCTGTCGCTATGGATCTCCTCCACCTCTTCGCTGGCCTGCCAGAAGAACAGGTAGGGGCTGATGGTGGTGCCGAACAGCGCCACCACCGTGGTCAACCAATCGCGATCAAGGTTGAGCCGCGGCCACACCGTGTCGCGCAAGGCCTCGCCCCACGGCGCCTTTATGGTGAACACCACCGCCACATAGGCGAACAGCGAGGCGGTCAGCCATTTCAGAAAACGCGCATAGCGCGGATAGGATACGAACAGCTGCAGGGCCAAAGATACTAGTCCGAACCCCACCGCCAGCCAGCGTCGATCGAGTCCCGGGGTCAAAAGGGCGTAGGTCTCGCCCATGGCCGCCACGTCGGCGGCGGCGTTCAAGGTGTTGGCCAGCGCGAGCAGCGCCACCAGCGCCATCAGCACCGGCCTTGGAAACACACGCTTGATGCTGGCGGCGAGACCCTTGCCGGTGGCGAGGCCGATCTGGGCGCACACCGACTGGATGGCGATCATCATCGGCAGGCAGATCAGGGTGGTCCAGAGGAGGCTGGTGCCGAACTGGGCCCCCGCCTGGGAATAGGTGGCGATCCCCGAGGGATCGTCGTCGGCCGCCCCGGTGATCAGGCCCGGCCCGAGGGCTTCGAGCGCCTTGACCGGCTCGGCCAACAGCTCCGCCGGCGTCGCAGATGAAGGAGCTCCGTCGGGCGCTTCCGGCGTCATAAGGTTGTGTTGGCTTGGTGTTGCATCAAGGCGGTGCGGCCCCTGTTGTGGCATCATTAACGTATGTCCGCCAAATCGAATTCACGTTCAAAGCCAGGGATCGCCGCAACCGCCATGTTTCAGCGCCAATGGTCGAAGGCGCAGATGGCGGCCAAGGCTGCGGCGATCGAGACGGCCGCGCGACCGGCCTCGGACAACATTCATGATTTGCGTGTGGCGCTCCGCCGTTGCCGGGCGGTGACTACCGGCTTTCGGACCCTGCTTGACAAGGCCGAGCGAGAGCGCGTGGTCGAACCTTGGCGGCGGCTGTCGAAAACACTTGGTCGCGCCCGGTCGCTGGACGTGGCCGCCGAGGTCTTCGTCAGGGCGCCGCCCGGCGTCGAAAAGAACGCCATGGCGGGGGTGCGGCGGCGCTGGGCGCAGGCTCAGCGTAAAGCCCGCGCCGCCGCGGGCGTCGCCGTGCAGGCTGCGCGGGCTGACGGTCTGTTCGACCGCGCGCCGCCGACCCTTAAGTCGACTGAGGGCGCGACGATTTCAGACGTGGCTGACGCCGCCTTCGCCCATCAGCGCAAGCGTTTCAAAAAGACCTCCAAGGGCCTCGCCAAGCTCCCGGCGCCCCTGCGGCACAAGGCGCGCATAAAGGCCAAGACCTGGCGATACGTGCTGGAGATGTTCGATTCGGTCATGGACCTGAATCATCGGCGCCGGCGCAAACGCCTGCTCGCCGATCTGCAAGTGCTGCAGGACGAACTCGGCGCCCTCAATGATCTCGCCACGGCTCCGACCCTGGCGTCGGAAACCCTGGCGGGCGCCCCGGCCGAACAGGCGCTAGCCGCCGGCGAGGCGATCGCTCAGGCTGGCGGACAAGTCGACAAGCGGCTCAAGCGCGCGTGTCACGCGCGACGGCGCATCCTTCGCAGCTGACGCGAACGCCAAGAGGGGTTAACCAGAGGCGCGAGGCGCTAGTAATGGGCCCGCACTGACAACGCTGTCTTACCATCGAAAGGACCCCTGCGCCATGATCCGAGCTCGCCGCGCGCGCATTATTGCAACGCTGGGCCCGGCCAGCCGCGCGCCCGACCAGGTGGTGCGCCTGGCGCGAGCAGGGGTGGACGTGTTCCGGCTGAACTTCAGCCACGGTTCGCACGACGACCACGCCGCCGCCTTCGCTGCGGTGCGCGCCGCCGAGGCCGAGGTGCAGCGCCCGCTGGCCGCCCTTGCCGACCTGCAGGGCCCCAAATTGCGCCTGGGGACCTTTCAGGATCGCAAGATCGCCGTCTCGCCGGGCCATCGCCTGCGTCTCGACATGGACCCGACGCCTGGCGACGCCACCCGCATGTCGACGCCGCATCCGGAACTGTTCGCCGCCTTGAAGCCCGGCGTGGTGCTGTTGGTGGACGACGGCAAGGTGCGGCTTGAGGTTCTATCCGCGGGCAAGGACCATGCGGAGGTCGAGGTTCGGGTGGGGACCGAGCTCTCCGACCGCAAAGGCGTGGCTGTGCCCAACGCCGTCATCCCTCTGGCCGCCCTCACCCCCAAGGACCGCGACGACCTCGCTTTCGCCCTGCGTCTCGGGGTGGACTGGGTGGCGCTTTCCTTCGTGCAGCGCCCCGCCGACATGGCCGAACTGCGTCAGATCGTGCGCGGCCGCGCAGCGGTGATGGCCAAGATCGAAAAGCCCGCGGCGCTGGAGCGGCTCGATGAGATTCTCGACCTCTGCGACGGGGTGATGATCGCCCGCGGCGACCTCGGCGTGGAGCTGGAGCCGGAAGAGGTGCCGGTAGCGCAGAAAACCATCCTGCGCGCCGCCCGTAATCGCGGCGTGCCGGTGGTGGTGGCCACCCAGATGCTGGAAAGCATGACTGGTTCAGCCACCCCCACCCGCGCCGAGGCCTCGGATGTGGCCAACGCGGTCTATGAGGGCGCAGACGCGCTCATGCTGTCGGCCGAAACCGCCTCCGGCGCCTATCCCATTGAGGCCGCCGCCATGATGGGCCGGATCATCGAGCGGGTGGAGAAAGACCCGCGCTGGCCCGAGCTCATGGGCGCAGAACAGAGCGGCTTGGCGGACGATGACGTGGACGCCCTGGTGGCTGCGGCCCACCGCGCCGCCGAGCGCGCCTCCATCGCCTGCCTCGTCGCCTACACGACCACCGGCGGCACTGCGCGCCGTCTCGCCCGCGAACGCCCGCTGCAGGCCGTGGTCGCCCTGACGCCTAATCCGGACATGGCGCGCCGCATGTGCCTGGTGTGGGGGCTGGAGCCCCGCCTCGCGAACGAACCTGCGACACTGGAGGGCCTTACCGAGGAAGCCGTCCGCCAGGCGGTGGCTCTGGGCCTCGCCCCGCCCGGCGGCCGCGTGCTCATCCTATCGGGCACGCCGTTCGGGGCCCCGGGCTCGGCCAACCTGTTGCGCCTCGCCCACGCGCCAGCCTGACCCATGACGGACCCGGAACGCATCGTCGCCGATCGCGCGACCCTGTTCGCCCTCTTCGATGCTCACGGGATCGAGCATCGGACCGTGGAGCACCGCCCGGTGTTCCGCGTCGGCGAGGGCGAGGACATCAAGGCGGACCTACCTGGCGGCCACACCAAGAACCTGTTCCTCAAGGACGCCAAGGGCCAGCTGTGGCTGATCAGCGCCCTGGCCGAATCCCGCATCGATCTGAAGCGCGCGCCGACGGTTCTAGGCTCGGCGCGGCTGTCTTTCGGCTCAGAGGAACGGCTCTATGAGGCGCTCGGCGTCCGGCCCGGCTCCGTCACCGCCTTCGCCCTGATCAACGATCCCGAGCAGACGGTGCGCTTCGTGCTCGATGCGGCCCTGATGGCCCACGACCTGGTGAACTTCCATCCCCTCTCCAACGACGCCACCACGGCAGTGTCCCGCGACGGCTTGCTGAGCTTTCTCAAGGCGCTGGGCCGGAAGCCGGTCATCATCGACTTCGCCAACCTTGATTGAGCGGCCGACCTCGCTTGATGGGATCATCGCTCGCGCGTAATTGCGCCCAGGCGAAGCGGCGACCATGTTAGGGACGCTTAGGAGACAGATCGGCCATGTTCGGAATCGGAAAAAGCGGCGCTAACGGCAAGGACCTGGACAGCGGCGCCGCACCCGCCGGCCTCATCAAAGAGGCCACCGACGCCAGCTTCATGCAAGATGTGGTGGAGGCCTCGCGCCAGGCGCCGGTGATCGTGGATTTCTGGGCCCCCTGGTGCGGCCCCTGCAAACAACTGACCCCCACCCTGGAAAAGGCGGTGGCCGAGGCCAAGGGCGCGGTGCGCCTGGTGAAGATCAACATTGATCAGAACCCACGCTTCGCCGGCCAGCTGCGGGTGCAGTCGATTCCCGCGGTCTACGCCTTTGTCGACGGCCAGCCCGTAGACGGGTTCATGGGCGCCTTGCCAGAGAGCCAGGTGAGGGACTTCATCGCCCGTCTCGCCGGCGGCGCTTCCGGAGCTGACGAAGACCTGGAGGCGATTCTGGCCCAGGCGGCGGAATCCGCGGCCATGGGCGATCTCGGCGGCGCGGCGCAAGGCTACGCCCAGGCGCTGCAGCTTGATCAGAAGAACCCGAAAGCCATCGCCGGCCTCGCCCGCTGCTACATCGCCGGCGGCAATATAGCCCGCGCCGAGGAGATTGTGGCCCTCGCGCCTGCCGATTCCAAGGACGCCGAACTCGTCGCCGTGCGCGCGCAACTGGCCCTCGCCGCCAAGGGCGCCTCTGAAACCGCGGCGCTGGAGCAGCGGCTGGCCCGCGACCCCCTCGATCATCAGGCCCGGTTCGACTACGCCGAAGCCCTGGCCGGGCGAGGCGATTTCGCCGGGGCGGCGGACCAGCTGCTGATGATCCTGGAGAAGGACCGCGCCTGGAACGACGAGGCGGCGCGTAAGCAACTGCTCACTGTATTCGAAGCCGCCGGGCTCAATTCCGACGTGGCCAAGGCCGGTCGCCGACGTCTGTCATCCATCCTGTTCGCGTAAATCCATGGTCCCAGGCGGATACAGAACCCTCGCTGACTTGCCGCTGGTGATCCCGGTGTTCCCCCTGCCTGGCGTCCTGCTCTTGCCGCGCGGATCCTTGCCGCTGAACATCTTTGAGCCGCGTTACCTCAACATGGTGGACGACGTCATGGCCGGCGATCGGATCATTGGCATGGTGCAGACGGTCCCTGGCGGTGAGCGAACGCGTCCCACCCTCGCCAATGTCGGCTGTCTTGGCCGCATCACCAGCTATGCCGAGACCACCGACGGCCGGTTTTTGATCACACTCACTGGCGTGTGCCGATTTCGGGTGGGACCGGAACTGTCGTCGGCCACGCCCTACCGACAAGTGCGGGCGGTGTACGGCGAGTTCGAGTCCGATCTTGTCGAGTCCGGCACGCCGGCCGGGCCGGCCAGCGAGGCCGAAGACCTGATGCAGGCGCTGAAGGCCTATCTGGCGCGCAAGGGCCTCGGCCTCGACTGGGATACGGCGGTCAAGGCGCCCTGGACCACCCTCGTCGACAGCTTGTCCATGGCTTTGCCGTTCAATCCTGCGGAAAAACAGGCCCTGATCGAGGCCGATGCCGGCGAGGCGCGCCGCGCCTGCCTCATCGCTCTGTTGCGTTTCGACGCGGCGGGCGGCGACGAGGACGATGGCCCGCACCGGCTGCAATAGGAGCGACCCCAATGACCAATCCCGCCGAAGCCGACCCGACCCCCACCCCCGTGGACCCACGCCTCTTGGAGATTCTCGTCTGTCCGGTCACCCATGGGCGCCTGGAGTACGACCGTGAGCGCGGCGAACTGATCAGCCGCTCCGCTGGCCTCGCCTATCCGATCCGCGACGGCGCGCCGATCATGCTGCCGGAAGAAGCGCGGACCTTGGACGCCGACGGAAAGTGACGACGCCCTGGCCGACGGAGCTGCGGCTGGCTGAGGGCGGGTCGCGGCTGATCGTTCGCTTCGACGACGGCGCGAGCTTCGATTTGCCCGCGCCCTATCTTCGGTCGCACACGCCGAGCGCCGCTGACCGCGGCCATGGGCCGATCACGCCCCTGCCGGAAAAGCCGGAAGTTCGGTTGGCGGATGTGCGGCCCGTAGGCCGCTACGCTGTCCGGCTGGTGTTCGACGACGGCCACGACACCGGCCTTTACACCTTTGATCAGCTCTACGACCTGGGAAGCGCGATTTAGGCGCCGCCTGCCCGCAGGGCCGCCGCGGCGATGGTCAGCTTGGCGAAGCTCCAGGCCTCGCCCGCCGCTTCGATCTCGGCGATGCGCAGCTGGGCTCTCGCCACCGCCTCCTGTCGCGGCTCGACCCAAGCTCGCACCAGGCGTTCAGCCGAAGCGGCGGACTTTGCGTCCGTAGGCGCCTTGGCAAGGGCGAGGGTTGCCCGCGCCCGGCGGGTCTGCTCCGCCACCAGCTCCGCGATGAGACCGCGCACGGCCACGCGCTCGAAGCTGTCGCTGGTGCGGATGGAGGCCGCCGCCGCCCGCAGACGGTCAAGTCCAAACGCCGCGCCCACCACGTGGAACAGACGCGCCGTCTCCACCACCGGCCATTCGGCCTCGCGCGCCAGGTCGGCGATCTCCACCGCCAGCACCAAGGCGCCGTAAGCCGCCACCCGCTCCGCCATGGCTTCCGGCGCACCGGCTTCGACAAAGGCCTTGGCTCGGGCGCGCAGCACTCCCTGCTCGAATTCTGACAAGAGGCTGAGGCCCGTGGCGCGCAAGGCGTCCGCCGCCGCCTGATAGACGTCGATCAACGCCTGAACGCTGCGGCCGTCCGGTCCGCCCGCCTCAGCGGTGCGGCGCGCCAACCAGAAGGTCTGGCCGCGCAGCACACGGGCCAGCTCCTGATAGAGGGCGGTCTGAGCCGTGGCAGGCGCCTTGAGATCGAGCGCCGAGACGGCGTCCCAGGCCTCCTGCACACGGAACGCCTGACGCGCGGCCTCGAAGCTCGCCGCCAGCACCGTGGCGTCAGCGCCGGTTGAGGCGGTGAGGCGGTGCGGGAAGGTCGGCCCAGCCATGTCGACGATGAGATTGGCGAGACGGGTGGCGATGATCTCGCGCCGCAGCCGGTGGCGACGCATTTCGGGCTCGTAGGGCGCGAGGGCGATGGGGAAATAGCTCACCAGCAGCGCTTCGAAATAGGGATCGTCCGGCGCTTGGCTCGCCACGATTTCGGCGTCCAGCTCCAGCTTGCCATAGGCGGTGAGCACGGCCAGCTCCGGCCGGGTGAGGCCGCGTCCGGCCTGGCGCAGATCGGCCACCGCTTGAGCGCGCGGCAGGCCTTCCACCTTTCGATCGAGCCGGCCCTCGTTTTCGAGCCGAAGCATGAAGCGGCCCTGGGCCTCGAGCTCCACCGGCGCCACGGCCTCCTGCAAAGTCAGGGCGAGCGTCTGGGCGTAGTTGTGGGCGAGGACGTGCGCCGCCACCTCGTCGGTCATGGCGGCGAGCAGCTTGTCCCGACTGGGGCGATCAAGCTTGCCGGCGCGCTCCAATTGGCCGGTAAGGATCTTGATGTTCACCTCGTGGTCGGAGGTGTCGACCCCGGCGGAGTTATCGATGGCGTCGGTGTTGATGCGGCCGCCAGCGCGGGCATAGGCGATGCGACCCGCCTGGGTGAAGCCGAGATTGGCCCCCTCGCCCACCACCTGACAGCGCAGCTCCGTGGCGTCGATGCGCACCGCGTCATTGGCCTTGTCGCCGGCCTCGGCGTTGGTCTCGACGGGCGCCTTCACATAGGTGCCGATGCCGCCGAGATAGAGCAGCTCCACCGGCGCCTTCAGGATCGCCCGGATCAGGTCGGCCGGTGTGAGGGTCTCGTCCTCGATCTGCAGCAGGGCGCGGATTTCCGGGGTCAGGGCCACTTCCTTGGCCGAGCGGGCGAACACGCCGCCGCCCTTGGAGATCTTGCTGGCGTCGTAATCCGCCCAGGACGAGCGCGGCAGGCCGAAGAGGCGCTGGCGCTCAGCCCACGAGGCGGCGGGGTCCGGATTGGGGTCGACGAACACATGTCGGTGGTCGAAGGCCGCCACGAGCTTGGTCGCTTTGGAGAGCAGCATGCCGTTGCCGAATACGTCGCCGGACATGTCGCCCACGCCCACGCAGGTGAAGGGCTCGCTCTGAATGTCCTTGCCGAGCTCGCGGAAGTGGCGTTTCACCGCCTCCCAGGCGCCGCGGGCGGTGATGCCCATGGCCTTGTGGTCGTAGCCCGCCGAGCCCCCTGAAGCGAAAGCGTCGCCCAGCCAGAAGCCGTAGTCCTCGGCCACGCCGTTGGCGATGTCGGAGAAGGTGGCGGTGCCCTTGTCGGCGGCCACCACCAGATAGGGATCGTCGGGGTCGTGGGCGATCACCGCCGGCGGTCGGATCACACCGCCCTCAGCATCGAGGTTGTCGGTGATGTCGAGCGCCCCGGAGAGGAAGGTCCTGTAGGCGCTCACGCCCTCAGCGCGCACGGCCTCGGGCGAACCGCCACGCGGCAACTGCTTGGGATAAAAGCCGCCCTTGGAGCCCACCGGCACGATCACCGCGTTCTTCACCTGTTGCGCCTTGACGAGACCCAGCACCTCGGTCCTGAAGTCGTCGCGGCGGTCGGACCAGCGCAGGCCCCCGCGCGCCACTGGTCCGAAGCGCAGATGCACCGCCTCCACCTTGGGCGAGGCCACGAAGATTTCGCGATAGGGCTTGGGCGCCGGCAGGTCTTCGAGTTCGCGACTGGCCAGCTTGAACGCGATGTACGGCTTGGGCTGCCCGTCTTCTGCGGTTTGGTAAAAGTTGGTGCGCTTCAAGGCGCGCACGAGCAACGCCAGCCGCCGCAAGGACCGGTCGGCGTCGAGGCTTTCCACCGACTGCAGCGCGGCGATGATCTCCCCGAATAGGGCCTCGGCGGTCTCCGTGCGGGATTCCAGCGGCATGCCTACGGCCGGATCGAACTTCACCTTGAAGAGATCGAGGATCAGACGCGCCACGCCAGGGTAATCGCGCAGGGCCTCTTCCTGCACCGCCTGAGACGGATCAAGACCGGTCTGCTGGCGATAGCGGGCGAGGGCGCGCATGAGCGCCGCCTCCCGCCAGGACGCGCCGAGCTCCATCACCAGGCGATTGAAGCCGTCGCTCTCCGCCCGCCCGGTCCACACCGCGGTCACCGCGTCTTCGAAGGGCGCCTTGATGTCGGCGAAGCGGAGCCGCTCGCCGCGCGGATCGTCGAGGACAAAGTCATGCACCCAGGTGACCGCCTCACCGCCGTCCAGACGGCGCGTGATGGGGAAGCCCTCCTCGGTCAGCGCCTTGAGACCCATGTCGCTGAGGATGGGCAGCACGTCAGCCAAAGGAATGGCTGTTTCCGGATGGTAGATTTTCATCCGAAACTCAGTGCCGGCGCAGTCAGGCGAACGGTAGGCGCGCACCTTCATCGTTGCGCCGTCGCCTATGTCTTCGATGACGGCGATGTCGTTCAGGGCCTCTGCGGCATCGAAATGGTCGCGGTAGCCGGCTGGAAAGGCGTCGTCATAGCGCGCCAAAAGCTCGCCGACAGCGCCAGTCGGCGCGCCGCCCATGCGCACCGCCGCCTGGAAGCGGTCGGTCCAGGTGCGCGACAGCTCGGTGATCTCGCGCTCCAGGGCGGTCACGTCGGGGTCGGCGTGATTGTTCGGCGTCACGGCAATGATGAAGTGCACCCGGGCGAGCGCCCCGGCGTCGAAATTGGGATAGCTGGCCGACAGGCGGCCGTGGAACGCTTCCGCCAACCGGTGACCCACCCGTTCTCCAAGATAGGAGGTGTAGCGGTCTCGGGGTACGAAGAAGAGGATCGAAATGAAGCGATCGAAGGGGTCGCGCCGAACGAACAGTCGCACCCGCGGCCGATCATAGAGGTGCAACACCCCCATGGCGCATTCATAGAGCTGCTCGGCGTCCACCTGGAACAGTTCATCGCGAGGATAGGTCTCGACGATATTGCGCAGGCGTTTTTCGGTATGCGCGCTCGGAGTGGCGCGGGAGCGCGCCAGCACCTGGGCGATCTTGCGCCGCAGATAGGGAATGTCCCGCGCGGCCTCGTCATAGGCTTCGGCGGTGAACAGGCCGACGAAGCGCACTTCGCCGATGGCCGCCCCATCAGGGCCGTAGCGCTTGACGCCGATATAGTCGGAGTGACCGCGGCGGTGGACGCGCGAACGCAGGTTGGACTTCGCCACGACGACGGGCCCGGACGCCTCGATGTAGGATTTCAATTGCGAGGTCAGCAACGCGGGCTCGCTGGCGCGGCGCAGCACCGATCGGGTGGGATCGCGCAGCACGCCCAGACCGTCCTCCGCCCGGAATCGCGGCTCCTCCGGCGCATAGTCGCCATTGGGCAATCGTGGATATTCATAGGTGCGCGCGCCCACAAACACGAAATGGTCCTGCGACAGCCAGCGGAGGAAGTTCACGTATTCCTGCAACTCCTCCCGCGAGGCTTCGAGGCCGCGGCCGCTGCGTTCCCGCCATTTGGCGAGCACCGGCGAATTCTTCTCCGCCAGGAAAGTCGCCTCCAGCTCGGCGATGGTCTGGCGCATGAGCGCCAGCATGGGCTCGAAATCCGCCACCGCCATGCGCACATCGGCGATAACTTCGCGGATGCGGTCGATCAGCGGATCGCGGCGGTCTTCACCGACGGGCGCAAGAGCGACCAGAATGATGGATTCGCGGCGACCTTCGCCCTCAGAGATGCGCCGACCCTGTAGATCTCGGGCGATGGTCACCACCGGATGGAACATGGCCCGGACGTCGAAACCGGCCTCGGCCAGCTCGCCCATGATGCTGTCCACTAGGAACGGCCGGTCATCCTGAATGATTTCCAATAGGTCGAGCCCAAGACCGCGATCATCCGCGCCGGCGGCTGGGCGTAGACGAATTTTCAGCTCGCCGGCAGCGCGTTGTTCGGCGAACGCCCAGACATCAACCAGTTCCACGGCCAGGTCGGCAAGGCCGACCCCCGGCGCGTCGTCGATGCGCACGTCGTCGAACACCTGACCAACGAGGTCTGCTTCAGCGGGGGAAAGCTTTTCTGTCTTGAGCTGTTTTTCAAATTCCTGTCGCAAGGAAGCCTGCATTTGGGAAACAGCCTGGTCGCCAATCATGGGAAAATCCGAATCTGGCGCCGCGCTCGCAACGGCCGGCGCCAAGCGACCCTACCGTCGCCGCGCGATCCGGATCAACCAGGAACCAACGTCCCTGGCGTCAGATTTGTCTATCCGGGTGTGAAACTCGCCCCGGCGCATCCGCTGCAAAAACGATGGCGCCGCCGAACGGGGGGGGACGTTCGGCGGCGCGGTTCCGCCGCAGGGGGGGTCGGGCGGAACATATCGAGCCGGGTCGACATTGGGGGCTTGCGCCCGGCGTCGCTTGGCGGGCGAGGGGAAACGCCCGTGACCCAGATTTAGGGCGCCGACGTTAAAATTTAAGCTACTCGGACCCTAAAACAGCATTCACGGTTGTGTGACGCTTTGCTTCTCGCCGTGGCCCATGCAGCCACGCCTCCCCGTGTCGCTTAGGCGTCGTCCGCCTGGGCGCCGCTCCAAGGCTCGCCGTCGCCGGACAACAAGACGGCGATCCAACGCGCCCCAGGGAATTGGGCGAGAATAACGATGGCCATCACGGTGAGCGGCGTCGACAGGAACATGCCTGGGATGCCCCAGATCGATCCCCAGATGGCGAGGCTGAGCAGCACCACCACCGGATCGATGTTCAATCCGTCGCGTTGCATGCGGGGCAAGAGGATGGTGCCGATGGCGAACAGGATCACCTGCAGGCCGACGAAGACGATCACCGCCGGCCAGATGTCATTGTACTGGATGAGCGCGAAGAGGGGCGGCAGCACGCCCGCCACCAATCCCCCGATCACCGGGATGAATACGAGGATAAAAATCAAAAAGGCCCAGAAGTCGGCGTGCTCCAGGCCTACCGCCAGCATGAGGGCGAAGGCCGACAGGGCGATCATGGAGCCGCTGACCGTCTGGATCCAAAGATAGCGCTGCACGCCGTCGCGGATGCGGGCGAGCACAGCCACCGCGCGGCGGCGAATATCGGGGTCAGGCCACACCCCGGCGGCCTTGGTGGAGAAGCCCTGACGGGAAGCCAACAGGAAGCCCAGATAAATAAAGACATAGACGGCGCCGGAGCCGATGGTCTGTAGAGCGCCGGCGATGTCGCCGACATAGCGGGCCGGGTTCACCTGCTGAATCACCTGCTGCAAGGCCGGCGGCGCAGGTACGCCCAGCTGGGCGGCGAGCTTGCCGATCATGAGATTCAGCTTGGGCGCGTCTGTGACCAGCTGCTGGCCGAACGAGGCGGCGTTGTTCAATACGCCCACCAAGGCGAGGGCCATGGCGGCCAGGGTGATGACCAAAGCGAGGGGCAAGTCCGCCCATTCGGGAAGCCAAGGCGCGTGACGCTGCAATGCGCGCGCGAACCCGTCCACCAGGATCAGCAAGAACACCGCGAGCACCAACGGCGTGAAGATGGCGGCGGCCCAGTGCAAGGCCGCGCCAGCGGTGACCACAGCGATCACCACCAGCGAGATTCTGGCCACGGCGGAAGCCTGCATGCCCAACTCCGAGAAACGCGCCTAGAGCAAAGTCCGTTCAGGCTGAAACGGATTTTGCTCATAGCCAATTGAGTCCAGAGCATTTTTCACCCGAAAACCGGTTCCCGCTCTTCGAATATGCTCTGGCGTTCATAACACTGCCACGTCGAGCGAACGCAAGCTTGGACTATTCCGCCGCGATCGCCGGCGCTTCGGCTGGGGGTCGCAGGTGCACCTTGCGTTCAAGGTGCCGAATGATCAGGTCGGCCAGGTCTTTCTTGGAGGTGGTCTCGATGCCTTGCAGGCCAGGCGAAGCGTTCACCTCGATCACCTTCGGCCCGTCGTGCGCGCGCAATATGTCGACCCCGGCCACCTGAAGGCCGAGCGCCTTCACCGCCTTCACCGCCATCTCGCGCTCGTCGGAGCTGATCTTCACCGAAGACGCCTCGCCCCCCTGGTGCAGGTTGGAGCGGAAGTCGCCGAGCTTGGCTTGGCGCTTCATGGCCGCCACCACCTTGTTCCCGATGACGAGGCAGCGGATGTCGGCGCCCTTGGCCTCGGCCACGAACTCCTGGACGAGAATGTCCGCTTCAAGGTCGCGGAAGGCCGAGATCACCGAGGCCGCCGCTTGGGTGGTTTCAGCCAGCACCACGCCGCGCCCCTGGCTGCCTTGCAACAGCTTCACCACCAGGGGCGCGCCGCCCACGAGACCCAGCACATGGCCGGTGTCCTTGGGCGAGCGGGCGAAGGCGGTGGTGGGCATGGCCACGCCCTTTCGCGCCAGCGCCTGGAGCGCCTGCAACTTGTCCCGCGCGGCGGCGATGGCGTCGGCGCCGTTGAGGCAGAAGGCGCCGGTCATCTCGAACTGCCGCACCACGGCGAGGCCATAGGCGGTGAGCGGGGCCCCGATGCGCGGGATCACCGCGTCGTAGCGGCCAAGCGCCCGGCCGTCATAGAGCACCTGGGGCGCCAGCACGTTGATGTTCATGTAGCAACGGCTGGTGTCGATGGCGTCGATGGCGTGCCCGCGCGCCTGGGCCGCCTCCACTAGGCGACGGCTGGAATAGTTGTTGGGATTGACCGTCAGGAGCGCAAGGCGCAGGTGTCGACCGTCCAGGTTGCGCGCCGCATCCGGCGCGTAAAGACCGTAGTCCAGCACCGGCTGGATCTGGGCGCGGGTGGGATCCACCACCGCCCCCGCCGCTTCCAGCGCCTGGCGACCAATGAGCATGCGGTAGTTCATGGACTCGCGGTTGGAGAGCGACACCTCGGCGTCCACGGTCAGACCGCCGAACACCAGCGGCGTGCTGATGACAAAGCGCAGCTCGGCCTCGCCGTTGGAACTGGTGACGGCGCGCCGGTCGACCACCTCCGCCGTACAGATCACAGATACGTCCGCTCGGCCCGGAATCGGATGCACCCCAAAGCGGATGCGCGGATGGTCGATGGGCCCGAACGGCTCGATGCCGAAGGCGTGCAGGGCCGAGGTCTTGGCGCCCGTGTCCACCTTGGCGCGGATGGCCGGCAGGCCGAGCTCGGGTAGGGCGAGCCATTCCTCCCAGCCGAACACGATCGGGCCGGCCGGCGCTGGGGGTCGGTGCGGGGGTTGCGTCATGGGCGTTGATATGGGCGTCGATTCGTCTCGCCGAATGGGGAGAGATTAGCCAGCGCGACGACAGGCTCCAGTGACGTTTGCGCGACAAGTTGAAAAGGCTAACGCCGTTTTTACGCTTGCCTCCCTAGCTGGGCTTTACATCCCCATCTGCGGACGGATTTGGCCGCGCCTCATTGAAACACGCCATGACCGTCGAGCGCACCCTGCATCACTTTCCCTTGGAGCCCTACTCACGCCAGGTGCGGCTGGCTTTGGGTGAGAAGAAGCTGGCGGCGCAGGAAGTGGTGGAGCGCTATTGGGAGCGGCCCGAAGGCCTCGCCGCCCTCAATCCCTCCGGGCTCACCCCGGTGCTGGTGGAGACCCGCGGTCGCGAGCGGCTGGTGGTATGCGAAAGCCGCGCCATTCTCGAATATCTCGACGAGCGCTATCCCGACCCAGCGCTTCTCTCCAACGACGACGTGCAGGAGCGGGTGGAGACCCGGCGCATCTTGCAGTGGTTCGACCGCAAGTTCGACTTCGAGGTCAACGCCTTCCTGCTGCATGAAAAGCTGGAGAAGCGGCTGCTGGGTCTTGGCGCGCCGCAGCTGGCCGCTCTGCGCGCCGGACGTGAGGCCCTGCGCGAGCACCTGGGGGTGCTGGACCGTATGGCCAATGAACGGGACTGGCTGGCGGGGCGTCGGCTCAGTCTCGCCGACTTCTGCGCCGCAGGTCACCTGTCGGTGCTGGACTATCTTGGCGAGATTTCCTGGACCGAGTTCCCGTCCGCCAAGCTGTGGTACGCCAAGCTGAAATCGCGGCCCTGCTTCCGCCCGCTTCTGGCCGATCGCCTGCCGGGAACGCCGCCTTCGCCTCATTACGACGATCTCGATTTCTAAGCGCAGTACGCAACATTACGCGTAACATTTCACGCGCCATATGAATGAAACATTTGGTCGCGGTAGTTTCGTCAGATAATGGCGAAAATACGGGAGGGCGTACAGTCACGTTACGCCAGGGAAATAGTCATGTCTCTTTCTGTTAAGCTCGTCGCGGCGAGTTCTTTGCTGGCCTTGATCGCGGGCGCCGCCGCCCAGGCTGCAGATCCATCAGAGACCGCATTGCCGGAGGTGGTGATCACCGCAGATCAGGCCGGCCTCACCGAGCGCGCGGCTCAGGACACCATTTTCGGCTTGAGGAAGCCCCTGCTCGACACGCCGCGCCAAGCGAGCCTCGCCAGCGCCGCCACGCTGGACCGTTATGGGGTGCAGTCGATCAACGACCTAGTGGCCGTGGCGCCCGGGACCTACACCGACAGCTACTATGGCGTTGCCGGCGCAGTGAACCTGCGCGGCTCCCTGGCCGAGACCTATTTCCGCGGCTTCAAGCGCATCGAAGACCGGGGCACCTATCCCACGCCGCTGGGCGCCGCCGACCGCATCGAGATCGTGCGCGGGCCGGCGTCACCGGTGGACGGCCCCTCCAAGGTGGGCGGCTTTCTCAACTTCACCCCCAAGT
The DNA here is from genome assembly GCA_040757715.1 of Pseudomonadota bacterium. Lineage (GTDB taxonomy): Bacteria > Pseudomonadota > Alphaproteobacteria > Caulobacterales > Caulobacteraceae > CAIMFV01. The sequence continues at coordinate 164,605 of JBFLWS010000004.1, read as the reverse complement.
CAGCCCGCATCGACCAGGGCTTTGTCAGCCAGCCGCACGGCGATCTGGAGGCCAGCGCTGGGGCCTACGGCGCCTGGAAGGCCGACGGCGGCGTCGCTCTGCCCGCCAGCCTCGGCGGGCACGCGGGCGGGGTCTATCTCTATGGCGAGGCGGAGGACGCCGGGGACTATTACCGGAGCGTTTCGCCGCAACATCAGCTGGTCCAGGTCTCTAGCGATTTCGAACTCGGTCGCGGCCTGAGCTTCACCGCCGACGCCATGGTCTATCATTCGGACGGCACCGTGCAGACGCCCGGCTGGAACCGCGTCACCCAGGCCCTCATCGACCACGGGACCTACCAGACCGGCCGCAACACCGTGCTGCAGGATCTGAACCACAATGGCCGCCTTGATCACAACGAAGCAGACGCCGGCGCCTATCCTGGCGCGGGTCTGATTGGCTACTATTTCGGCTTCACACCGGGGGTGGACCCGCGTTTCCAGCTCAACACTGGAGTTGGGACCGCGCATCTGTCGCCGCGCACAGTGTTCGTCTCGGGCACCGACGTCTCGCGCACCAACACGCGCACGCTTTACACGGCGCTGAAGCAAGACCTCGCCGGCGGCGATAGCCTGAAGGCTGAACTCTTTTACGACGACCTGGATAACCGCCGCTTCGTCTCCTACGGCTTCCCGGCCAACTACCAGGCCTTCACGGTGGAGGGCCGGCTCACCTACGCCTTCAAGCGCACGCTGGGTGAAATCAACGCCGACAGCATCACGGGCGCCGGTGTGCGCACCTATCAGGGCGCGCAGAAGGAAAGCTTCAACAGCGGCTATCTCGCCCCCGACCGGCGCGATCTCGCCTTCGGCCCCACCGTCACCGATGTGCTCATCGACCCCTTCACCAATCCGAGCCTTGGCTGGGAGACCGATGTCCGCAGCCGCTGGACTGACGCCGGCCTCTTCGCCCTCACCGACCTCAGCTGGCGCCAGCTCGATCTCATCCTGGGCGGCCGCTACGACGCCTACGCGGTGTCCAGCCACGACGCCGGAACCTTGGTGTTCGGCCCCTCGCGCGGTCACGCCGACAAGGGCGAGTTCAGCTATACGGCCAGCCTCACCTGGCATGCGCCTCTCGGCCTCATGCCCTATGTCACCCGGGCCGAAACCGGGGCGTTGGAGCTGGGCCAGGCCGGCGGCGTCGCCCCGAATCTGATCGCGGCGCACGACTGGATTTCCCATTCCAACCTGTCGGAAGCGGGGATCAAGGGTCGAGCTCTGGAGGGTCGCCTCACCGGCTCCCTCGGTCTTTATCGCCAGGAACGCACCCAGCTCGGCCAGAACAATGTGGTTGTGGGCACGCGCGGCGAGGGGGCCGAGCTGGAGCTGCGCTGGATCGCCAATCGCACTCTGAGCTTCACCTTCGCCGGCGACCTGCAGCGCACCACCATCAAGGGGCCGGACCCCAGCTTCATGCTGGTCCCGCCGAGCCGGGTGGGGCTCTCCGGCGCCAACGCCTATGGCGGCGCCTACGCCGTGTTCGCCATGAGCATGATCCGGCCGGGGACCTACACTGACAGCCTGATCCCGCATGGGACGGCGAGCCTGTTCGCCGTCTACACCTCCCCCGACCAGGGCTGGGGCCGCTACGGGGCCACCGCAGGGGCCACCTATGTGGGTCAGACCGCCAGCACCATTCCCGGCGTGTTCGTGTTGCCGGACTATGTGAAGGCCAGCCTCTCGGGCTTTGTCGAGCATGACGCCTGGCGCTTGTCGGCCAATGTCGACAACCTGTTCGACCAGCGTTACTTCACCCCGGTGGCGGACGTGCTCTCCAACGTGGCCGTGCTGCCCGGCGTCGGCCGCACCTGGCGCGTGACGCTGCGTCGTAGCTTCTAACCCCCAAGGACGATCCATGCGCGCCATCGCCGGCGAACGCTCCGCCGCCTGGGCGGCCCTCGCGGCCATGGGCCTGTTGTTCTTCCTGGTGGTGGCCGGGACCTTCACGTCGCTTGGCGTCGTGTTGCCGGCCATGGTCAAGGAGATGGGCTGGAGCTGGCAGGCGGCCGGCTTCGGCTTCACCCTCCTCGCCCTTTCCACCGGCCTCGCCAGCTATCTGCCCACCTTGGCGATCCGGCGTTTCGGCGTGGGCTGGACCCTGGTGCTGGGCACGGGGGTGAAGACCGCCGCCTTCCTGCTGCTGGCCTTCGGTCGCACCCTGATCGCCTATGACGCGGCCATGATCCTAGCCGGGATCGCCTTCGCTCTCACCGCCAATGTGCCCGGCGCCTTCGTGCTGGCGCGGGCGTTCCACAATCCCTCCCGCGCCTTTGGGGTCTATTTCCTCATGGGAGGTCTGGGCGGCCTCGCCGGGCCCTGGCTCTATCTGGCTGTGACCGCGCTGGGCGATTCCTGGCGCGTCTATTGGGGCGCCCTGGCGGGGGTGAGCCTTGTGGTCGGCCTGATCGCCGCCCTCCTTGCCCATCCGGCGGCGCATGGCGAGACCCTCGCTCCGGCCCCACTTACCGCCACGGGGGAAGGCGACTGGGGGGTGCGCGAGGCCCTCGCCACGCCGCAGTTCTGGATCATCGTCGCCGCCTACACCACTTACCTGTTGGTGGGGGTGACGGTGAACGCAATCTCCGTGCAGCACATGGTGGAGAAGGGCTTTTCCACCCCCCTCGCCGGCGCCCTCCTCAGCCTCAACGGCCTCGTCAACGCCCTGTCGCGAGCCGCGGCGGGGGAGCTGGGTCAGCGGTTGAAGCCCAAGACCCTCACCGTGGCGGCGCTTGGCCTGCTTGCGATTGGCGCGCTGCTGTTCGCTGTCACCGGGCAGCTGGCGGGCCTCGCCTTCGCCCAGGTGCTGGTGGGGGCGGGCTATGGCGTGGCCTTCACCGCCACCACGGTCTTGATGCTCAACGCCTTCGGACGCGAAAAGAACCTCGAGCTCTTCTCGCTCATGGCCCTCATCTCCACCGCGGCCTCGGTGGGTCCGTGGTTCGCCGGCGCCATGCATGATCGCATGGGCGGCTTCAGCCTCGCCTTCATCGCCCTGGCGGCGATCAGTCTCGTCGCCCTTGGCGTCACCGCCGGCATGGCCCCGCCGAAGCGACGCCGTTCTCACTGATCAGGCCACCCGCTGCGGCACCAGACGCTCGGACTTCAACGCCGACTCGGCGCCGGAATAGCCAGCCTCGGTATATTCGGCATCCTCGTTGACGCTCCACACATTGTACTTTCGCTCGCCCGCCAGGATGTTCTCCACCGTGAGCATGGCGGTCATCATGGCGTGGTCCTGGTTGTTGTACTTGTGCATGCCGTTGCGACCCACGAGGTGCAGGGTCGGATAGCTGGCCTCGAACTCGGCCCGCACCGCTTCGACATTGGTCTGATAGGCGTCGTCATAGACCGGATAGGCCTTGGGCTGGCGCACCACCGAGGCGTCCACCACGTCCGCCGCCTTGATCAGGCCGATCTTCTCGATCTCGCGCTTGGCCAGTTCGATGAGGTCGACGTCGGCGCTGGTCCATTGGCCATCGCCCTCGAAGCAGAAATATTCAAGACCGAGGCAGGCGTAGCCCTCCGGGGCCATTTCCGGCGACCAGGACAGAAAGTTCTGAATCCGGCCCACCTTCACGCTGGGATCGTGGATGTAGATCCAATTGTCCGAGAAGTCCTTGGTGTGCTCCTTCTTGGTGATCAGGGCCACCGTGATGAAGTCGCGATAGCGCAGGGCCGCCGCGTTGGCCGCCGCCGCGGGCGCTGCCGCCATGGCGCGCGACAGCTCGGTGATGGGCGCGGAGGAAATCACGTTTTGCGCGTGGTAGGTCCGTGTCTCTCCGGCGCCGGTTTTGGCCGCGACGGTCCACAGCTTGGCGTCGGCGTCCCAGGTCAAGGAGACGAGCTCGGTGTCCATGTCGAGCTTGCCGCCCATGGCCTTGAGTTTCTCCGCCGCCGTCTCCCACATCATGCCGGGGCCCTTGCGGGGATAGCGGAAGCTCTCGATCAGGGTCTTGACCCCGCCCTGTTCGCCGAGCTGCGCCGACGGCTTGGCCTTCACCCCCAAGGAGCGCTTCAGACCGTCGATCACCGCCGCCATCAGGGAAAGGCCCTTGATGCGCTGCGCCGCCCAGTCGGCGGAGATCTCATCGCAGCTCATGCCCCACACCTTCTCCGTGTAGGTCTTGAAGAAGATGGAGAACAGCTTCTCGCCGAACTGATTGCGCACCCACTGATGGAAGGTCTTGGTGGGCTGGATCGGCGTCACCTTGGCCCAGGCGTAGGAGGCCATGCAGATGGCTGCGGTGAACACGCCAAGGTTCCGCAGCGCCTCGAAGGCCTTCAGCGGATAGGCGTAGTACTTGCCGCCATAATAGATGCGCGACAGGCGCGGGCGATCGATAAAGTCGTCCGGCAGGATCTCGTTCCACAGCTCGACCACCTCCCGCGACTTGGAGAAGAAGCGGTGGCCGCCGATGTCGAAGTGAAAGCCCTTATAGACCACGGTGCGGCTGATCCCGCCCACATAGACCGGGTCGCGCTCGATGATCTGCACGCTGCGGCCCGCCTTGCCCAGAAGATAGCCTGAGGTTAGGCCGGCGGGACCGGCACCGATGATCAGCACATCGGCCGGAGTGGTGTTGGTCGCTTCAGTCATGATCAGGCCTGATTGGTCGGCGCTTCAGCGCCGGCGGAGGACTTGGGCGCAAAGGTGAAGAACCTCTGGCCCGAATAGGAGAAGACGGTGGCGACCACCGCGCCGATGAAGGCGTCGATCTGGTGGATCAGCTGGGGCAGGACGCTGGCGACGCCCAGCGAGACTGCGTAGTTCACGCTCTGCGCCAGTCCCGCCACCAGGAAATAGCGCAGCGCCTCGTGGTGCGCCTTGCGCCCCGAGTCCTCGAAGGTGAAGCGGCGATTGAGCGCCCAGGTGAAACAGGTGGCGACGACTAGCGCCACGCCGCGCGCCACCGGGAAGATGGCCCCGAGCGCCTCGCAGGTGGTCAAGGTGGCGAGGTCCACCATCAAGCCGCCGACGCCGACCATCAAGAAGCGGACGAGCCCCTTGGGCAGCAAGGACGCCAATCGGACGCCGCCTTCAACAATGCGTGAAATATAGGTCATTCTCGTTGACAGTCGGCCTCGAAGCGTCCGGCTCGCCTTACCGTGAAAAGTCGCGACCTCCTAAACCTCATTTCGAGGGCCTCGCCAAGCTTGGCGGCGTAGAACGAGATGCGAGGTCGAAATATCGCGTCGAACCCGCTACATAGCCGCCTCGTTCGCTGGTGCAACTAGATTGCAGAATTGATGGCCGCTCCCGCTAAGCTTCCGGTTCCCCGTTTCTTGCTGCGCTGGCCCTGGCCGGCGCCGGACCTGACCGCCCCGTGGCGTCTTGCCGCGGGCGCCGCCCTGGTGGCCCTGGTGGCCACCGTGGCCATGTGCCGGCAGGACAGCGCCTGGCTGCCCAACGCGCTCGGCGACACCGACGACGCCATGCGTCTCGTCATGGTGCGCGACATGTTCGCCGGCCACGGCTGGTGGGACCAGAGGATCACCCGGCTGCAGCCCCCTGTGGGCCTCTATATGCATTGGTCGCGGCTGCTGGATGGCGGGCTTTACCTGATGCAGAGCCTGTTTCGGCTGTTCGTCAGCCCCCGCACTGCGGAACTGTGGACCCGCATCGTCTGGCCGGCCCTGTGGATCGTCCCGGCGGCGGGGGCCTCGCTGGTCATGGCCCGACGCCTGGGCGATGTGGCCGCCGATCAGAACCTCAAGCGCACGGCGGTGATCGCCGGTCTGATCCTGCTTTGCCTCAATCTGACCATCTATAGCCAGTTCCGGCCCGGTCGTGTGGACCACCACGACGCCCAGATCGCCCTCGCCCTGGTGGCGCTGGCGGGGGCGGTGCAGCGCGGGCCCTCGATCATCGGCCCCCTGATCGCGGGACTCGCCGGCGGCGTCGGCCTCGCCATCGGCCTGGAGGCCCTGGTGTTCCAGGCCCTGATCGGCGCGGCCATGGGGCTGCGGCTGGTGATCTGGCCGGAGGACCGCAGGCTTGTTCAGGCCTATGGGCTCGGGATGGCCTTCGCCACGCTGGCCGCCTTCGAGATTCAGACCCCGGCCTGGCGCTGGGGCGTGATGGCCTGTGACGCGCTGGGCTTCAATCTCGCAGTGGCGGTAGGCCTCGCGGGCGGCGGCATGGCAATCGCCGCGTCGGTCACCGGACCGAAAGCGCGCTGGATATCCCTCGGCCTGTTGGGGCTAGCCGGCCTGGCCGCCGCGGGCGCCTATCTCGGCCTCGATCGCAATTGCCTGAAGGGTCCCTTCGCCGACGTGGACCCGGCCATCAAGCCGTTCTGGCTCGACAATGTGTCGGAGGTGTTCAACTTCCCCCGCGTGTGGAAGGCGCGCCAGAACGACGCCATCGCCACGGCCATGCCGCCGCTGATGGCGCTGGCGATCTGGACGCTATTGGGCCTGCGTAAAGAACGCCGGACCGATTTCGCCTGGTGGCTCAGCGGCGGCATGCTGCTCGCCGGCATGGCCACGGGCTGGACCGCCATCCGCATGGGCTCCTATCCCGAATGGTTCGCCATGGCCCTCATCGCGGTGGGCGCCGCCGAGCTGGCGCGTCGCTACCAGCCCCAAGTGGGCGTCATCGCTGCGATCGCCTGCGCGCTCTTGCTGGCGCCCGTGGGCTGGACCGGGGCGACCCTTTGGGCCCGCGACGCCATCTGGCCGCCGAAGAAGGGCGCGCCTTCGCCGGTGGACTATTGCTTCTCGGCCTTCGCCTATCGCGACCTGGCCAAGTTGCCGGCGGGCCTCTCCTTGAGCGAGATCGACCTTGGCCCGTTTGTCCTCGCTCACACGCCGAGCTCGTCCATCTCCGCCCCCTATCACCGCATGAGTTTCGGCATCATGGAGGCGAGGCGCGTGCTCATCGCCCCGGTGGACAAGGCCGAGGCCATGGCCCGGGCCATCGGCGTGACCTATGTGCTGGAGTGCCCGCTGCACAAGAACCACGCCGACCGAGTGGATTTGCGCGCCGACGCCTTGCAGACCCGGCTCGACGCCGACAAGCCGCCGGCCTGGCTGGAGCGCATTTCACCGCCCAAGACACCAGTGATCCTTTACCGGGTGCGTCCAGTGGGGTGGACCCGAGGAAAAGTGGGAACCGGTTTTCCGCCCGCGGGTCCACGTAAATCCTGAGTCTGGGAGAAGACCCAGAAGCTGGCCAAGGCGAACAGCAAGAGCGTGTAGGTCGCCACGCCGGCGGCCTGGGCGGCCAAGCGTCCGAGCACGTTCGCTGGCAAAAGCCCGTGCAGGCCGGCGAGCACGCCCTGATTGGCGGCAAAGGCGATGGCCACCGCGGCGAGATACTTTGGCCCGGTGTGCTTCACGCTGGCCTTGGAGCGGAACACGAACAGGCGGTTGAGGGCGAAGCTCAGCGCCACGCCCACGGCGAACCCCGCCGCATTGGCGAGCTGCGCATTGAGTCCAAGCCCCAGATCGAGCGCCGCGATCACCGCAAAGCCGAGGCCAGTGTTGGCGAGACCGGCGAGTCCGTAACGAGCGGCGAGCTTTAGCCAATTGCGCGGCTGCGGCCGCCCCTCGGCCCAGGTGTAGTATTGCGCCCCCACCGGCAGCCAGCCGAGCAGCGGCTCCAGGGGCCGGAACGCCTTCAGCGCGGCGGGAAAGAAGCCGGTATAGGTGATGTCGGGCGCCTGGAAGCCGGCCGCAATCTCAGCGCCCTCCAACTCGCCGGCCCCGATCAGCACCGCGTTCTCGTCGAAGGGGCAGGTGGCGACAATGTGCCGGGTCACCGGATTGATGGGGTTGTGCTCGAAGATGCACAGCACCCCGTCGGGCTTCAGAACCCGGCGCAGTTCGGCGAACAGGCGCACGTGCTCGCCCGCATCGATGTGGTGGAACACACAGGCCGAAAAGGCGAGGTCGAGGCTGGCGTCCGGCAAGGGAATGCGTCCGCCGTCATAGGGGGTGAGTTCGGCGGCGTCGGGAAAGCGCCGGCCGGCGATCTCCAGGCTTTTTTGCGACACGTCGAGGCCGATGATGCGCGCCGCCGGGAAGACATCGCGCAGATGCGGCAGCGACGCGCCGATGCCGCAGCCGAAATCGAGCACCGCCTGCGGGGCCGCCCGCCCGGTCTTGCGCCAGCGCTCGGCCACCAGCTCGATCTTGTAGCGGGCGAAGTAGTCGGGTTCTTCGCCGGAGATGCGCAGGTTCTCCTTGTGCGCGGCGAGATATTCTTCGGCGAAACGGTCGAACTCGGCGGCGTCCATGCGCTCAGGCCTCGGCGTCTTCGGCCAGGGGATGCAGCTTGCCCGCCACCACCTCGTCGATGAGGAACAGGGGTCGGCCCTTGGACTGCATATAGGCCCGGCCGAGATATTCGCCGAAGATGGCGAGGCACGCGAGCTGCGCCGTGGAGAAGAACACCACGATGAGGGCGAGACTGGTCCAGCCCGGCGCGGCATGGCCAGTGAAGAACCCCACCAGGGCATAGACGGCGATGAGGAAGGCGGTGGCCACCCCCACCACGGCCATCAGGCTCGCAAGCCGCAGCGGGACCATGGAGAAGCTCAACAGGCCGTCCGCCGCCAGCCGCGCCATCTTGCGCAGGGTGTATTTGGTCTCCCCGGCGATGCGGGGATCGCGGTCATAGAGAATCTCGGTCTGCTTGCCGCCGAGCCAGGCCACCATGCCGCGAATGAAGCGATCCCGCTCGGGCATGGCGTTCAGGCGCTCCACCATGCGCCGGCTCATCAAGCGAAAATCGCCCGTGTCGAGGGGGATGTCGGCCTCCGACATGGCCGCGAGGCTGCGGTAGAACAGACCGGCGGTGGCCAGCTTGAAGCGGCTCTCGCCGGCTCGGGTGCGGCGACGGCCGTAGACCACGTCGAAGCCTTCATCCACCTTGGCCAACATGGGGCCCACCAGTTCCGGCGGGTCCTGCAAATCGGCGTCAATGATCAGCACCCGCTCGCCCGAGGCCAGGGACAGGCCCGCGGTCACCGCCAGCTGGTGGCCATGGTTGCGGGCGAGATTGACGCCGACGATCTCCGGATGCTGGTCCTTCAGTTGCAGGATCAGCGGCCAGGTGCGGTCGCGCGAGCCGTCATTCACAAGAATGAGCTCAAACGAGGCGCCTACGGCGTCCCGCGCGGCGGCGACCATGCGCGCCACGAAGGCGGCGAGGCCCTCCTCCTCATTGTAGCAGGGGGCGACCACGCTGAGGCGGGGACGGGCGGCGTGATGATGGCGGATGGTCATGGCTGCACGCATCCTAGGACGCCGATGGAGCCGCGGCCATATTGACGACAGTGAAAGCGCGGATCGAGGGTCTCGATCTTCGGCGGAAAGCGCCGGGCCTGGGTGCCATGCACCCCCATGTCGTAAAGCCAGAGGATGGCGCTGTGCGGGCCCTTGGCCGCCGCGAGCAGCTTCAGGTTCGGATCCTCTCCCGGCTGCACCAGCACCGGCGTGATGACGGCCTTCGACCCGGCGCGACGGAAGAAGAAGCCGCCGGCCACGTCATATTGGCTGGGGGCCTCCACCTGCGCGGCCGGGTGATCCCAGGTGAAGACGATCTGGTCCGGATGGGCCTTCAGCATGTCGAGGGACGCCGCCTCATAGGTGAAGGGTCGGCTGGTGTGGCCATAGGCCGCCATGGCCCAGCTCGCCGCGCCATCGAGGGCCAGCACCACCACCGCCAGCCGCGCCGCGAGGCTGGCCGACAGACTGGGGGTCGACCAGGCCGGGTTCAGGCTGCGCACAAGGAGCGTCGCCAACAGGAAGAGGCCGGGCGCATAGGGGGTCAGATAGCGGAGCGTGAAGCTCGGCCGGAGGAAGCCGAGCCCGATCACCAAGCTCACGCCAATCAGCGCCGAGAGCCCCGCCCACCACAGGGCCGCCGACGCGAGGTCCTGCTGCGGCTCGCGTCGCAGGGCGCGCCAGAGGATGAGGCCAAGGCCGGCGCCGGGGATCAGCAGTAGCAACAGGTTGGGAAAGATGAACTGGATGAGCCAGACGAGGTCCTGCGGCCGTAAGAGGTCGTACCAGGCCACATCCGGCCGGGCGAACTGGATGACCCGCGTCGCATGCACCCCCATCCAGGCCGCCATAGGTAGGAAAACAAACGCTGCCTTCCAGCTCGCCAAGGCCTGGCGCGGCGCTAACGCCAGGAACATCAGCCCCTGCACCGCGCCGAGGAAAAGCGCGTGGTAGTGGGTGAGGATAGAGAGGCTGGTCCAGGCGGCCCAGACGGCGGCCCGCCGAGTGTTGGGCGCGGCGAGGAGATTGGCGAAGGCGGAAGTCTGCAAGGCGCAGAACAGCACCAGGAAAACGTAGCAACGCGCGTCGGCGGAATACCAAAGCCCATCGATCCACAGTCCCGTCAACGCCGCCCAGACGATGCGATCCGAGGTCTCGAGGCCCTTGGTTCGCGTGAACATCAGGGCGGCGGGGGTGGCGATTCCGGCGAGGATAGATGGTGCGCGCAAGGCGAAATCTGAGAGGCCGAATATCCCCTGCCAGGCGTGCATGAACAAGTAGTAGAGCGGGGCGTTCACATCGAGATAGGTCTGACGCAGGGTCTCGGCCCAGCTTGATTGGCCGACGATGGCCCCGGTCCAGGCCTCGTCCAGCCACAAGGGGTCGCCCTGACCCACAAAAAGCCGGATCAATGTTGATATGCCCACCGTCAGGGCGGCCAGGACCAGCATCAGCTTGGGCGCGGCGCTGAGCTCGCGCCAGCGGATGAGGAGCGCCGCCTCCCCGCGCTGCACAAGCCGTCGGCCGCGCAAGCGCAATCCATCAATGGCTGCAGACGGGGCGGCGACGGTCACGGTCAGAGACCAAGCCGGGCGGCGAGGGCGTCCACCGCCGGCGAGGCCGCTTCGAACACATAGTCGGGGCGGGTGACGCTCACCGGTCCTACATCGGCGGCGGCGAGGGCTGTGGAAATATCTAACAGCTGACCGCCGGGGGCTAGCAGCCCGTCCACCCGCAGGGCCGCGCCCTTGGCGAGGAACGACGCGACAGCGGCTTCGGCGGCCTGTTGCTGCTCCACCGGCCAGCGCAGGGAATAGAGCTCCCGGCCCCGGGCGCGCGCCTCCAGCACCGACAACAGCTGGCGCAGGATATCGAGCCCGGCCCTGTTCCACGTGCAACCGAGCGAAGCCGCCAGCTGGGCCTGGCTCTTCAGGATCACGCCGTCGCGGATGATCTTCAGATTGTTGGCCGCGAGCGTCGCCCCGGTGGTGGTGATGTCCACCACCAGCTCGGCATAGCCCGCCGCCGGCGCGCCCTCGGTGGCCCCGCCGGATTCGACAATGCGGTACTCGTCCACGCCCTTGGCGGCGAAGAAGGCCCGCGTCTGCACATCATATTTGGTCGCCACCCGCAGGCGCTGACCGGTGCGGGCGAGGAAGTTGTGGGCCACGTCGGCCACGTCGGCCATGGTCTCCACGTCGATCCAGCTCTGCGGCGCGGCCACCACCAGGTCGGCGCGACCAAAGCCAAGGGCCCGCACCGGCATGACCCGCTGGTCCATGGCCTCGCCCTCTTCGCGAAGGAGGTCTTCGCCGGTGAGGCCGATATGCACCTCGCCCGAATGAAGCGCCGCGGCGATGTCGCCGGCGGACAGAAGCCGCACCTCAGCGCCGGGCAGGTTCTTCAGCTTCGCGCGATAGCCGCGTTCGCCACCGTCCGCCTCCACGCGGAAGCCGCAGTCGGCCAGCCAGGCGTCGGCCTGTTCCTTCAAACGACCCTTGGACGGAAGGGCGATGATCAGGTCGCTCATGCTGCGCCTCCCAGCCAGGCCCGCGACGGCCGCACCATGCAGCCCACGGCGCCCTTGGGCCCGCCGAGCCGCGCCGGCAAGGCGTCGTAGCGGCCGCCGGCGGCCACGGGGCGCGCCTCGCCCAGCGCTGCGCTCTCCACCTGGAACACCATGCCCTCATAATAGCCGAAGGCGGGCGCATAGGCCGGGCGCAGCGCCATGGACTCAAGCTCGGCGCCAGCGGCGGTAAGGTGTTTCAGGCGCCTGGCCCAATCATTGAGAGGCGCATCGAGGTCGCCTCCCGCCGCTCGGGTCAAGCGGTCGAGAGCAGACAGGGTCGCTTCCGGCGGTCCGGCCAGCTCCACATAGCGACGCACGAGGTCCATCTCGGCGGCGGAGAGTTTCGGCCCCTTGGCCGCCGCGGCGCGGGAGGAAAGCCGGCCGACGATTTCGCCCGCGGAGCGCCCGCCCACCGGCTGGATGCCGGCCAGGCGCCAAAGCTCCTCCAGCACGCCCACGGCTTCGGCTTCCGGAAGGTCGGAGAGGAGTTCCGCAAGCCGGCTGTCGGGGGCGGCGTCCCGACGCTCTTCCCGTTCAAATTCGGCAGCGAGGGCGCGAGGGCTGGCGAGGGCGCGTTGCAAACGCGCGCGGGCGGCTTCCGGCAAACCCACGGCGGCGGCGAACTTGGCGAACAGCGAGGCGTCGCCAAGGCGCAGCGTCAGGTCGTCGCGGCCGCCGATGCGGCAGGCGCGCCAGGCGAGGCCCAACACCTCGGCGTCGTCCGCGACCGGGTCTTCCGCCTCGCCAAATAGTTCCGCGCCGATCTGCAGAAACTCATGCGGCAGGCCGCTTTCCTTGGGCGCTGCCTGGAAGGCCCGGCCCATATAGAGGTAACGCCCGCGGGCGGCGCGAGACTCGATATGCGCCTGCACCACCGGGATGGTGAAGTCGGGGCGCAGGGCCTGTTCCGGCCCGCCGTCGCCCTGCACCACGAAGAGGCGCGAGCGCAGGGTCTCGCCCGCCAGATCAAGCAGCAGCGACAATGGTTGCAGCACGGGCGCCTCGACCCAGGCGCCGCCGAAGACCTCGAAGGGCGCACGGAGCTTGGCGAGGACCGCTTCAGGCGGCGCGGGTTCCAGCCTGTGGTCCACCTCAGGCCTCCAAGATGCGGCGCACGAAGGCCACCAGCTCGGCGCGGGGGATGGTGGCCTGGCCGGGACGCTCAGCGCGCCATTGGTTGTTGTCGGTGACCTTGGCCGAAAGAGCCCGGCCGAGGTCGAGGTCCTTCACCGTCACCTGGCCGGCGGCCAGTTCGTCCTCGCCCAGCATCACCGCGGCGGGGGAGAGCCGGCGGTCGGCGTATTTCATCTGCGCCTTCATGCCCGAGCCGCCGAGATAGACCTCGGCGGGGACGCCGGCGGCGCGCAGCTCGCCGGCCACGGCGAAATAGTGCGGCATGTGCGCCTCGTTGAAGGCGATCACCACCACAGGTCCGCGCTGGGCCGCGCCGGCGTCGCGGCCGGCGGCGCGCAGGGCCGCGGCGAGGCGGCTGACGCCGAAGGAAAAGCCCGTGGCCGGGGTGCGCTCGCCGGTGAAGCGGGCCACCAGGTCGTCATAGCGCCCGCCGCCCCCGATGGAGCCGAAGCGCATGGGCTCGCCCTTCTCGTCGGTGGTGGCGAGGAGGAGCTCGGCCTCGAACACCGGACCGGTGTAATATTCCAGGCCGCGCACCACCGAGGGATCGAACATGGCCTGGTCCGGTCCGACGCCAAGACCTGACAGGGCCGCGTCGATGCGGGCGAGTTCGGCGAGGCCTTCGTCGCCCTCGGCGGTCCCAGCCACCGTCGCGGCGAGACGATCGAGCGCGCCGGAGCGGCTGTCGGCGGCGCTGGCGGCGGTGAAGGCGAGCACCGCCTCCACGCCAGCAGGGTTCAGCCCCGCACCCTTGGTGTAGGCGCCGGACTCATCCAGCCGGCCTTCGCCAAGCAGGAGGCGCACGCCGTCGGGACCCAGGCGGTCGAGCTTGTCCACAGCGCGCAGCACGGCGAGCTTCTGGCTATCGCTGGCCACCCCGGCCTTGGCGAGGAGGCCGTTGAGCAGCTTGCGGTTATTGATCTTCACCACCGCCTGGCCGCGGGGCAAGCCCGCCGCCTCGAGCCCGGCCACGGCCATGGCGATGATCTCGGCGTCGGCTTCCGGCCGGGCCGAGCCCACGGTGTCGGCGTCGCACTGGATGAATTCCCGGAACCGACCCGGACCCGGCTTCTCGTTGCGCCACACCGGGCCGTAGGCGTAGCGGCGGAACGGCTTCGGCAGAGTTTCCCAGTTCTGAGCGGCGAAGCGGGCGAGGGGCGCGGTGAGGTCGTAGCGCAGCGCCATCCATTGCTCGTCATCGTCCTGAAGCGCGAACACGCCCTCATTGGGACGGTCCGCGTCGGGCAGGAACTTACCGAGGGCGTCGGCATATTCGAAGGCTGAGGTGTCCAGCGCCTCGAAGCCGTGATCCTCATAGACCTTGGCCACGCGCTCAAGAATGGCGCGCTCGGCTCGCAGGTCGCGGGCCCGGCGGTCCTGGAAGCCGCGCGGCGTGCGCGCGATGGGGCGGAATTCGGCGGCGTCAGACATGGCGGGCGATTAGCGGATATGCCGCCCTACGGCAAGGAAAGCCGCAGCGCCTAGGCGTTCGGCTTCAGGCGGGCCATGAGGGCGAGAGTGGAGGGATCGTGCGCGCCCGGCTCGCCTGAACGCCATTCGTCCAAGATCTGATTGGCCATGGCCTTGCCCAGTTCGACGCCCCACTGGTCGAAGCTGTTGATCCCCCAGATGGTCCCTTCCACGAACACCTTGTGCTCATAGAGGGCGAGGAGAGCGCCAAGGGCCTCGGGGGTCAGCTGATCCATCAGGATGAAGGCGCTGGGTCGATCGCCAGGGAAGGCGCGCTGGGGGACGAGGGCGGCGATGGTTTCGGCCGCCGCGCCCTTGGCCTCTAGCTCCGCCCGCACGTCGGCTTCACTGCGGCCCACCATCAGGGCTTCGGCCTGGGCGATAGCGTTGGAAAGGAGCTTGGCGTGGGCGCCGGCCGGACCCTCGTCAGACCGGGCGGCGGCGATGATGTCCATGGGCACGACATCGACGCCCTGGTGCAGCAGCTGGAAGAAAGCGTGCTGACCGTTGGTGCCGGCGTCGCCGAACACCACGGGGGCGGTAGCGTGGGTCACGGGACGGCCCTGGCGGTCCACCCGCTTGCCGTCGGACTCCATCTCAAGCTGCTGCAGGAAGGCCGGCAACAGCGCCAGACGCTGGGCGTAGGGGACCACGGCGCGGGCCCGGCGGTCGAGCAGATTGCGATTATAGAGGTGGCTGAGGGCCAGCATCACCGGCAGATTCTGCGCCAGGGGCGCCTCCTGGAAGTGCCGGTCCATGGCCGCTGCGCCGTTCAGCAGGGCCTGGAACCTGTCCCAGCCGAGGGCGATGGCGCAGGAGAGCCCCACCGCCGACCAGATGGAATAGCGCCCGCCCACCCAGTCCCAGAAGGCGAATACGCGGTCTTCCGGCACGCCGAAGGCCACGGCCCGCTCCGGGGCGGCCGACACGGCGGCCAAGTGCTGGGACAGCCCCGCCTCGCCCAGGCTCGCGGCGAGCCAAGCCTTGGCCGCCTCAGCGTTGGCCAAGGTCTCCTGGGTGGTGAAGGTCTTGGACACCGTGACCACTAGGGTAGTCTCGGGATCGAGGCCGGCCAGGGCGCCGGCGAGATCGGCCCCGTCCACATTGGCCACAAAGCGCAGATCGATCTCAGGCTGGAGCGGCTTCAGCGCTTCCCATACGAGGCGCGGACCGAGGTCCGATCCGCCAATGCCGATATGCACCAGGGCGCGGAAGGGCTTGCCCGTGGCCCCGGTCGCCTCACCGGCGCGGATCCGGTCAGTCAGCTCGCGCATGCGACGGCGACCGGCCTCCACCTCGGGCGAGATGGCAACGCCCTTGGCTTGGAACGCCGCTCCGTCGGATGCGCGCAGCGCCATGTGCAACACCGCGCGGTCCTCGGTGGCGTTCACGGCCTCGCCAGCGAACAGTCGCGCCCGGCCGCCTTCCACGTCAGCGGCTTCAGCGAGACCGATGGCGGCCTTGGCGGCGCTGAGCGACCAGGCCTGTTTGGACAGGTCTAGCGTGAGCCCCGCGCCCTCCAGCGTCAAAGCCGGCAGGCGCTCCGGCTCGGCGGTGAAATGCTCGACGATGCGACGACCGGCCGCAGCCTTCGCCTCGGCTTCCAGGCGCGCCCACGCATCCGCCAGCGCTGTCATTTGGGAGGTCATCAACCGCTCCTTAACCATGATCGCCGCCTTCTCGAACCGCGCGCTTGGCGCGGTGAACAAGGAGGTCGACCCATGTCCTGTGACGTGGCCGCTGCGGGGATGCTGTTCCTGGCCAGCCTCGCCCCCGCGCCGAAACCGGCGTCTGCGCCCGCCTATCCGCAGTTTGCGACAGGCGCAAGCGCGGTGGCCCAGGAGCCGCTGTTCCGTCAGATCGTGCGCGACGCCCGCGCCCTCTCAGCCGAGGTCAAACGGCTCGACCAGGCCGAGAAGCCCGATCTTCGCCCCCTGCGAGAACAACTGCCGCTCTTGGCCGCTGAAGACCTCAAGGCGCACTTTTTGCTGGCGAAGCGCGGCACGGACGGGGACCTGAAGTGCATTCTCAGGGGCATATCTCAGGATCTGCCCCTGAAACTTGCCGCGTTGGAAGCCGCCGCCTCGCCGGAGGCCCGCCATGCGGCGCTGACGGATCTCGGCTATCTCCTGCGGGACAATGTGGAGGTCATTCTCGCGCCGCCATCGCCTCCGGTTTAGCGAACTCGTCGGCCATCGGCGTCTCGGCGTTCGTCGTCGTCGCCTCGTCATTGAGTGACAGCGCATGGTCCATGGTTGCGTCAGGCGTCGTCGACGAGATCAGCCGTCCAAGCCCGAATCCAAGACCGAGAGACGCGATCGCCCACAGGACCAATTCAGCGCCCCAGCCGAGATGGATATGGGCCACATTGAGCAACGAAACCGCGGCGGCAGCGATGGCGGGCCAGACGAGCCGACCGGTTCCGGTGAGCAGCTCAACAATCAGGCAGATTGCGGCGAGCAGAAGCCACACGAGTTCGGGATGCGTCGCATACAGGGCGCCCAATAACGGCATGCCAAAAATCCCACCTATAATTCTCGAAGCATGCGGTAGTGAAAGCCGCAGCGACGTTCCCCACATCCGAACCTGGGCCTAGACGCCTCGCTTTCGACCTGCTGCGCTAGGATGGCTCTCGAAACGACGCACCACTAGCGCCTGAGAGATGCCTTCGCCAATAGATTGTTCGGGCCTGGGGCGGAACAGTCTCATATTTTTTCGTCGCCAAGGGGCCAGAACCATGCTCGCCGACACATTGGACGCCGCCGCCCCCTTTTCCCCCGCTGCCCGGGCGCGGGTTCGCAACCTGACCGAATCCAAGATCCGTGAGGTGGCCAATGCGGGATTCGACGTCGAGGGCGTCGCCCCCTTCTGGTTCGGCGAATCCGACCAACCGACGCCCGACTTCATCCGCGCGGCGGCGGCCGCTGCTCTGAGTGAGGGCCGCACCTTCTACACCCACAACATGGGAATCGCCGTCCTCCGCGGCGCCATCGCCGACTATGTGCGGGCGCGGCGCGGGATCACTCTGGGCGGTGAGCGGGTGGCGGTCACCAGTTCCGGAGTCTCGGCCCTGATGCTGTCGGCTGAAGCCCTGATCTCTCCCGGAGACAAGGTGGCGGTGGTGACGCCGGTCTGGCCCAATCTCGTAGAGATTCCGCGGATCATGAACGCTGAAGTGACCACCGTGCCGCTGTCGATCAAGAACGGGCGCTGGTCGCTCGATCTTGATCGGGCGCTTTCGCTGATCACGCCGGACACCCGCGCCCTCTATATCAACTCCCCCGGCAACCCTACCGGCTGGGTGATCACGCCGGAGGCTCAGGCGGCCCTGCTCGCCCATTGTCGCCGGCTGGGCGTCTGGATCATCGCCGACGATGTCTATGAGCGGCTGTCCTATGTCGCAGAAGATGGATTGGCGCCGTCCTTCCTGTCCATCGCCGATCCCGAAGATCGGCTGATTAGCGTCAACAGCTTCTCCAAGGCCTGGCGCATGACCGGATGGCGGCTGGGCTGGATGGTCGCCCCAGAGCCGCTAATGAACGATCTCGGCAAGCTCCTGGAGTTCAACACCTCCTGCGCCCCGGACTTCATTCAGGCCGCGGGCGTGACCGCCCTGCGCGAGGGGGAAGCCTTCGTGGCCGAGTTTCGCCAGGACCTGAAAGCCAAGCGCGATCGCTTGTTCGCGGGGCTGGCGAGGATCGACGGGGTGGAGACCGTTCTGGCCGACGGCGGCATGTACCTGTTTTTGCGCATCCGGGGACTGACGGACTCCGTGGCCGCCGCCAAGGCTCTGATCCGCGACGCCAAGCTTGGGCTCGCGCCGGGCGCGGCCTTCGCTAAGGAGGGCGAAGGCTGGCTGCGCTGGTGCTTCGCGGCGACCAACGAAAAGCTCGACGAGGGACTTCGGCGCTTCCGCAACTTCATGCTGAGATCCTCCACCAAATGAGCGGATTTCGGCTGAAGCGTATCTACGACCCCCCTGCTCTAGCCGACGGGCGTCGGGTGTTGGTGGATCGCCTGTGGCCGCGCGGCGTCAGCAAGGCCAAGGCCCAACTGGATGAGTGGCTCAAGGACGTGTCGCCGAGCCACGATCTTCGCCAGCGCACCCATGCCGGAGAGCTCGATTGGGAAGCGTTCGTCGCCGCCTACGCCGCTGAGCTTGCCGAGGAGCCGGCCCGCTCCGCCGCGGACCGATTGATCGAGCTTGCGCGGGAGGAGACGGTGACGCTGCTGTTCGCCGCTCACGATGAGGCGCAGAACAACGCCGTGGCGCTGAAGCGCTGGTTGGAGCAGCGCCTCATGGATTAGGGCTCACGCCTTCTTTGCGTGGTCCTTGGCCTTTTTCTTTTTCTTTTTATCGAGCTTGTCGGTCTTGGGCGGCTTTACCGCCTTCTCAGGTTTCGTCGCCTTTTCGGCCTTCTTCTTGGCCTTCTTCGCCGCGGCGTCGCCGTCCACCTCGCCCAGCAACGTCTTTTCGCCGGCCTTGGCCAGATCGCGCAACACGCCAATGAAGCTGTCGCGCTTGTTGGCGGCCAGGTGGGCGAGGATTCGGCGATCCGCCTCCGCCACCTTGGGATCGGCGGCGTCGAGAATGGCGCGACCTTCCGCGGTGAGGCTCACCGTATTGGCCCGCCCGTCCGTCGCCGATCGCTCTCGAGCCAGATGACCCTTGGCGATCATGCGGGCGATCATGTCCGCCAGGGTGGATCGATCGATGCCCGTGGCGCGCACCAAGTCGGTTTGGGTCAACCCCTCATTGGCGGACACCGCCGCCAGCACGGCGTATTGGCGTTGGGTGAGGCCGATATCCCCCGCCTCGTCGGCATAGACGTCGAGGGCGAGTTGCAAAGCTCGGTGCAACAAATGGCTGGGAGAGCGCTCAAGCGTCGCGACCGTCGCCTTGGCGGCCTTGCCCATGTCCTACCCCCAAAACAGGCGTCGTCGGACTAATCGCTCCGACGCACGCCGAATTGATCCGCACCCCCCGTATATCGCGCGATTTCGTCGGTTTGACGACAAAATATTGATTTGCAACTGGACACGCGGCGATTTGCAGGAAATCGCGGTCTTATTCCTGAGTTTCAATGGTCCGCTGAGCGATTTCCCAGGCCTTGGCGCCCTTCATCATCAGCGGAACCTGGCTGAAGGAGAACAGAGCGCCGAGGATCAGCAGGCCGGGCATACGGAACACCACCCAGACAGCTTCCGCCTGTGTCCGCCAGACGATTTCGTTGAGGACGGCGCAGAAGATGAAAAAACCGATATAGCGCAAGGTCAGTTGTCGCCAGGCCGCATCACTCAGCTTCAGCGCGTCGCCCAGCACCATCTGCAACGGATTGACTTTCTTCCACAGGCCAAAGGCCAGGCCGCCGGCGAAAGCCAGGTTGATGGCGGTGGGTTTGATCTTCACCAGAGTGGTGTCGTGGGTCAGAAGCGTCAGGCCGCCAAACACCAGGGCGAAGCCTCCGGCCAACAGGGGCACGAGCGCAACGCGGCGCTCCAGCAGAAATCCCAGCGCCAGGGAGATGGCCGATCCGGCCACCAGCCATCCGGTAGCGACGAGAAGCGCCGAGGTCCGGTCGCCAAGTCGCGAAGCAATCACATAGGCCAGCAGAAAGGCCGCCGGTCCGGCATAGTCCACTACGAGGCGCAGCCACAGGCGCGAGGGCGGACGATCGAGCGGCGCGGGTTCGGACATAGAATGATCCTGGAACGGATTAGGACTGACTGATTATAGCCTGCGCCCGGTGAACGAATCCGGACTCGCGAGCAATTTTCATGGCTTCGGCGTCAGGCCCACGAGGGAGCGGGCGAAGGCGGCGGCGTCGAAGGCCTGCAAGTCCTCCACCCCCTCGCCGACGCCGATGAGTTTGATGGGGGCGTGGCTCGCCTCGGCCACTGGCACCAGCACGCCGCCCCGGGCGGTGCCGTCGAGCTTGGTCATCACGACGCCGGTGACTCCGGCCACCTGCGTGAACACTTCGACTTGCGACAGGGCGTTGCGGCCGACAGTCGCGTCGAGCACCAATAGCGTCTCGTGCGGCAAGGCCGGGTCGATCTTCTTCAGCACCCGAACGATCTTGGCGAGCTCGTCCATGAGCCCGGACTTGTTTTGCAGCCGACCGGCGGTGTCGATGAGCACGACGTCGAGCCCAGCTTCCTTCGCGCGAGCCACGGCGTCGAAGGCGAGGCCGGCGGCGTCGGCGCCAGGCGGTCTGCTGATGAATTCAGCGCCGGAACGTTCCGCCCACACCTGAAGCTGCTCGATGGCGGCGGCGCGGAAGGTGTCGCCCGCGGCGATCAGCACCTTGGCGCCCTGACTACGCAGGTCGGCGGCGATCTTGCCGAGCGTGGTGGTCTTGCCCGATCCGTTCACGCCCACGAACAGCACCACATAGGGCTTGGGGCCGGCGAGCGGCGCGAAGGCAGCCTCGAACGGCTTAAGTTCTGCGGCGATGGCTTCGGCGAGGCTTTCCTTCACCTCGGTCTCCGTGGCCTCCTTGCCGAAGCGCGCCTTGCCGAAGGCGGCGGCCACCCGAGCGGCCGCGGCGGCGCCCAGGTCCGCCTCCACCAGCATGTCTTCCAGGGCCTCGAGATCCTCCGCGTCCAGACGCTTCTTGGTGAGGACCGAGGTGACCTGTTCAGAAAACTGGCGCGAGGACTTGGAAAGGCCCTGGCTCAGCCGCTGCAGCCAGCCGCCGCTCTTTTGGCGGTCGAGGCCGGGGATCGCCGTGACAATGGGCGCGCTGTCGTCGGGTTCGGACATGGCCGGCTAAATACGCTTCACGGCGTTTTAGACAAGCCGGCCGAGGGCGCGGCCGTCGGTCTGCCCGTGAATCGCGATGCGCGCCAGCGAGCCGGACGCCGCCTCGCCTTCGAAAGCGATCTCGGTGAAATCCGGCGCCCGGGCGCGTCCGGGCCGCTCCACCACCGCCAGCACCTCGCGACCAATTTGGCGCTCAAGCCAGCGGTCCATAGCTTCCGATCCTGCGGCCCTCAGGCGCTCGGCCCGCGCCTTCACCACGCCCCGCTCGATCTGAGGCATGCGCGCTGCGGGCGTGCCAGGGCGAGGACTGAAGGGGAAGGCGTGCACATAGGCGAGGTCGGCCTCGGCCACGAGGTCGAGGGTGCCCTGGAAAGCGGTTTCGCTTTCGGTGGGAAAGCCGGCAATAAAGTCGGCCCCGAACGCGACATCGGGCCGCACCGCGCGCACGTCGGCCACCAGTTTCAGCGCATCGGCGCGGCTGTGGCGGCGCTTCATGCGCTTGAGGATAAGATCATCCCCCGCCTGAAGGGAGAGGTGCAAGTAGGGGGCGAGGCGTTCCTCGCGGGCGAAGCAGAGCAGGAGGTCCTGGTCGATCTCCGCCGCGTCGATGGAGGAAAGACGTAGGCGGGGGAGCTCTGGGACCAGCTTCAGGATGCGGGAGACCAGCTGGCCGAGGCTTGGGGCGCCGGGCAGGTCGGCTCCCCAGGCGGAGATGTCCACTCCGGTGAGCACGACTTCGTTGTAGCCGGACTCCACCAGGCCCCGCACAGCGCTCACCACCTCGCCCGCCGGCGCGCTGCGGGAATCGCCGCGCCCGAAGGGAATGATGCAGAAGGTGCAGCGGTGGTCGCAGCCGTTCTGCACCTCCACATAGGCACGTGCCCGCTCGGCCACCGAGGCGTGGGTCAGATGCCCGGCGGTCTCCGTCAGCGAGGCCATGTCGTTGACCCGCACCCGAGTGGCGAGCGCATCCGCCGCGTAGGCGCCCTTGGCGCTTTTCAGGCCGTTGCCAATCACTGCATCCACCTCGGCCATGGCGGCGAAAGCATCAGGGTCGATCTGGGCGGCGCAGCCTGTGACGATGAGCTGGGCGTCCGGGCGCTGGCGCCTCGCCTTGCGAATGGCCTGACGCGCCTGACGCACCGCCTCGCCCGTGACGGCGCAGGTGTTGAAGATCACGGCGTTGGAAAGGCCGTCGGCGCGGGCGCGGACGAGAGCTTGATCGCTCTCATAAGCGTTAAGACGGCAACCGAAGGTGACCACCTCCAGGCCGTCGTCCTCGTCATGGGCTTCGGCGGCGCTCATGGCGAAGTCCTGGGAAGTTCTCCCGTGAATTCCACCGCCACGGGACCCGTCATGATCACGTGGTCGTCGTCGGCCCGCCACTCGATTTCCAGCGTTCCGCCGTCGAGCGCCACCTCGGCGTGGCGGAGGCAAAGGCCGCGGCGGCTGGCGGCCACCAGGGCGGCGCAGGCGCCGGTGCCGCAGGCCTTGGTCTGGCCGGCGCCACGCTCCCATACCTTGAGCCGAATCTGTCCGGGTCCCTGGACTTCGGCGAAACCGACGTTCACGCCTTCCGGGAACAATGGGTGATGCTCGATCAGCGGCCCGACTTCCTTCACCGGCGCCGCCTCAGCGTTCGCGACGAAGAACACCACGTGCGGATTGCCCATGCTCACCGCGCCGGGCGTGTGCAGATGCGGCGCGTCGATGGGCCCCACCTGCAATTCGATGCCGCGGGTGTCCATTTCCTCGGCGAGGGGGACATCTTTCCAGCCCAGCCCAGGGGCGCCCATGTCCACGGCTATCCGGCGATCGCCGGCGTCCACCGCCCGCAGAATTCCGGCGCGGGTTTCGATGGAGGCGTCCTTGCGACCGCTGGCCTGCATCAGGAGCCAGGCGACGCAGCGAGTGGCGTTGCCGCAGGCCGACACCTCTTCGCCGTCAGCATTCCAGATGCGCATGAAGGCGTCGGCGCGGGTGGAGGGCTCGATGGCGATGAGCTGGTCGCAGCCGATCCCCGTCTCGCGGTTGGCGATGGCGCGCGCTTCCGTCGGCGTGGGCGCGAAAGCGCCGCCGCTGCGCGCCTCGACCACGACGAAGTCGTTGCCAAGGCCGTTCATCTTCACGAAGGGCCGGGTCATGGCGCTGTCATATAGGGGAATTGTGGGGAAAACTCACCCCCTTACGGCTGGCCGATCAGCGCGGGCGGCGTTTCAGGGCGATGTAATAGGCGCCCTCCCCGCCATGATGGCGGTCGGCGTGGGAGAAGCCGGCGACCAGCGGCCGGATCGGAGGCTCTGACAGCCAGTCCGGGAGACGCCGGCGCAGCACGCCGTCGCCCTGGGCGCCCTTGCCAGTGATCACCAGCACCGCGCGCACCCCGTCCGCTGCGGCGTCTTCAAGAAAATAGGCCAGGGCGCGCCAAGCACGGTCCTGGTCGAGCCCATGCAGATCAAGCCGACGGCCGATAGGATCGCGCTCGCGACTGATGCGGCGGCGGCGGCCCGGTTCAATGGGATGGGGCGGCGCGGGCTCGCGACGGGGCGCTGATTTCGGCGGCGCCTCAGTTTTAGCGGTCGTAGGCGACTTGGCTTCGTCCTTGGACGCCGCTCGCGCTTGCGGCGGGACATTCGGCAGCGTCGGATGCGCCTTGCCGGGCGCAGGACGCACCGTACCGGCGACGAGCGACCAGAGTTTCAGCTCTTCCGGCCGCAGCGGCCGTTTCATCGCCCGGCCGGACCGCGCAGACCAGCCACGGCGGCGTCCTCGGATATCGGCACGAGCTGAACCATGCGCAGGGTGTGGCGCACACGACCCGCTTCAGCGCCCGCGTCAGAGCCGCTGCCGACGTAGAGATCGGCGCGCACCTTGCCCTTGATGGCGCCGCCGGTGTCGAGGGCGATGGTCAGGCGGCGATAGCGGGTCTGGGCGCCCGCCAAGGTCGGCGCAGCGGCGTCGAGCCAGATCATCTCGCCATAGGCGTGGTAGGCGGGGTCCACGGCGATGGCCCGGCCGGCCGGCAACGGCGCCCCGGCGGCGCCCGCAGGTTCGCGACCATCGGCGGCGGCGAGGCGAAAATAGACGTAGCGAGGATTGAGGTTCATCACCGCTTCCGCCTCCGGGCCCGCGTGATCGGAGAGCCAGTGTTGAATCGATCCGCCGCTGACGTTGTCCGGCTTCAACAGGCCTTGCCGCGCCATGGGTCGGGCGACGCCCACGAAAGGCTGGCCATTATCGCCGGCATAAAGGGCCTTGGCGCGCGAGCCGTCCTCGAACACCAGCACGCCGGAGCCTTGGATTTGCAGGAAGAACAGGTCTTCCGGCCGCATCCAGGCCAGGGCGTCGTCCGCTGGCAGAGCATTGATCTGAGCTCTACTGAGCGTTCCGGCCGGAGGCGTTGACGTGGATGGGCTGACGTCCACCGCCGCGAGCGTTGCGCCAATGGGATCGTCCGCCAGATTGGGATCGAGCGCCAGGGCGCCGATAGGATCGGAAGTTGCGACCGGCGCAGGGCTCTTGGCGGGTCGGGGACGTACAGGCACCGTGAAAGCGCCTTGCGCTGTTTGACGCGCCTCGAACACCGGCGCGTAATAGCCCGTGAGCACGCCTTCGCCGTCGAGCGCTGAAAGCTTGAAATGGTTTTCGAAGAACTGGCGGGCGCTCGTCTCGTCGGCAGTGACGAGGTCTTGCGCGGCGCGACACAGGCGGGCGAGACCTGGGTCCTTTGACACCCTGCATCCCTCTCGGAAAGCGGCGAGGGCAGCGACGTGGTCTTCCTGGCTCCACCCGTCCAGACTGGAGAAATCGTTCGTCGAGGCGGGGATCGTGGTTGGATCGATCGAGACGGCTTCAGGGGTTTGCGCATGAGCCGCCGGAGCGCCCAAAAGCGCGAGGCTCGCCGCCATGACCGCCGCCCGGCGGCGCATCACGCTTCCGCCGCCTCCACCTGGGCCAGAACCCAGTTGGGGTCCTGGCTGCCCAGAGGGCGCTCGAAGGTCCACACCTCGGCGGCCCGGCGGTCGTCGACACCCTCTCCGGCCTCGTCCTTGGTACGGCTGCGAAATTCAGAGAGAAAGCGCACCTTGAGGCGCGCCAGATCAGAGGCGACCTCCGCTGCTTCAAGGTCG
Organism: Pseudomonadota bacterium; assembly: GCA_040757715.1. Classification (GTDB taxonomy): domain Bacteria; phylum Pseudomonadota; class Alphaproteobacteria; order Caulobacterales; family Caulobacteraceae; genus CAIMFV01. The sequence continues at coordinate 139,264 of JBFLWS010000004.1, read as the reverse complement.
GCGCGCGGTGCATTAAGAAACTCCACCTGTTCGGTGCGACCTTCCGTTTCGCGCTGACGGATCGCGGCGTCAAAGATGGCGAAGACATTGGGCGTGGTCAGGCCGCGCAAGGTGTCGCGATCGCCGCTGGCGAACGCCTTGACGATGGTCTCATAGGCGCTGCGGGCGCCAGCCAGGAACTTCATCGGGTCGAAGCCGGGCTCGCGAGCGCGCAAGGCGCCAAGGCCGAGCGCGTCCGGCGCCGTCTCCGGGGCCGGAGCCACAGGGGCCAGAGGCGCCGCAACCTCTTCCGGCTGCCGGCCGACGCGCTTGCCGAGCACAGCGTAGAGGTTGAACAACACCACCGCGGCCAGGGCGGCGAAAATCAGCAGTTGGGCGATTTGCAACGAGGAGTCCATGGTCGAACAGCGCCTGATCCCATCCTACAGGCCCTTAGTTAATTCCCCATATAATCGCCAGCACTGTTTGCGTCAGCCTCAGATCGAAACCTCGTCCGTTGCACGGGACGCCGCCGCATGATAGCGCAGCCGCTCCCGTCAACCGCCGCTGGATCGGGCAACGACCGCGGCGCTGGAAAGTTCGCCCCATGACCGACGTCGAGAACGGCGCGCAAGACGCCTCCGGCCTTCCGCAAGCGCCCCAGATTCGAATTCTGGCTCAGTTCATTCGCGACCTGTCGTTCGAGAATCCTCGCGCGCCGGATAGCCTGCGGGCCCAAGGTCAGCCGGCCATTGAGTTGGGCGTGGAAATGGCCGCCCGCGGGCGGCCCGACGGTCTGTTCGAAGTGGATCTGAAGCTGAACGCCGTGGCCCAGCAGGAGGGTCAGACCTCGTTCCAGGTGGAATTGATCTATGGCGGTCTGTTCGAGATTCAGGGCGTGACCGAGGACCAACTCGAGCCGGTGCTTCTGGTGGAATGCCCGCGCTATCTGTTCCCCTTCGCGCGGCGGATCGTCGCCGAGATGAGTTCGGAGGGCGGCTTCCCGCCCTTCCTGCTCGAGCCGCTGGATTTTGGCGCCGTCTATGCGGCCCAACGCGCCCAGCGCGAAACCGCCGCCGGCGTGGTCGGCAACGCCTGATCAATCAGGCGTCGAGCTTCAGCCACAAGGCCTTGTCCTTCAAGGTCTTCTCGACAAAGGTCGTGTGAGCGGCGCGCTCTTCCTCGGTGAGGCGGGGCGCGAGAGTCCGTGGACGCGCGCCATAGTCGGGCCGGCTTTCAACGACCGTCAGCGTTGGACCGCCGCCGCGCACGGGACCAAGGTCGAGCGCGCGCTCCTTGCCGCCGCGCAGCTCCATGTAGACCATGGACAGCAGTCGGGTGTCGATGAGCGCCCCGTGCTTCTCACGCTCGGCCAGTGAAATCTTGAACCGTTTGCACAGGGCGTCGAGGGAATTATAGGCGCCGGGGAAGCGCGACTTGGCCAGCTCGTAGGTGCAGGTCCAGCGCGCATCGGGCAAAATGGCGCGCCCGGCCTTGGCCAATTCATGATTGATGAAGCCGCGATCGAAGGCCGCGTTGTGCGCCACCAAGGGCGCATCGCCGACGAATTCGAGAAAGGCGTCGCAGATTTCGGGGTCTTCAAATCTCGGCTTGCCGTCCAGCATCCGGCGCGAGATGCCGTGCACCTTTTCCGCTTCAGGATCGATTTCACGGCAGGGGTCGATATATTTGTGGAAGCTGCGGCCGGTGGGGACGAAGGATTCGATCTCGATGCAGGCGATTTCGATCAACCGATGGCCGGTCTTGGGGTCGAGACCCGTGGTTTCCGTGTCGAGGCAGATTTCGCGGCTCATGCCTTAACTTTGAGGGGCTTCGTCGCCCAGGTCCAGCGGGCGGGTCGATTTCCAGGCGGGATCGGCCAGCGTCTCCAGGATCGCCCGCACCTGACGCCGGGCGTCGTCCACGCTCACCGAGGTGTCGATGACGAAGTCCGCCAGGGCGCGCTTTTTCGCATCCGGCCACTGGCGAGCGAGAATGGACTCGAGCTTCTCCGCCGTCATGTCGGGACGCGCCAGCACCCGGGCGCACTGGAGTTCGGCCGGGGCGGAGACCACAGCCACGGCGTCAACGCCGCGATGACCGCCGGTTTCAAACAGGAGCGGCACGTCCAAAACCACCCACGGCGCCCCCGACTGCGCGGCCCCCTCGAAGAAGGCGGCGCGTTGCTGCGCCAGCAAAGGGTGGACGATGGCCTCGAGCCTTTGGAGTTTTTCCGGTCGGCCAAGCACCTGGGCCGACAGCTTTTGACGGTCCACGGCGCCGTCGCGCGTGCAGCCCGGAAACTCGGCCTCCAGAGGCGCCGCGGCCGGACCGCCCTTGGCGTAGATCGCATGCACCGCCGCGTCGGCGTCATAGACCGGCGCCCCCGCTTCGGCGAACAGCGCCGAGGTGGTGGACTTGCCCATGCCGATGGAGCCGGTGAGGCCGAGGGTCTTCATTTGCGCCGCGCCAGTTCCGCCAGAGCCACGGCGCGGACGTCGATTTCCGGCGGCGGCTGACCGTAGAAGGCCTCAAAGCTTGGCCGCGCCTGGCCGATCAACATGTCGAGGCCATCGACGATCTCGAGGCCGGCCGCCTCGGCGGCCGCCAGGAACTGCGTCTTCAGCGGCGAATAGACCATGTCCATGGCCACCTGGGCCCCTTGTGCGAACCAGCCAACGAGATCGAAACCACCTGACGCCGTATTGATCAAGGTGGATACGCCTGCAAGCGCGTCTGCTTTGTCGTCGAATCCGAACCCAGCCACATCCAAGATCGCAGCGAGGGATTCAGCGCGCTCGCGGGTGCGGTTGACGATGCGGACGTCGCGGGCGCCTGCCGCCTTCAGCGCCGCTGCGGCCCCCCGCGCCGCGCCGCCGGCGCCGATGATGGCGATCGCGCCGGCGTCTGGTCGCCAGTCCGGCGCTTGGCGCGCAAAAGCGTAGAGGAGCCCGATCCCGTCGGTGTTGTGGGCGATGATGCGGCCGTCCGTCTGGAATAGCAGCAGATTGGCCGCCCCGGCGGCCTCAGCGGCGGGGTCGACCTCATCGCCCAGGGCGAGGGCTTCGGTCTTGAAGGGGGCGGTGACGTTGAGGCCGCGGATCACCCCCCGGCGCAGGCCCTGGACCAGATCGCCGAAGCCATCCTCCGGCGGCGCGAAGGGCGCGTAGATGGCGTCGAGACCGGCGGCGGCGATCCAGGCGTTGTGCAGCAGCGGCGACAGGGAGTGGCGGATCGGGGCGCCCACCACCCCCGCCACCATGGCCGCGCCCGTGGGGGTGCGATTGCTCATGCGCGCAGATAGCCGTGATTACGCAAAAAGCCCAACAGCTCGATCAGGGGCAGGCCCAAGACAGCGAAATGATCGCCATCGATCTTGGCGAACAGCTGGGCGCCTAGGCCTTCCAGCCGATAGCAGCCCACGGAGCCCAGAATGGCCTCGCCCTCGCGGGTGAGATAATCTTCAAGGAACGCGTCGCTGAAGTCGCGCATCTCTATCTTTGGGGAAACCACCGCGCGCCACAGGATCGCGCCCTCCTTGGCGGCGACGACGGCGGTGTGGAGAAGATGGCGGCGGCCGCGCAGTCGACGCAACACGATGCGCGCCTCGTCAATCGTGTCCGACTTGTCGAACAGGACGCCGTCGAGATCGAGGGTCTGGTCGGCGCCGATCACAAGATCGCTGGTCCGACGCGAGACTTTGAGAGCCTTCAGCTCGGCCAGGGCGTCGGCGATGGCGCGCGGTCCATGGCCTTCAGCGAGGAGGCTCTGCTTGGCGGCGTCTTCATCGACCCCGCTAGAGGTCGCTTCGAAAGCGACGCCCGCGCCGGCGAGCAGTTGCGCGCGGGTCGCGCTCTTGGATGCCAGGATGACTTTCACGAACGACGTCCTTGCCGCGCGGCGGCGCGGGCGTTCACCAGGTTGAGCACCGCCGCCGCCGTCTCTTCCACCGACCGCCGGGTGACATCGATCACCGGCCAACCGTTGCGTTCGAACAGGCGACGAGCAGCGATAAGCTCCTCGCGCACGGCGTCCGGGTCCGTGTAGGCGCTGTGGCGCGACTCGTTCAGAGACAGGAGCCGGTTGCGACGAATCTCCAGCAAGCGGTCAGGCGCCACCACCAGACCGACGATGAGCGGGCGTTTCAGGTTCTGCAGCACTTCGATCGCGGCGGCGTTCTGCACCAGCGGCACATTGGCGGCCCGCACGCCGCGATGGGCGAGGTAGATGCAGGTGGGGGTCTTGGAGGTGCGGCTCACCCCCACCAACACCACGTCGGCGGATTCGAGGTTCTGGCCGCCTTGGCCGTCGTCGTGGCCGATGGCGTAGTTCAGGGCTTCGATCCGATGGAAATATTCCGGATCCATGGTGTGCTGGGCGCCGATCCGGTTGGAGAGCGGCGCGCCGAGATAGCGCCCGAGCGCGGCGGTCATGGGATCAAGCGCGCCGATGCACGGCGTTTCGATGTCGCGGCAGCGCTGCTCCAGCGTAGCCCGCAGCTCGCGGTCGACCATGGTGTGGATCACCATGCCCGGCGCGTCGGTGATCTCCTTCAGCACCCGCTCCATCTGCCGGGGCGAGCGCACCAAGGGATAGATGTGCTCGATGGGCAAGATGTCGTCGAAGCGCGCGCACACCGCCTTGGTCATCACCGATAGGGTGTCGCCGGTGGAATCCGACACCAGGTGGCAATGGAAATAGGTGGCGAGACGGCCGCTGCCGGGGGCGGCGGATCCGCCAGGGTCGCGCGGGGTCGAGGCCATCGGGGCTCCATGGAGCAAAAATATCTAGGGACGGCGCGGTGGACAGTCGGGGACTCGCCCGCCCGCGTCTGTGCGCTTGAAGGCTCGAAAGGAGCGGATCAACGCGCAGAGGCAAAATAGGCGGGGATGGCGTTGATGACCATGCGCTTCGGCGCCCCAATCGGCGCCCCGTGGATTTGATCGGCGTTGAAGGGAGGAGAAATGGCCTTGGGCGACCGATTGGCTCAACGTGTGTATTGGGGACAGGCGGCGATCTCTTAATGAAAAGTTAATATGATTTAGCACGTTAAGAGGTTGTTAACCTCGTCCACATGGCGGTGGGCGACGGGCCGCGAGGCGATGCGGATAAGTCTGTGCATAAGCCTGTATGCTGGCATCCGCAGCGAGGTTGTCACCATCATCAAGCCGTAAAACAACTGTCTCAAATCTTTTAAACTTACTCTTTTGGGTAGGACGGGAGTGTTCGTCACAGCCTGACTTGAGCTCAGCGGAAAGAGCCGCTTAAAGGGGGACATGACAAAGCCTCTCGTCCCGCCCCTGTTGTCCGTGTTGCAAGGCGAGGCGCAGTCGCGGCCGCCGGTGTGGTTCATGCGCCAGGCGGGCCGCTATCTTCCAGAATATCGGGAGCTGCGGCAGACCGCGCCGGACTTCATCGCCTTCTGTCTCGATCCGGAAAAGGCGGCGGAAGCGACCTTGCAGCCCCTGCGGCGCTATCCCTTCGATGCGGCGATCCTGTTCTCCGACATTCTGGTTCTGCCCATGGCGCTGGGTCAGAAGGTCTGGTTCGAGACCGGCGAGGGTCCGAAGCTCGGCAATCTGCCCTCCATCGAAGCCATGCAGGGCGAGATGGACAAGGTGCCTAAGGTCCTGGCCCCCATGGGCGAGACCTTGAAGCGGGTGCGCGCCGCTCTTCCCGCCGACAAGACGCTGATCGGGTTCGCTGGCGCGCCCTGGACCATCGTCACCTACATGATTGAAAAAGGCTCCAGCGATCGGTCCGGCGTTCGCTCCATGGCCTATACCGATGCGGCTCTGATCGATCAGCTGCTCAGCGTGGTGGTGGAAGCCACCGCCCGTTATCTCGCCATGCAGGCGGCGGCGGGGGCCCAGGTGCTGCAGCTGTTCGAATCCTGGGCTGAAGGCCTCGCCGACGATCAATTCCAGCGTCTGGTCATTGAACCGCACAAGGCGCTGGTGGCCAGGTTGCGCGAACTCGGCGTCACCGCGCCGGTGATCGGCTTCCCGCGCGGGGCCCCAGCCATGCTGGAGACCTATCTTGATCAGGTTCCGGTGCAGGGCCTGGGGCTCGACACCACGACCCCCCTCCCCCTCGGTCAGAAGCTGCAAAACCGCGTGGCCATCCAAGGGGCGCTCGATCCCTTGCTGCTGCGCGCGGGGGGCTCTGCGCTCGATCGTCGGGTGGACGCGCTTCTGGAAACCTGGGGACGCGGCCGCTACATCTTCAACCTGGGCCACGGAATCTTGCCTGACACCCCCATGGCGCACGTGGAACAGGTGCTGAAGCGGATCGTGGAGTTCAAGGCGTGAGCCAGAAGACCCGGCTGGCGGTGGTGCTGTTCAATCTTGGCGGACCGGATACGCCGGAGGCCATACAGCCCTTCCTGTTCAACCTGTTCCGCGATCCGGCCATCATCGGCGCGCCGGCGCCTATTCGCCTCGCCCTGGCCAAGTTCATCTCCTCTTCCCGGGCGCCCAACGCCAAGAAGACCTACGCCTTGATGGGCGGCGCCTCGCCGTTGTTGAAGGAAACGGAGGCTCAGGCCGAGGCGCTGAGCGCCGCGCTGCACGATGACGCCATCGAGGCTAAGGTGTTCATCGCCATGCGCTATTGGCGACCCTTCACCGAGGACGCCGCGCGGGCGGTGGCCGGGTTCGCCCCGGACGAGGTGGTGCTCCTGCCGCTCTATCCGCAGTTCTCCACCACCACCACCGAGTCGAGCCTGAAGGCCTGGCGCGAAGCCTACAGGGGTCCGGGCCGGGTGCGCGCCATCTGCTGCTACCCCGAGGACGAGGGTCTTGCCCGCGCCCATGCCGCCAAGATTCGGGAGACCTGGGAAAAGGCCGGCCGGCCGGCGGACATCAAGATCCTGTTCTCCGCCCATGGCTTGCCGGAACGCACCGTGGCCAAGGGCGATCCCTACCCCGGTCAGGTGGAGCGCACCTGCCGGGCCATCATGGCGGCGCTGGGCGAGCCCCTGCCCTGGTCGCTCGCCTATCAAAGCCGGGTCGGTCCGCTGAAATGGATCGGTCCGGCCACCAATGAGGTGATCCAGCAAGCAGGTGCGGCAGGTCAAAGTCTGCTGGTGGTTCCTGTGGCTTTTGTCTCGGAACACGTGGAGACCCTGGTGGAGCTCGACGTGGACTATGCGCATCTCGCCAAGGCCTCCGGCTGTCCGATGTATTTGCGGGCGCCGACGGTGGGGATCGCGCCGGAGTTCATCGACGGTCTCGCCCGGCTGACGCGGGACGCGCTTGGCCGCGAAGAGTCCGTGACCAGCGGTTGCGGCGGTCGGCATTGCCCGCCAGGAAGCCGCTGCCCGGCGCGGGCGGTGTAAGGAAGGGGTCGGTATGGATATTGAAGCTTGGCGCAATGTGGTGCGCGGCCTGCACATTCTGGCGGTGATCGCCTGGATGGCCGGCATGCTCTATCTGCCGCGGCTCTATGTCTATCATACCAAAGCGGTTCCCGGCGGCGAGCTCGATGAGACCTTGAAGGTCATGGAGCTGAAGCTGCTGAAGATCATCATCAACCCGGCCATGATGCTGGCGCTGGGGTTCGGCTTGATCCTCATCTACATGGACGCCACCTATATCCGCGGCTGGGGCTTCCTCTTGAAGCCGTGGATGCTGACCAAGATCGTGGGCGTTCTGTTCCTGGGCGCGTGGCATGGTTATCTCGCCGCTGCACGCAGGCGTTTCGAGACCGGAACCAACCAACGCTCGGAACGCTATTGGCGCATGACCAACGAGCTGCCCTTCTTGGCGGCCATCGTCATCGTCATGTCGGTGACCACCAAGTTCCTCGACTAGCGTCGGCGCCACGGTTTCTGTTGACGCGACCGCCGCCGTGTGGTTTCGCCTAGGGGACGGACCGGCCGCTGCGTCGGGACTGAAAGCTTCAAAGGCCCGCGCGGTTCTCGCGCCTCAAGGGGTCTTCACCATCAACTCGGGCGGTCTTGCTGCGCCCCTAGATGACGTCACGGGTGAATTGCGCCCGCTGTGTCCTCGAGCAGCCGGTCGCGCCTTTCGCCGCCCAAAGCCCTTACGGGAAAAGAAAAGTCATGTCTGACGAGCCCACCCTCAATCTCGATCAACAAGAGATCGAAGCTGAGATCGCCGAAGGCGGTCCGCCCCTCGATCTGCAACGCATCTCGCTGCAAGAGCTGAAAGAGAAGTCCCCCGCCGACCTCCTGGCCTTCGCCGAAAGCCTGGAGATCGAGAACGCCAATTCCATGCGCAAGCAGGACATGATGTTCGCCATCCTCAAGGCCCTGGCCGAGGAAGGCGTGGAGATCTCCGGCTCCGGTGTTCTGGAGGTGCTGCAAGACGGGTTCGGCTTCCTGCGCAGCCCCGAAGCCAACTACCTGCCGGGGCCGGACGACATCTATGTCTCGCCGACCCAGATCCGCCGCTTCGGTCTGCGCACCGGCGACACCGTGGACGGGCCGGTGCGCGCGCCCCGCGAAGGCGAGCGCTATTTCGCCATCATCAAGGTCGACCAGGTCAATTTCGAGAACCCGGAGGCGGTGCGCCACAAGGTGCACTTCGACAACCTGACCCCGCTCTATCCGGACAAGCGGCTGACCATGGAAATTCCCGATCCGACCCTCAAGGATCGCTCGGGCCGGATCATCGATATCGTGGCGCCCCTGGGCAAGGGTCAGCGCTGCCTCATCGTGGCTCCGCCGCGGGTGGGTAAGACGGTGATGTTGCAGAACATCGCCAAGTCCCTCGCCGCTAACCACCCCGAATGCTACCTCATCGTGCTGCTCATCGACGAGCGTCCGGAAGAAGTGACGGACATGCAGCGCACGGTGAAGGGCGAGGTGATCTCCTCCACCTTCGACGAACCGGCCACGCGTCACGTGCAGGTCGCCGAGATGGTCATCGAAAAGGCCAAGCGCCTGGTGGAGCACAAGCGCGACGTGGTGATTCTGCTCGACTCGGTGACCCGCCTCGGCCGCGCCTACAACACGGTGGTGCCGTCCTCGGGCAAGGTGCTCACCGGCGGCGTGGACGCCAACGCTCTGCAACGGCCGAAGCGCTTCTTCGGCGCGGCGCGCAATATCGAGGAAGGCGGCTCGCTGACCATCATCGCCACCGCGCTCATCGACACCGGCAGCCGCATGGACGAAGTGATCTTTGAAGAGTTCAAGGGCACCGGCAACTCGGAAATCGTGCTCGACCGCAAGGTGGCCGACAAGCGCGTATTCCCGGCCATGGACATTCTAAAGTCCGGCACCCGCAAGGAAGAACTGCTCACGCCGAAGGATGTGCTGCAGAAGACTTACGTCCTACGCCGCATCCTCAACCCCATGGGGGCTCAGGACGCTATCGAGTTCCTCATCGACAAGCTACGGCAGACCAAAAACAACGCCGACTTCTTCCAGAGCATGAATACCTAAAAAGAAACCCCGGAGCGATCCGGGGTTTTTCATATCTGGAATAAAGTCTCGGGCTGGTCTTCAGGGAATGAGCAAGGTGGAGCCGGTGGTGGCCCGCCCCTCCAGGCTGCGATGCGCCTCCGCAGCAGCCTCCAGCGGAAATTCCTGGCCGATGGCGATCTTCACCGCGCCCTTGCCGATGACATCGAACAGGGCCGCCGCGCTCTCGTCGAGCTCCGCCGTCGTGCCGATATAATTGTAGAGCGTCGGCCGGGTGAGGAAGAGCGAGCCTCCGCGCGACAGACGCAGCGGCTCGATGGCCGGGACAGGACCCGAAGCGTTGCCGAAACTAACGAACAGACCCCGCGGCTTAAGGCTGTTCAGCGAAGCCTCGGCGGTGGAGGCGCCCACCGAGTCATAGGCGACCTTCACTCCGGCCCCGCCGGTGATCTCGCGCACGCGCTTGGCTACATCTTCGCTGCGATAGAGCACCACCTCAGCGCAGCCATTGGCCTTGGCCAGCGCCGCCTTTTCCTCGGAACCCACCGTGCCGATGACCTGAACGCCCAGGTGCGCCAGCCATTGGCACAGGATCAGCCCCACCCCGCCGGCCGCGGCGTGCACCAGCACCCAGTCGCCGGCGTGCAGCGGCCAGATGCGCCGGGCCAGGAATTCAGCGGTCATGCCCTTGAGGAGGCTGGCCGCTGCGGTCCGGGCGTCCACGTGCGACGGCAGTTTCACCGCCCGGGCGGCGTTCAGCACATTGGCCTCGGCATAGGCGCCGAGCGAGCCGTTGTAGCCCACCAGGTCGCCGATCTTGAAGCGGGTCACGCCGTCGCCCAGCGCGTCAACCACGCCAGCGGCCTCGAGGCCGAGGGTGGCCGGCAGCGGCATGGGATAGAGCCCGCCGCGTTGATAGGTGTCGATGAAGTTGAGGCCGATGGCCTGGTGGCGCACGCGGATCTCGCCCGGGCCGGGTTCGGGCGTGGGCAGATCCACCAGTTGAAGAACTTCGGGTCCGCCGGTCTTTTCAAGTCGAATGGCGCGCATCAGCCGAGAGCCTTCTTCAGGAACGCAAGGGTACGATCATTGGCCAGCTTGGCGTCGGCGGCGTCATAGTGCTGACCGCCCACCCGCGCGAAGGCGTGATCGCGTCCGGGATAGGCGTAGAGCTCGACATTGGTGTGCATGGCGAGGGCGTCCTTGATCAGCGCCTGGGCTGGGGGCGGCACGAACTGGTCGGCTTCGGCCACGTGCAACAACAGGGGCTGGGCCAGCTTCTCCGCCTCGGCCACGTACTTGTCGATGCCCACGCCGTAATAGCCTACCGCCGCATCGGCGTCGGTGCGGGTGGCGGTGAGGTAGGCGAGAAGGCCGCCGAGGCAGAAGCCCACGGCGCCCACCTTGCCGGTGCAACGGGGGTCCTGGCGGATGGCGTCGATGGTGGCGGCGATGTCCTTCACACCCGCGTCCACATCGAAGGCGTTGTAGAGTTCGAAGGCCTTCTTCCACTCGGCGTCGGACTGATCGGTGATGTCGATCCCCGGCTCGATGCGCCAGAAGAGATCGGGACAGACAGCGAGGAAGCCGGCCGAGGCCAGCCAGTCCGCCACCCCGCGCATCACCGCGTTGACGCCGAAGATTTCCTGGATCACCACCACCGCCGGGGCCTTGTCGGCGGTGGGCCGGGCCACATAGGCGCCGAACGCGCCGTCGGGCGTGTGGATCGTCATGCGTTCACCAGACATTTGCCTCTTAACCCTCTCTTGATTGGTGTAGGGCTGTTTAGTCGGTCACGGGCGCCTCGCCCACCCCCAACATAATGACGGCGGAGATCGTCGGAAGGAGTTCCACGTGAAACTGAGCATTGAAGTGGACTGCACCCCCGAGGAGGCGCGCACCTTCCTGGGCCTGCCGGACGTCACCGCCCTGAACGAACATCTGGTCAATGAGATGAAGAACCGCATGGACGCCAATATGGCCATGTTGCAGCCGGAGGAGCTGATGAAGAACTGGCTGGCCTTCGGCGGCCAGGCCACCGAGCAGTTCCGCAAGCTGATGACCGCCGCGGCGTCGGCCAGCATGGCGGGCGCTGGAGCGACCAAGCCGAAGTGATGAGTGAGACCTTTTGCGCCCTGGCCACGGCGCCAGGGCGGGCCGCGGTGGCGGTGGTGCGCATCAATGGCCCGCGCGCCTTCGCGGCGCTATCGAGTTTGGCCGGCGAAATCCCTGCCCCGCGCCGGGCCGCCTTGCGTCGCCTGCGCCATCCGACCACCGACGAATCGCTCGACGAGGCGCTGGTGCTCGCCTTCCCTGGGCCCGCGAGTTTCACGGGGGACGATCTGGTGGAGCTGCACCTCCACGGCGGCTCGGCGGTGGTCGCCGCCGTGCTGGAGGCTTTGAGTGCGCTCGACGTGCGGTTGGCGGAGCCAGGGGAGTTCACCCGCCGCGCGTTCGAGAACGGCAAGCTCGACCTCTCCCGCGCCGAAGCCATCGCCGATCTGGTGGATGCGGAGACTGAGGCCCAGCGACGGCAGGCGCTTGGTCAGCTCGGCGGCGCGCTCGAGTTGAAATATTCCACGTGGCGCGCGGCGCTGGTGGAAGCCCTGGCCTTCATCGAGGCCCAGATCGACTTCCCCGATGAGGAGGTGCCGCCGGAGGTGGCGGCGCGGGCGCGGCGGCCGCTGGAGCAATTGCGCCAGGAGATGGCGACGGCCCTCTGCGAGGTGCGCGGCGAGCGGGTGCGGGAGGGCTTTCGCATCGCGCTCGTGGGGGCGCCCAACGCCGGCAAGTCAAGTTTGCTCAACGCCCTCGCGGGGCGCGATGCGGCCATCGTCACCCCCATCCCCGGCACCACACGCGACGTCATCGAGGTCCCGGCGGTGCTCGGCGGCTATAAGGTCCTGCTGGCGGATACGGCGGGCTTGCGCGACACCGCCGACCCCATCGAGCAGGAGGGGGTGCGCCGGGCGCGGGCCTGGGCGGAAAGCGCTGACCTCCGGCTCTGGGTGGTGGATGGGTCGATGTTTCACGTGGAACATCCGCCGGAGGGCCTGATACGCCCCAGCGATTGGCTGGTGCTGAACAAGGCCGATCTTTCGCCCGGCGCGGCGGCTTCAGCCTCATTAACTGAAGCAGAGGCTCAAGCTTGGCGCACCGAGCGGCTCAGCGCCTTGAATCTTGCTGACGTCGCTAGACTGCAGACGACGCTGGCGTCGCACGTGGCCGAAAGATTATCGGGCGCGGAGTTTCCCGGCTCCACGCGCCTTCGGCACCGAGACGCCCTCGCCGGGGCGGTGCAGTCCCTGGACCGGGCCCTCGCCCGGCTCGCCGCCGACGCCGAACTCGCGGGCGAAGATGTGCGCCTGGCGGCGCGGGCCCTGGAACGAATCACCGGGCGCATCGATCCCGACGCGGTTCTCGATCAGATCTTCGCCAGCTTCTGTCTCGGCAAGTGAGTGTTTCACGTGAAACACCGGCGCGGCCTGCGCTGACATTCCTAAGTTTCACGTGAGACACCGGCGCCCCTCGACCCCGCGGGCGGATTGCCGTAGAACCACCGGCCAATTTCCACGTGAGACCACGCGCCTTGAGCCAGGCCTTCGACGTCATCGTCATCGGCGGCGGACACGCAGGCTGTGAAGCCGCGGCGGCGGCGGCGCGTCTCGGCGCGCGCACCCTCCTCCTCACCCATCGCCTGGACACCTTGGGCGAGATGTCCTGCAACCCGGCCATCGGCGGCCTCGGTAAGGGCCATCTGGTGCGCGAGATCGATGCGCTCGACGGGCTCATGGGCCGCTTGGCCGACCAGGCGGGCTGCCAGTTCCGCCTGCTCAACCGCTCCAAGGGCCCGGCCGTGCGCGGCCCCCGGGCTCAGATCGACCGCGCCCTCTACAAAAGGGCGATGCAGCGTGCGCTCGCCGAGCAGCCGAACCTGACCATCGTGGCCGCCGCCGCTGAAGCCCTGATCATCACGGGCGGCCGGGTTGCGGGCGTAGAGACCGCCGATGGCCGCGCCTTCCGGGCCGGCGCCGTGGTGCTCACCACCGGCACCTTCCTCAAGGGGGTGATCCATCGCGGTGAGGAGCGCACCCCCGCCGGCCGCCATGGCGAGGCGCCGGCCATCGGCCTCTCCGACCAGCTCTATGGTCTTCAGTTCCACATGGGACGGCTGAAGACCGGCACCCCCGCCCGCCTCGATGGGACCAGCATCGCCTGGGAGCGCCTGGAGATGCAGGATGGCGACGCCACCCCCGTCCCCTTCTCCTTCCTCAACGCCACGATCGATCGGCCGCAGATTCAGTGCGGCGTCACCACCACCACGGCGGAGACCCACCGCATCATCGCCGAGCGCCTGGGCGAGTCCGCCGTCTATGGCGGCCGGGTGTCGGGGGTGGGGCCGCGCTATTGCCCGTCCATCGAGGACAAGGTGGTTCGCTTCGCCGACAAGACCTCGCACCAGATTTTCCTGGAGCCCGAGGGCTATGACGACGACACCGTCTATCCCAACGGCATCTCCACCTCGGTGTCGGCCGAAACTCAGGACCTGTTCCTGCGCACCATTCCGGGCCTCGAACAGGTGCGGGTGAAGCGCCACGGCTACGCCATTGAATATGACTATGTCGATCCACGTGAACTGACCCCAGACCTGCAGGCCAAGCGCCTGCCGGGGCTCTATCTCGCCGGCCAGATCAACGGCACCACCGGCTATGAGGAGGCCGGCGCTCAGGGGCTGTGGGCGGGGCTCAACGCCGCCCGCGCCGCCGGTGGCCAGGCCCCGGCCGAGATCGCGCGGGATCAGGCCTATCTCGGCGTGCTGATCGACGACCTGGTCACCCGCGGGGTCACCGAGCCCTACCGCATGTTCACCAGCCGGGCTGAGTTCCGGCTGATCCTGCGTTCGGACAACGCCGATCAGCGCTTGACGCCGCTGGGTCTTGGCTGGGGTCTAGTGGGGAACGAGCGCGCGCTGGCCTATAGGAATAAAGCCGAGGCGCTTGAAAAGGCCCGACTTCTGGCCGCGGAATTAAATCTCCTGCCGCAGGAGGCCGCCGCCTATGGGATCACCATCAACGCGGACGGCCGCCGTAGGACTTTAAGCCAACTGTTGGCCTTCCCCGGGGCGGACCTGGACCGACTGGCCGAGCGCTGGCCGGAGCTCCGCGCGTGGCCGGCCGAGGTTCGTGAGCAGATTGAAATCGACGCCCTCTACGCCGGCTATCTCGATCGCCAACAGGCTGATGTGCAGGCCTTCCGTCGCGACGAGAACCTGCGCCTGCCTGCCGATTTCGACTTCGCCGCCGTGGGCGGGCTGTCCAACGAGGCGCGGGAGAAGCTCGCTCGCATCCGTCCCGCCACACTGGGCCAGGCGAGCCGCATCGAAGGGGTGACCCCCGGGGCGCTCACCGCCCTCCTCGCCCATGTGCGGAGGCGCGCCGATGACGCCGCCTGACGCCGCTCTGGCCCCCGCCCCCATTCTCGACCGCGCCGGGTTCGCCGCCCTGACGGGCGCGACGCCGGAGCAGATGGCCGATCTCGACGCTTACCTCGTGCTGCTCACCGCCCGCAACGAGCAGATGAACCTGGTCGGACCCTCGGCGCTCGCCGAGTTCTGGAGCCGGCACGTGCTCGACAGCGTGCAGCTGTTGCAGCACATGCCCGCGGCCAAGACCTGGGCCGACGTGGGCGCGGGGGGCGGATTTCCCGGTCTCGTGCTGGCGATTTTCCTCAAAGGCGTCCCGGGCGCCAAGGTCCATCTGATCGAGAGCATGACCAAGCGCTGCCGGTTCTTGCAGGAGGTGGCCGACGCGCTCAGCCTCCCCGCTGTTGTCCACAACGCCCGCGCAGAAATCCTCGACTTATCCCCAGTGGAGGTGGTTACGGCCCGCGCCTGCGCTCCTTTCCCGCGCCTGCTGGGCTATGTTGCGCCCTTCATGCGCAAGGGCGCCGTGGGTCTGTTCCTGAAGGGGAGCAACGCGGCGGCCGAGCTCGAGGAAGCGGCCCGGCAGTGGCGGTTCGACGCGCGGCTGATGGAGAGCCGCAGCGATCCGTCCGGACGGATTGTCAGATTGGAGAAGCTGTCCCGTGTCTGAACCTGGCGTGCAATTCGCGGCTCGCCCGCGCGTCCTCGCGGTAGCCAACCAGAAGGGCGGCGTGGGCAAAACCACCACGGCCATCAATCTGGGCACGGCGCTCGCCGCTGTGGGCGAGCGGGTGCTGATCATCGACATCGACCCGCAGGGCAACGCCTCCACCGGTCTCGGCGTGCCCAGGGCGCAGCGGAAGCGCACCATCTATGACGTGCTGGTGGGCGAGCAGCCTCTGGCCGACGCCGTGGTGCAGACCTCGGTCCCCGGGCTCGAAATTATTCCGGCTGACGCCGACCTGTCGGGAGTGGAGATCGAGCTCTCCCAGGCCGCCCGCCGCTCGCACCGCCTGCGCGACGCCCTGGAAAGCTTCCGCCTCGCCAATCCCAACGGCTTTTCCTACGTGCTTATCGACTGTCCGCCGTCGCTGAACCTGCTTACGGTCAACGCCATGACCGCGGCGGATGCGGTGCTGGTTCCCCTGCAATGCGAATTCTTCGCCCTGGAGGGTCTCACTCAGCTCATGCGCACGGTGGATCTGGTGCGGGGCAGTCTGAACCCGGCCCTGGAGATTCAGGGCGTGGTTCTCACCATGTACGACCGCCGCAACAGCTTATCCGAACAGGTGGCCGCCGACGTCCGTGCCCACTTCGGCGACAAGGTTTATAATGCCGTCATCCCGCGCAATGTGCGGGTGTCGGAAGCCCCCTCCTTCGGCAAGCCAGCTCTGATCTATGACCTGCGCTGCGCCGGCAGCCAGGCCTATCTGAAGCTCGCCAAGGAAGTGGTGGTGCGGGAACGGGCGCGCGCCGCCAGCGTCGCCGCCTAAGGAGATAGAGCGAACATGGCCGAACCTTCAGGCGGACGTCGAGGACTGGGACGCGGGCTGTCGGCCCTGCTGGACGAGGCGGACGCGCCCCTGGTGGTGGAGGCTCCGCCGGGCGAGGCCGTGCCGGGTTTGGCGGGCGTGCGCGAGGCGCCCATCGAGCTCTTGCGCCGCAATCCGGACCAGCCACGCCGCTTCTTCGACGAAGAGGCCCTGGAAGAGCTGGCCGAGTCCGTGCGCCAGAAGGGGCTCTTGCAGCCGATCCTGGTCCGCCCGGCCCCCGGCGCGCCCGGCGAATTTCAGATCGTCGCCGGCGAACGCCGCTGGCGCGCCGCCCAGCGGGCCAATCTGCACGTGGTGCCCATCGTGGTGCGCGAGCTGGACGATCTGGATGTGCTGGAGATCGGCATCATCGAGAACGTGCAGCGGGTGGACCTCAATCCGCTGGAAGAGGCGCAGAGCTACAAGATCTTGATGGATCGCTTCGGGCGGACCCAAGATATGATCGCCCAGTCGGTGGGCAAGAGCCGCAGCCATGTGGCCAACATCCTGCGCCTGCTCAGCTTGCCTGACACGGTGCGGGAGCATCTCACCGCCGGCCGGCTCACCAGCGGCCATGCTCGGGCCATCGCCTCGGCGCCTGAGCCAGGACGCCTCGCCGAGATGATCGTCGATCGCGGCCTATCCGTGCGTCAGGCCGAGGCCCTCGCCCGCGAGGCGCAGGATCGCCCGGACGGCGGCGCCCGCAAGCCGGTGAAGTCGCCCGTCTACAAGGACCCGAACATCGCCGGACTGGAGCACGATATCTCCCTCTTGCTGGGCTATCAGGTGGAGATCATCGAAGCCGATCATCGCGGCGAGGTGCGGGTGAAGTTCGAAAGCATCGAACAGCTCGACGACATCTGCCGGCGTTTGTCGCAGCTAGAGCCCCGGCTCCCGTGAGGGGCAAAGCTCGGCGATAGGGCACTGGCCGCACTTGGGCTTGCGCGCCACGCACACATAGCGACCGTGCAGGATCAGCCAGTGGTGCGCCCGGGTGCGCAAGGGCTCGGGCGTGATGCGCATCAGGTCCTTTTCCACGCTGTCCGGCGTCGACGCCTGCGAGAGACCCAGCCGGTGCGCGACGCGGAACACATGGGTGTCCACGGCGATGGCCGGCTCGACGCCGAGTTCGTTCAGCACCACGCTGGCCGTCTTGCGCCCCACGCCCGGCAGGGACTCCAGCGCCGCGCGAATGAGCGGAACCTCGCCGCCGTACTGATCCACCAGGATTTGTGACAGGGCGATGACGTTCTTGGCCTTGTTGCGGTAGAGCCCGATGGTCTTGATCATGTCGGTGAGCCGCTCGATCCCAAGGTCCAGCATGGCCTTGGGCGTATCGGCGAGCTCGAACAGCGCCTTGGTCGCCTTGTTCACCGATACGTCAGTGGCCTGGGCCGAAAGGGCTACCGCCACCACTAGGGTATAGGGGTTCTTGTAGGCGAGCTCGGTTTTGGGGTCGGGTTCGGCGGCGTCGAAGCGGCGGAAGATTTCGGCGATACGAGCGGTATCGGTGTCGGAGGTCATGGGGCTGGTCCCAGCGGTTCGGCTCGGAGTGGACGGCTTCCATAGCAATCCAACTCGTCCGACGGCAAACGTCGCAAGAAGCGGGCGGCGCCCCGAGCAATGAGGCGCTAGTCTCACCCCATGGACCACACCGCAATTCCCCACCCGACCCTCGCCGAGCGCGCCGCGGACTATCGGCGCATGGAAAAGGCGCTCGCCTGGCTCGCTGCGAATTGGCGCGAACATCCGTCCCTGGACGACCTCGCCGCGGAGATGGGCCTCTCGCCGCATCATTTTCAGCGCATCTTCACCCGCTGGGCCGGAGTGAGCCCGAAATCCTTCGTGGCCGCCATCGCCCACGCCGAGGCCCGGCGGGCGCTAGAAGCGGGGGCGAGCGTGCTCGACGCGGCCTTCGACATCGGCCTCTCCGGACCCTCGCGTCTGCACGACCTGTTCATCGCCCAGGAGGCGGCCACCCCCGGCGAGGCGCGCCGGCGCGGCGAGGGCCTGACCCTCGCCTGGGGCGTCGCCCCCACGCCCTTTGGCGAGGGACTGTTCGTGGCCACGCCGCGGGGTCTTTGCGGTCTCGCCTTCGTGGATGGCGATGAGGCCGCGGCCTTCGAGGACATGCATCGACGCTGGCCCGCCGCGACCTGGGTGCGCGAGGACGCCGCGGCGACGCGTTTCGCGGCTCAGGTGTTCGGCGCCGGACCCGCGCCTCAGCTGGTGCTTATCGGTCCGCCGTTCCATATCCAGGTGTGGAAGGCGCTCTTGCAGATCCCGGAAGGCCGCACGCTGTCCTACGGCGAGGTGGCCAAACTCGCCGGCGCACCAGGAGCGGCTCGGGCCGCCGGCGCCGCCATCGGCGCCAATCCCATCTCCTTCCTGATCCCCTGCCATCGGGCCATCGCCAAGGACGGGCGGCTCACCGGCTATCACTGGGGCCTCGCCCGAAAAGCAGCCATGTTGGGACTGGAAGCCGTGCGCGCCGGGGGCGTCGTCGCCTGAGACTTGCAGGCCTAAGCCTTGGCTCCGCCCGGCGAACAGGCTCATATGGGCCATGTCGCCGCCTAAACCGAAACTCGATGCGCCGCTGGAGCCGGGGCTCTACATCGTCTCCACCCCCATCGGCAACTTGCGCGACCTGACCTTGCGCGCCCTCGACGTCCTGGCCGCCGCCGACCTCATTCTCGCCGAAGACACGCGGGTGACGGCCAAACTTCTGTCCGCCTACGACCTGAAAAAACGCATGCAGCGTTACGATGATCATGTGGGGGAGCGCGAGCGGCCCAAGATCATCGCCGAACTGCAGGCGGGCGCCCGGGTGGCTCTGGTCTCCGACGCCGGCACGCCCCTGGTGTCCGATCCCGGCTACCGGCTGGTGGCCGAGGCCGCTGCGGCGGGGGTCGCGGTCTATCCCATTCCGGGCGCCTCGGCGCTGCTCGCGGCCCTGGCCATCGCCGGCCTGCCTACGGATCGTTTTCTTTTTGCCGGTTTCGCCTCGCCCAAGTCGGGCGCGCGCAAGACCCTGTTTGAAGAGCTGGCCCCGGTGCGCGCAACCTTGGTGTTCTACGAGACCGGACCGCGCCTGGCCGACAGTCTCGCGGACATGGCCGAGGTGTTCGGCGACCGCCCGGCGGCCGTGGCTCGTGAACTCACCAAGCTGCACGAGACCTGCATCCGCGGGCGCCTGAGCGAATTGGCCACGGACGAGCGCCTGCAAGCTCCAAAGGGGGAGATCGTGGTGCTGGTGGGCCCCGGCGAGGAAAAGGCCGCCAGCGCCGACGACGCCGACCGAGCGCTCAAGGAGGCTCTTACCCGCGCCGGGCCCGCCGAAGCCGCCGCCGAGGTGGCCAAGGCCCTCGGCCTGCCTCGCCGCGAGCTCTATAAGCGCGCGCTGGAGCTGAAGGGGGTCGCATGAACCCGCGCCGCGCTCGAGGCCGCCGGGCGTGGCGAGAGGGACATTTCGCCGAGTGGCAGGCGGCGCTCTTTCTGATGCTCACCGGCTGGCGCATCCTCGGCTTTCGGCTGAAGTCCCACGGCGTGGAGATCGACATTCTGGCCCTGCGCCAAGGCGTGGTGGCGGTGGTGGAGGTGAAGCGTCGCCGCACCCTGGATGAAGCCTTCGCCGCTGTGACCCCCATGCAGCTACAGCGCCTGCGCCGTGCCGGCGAAGCGGTCGCCGCCCAGCGCAGCGACCTGCGCGGCCTTGGCGTCCGCATCGATCTCTTCGCCCTCGCTCCCGGTCGCTGGCCCCGACATATCCCTGACGCCTGGCCGCACCTTTAATGCGCCGTTTGCAGGCCGCCCCAGCTCTGCTAGCCACAGGCCATGACTGCTTCGCCCGCCCAGGATGACACCGCCCCCGGCTTTGACGTGGGCGGCTTCGACGTCGCCGCCGCCACGCCGGTGATGGCGCAGTTCTTCGAGACCAAGGCGCGCCAGCCCGACGCCCTGGTGTTCTTCCGCATGGGCGATTTCTACGAGCTGTTCTTCGAGGACGCCAAGCTGGCCGCTGAAGCGCTTGGCATCACCCTCACCGCCCGCGGCAAGCATTCCGGCCAGGAAATCCCCATGGCCGGGGTGCCCGTGCATGCGGCCGAGGCCTATCTCGCCAAGCTGATCCGCGCCGGGTTCAAGGTGGCCATCTGCGAACAGATGGAGGATCCGGCCGAGGCCAAGAAGCGCGGCTCCAAGGCGGTGGTTCGGCGAGACATCGTGCGGGTGGTGACGCCCGGCACCCTCACCGAAGAGGCCTTGCTCGACGCGCGGGGCGCCAATCGCCTGGCCGCGATCGCCGTTCGCGCTGGGGAAGCGGCCCTCGCCTCCGTCGACCTCTCCACCGGCGATGTGGAGTGCCTCGCCCTCGCCAAATCCGCGCTCGGCCCGACCCTGGCCGCCATGCGGCCGTCGGAAATCCTCGTCCCTGACCGGCTGTTCGCTGATGAGCAGGTCGCTCAGGCGGTGAAATCGGCCGGCGGTCTCGCCCAGCCCCTGCCCTCCGCCCTTGCCGAACCGGGCGCGGCGGCGGCGCGGGTGAAGCGGCTCTATGGGGTGGAGACGCTGGACGGCTTCGGCGCCCTATCGCCGGCGGAAGTGTCGGCGCTCGGCCTCATCGCCGCGCACCTGGAAGCCACGCAAGCCGGCAAGATCCCGTTGTTGCGCGCCCCGCGCCGGGGGTCGGACGCCGAGATCATGGCCATCGATCCGGCCACGCGTGCGAGTCTGGAGCTCGACCGCACCCAATCCGGCGCTCGGGAGGGCTCCTTGCTGGCGGCGGTGGACCGCACCGTCACCTCGGCAGGCGCACGACTTCTGGCCGATCGCCTCGCCAGGCCCCTGCTCAACCCGTCCTTGATTCACACGCGCCTGGACGCCGTAGCCTATTTCCGCGAACGTCGGCGGCTGCGCGAGGATGTGCGCGCGGCCCTGCGCGGCGCTGGCGATCCGGCACGCTCGCTCACCCGCCTCGCCCTCGGTCGCGGCGGACCGCGCGACCTCGCCGCCTTGCGCGCGGCGCTTTCTGCCGGTGAGGAGACCGTGGCGCGCTTCGCCCTCGCCCCCGATCCGCTCGATCCACCCCCCGCCGAGATCGCCGCCGCCCTCGCCGACCTTTCCCTCGCCGATAAGCCCGACCTTGCGGCCTATCTCGGCGACCTTCGCGCCGGGCTCGACGCCGAGCCGCCGCCGCTCGCCCGCGACGGCGGCTTCATTACGCCCAGCTTCCGTCCCGAGCTCGACCAGACCCGGGCCCTGCGCGACGACAGCCGCCGGGTGGTGGCCGCCTTGGAAGGCCGCCTGCAGCAGGAGACCGGGCTCAATCTGAAGATCCGACACAATGCGGTCTTGGGCTATTTCGTCGACGCCACGGCCAAGCAGGCGGAAGGGCTGATGCAGCCGCCTTGGTCGGCGAGCTTCATCCACCGCCAGACCACCGCCAATCAGGTGCGCTTCACCACCGTGGAGCTGGCCGAGCTCGACGCCAAGATCGCCCAGGCCGCCGATCGCTGCCGGGCCATGGAGGTGGAGCAGTTCGAGGCCTTCCGCGCTGAGGCCCTGGCTCTCGCCGCGCCCTTGCAGGCCCTGGCCGAAGCCTTGGCCCGGCTCGATGTCGCCGCGGCTCTCGCCGAATGGGCTGAGGAGGTCGGCGCCGTGCGGCCGGAGGTGGAGGACAGCGCCGTGTTCGAGGTGGAGGCCGCCCGCCATCCGGTGGTGGAGGCGGCGCTCCGCCGCGCCGGCCAGCCCTACACGCCCAACGACGCCCGCCTGGACGGCTCGGGCGAGGCGGGGCCGCGTCTTGCCCTGGTCACCGGCCCCAACATGGCCGGAAAGTCCACCTTTCTGCGTCAGAACGCCCTCCTCGCGGTGCTGGCCCAGGCAGGGTCCTTCGTGCCGGCGAGGCGTCTGCGGCTCGGCGTGGTGGACCGCCTGTTCAGCCGCGTGGGGGCGGGCGATGATCTCGCCCGGGGTCGCTCCACCTTCATGGCCGAGATGGTGGAGACCGCCGCCATCCTCACCCAGGCGACGCCGAGGAGCTTCGTTATCCTCGACGAGATCGGCCGCGGCACCGCCACCTACGACGGTCTGGCCATCGCCTGGGCGGTGGCCGAGGCCCTCCACAACGTCAACCGCTGCCGCGCCCTCTTCGCCACCCACTATCATGAGCTGGCCAAGCTTGAAGGACGCCTCGCTCATCTCGCCAACGTCTCCATGCGCGCCAAGGAGTGGAACGGCGACCTCGTCTTCCTGCACGAAGCCGGGCCGGGGGCGGCGGATCGGTCCTATGGCGTGCAGGTGGCCAAGCTCGCCGGCGTGCCGCACCTGGTGGTGGCCCGGGCGCGGGAAGTCTTGGAGCGATTGGAAAAGGACCCGGCTTCCCCTGGGCGGCTGGACGATCTCCCCCTGTTCGCGGCCCAGCCTCTGCGCATCGAGGCGCCGGCCAAGCCGTCCAAGGCCGAGGCCCTGCTGCGTGATATCGATCCGGACGCGCTCAGTCCCCGCGAGGCGCTGGAGGCGCTCTATAGGTTGAAAAACCTGACTGAAGACGGCGCCAACTAATTCAGTTTAAGTGACGCTTTTACGAGCAGCGCTTATATAGGCGCCATGTCCCGCCTCCGCCCCACCCGCATTGAGTATGTCGTCGACGGCGCGCGCCTCAGGGCGCAGCTCACCGCCGCGGCCCTGGACGCGCTGGGCGACGAGGCCGAACAGCGTCGTCGCGCCTTGGAGGTGCTGCGCGCCGCCCTGTTCCGCGGCCGCATGATCGCCAAGGAGCGTTTGGAAAATGGCGCTGGCGGCATTGAGACCGCCCGGCTCAATTCCCGGGTGGCGGACGAGGTGATCACCGCCCTCTACGACTTCACCACCGTGCACGTGTTCCGCGCCCGCAACCCCACCGAGGGCGAGCGCCTCGCCCTGATGGCCATGGGCGGCTACGGTCGCGGCGCCCTCGCGCCCTTCTCCGACGTCGATCTCCTGTTCCTGCGGCCGTACAAGCAGACCCCGCACGTGGAGAGCGTCATCGAGTACATGCTCTATGCGCTGTGGGATCTGGGCTTCAAGGTCGGCCACGCCTCGCGCACCATCGACGACTGCGTGAAGCTGTCGCGCACCGATTTCACCATCCGGACGGCGCTGTTGGAGACGCGGCTGCTAGCGGGGGACGCCGAGCTCGCCCGGGATTTCAAACAGCGCTTCCGCAAGGAGGTGATGGAGGGCACGGGCCCGGAATTCGTCGCCGCCAAGCTGAAGGAGCGCGACGACCGTCACACCCGCGCCGGCGCTTCGCGCTACCTCGTCGAGCCCAATGTGAAGGAAGGCAAGGGCGGGCTGCGCGATCTGAACACCCTGTTCTGGATCGCCCAGTATCTGCACCCGTCTGACACGCCGAGCGAACTGGTGCGGCTGGAAGCCTTTACGGGCCGCGAGCTCAAGGCCTTCATCCGCGCCTTCGACTTTCTGT
The DNA here is from genome assembly GCA_040757715.1 of Pseudomonadota bacterium. Taxonomy (GTDB): domain Bacteria; phylum Pseudomonadota; class Alphaproteobacteria; order Caulobacterales; family Caulobacteraceae; genus CAIMFV01. The sequence goes on along the minus strand of JBFLWS010000004.1, from coordinate 115,478 downwards.
GGGCGGTGCGCGCGCACCTGCATTACGCCACGGGCCGACCGGAGGAGCGCCTCACCTTCGACCTGCAGCCGGAAATCGCCCGACGCATGGGCTATGTGGACAAGACCGCCCAAGGCTCGGAAGCGGCTATTGAGCCGGCTGTAGAGCGCTTCATGCGCCGCTACTTCCTCATCGCCCGGGAAGTGGGCGTGCTGACCCGGGTGTTCTGCGCCCAGCTGGAAGACCAGCAAGCCAAGAAACGGCCCGCGGGCCTGTCGCGTTTTCTGCCCGGCTTGCTGCGCGGGTCTCGGCGACCCTTGGAGGCTGGGTTCCACATCGAAGGCGGGCGCCTCACCGTGGATGGCGCTGGCGAATTCGAACGCGACCCTGTCCAGCTCTTGCGCCTGTTCAAGTTGGCGGACCAGCGCAACCTCGATTTGCATCCCGACGCCTACGCCTGCGTCAACCGGTCGCTGAATCTGATCACGCCAAAGCTTCGCCGTGATCCTCAGGCGGCCGCCGTGTTCCTGGACATTCTGACCCGCGGCCGCGACACCTATCGCGCCCTGACGCTGATGAACGAGTCCGGCGTGCTCGGCCGCTATCTGCCGGAGTTCGGGCACATCGTGGCGCAGATGCAGTTCAACATGTACCACTCCTACACGGTGGACGAGCACACGCTTCGAGCGGTGGCTGCGGTAGCCGCCATGCGCGCCGGCAGTTTGAGCGACGAACTTGGGGGGGATTTGGCCCGTCAGGTGGCGCCGCTGATCGAGGATTGGGAATCTGTTTTCTTGGCCATGCTGCTGCACGACACCGGCAAGGGCGGTCAGGGAGGGCAGTCGCTGGCCGGCGCCCGGGCGGCTCGCTCGGCGTGCGAGCGTCTCCACCTGCCGTCCGAGCAGATCAACCTGGTCGTGTGGCTGGTGGAGCACCACCTGGTCATGTCGGACTACGCGCAGAAGCGCGACGTGGCTGATCCCAGGACCGTCTCCGATTTCGTGGAGATCATGGAACGGCCGGAGCGGATGCGCCAGCTGCTTGTCCTCACCATCGCCGACATCCAGGCGGTGGGACCGGGGGTGTGGAACGGCTGGAAGGGTCAGCTCCTGCGCGAGCTTTATCTCGCGGCGGAGGCCGTGTTCCGCGGCGGTCGCGGGCCTGACCTCGCCAACCTGTTCCGGCTGCGCCAGGTGGAGCTGGCCATGCAATCCCGCCGTCAGTTCATCAGCGCCGCCAGCGAGGGAACGATCCCGTCGCGGGAGCAGTGGGCCTCGGAGATGGAGGACGCCTATTTCAACGCCTTCGGGGATGAGGATCACCAAGACCACTATATGCTGAGCCAAAGAGCCGGGGAGCAGGGCGGGGCCGCGGCGCGGGAACGGTTGGCGCCCGGCGGTTTGGTCACCGAGGTGGCCGTGGCGGCGCGGGACCGACGCGGTCTGTTCGCCGATCTGGCGGGCGTCTTGGCCGCCTATGGCGCCAACGTGGTTGGCGCGCGCATCTACACCTCCAGCGCGGGCAAGGTCTTGGACGTGTTTCTGGTCCAGGACGCGCTCGGGTCAGCCTACGGTTATGAGAACCCGGAGGCGCGCGCGCGCCTCGTCAAGGCGCTGGAGGCGGCGGCCTTGGGCGAGTGGACCCGCGGCGATTCCACCAAACCCGTCGATCTCGGCCGCGCGGCGGCTTTCGCGGTGGCGCCGTCCGTGACCGTGGACAACGAGGCTTCGGAAACCTGCACCGTGGTGGAAGTGTCCGGGCGCGACCGGCCCGGCCTTCTCGAATCCCTCGCCCGCGCGCTCACCGAGGCCGGACTGTCCCTGCAATCGGCCCACGTGGACTGTTACGGCGAGCGCGCCGTGGACGCATTCTATGTCTCTGACGCGAACGGCGGCAAACTGGTGGAAGCGCCGCGCATCAGCGCCTTGCGCGACGTCCTGGCCTCGATCCTGGAAGACGCCGAGCCGGAGCCGGTGCGCGCCCGGCCAAGACGCATGCGCGCCCGCGCCAGCCGCGCTCGTTAGATCACGGGAGGCAGAGGGAGCGTGTCACTTGGTCCAGCACACGGCGGCCTGCGCGGGTGGCGGCGAGACCATTCGAGTCAATCTTGATCAACCGAAGTTGGGCCAATTCGGCCACCTTGGCCGTGGTTGGCGTAAGGCCGAGCGGGGCGAGCTCCGGCCAGGGAATGGGCGCGTCGATGCGCAGGCCCATCAATAGGCGCTCTGTGGCGACCTGTTCCGGCAAGAGCACGTCGCGAGTGGTCCAGCCAAACCCGGCAGCGGCCACTTGATCAATATAGTCTTGCGGCTTGGCGGCGGTTTCCGTCGCAAGGCGTCGCCCATCAAGGGTCAGCCGACCATGAGCGCCCGGTCCCGCGCCGAGATAGTCCTCGCCCCGCCAATAGGCGAGATTGTGCCGGCTCTGCGCCGCCGCCCCTCGCGCATGATTGGACACCTCGTAGGCGTCGAATCCCTCCTGGCCTAACACGTCCTGGGTGACCTCATAGAGTTTCGCTGCTCGGGCGTCGTCTGGCGGGACCAGCCGACCGCGGTTGACGGCGCGATCGAAAGCGGTGCCGGCTTCGATGGTCAGCTGATAGGGCGAGACGTGCTCCACCCCTAGGCTTGCGACCTTGCGCAGGGCCCCGGACCAGGCGTCGAGGGTCTGGTTCGGCAGGGCGTAGATCAGGTCGATGGAAACCCGCCGCACCGCCAGGAGCGCCTGGTCCACCGCGCGCTGTGCGGCCTCAGCGTCGTGATTGCGGAACAGCAGCTTCAGCTCGGTGTCGTCGAAGGATTGCACCCCCAAGGACAGCCGGTTCACCCCCGCCCGCGCCAAGTCTTCAAAGCGTCCGGCCTCGGCGTCGGTGGGATTGGCTTCCAGCGACACTTCCAGATCATCAACCGGGGACCAGAGCTCCTTCGCTTCGCGCAATAACCGCTCCACGGCGCGGGGGTCCATCAATGAGGGCGTGCCGCCGCCGAAGAACACCGAGACGAGCCGACGTTCGCCGGTGAGCGTCCGCTGGGCGCGCAAATCCGCGACCATGGCCGCCACCAGCTGCGCCTGCTCCTCCACCCGGCCCCGCTCGCGCACGACGTTGAAGTCGCAATAGGGGCAGATGCGGGCGCAATAGGGCCAGTGCAGATAGACGGCGAGCGGCGCCGGGGCGCTCAAAAGAGCGCCGCCTTCAAGGCCTCAAAGGCCCGCGCCCGGTGGCTGATGGCGTTCTTTCGCACCGGGTCCATCTCGCCGAAGGTCAGGCTTTCCCCGTCGGCGACGAAGATCGGGTCATAGCCGAAGCCGCGCGAGCCGCGGCCTGGGAAGACGAGCCTGCCGTGCACCTCGCCCTGCACCGCCGCCACCGGGCCCTTGGGCCAAGCCACCGCCAGGGCGCAGGCGAAATAGGCTCGACGATCCGACAATCCGCGAGCGTTCAATGCCGCCTCCACCCTCGCCATGGCGTGGACGAAGTCCCGCGGCGCGCCTGGCGCGACCTCGGCCCACCGCGCCGACAAGACTCCCGGCTCGCCGCCCAGTGCTTGCACGCAAAGGCCCGAATCATCGGCGATGGCGATGAGTCCGGCGGCGTCGGCGGCGGTGCGCGCCTTCAGCACTGCATTGCCGATGAAGGTGGCTTCGGTCTCCTCGGGCTCGGCCAGACCAAGCGCGCCCGCGCTCACCGTTTCGAACCGACCCTCCAAGAGCTCGGCGATCTCCACCGCCTTGCCAGGGTTGTGCGTAGCGGCCACCAGTCTCAGGCCGGGCCGAAGCTCGAGCGCCATTGGGATATCCCTCTCCAGTCGCGCCCTGAGAACGGCTATGCTCGGCGCTTGTCAACCTTGCGTGGGAGAAGCGCCGGCATGCGCGCCTTTGGACCAGGATCGGTTTCAAGCTTCCTGAAGATGGCGCTCGACGTGGTGCAGGCGGCGCTGTGGCTGGGTGCAGCCCTCATCGGTCCCCTGGGCCTCTTGATCTTGATCTATCTGCCCTTCGCTCCGGCCCAACTGCCGCTCGACATCGGCGGCAAGGTGTTCGAGCTGCCCCTGCGCAACCCAGCGGTGGCGGCGGTGCTGATGGGGATAGAGGCCTATCTTGGCTGTTTGCTGGTCATCGTCGGCGGCATCCGAAGGGTGGTGGAGACCTTGACGGTGGGCGATCCGTTCCGCCCGGAGAATGTGCAGCGTTTGCGGGTGATCGGCCTAGCGCTGGTGGCGCTGGAGGCTTCCAGCTATCTCGTGCGCCTCATCGTCGCCTGGACCGCGCCTGCGGCCGAGGCGCATCTGGACGGCGGCTGGTTTAATCCTACCGCCTGGTTCGCCGTTCTTGTCGTGTTTGTGCTGGCGGAAGTTTTTCGCGAAGGCGCCCGGCTTCGCCGCGAAGCTGAACTGACCATCTGAAGGAGGACGCCATGCCCATTCGCATCCGCCTCGATCGCGTCCTGTTTGAACGCCGCATGTCTCTGGCCGAGCTGGCCGACCGGGTGGGCGTCACCCCGGCCAATCTCACGCTCCTCAAAGCCGGCGAGGCCCAGGCGATCCGTTTTTCGACGCTGGACGCGCTGTGCCGCGAGCTCGAGTGTCAGCCTGGCGATCTCTTGTCCTACGACCTGCGTCCCGACTCGACGGACGAGGCTTAAGGTCTCGCCACCGCAGCGCGTTGCAGGGCGCAGAGTTCCGTGATTCCTTGGCGGGCTAGGCCGAACAGCGCCTCGAACTCGGCCTGGCTGAAGCCGCGCTTCTCGCCAGTGGCCTGGATTTCCACGATGTCGCCCGCGCCAGTGAGCACGAAGTTGGAATCGGCCTCGGCGGAGGAGTCCTCCTCGTAGTCGAGGTCGAGCACCGGGACGCCGCGATAGATGCCGCACGACACGGCCGCCACCTGGTCGAGTACCGGCTGAGCTTTCAGCACGCCTTCCTCCAGCAGGTAATTGCAAGCGAGGCGAAGCGCGACCCAGGCGCCCGTGATAGCGGCGGTGCGGGTGCCGCCGTCCGCCTGGATCACGTCGCAGTCGAGGGTGATCTGTCGCTCGCCAAGAGCCTTCAGGTCGCACACGGCGCGCAGGGAGCGGCCGATAAGGCGCTGGATCTCCTGGGTGCGGCCAGATTGCTTGCCCTGCGCGGCCTCACGCCGGCCACGCGTATGGGTGGCGCGCGGCAGCATGCCATATTCGGCGGTGACCCAACCCGCGCCCTTGCCCTTCAGGAACGGCGGCACGCCCTCCTCCAGGCTGGCGGTGACCAGCACCTTGGTGTGGCCGAAGCTCACCAGGCACGAGCCTTCGGCGTAGCGGGAGACTCCGGTCTCCAAAGTCACGGGACGAAGGGCGTCGGCGGCGCGTTCGGAAGGGCGCATGGAATCTCTCGAAGTTTGAGCGGCTTGAATGGCGCGGCGCTCGGCTTATCCTGAATAGGAGCCTCGCGTCCATGCGCGATGCAGCCATTGTCCCTGAAGGTCTTCAGGCCCATGTCGTCCGGTCAGCCCATTGATCCTTTCGCCGCCCTTCGCCTGGCCTCCCGGGGCGCGTCCTTGGCTGAGCTGGACGAGCGCGCCCGCGACATCTTCCGTCGGGTGGTGGAGACTTACCTGGAAACCGGCGAGCCCGTGGGGTCGCGTACCGTGTCCCGCGGCGGCGTCGCGCTTTCGCCCGCCTCCATTCGCAACACCATGCAAGACCTGACCGAGCTCGGCCTCCTCGCCGCGCCCCACACCAGCGCCGGGCGCATGCCCACCCACATCGGACTTCGCATGTTCGTGGATGGTCTCCTGGAGGTGGGCGATCTCGCTGAAGGCGATCGTCAGGCTATTGAGGCGCGCCTGGCCGCCAAGGGCCGGGGCGTGGAAGACGCCTTGGCTGAGGCGAGCGCGCTTTTGTCCGGCCTCGCCGGCGGGGCCGGCATCGTGGTGACGCCGGTGCGGGACGCCGGGGTGAAGCATGTGGAGTTCGTGGTCTTGGGGCCGGACCAGGCGCTGGCCGTGATGGTGTTCGACGACGGGGCGGTGGAGAACCGCCTCATGCGCACGCCGCCGGGGCTGACCCCCTCGGCGCTGCAGGAGGCCTCCAATTTTCTCAATGCGCGCCTGCGCGGGCGCACTCTGGCCGAAGCCCGGCTGGAGATGCGCTCGGAAATCGAGACTTCCCGCCGTGAACTGGACGTCGCCGCCGCTCGCCTGGTGGAAGAAGGCCTCGCCGCCTGGTCGGGCGCGGGCAGCGCCGAGGAGCGCGCGCTCATCGTCCGCGGTCACGCCAATCTCCTGGCCGACGCAGCCGCCCTGCAGGATTTGGAGCGGGTGCGCATGCTGTTCGACGACCTGGAACAGAAGGAGCAGCTGATCGGCCTGCTCGATGGCGTGCGCGAGGCGGAGGGGGTGCGCATTTTCATCGGCGCTGAAACGCGACTTTTCTCACTTTCCGGTTCCGCCGTGATCGCCGCGCCCTATATGACGGGCCGACAGCGCGTGCTGGGCGCCATCGCCGTGATCGGGCCCGCCCGCCTCAACTACGCCCGAGTGATACCGTTGGTGGATTACACCGCGCGGGTGCTGGGCCGGATGCTCGACGGCGCGCCGTAAGGCGCCGCCCAAGCCATTGGAGAGACCATGACCGACGACGCACAACTCGATCCTGAGGCCGTGGCGCCGCTGGAAGCCGAACTGGCGGCCCTTAAGGCCGAGAACGACGCCCTGCGCGACCAGGCTCTGCGCTACGCCGCCGACGCTGAAAACACCAAGCGCCGAGCTGAGCGCGAAGCCAATGACGCCCGCGCCTACGCCATTCAGCGCTTCGCCCGCGACCTGTTCGACGCCGCCGACAATCTCGGCCGAGCGCTCACCGCCGCCCCGCGCGAGACCGATGACGCCGCTTTCAAGAACTTCATCGCCGGGGTGGAGATGACCGAAAAGGCGCTGCAGGGCGCCTTTGAGCGCAATGGTCTGAAGCGCGTATCGCCGGAGCGGGGCGAGAAGTTCGATCCCCATCTGCATCAGGCCATGATGGAGCAGCCGGCGGACGATCTACCCCCAGGCTCGGTGATCATGGTGCTGCAGGTGGGCTATGAGCTGTTCGGGCGCATCGTCCGCCCGGCCATGGTGGCGGTGACGCCCAAGGCCGCCATCGGCGCCAGCCCGCAGGCCTACGCTGCGAGTGCTGACGGCGGCGGCGAGGCTTTGGACACCAAGGCCTGATCGGACGTGTTCCAGCCTGAACCGCCGCTGGGCCGCAACCTTGGCCGGGTGCTGATCCTGGCCGGGTCGGACAGCGGCGGCGGGGCGGGGCTGCAAGCCGATGTGAAGACGGTGACGGCGCTGGGCGGACACGCGGCTACGGCGGTCACGGCGATCACCGTGCAGAATAGTCGAGGCGTCCATCGAGCGGACGCGCTCTCGCCCGAATTGGTGGACGCCCAGGCGCGAGCGGTGCTGGACGACCTCGGCGCCGACGCGATCAAGACCGGGATGTTGCCGACGCCCGAGATCATCGAACGCGTCGCTGCGCTCCTGGATGAGGCGGGCCTGCCGGCGGTGATCGACCCGGTGATGACGGCCAAGGGAGGGGCGAGCCTCGCCGACGACGCAGCCGTGACGGCGCTGAAGGCGCTGCTGGTCCCGCGCGCCACGCTGCTCACGCCGAATACGCCGGAGGCGGAAGCCTTGACCGGTCTTACCGTGACGGACGCCGATAGCGCTCGCGAGGCGGGAGAGCGCCTGCTGCGCCTCGGGGCCAAGGCGGTGCTGATGAAGGGCGGGCACCTACCCGGCGAGAGCGTGGTCGATCAATTGATCACTGTTGATCAAGCTATTGCTTTCGAGGCGCCGCGACAGGCCACGCGTCACAGCCACGGCACCGGCTGCACGTTGGCCAGCGCCTGCGCCGTAGGTTTGGCGCAAGGTCTTGATCTGGAGGCCGCCGTGCGCCGCGCCCACGCCTATTTGCAGGGCGCCCTCGCCCACGCGCCGGGCTTCGGACGGGGTCATGGGCCGCTCGATCATGGTTGGATGTTGCGAGAGCAGCGATGACGCGCGCCGACGAGCTAGAGGCCGCGCTCCGCGCCTCCCCCACGGTGATGCGGGTGCTGGAGTTTGCCCGAAGCCTTGATCTTGCCGATTGGCGGCTCGTGTCGGGGTCGGTTTACCAGACGGTGTGGAACCGCCTCACCGGCCGCGATCCGGACTATGGGATCAAGGATTTCGACCTGGTCTATTTCGATCCGGACACCAGCTGGGGCGCCGAGGATGGGGCCATCCAGCGCGCTGCCGTGCATTTTCCGCCGGACCTCGCCCCGCGGGTGGAGGTTCGCAACCAGGCCCGGGTGCACCTGTGGTTCGAACAGAAGTTCGGCGAGCCCTATGCGCCCCTCGCCAACACCGACGACTCCCTGTCGCGCTACGTGGCGCCGGCCTTTGCGGTGGGGGTGCGGCTGGAGCCGGACGATCGCATAGACATCGCCGCGCCCTTCGGCTTGGAGGATCTGTTCGCCCAACGGCTGCGACCCAACCCCATGCGGTGGGTGTCGCTGACGGGATTCGACCGCGCTGCGGCCTCGCTGAAGGCGCGCTGGCCGGAGGTGGAAATCCTGCGGCCGTAGCGTTAGGCCGTTGCGCTGGGCGCCCTCGCTCGCCACATGGCGGGATCACAGGGAGATTTCAACTCATGCGCCAGTGGACCGTCGACGCCTTTGCTACCGCGCCCTTCAAGGGCAATCCGGCCTGCGTGCTCGAACCCCTGGACGCTTGGCCGGAGGACGCCTGGATCCAGCGTCTGGCACAGGAAAACAATCAGGCGGAAACCGCATTCCTGCGCCGGACTGAGGACCCGAGCCGGTTCGATCTGCGCTGGTTCACGCCGGGCGTCGAGGTGCCGCTGTGCGGCCACGCCACCCTCGCCTCGGCCCATGTGTTGACCACGGAGCTGGGACTGTCGGCGCCGACGCTCCGCTTCCACACCAAGTCGGGCGAACTGGTGGTGACCCCCAAGGACGGGGCCTACGAAATGAACTTCCCGGCGAATCCGCCAGAGCGTGTGGCGACGCCGGCAGGCCTAGTCGAGGCCTTGGGCGCCGAGGTGCGGGAGACCTGGTCGGCGGCCTATCTGGTGGCCATCGTCGACAATGAAGCCACGGTGCGCGGGCTCGATCCCAACATCGCGGCTCTGCATGAAGTCTCCAAAACCCTTGGCGGCCGAGGCGACGTCATCGTCGCCGCGGCGGCGGACCCGGGGCGCCCGTATCAGCTGGTGAGCCGCTTCTTCGCCCCAGGCGCGGGGATCGCCGAGGACCCGGCCACCGGCTCGGCGCACTGCATTCTCGCGCCGCTGTTCGCCGGGAAGTTCGACCGCGCCAGTTTCGACTGCTTCCAGGCTTTTCCCGGTCGCGGCGGCGAAATCGGCGTCGCCGTCCAGGGCGACCGCGTGATCCTCACCGGCCGTGCAGTCACCGTGGCGGAGACGCGACTAAGGCTCTAGCGAGCCGACAGGGTCTTTGCGCCCCGATCGTCAATATTCCCATCGGCATATCCGCCGGTCATAGCGCCAATAGCAGTAGCGGTGTCCACGACGCCAGTAGTCGTCGCGATCACGCCAATAGCCATTGTAATCGGCGCGACACCGATAGTTGTTGACGTAGCGACAATCGCGATATTCGTACCGGCCTTCATGCCTCCAACCATCGTCATAATGGCGGTAGTCCCGGTAATCGGAATAGTCGTGGCGATAGCGCCAATCATCGTAGTCCTGGGCCTTCGCCAAAGGGGCCGCCGCGGTGGCGAGGCCGAGCGCTAGGGTAAGGGCGGTCAAGGTGGGCTTCATGGAAGACTCCCATTCCATCGGAAATCCCTTGCGATGATCTCCGCTCGACAGCTCCCCTAGGAGACAACGCTTGACCGAGGAGTCGCGTTTCCTGGGTATGAGGAAGTTGATCAGCGCCTCGCTGGAACCGCGCGATGCTGGGCGAGACCGATCCGACGGCGTTTAGGAAAACATTTATCTTGCGCTGCAGCGAAAATCGGCGTTCTTGGCTGGCGGGCCACGCACCCCCAACGGTGCGCTGCCCATCTGTGAGGATGGGAGACATCTCTATGACCACGACCCCCGCCGCCGATGCGGCGCTGACGGCTACACGCCTTCCCCAAAAACCCGTGACCCGCCCCGCGCGCCCGGACTTCTCGTCCGGACCCTGCGCCAAGCGTCCCGGCTGGACCCCTGAGGGTCTGAAGGACGCCGTGCTCGGCCGCTCACACCGCTCCAAGCCCGGCAAGGCCCGGCTGAAGGCGGCCATCGACCTGACCCGCGAGGTGCTGCAGGTTCCCGACGATTTCCTGGTGGGCATCGTCGCCGGCTCCGACACTGGAGCGGTGGAGATGGCCCTGTGGTCGCTGCTCGGCCCCAAGCCGGTGCAGGTGCTGGCCTTTGAAAGCTTCGGCAAGGACTGGGCCATCGACGCCGAAAAGCAGTTGAAGCTGAAGGACCTGGAAATCCTCAGCGCCCCCTATGGCAAGCTGCCCGACCTCGCCAAGATTCGCCCCGACGCCGACCTCGTCTTCACCTGGAACGGCACCACCTCGGGCGTGCGCGTGCCCAACGCCGACTTCATCGCCGCCGACCGCACCGGCCTTGTCATCTGCGACGCCACCTCGGCGGCCTTCGCCCAGGATCTCGACTGGGCCAAGCTCGATGTGGTGACCTTCTCCTGGCAGAAGGCTCTCGGCGGCGAAGGCGCCCACGGCGTCCTGATCCTCGGGCCCCGCGCCGTGGAGCGGCTGGAGACTCACACCCCGGCCTGGCCCATGCCCAAGCTGTTCCGCCTCACCAAGGGCGGCAAGGTGATGCGCGACGTGTTCGAAGGCGCCACCATCAACACCCCCTCCATGCTCTGTGTTGAGGACTGCCTGGATGCGCTGCACTGGGGCAAGGACCTGGGTGGTCTTGCCGCCCTGAAGGCCCGCGCCGACGCCAGCTTCGCCGCGCTCGCCGCCTGGGTGGAAAAGACCCCGTGGATCGATTTCCTGGCCGAGAACCCCGCCACGCGCTCGAACACCTCGGTGTGCCTGAAGGTGGTGGACGCCGAGGTCGCCGCCTTGCCGGCCGAAGCCCAGGCCGCCTTCGCCAGCCGCCTGGCGGCGCTGGTGGACAAGGAGGGCGCGGCCTACGACATCAGTCACTACCGCGACGCCCCGCCCGGACTTCGCATCTGGTGCGGCTGCACCGTGGACGCCGCCGATGTAGTCGCGCTCACCCCCTGGCTCGACTGGGCCTACGCCACCGCCAAGGCCGAACTCGCCGCCTGAACGAAGGCGACTCCAACGCTTTAATTCCTGACTCTGCGGCGGGCGCGATGGCTCGCGCCCCCGCCTTAGGAGATGAAACCCATGTCCCCGCGCGTGCTCATCGCTGACAAGCTCTCCCCCGCCGCCCTGGAAATCTTCCAGCGCCGCGGCGTCCAGGCCGATGTAAAGACCGGCCTGAAGAAGGACGAACTCCTCGCCATCATCGGCAATTACGACGGCCTCGCCGTCCGCTCGGCCACCAAGGCCGACAAGGACGTCATCGCCGCCGCCAAGCATCTGAAGGTGATCGGCCGAGCCGGCATTGGCGTCGACAATATCGACGTGCCCGCCGCCACCGCCGCCGGGGTGGTGGTGATGAACACCCCCTTCGGCAACTCCATCACCACTGCCGAACACGCCATCGCCATGATGATGGCGCTCGCCCGCGAACTGCCCGCCGCCGACGCCTCCACCCAGGCCGGCAAGTGGGAGAAGAACCGCTTCATGGGCGTGGAGGTCACCGCCAAGACCCTCGGCGTCATCGGCTGCGGCAATATCGGCTCCATCGTCGCTGATCGCGCCAACGGCCTGAAGATGAAGGTGGTGGCCTTCGACCCCTTCCTCACCCCCGAGCGCGCGGTGGCCCTGGGCGTGGAGAAGGTGGAGCTGGACGAGCTTCTCGCCCGCGCCGACTTCATCACCCTGCACACCCCGCTCACCGAAAAGACCCGCAACGTGCTCTCTGCGGACGCACTGGCGAAAACCAAGAAGGGCGTGCGCATCATCAACTGCGCCCGCGGCGGCCTGATCGATGAAGCGGCGCTGCGTGCAGGCCTCGACAGCGGCCATATCGCCGGCGCGGCCCTCGACGTGTTCGCCACCGAGCCGGCCACTGAGAACGTGCTGTTCGGCGCGCCCAACTTCATCGCCACGCCTCACCTCGGCGCCTCCACCCAGGAGGCGCAGGAGAACGTGGCTCTGCAAGTGGCCGAGCAGATGGCCGACTATCTCCTCACCGGCGCCATCTCCAACGCCCTCAACAGCCCTTCGGTCACCGCCGATGAGGCGCCTAAGCTGAAGCCCTTCATCGCCTTGGCCGAAAAGCTGGGCGCCTTCGCCGGCCAGATGGTGGACGGCGGCCTCACCTCGGTGGACATCCACTATGTGGGCGAGGTGGCTAGCCTCAATGTGAAGCCCATGACTTCGGCCGCCCTCGCCGGCGTGCTGCGGCCCATGCTGGCGGACATCAATATCGTCTCGGCGCCGGCCGCCGCCGCCGCCCGCGGCGTGGTGGTGTCCGAGAGCCGTCAAAACCTGTCGCCGGTCTATGACAGCCTGATCCGCATCGTGGTGACGGCTGAAAGCGGCCAGCGCGCCTATGCCGGCACGGTGATCGGCGGGGCGCCGCGCCTGGTGGAGGTCAAGGGCATGGAGCTGGAGGCCCCCATGGCGCCTTGCATGCTCTATGTGAACAACCTCGACAAACCGGGCTTCATCGGCGCCTTGGGCGGCATCCTGGCGGAGTCCGGCGTCAACATCGCCACCTTCAACCTCGGCCGCACGGCTTCGGGTGGAGACGCCATCGCCATGGTGGGCGTGGACCAGGCGCTGGATGACGAGCTGCTCAAGCGTGTGCGCGATCTGCCGCACGTGAAGGAAGTTCGTCGCCTCGTTTTCTAAGGCGGCTTGGCGGAACGCGCGTATCAGGCGATAAATCGTCTCGATGCGCGCGTCGTCGCGCCGGCTTGAGGGGGAACGACCACATGACGACCTGGATCGGCCGCATGGCTGCGGCGGCGATTGTCCTGACTGCGGCGGCGGCCGGAACCGCGCGGGCCGATGAAGTCGCCGCCGGCGTCTACGCCCACGACCTCGGCCCGGCCGACCGCGAAGGCGGCGTGGACATCATGGCCCAGTACCGTACGGACCCGATCAAGTCCTGGACCTGGCTCGCCAAGCCGTCGGCCTATGTGCTCGCTTCCGCCAACACTCAAGTCTCCACGGATTTCCTCATGGCCGGCCTCAACTGGCCGATCAATCTTGGCAAGACCCCTTGGTACGTGCTGCCGGGCATTGGTGTCGGCTACACCACAGGCAAGGCTGGCCTGCCGCCCGTGAACGCGCCCGGCCTTGCGCCGGCCGAAGTGCAACGCCGTCTGCACCTCTACTACACCCGCATCGACTTCGGTTCGCACTGGGAGTTCAACCCCCATCTGGCGCTTGGCTATCATCTGACGCCCAAATGGTCGGTCGAGCTCTCCTATGAGCATTTGTCAAACGGCCAGATCTTCCACCAGGGCAAGAACCAGGGGCTCGACGACGTCGGGGGTCGATTGGTATACCGCTTCCGCTGATCGGGCCGGTCGCCCGACACCACAATTGATCTCCGTCGCCGCACCGAGGGCTCGTCGAAGGGTGCGCCGATTTTCCGGGCGGGCGGAGAGGTCATATCCATGGCGAACGTGGCGGTGGTCGGCGCTCAATGGGGCGACGAGGGCAAGGGCAAGATCGTCGACTGGCTGTCGAACCGCGCCGATGTGGTGGTGCGCTTCCAGGGCGGCCACAATGCTGGTCACACCCTGGTGGTGGACGGCAAGGTCTATAAGCTCTCCCTGCTCCCCTCAGGCGTGGTGCAGAACAAGCTCTCCATCATCGGCTCCGGCGTGGTGGTGGATCCCTGGAAGCTCCTCGAGGAAATCGCCTCCATCGAATCCCAGGGCATAACCATCACCCCCGAGGGGCTGGCCGTGGCCGACAACGCCGCGCTCATCCTGCCCCTGCACCGCGACCTTGATCAGGCCCGCGAGGCCGCCGCCGAAGGGGTCAAGATCGGCACCACCGGGCGCGGCATCGGCCCGGCCTATGAAGACAAGGTGGGGCGGCGGGCCATCCGCGTGGGTGATCTCGCCGATCTTGCGGCCATCGATCTGAAGCTGCCCAAGCTTTTGGCGCACCACAACGCCCTGCGCCGCGGTCTTGATCTGCCGGAAGTCGACGCCGACGCCCTGCGTAATGAGTTGATCAATGTTGCGCCGAAGATCTTGCCCTACGCCAAGCCGGCCTGGCGCCTGCTGGATCACGCCTACAAGGGCGGCCAGCGCATCCTGTTCGAAGGCGCCCAGGGCGCGCTGCTCGACGTAGATCACGGCACCTACCCGTATGTGACGTCGTCCAACACGGTGGCCGGTCAGGCCTCGGCGGGGTCGGGCCTTGGCCCGGGCGCGGTGGATTATGTGCTCGGCATCGTCAAGGCCTACACCACCCGGGTGGGCGAGGGCCCCTTCCCCACCGAGCTGAACGACGAGGTGGGCAAGCATCTCTCCACCGTGGGCCGCGAAGTGGGCGTGGTCACCGGGCGCAGCCGGCGCTGCGGCTGGTTCGACGCCGTGCTGGTGCGCCAGACCGTGATCCTCAACGGCGTGCAGGGCGTGGCCTTCACCAAGCTCGACGTGCTGGACGGCTTGCCGACCCTGAAGATCTGCGTCGGCTACCAGGTGGGCGATCAGCTGCTGGACTACCTGCCCTCGGGCATGGCCGACCAGGCGGCGGCGGTTCCGGTGTATGAGGAGCTGGAGGGCTGGAGCGAAACCACCTTCGGCGCCCGCTCGTGGAAGGACCTGCCGGCCAATGCAGTGAAATATGTCCGCCGGGTGGAGGAGCTGATCGGCGCGCCGGTGGCGCTCCTCTCCACCAGCCCCGAGCGCGAGGACACCATCCTCATGCGCGACCCGTTCCTCGGCTGATCCTCAGAAGAAGAGCCGCGCCAAGGCGGCGGCGCCGAACACCGACGCCGCTGCGGCTAGTCCCAAGGCCAGCCAGAGCCCGCGCATCTGGTCGGTTCGCTCTGGAGTCGGCGTCGTTGGCGTCTGCAGTCTCGCCTCCAAAGCTTCGAACAGCCGCAAACCCCGCAGGGCCAGCCGCTGGGCCTGGGCCGGGGGCGAGAGTTCGCGGGCGATCCAGCGCTCCACCACCGGCTTGGCCGCCTGCCAGATGTCGTTGGCCGGATCGATGCGGCGAGCGACGCCCTCCACCGTGACCATGGTCTTCTGCAGGAGGACCAGCTCCGGCCGCATGCGCATTTCGAACAGCTCGGTGAATTCGAAAAGCTGGCCGAGCAGGCGGCCCATGGACACGTCCTTAGCCTTGCGTCCGAAGATCGGCTCGCCGATGGAGCGCAGGGCCTGGGCGAAGGTGTCCACGTCCTGGTGCGGCGGGACGTAGCCGGCTTCGAAATGCACCTCGGAAACGCGGCGATAGTCGCGATTGAGAAAGCCCCAGAGGATCTCGGCCAGGAACCGCCGCGCATCGGGATCGAGCCGGCCGACAATGCCGTAGTCCACCGCCATCAGCCGCGCGGGGGCGGCCGCAAACAGGTTGCCCTCGTGCAGATCGGCGTGGAAGACGCCGTGGTCGAGCGCCTGGGCGAGGAAGGCGCGGATCACCCGGTTGGCCAGCTCGGGCCGGTCAAGGCCTTCGATTTCCAGGGCTTCCGGCGTGGAGAGCGGAACGCCTTCCGCCCATTCCAGGGTCAGAACCCGTTTGGCCACCCCCTCCCACACCACCGCCGGGGCGGTCATGTAGCCGTCGCCGGCCATCACCTCGCCAAGCTCGGACGCGCCAGCGGCCTCAAGGCGTAGGTCGAGCTCAAGATCGAGCGAGCGGGCCACGGTGGCCACGAAGGCCTTGGGACCGAGACGGCGCAGCGGCGGGGCGGCGGCCTCGACCAGAATTGCGCCGAGGCGCATGGCGGCCACGTCGGCGGCGATGCGCTTCTCCACGCCGGGGCGCAGCACCTTCACCGCCACCTTGCGCCCGTCGATCAGCACGGCGGGATGGGCCTGGGCGATGGACGCGGCGGCCACGGCGGGCTCGATCTCGACGAACAGGGCGTCCAGCGGGCGCCCTAAGGCTGCTTCCATGTCGCGCTTGGCCGCCTCCAAGGGGAACGGCGGCAGGCGGTCCTTCAGCCGGCTGAGATCGTCGGAGAACTGCTGACCGAAGATGTCGGCGCGGGTGGAGAGCAGCTGGCCAAGCTTGATGGCCACGGGCCCCAGCCGTTCAAAGGCGTGGGCGAGGCGCTCGCCAGGACGGCCGGCCTTGGCCTCCGGCCCGCTGAACAGGCGCAGCACGCTGGCGGCGAAGCGAGCGGGGCCGGGCAGCAGCTCGGCGAACTCCCGCGGCGCGAGGGCGTCGTAGCGCACCAGCACCGAGCCGGCGGCGAGCATGCGAAGGGCGGCGGCGATCATCCCGGCGGGCCCCTAGAGCGCCCAGCCCTGGTGCAGAGCGGCCACCCCGCCGCTGAAATTGGTGAAGCTCACCTGCTTGAAGCCCGCCTCGCGCATCATGGCGGCGAACTTGTCCTGGGGCGGGAAGCGGCGAATGCTCTCCACCAGATACTGGTAGGAGGCGCGGTCCGAGGCGGCGAGCTCGCCCATGGCCGGGATCGCGTGGAACGAATAGGCGTCATAGATCTGACGGATGACCTTCACCGGCGGCCGGGAGAATTCCAGGCATAGGAACCGTCCGCCCGGCTTCAGCACCCGGCGGGCGTCGCGTAGAGCCGCGGCGATGTCGGTGACGTTGCGAATGCCGAAACCGATCACATAGGCGTCGGCCGAGGCGTCCGGCAGGGGCAGGCGCTGGGCGTCGCCCACCGCCCAGACGATTTCCGGCTCGCCGCCGCGGGTCTTGCCGGCGGCGATCATTTCGGCGTTGTAGTCTATGACCATGATCCTGGCGTCGGGGACCCCGGCCGCGTCGCCGCCCCGCCGGGCCTTGGCCTCGCGGGCGAGCTTGGCCAGACGCCGGGCGATGTCGCCGGTGCCGCCGGCGCAGTCGACGATGGTCTCGCCAGGCTGCGGATTGAGCCGCGCCGCGGTCATGTCCTTCCACAGCCGGTGCACGCCGAGGCTCATGAGATCGTTCATGAGGTCGTAGCGGCTGGCCACCTTGTCGAACACGCCGCGCACCAGGCCGGCCTTGTCGCGGGCGTCCACGTCGCGGAAGCCGAAACTGGAGGTTCCGGCGCTCAGATCGGAATGGGCCTTGGTCATGGTCTGCGGGCTTAGACCAAATCGCTGCATCTGGGTACGGTGCGAAATCAAGTTTTCGCCCGAGCCCTGGCCCCATGCCCGAACTGCCTGAAGTCGAAACCGTCCGTCGGGGCCTGGCGCCCCACCTTGTGGGCGCACGCCTGTCGCGGGTGGAGCAGCGGCGGGCCGACCTGCGCTTTCCCTTTCCTGACGGTTTTGTGCAGCGGCTGACGGGCGCGCGGGTGCTGCGGCTGGAGCGGCGGGCCAAGTATCTGCTCGCGCCCCTCTCCACCGACGAGACCCTGGTAGCGCACCTCGGCATGACGGGGCGGTTCCTGGTGGGGGAAGCCAAGCCTGGCGCTTTCCACCATCCCGCCGGCGACGACGAAAAGCACACCCATGTGGTGCTGGAGACTGAAGCTGGCGTGCGCATCGCCTTCAATGACGCGCGGCGCTTCGGCTACATGGATCTGATCGCTTCGACAGCCCTTGCGTCACACGCGTGGTTCGCAGGGCTGGGACCGGAGCCCCTGTCGGATGACTTCAGCCCCGAACGCCTCGCCGCCGCCCTGGCTGGCCGCCGCCAGAACCTCAAGGTCAGCCTGCTCGATCAGCGTATCGTGGCCGGCCTTGGCAACATCTATGTCTGCGAGGCGCTCTATCGCGCCGGCCTGCATCCCGAACGCCCCGCCGGAGCGCTCAAGCCGAAGGAGACCAAGCGGCTGGTGGAGGTGGTCAAGACCGTGCTCGAAGAAGCGATCGCGGCCGGCGGGTCCACCTTGCGCGACTATCGCAACGCCGACGGCGACCTTGGCTATTTCCAACACGCTTTCCGGGCCTATGGCCGCGAGGGCGAGCCGTGTCTAACCCCCCGGTGTCGCGGCGTACTCGCCCGCATCGTCCAGGGTGGACGCTCCACCTTCTTCTGTCCGGTTTGCCAGAAATAGCAGCACATCACCGAGCGAGGCGCTTGACCGCAGGCTTGCGCGGGCGTTGAGAGGGCGCACCTCATTTCGGAGAGCCCCATGTCCGACGTCCCCGCCTTCTCCACCCTTCTTTTGGAACGCGACGGCGCGGCGGCGCTCATTCGGCTGAACCGGCCCGAAGCGCTGAACGCCCTCAACAGTCAGCTGCTCAGCGACCTCAGCCAGGCCTTGGACATTGTGGAGGCCGACGACGGGGTGGGCTGCATCGTGCTCACCGGCTCCGAGCGGGCTTTCGCCGCCGGCGCCGACATCAAGGAAATGTCGGAGAAGTCTTACGCCGACATGTTCAAGCTCGACTTCTTCACCGCTCCGGCCACGCGGATCGAGCGTTGCCGCAAGCCGATCATCGCCGCGGTGGCCGGCTACGCCCTCGGCGGCGGTTGCGAGCTGGCCATGATGTGCGACTTCATCATCGCCGCCGAGAACGCCAAGTTCGGCCAGCCGGAAATCACCCTCGGCGTCTCCCCCGGCATCGGCGGCACCCAGCGCCTGACCCGGCTGGTGGGCAAGTCCAAGGCCATGGACCTGATCCTCACCGCCCGCATGATGGATGCGGCCGAAGCCGAGCGGGCCGGGTTGGTCAGCCGCGTCGTCGCCCTCGACAAGCTCCTCGAGGAAGCCATGGCTGCGGCGACGAAGATCGCCGCCCAATCGCCCCTGGCGGTGATGATGAACAAGGAGCTGGTGCAGGCGGCGCTGGAGACCACCCTCACGGAGGGCGTCAAGCTGGAGCGGCGCCTGTTCCACTCCCTGTTCGCCTTCCAGGATCAGAAGGAAGGCATGGCCGCCTTCGTGGAAAAGCGGAAGCCGGACTTCAAGGGCCGGTAAGCATCGGGCGTTCTAGCGGCGCCGCTGTCAAAGAAATGTCGCGGAAGGCCGGGTTGCGCACGAGAATTTCCCCCTGTAAGGGCGGGCCGACAATACGATCGAGACGGGGTCTTCACATGCCGGAGGATGGGCCATGGCGCTCCAACACCCGTCTCTCACGGCGATCCGCCCGTCGCGATTTGTCCCCACTATCTGGGATGCGCTGATCTTCACCCTGGTGATCGGCGGTTTCGTGCTGGTCACCTATGGCGGCTCGCAGACCCTCAAGCCCTTGGCTGAAAACGCCCGCACGCCGATCAGCCTCGATCCCTCGGCCCTGCCCTACTACGCCCTGCGCACCACATTGCGCATGCTGGCGGGCCTGATCTGCTCATTCCTGTTCACCTTCATCTACGGCGCCTGGGCGGCCAAGAGCCGGCGGGCGGAGATGGTGCTGATCCCGCTGCTGGACATCCTCCAGTCGGTGCCGGTGCTGGCGTTCCTCACCTTCACCATCACCTTCTTCCTGAACCTGTTCCCAGGGCAGGTGCTGGGCGCCGAGCTCGCCTCGGTGTTCACCATCTTCACCGCCCAGGCCTGGAACATGACCTTCAGCTTCTATCAGTCGCTGAAGACGGTGCCGAAAGACCTGTCCGACGTCACCCACTCCCTGCGGCTCGGCGGGTGGCGGCGGTTCTGGGCGCTGGAGGCGCCCTTCGCCGCTCCGGGCCTGATCTGGAACGCCATGATGTCCATGTCGGGCGCCTGGTTCTTCGTGGTGGCCTCTGAAGCCATCAGCGTCGGCGACACCACCATCACCCTGCCGGGCGTCGGCTCCTATGTGGCCGAGGCCATCAGTCACCAGAACCTGCCGGCCATCGGCTGGGCGGTGGCCGCCATGCTGGTGGTGATCCTGATCTATGACCAGCTGCTGTTCCGGCCTCTGGTGGCCTGGTCGGAGAAGTTCAAGGTGGAGCTGTCCGCCGGCACGGGCCCGCAGGCCCACTCCTGGGTGCTCGACTTCGCCCAGCGCGCGCGTCTGGCGCAGCGCCTATTCCGCCCCCTCGCCGCCCTGCTCGAAGGCTTCATGCGCCTGCGTATCGCCCAGGGGGTGAAGACGCCGCGGGCGGTGCAACAGGCCTGGTCGAGCCCCATCGCCGATATCATCTGGTTCGTCATGCTCGGCGTCGCTGCGGTGTTCGCCGGCTGGATGGTGGTTGATTACCTGCGGGTTTCGCTGGGTTGGAACGACGTGGTGCAGGCCTTCCTGCTTGGGCTGGCCACCCTCGCCCGCGTGCTGGTGCTGATTGCGCTCGCAAGCCTGATCTGGGTGCCCATCGGCGTTTGGATCGGACTTCGGCCCAAGTGGGCTGAAAAGGTTCAGCCTGTGGCTCAGTTCCTGGCCGCCTTCCCCTCCAACCTGCTCTTTCCGGTGGCGGTGGCCGGCATCGTCGCCTTCAACGGCTGGCCCGACGTATGGCTCTCGCCGCTGATGATCCTCGGCACCCAGTGGTACATTCTGTTCAACGTCATCGCCGGCGCCACGGCCTTCCCCAATGATCTGAAGGAGGCGGCGGACAGTTTCGGGGTTAAGGGCTGGACCTGGTGGCGCAAGGTGATCCTGCCCGGCATCTTCCCCTATTTCATCACAGGCGCCATCACCGCTTCGGGCGGGTCCTGGAACGCCTCCATCGTCGCCGAGGTGGTGAGCTGGGGCAAAACCCGTCTGGAGGCGCACGGCCTCGGCGCCTACATCACCGACGCCACCGCCAAGGGCGACTTCCGCCGGGTGGTGCTGGGGGTGGCGGTGATGAGCCTCTTTGTAGTGCTGTTCAATCGCTTGTTCTGGCGCAAGCTTTACGACTACGGCGCCCGGCGTCTGCGGCTCGACTAAAAAAGGATAAGCGTCATGGCCAATGCAGCGCTCGCCGCCACGCGCCCACAGCTGGGCGAGGTGATGCTCGACGTGAAGAACGTGCGCCAGACCTACGCCAAGGGATCGGGGGCCGATCTGTTGGTGCTGGACGGCATCAATCTCGCCCTGCGCGAGGGCGAGATCGTGGGGCTCTTGGGCCGTTCGGGTTCCGGCAAGTCCTCGCTGCTGCGCATTGTCGCCGGCCTCGCCAGCCCGGCTGACGGCCAGGTGACCTGGTGCGGCCAGCCCGTGCATGGCCCCTCCCCCGGCATCGCCATGGTGTTCCAGAGCTTCGCCCTCTTCCCCTGGCTCACCGTGTTGGAGAATGTGGAGATCGGCCTCGAGCCCCTTGGCGTGCCGCCGTTGGAGCGCCGCCAGCGCAGCCTGGCGGCCATCGATCTCATCGGCCTCGACGGTTTCGAAAACGCCTACCCCAAGGAGCTTTCCGGCGGCATGCGTCAGCGGGTGGGCTTCGCCCGCGGCCTTGTGGTGCATCCGCGCTTGCTGCTGATGGACGAGCCCTTCTCGGCGCTGGATGTGCTGACGGCCGAGACCCTCCGCACCGACCTCATCGAACTGTGGATGGAGGGCAAGCTGCCCCTGCGCTCCATTCTGTTGGTCACCCACAATATCGAAGAAGCCGTGCTGATGTGCGACCGGGTGGTGATCTTCGCCGCCAATCCGGGCCGCATCGCCGCCGAGATCAAGATCGACCTGCCGCACCCGCGCAATCGTCTCGATCCGCAGTTCCGCCAGCTGGTGGACGATATCTATGGCCGCATGACCAACCCTGCCGACGCAAAGTTGCGCGCGGAGCAAAAACGCGCCGCGGCCGAACAGCCTGGCGGGGGCATGGGCCTGCAGCTCGCTTCCATCTCCGCCGAAGTGCTGGCTGGCCTCATGGAGGCGTTGCATCAGCCACCGTTCGAAGGCAAGGCCGACCTTCCGGAAATCGCGGGCGAGCTTTCCATGGAGCTCGACGAGTTCTTCCCCATCGCCGAAATGCTTCAACTGCTGGGCTTCGCCGAGGTGGAGTCGGGCGACATCCGCCTCATGGAGCCCGGCAAGCGCTTCGTCGACGGCGACGTCGACGCCCGCAAGCGCATTTTCCGCGATCAGCTGATGCAGCGTGTGCCCATCGCCGCCCTCATCCGCCGGGTGCTGGACGAACGCCGTTCCCACCGCGCGCCCTATCGCCGCTTCTCCGAAGAGCTGGAGGACTTCATGTCCGAGGAGTTCGCTGAGGAGACCCTCGACGCCGTGATCAACTGGGGCCGTTACGCGGAACTGTTCGCCTATGATGAACAGTCGCAGAGCTTCAGCCTCGAGAATCCGGTCTGATTCAGGCCTTCGGTCCCATTAATAAAGTTTAATGTCGCCCATCGATGGAATTACGCGATGGTGCGCGCCTTCCAATTGATGGGATGGCCATGAAGTCTCTTTTCGCCGCCGCCTCCGCGGTCGTCTTATGCGCGGCCGCCATGCTTGGCTCGCCAGTATCCGCCGCCGACGCTCCAAACCTGGAAACGCCCCATTACGGGACCTGGGGCTTCGACATCTCCGGCATGGACCCCAAGGTGAAGCCGGGCGACGACTTCTTCCGCTACGCCAACGGCGCCTATCTTGCGCGCACGACAATCCCCAGCGACCGCACCCGATTTGGCAATTTCGACGCGCTGTCCGTGCTGTCGGAAGCGCGGGTGCGGGCCATTCTTGAGGGCGCAGCGGCGCGGTCAGATCCGGAAAGCACGCCGGCCGGCAAGGTCGGCCGCTTCTACAAGGCTTTCATGGACGACGCGAAGGTCGAGGCGCTTGGAACCAAGCCACTGGAGAAGGACCTCGCCGCCGTGCGGGCGGTGAAGACCCATGCCGATCTCGCAAGGCTTACCGGCGAGATCGACGGCTTCCGGAAAGAGTTGTTCGTGGCCTACATCGATCCCGACGAAAAGGATCCCGACCACTACGCTGTGGGCGTTGTTTCCTTAGGCCTGAGTTTGCCCGACAAGGACTACTATCTAAAGCCGTCCTTCGCCGAGAAGAAGGCGGCTTACCAGGCCTATGTGGCCAAGATGCTCGGCCTGATCGGCTGGCCCGAACCTGAAGCCCGCGCCGCCGACATCATCGCCTTCGAGACCAAGCTCGCCGAGGCGAGCTGGGACCGGGCCGAACGTCGCGACCGTGACAAGACCTACAACCCGATGACCCCCGCAGAGCTCGCCGCCTACGCACCGGGCTTCGACTTCAAAGCCTATTTGGCCGCGCACAGCCTGTCCGAGGTCAAGCGCGTGGTTGTGTCCGACAACACCGCCTTCCCCAAGAAGGCCAAGATCTTCGCCGAGACGCCCATCGAGACCTTGAAGGCCTGGGAGGCGTTCGGTGTGGCCGATCAGGCCGCGCCCTACCTCCCCGATCGCTTCGTTCAGGCGCACTTCGAATTCCATGGCAAGACCCTGTCAGGTCAGCCGGAGCTTCGCCCGCGCTGGAAGCGTGCAGTGGCGGCCACGAATGGGGCGCTCGGCGAAGCGGTGGGCGAGGTCTATGTGGCGCGCTTTTTCCCACCGGAAGCCAAGCGACAGATGCTGGAATTGGTGGGCAATGTCCGCTCCGCCCTGGCCGCGCGCATTCAGCGTCTCGACTGGATGAGCCCCGAAACCAAGACCCAAGCCTTGGACAAGCTCGGCAAGATCAGCCTGAAGATCGGCTATCCGGACAAGTTCCGCGACTATTCCGCCTTGAGCGTTCGCGCGGACGATCTCTACGGCAACGTGATCCGCGGCGAGGAATTCGAATACCGCCGCGAGCTGGCGCGTCTCTACAAGCCGGTGGACCGCAGCGAGTGGGGTATGACGCCCCAGACCGTAAACGCCTACTACAACCCCGTGCTGAACGAAATCGTGTTCCCGGCAGCGATCCTGCAGCCGCCGTTCTTTGATCCCAAGGCCGACCCGGCCGTGAACTACGGCGGCATCGGCGGGGTGATCGGTCATGAGATCAGTCACGGCTTCGACGATCAGGGCCGCAAATCCGACGGCTCTGGTCGCTTGCACGACTGGTGGACTGCTGAGGACGCCGCCAAATTCAAGACGAAGACCAAGGCGCTGGGGTCGCAGTATAGCGCCATGGAGATGCTGCCGGGCGAGCACATCAACGGCGATCTCACCATGGGTGAGAACATCGGCGACATGGGCGGGCTGAATATCGCCCTTGAGGCCTACCATAATTCGCTGAAGGGTCAGCCGGCGCCGGTGATCGACGGCTTCACCGGCGACCAGCGGGTGTTTTTGGGCTGGGCGCAGGTGTGGCGGCAGAAGATTCGCGACGAAGCGCTGCGCCAACAGCTGCACACGGATCCGCATTCTCCCGCCGAAGCCCGGGTGGACGGCGTCGTGCGCAATATTGACCTGTGGTACTCGGCCTTCGACGTGAAGCCGGGCGAAAAGCTCTACGTGGCCCCGACGGACCGCGTGCACATCTGGTGATGTCGAGGGGCGGAGGCCGTGATTAAGCGGCCACCGCCTTGCCCGCATATTCAGTGACGAGGCCGGCGGGGGTGGTGACGACCGCTCGCGGCCGCCGGGTCTTGCCTTCGAGCTTGTAGTCCAGCTTCACCTTGTCCTCACGCTCCACTACGCCGATGAACACGTCGTCAGCGGGGAAGATGGCGTGGGCGACGTTGCCCGCCACCACGATCACCTGCCCCTTGCCGGCCTCCACCATCTTCGACCAGGCCTTGATGGTCTCGTAGTAGGGGGGCTTGCGCCAGGCGTTGGGGGCGGTGGAGTCCACGTGCACGACCAAGCCTCGGTCGGGCTCGTTGTGCAGCACGAAGCGGGCCTTGTCGGGTTTCCAGTGGGGGCCGAGAGCGTCCACTTCCAGCCACATGCAACTGAACGCCTTGCATTCGTGCGGCAGATTTCGATAGACGAAGCAGCCAGGGCCCAGCTTGGCGTAAGGGCACCATTCGCCGGCCGCCTTGTTGATGGACGGCGCCTCGACCACCTTACAGCACAGGTTGCACGAACCGCATTGTTTCATGGGCCTGCAGCGCCTTTCTACAACCATGGCGGGGGCATTGGACAGAGATCGAGATAAAAGTATCGGGGTTTAAAGTTGACGGCGCGTTACCGCCGCGACGCGGCAAAGCCTCACCTCATCGAGCCGAACTAGAATAGATCCCACGAATATGATCCGTCTTTATGTAACAGAGCCCCTGTCAAAAGATCAGTCGCTGCTGGCGACCCCCGAACAGCAGCACTATCTCATCAATGTCATGCGCCTTAACGCGGGCGCGGAAGTCTTGGTGTTCAACGGTGAGGATGGAGAATGGCGCGCGCGCCTCGCTGTGTTGGGGAAGCGCCAGGCTGCGCTAGAAATTCTTGAAAAGGTCCGTGAACAGCAAGCAACACCGGACCTAGAGCTGTGGATCGCCCTGGTGAAACGGTCTCGGCTGGAGACCATCGTCGAAAAGGCTGCTGAGTTGGGCGTGCGGCGTGTGCGGCTCGTCCTCACGCGTCGCACCAACGCCGAACGGGTCAATGTGGAACGCTTGCAAGCGATCGCGATCGAAGCGGCCGAGCAAACGGGGCGCCTTGATGCGCCGAAGATCATTGCTCCAGTTAAGCTCGACGCCATGATCAATGCACCTCAAGACCGGCGTCTGTTGTTCTGTGACGAACAGGGCGACGATCAATCCAAAGCCTGGGGCGGGCCGAACGGTCGCGCGCCCCCCGCCCTGGAAGCCTTGGCGAGCTTGGCGCCTGGCGCGCCGTTTGCGGTGCTGATCGGTCCCGAAGGCGGCTTTACCCTGGAGGAGCGCGATCAACTGCGCGCCCTCGAGTGGGTCGTTCCCGCCAGCCTTGGGCCTCGCATATTGCGCGCGGACACCGCCGCGATCGCCGCCATGGCGCTGTGGCAGGCGCGCCTCGGCGACTGGGCGGGCCTTGAGTCGTCATCAAGCTAGCCTTATGTGCCCTTGGCCGCGCTAATGCGGCAGGACCGTGGCTTAGCTTCCGCTACGGAAAGCCGGAGACCTCGTGTGGCCGACTGCGCTTTGGACGAAAGACCGCTCGAGCGCGCCGACCTGGCCGCCCATCTGGCGCGGGGAGAAAAGCCGGCAAGCGCCTATCGCATCGGCGCCGAGCACGAGAAATTTGGGTTCCATCGCCGCGATCTTTCGCCGGTCGCCTATGACGGCCCCGCCGGCATCCATGCGCTGTTGCTGGGACTGAAGCGGTTTGGGTGGAGCGACGTCTCTGAGACGGGCCATGACGGCGGCGAAACCCTGATCGGGCTGGAGCGGCGCAATGACGAGGGTTTCGCCGAAAACATCAGTCTTGAACCGGGCGGCCAGTTCGAATTGTCCGGCGCGCCCTTGCGCAGCATCCACGACATTCGCGACGAGACGGAACGGCACCTCGCCGAAGTAGCGGATGTTGGCGGCGCCCTCGGCATCGGCTTCCTCGGCCTGGGTCATTCGCCGGTCTGGACCCGCGCGGAGACCCCGATCATGCCCAAGGGGCGCTATGACATCATGCGCGGCTACATGCCGAAGGTCGGCGGTCTCGGCCTCGATATGATGCTGCGGACCTGCACAGTGCAGGCCAATCTCGACTTCAGCTCCGAAGCCGACATGGTGAAAAAGTTCAGGGTGAGCCTGGCTTTGCAGCCGGTGATCACCGCCCTGTTCGCCAATTCGCCGTTTGTGGAAGGCAAGCCCACCGGGTGGCTGTCTACCCGCGCGCGGGTTTGGACCGACACTGATCCGGATCGGACGGGATTGCTGGACTTCGTGTTTCAGGACGGGTTCGGCTACGAAACCTACGTCGAGTACGCCCTCGATGTGCCCATGTATTTCATCAAGCGCGATGGGAAGTATGTCGACCTGTCGGGTCGATCCTTCCGCAGCTTTCTCGCTGGCGAGCTTGCGGAGCGTCCTGGTGAACGCCCGCAGGCGAAGGACTGGGCCGATCATCTCACGACGCTTTTCCCGGAAGTGAGGCTGAAATCCTATCTTGAGATGCGCGGCGCGGACTGCGGGTCTCTCGAACACCTGCTCGCCTTGCCTGCCGTCTGGGCCGGGGTGCTTTACGACACAATCGCGCTCGATGAGGCCTGGGCCTTGGCGCAGGATTGGACGGCCGAACAACGTCACGCCTTGAGGCTCGACGCCGCGCGTCTGGGGCTTAAGGCGCAGGTGAACGGGCGGACCTTGCAAGCAGTGGCGCTAGACCTTCTGGAGATCGCCAACCGGGGATTGGCGCGGCGAGCCTTGCTTGACGCAAACGGCCGCGATGAGAGCGCTTATCTCGCACCGATCCAAGCGATTGCGGAGTCGGGCGTGACCGCCGCAGAGCGCTTGCTGGAGCTATATCACGGCGCATGGCGCGGCGACGCCACCGGTGTGTTCGACGTAGCCGACTACTGACGGGACGGCCCTCGCCCCGGTCTGATTTTGCGCGCGACCGCGGGAATCGGGGGCATATTGCGTCGTATTTCAGTCGTATTAACCTCGACGCGTTACCAATCGTTGGAATTAATTGCCGGTTCGGATCGTCGCTCCGCCGCGACGTGACGATAATGGTCGCGGAGGAAATAATCGTGCACACGGGCAAGTCGCTGCGGGATACGCAGCAATGAATCTGGTTATTTTCGCCGGCATTTTTATTGCGGCGCTTTCTAGTGTTCCGGTCTTACTTCAGCTCCGGCGGCATCCGCGCGGATTATTTATCTTGTTTTTCGCGGAAATGTGGGAGCGATTTTCCTTCTACGGCATGCGCGGAATCTTGATATTCTATCTCACGGAACAATTTTTGTTTTCAGATGCGCAGGCGACCGCGCAGTACGGCTCCTATACAACGCTTGTATATCTATTGCCGCTGATCGGCGGCGTCGTGGCTGACCGATATATCGGCACGCGCAAGGCCATAGCCTTTGGGGCGCTCCTGTTGGTGGCTGGACACCTGACGATGGCGGTGGAGGGCAAGCCCGCCCAGCAGGTGCTGACTTACCAAGGTCATCAATACGAAGTACGTGCCGAGGGACGCGGCAGCCTCGCCTCGCGCAAGATCATGGTCGCCGATCGCGGTTACAGCTTTGGCGCCAGTGCAGACGGCGGCATCCAAATCCGAAACCTGCCCTCCGCGGCGCCGCTTCCGCCCGAATTGCCCAAAGGCGCATATAGTCTCTCGGTTCTTAAACAGGACCCCACCTACACCAACTTCTTTTATCTCGCGGTTTCTCTAATTGTCATGGGAGTTGGCTTCTTGAAGGCCAACATCTCTTCACTGGTGGGGCAACTCTATCCACAAAACGATCCTCGCCGAGATTCTGGGTTCACGCTCTACTATTATGGCATCAATCTAGGCTCCTTCTCGGCTGGGCTGCTCTGCACCTGGCTGGGGGAAAACGTTGGCTGGTATGCCGGATTTGGTCTGGCAGGACTTGGAATGCTGGCGGGATTCGTCGTTTTCGTTGTCGGCAGACCCCTCCTGATGGGCCACGGGGAGCCGCCGGACGCGAAGGCCTTGGCCAAGCCGATCCTGGGCCCGCTCAATCTGGAGAATATTATTTACGCGGCGGGGCTAGCCGGCGTGGCGGTAGTGTTTTTCCTGGTGCGCCAGAACGCGCTGGTGGGCTGGCTGCTTGGGATTTCTTCTGTTGCGGTGCTGGCCTATGTGGGGCGCTACGCTTTCACGAAGGGCGGCAAGGTCGAGCGCGAACGGTTGTTCCTGGCGTTGATCCTGATCGCCGGCTCTACGGTTTTCTGGACCCTGTTCGAGCAAGCGGGAAGTTCGCTCAATCTGTTCGCTGAGCGCAACGTCGTGTTGAACCTGTGGCCGAGTTCAGCTCAAGTCGAACTCTTGGGCCATAGGTTATTCATCGGCGATAAGGCGCAGATGTTGGCTGCGGGGTTGGACCCCGATTCAACGTGGTGGCTCGACACCGCCACCTCGGCCGGACAGACGCAGTCGCTCAATCCCGGCTTCCTGCTGATGTTCGCACCGGTATTCGCCGGCTTATGGACCGCGCTTCGGCGGCGGCGGTTGGATCCAAACCCCCTCGTGAAGTTTGGTCTCGCCCTCATCCAGGTCGGCCTTGGGTTCCTGATTTTGGTGTGGGGGGCTAGTTACGTTGGGCCTGATTTCAAGGTGCCCATGGCGTTCCTCGCCTTCGCCTATCTGCTGCACACGACGGGCGAACTTTCCCTGTCTCCGGTCGGGATGAGCCAGATCACCAAACTCGCGCCGCCTTTGCTCATCTCCACCATGATGGCCGTCTGGTTTCTGTCCCTGTCTTGGGCGGAGTTCATCGGTGGACATATCGCGACCCTTACCGGCTCCAATACGGTGGGCGGTCAGGTGCTCGATCCCCATCAGTCGCTCCTGACAGCGGAAAGCGTGTTTCAGGTCATCGGAGCCGTGGGCGTGGCGGTGGGTGTCGGCTTCCTCGTCATCAGCCGCTGGGTCAAGCACTGGAGCCATGGCGCCGACGAGGTGACGGAAACCGTCTAGTCGGCTCTGATCAGAGCTCGGTGCCGCCCACCGTGAGGCCGCCGATCTTCAGCGAAGGTTGGCCCACCCCGACAGGGACGCCCTGTCCGGATTTCCCGCACACGCCGACGCCGGGGTCGAAGGCGAAGTCATCACCGATAGCGGAAATCTTCGTCAGCACGGTGGGACCGTCGCCGATGAGGGTAGCGCCCTTCACCGGGGCGCCCAGCTTGCCATCCTCGATGAGATAGGCCTCCGTGCACTGGAACACGAACTTGCCGTTGGTGATGTCCACCTGTCCACCGCCGAGACTGGCGCAATAGAGTCCACGTTTGGTGGAGGCGATCATCTCTTCGCGCTTGGCGGTTCCGCCCAACATGGCCGTGTTGGTCATGCGAGGCATGGGCAGGCAGGCGTAGGACTCTCGCCGACCATTGCCCGTAGGCGTCTGACCCATAAGGCGAGCGCTCATGCGATCGTGCATGTAGCCCACCAATATCCCGTCCTCGATCAGCACCGTCCGTTCGGTGGGGGTGCCTTCGTCGTCCACGGTGAGCGAGCCGCGCCGTCCTGGGATGGAGCCGTCGTCGACAACCGTAACGCCCGGCGCGGCCACGCGCTCGCCGATCCTTCCTGAAAAGGCGGATATGCCCTTGCGATTGAAGTCGCCCTCGAGACCGTGACCCACGGCTTCGTGCAGCAGAACGCCGTTCCACCCATTGGCTAGCACAACATCCATCTCGCCGGCGGGACAGGGCCGCGCATCGAGATTGACGAGGGCGATGCGCAAGGCCTCCTCCACTTCCGCCTGCCAGCGCTGCGGGGTGATCCAGGCCTGAAACCCGGCCCGACCGCCGCAGCCCGAATGCCCGCCCTCGCGCCGTCCGTTGTGCTCGACGGTGACGGCGACGCCGACCCGCACCAGGGGCCGCACATCACGCACCACCCGGCCGTCGGCGCGAAGGATCTCGATCTGTCGCCGCTCGGCCACCAGATTGGCGGACACCTGAACCACCCGCGGATCGCGCGCGCGCGCGTAGGCGTCGATTTCCTGCAACAACGCGATTTTTTCAGCAAAATCAGGCGCGGCCAAGGGGTCATCGTCGCCGTAAAGCGCCCGATTAGTCGCACGAGGGGCGTCAGCGGCCACACCCGCGCGACCGCGCTTGGCTAGAGCCGCCGCTTGCCCCGCCCGCTCGATGGACGCCGTGGATATTTCGGCGGCGTGCGCGAAGCCCGCCGTCTCGCCGGCCACCACGCGCAGGCCGAATCCTTCTGTCACGTCAAAGTTGGCGGCCTTGAGACGGCCGTCATCAAAGGCGAGGGCCTCGCTCTCTGAGCGCTCGAGATAAAGTTCTCCATCATCGGCGCCATGCGTCGCCTCCTCTAACAATCCCTGCGCCTTGCTGGAAGCGACGCCGGAGGTTTCAAGG
Organism: Pseudomonadota bacterium; assembly: GCA_040757715.1. Classification (GTDB taxonomy): domain Bacteria; phylum Pseudomonadota; class Alphaproteobacteria; order Caulobacterales; family Caulobacteraceae; genus CAIMFV01. Next base: position 84,575 of record JBFLWS010000004.1, on the reverse strand, counting down.
ATGGATTGGGCGACGTGGGGCGATGTCATGCTGCTCCATGTGGGAAGCCAACCCCGTGAACGCAATCCGCCACGTCGAACGCAAGAGACTTGCTATAAAGCGACTCATAGGTGTATTTGAGAATAAGAAACATAGTCGAGGGGGTGGTCGAAGGCGAGAAGCGAATTTCCGTGGTCCTGTTGGCGACGGCGACGAGCGCGCTTGGATATACGAGCAGATTCCAACTCGACGCTACGTCCAGCACCTCGCGGGGGCTCATTTCTTACGCTTCAGCCTTCTGAGGGGCGAGGCTAGTGGAGATCGAAACGTCTGTGAGCTCAAGAGCTTGCAGGATTTGCGATCGTCGAATGTTCCGTAATCAGACGAAGGAGTTTGGTCGGCAGGCCTACATTGGCGCAAGCGATCAAATTTTTCTTCAGATTACGGAAATTACGCGGCTGACGCGTCTTAAGGTCGTAGACGTCGCGAGAGTTGTCCACTACACGACGCAGTGAAAAACGTGTGATTGTATTTTGGGTCGTTTCAGACGACCTTGTGTATCCACCGGTCCCCATCTTCGCGCGCGGGACGCAGTCAAAAACGGATCATGTCGCCATGTTTAGCCATGCCGACCTTTGGAACGCTCTCGATCGCTTAGCAGCGGCCAAAGGCTTGAGTCCTTCCGGTCTCGCAAAGTTGTCGGGACTCGAGCCCACCAGCTTCAACAAGTCGAAGCGCCTTTCCAATGACCGTCCGCCGCGCCCGCGGTGGCCATCGACGGAAAGTCTGGCCAAGGTGCTGACGGCCACGCGCCTCAGCCTTGGTGAATTCGCAGAGTTGTTGGAAGCCACGCCGCCGCCCGGTTTCGGCGACGAGATCCCACCAATCCACCGTCACGACGGTGGAAATGGAGTCGCCTCGCCGGGGCTGGCGCGCAACGAGTAGCCTCGAGGAGACTTTAGCGATCGAGCGATGGGGGTGCGTTCAGGCGGCGTCCGAGGAGTTGGTCACACCAGGGCGCGCCCCGTCAGTCGCTTGAGCGTCTCTAGGGGGGACAGATTCGGCTCCGCCATCGCGGCTATCGGGAGCAGAAAGGTCTGCTCCATAAGATGCTGGCCCGAAAGCGCCGCGTGCAGCACGCTGTCGGTGAAAACGACCCAGGTGGCGCCCGCAGGCAGTGCAATTTGCGTTCGAGGAGCCTGAGCTTGGAAGGCGTCGTCCAGCTTGGCGAAGTCATGCAGCTCGAGCATGGCCTGATCATAACGACTACGCCGCCCGCGGGTGAGCCCCGTCGCCGCCATGGCCCAGGCGGCCAAGGATGAAGGGCCGCCGCTCAGCCGGTCGGCGTAGAGCTTGGCGAAGCTCTCGAAGTCGAGATCCCCCACGTTCCATACTCGCGGTGTTCCCGTCGGATTGACGTTGCAGAACACTCGCAAGATGCGCTGGCCCTGAGTCGGATTAGAGGGAAACGCGTCGACGTGCAGGCGGCGGTCGTCTCGCCGGGGGCTGAGCACGCGCACCTCTACGGCGCCTGGGCGAAAACTGGTGCGCCGCCGGTTCATGCTCGCGGCATAGGCGGGCAACAGCGCCTGCACGATGCTTTCAGAATAGCTGGAGAAGCGGGTCATCATGCCGCGCATACGCGCCTGGCCCGCCGGGTCCAGCACCGTGCCCCGCACGGCTCCACCTGGACCAAGGCTGATGTTCTTGGACTTCGGGCTGACCGCAGCAGCATCGATGAGATCGCGTTCGTCTGGAAAGACCGCGAACCCCATGCTCGCGAATTCAATCAGACCGCCATGCTCCAGGGTGGTTTGCACAGCGCGCGGCTGGGTCTTGGCCTCTTCTAGACCTGCGAACAGCAATCGTTCGACCATGACGAATCCTCCGGAGCATCCGTCGCACGTGGTCAGGGCTCGCCGTTAGAGCAAATGTTCGATTAGATTTTCGATCACCTGATCCACGCCCAGAGCCATGCGACGGGCGGCCTCATAGGTTTCAGCAAAGGCGCGTCGCCGCGGCACCGCGGTTTCGCTGGTGGACTCCTGAAGAATTTCCGGGGTGAGGATTTCCAGGGCCTTTCCCGCCGGGCTGCAGATTAGCACCTCAATATCGGCGCTGTCTCCAGAGCCGACGCCTTCGCCGATCTCCACCACAAATTCTCCAATCTGAACTTGATAACGCCCTTCATGTTCAGTGAGATTCCATTTCAACCCTCGCGCGAGAGTTTTGGCGTGCAGGCGTTCAATAAAGATAGCGTCGCGCGAACGGTCCAGGGCGTACATGGAATGGGGCTCCTCAGCAGCGCGGGCAATGTAGGGAGATCAAAGGGTCGGAAAAAGGCAAAATGGCGCGGCGCCCCTTGCCCGCGCGTTAAAGTCGACGATATGGCTGCGACACATTAACGAGCGCCGCCCATGTCCCGTTCGCAAAAACCCTTCGTCACCGGACTTCGCCGCGGCGTGCAGCGCCGCTGCCCGGCCTGCGGCAAGGGCGCGCTGTTCAAGGGGTATCTAAAGGTGCGGCAGACCTGCGCCGCCTGCGGACATGATAACGGCCATTATCGCGCCGACGACGCGCCGCCCTATTTCACCATTCTCATCGTCGGCCACCTGTTCGTGGCCCCGATGCTGGCGTTCCCGTTCATCCTGGAATGGCCGGTGGAATGGGTGCTGGGCGTCACCTTGCCAAGCCTGCTCATCACTACGCTTACCCTGCTCCCGTTGGTGAAGGGGGCGGTGGTTGGCTTCCATTGGGCGGTGGAGCAGGAGGCCAAGGCCGCCTGATCGCAATATCGGATTTGATGAGGGATCGGACCTGACGAGGGCTTAGCCGGCCAGCCGCGCCATATCCTCGTCCGACATCTCGAAGTTGGCGAAGACGTTCTGCACGTCGTCATCGTCGTCGAGGGCGTCCATCAGCTTCATCAGGGTCTGCACGTCGTCTCCGGCCACCGGCGTTTGGGACTTCGGCCGCCAGATCACCCCCGTGGAGCGAGCCGGGCCTAGCGAAGCCTCCAGCGCCTCCACTACGGATCCGAGATCCTCGAAGGCGGTGAAGATGGTGTGCAGTTCCTCATCCGTCTCCGCATCCTCGGCCCCGGCCTCGATGGCCGCTTCCATGATGGCGTCTTCGGAGCCTGCCGTGAGCGGATAGGTGATCTGGCCCATGCGGTCGAACATGAAGGCCACCGACCCGGATTCACCGAGGTTGCCGCCGTTCTTGGTGAAGATGGAGCGGACATTGGCGGCGGCGCGGTTGCGGTTGTCGGTGAGCACCTCGACGATCAGGCCGACCCCGCCAGGGCCGAAGCCCTCGTAGCGGATTTCCTCGAAATTGTCGGTGTCCGCACCGGCCGCCTTCTTGATGGCCCGATCGATATTGTCCTTGGGCATGCTTTCCGCCCGGGCGTTCTGGATGGCCAGGCGCAGGCGGGCGTTGGAGTTGGGATCGGGCGAGCCGGTCTTGGCGGCCAGGGTGATGTCTCGCGACAGCTTGGAGAACAGCTTGGAGCGCTTCTTGTCCTGGGCGCCCTTGCGAAACTGAATGTTCTTGAACTTGGAATGGCCGGCCATGGCTCGCCTTGGAAGAATTGCGCGGGTGTTCGGAGGCGGGGTTCTAACCTTACAAGCCTCGGTTTGTCACGTCGCCCGGTGCGGCGGGCTGATCCGCCGCTGGAGCAGAGCGTTTGGCGAGGCTAAACTAAATGCCGCGGCAAGGAGCCCTCGCCATGGACGATCACGCCTTCATTCCAGCTTCGCTACGCGGAAAGTCCCATCCAGCGCCGACCCACCCCGGCGCGGGCGTCGCAGGCCTGACCCTCGTCGGCGCCGTGGCGGTAGGCGCCTTGGGCGTGGGCGCGCTCGGCGTGGTGGTCATCGGCCGCTTGCATGCGGGCCGCATCACCGCGCGCGAGGTGGAGATCGACCATCTCACGGTGCACAGGTTGAGCTTGCCTGACGGGGAGGCGCCCCAGTCTTAGGTCCGATCTCGGGCCCATGGCCGGGGCTACACGCCCCATCGGCGAATTAGAGCGCCGGCGCAATGACCGCGATGACCGCCAGCGGCAGGATCGCCGCCATGGCCACCAGAACGGCCTTTTGCAACACGCTGAGCAGCGGTGAAATCTTGTCCATACTTCACTCCTAATTGGTCGTTAATCCTATCGGATCAGTGGACAGTCAGATTCTACCCCACGAACACACACCAAAAGGCAGAAATCCCCCCGATTTCGGGTGTCGTTGGTATAATACTCCACCAGATTGTCTGCAAGGCCAATCCATAGTTAGAGGCCCGGCGCGACGCATTGATGCGGATGAAATTCTGCGCGATGGCAGGCTATATGAACCCATGCCCGTGCATCGGCTCCGCCGCCTCGCCCTGACTGATTTTCGCAGCTACGCCGCAGCCGCCCTCGATCTCACGGGCGGGCCGGTGTTCCTGTTCGGCCCCAATGGCGCGGGCAAGACCAATGTGCTGGAGGCGGTGTCGTTCCTTTCCCCGGGGCGGGGCCTGCGCGGCGCAGCGGTCAGCGAGGTCGGTCGGCGCGAGACGGGGGAACGCGAGGGCCGGGCCTGGAGCGTCGCCACTTTGTTCGAGGGCGACCTGGGCGAAACCCGTCTCGGCGTCGGCCTCGCCCCGGACACGGGCCGCAAGATCGTGCGGCTGGAGGGCGAGACTGTGGCCCCCGGGCGCCTATCCGATCTGGTGCGTCTCGTCTGGCTGACCCCCGCCCAGGACCGCCTGTTTCTGGAGGGCGCCAGCGAGCGTCGGCGCTTCTTTGATCGCCTGGTGTTCGCCGACCATCCCCGCCACGCCAGCCACGTGGCCGCCTATGAGCACGCCCTGCGCGAGCGCTCCCGGCTGTTGACGGACGCTCGCCAGGGTCTCAGCGCCGATCCCGCCTGGCTCGACGCCTTGGAACTGAAGGCGGGGGAGGCGGGGGCCGCCGTGGCTGTCGCTCGCGCCGCCACCTTGCAGGCCCTGGTCGCCGAGATCGCCCGCCGCGTGGACCGGCCCTTCCCGCAGGCCCGCCTCGACCTCGACGGGCCGGTGGAGCAGGGGGCTCTGGCAGGCGAATCGCCAGAGGTCCTGGCGGAAACCTTGCGTTCAGCCCTGCGCCGGGGTCGGGAGCGCGATCAGGCCGCTGGCCGCGCCCTCTATGGCCCTCACCGCACCGACCTCGCGGTGATCCATGTGGACAAGGATCGCCCCGCCGGCGAATGCTCCACCGGCGAACAGAAGGCGCTGATCCTCAATCTGGTGCTGGCCCAGGCCGCGCGGCTGGCTAGAGCGACGGACGCTCCGCCGCCGATCCTGTTGCTGGACGAGGTGGCCGCCCACCTCGATCGCGGCCGCCGCGCCGCCCTGTTCGAGGAATTCACGGCGCTCGGCCTGCAAGCCTTCCTCACCGGCACGGACGAGGCCCTGTTCGAAGACCTCGCCGGCGGGCAGGGGGTGCGGGTGGAGGCGGGAAGCCTGTTCCCCGTTTAGCCCTTCTTCCGCCCTAACTCTTCTTCCGCCAAGTGGCGCCGTCCTTGCCGTCCAGCACCTCGACGCCCAGGGCGGCGATTTCGTCGCGGAGACGGTCGGCGGCGGCGAAGTCCTTGGCCTTGCGCGCCTCGGCCCGGGCGGCGATCAGGCCCTCGACCTTGTCCTTGAACGCCGCGTCCGCCCCGCCCTCGAACCAGGCGTCCGGGTCCTGCTGCAGGAAGCCGATGGCGTTGCCGACATAAATTACATTTGATTTCCAGATAATCGCATTCTGGAGATCACCTTGACTGACTTCTCTGTCGAGATTTTTCGCATAGGCGTACAAGTCGCTTAACTGCATAGCCGTATTTAAGTCGGACAGAAGAGCATGTAGGTTGCTGCCAACTGGGTCGAGGTTGGTCGACATATCCACCGGCACATGTTTAGCTCGCTGTAAAACGCCGTAGATATAGTCTAGAGTCTTGCGGCTCTGCTCGATCAACGCCTCGGTCCAGTCGAGCGGCGCGCGGTAATGGGCCGAGAGGAGCGCCCAGCGCACCACCTCGCCCGGCACCTGCTTCACCAGCTCATGCGGCAGCACCACATTGCCGAGGCTCTTGGACATCTTTTCAGAGTCCATGGTGAGGAAGCCGTTGTGCAGCCAGTGGCGGGCATAGGCGCGCGGATCATGGTCGCCGTGCGCGCCGCAGGCCTGGGCGATTTCGTTCTCATGGTGCGGGAAGATCAGGTCATGCCCGCCGCCGTGCAGGTCGAAGGGCAGGCCGAGCTCCTTCTCCGACATGGCCGAGCATTCGATATGCCAGCCCGGACGTCCCGGACCCCAGGGGCTCTCCCACACCGGCTCGCCGGGCTTGGAGGGCTTCCACAGCACGAAATCGGCGGGATTGCGCTTGTAGGGCGCTACTTCCACCCGGGCCCCGGCGATCATGTCGTCCAGGCTGCGGCCTGAAAGCGCGCCATAGTTTCCACCCTGGGCGCGGAAACCCTCAGTGTCGAACAGCACGTGCCCCTCGGCGGCGTAGGCCGCGCCATGGGCGATGAGGGCGGCGATCTGGGTCTGCATCTCGCCAATATGCTCGGTGGCTCTCGGCTGCACCGTGGGGGGCAGGCACCCAAGGGCCCCCATGTCCTCGTTGTAGATCTTGGCGAACTTGTCGGTGATGACGCGGATGTCGACGCCCTGGTCTTGGGCGGCCTTGTTGATCTTGTCGTCCACGTCGGTGATGTTGCGGGCATAGACCACGTGCTCGGGGCCATAGAGATGGCGCAGCACCCGGTAGAGCACGTCGAACACCACGGCGGCGCGGGCGTTGCCGATATGGGCGTAGGAATAGACGGTGGGCCCGCACACATACATGGTCACCCGCTGCGGATCGCTCGGAATGAAGTCCACTTTCTGGCGCGCCAGGGTGTCGTAGAGGCTGAGAGTCGCGGGGCCGGTCATGGGCGAGCGATTACACCGGAACGGTTAAACGCCCAAGATTGACTTTGACGGGGAATTTGACGACAAGCATGAGCCTTCCAGTCCCCGGAAAGCGGGCCGAGCCCGTTCCGGGGCGCTTTCGTTTTTGGAGGGTCGTTTCATGGCGAACACCGCCGCACCTGCTCCCGCCGTTCCCGCTGACCATCTGATGGGCGTCTACAACCGCGCCCCGGTGGCCTTTGAGCGAGGCGAGGGCGTGCGACTGTTCACCACGGACGGGCGATCCTATCTCGACTGCATGGCCGGTATCGCCACGGTGGGCCTCGGCCACTGTCATCCCAAGCTGGTGGAGACGGTGAAGCGGCAGGCCGAGAAGCTGTGGCACGTGTCCAACGTGTTCCGCATCCCGGACCAGGAGGCCCTGGCCAAGAAACTCACCGACGCCACCTTCGCCGACGTCTGCTTCTTCACCAATTCCGGCACCGAGGCCATCGAGTGCGCCCTGAAGACGGCGCGCAAGTATCACGCGGCCAATGGCCAGCCTGAGCGCATCGACGTCATCGCCTTCGACGGCTCGTTCCACGGCCGCTCCTATGCGGCCATCAACGCCGCCGGCAATCCGTCCTATGTGGAGGGCTTCGGTCCGCCGCTGCCCGGCTATGTGAATCTCAAGTTCGGCGACCACGAGGCGCTGAAGGAAGCCGCCGCCCGCCCCACCGCCGCGGCCATTCTCATCGAGCCGGTGCAGGGGGAGGGGGGCGCTCGCGCTGTACCTGACCACTGCCTGCGCGGCCTGCGCCAGCTGTGCGACGAGCATGGCTTGCTGCTCATCTATGACGAGGTGCAGTGCGGGCTCGGCCGCACCGGCCAGCTGTTCGCCCATGAATGGGCGGGCGAGGCGCAGCCGGACATCATGGCCTCGGCCAAGGCCCTCGGAAACGGCTTCCCGGTGGGGGCGTGCCTTGCCACCGCCGAGGCGGCCAAGGGCATGACCACCGGCGCGCACGGCTCCACCTATGGCGGCAACCCCTTCGCCATGGCCGTGGCCCTCGCCGCCTTCGAAGAGCTGTCGAAGCCCGAGCTCTTGGCCCATGTGCGCGACGTGGCGGGCTACTTCACCCAGCAGCTGGAGGGGCTGAAGTCGCGCTATCCGGACGTGATCGTGGATATTCGCGGTCGCGGCCTGCTCATCGGCGTGAAACTGAAGCCCAATAACCGCCAGATGATGGCCTGGGCCCGTGACGAAGGCCTGTTGGTGGCCGGCGGCGGCGACAATTGCGTCCGCCTCCTGCCGCCCCTGGTGATCACCCAGGAAGAAGCCCGCGAGGCCATTGAGCGTTTCGAGGCGGCCTGCGAGACCGCGCGGGCGCAGATGAAGAGCGAGGCGAGCGCATGATCGAGACCGCCATCGCCCTCGAGACCGCGGCCCCGCGGCATTTCATCGACCTCTGGCGCTTCGACGGCGCGCTGCTGCGCCGGCTGCTGGACGAGGCGCGTCGGCGCAAGCTCGCCCGCGCCAGCTGGCCCAGCGGCAAGGTGGACGCCGACGCCCCGGCCCGCGACCGGACCCTCGCCATGATCTTCGAGAAGAAGTCCACCCGGACCCGCTTCTCGTTCGACGCGGCCATGCGTCAGCTGGGGGGATCAACCCTGATCACCAGCGCCAGCGACATGCAGCTCGGCCGTGGCGAGCCGGTGGAGGACACCGCCAAGGTGCTGTCGCGGATGGTGGATGCGGTGATGATCCGCGCCAACGCCCATGACGACTTCGAGCGCTTCGTGCAGGCGGCCTCGGTGCCGGTGATCAACGGCCTCACCGACAAGAGCCATCCGTGCCAAATCCTCGCCGACCTGCTCACCTTCGAGGAGCATCGCGGTCGCGTGGATGGGCGCACCTTCGCCTGGGTGGGGGATGGCAACAATGTCTGCGCCAGCCTGATCCACGCGGCGGGCAAGCTCGGCTTCAAGCTGCGCATCGCCTGCCCGGCCGACTACCATCCCGACCTGATGGACCTGGCTCGGGCCGGAGTGAAGGCCGGCGAGGTGGAGATCACCCACGATCCCCGCGCGGCGGTGGAAGGCGCGCACTGCGTGCTCACCGACACCTGGGTCTCCATGGGCGACACCGACCACGAGGCGCGCCTGGCGGCCTTCGAGCCCTATCAGGTGAACGAGGCGCTGATGGCCCTGGCGGCCAAGGACGCGGTGTTCCTGCACTGCCTGCCCGCGCACCGCGGCGAAGAGGTCACGGACGGCGTGCTCGACGGTCCGCAGTCGCTGATCTGGGACGAGGCGGAGAACCGCGTCCACGCTCAGAAGGCCGTGCTGGCCTGGTGCTTCGGGGCCTTCGACTGAGTTAAGGCCCGCCGACCTTGGCGGCCGGGTAGGGATGGGCGGCGGAGGCGCGGATGATGCCCTCCGTCGCCTGGCTCACCCCGACGATGATGAACTGTACGGCCAGGGCGCAGAGCACGAGGCCGAGCACCCTGACCACGATCATCATGCCGATCTTGCCGAACAGGCGGGAGATGAAGTCCGTCGCCAGGAAGGCGATGAGCACGGTGGCGGCCGCCGCGGCGATGGCGGCGAGGCCATAGGCGTAGCCAAGCACGCCGAGTTTCGCTTCCGCTTCGCTGGCGAAGATCACCACCGCCGAAATGGCCCCGGGACCGATCAGCAACGGCATGCCGAAGGGCACGATCAGCCGCTCGAAATGCTTACGCGCATAGACGCCCGGATCGTGATTTTCATCCACCTCGGGGGCGGGGAAGGCGGCGGTGAGATCGTCGCGGGCCATGTCGAGGCCAAGCAGCAACAACATGATGCCGCCGGCGATGCGGAAGGCCGCGAGCGAGATGCCGAAGAACTTGAGGAGCCCAAGGCCGGTGAGGAAGAAGAAGGCCAGGAACCCGGCCACGAAGAGGGAGATATAGAGCGCGATACGGCGGCGGGCCGCGGGCTGGGCGCCCGTGGTGGCCGCGGCGAACAGCGGCACATTGCCCACGGGGTCTATGAGCGCGAACAGAGCGATGAAGAAGTTGACCGCCAGGTCCATCGGCGTCATATGGCCCTTTCAGCCCCATTGCAGCGTTTCGCCTCGTCGGCGTCCGGCCCTCCGGCTTTAGGACGAACCGGTCGCACGCGGCAACCTGCAATGCTTCAAAAGCCGCGCTGAAAGGAGCCTACCATGGCCGACCCCCGCCTGATCCTCGCCCTCGACCTGCCCACCTGCGCCGAGGCCGAAGGCCTGGTGGCGCGCCTGGGCGATTCCATCGCCACCTACAAGGTGGGGCTGCAGCTCCTCGCCTCCGACGGCATGAACCTGGCCAAGGCTTTGAAGGCGAGCGGCGCGGCGGTGTTCCTGGATTGGAAGCTGCACGACATCGGGGCTACGGTGGAGAAGGCCACCGCGGCGGTGGTCGCCTCCGGCGCCTGCGATCTCCTCACCGTGCACGCCGAGCCGCAGGTGATGGCGGCGGCGGTGAAGGGGCGGGGCGGGGCCAAGGATTCGAAGCTGCTCGGCGTCACCGTGCTCACCAGCCTTGATGACGATGATTTGCGCGATCTCGGCTATGGACTTGGCGTCACGGCGCTGGTGGAGCGGCGCATCCGCCAAGCGGTGGACGCCGGCCTCGACGGGGTGGTGGCGAGCCCGCATGAGGCAGGCTTGGTCCGCAAGATCGGCGGCCCGGATTTCCTGGTGGTGACGCCGGGGGTGCGGCCAGCGGGCGCTTCGCTGGACGATCAGGCCCGGGCGGCCACCCCGGCGGCGGCGCTGCAGGCGGGGGCCAGCCATCTGGTCATTGGACGACCGATCGCCGCGGCCCCCGATCCGAGAGCCGCGGCGCTGGCCATTGGCGATGAGATGGCGCGAACCTGACGCCTTAGTGATGGTGGCCGCAGCCGCAGGGTCTGGGCGGCGGGGGCGGGCGATGACAGCCGCAGCCGCCGGGATGGCCGTTGTGGCCGCCGCCGGAGGCGTGAGCCGACGCGCTCGCATTGGCGTAGGCGCTGGCCGAGACATTGACATTGGTTGTGGTGGAAGTGGTCGCCCCGGCGCCCGCGCTCCCGTTCATATGCGAGCCGACAAAGCCGGATATATTCCCATAGCCGGTGACCTGGGCGATCTCGGGACCGCCGCCGCCAAAGCCGCCATAGCCGCCGGAGGTGTAGCCGCCCACGCCGCCCTCATATTCGCCGGTGAACTGCACTTCCTGCGGCGGCGCATAGACCGGACCCTGGCAGGGGAGACAGGGCGGGGCGTAGGCGGCTTGAGGAAAGACCGGCTGGCCGTAGCCCATTTGCGGATACCCAGGCTGCGCATAGGCCTGCGGGGCGTAGCCGCAGGTTCCGCAAACCACATAGACCACCTGTCCATAGCCATAGGCCGGGGCGGGCGGGGCGTAGGCCACTTGCGGCGAGGCCGGAACCCACTGGCCGCCGCACTGAACCGACGTCGCGCAGTCGGCCAAGGCCTCGGTCGCGAAAAGGGACAGGATCAGAGCCGCCAAGCCAACCAGGAATTGCGATTTCATCGCCGCGCTCCCAAAATGAAACAAGCAAACCGCTCGGAGCGGCCGTTGGGAGCCTCCGTTTCAATTCTCGCGCCGTAGAATTCCCCCGACCAAAGTCGAGGCGCCAAACCCTTGCCGAGCAGGGGGCCGGCTCCGCATAATGAGTCAGAACCATAATACTGGGAGTGAGACGTGAGCTATTCGGACGTGTTTCCGGTGCCGGCCGCCTGGGCTGGGCGGACCTTGGTGTCCACCGAGGCCTACGCCGCCATGCGCGAGCGCGCGGCCCGCGACCCTGATGGCTTCTTTGGCGAGGCCGCCAAGCGTCTCACCTGGATCAAGCCCTTCACCAAGGTGAGCGACGTCTCCTTCCACGACGAAGACTTCCACGTTCGCTGGTTCGAGGACGGAATTCTCAACGTCAGCGCCAATTGCATCGATCGCCACCTGCCGGCCCGCGCCAACGAGGTGGCCATCATCTGGGAAGGCGACGACCCGGCGGCGGCCAAGAAGATCACCTATCGCGAGCTGCATGACGAAGTCTGCCGCATGGCCAATGTCATGAAGGCGCACGGGGTCCAGAAGGGCGACCGCGTCACCATCTACCTGCCCATGATCCCTGAGGCGGCCTACGCCATGCTGGCCTGCGCCCGCATCGGCGCGATCCACTCGGTGGTGTTCGGCGGCTTCTCGCCGGACAGCCTCGCCGGCCGGATTCAGGACTGCGACTCCACCTTCGTCATCACTGCGGACGAGGGCGTGCGCGGCGGACGCAAGGTGCCGTTGAAGGCCAATGTCGACCTGGCCCTGGAGGTCTGCGGCACGGTGAAGACCGTGCTGGTGGTGGCCCGGACCGGCGTCGAAGTGCCGATGGTCGAGGGTCGCGACTTCTCCTACGAGGCCGAGGCCGCCAAGGCTTCCACTGTGTGCTGGCCTGAGCCGATGAACGCGGAAGACCCGTTGTTCATCCTCTACACCTCCGGCTCCACCGGCAAGCCCAAGGGCGTGCTGCACACCACGGCCGGATATCTGTTCTGGGCCGCCTTCACCCACGAGCTGGTGTTCGATTATCGCCCGGGCGAGATCTACTGGTGCACTGCTGACGTGGGTTGGGTCACCGGCCACAGCTATATCGTCTACGGCCCTCTGGCCAACGGCGGCACGACGCTGATCTTTGAAGGCGTGCCGAACTATCCCTCGTCCAGCCGCTTCTGGCAGGTGATCGACAAGCACAAGGTGGAGATCTTCTACACCGCGCCCACGGCGCTCCGCGCGCTCATGCGCGAAGGCGAAGGCCCGGTGCGGCGCACCTCGCGCAAGTCGCTGCGGCTGCTGGGCTCGGTGGGCGAGCCGATCAATCCGGAAGCCTGGCTCTGGTATCACCGGGTGGTGGGCGAGAACCGTTGCCCCATCGTCGACACTTGGTGGCAGACGGAGACCGGCGGCGCGCTCATTTCGCCGGTGCCGGGCGCGGTGCCGCTGAAGCCGGGCTCAGCGACGCTTCCGCTGCCGGGCGTGCAGACGGTCATCGTCGACGCCGAAGGCAAGACGCTGGAGGGGCCCACGGAGGGCAATCTCTGCATCACCACCAGCTGGCCGGGCATGATGCGCACGGTCTATGGCGACCACAAGCGCTTCATCGACACCTACTTCAAGACCTATCCCGGCATGTATTTCACCGGCGACGGCTGCCGCCGTGACCATGACGGCTACTACTGGATCACCGGCCGCGTCGACGACGTGATCAACGTCTCCGGTCACCGCATGGGCACCGCTGAGATCGAAAGCGCCCTCGTCGCTCACCCGCACGTGGCCGAAGCTGCGGTGGTGGGCTATCCGCACGACATCAAGGGCCAGGGCATCTATTGCTACGTCACGCTCAATGAGGGCGTGGAGCCTACTGACGAGCTGAAGAAGGAACTGGTGCAGTGGGTGCGCCACGAGATCGGCCCCTTCGCCGCCCCGGACGTGATCCAGTGGGCGCCGGGCCTGCCCAAGACCCGCTCGGGCAAGATCATGCGGCGTATCCTGCGCAAGATCGCCGAGAACGAGATCGGGTCGCTCGGCGACACCTCCACCCTGGCCGATCCCTCGGTGGTGGATGACCTCGTGAAGAACCGGGCGGGAGCGTAGAGCATTTTCCGAAAAGCAGGAACCGGTTTTCGGGCGAAAAATACTCTAAATTCAATAGATTATGAGCAAAATCCGGTGCTATTTGATCGGATTTTGCTCTAACCTCTGCTATTCTCGGCGCAAGATACGCTCGGTGAGCAGCGTGCCCCACCAGCTGGTGTGGAACTCGGCCTTCAGCTTCACCGGGTCGTATTCGGGGGTCTGCACCCACTCGAGGAAGCTGAGCCCCTTGGGCTCCCCGTCCTGGAAATAGCGCTCGAAGGTGTAGTCGAGCACCCCGACCTTGCCATGCTTCACGTGCAGGGTGCGGAACGACAGCTCCTTCATGGCTTCGCGCAGCGGCTGGCCGAGGTGGAAATGGGCGTAGAGCACGCTCATCAGTCCAGCGCGATCCGCCCCGGACTTGCAGTGCATGAGGGCCGGATATTTGATGGTCTCGAACAGCTCCTTGGCCCCGATCACCTGGGCGGCGGTGGGCGCCTCGCGCGAGGACACGGCGAAGTTCACCAATTTCAGGCCAAGCCGCTGACAGGCGTCGCGCTCCAGCACGTAGAAGGCGGTCTCATAACCGCCGCCGCGCAGGTTGATCACCGTCTTGACCCCGCGCTTCTTCCACCAGGCGAACTGAAACGGCCAGGGCTGGTTGGTGCGGATCAGGTCCTCGCCCACCCAGTGCGCGTTCTCGAAGCCGAGCCGCAGATAGGCGTGATCGCTCCACATGTAGTTGAGATAGGCGTGCAGCCGGCCGAGCGGGGTGGTGAGATTGAAACTCGGCAGGCGGGCCACGATGGTTCCTTGCGTTCGACAGTCGCGGCTTTATCAGCGCCGCAAGTCCGCCTAGGTAAGGTAGAAGTTCTGGATTTCAAAGCGGGCGCCTATCTAAGTTCGCCCCTCGCTTGACACGTCCCGGCAATCGTCGGACCCCATGAGGCCATGAGTTCATCAGATCAGCCGGCTGCGGATCCGGACGCCAAGGCCGTCATTTCCCGGCTGGCAAGAAGCTATCTGAAGCCACGCGCCGCCGAAATGGCCGCGGCGATAGCCTGCGCCGTGGCCGTCGCCGCGCTCACCGCCTTCCTCATGTGGGTGTTGGGCCCGGTGATCCAGCAGGTGTTCGTGCAACGTCAGGCGGGCGTGCTCATCTACCTCGTCCCGGCCATTGTGCTGGCGGGCCTCGCTCGCGGCATGGCTCAGGCCTACCAGGCCTCGCTGGTGAACAAGGTGGGTCACTCCATCGTCGGCGATATCCAGGTGCAGCTGTTCGCCAAGCTGGTGCACGCCGATCTCGCCCGCCTGCGCGAACAGCATTCAGGGTCGTACGTGGCATCGGTGCTCTACGACGCCACTCTGATCCGCGAGGCCATCACCACGGGCGTAGTGAACTACTCGCAGAATTTCCTTCAGGTGGTCGGCCTGCTCGGCGTGATGCTGTTCCAGGACCCGACGCTTACCGTCGTCGTATTGGTGGCCGGGCCGGTGGCGCAGCTGGTCATGCGCCGCTTTTCCCGCCTCACCACCAAGGCCGCCCAGGGCGCCATGGCCGAGACGAGCGCGCTTTCCACCGCGGTGATGGAGAGCCTCGACGGGGTGAAGCTGGTCAAGATCGACAATCGCGAGGCCTTCGAAGAGGCCCGGGTGAAGTCGGTCATCGATCGGCGGCAGAAATTCATCATCCGCGGCGCCAACGCCCGGGCCATGGCCGCGCCGGCGACCGAGACCCTGATGACCCTGGTCACCGCCGCCGTCATCGCCTACGCCGGCTGGCGCGCGGGCGCCGGCCATCTCACTGTGGGCCAGCTCATTGTGTTCCTTGGCTCCCTCGCCGCGGCGTCGCAGTCTTTGCGTCAGCTCGCCAATCTGCAGACCGTGATCGCCGAAGGCCTCGCCGCCGCGCACCGTCTGTTCGCTGCGCTCGATGTCCAGGCTGAAGTTGTAGACGCCCCGGACGCCCAGCCGCTGCAGCTGAAAGATGGCACCCTGCGCTTCGAGGACGTGCGCTTCAGCTATTCGCCCGCCGCGCCCGCGCTGGCCGGCGTCACCCTGGAGGCGAAGAAGGGTGAGACCATCGCCCTCGTCGGTCCCTCCGGCGGCGGCAAGTCCACGCTCCTCAACCTCATTCCCCGCTTCTACGATGTGGAGGAGGGGCGCGTGACCCTGGACGGCCAGGACATTCGCCAGGTGACCTTGGCCTCGCTGCGGCATGAGCTCGCCTTGGTGACACAGGAGCCGTTCCTGTTCGACGACACCATCCGCGCCAACATCGCCTATGCCCGACCCGACGCCAGTGAGGCCGCGATCGAGGCGGCGGCCAAGGCGGCTGCGGCGCACGACTTCATCCTCGCCCTGCCCAAGGGCTACGACACTCAGGTGGGCGAGGCTGGGGCGCGGCTTTCGGGCGGCCAGCGCCAGCGCATCGCCATCGCCCGCGCCTTTCTGAAGGACGCGCCGATCCTCCTGCTCGACGAGGCCACCTCGGCCCTCGACACCGAAAGCGAGGCCAAGGTGCAGGAGGCTCTGGAACGGCTGATGAGCGGGCGCACTACGCTGCTCATCGCCCATCGCCTGTCCACCGTGCGCGGGGCCGACCGCATCTATGTCATCGACGGGGGCCAGGTGGCCGAGGTGGGCGACCACGAAACCCTGATGGCCAAGGGCGGGCTCTATGCGCGCCTCGCCCGCACCCAAAACCTGGACGTCCCGGCGGCGGAAGCCGTCGCGGCGGGGTGAGGGCGCGGTGAAACAGCTCTTCCGCCATCCGCTGGTGCAAGGCGCCCTGGCGCTCGTCTTCTCGAGCTATTTGAAGCTCGTCCTCGCCACCATTCGCTGGCGCCAGGAAGGCCTGGAGCGGGCGGAAGCCGTCTGGACCAGCGGGGAGGGGGTCATCGTCTGTTTCTGGCATGGCCGCATCGGGCTGTCCCCCGCCTGCTGGCCGCTCGACCGGGCGCAGGAGCCGCGGGCCCTGATCTCGCTCTCCGCCGATGGCCAGTTCATCGCCTCCACCATGGAGAAGCTGGGCTTCCCCGCCATTCGCGGGTCTGCGGCGAAGAAGCCGGGCGCCGCCAAAGCCAAGGGTGGCGCGGCCGCCTTCCGCGATGTTCTGAAGTGGGTGAAGGGCGGCGGCGGGATCGCCATCACGCCGGACGGGCCGCGCGGGCCGGCCGAGGTCATGACCGATGGGGTGCCGACCTTGGCCCGCGTATCCGGCGCGCCGGTGCTGCTGGTGGGGTTGTCGGCACGGCCCTCCATACGGTTGAAAAGTTGGGATCAGGCCATGCTGCCCTTGCCATTTGGGCGCGGCGTGATCGTCTGGGACGGTCCGTTCGAGGCCCCGCGGGAAGCAGAAGGTGAAGCATTGCTCGCGCTCCGTGACCAGTGGGGCGAGCGGCTCAACGCCGCCACGGCGCGCGCGGATGCGCTCCTGTCATGAAGACGCCCTTCAGCCTCGCCGCCTACCGCCTCGCTACCCGTGTACTGGAGCCGTTGGCGGTCCAAGCCCTGCGCAAGCGTGCGCGCCGCGGCAAGGAAGACCCGGTGCGCCTCGGCGAGCGACTCGGCCATGCAGGACAGCTTAGGCCTCAAGGCGGCCTGGTCTGGCTGCATGGCGCTAGCGTCGGCGAATCTCTTTCGTTGATCCCATTGATCAACCGTCTTCAAGAGGCCCGGCCCGGCCTGCAGGTGTTGGTCACTTCCGGCACTGTCGCTTCGGCGGAGCTATTGGCGAGGCGCTTGCCTCCGGCCGTGACGCACCAATTCATTCCGGTGGATACGGCGGGGGCGGTGGAACGGTTCCTGGAGCACTGGCGTCCAGACCTCGGCGTTCTGGTGGAGAGCGAGCTGTGGCCGAACCTCATCGCCCTCGCCCATGAGCGGGGGGTGAAGCTCGCCCTCCTGTCCGCCCGCCTGTCGCCCAGGAGCCTGAGCGGCTGGGCCAGACTGCCGACCGCGGCGCGCCAGGTGGCCGGCGCGTTTGATCTGGTCATGTCCCAAGACGACGCCACCGCGCAGGGTCTCGTCCGACTGGGCGCCCGGGACGATGGCCGGCTCAATCTGAAGCTCGCCGCGGCGCCCTTGCCGGTGGACGTGGATTTGCTGGAGCGAGAACGCGCGGCCATAGAGGGTCGGCCTCTGCTGCTGGCCGCTTCCACCCACCCCGGCGAGGACGAGCTGGTGCTCGAGGCTTTCGCGCCCCTGGCGTCGCGTCCTGATGGTCCGCTGCTGGTGATTGCGCCTCGCCATCCCGTGCGGGGGGAAGAGGTGGCGCGCCTCGCGGCCGCTCGGGGATTCAAGGTCGCGCGCCGCAGCACTGGCGATGCTTTGACGAAGGGCGTGCAGGTCTATGTGGCTGACACCTTGGGTGAGCTTGGCCTCTGGTTCAGTCTTGCGCGGGTCGCCCTGGTGGCTGGCAGCCTTAGGGTCGGCATTGGGGGCCATAATCCCTTGGAGCCGGCGGCTCTGGGGTGTCCGGCCCTCAGCGGTCCCCATGTGGAGAACTGGATTGGCGTCTATGACGACTTCGCCGCCGCTGAGGCCGTGCGCTGCGTCGGCGACGCCCGCGAGTTGAGTGCAGCGTTTGCCGAAGCTCTGGATGCGCCGGCTGAGCTGCGCGCCATGGCCGATCGGGCCAAGGTTCTCGCGGGGCGAGGGGCGGCGGCGGCGGATACGGCGGTGGCGCGGCTGTTGGAGCTCCTCCCCGCATGAAGCTCACCACACCCATCTGGTGGTATCGCCGCCGCGGCGGCCCACGCCTGTTGAAGGCGGCCCTTACGCCCGTTTCCTGGATTTGGGCCACCGCCACCACCCGTCGCATGGCCCGCGCGATGCCGGTCGATCCAGGCGCGCCTGTGATCTGCATCGGCAACCTCACCGTGGGCGGGGCGGGCAAGACTCCCATCGCGCGGGAGGTGCTGCGCCTGTTGCGCGAGGCAGGTTTTGCGGCGCACGGGCTCTCTCGCGGCTATGGCGGCAGTCTCGAAGGCCCGATCCGGGTGGACCCTGTCCATCACACGGCCGCCGAGGTGGGGGACGAGCCGCTGCTCCTGGCTCGCGACGGGCCCATGTGGATCGCCCGCGACCGTGCGGCTGGCGCGCTTGCTGCGGTGCAGGCGGGAGCCGAGGCTGTGGTGCTGGACGACGGCCACCAGAACCCGTCGCTGAAGAAGTCCCTTTCCCTGGTGGTGGTGGACGGCGAGACTCGCGATGGCGAATGGCCCTTCGGCGACGGGGGCGTCTTTCCCGCCGGGCCGCTGCGCGAGCCGTTCAAGACGGGCCTGTCCCGTGCTGACGCCGTGGTGATCCTCATGCCGCCGGGCCTGTCGGATCCTGACCCGGAACTCCTCGCTCTGTTTCGCGACAAGGCTGTTCTGATCGCGCGGCTCGAGCCCGCCGCGCCCCCGCCGCCCGGGCCGCAGGTGGGGTTCGCCGGGGTGGCCAAGCCTTGGAAGGTCGAGCGCTCATTGGCGGCGGCGGGGTGCGAGCTGAAGGACTTCGCCGGCTTTCCTGACCACGCCCCCTATACGGAGGCGGCGCTAAAAGCCTTGGCCGAGCGAGCGGCCGTGTTCGGCGCGGGTCTCGTCACCACGGAGAAAGACTGGGCAAGGCTGCCCGCTGAATGGCGCAGGCGTGTAACGGCTTGGCCCGTGCGGGCGCGATTTGAGGACGAAACCGCCGCCCACGCTCTGCTGCTCGGTTGCCTGCCGTCGGGAGGAGTGTGACACTCGCGGCGATCACGGGGGGAAGCATGGACGATCCGATCGCCGCCTATGCGCGGGTGCTGGCTATCCCCGCCGCCCTTGCGCTCGACCCTTTCGCCTTACCTTTTACGGCCGGCCTAGCCCTTAAGTTGGGTTGGCTGAACGACCCCTTGCTGGCTCAACCGCCGTTCGATCTCCTGCAGCGTTGGGACGTGATCATGATCCTCGGCGGGGTCTATCTGCTGCATGTGGCGGCGGACAAGATTCCGCCCGTGGCGCATCTGTTCGACGCCCTGGGCGTGGTGGCCAAGCCGGTGATCGGCGGGCTGGCCGCCTTCTACGTCGCGCGGGGCCTAGAGGGGGAATCGGGCGCGCCGCACAGCTTCGCCTATGGGCTTGGGGGCTTTGGCGCTATCGCCGCCTTCGTTATCCATGGCATGCGGGCCAAGGTGCGCACCACGGCCAGCATGACCACGGCGGGCGCGGCCCATCCCTTCATCAGTGCTGCGGAGAATGTATGGGCGGTGATCTTCTCCGGTCTGGTGCTCTGGGCGCCGCTGGCGGCGGCGATTTCGGGGCTGGTCCTGGCGGTGGGGACCTGGCTGTTTATTTTTCTGGCCCTGAAGGTGACCAAAAGCGTGACCCGGTTCGCCGGCGGCTTGGCGGGACGGGCCCTTTCCGCGACAAGGGGTCCCGTCTAGGCGCTCTTGGCGGTGAGCGCGACGCGACTTAAGTGTGGGCCATGACTGAAAGCCCTAACCTTCCGCCGCTGGACGAGGCTGCGCCGGCGAAGCCGCTGAGCGAAGCGGCCAAGCGCGCGCTCGTCGAGGCCGCCGAACGTCGCGCCCAGGCGGAGGCGGGGGCGCGGCCGAATGAGGACGGCGGTCCGGCAGGTCCTGAGCCCACGCGCTTCGGCGACTGGGAGCGCAAGGGCATCGCCGTCGATTTCTGAGGATTCTTGATGCTGCTCGCCCTTTCCACCTGGCCGGAGCTTGAGGCGCGGCTGGCCCGCTCCCAGGCGGTGATCATTCCCATCGGCTCCAACGAGCAGCATGGGCCGACGGGACTTTTGGGTACGGACTGGCTGTGTCCGGAGATCATCGCCCACGCCGCCCACGCCGCCCACGCCGAGGGAGATCTCTTGGTGGGGCCGACCTTCAATGTGGGCATGGCCCAGCACCACCTGGGCTTTCCCGGCTCCATCAGCCTTCGCCCCTCCACCATGATCGCGGCCTTGCGCGACTGGACCATTTCCCTGGCCGGGCACGGCTTCACCCGCATCTATTTCCTCAACGGGCACGGCGGCAATGTGCCCACCATCGAGGCGGCCTTTTCGGAGATCTATTCCGAGGCGAGCTATCGCCGCCAGGGACGCGGCTTCGCCCTGAAGCTGCGCAACTGGTGGGATCTGCCGGGCGTCGCCAAGCTGTGCGACCACCTGTTCCCCGAGGGACATGGCAGCCACGCCACCCCCTCGGAGATCGCCGTCACCCAGTACGCCTATCCCGACGCCATCAAGACCGCCAACTACGCTCCGCGCATCGCACCCACCGGACCGATCCGCGAAGCCGCAGACTTCCGCGCCCGCTACGCTGACGGCCGCATGGGCTCGGACCCTGGCCAGGCGAGCCCGGAGAAGGGCGAAAAGATCGTCCGTCTGGCTGTCCAGGCCCTCGTCGCCGATCTTCGAAGCTTTGAGGGCGAGATCGCGCCCTAATCCTCGCCCTCGGCCAGGCACATGGCGGAGAACTTGTTGCCCACCGGGTCGCGCACATAGGCCATGTAAAAATTGGGGCCGTAGGCTTCGCGCAGTCCGGGCGGGCCTTCGCAGCTTCCGCCATGGGCGAGCGCCGCGGCGTGGAACGCCCGCACCGCCGCACGGGTGGGCGCATGAAAGCCGATCATGCTGCCGTTGGAGGGGACCGCCGTCTGGCCATCATAGGGCGGACCGAGCCAGACTGTCCCCGGCTGTCCCGGATCGCCGCCAGGCGCAAAGCCCGCGTGGGTCCCCTCATCATAGAACTTCTGGTAGCCCAGGGCCGCCAGTACCGGCTCGAAGAAGGCTAGGGACGCGGCCTTGTCGTGTACGCCGAAGGTTGCATAGCTGATCATGGTGTCGTGCTCCGCGCTGACCCAGGAAACCTACGCCAAACGCAGAACAAAACAAGAACTTTTTTGCAGCTGATAAACAGCCCGCCTTACACCGCCAGGCGATAGCCACCAGATTCAGTGAGCAACAACCGTGCTGAATTCGGCTCCAGCTCGATTTTTTGTCGCAGGCGGTAGATGTGGGTCTCCAGCGTATGAGTGGTGACCCCAGCATTGTAACCCCACACTTCGGCCAGGAGTTCATCCCGAGAAGCGGAATGACCCGGCGCACGATAGAGATATTTGAGAATACTGGTCTCTTTCTCGGTGAGCCGCACTTTCCTTAGTTTAGCGTCGAGTAGCAACTTCTGCGCCGGGCGAAACTCATAGGGGCCGATGCGGAAGACCGCATTCTCCGACTGCTCGTGGCTGCGCAGGTGCGCGCGGATGCGGGCCAGGAGCACGCCGAATTTGAACGGCTTGGTCACGTAGTCGTCTGCGCCCGCCTCAAGGCCGGCGATGGTGTCGGTGTCGGCGGCCGCGGCGGTCAGCATGATCACCGGCGCGCCAACGCCCTCGGCGCGCATGCGACGGCAGGCTTCGCGCCCGTCCATGTCGGGCAGGTCCACGTCCAGCAGGATCAGCTCGGGTCGCTCCTGCTTGGCCATGGCGACGCCGGTGGTGGCGGTGGGCGCTTGCAGCGCCTTGAAATCCGCCTCAAGGCTCAGCTGCTCGGCCAGGGCCTCGCGTAGATCGGTGTCGTCATCAACAACGAGGATGGTTTTTTGTTGCGCCATGGGCTGGACCATGCACCGCTCCGAGCTTCACGCCAAGGCCTGGCCGACCTGCGCTGCTTTGCCGCGACACCGTTCGGGATCAAAGGGTTGTGAGATGATCTTCGAAACCTACGCCGATGGACGAATGAACCTTGGAGGCGCTTGGGTGCGCTGCGCCCTCGGCAAGGGCGGCGTGGTGAGCGCGGAGGCCAAGCGCGAGGGGGATGGGGCCTCGCCGGCGGGGGTGTGGACGATCCGCCGAATTCTCTATCGGCCCGACCGTGGCCCGGCGCCGACGACCCGCTTGCTGACCGCTCCTATGGCGCCGGACGACGGATGGTGCGATGCGCCCGCCGATCCTGCCTACAACCGCCCGGTGAAGTTGCCCTACCCGGCGAGTTGCGAGCGCATGTGGCGAGACGATCATGTCTATGACCTCGTCGGCGTCCTGGCCCATAATGACGATCCCCCGGTCCCGGGGCTCGGCTCCGCCATCTTCCTGCACCTCGCCCGCGAGGACTATTCGCCGACGGAGGGCTGTGTCGCCTTGGCGCGTCCCGATCTTGATTTGCTGCTTTCCGTGGCGAAACCGGGTTCGGCCATCGCCATTCGCGCAGAGACGGCTTGAAATCGTCGCGGGCCGTAGGCCAACTGCCATCTTGTCCGCCGTTCAGCCCCGCGAGTGTTTGATGCGCCCCCTCCTTTGCGCCGCCGCCCTGTGTTTCGTCGCCGCCCCCAGTTTCGCGGCCACGGACTGGGGCAAGCTCGAAACCACCGCAGCGGGCCTGCGCGACAAGGCGCTAACAGGCTCGCAGGCCTATCCGCTGCTGGAGTCCCTCACCACCGAAGTGGGTCAGCGCCTGGCCGCCACCGAGGCCGAGCACCGCGCCGCGCTCTGGGCGGTGGCCAAGATGAAGGCGCTGGGCTTTCAGAATGTGCATATAGAACCCTTCCCCATGCCGGTGTGGACGCGTGGAGAAGAGCGGGCCGAGGCCACCGCGCCGTTTGAGCAGAAGCTGGCGGTGACCGCGCTGGGCCGCTCGGTGGCCACGCCCCCGGAGGGGATCGAGGCCGAGGTGGCGCTGTTCAAGACCTATGACGATCTGCTGGCCCAGCCGGAGGGCGCGCTGAAGGGTAAGATCGCCGTGGTGACCCAGCCCATGGTCCGGGCGCAGGATGGCGAGGGCTACGGCGCCTTGGTGCGTATGCGGGTGGCTGGCCCGTCGGAAGCCGCCAAGCGCGGCGCGGTCGCCTATCTGATCCGCTCCCTCGCCACCGATGATCGTCGGGCGCCGCATACGGGGGGCGTCGACTATGATCCCGGCGTGGCCAGGATCCCCGCAGGCGCGCTGGCGGTTCCCGACGCCGAATGGCTTGATCGCTTGACGGCGCGAGGCCAGGCCGTGCGCCTCAAGCTGGTGCTGACCCCGAAGCTGGCCCCTGGCGGTCAATCGGAAACCGTCGTCGGGGAGATCGTCGGCCGCGAGCGCCCGGACGAGATCGTGCTCATCGGCGGTCACTTGGACAGCTGGGACCTCGGCCAGGGCGCCATCGACGACGGCGCAGGCGTGGCCGCCACCATGGCCGCCGCCAAGCTCATCGCCGATCTGCCGCAGCATCCGCGGCGCACCCTCCGCGTGGCGCTGTTCGGCGCCGAAGAGGTGGGGGAGACCCACGCCCCCTTCGCCAAGGCGCATGCAGCCGAGCTCGACAAGCACATCATCGCCTCGGAGTGCGACTTCGGCGCGACGCATGTCTATCGCATCGACCTGCCGGCGAACGCCGCCGCGAGCCCCTATGGGAAGACGTTGGCCAATGTCGTGGCGCGCTTGCCGGTCTCGGTGGGGCGCGGCCCGGCGCGAGACGGCGGTGCGGACTTGGAAGACCTAGCGGGCGTGCCCCTCGCCGAGCTGGCCCAGGACGGAACGCACTATTTCGACCTGCACCACACGGCCGACGATACGCTGGACAAGGTGGACGCCAAGGAGATGGACCGCCTCACCGCCGCCTGGGCGGTGTTCGCCTATCTGGCGGCGGATTCAGACGTGGATTTCCGCGCCATCGCCAAGTCGGCCGCCGAGGCGCCGAAGCGACGCCGCTGACGCGTTCCATTACCGGAAGTTATGGTCCGCCGATCTTAGGGCGTGATAGCCTCGTCGGCGATCAATTCAGGAGCCGTCCCATGAGCACCCTTTCCCGGGCCCTGTGTGTGGGCGCCGCTCTGCTTGCTCTATGCGCCGCCGTCCCCGTCGGCGCGGCGGAGCCCGGCGTCCCGCCGATCCCCTATCAGAGCCGCACCCTCGCCAACGGCCTCACGGTCTATTGGGCGGTGGACAAGACCACGCCCAATGTGACGGTGCAGGTCTGGTACGACGTGGGCGGCAAGGATGATCCGCCCGGGCGATCGGGGTTCGCCCACCTGTTTGAACACCTGATGTTCAAGGGAACCAAGGACATGCCGGCCGAATTCATGGACCGGCTGACCGAGGACGTAGGCGGGTTCAACAACGCCTCCACCGCTGAGGACTACACAAACTTTTACGAGGTGATCCCGGCCAACCACCTGCAGAGCCTCATCTGGGCCGAAGCCGAGCGCATGGGCGCGCTGGTGGTGGACAGGGCGAACTTCGCCTCCGAGCGGAGCGTGGTGAAGGAAGAACTGCGGCTGCGGGTGCTGGCTAGTCCCTATGGCCGCCTGTTCAATTACGACCTGCCGGAAGCCTCCTTCATGGCGCACCCCTACAAGCGTGCGCCCATCGGCTCCATCGCCGACCTCGACGCCGCCACTCTGACGGACGTACGGGCCTTCCACGCCACCTATTATCGGCCGGACAATGCGGCGCTATTGGTGATCGGGAACTTCGATCCGGCGCAGCTGAACGCCTGGGTGGACCAGTATTTCTCAGGCCTGGCTCGGCCTGCGGTCCCGATCCCCAGAGTGACCGCGGTGGAGCCGGCGCGGACGGGCGCCAAGGACGTCACCACCTATGGTCCCAATGTGCCGTTGCCGGCGGTGATCATGACCTTCCCCGCGCCAGCGGCGGCGGACTCCGACGCTCCGGCGTTGCAGGTGGCCAGCGCCATCCTCTCCAGCGGCAAGTCCTCACGGCTCTATCATGACCTTGTTTACCAGCAGCAGCTGGCGGCCGACATGGTGGGCGAGTTCGATGCCCGCCAGCAGCCGGGACTGTTCATCGCCGGCGCCATCCTCGCTAGCGGCAAGACGCCGGACCAGGGCGAGGCGGCGCTGCTCGACGAGCTGAAGCGGCTGCGGGAGACCCCGGTGAGCGCGGCCGAATTGGCGCGGGCGCGCAACCAGCTTCGCGCTTCGGCCCTTGGCGAGCGCGAGACCATCGAGGGACGGGCGTTCGAACTTGGCCGGGCCATCCTGCTTGAGGGCGACGCCGCCCGGGCCAACACCGACCTTGATCGTCTGGCCCAGGTGAGTGCGGCCGATGTTCAGCGCGTGGCGATCAAGTACCTGGATCCGGCCAAGCGGGTGACGGTGCGCTACCTGCAACAGACCGCGACGGCGCGGGACGCCTCGGGCGAACCCGCGGCCAAGTCCGCTGCGACGCCGGTTGAATCCGCTGCGACGAAGCCGACGCAAGCCGCCCCGCCGCCGCCGGGCGCTCCGGTGGCCGTGGTTCTGCCCAAGGCGGCTGAGCGCACCTTGCCCAATGGCCTTAGGGTCATTGTCGCCAAGACCAGCGACCTGCCCCTGGTGAGCGCGCAGGTGCTGATCCGCCGCGGCGCGGCCTCCGATCCGCCCGGACTCGCCGGACTCGCCTCATTCACCGCCGATCTCCTGCCGCAAGGAACCGCCACGCGTTCAGCGAGCCAGATCGCCGAGGAGATCGAGGCCTTGGGCGGCGCCATCGGCGCCAGCGCGGGGTACGATGCGTCGGCGGTCAGTCTGACGGTCCTTGCCGACCAGCTTCCCAAGGCCTTGCCGATCCTCGCAGATGTCGTCCGTCATCCCGCCTTTGCGCAGGACGAGATCGACCGCCTGCGCCAGCAGGATCTCGACGCCATCACGGTGGGCCGGAAGGAACCCGGCGCCCTGGCCGGCATGGCCGTTCCGGCCGTGGTGTTCGGCGCGGGTCCCTACGGCCATCCTAGCGATGGAACGGAACAAAGTTTGAAACGCATCGACCGGGCCGCCATCTCCCGGCAATACCAGGCGCTGTACCGCCCGGACGACGCCGTGGTGGTGCTCACCGGCGACATCACGCCGGACGAGGGTTTCGCTCTGGCGCAGCAGGCCTTCGGCGACTGGAAGGCGCCGGCGACGCTGCTCACTCCGCCGCCAGCGCAAGGCAAGCCGCCCGCGCCGCGGGTGGTGGTGATCGATCTGCCGGGGACCGGTCAGGCGGCGGTGACCTTGGCGGGGCCCGCCATTCAACGCAAGTCGCCAGACTACTATTCCGGGGCCTTAGCGTCAGCGGTGTTGGGCGGCGGCTATTCCGCTCGGCTCAATGAAGAGGTGCGGGTGAGGCGAGGTCTGTCCTACGGGGCCTCGGCCTCGCTCGACGCACGTCGGGAGGGCGGGCTCTTCGTCGCCCGCGCCCAAACGAAGAACCAATCGGCGGACGAGGTGGCGCGGCTGATGCTGAACCTGGAAGAGACACTCGCCACGGCGCCGTTGCCGGCCGACGAACTGACGGCGCGCAAGGCGACCCTCGTCGGCGAATACGGGCGCTCGGCAGCCACCAGCGCCGGCCTCGCCGACGTGTTGGGGCGCTACGCCACAGTGGGCGTCGACCTGGGTGAAGTGCAAAGCTTCACCGGCAAGCTCGAGGCCGTTTCGGCGGCGCAGACGAAGGCGGCGGCGTCCAAGATCGCCGACCCGTCTCGGACCAGCCTGATCATCGCCGGCGACGCCAAGCTGTTCCTGCCCGAGCTGAAGAAGCGCTACCCGAACTTGGTGGTGATCCCGGCGGCCAAGCTCGATCCCGGCCGCCCGGACCTCGGCGCCGGCAAGTGATCAGTCGAGCCCGACGGCGGCCAGAGCTTCGGCCTGTCGCGTGGCGAGGCTCTCTTCGCTGAACCCTTCGAGGGACGCTTCGAACAGGGCGTTCCAATTGTGTTCGGCGTGCAAGTGCAGGAAGGCGGCGCCGAGGCCGATGGCTGCCCGGTCCATGAACACGAACTCGCGCGGAATGGTCACTGGCCCCTTCTCCTTCAGGGCGCGGCGCACGGCGATGGCCTCCTTGCGCCCGTATTGGCCTGGCGCCACGCCGTCGGCCACCGTGCGCACGCGATCGTCCAGGAGCGGGCCGTAGATGAACCGGGCCCAGACATTGAGCGTGTCCACCAGATCGTCGCTGAGCTGGCTGAAGCCCCAGGAGCGATAGGCCTCAACCTGCTCGGCCCGATCGCCGGACTTCAGACCCCGATAGAGCCGCACCACGCCGGCCACGAAGCGGGGCGGGAAAATGCGCACGCAGCCAAAATCCAGCAGGTTCAACCGCTCCGCCTCAGGCGCCAGCGAATAGTTGCCGAGGTGCGGGTCGCCATGGATGACGCCGAGCCGGGTCATGGGCGTCCACCAGGCGTCGAACAACAGAGAGGCGACTCGGTTGCGCACGGCGAGCGGCGCGTCCTTGAAGGCCATCAGGCCCTCGCCGTCGAGCCAGCTCATGGTCAGCAGCCGGCGGGTCGTGAGTTCGGCCACCGGCTCCGGGGTCCGGATGTCGTCGCGATCGGCGAAGAAGCGGCCATAGAGGCGCATGGCCTTGGCCTCGCGGTCGTAGTCCAGCTCCTCGCGCAGGCGATCGCCGATCTCCTCGGCGATTTCGGTGGGGTCGATGGCCCCGTCCAGGCGTTTGAACAGGGCGAAGACGAGGCGCAGCTGGGAGAGGTCGCTCTCCACCGCGCTTTGCATCTCCGGATATTGCAGCTTCACCGCCAGGGGCCGGCCGTCGAGGCTTTCCGCTTTGTGCACCTGGCCGAGAGAGGCCGCCGCCGCGGCGTCAAAGCCGAACCGGCGAAACTTCGTCATCCAGTCCGCGCCCAGCTCCGCGGCCATGCGCCGGCGCACGAACGGGCGGCCCATGGCGGGGGCGTTGGTCTGCAGCTCAGCGAGTTCGGCGGCGAACTCCGGCGGCAGGAGATCGGGCACGGTGGCCACCATCTGCGCCGCCTTCATCAACGGGCCCTTCAGCCCGCCAAGGGCCTGTTTCAGCGCCCGGGCGTTGCGCGCCTGGGCGTCGTCGACGGCGAGTATGCGGTTGGCGCCGAGGGCCGCGCCTGCGCCGGCGAGGCCGACCCCCACCTTGGCGGCGCGCGCCAGGCGCTCGCTTAAGCGATTGCGTTCCGGGTCGACGTCATCTGAGGGCATGAGCCTCATATGCGGCCGGCGCTCGCCTTGCGCCAGCCCTCACCCCATCAAACCAGGGCCTCGAACTCGTCCACCAGCCGTTCAAGCCGCGCGCAGCCTTGAGCCCAGAAGGCCTTGTCCTTGGGATCGAGGCCGAAGGGAGCGAGGGCCTCCACATAGGTCTTGGAGCCGCCGCCGGCCAGGAGCGCCTCATAGAGCGGGGTGAAGCTCTGCGGATCCTGCCGCCGTCGCTCCATCAGGGCCGACACCAGTAGGTCGCCGAAGGCGTAGGCGTAGACATAGAAGGGGGCGTGGATGAAGTGGCTGACGTAGGACCAGTAGTGCTCATAGCCGGGATTGAGCGTGATCCCCGGCCCGAGGCTCTCGCCCATGACCTCCAGCCACAAGGCGCTGATCTCATCGGGCGCCAACTCGCCGGTGGCGCGGGCGGCGTGGAACTTGGTCTCAAAGCGGTGGAAGGCGATCTGCCGCACCACCGTGTTCAGTCCGTCCTCGATCTTGCCAGCCAGAAGCTCGCGCCGCTCGTCCTTGCCCACCTCGGCCAGCAGGCGCTCGAACACCAGGCCCTCGCCAAAGATGGAGGCGGTTTCGGCCAGCGTCAGCGGCGTGTCGGCGAGGAGCGTGCCCAGCGGCGCAGCCAGGCGCTGATGCACCCCGTGGCCGAGCTCGTGGGCGAGGGTGAGCACATCGCGCCGCTCGCCCATGTAGTTCATGAACACATAGGGGTGCTTTTCCGAGGTCACCGGATGCGAATAGGCGCCCGAGCTCTTGCCGGCCTTGGGCCGCGCATCGATCCACGGCTGGTCGAAGAAGGTCTTGGCCCGGTCGGCGAAAGCCGGCGACAGGGCGCTGAAGGCGTCCAGCACCATGGTCTTGGCCTCGCCCCAGCTGTATTGGCGCGGCGCTGATCCGTTGAGGGGGGCGTTGCGGTCCCAATAGTCGAGCTTGGCCTTGAGCCCCGCCTCCGGCTTCAGGATGCGCGCCTTCAGTTGATAATAGCGATGCGACAGGCGCGGATAGGCTTCCACCACCGCGGCTTCGAGCGCCTCCACCGCCTCCGCGTCCACCTCGTTGGCCTGATGGCGCGCGGCGGCCGGGGTGGCGAACTTGCGCCAGCGGTCCTCCACCTGCTTCTCATAGGCGGTGGTGTTGAGGGCGAGGGCCAGGACGGGCGTGTCGGCTTCGAGGGCGCTGGCGAGGCCTTTGGCCGCTGTCTTGCGCACCTGTGCGTCGGGGCTCGACAGCTGGTTCAGGGCCTCGGACAGGGTGAGCACGTCCTTGCCGGCCTTCACCCGCATACGGGCCAAGGTCTCGTCGTAGAGACGCGTCCAGTTGGCCAGCGCCGGACCGCGATCCATGAGCAGGCGCTCCAGATCGGGCGACAGCTCGTGCGGCCGCCCGAGCCGCACCCGCCGCAGCCAGGGCCGCCAGCGCGCGGCGTCAGGGGAGGCCCGAAGCGCGCCCTCCAGCTCCCAGTCCTCCAGCTGATTGATCTCCAGCGTGAAGAAGATGGTTTCGGCGGCGATGGCGGACTGGCGCGTCCGCAGATCGGCTTCGAACTTCGCCCAGGCCGCGTCGTCGCGGGCCGTGGAGGCCGCCAGACTGGCGAAGGAGCCCACCGCCCCCATGAGATTGGCCGAGCGCTCATAGAGCGAGACGCCTTGGGCGAGGAGCCGGCCGAGGCGGTCGGCGTCGCCACGGGCGGCCAGAAAGGCGCCCTTCAGCTTGGCGAGTTCGGCCACCAATCCTTTGGCGGCGTTCAGGTCGGCTTCGATAGCGGGGTCGTCGCGGCCCGTATAGAGATCGTCGAGACGCCACTCGGGCAGATCGTCCAGAGAATGTCCGGACACGGTGGAATGCGCAGTCATGGCCGCCCCTATGGACCCCGCCCGACCCGGGATCAATGCAAATCGGACACAGGAGCCCGACTATCGGGATCGACGCTTCGGGCCTAAATGAAGTTCCATGACCCCTGCCTTGAACGCCCTGCGCGCGCGGCTCGATCCGGCGCTCTACACTGATGATCCGGAGCTCATGGCGCCCAAACTCGCCGAGTGGCGGGGGCGCTGGATCGGGCGGACGCCGCTCCTGGTGCGGCCGCGCTCCACGGCCGAGGCGGCGCAGGTGGTGCGCGCCTGTCAGGAGCTCGGCCTCGCCATCACGCCGCAGGGGGGCAACACCGGTCTCGTGGGCGGGCAGATCCCTGATGGCGAGATCCTCGTCTCCATGGAGCGGATGAAGGCCATCCGCGACGTCTCCCCCCTGGACGATGCGATCGTCGCCGAAGCTGGCGCCACCTTGACCGCCGTGCACGAGGCGGCCCTGGCGGCGGGGCGGTTCTTCCCTCTGAGCCTCGCCTCCCAGGACAGCGCCAGCATCGGCGGGCTGATCTCCACCAACGCCGGCGGGGTGGCGGTGCTGCGCTATGGGACCATGCGCGACCTGGTGCTGGGGATCGAGGCGGTGCTGCCCAATGGCGAGGTGGTCCATGGCCTGAAGCGCCTGCGCAAGGACAACACCGGCTATGATCTGAAGCACCTGATCATCGGCGCCGAGGGCACGCTGGGTCTCATCACTGCGGCCAGCCTGAAGCTGTTTCCCATCTTGCCGTCGCGGGCCGTGGCCATGGTCGGCCTGGCTGATCCCGAGGCGGCCGTCGCGCTTCTCGCCCTCGCCAAGACGGAGAGCGGCGGGGCGGTGGAGGGCTTCGAGCTCATCAGCGCCCGCGGCATGGGTTTCGCCGTGGCGCACCTGCCCGGCGCGCGCAGGCCCCTGGCTGGCGATCACGGCTGGTATGTGCTGATGGAGCTGGCCTCGGGGGAGCCTGGCGCCGCCGAGGCGGCGCTCGAGCGCGTTCTCGCCAGGGCCTTGGAGCAGGGGCTCGCCGAAGACGCCGTGGTGGCGCAATCCGAGGCCCAGGCCCACGCTTTGTGGGCGCTGCGCGAAGGCCAGTCGGCGGCCCAGAAGCCGGAGGGCATGGCCTGGAAGCACGATGTGTCCGTACCGGTGAGTCTGGTGGCCCGCTTCATCGCCGAGGCCACGGCGGCCGTGGAAGCCTTTGCACCGGGGGCGCGGGTGGCGGCCTTCGGGCACGTGGGCGACGGCAATATCCATTTCGACGTGGTGCAGCCGGTGGGCGGCGATCCGGCCGAGCATCTCGCCCGTCGCGACGAGGGCGCCCGCATCGTGCACGACATCGCCCATAAGCTGGGCGGGTCGATCTCCGCCGAGCACGGCCTCGGGACCATGAAGACCGCGGAGGCCTTGCGCTACAAGGACCCGGCCACGGTGGCGGCTCTGCGGGCGGTGCGCCAGGCGCTCGACCCCCAGCGGCTGATGAACCCTCGGGTGCTGTTTTGAGGTCCTTGATGAAACTAGTTAGATAACCTAGTTTGTTTGAATGGCAGTTATCGGTATCTTCGAAGCCAAGGCGCGCCTCTCCGAGCTTCTGGAGCGGGTGGAGCGCGGCGAGCAAATCACCATCACCAAGCGTGGCCGACCTGTGGCTCGCCTGGTCCCGCCTGAACAAAGCGCCGAAGATCTCGTCGAGTGGTTTCGCCGCGCGCGCCAGGGGGTGCGGCTGGGCGGCCTTTCCATTCGCGAACTCATCGACGAAGGGCGACGCTAGTGGCTTACGTGGTGGACGCCTCGATGGTCTGTGCATGGATCATTGAGGACGAAGCGACGGTGACGACTGATGCTCACCTTGCCGCCGTCGGACAGGCGCACGCGGTCGCGCCCTCACTGCTGATCTATGAAGTCGCCAACG
Source organism: Pseudomonadota bacterium (assembly GCA_040757715.1). GTDB lineage: Bacteria > Pseudomonadota > Alphaproteobacteria > Caulobacterales > Caulobacteraceae > CAIMFV01. Next base: position 52,367 of record JBFLWS010000004.1, on the reverse strand, counting down.
CCCTGCTCTCTGCGCATCGACGCGGCCGACTCTCCGAAGTTGATTACCTCCGGACGCTCGCGATGGTGAAGCGCCTGCCGGTGGAGATCGTATCGCGGCCGCAGGATGTTTTGGCTGACAGCACGCTCGCCTTGACCCATGGCCTGTCGATCTATGACGCGTCCTATTTGTCGTTAGCGCGCGATCGCGGGTTTAAGTTGATGACCTTGGACGCTCGCCTACTCGCCGCCGCCAAAGCAGAAGGCTTGGCCTATGGCTGAGCCCCCCTATCGCGTCACGGTCCTGACCATGGTTCCGGAGGCTTTTCCCGGGCCCTTGGCGGTCTCCATCATTGGCACGGCCTGGAAGGAGACCCACCTCTGGAGTCTCGAAACCCTCGACATTCGCGACTTTTCCGGTAATAAGCGCGGCTTCCTCGACGACACCCCCGCTGGGGGCGGTCCGGGGCAGGTGATGCGGGCGGACGCCATCGCCTCGGCGCTAGACAGCGTCGAGCTTGGCGGGCGGCCGCTTTTGTACATGAGCGCGCGCGGTCGGCCCCTGACCCAGGCGCGGGTTCGCGAGTGGTCCAAGGCCCCTGGCCTGATCCTGCTCTGCGGCCGGTTCGAGGGGGTGGATCAGCGGGTGCTCGACGCCCGCGGGTTCGAGGAGATTTCGGTCGGCGACGCGGTGCTTGCGGGCGGCGAGGCGGCGGCCATGGTGACCATCGAGGCGTGCGTGCGTCTGTTGCCGGGGGTGCTCGGTCAGGCGGCCAGTCTCGATCAGGAGAGTTTCGAGGACGGTCTGCTCGAGCATCCGCAATATACGCGGCCGCAAGAGTTCGAAGGTCTGAAGATCCCGGAGGTGCTGCGCTCCGGCCATCACGGCGAGATCGCCCGGTGGAGACAAGAGCAGCGCGAAGCGACCACGCGGGAGCGACGGCCGGATCTCTGGTCAGCGCATCTCGCCAACTTACAGCCAAAGGGCGCCAAAGCCCGAGAGTGAAGGATTGAAGCGATGAACATCATCGAGCAGCTGGAAAAGGCCGAGACCGAGCGTCTGAAGGCCATTCGTTCGACCCCTGATTTCCGCCCCGGCGACACTGTGCGCGTGAACGTGCGCATCAAGGAAGGCGAGCGGGAACGCGTGCAGGCCTATGAAGGCGTGTGCATCGCCCGCTCCGGTTCGGGCCTGCATGAGAATTTCACCGTGCGCAAGATCAGCTTCGGCGAAGGCGTGGAGCGGGTGTTCCCGGTGCTGTCGCCGATGATCGAGTCCATCGAGGTGAAGCGTCACGGCGCCGTGCGTCGCGCCAAGCTCTATTACCTGCGTGATCGTCGCGGCAAGTCGGCCCGTATCGCCGAGCGTCAGCGCCTGGTGCCGAAGTCCGGCTCTGAAGACCGCGACGTCGCTGGCGAATAGGTCTGGCGAATAATTTCGCACGGATTTGGCCAGGATTTCGGCAAAATCGGCGAATTCCAGACATTCCTACGCAACAAAGTCTCCTCAAGGTCCGACCACTCGGTTCCCTGAGGAGACCCCAATGACTCGTTCTTACTTCGCTCGCCTTGCTTGCGCGGGCGCCGCCGCGGCTCTGAGTCTCGGCCTGACCAGCGCCGCCATGGCCCAAGCGGCCCCCGATGCGCCCCCGCCGCCCAAGGGCGAGCATCACATGATGATGCGCATGCAGGACGGCGAGCATGCCGAACATATGGCCAAACATCTACGCGACGTGCTGCAATTGCGCCCGGACCAGGACGGCGCCTTGAAGGCTTTCCTAGAAGCCATGAAGCCGCCCATGCACAAGCCGCATGAAGAGATGGAAAAGCATGAAGCCCTGACCACGCCGCAGCGCTTGGACAAGGCCATGGCCATGATGAACGAGCACCTGGAGGTGATGAAGCAGCATGTGGCGGCGGTGAAGACCTTCTACGCCCAGCTCTCGCCGAGCCAGCAGAAGGCGTTCGACGCCCTGGCGCCGGAAATGATGCATCGGCACATGATGCAGATGCATGAGCATATGGGCATGCCGGGCGGAATGCACGGCGACATGGGCCCCATGGGCGAACACGCCCCGCCTCCGCCTCCTGTGCATTAATCCATTGAAATTTAGCTTTCGGCCGCCGCCGTCGCCCTGGTTGGCGTCGCGTGGCGGCTGTCCACCCAGCGTCGGGCCCCGATCATGGCCGCAGCCACGGTGAGATAGGCGACCAGCTCGGCGGCGTTGGGCTGGTCCATATAGCCCACGATCGTATGCAGGGCTCGACCCAGGGTCGATTCGTTCTGCGACAGCAGCGCCGAAGTGTCCCACAGTGGCGTAGTCCAGCCGTTGAGCCAGCCCGCCGCCTGCAGATAGCCCACCGCCTGCGCGGCGAGTCCCGCGGCGACGAGGGTGATGATCCCGCCGGTGACGGCGAACAGTCGGTGGGCAGGGATAGCCGTCAGACCGGCGTAGGTCGCCGCTGTAAGCCCTACGCCCGCCGCGAGGCCCAGAGCTGAGCCTATCAACATAGCTGTCTGGCTCGTTCCGCCGCTGGCGGCGACTCCATAGAGAAACAGCACCAGCTCGGAGCCTTCGCGCAGCACCGCCACGCCGACCACAATGGCGAGGGCGGTCAGAGGGCGACGACCCTCCGCCACCGCGCCGCCCATGCTCTTCATATCGTGGGCGAGCTCGCGGCCATGGCTGGCCATCCAAATGTTATGCCAGGCGAGCATAAGAACGGCGAGACCGAGGATGGCGGCGTTGAGCAGCTCCTGGCCCGAACCGGCGAAAGCGTTGGAAATCGCGCTGGCGAATAGGGCGACGAGGCCTGATCCAATCACGCCGCCCGCGACGCCAGCGCCCACCCATAGGCCTCGCCCAGCGACACCGCGCGCAGCGGCAAGCACGATGCCGACGATAAGGCCGGCCTCCATCACCTCGCGAAAGACCAGGATCAAGGTGGCGAGCATATTATTTCACCACCACCACGCCTTGGGCGGTCTTGGCGTTGTATTCGCCGCTGAACGGATAGCGGCCAGGGGCGAGCGGGCGAATACGCACCAGCCCGGTCTGACCGCCTGGTACGACCTTCTCCACCTTCAGCGCCGGCGAGTCGAATTCTTCCGGTGTGGGATCGGCATTGGCCAGGGCGATGACCACCGGCGTGTTGGCCGGGGCGAGGATTTCGCTCGGAGTGAAGCGATGGTCCTTGAGAAGAACCTTGATCGGGGCCGGCTCGGCGTGGGCGGCGCTTGCCATGGAAAGCACGGCAAGGCTCGACAAAGAGGCGAGGAGCTTGTTCATGCACCTTATTATCGCGAATAGTTCGCATTTGCAATTAGGTTCTTAAGCTCATCGCCATCATTTCGCGCCGCATCCCTGGCAAAAAGCCCGCGCCTCGGTCACCATCAGACCGCTTCAATCGCCCGGATCATCCTTATGGCTTTTTTGCCCCGTCTCCTTGCAGGTCTTTGTTCGGTCCAGGTGGCGGCGGCGGGGGCTGGACAGGCGGCGGAGCCGGTTCGATTGGAGGTCAAGTCGCCAGCCGTTTCCGACGCCGGCGAACTTGCGCTCAATTTCACCGCCTATGGGCGCAGCATCTCGCCGCCCATCAGCTGGAGCGCCGGTCCAGCCAGGACCAAGAGCTACGCCATCGTGGTGGAAGACCCGGATTCCCGCTTTCCCAAGCCGGGCGTTCAATGGCTGGTGTACAATATTCCCGCCGGAACCACCTCCCTTCCCCACAGCCTTACGGCGCTTGGCGAGCCGAAGCGCATGGGCGGGTTGTTGCAGGGTGTGAACTCGCACGACGGCGTCGGTTGGGCCGGCCCCCATCCCGATGCGGGCGAGCCGGCGCACCACTACCATTTCACCGTATTCGCCGTGGACCGGCGCCTCGATCTGCCGCCAAAGGCGGAGCGGCTGGAGGTGCTGGCGGCCTTAAAGGGGCACGTGTTGGCCCAAGGCGAGCTGGTGGCCTCCTTCCAGGCGCCGCCGCGCAAGCGCTTCACGGAGGATCAGCCTTAAGCCGCTTCCGGGGTTGTGAGTTGCGGCTGGTCAAGCGTCGCTTCGTCCACCATGCCCTGACGTAGATCACGCAGGATTTCGATCAAATCCTCAAGCGGCAGGCTTTCGGGCGTCTGGGTGCGGAAGCGGATCTTCCAGAAACTGGTGATGTGTTCGATGCGCCCCATGCGATCGCCCAGCGCCATGAACAGGCGTGGCGCTTCCAAGAGAAAGGCGCGGAAGGTGTCAGCGCGGCGGTGCTCCACCAGACTCTGATACGCTACATTATAAAGCGATAGGGTCTGGCGCACTTCGCCCCAAGCGCGCGATACGGCCTGGGCGATGTCGTCGCGTACGCGCGGCGCAATATTGTCCAAAGTAGCCTTCTGCCTCGCCGAAAGCCGCATAGAGCGGATCGCCTGAGCCGTCTGCACGATCTCAGGGGACAGCTGCTGTACGCGCCACTTGTAGTAGAGGAAAGCCTTCCAGGCGAATACGCCTTGGCGGAACTCGGCGGGGCGCAGATGCAAGGTCGCCTGAAGCAGGTCAAGCTCCGGACTGTCTTCGTCGGACACGATAAGTTGCGAAAGGCGCGCCGCACCCTCAGCAGCGCTGTCGTGCCCGCCAAGGCACATGCGGACCAAGGGCTCGATCTCGTCGGTGACGAACAGACTCATGCGGGCTGCGTCGCCGGGGGTGATGTTGAAGTAGCACGGCGCGATGTCGTGCTGATCCAGCGCTGCGGCCTGGCTCAGCAGGAACGGGTCCAGGCTCGGCAGGCGATCGAGCAGCAGCAGCAGAGCCACGTCCCGATCGAGCCGGCGCTCGCTGTAGTCGAAATTGCGCGCCAGCAGGCCGACAAAGTCGTTCTGGCCCACGAAGAAATACTGGCCGCCGCAGCCGAGATCATTAGCGTCGAAGGGCAGCACGACCTTGGTGGCGTTCTGGCGGCGGACGGTGAAGCGGCCTTCTTCGCCTGGCCGCACATTGTGTTTCAGGATGATGGCCCGGTTCAGCACCGGGTGATCGAAGAATGGGCGTTGGTGGTATTGAGGATCGAGCGATGCGGTGCGCCAGAAATGATGCAGGTTCAGCACCCGTGCTGACGAGCAGCCGGCCGTGAGATGTTTCAGGTTGCGGACGCCGCAGGCGGCGAGACGGTCGCGCAAGGGAGCAACTCCAAAAAACGTCTCCCAAGCCTTTCAGCTCGCCCCTTTTGTTTGATTGATGAGTGCGGTGAATGCACGATTAGCCTTGAACGCAGCGCGCAACTACGCGCGAATTTCATTGCGCCGTTCGTAGCCGTTCTCGCAAAGCGCCGAGGCGCGAACCGCTGTGATCGCTTGATTGACACCAGTGATCAAACTCGTTGGCGTCACGGGCTTTGCGATGTGGCCGTCGCAACCCGCCGCCGCAGCCAGGCGAACGTGCTGCTCCATGGCGTTGGCGCTGAGCATGGCGATGGGCGTGCGCGCCCGGCCTGCGGCCCGTTCAAGTTCGCGGATTCGACGCGTGGCGGTGAGCCCGTCCATATGCGGCATCTGCATGTCCATCAGCACGAGGTCGAAGCTACCCGTCGCGAACCGCTCGACGGCCTCCAGCCCATTGTCAGCGAAAGTGAGCTCCGCTCCGAAGGGTTCGAGGATCAAGGATGCAACCCGCTGGTTTGTTGGGTTGTCCTCCGCCAACAGGATGCGCATCGGCCCGGAGGCCGCTAACTCTTCCACGGGGGCGGAGTCAGCAGGGACGAGAGCGTCCGGTTCGGCCCGAAGCAGGGGCAGCTTCACCGCGAAAACGCTGCCGGCGCCGGGGGTGGAGATAACGCTGACTTCGCCCCCCAAGAGCGCCGTCAGCGACTTTACGATGCCAAGTCCGAGGCCGGCGCCGCCATAGGTTCGCGTGACGGAGCTGTCCGCTTGAGCGAAGCGTTGAAACAGGCGCTGCTCGGTCGCCTTGTCGAAGCCAATGCCGGTGTCGTGGACCTCGAGAATTGTCTGTTCCATGGCGCCTGGCGATGCGCCGAGCTGGCGATTGACCATAATGCGAACATGTCCCTTAGCCGTGAATTTCACGGCGTTGGAGGCTAGGTTGGCGACGATTTGGCGTATGCGAAGGGCGTCGGTCAGGTAGCGGCCCTTGGCCGCCTCTGACACCTCAATGGTGAAGTCGAGGCCCTTTTCCTCCGCGCGCGCCTGCAGAGGCAAGGCGGCGGCGCGCACCTCCGCCTCCAGATCGATGGCGCGGGATTCGAGCTCCACCTTGCCGGCTTCGATTTTCGCGGTGTCGAGAATATCGCCGATCAAGCTCTGAAGCGTTTCGCCCGAGCCGCGGATCAGGTCGACGATTTCGGCCTGACGATGGGTTAGCGGCGTTCGCGCCAGGACCCCGGTAAGCGCGATGACGCCGTTGAGCGGCGTGCGAATTTCATGGCTCATATTGGCCAAGAAGTCGGACTTGGCCTGAGTGTTTTCGGCCGCCCTGCGTCGTGCCGCTTGGGCGAAGCTTACCGAACGTTCCATGATCCGCCGGGCTCGGTCGTGTTCGGCGACCATGGCGGTGGCGAACCATGCCGACAAGGCCACAGTGGACAGCACCAATTCCAAGGCGAGGATGCGCCGGCCCATATTGGTCACTTCGTCTTCGGCGATGGGGCCGTACCCGGCGATGGTCAAGCCGGACGAGATGAAAGCCACCAATACGACGGTGATGGCGACCGTCGCGGGACTGGCGATGAAGGTCTCGAACAGCATGGTCATGGGCACCAACATGATCAGGCCGTGCACGTCGCTTTGCGCAAAGCAGACGAAGGTGATCAGGCAAGGACCGGCGATGAGCAGCGCTTGAACCTTCGCGTCCCTGACCGGCAATGCGCCGAACCGTTGGAACCGTACGATCAGCAAGGTCGCGGGCAGGGCGATGCTCATGCCGAGGAAATCGCCCACCGCCCACGCGATCCAGGTTTCGCTGAACGGAGCTCCAATGGTGAGGACGGAGATGGTCGCGCCGAAGGTCCCGGCCAAGAGCGTGGCTGGTGCAATTGCGCGCGTGACGATGGCGATCAGGCGCCGCATACGGGTGGTGTCAAGCGCAGCGCCTCCAAAACGCCGCGTCAAACTTGCTGCGGCGACCGCTTCGAAGCAGTCGAGGGTGGCGATCAGAGCGGCCTGACGAACAGGCGTGTGGCCGAGGGCGACGGCGCAGCTAAAGTCCGTGGCCACGCCGATGGCGCACAGCGCAATTCCGCTTCTTGTCGGCAGCAACAAGAGCGCGCCCGCGAGCATGCCGTTGCACAGCCACAAGAGAGCAAGACCGCCGGTGGCTGTGGTCCAGGCATAGGCGGCCAGACTGAGCGCCACATAGGCGGCAGCGAAGATCAGGGCGAGTTTCGGGGACCGGATCGTTTGGGCGGGGCGAAACAGGGGACGATGCTTGTTCCTCGCCGGCGTCGCTTGAGGCGTGGGGCCAAGACGGACGGGGTCATCACCCAGGGGCATTGAGACGGTCTCGGTTCAATCAATCTTAGGTGTGTATTCCCAGCAACCTGCTCTAGAAATGTAATCATAGTGTTTACGATACGGCGAAGTCATCGCATTGCGACGCCGGTCATTGCAGTCTCTGTGAAGACGCTCGGGTGCGGAGGCGAAGCACGCCGCCAACGCTGAAATCCCGGCCTGGCGGCGATTGGCGGCCGGCGTCTCGCGACAAATGGTGGAGCTGAGCGGAATCGAACCGCTGACCTCTTCTTGGAGTAAAATAATAGTATTGAGTGTGACTGATTGGCACGGAGTTTCATATTTCTTCTAAATTTCATTGAGTTACCTAAAGTTGATGCATATTCAGTGTTTTTGAATTGTTCCAATTTTCCCTCGAATTCCTGGAGCTATTGCTTCCCCATTGCTTCCTCAGTAAAATCTCTGGGTAGATTGCAGAGGCATCTATGCTCAATCAAAAGCTGACTGACGGATTTGTCGAACGTCTCGTGTCGAGCGGACGGGATCAAACGGTCTGGGACGCGGCGCTGCCTCGGTTTGGGCTGCGGATTACGCCGCGTGGGCGGAAAATCTACGTCGTGCAATATCGCGCAAAGCCGGCCCCGGGGGTCCCATCCACCACCCGCAAGGTCACCATCGGCGAGCACGGTGGGGCCCTGTGGAACGTGACCAAGGCGCGAGCTCACGCGCGCAAACTCCTGGGGGCCGCTGACGCCGGCGGCGACCCCGTGGCGGAACGGCTTGCAAAGGCCGAAGCCGATGCGCGCGCCAAGGCCGAAGCTGCGGCCGAGGCGATACGCCTCGCGGCGGAAGCCGAAGCCCTTGCCCTCGAGCGTTTTGAGCTGGTGGCGGAACGCTACATCGCCCGGGCGCTGGTGGGGAAACGCAGCGCCAATGAGGTAGCGCGGCTGTTGCGGAAGGGGCCCGTTGCGGCCTGGACCGGTCGCCCGATCCGGAGCATTCGCCGGGCGCAGGTGGCGGGCCTTCTCGACGACATCCGCCAGCGCACGCCAGCGACGGCGCGCCTCACTCACGCAGCCCTGCGTGGCTTGTTCATCTGGTGTATCGAGCGAGATCTGGTGGAGACATCGCCAGTCGCGCATGTGAGGGCGCCGCCGCGTCCGCCGGCCCGCGACCGGGTGTTGAGCGACGTTGAAATCCGGGCGGTTTGGACAAGCTCGGACTCGCTGGGCTTTCCATTCGGGCCGATCTTCAAGCTGCTGATCCTCACCGGTCAACGCGAGGGCGAAGTCGCCGGCATGGCCTGGAGCGAACTCGATCTGGACGCCGGAACCTGGACGCTGCCGAAAGAGCGGACCAAGAACGGGCGCCGACATTTGGTGCACCCGTCGGCCGAAGCGATCGAGATCATCGAAAGCGTTCCTAATGCAGGCGCGTTCCTGTTCGCCGCTCGCCGTGCGCCCCGACGCAAGCACAACGAGGGGAAAGCCGTGGTCGTGACGAAGCCGGTGGTGGGATTCTCCGCCGTCAAGCGGATCCTCGACGGAGATGTGCAGCGCAAGAAGAAGCCTCTGCTGCCGACCGCGTCACTCGCCCCATGGCGCATCCACGACCTCCGTCGCACGGCGGCCACGGGCATGGCGCGCCTTAGGTTTTCGCCCTACGTGGTGGAGCGCGTGCTGAACCATGCCTCGGCCATTCCGGCCCTGATTGTGACCTATCAGCGCGAGGACTATCTCGAGGAGCGCAAAGCAGCGCTTGCGGCGTGGGGCATGCAGGTGGCTGCGATTGTCTCGGGTGAGGCGCTACCTTCGAACGTCCGGCCGCTGCGCGCCTGATTTCTCGAGCGTCGCCGTCAGGCGAGCTCGGTCAGGCGGAGCCGCAAGCTGGGCGCGGCTTCGATATCCAACTTCAGCGGACCGCTGGGAATGAATTCGGAGATCCGCTCCATCGTAGCCTCGGCGACCGTCGCCGTCGGCGTCTCGATCGCGGCCTTAGCCAGGAGCAGCTGGCCGCTCGCGCCGAGCTGTCCATGACCTATGTGGGCATGCTGGAACGGGGCGAGCGCAACCTCCCGGCCGCGCCCTGTTTCGGCTGGCCCGGGCGCACGAGATCAGCCTTGCCGATCTGGTGGGGAAGCTGCGATTAGTCACGGCCTTCACTCAGGTCCAGGTCGGAGCGCCGAGCGCTTCTGCGAGAGCATGTGGTTCGTTGCGAGCTGCGCCCGCGTTGGAATGCCCCACTAGGGCTCTTAGGCGGCCGAAAGCACCGCTGCCGGAACCAGACGTTGGCGAAGGTTGGCGGGTGGGTCCATTGACCCTCAAAAGCACCTCGTTCGGAGCTTAGCGGATCGCCAACGCGTCCCGTATGGCCGAGGTCCAGAACGCCTTGCGTGCGGCAGGGTCGGGAAGGGCGGCGAACACCGCAGGCCGTAGCGCCTCCAATTGCGCCACAAGCTCAGCGAAGTGGGGTGGAACAACCTCCGCGATCAGGTCGCGAACATGTTGCGCCAGGGCCGGGGAGCGGCCGCCGGTGGCGACGCCTATGACCAAACCGTCGCGATCGACGAAGGCTGGCGTGGTGAAGTCGCACTTCGATGGCTGGTCGACCACATTGACCCAGGCGCCGCTCGCGCGCGCCGCCGCCGCCCATGCGTCCACCGCGTTTGCGTCATCATGGGCGATGAACACCAGCTTGAAGCGCTCCAGGTCTTCAGGCTCTGGCCAGCGCCCGACGACGCGGACGCCGGGGACGAGAGTTGCGTCCGGGATCAGTCCCTCACCGAAGCGCCAGACTTCGGCTGGCGATCCTGCGAACAGGCGCGCCTTGGCATCGGCCTCCGAGCCGTCGCCGATGATCGCCACCGATGTATGGGCGAGCGGGATGGCGGCGAGAAAGGATTGCATGAGCGCCTCGCTACGACGCTCGACTGTAATCTGACCGGCGCCTTTCGGACGCTGGCTTCGGCGCATTTTATGGCGACCCGCCTACTATTTAGTCATTTTCACGGATGGTGGCCGGCGACGTGATAAAATCGCTGCATTTCTGTGCGGCTTTTGCATCTTTCGCGGTCATGCGAGTGCTCGTCATCGATCCGGACCCGGCGCGGGCGGCCCTGGTGGTGGAGGGGCTGAGCGGCGACGGCCTGACCCAAGAGGGGCGGGTCGAAATCGCCACTGTGCCGCAATTCGCCGAGGCGCAGATCGCCGCCGTGGCGCCCGACCTGGTGATCATCGCCTGCGATAGTCCTGATCGCGATACGCTGGACAGCCTGCGCGAAGCGAGCGCCCGCAGTCCACGTCCTATTGTCATGTTCGCCGACCGGTCCGATCCTGGTGCAGCGGAGGCGGCCATCCGCGCCGGGGTGGCGGCCTATGTGGTGAACGGCCTGGCGCCCGAGCGGGTGCGGCCGATCCTGGAAGCTGCGGTGACGCGCTTCGAGCTGATGCAGGCCATGCGCGCGGACCTCGCCAAGGCGAAGGCGGACCTCGCCTCCCGCAAAACCATAGATCGCGCCAAAGGGCTTTTGATGAAGGAACGGGGCCTCGACGAAGAGGCGGCCTATCGAACCTTGCGCAAGCTCGCCATGGACAATGGCCGCCCGATCGCCGCGGTGGCCGCGGACCTTCTGGCCTTCTCCGAAGTTCTGAAAGGGGGGCGCAGCGAATGAGCGTTTCCGGTCCCATTGCTCTCGGCTTCCTGCCCCTGTGCGACGCCGCGCCGCTGATTGTGGCGGAAGCCAAGGGCTATTACCGCAACGCCGGCCTCGACGTGCGGCTGGTGCGCGAGCCCTCTTGGGCCAATATCCGCGACAAGCTGGCCTATGGAGTGCTGGACGCGGCGCACCTGCTCGCCCCGATGGCGCTCGCTCCCGAGGCGCACGTGGTCCCACTGGCGGCGCTGAATCACGGCGGTGCGGGCTTGGTGCTCAATCGTGACCTCATCCCCATCAGCGACGGGGCCCTGATCAGGCGGCCGCTGATCCTGGCCACCGTCCACCCACAGTCGATCCACACCTTCCTGCTGCAGGCCTATCTGGTCGAGCACGGCCTCAGGGCGGGCGAAGACGTAAACATCGTCGTCGTACCGCCGCCACGCATGATCGACGAACTTCGGACCGGAAAGCTGGACGGATTCTGCGCCGGCTCGCCCTGGCCGGAAGCCGCGGTTGCTGAGGGGCTGGGGATTATGACGGACCATAGCGAGCGCCGTTGGCCACAAGCGCCGGACAAGGTTCTGGTGGCCAGTTCGACCCTCGCGTCCGCCAACGGCGTGGCATGTGAAGCTCTGGTCGAGGCGACCCGCCGCGGCGCCGCTTGGGCGGCCAAGTCAGAAAATCGAGTCGAGTTGGTGGAGCTGATGGCCCGACCCGAGCACCTGGGCGAGGCGGCTCGGGCGCCGGGGGCATTTGATCGGATCAGCTTTGTCGCCTCGCCGGGGCCTGGGCTCGCGCCCGACGATGAAGCCTGGATCGATGCGCGGCTGGCGGCGAGTCACGCCTTTTCTGAGGGCGGCGAAGCCTTGGGCGCCCAAATCGCCGGCGCCTGATTGATGTACTGCACGTGAAATAGGCTGATCAGCCGCGATTGCTGCACTGCACTGGTTTGAGATTGGTTCGCGACGCCCGCCCCATGCATCCTTGCGTGGTTCCTCGGGCAAAGAGGCTCCGGACCCTGCAAGACGGCCGCTCGGATGTGGTCAAGGCGACGACGCAGTCGCTTTCCGCCAACCCATCAAGCGAGAACCGTCATGCACAGCCGCGCCTTCCTGAAGTCGGGACACCTCCCGACCCTGTTCGCCGCCTTCCTCTATTTTGACCTGTCCTTCATGGTCTGGGTGATGTTGGGCCCCTTGGGCGTCGCCATCGCCAAGACCTTCCACCTCAACCCCGCTGAAAAAGGTTTCATGGTCGCCGTGCCGGTGCTGGCCGGCGCCGTTCTGCGCCTGGTCAATGGCGTTCTCGTGGACCACATCGGCGCCAAGGCCACCGGCATCCTGTCCCAGATTATCGTCATGGCTGGCCTTGCCGCGGCCTGGTGGTTCGGGCTGCATGACTATAGCCAGGTGCTGGCGCTCGGCTTGATCCTGGGCGTCGCCGGAGCCTCCTTCGCGGTCGCCCTGCCGATCGCCTCGCGCTGGTACCCGCCGGAGCATCAGGGCCTCGCCCTGGGCATCGCCGGCGCCGGCAATTCGGGTACGGCCCTGGCCGCTCTCTTTGCGCCCTACCTCGCCCAGACCCTTGGCTGGAACAATGTGATCGGCATCGCCGCCCTGCCGCTTCTCGTGGCCTTCGTGGTGTTCGTGCTGTTCGCCAAGGACCCGCCCGGGCGTCCGGAGCCCAAGCGCCTCACCGCCTATATGGACGTGCTTGGCCGCGCTGACGCCTGGTGGCTGATGCTGCTCTACAGCGTCACGTTCGGCGGTTTCGTGGGCCTTTCCTCGTCGCTCACCATCTATTTCAACGCCGAATACGGGCTTGACGCCGTCACCGCGGGCTTCTTCACCGCTGCCTGCGTCTTCGCCGGCTCCATGCTGCGGCCGGTGGGCGGCTTCGTTGGCGATCGCATCGGCGGCGTGCCCACCCTCATGGCGGTTTATCTCGCCGCGGCGGTGGGTCTTCTGGCGGCGAGCGTGCAGGTTCCTTCCGCCTTCATGGCCCTCGCCATCATCTTCTGCACCATGGGCGTGCTCGGCATGGGCAATGGCGCGGTGTTCCAGATCGCCCCGCAGCTGTTCGGTCGCGAGATCGGCGTCATCACCGGCCTCGTGGGCATGACCGGCGGCATCGGCGGTTTCTATCTCGCCTCCAGCCTTGGCCTCTCCAAGCAGATGACGGGGTCTTACCAGGCCGGGTTCGTGGTCTTCGCCCTCCTGGCCCTGGTGGCTTTCGGGGCGCTGCTGGCGTTGCGCACCCGCTGGACCCCGGCCACGCGCTTCGCCGCCGCGGCGGCCGAGTAGTTGCTGAAGCGGAGTTTCGCCATGTCTCGCAAAGAACGGCTGGTGGTGGTGGGCAACGGCATGGCCGGCTGCCGCGCCGTGGAGGAGATCTTGAAGCGCGCGCCCGGGCGCTTCGACATCACCATCTTCGGGGCCGAGCCGCGCCTCAACTACAACCGCATCATGCTCTCGCCGGTGCTGGCGGGGGAGAAGGCCTACGACGACATCGTCATCAATGACGAGGCCTGGTACCGCGACAACGCTATCACCTTGGAGAAGGGGGTCGCCGCGGCGACCCTCGACCTCGCCGACAAGGCGGTGGTGGACGCTGAAGGTCGCCGCACGAGCTTCGACAAGCTGATCCTGGCCACCGGCTCCGACCCGGTGCGCCTGCCCCTGCCAGGCGCGGACTTGAAGGGCGTGGTCACCTTCCGCGATCTCGACGACGTGGAGGCCATGCTGGCCGCCTCGGCGGAACCTGGCGCGGCGGCGGTGGTCATCGGCGGCGGCCTCTTGGGCCTTGAGGCCGCCTATGGTCTCGCCCGCCGGGGCATGAAGGCCACGGTGGTGCATCTGATGGACGTCTTGATGGAGCGCCAGCTCGATCAGGCGGCGAGCTTCCTCCTAGAACAGGCTCTGGCCGAACGCGGGGTGGAGACGGTGCTGGCCGCCCAGTCCGAGGCAATCCTCGGCGAGGACGGTCGGGTGAGCGGGCTGAAGCTGAAGGACGGCCGCGTGCTGCCGTGCAATCTGCTGGTCATGGCGGTGGGCATACGTCCCAACGCGGCCCTCGCTAAAACCGCCGACCTCGCCGTCAACCGCGGCGTGGTGGTGGACGACCAGATGCGCACCTCGCACCCGGACATCTACGCCGTGGGCGAATGCGCCGAGCACCGCGGCGTCGCCTACGGCCTCGTGGCCCCCATCTGGGACATGTGCCGCACTCTGGCCGCCGCCATCACCGGCGACGGCGTCAGCGCCTATGAGGGCTCCATCCTCTCCACCCGCCTGAAGGTGTCGGGCGTGGACGTGTTCTCGGCCGGACAGTTCGCCGGCGGCGAGGGCTGCGAGGACGTGGTCTATCGCGACGCCGGCCGCGGCGTTTACAAGCGCCTGGTCTTGAAGGAAGGCCGCCTCGCGGGCGCCGTTCTGTTCGGCGACGCGGCAGACGGCGGCTGGTATTTCGAGCTGATGAAGGCGCAGGCGGACGTGGCGCCCCTGCGCGAGACCCTGATCTTCGGCCAGGCGATCACGGAGAGCCTTCGCGGCCTGGACCCTAGTTCGGCCGTGTCGGCCATGGCGGACACGGCGGAAATCTGCGGCTGCAACGGCGTGTGCAAGGGAACTATCGTTTCGGCTATCACCGAGCAGGGCCTCGACACCCTCGACGCCGTGCGCGCCACGACCAAGGCCTCCGCCTCCTGCGGCTCCTGCACGCCCCTGGTGGAGCAACTGTTGCGCGCCGCGCTCGGCGATCAGTTCAAGGCCCGCACGGGCCCCGCGCCAGTGTGCAATTGCACCAGCCTCGGTCACGGCGAGGTGCGCCTGCGCATCGTGGCCGAGGGACTGAAGTCCATGCCGGCGGTGATGCAGGCCATGGAGTGGGCCACCCCTGATGGCTGCGCCGCCTGCCGCCCAGCGCTGAACTACTACCTGCTCTGCGCCTGGCCCGGCGAATATGCCGATGACCGCCAGTCGCGCTTCATCAATGAGCGGGTGCACGCCAACATCCAGAAGGACGGCACCTATTCGGTGGTGCCGCGCATGTGGGGCGGGCTCACCACCCCCGACGAGTTGCGCGCCATCGCCGATGTGGCCGACCGCTATCAGATCCCCACGGTGAAGGTCACCGGCGGCCAGCGCATCGACCTGTTGGGCGTCAAGAAGGACGACCTGCCGCGGGTCTGGCGCGATCTCAACGCCGCCGGCATGGTCTCCGGCCACGCCTATGGCAAGGCGCTGCGCACGGTGAAGACCTGCGTGGGCTCCGACTGGTGTCGCTTCGGCACCCAGGACTCCACCGGCCTTGGGGTGCGCCTGGAGAAGTTCCTGTGGGGGTCGTGGACACCGGCCAAGGTGAAGCTGGCCGTGTCCGGCTGCCCGCGCAACTGCGCCGAGGCTACTTGCAAGGACATCGGCGTCGTCTGCGTCGACAGCGGCTACGAAATCCACATCGGCGGGGCGGCGGGGCTGCATATCCGCGGCACGGAGTTCCTAACCAAGGCGGCGAGCGAGCAGGAGGCGCAGTGGATCATCGCCGCGGCGATCCAGTTCTATCGCGAGGACGCCTGGTATCTGGAGCGCATCTACAAGTGGATGGACCGCATCGGGCTTGAGGCCATCCGCGGCGCGGTGGAGGACCCGGAACGACGCAAGGCGCTCTACGACCGCTTCGTCTTCTCGCAAATCTACTACCGCGCCGATCCCTGGGCCGAGCGGGTGGCCGGCCGGCATGCCGACGAGTTCGCCCCGCTCGCCCGCAAGATGGAGCTCGCCGAGGCATGACCGTCGTTCAGAACCTGGAACCCCTGTGGATCGATGTGGGCGCGGACATTGAAGTGCCCCGGCGCGGGGCGAGGCGCGTGCGCACCCCCAGTGGCGATATCGCTGTCTTCCGCACCGGCGATGGGGCCATCTACGCCCTGCGCGATCGTTGCCCGCACAAGGGCGGACCCTTGAGCCAAGGCATCGTCCACGGCGCCTCGGTGACCTGCCCGTTGCACGGCTGGACCATCGATCTGGCCTCGGGCGAACCCACCGGCGCAGACCAGGGCAAGGGCTGCACGCCTACGTTGGCAGTGAAGGTGGTGGACGGGCGCGTGCTGGTGGCGGCGCCGGCCCCCACGCCGGTTCCGTTCGAACCCTGAGCCATGGCTGACGGCGGCGCGCCAGCGGCGACAAAAACCACCTGTCCCTATTGCGGGGTGGGGTGCGGAGTCGCGGGCGCTGTGGGTGAAGGGCGGAGGCTGGCGGTGCAGGGCGACCGCGCGCATCCCGCCAATTTCGGCCGCCTGTGCTCCAAGGGAACGGCGCTGGGCGCCACGGTGGGCCTGGAGGGGCGGCTGCTCCAGCCCATGATCGGCGCGCGCCAGGCCGCCTGGCCCGAGGCCATATCGCTGGTGGCGCAAAAGTTCCGCGAAACCATCGCCAAGCACGGACCGGACTCGGCGGCGTTCTATGTCTCCGGCCAGCTTCTCACCGAGGACTATTACGCCGCCAACAAGCTGATGAAGGGCTTCATCGGCTCCGGCAATATCGACACCAATTCGCGACTGTGCATGGCCTCGGCGGTGGCGGCGCACAAGCTCGCCTTCGGCGCCGACCTCGTGCCCGGCTGCTATGAAGACCTGGAACTGGCCGACCTCGTGGTGTTCGCCGGCCACAACGCCGCTTGGACCCATCCGGTGCTTTATCGGCGCATGGAGGCGGCTCGCGCGCGGGGCCAGAAGCATGTGGTGATCGATCCCCGCCGCACCGACACTGCCGAGGTCGCCGATCTGCACCTCGCCCTCGCGCCTCAGAGCGACGTGCGGCTGTGGAACGGGCTCCTCGCTGAGCTGATCCGTCGCGGCGCCGTCGATCAGACCTATATCGGCGCTCATGTGGAGGGGTTCGAGGCGGTGGCGGAGGGCCTCTCCGCACAGGACCAGTCCCCCGCCGCCGTGGCCCGCGACTGCGACCTGCCCCTCGATCGCCTCATCGCGTTCTACGACCTCGTGGCCGCGCATCCAAAGATGGTCACCCTCTTCTCCCAAGGCGCCAACCAGTCGGCCCAGGGGGTGAACAAGGGGCTCTCCATCCTCAATGTGCATCTCGCCACAGGGCGAATCGGCAAGCCGGGCGCCTGTCCCTTCTCCATCACCGGCCAGCCCAACGCCATGGGCGGACGCGAGACCGGCGGCATGGCCAATACGCTCGCGGCGCACATGGATTTCGACGAACAGTCCCTGGCGCGGGTGGCCCGGTTCTGGAGCGCGCCGCATATGGCCCAGCGTCCGGGGCTCAAGGCAGTGGACATGTTCGAGGCGGTGCGCGACGGCCGCATCAAGGCCCTGTGGATCATGGCCACCAACCCGGCGGTGAGCCTTCCCGAGGCCTCCCGCGTGCGCGAGGCCCTGGTCAAGTGTCCCTTCGTGGTGGTGTCGGACTGTATAGCCGAGACCGACACCTTGGCCTTCGCCCATGTGAAGCTGCCGGCCCTGGCCTGGGGCGAGAAGGACGGGACGGTGACCAATTCCGAGCGCCGCATCTCGCGCCAGCGCGCCCTGTTTCCGGCGCCGGGCGCGGCGCGGGCGGACTGGCGCATCATCGCCGACGTGGCCAGCGCTATGGGGCACGGCGACGCCTTTTCCTGGCCAAGCGCGGCCGCCGTGTTCGCCGAATACGCCCGCCTCACCGCCTATGAGAACGACGATCGGCCGCTCAATCTCGCCGGGCTGATCGGGCTTGGCCGCGCCGCCTATGACCACCTCGCCCCGGTGCAATGGCCGGTGCGCGCCGACGGGCAGGAGACGGCGCGGCTGTTCACCGACGGCCGCTTCCCGACGCCAAGCGGGCGAGCGCGGATGAAGCCGGTCACGCCGCAGCCGCCGGCGAGCGCGGTGGGCGAAGTCTTTCCCCTGGCGCTGAACACCGGACGCGTGCGCGACCACTGGCACACCCTCACCCGCACCGGCCTCGCGCCGGATCTCTGCCGCCATGCGCCCGAGCCCTATGTGGACATCCACCCGGCGGACGCCGCCCCGGCGGGGGTGAAGGACGGGGCCCTTACGCGGGTGATTACGGCCTCGGGAGAAGCCGTGGCCCTGGCCAAGCTCACCGATCGCCAGCGGCGGGGCGAGGTCTTTCTGCCCATGCACTGGACCGACGCCTATGCCCCGCGGGGCAAGGCCAATCCCCTGGTGGCGGCAAGGCTCGATCCCGTGTCGGGCCAGCCGGAGTTCAAGCATACGCCGGCGCGGGTATCCCCCTATCGCGAAGCCTACCGCGGGTTCCTGTTGGTCCGCGACGCCGAAACCGCGCCCGCTGGCGAAGTGGTCTGGCGGCGCACGCCCATGGAGGCTTGCCAGCTGCACGAGTTCGCTGGCCGCGACGAGGCGCCCCTGGCCGAGCTCTGGCGCCGGGCGCCGCGGGCGCGCGACGTTGAGCGTCTCACCTATGAGGACCCCGGCGTGGGTTCGAAGCGGGAGGCCCTGCTGGTGGACGGGCGGCTCGAGTGGGTGCTGTTCGTCACCAAGGCCGGACGACTGCCGCCGAGGGCCTGGCTCGCCGACCTGTTCCAGCGCGGGGCTCTTTCGTCTGCCGACCGTATGGCGCTGCTGGCAGGCGCGCCCGCAGGCGCCCTGCCCGACGAGGGGCCGTTGGTCTGCGCCTGCCTGAAGGTCGGGGCCAAGACCATCGCGCGCGCCATGATCGCCGGGGCGGCCGATGTCGACGCCATCGCCGCCGCCACCGGCGCCGGGTCCAACTGCGGCTCCTGCCGCATCGAGCTCGGGCGTCTGCTGGCGGCTCAAGGCGCCGAGGCTCCCAAGAAGGAGGCGGCTCATGTCGACGCCTAAACGCGAGGGCAAGGTGTGGCTGGTGGGGGCGGGGCCGGGGGCGGCGGACCTGCTCACCCTTCGCGCAGCGCGGGCGATCGAAGGGGCTGAGGCGGTGCTCTACGACGCCCTGGTCCCGGCGGAGATCGTCGAGCTCGCCCCGCGCGGCGCCCTGCGGATCGAGACTGGCAAGCGCGCCCATCGCCCCAGCATGAGTCAGGCCGCCATCAACCGCCTGATGGTGAAGCTGGCCCGGCGTGGGCTGAGAGTGGTGCGGTTGAAGGGCGGCGACCCGTCGATCTTCGGCCGCGTGGGCGAGGAGCTGGAGCACCTGGCCCGCGCCGGCGTGGACGCCGAAGTGATCCCCGGGGTCACTGCGGCCTCGGCCGCGGCGGCGCAGTTTCAGCTGCCCTTGACCCATCGCGGCGTGGCGCGGCGCGTGGTGTTCGCCACGGCGCGCACCGAGGGCGGGGCCCTGCGCGGCGACTGGCGCTACGAGGCCGAGACCACCCTCGTCCTCTACATGGCCCGCGATAGCCTGGAGGCGATTGTCGCTGCTCTGCGTGAGCAGGGCATGCCTGACTCGACGCGCCTCGCCGTGGTGGAGAACGCCGGGCGCGACAATGCCCGGCTCCTGCGCGGAAGCGCTGGAAACGCGGCGGCCTTGGCGTCAGCCATAACGCGGACGGCCCCAGCCCTGGTGATTATCGGCGACGTCGTCGAAGCAAGGCAAGATTACGGCTCGCCAAATGGTTTGTTGAAATCAGTTATCTCGACCACTGTTGGGACCGAAATTGCCGCCTGAAGCGTAATCATCATTTCTAATTCTGCATATATTTTGAGCTGAAATCGATTTGGCGTTGCAAAAGGCCACATTAATCAGAAATATTTCGTGCAATCATTTATATTATACTCATCCGAGGCAATGACGCCTCAGTAACGCGGCGCGAAGGCGCGCTGCATTTGGACAGCGCCGTCCGGGAGGGAGCGATCCCTGCTGGGCGGCGTTTTGCGTTTTCAACAGGGGGATTACATGAAGTCCTACACCATCGCGGTCGCCAGCCTTCTCGGCGCGACAGCCCTATCGACCAGCGCGCTCGCGTCACCTACGCCCACGAGCCCGGACCCCGTGGCCGCCGTCCTGAACGGCAAACCGATTCTCGACCTGCGCGGCCGCTGGGAGGAGGTGGAGCAGTCGAACCTCATCCGCGACGCCGAGGCCTATACGCTGCGCACCCAGCTCGGTTGGCAGACGGCGAGCTATGACGGCTTCGCCGGGCTGATCGAGGTCTCCAATGTCAGCCGCCTCGCTGCAGAGCATTACAACACCACCGTCAACGGCAAGACCCAATATCCCACCGTCGCCGATCCCGCTCTGACCCGCTTGAACCGGGCCCAGCTCACCTGGGCGCCGGGCAAGGTCCTGAGCGTCACCCTGGGCCGGCAGCGCATCCTCCTTGATGATCAGCGCTTCGTCGGCAATGTGAACTGGCGCCAGAATGAGCAGACCTTCGACGCCGGACGCATCGACGCCGCTTTTGGGCCATGGTCGGGCGTCTATGCCTATATCGGCCACGTCAACCGGGTGTTCGGGGACAGCCAGAGCTGGAACGCGCGCAGCCACGTGGCGAATCTCAGTCTCAAGGTGGCGCCGACCCTGTCGTTGACCGGCTTCTATTACGGGCTCGAGTTCCACAACCACCTGGCCGCGGCCAAGGCTGCGTCCACGGCGACGCGAGGGATCAAGGCCGCCGGCGCCACGACCGTAGGGTCATGGAAGCTGACCTATGCCGGAACCTATGCGCGGCAGTCGCCCTACGGCGTCAATCCGGCGCACTACAGCGCCACTTTTACGGAAATGGATGCGGCGGCGAGCTATGGCCTCGCCACCTTCAAGCTTGAGGGCGAGAGCCTGAGCGGCGACGGCGTGCACGCCTTCGCGACGCCCCTGGCCACGCTGCACGGGTTCCTGGGCTGGGACGACGTGTTCCTCACCACCCCCGCCAAGGGGTTGAAAGAGTTGAGCGAGGCCGTGACCTTGCGCTCCCCTTGGAAGCGCCCGTGGCTGTTGAGCGACGAAGCTACCGTCCGCCATCTCGAATTCGAAACCGAGCACGGGCGCGCCAACCTTGGCGAGGAATGGGATATGCAGAACCTGGCGAAGCTGACCCCCAAGCTTTCCCTTTTGGCCAAATACGCCGATTACAAGGGCGTGGCGGGCAGTCCCTCCCGGCGCAAGCTCTGGGTCTCGCTGGAATATATCTATTGATCCCGAGGTGACGTTCTCGCCGATCGATCAACCGCCTCAGGCTGCCCGGATGCAAGCGGCCTGAGGCGCCTGCGTCAGTACGAACCGCGTAAGAACAGTCAGACGACTTTCGATCCGGCCCACGTGGACGCTGAGCGAGGGAGGGCGGCTAAGAGCAAGGCGCGAAGCACAACAATGGGGCGATGCTCCGGCGCCGGTATCGCCGCTTTGGACATCTCAATCGGTGGGCGAAGGGCTCTTAGCGGCCATTGGCAACGTGCTAGGATGCGGACATTGGAAGGTGGAGCAGCGCGATCCAATTCGCCTCGCATCGCGGTCGAGCTTGCGCGCGCGCAACGTCGCGATTTAGCGCAGCGGCATGGTCGCCGCCACGCGTGTCCCGCGCCGGATCGTCCGGCTGGACGCGCGCTGGAGGCGCGAAGCATGTCCACCTTGAGAACCGTTTTGAAGCGCTGTCTGGCCCTGCCAGCGCTGCTGGTCCTGAGCGCCGGACTACCCGCGTTCGCCGACACCATGGGCGGCGGTCACGGCATGCCCAACGCCAGCTACACTCTTCGCACCGGCGTGGCCGGCGGCAAGATGGTCTATATTGGCAAGGGCGGCGAGATCGAGGGCAAGGTCAATCCCGACCTCGTGGTGCACGAGGGCGACATCGTACAGATCACTCTGATCAACGGCGAGGGCGCCGAGCACGACATCGCCATCCCCGAGGAGCACGCCCAATCTCAGCACGTGAATGGCCCGGGCGCCTCCTCCACCATCACTTTCCACGCCATGAGCGCAGGTTCGTTCGTCTATTTCTGCACTCTGCCCGGCCACCGCGAGGCGGGCATGGAGGGGCGGCTGAAAGTGGAGCGCGCCGCGCCGCCCGCCAACGTGGCTCAAGCCGGCGTTGACATAGCCCGCGACCCCGCCGACCTGCCGCCGCCCCTCGCCGAGCGCGGTCCCACCTCGGTGCATGTGGACCTGGAGGCGGTGGAGCTCACCGGCCGGCTCTCCAATAAGGCCACCTACCAGTACTGGACCTTCAACGGCAAAGTGCCGGGCCCGATGATCCGTGTGCGGGTGGGCGACACCGTGACCCTTTCGCTGAAGAACGCCGCCGACAGCATCATGATGCACAATATCGACCTGCACGCCGTGAACGGTCCGGGCGGCGGGGCGGTGGCCACCGAGGTGACGCCAGGCGAGACCAAGGGCTTCACGTTCAAGGCGCTGACGCCAGGGCTCTATGTCTATCACTGCGCCACGCCTATGGTGTCGAACCACATCTCCAACGGCATGTACGGCATGATCCTGGTGGAGCCGCCGGGCGGCCTGCCCAAGGTGGATCGCGAATTCTACGTAATGCAAGGCGAGCTCTATACCACCGCTCCCTATGGCGAGGCGGGCGCGCAGGAGTTCAGCGTGGAGAAACTGCTGGCCGAGCATCCAGAATACATCGTCTTCAACGGCGCCGTGGGCGCGCTCACCCAAACCCATCCCCTAAAGGCCAAGGTGGGCGAGAAGGTGCGCATCTTCTTCGGCGTGGGTGGGCCCAACCTCACCTCGTCGTTCCACGTGATCGGGACCATCTTCGACCACGCCTATGACTTCGGCGCGGTGGAGTCCCCGCCGCTGCAGGGCGTACAGACCGTCACCGTGCCGCCGGGCGGGGCGACCATCGTCGACCTGTCCTTGCCTGTGCCGGGACGATTCGTGCTGGTGGATCATGCGCTCAGCCGCATGGAGCATGGCCTCGCCGGCTATCTGGTGGCGGAAGGCCCGCCCGCGCCGGACATCTTCAAGACTGAAACTTCGCCGCGCCCCCCAGCGCCGCCTCAGGCGCATCAACACTGAGGCGCTGGTCAGGCCCGCCGCTCCCCCCGGCGGGCCTTTTTTGCGCTGATGCGACGCCGTGCACGAGCTTGCTGGGGCGCAACGTCATCTCCCGCCCGGAGACCATTATCGCCGCATCGTCACCGGACGCGCCTGCGTCCAAGCGTAAGGACCTCGAACATGCGCAAGCTCTTCCTCGCTAATCTGGCCGCCGTGGCCGTTCTGGCCCTCGCTGGGTCAGCAGGTGCGGCTGAAGTCACGGTCCAGGAGCTGAACAACAGCCCCGACGGCGCGATGGGCTTCGAGCCCCTGACCCTGAAGCTGAAGGTGGGCGACAAGGTGCGCTTCCAGCCCACCGACCCCGGCCATAATGTGGAGAGCGTACCGGGCATGCTGCCGGCCGGCGCCGAGCCCATTCGCATTCCCATGGGCAAAGAGACCGAAGTGACCTTCGCCAAGCCCGGCGTGTACGGCATTCGCTGCGCTCCCCACTACGGCATGGGCATGGTGATGGTGATCGAGGTTGGCCAGCCGACTAACACCGCGGAGGCCAAAGCCGCCGCCGACAAGGCCCCGCCCATGGCCAAGAAGCGCTTCGCCGCAGCCTTCGCCAAGCTCGGCCTCTAAACCCACGCCTCTCACGCGCCCGCGCGCCGGATCGTCCACCGACGGTCCGGCCTTATTTGTTGGGAAAGTTCAGAGTTCGCCGAGCTCGTCCAACAACGCTTCCAGATCAACCTCATAGACCTTGGCGGCTTCGCGCAGGGTCATGAAGCCTACCAGGTCGCAGCCGGGGCAGGCCATGCCGCGGCGGGTGAACACGGCGGCTCGGCCAGGGCTGCGCGCAAGGGTGTCGCTCACCAGGTCGTCGGGGAGGACAGGATCAAACAGCGGCGGGCGCGAGCAGGGCATGGGACGATGCTGTCCCCCTCGCCTCGCCCCGTCCTTGCGCCCCGACAAGCTCGCCGGCCTCTGACGTGCGCGGCGTGGGCAGGTCCTCTGCCAGCGCCATGAGAGCGTGGGGCTGGCGCACCACAATATGACGGCGGGAGCTTTCGGTGACGCCGCGCGCATCCCACGCCGCCAGGGTCCGGCTCACCGTATGCAAGGTCGAGCCGGTCATGTCGGCCAGCTCCTGGCGGGTGAGCGGGAAGTCGATCTCGATGCCAGCAGGCGTCCGCCGCCCGGCGCAGCGGGCGATGCGCGCCAGAGCCCGGGCGATGCGCTGCTCGACCCGCTCGCCGCAAAGCTCGCCGACGCGGGACTGCAGCTCCACCACCCATGCGCCGGCGGCGGCGATGCAGCGCAAGGCGATTGACGGATAGAGCGCCATCAGCTCGCGCATGGCGGCGGTGGTCCACACCACCTGCACGCTGTCCACCACCGCGGTGGCCTCCCAGGGAAAGGTCTCGGCGGCCAGAGCGACCACGGTGCCGAAGGTCTGACCGGGGCCGATGTAGCGGAAGAAAGAAGGACTGCCGTCGTGGCGGATCTGCACCAGCTTGACCCGTCCGTGCAGCAGCAGATGGCAGGTGTTGCAGGAGTCGCCCTGCGCAAAGGCGTGGGCGCCCTGCACCAATCGCCGCACCTGGCCGCGCGACAGGGCGTCGCCCAGGGCCGCATCGTCCAGCCCCTGGAACAGCTCCGTGCCTCTCAGCACCGATGGATCCGGCGCGAACCCCATGACGCCATGCCCCGTATTGTAGCGCCCGCGGCGCTGAAAGCAGAGAGAGACTTGAATTGTCGTGCGTATGCAAAAGCCGGGAAAACTACGTATCGACGCATGTGAACTCTCGCCGTTCAACTTGCGCCCGCGCAACGTCGCACACAATTGGAGGCGGCATGCCGGCCCCATGAGCACCTCCACCGCCGCCACACTCCGCGCTTATCGGGGTCCCGCCCTGTTTAGCTTCGGTTTTCGTCCCTTCTTCCTCTTCGCCGCCCTGTGGAGCGCCGCCGCAGTTCCCTTGTGGATCGTCGTCCTTAGCTTCAATGGCGGGATGCTGGGCGATCAGGATGGTCGAGCCTGGCACGTGCACGAGATGCTGTTCGGCTTCCTGCCCGGCGTAATGGCGGGCTTCCTCCTGACCGCCGTGCCCAACTGGACCGGACGTTTGCCGGTGGCTGGCGCTAAGCTCGCGGCCTTGGTGGCGCTGTGGACCGCTGGGCGCCTCGCCAGCTTTGCCCCGCCTGACCTCACCCTCCCAGCCGCCGCCCTCGACAGCGCCTTTCTGGTGGTGTTCGCCGCAGTCGTCTGGCGCGAAGTGCTGGGCGGCCGCAACCTACGCAATGTTCCGGTGTGCCTGTTGGCGAGCGGCCTCGCCCTTGCCAATATCACCTGGCATTTGCGCGGTGTCTGGCCGCAGATCGGCGATGCGCCGGAGCGTGGGGCCCTGGCCGTCGCCGCTCTCCTCATTGCGCTGATCGGCGGGCGCATCGTCCCCAGCTTCACCCTCAACTGGATGAAGGCGGAACGGCTATCGCCCCTTCCCAGCAGCCAAGACGCCTTCGACCAGCAGGTGATGGGCCTGACCGCCGCCGCCTGCCTCGCCTGGCTCGTCGCTCCGGTTGGCGAAGCGACCGGCGCGCTCCTCATCACCGCAGGCGCGGCGGGTCTCCTGCGCCTAGCCTCTTGGCAGGGTTGGCGGTGCCAGCGCGAGCCGCTGGTCTGGATCCTGCACTCGGGCTATGCGTGGTTGATCCTTGGATTTCTGATGCTCGGCGTCGCAGCCATGCGCCCGGGCCTGATCCCGCACGCCGCGCCCGTGCACGCTCTAACCGCCGGCGCCATCGGTGTGATGACTCTCGCAGTGATGACCCGCGCCAGTCTTGGCCACACCGGCCGAGCGCGCCTCGCTGATCGCAAGACCTTGGCGATCTATGTCCTCGTCAATGCGGCCGCCTTGCTGCGCGTGACAGCGCCGTTGGTGGGCGTATGGACCTCAGCTCTGATGACCCTGTCCGCCCTCCTGTGGATGGGCGCGTTCGGCGGTTTCGCTCTCAGCTATGGGCCGATGCTCGTCAGCCGGCCCACTGGTAGTCGTTAGAGCTCCGCGACCTGCGATCCAGTGCGCCTTTATCTAGCCCCTGGCATACGGGATGGGTCCAGCCAGATCGCGGTCGCTTGGGACCTTCCGGTCTCTCGGAAAGCGGACCTTCCCAAGGTCGCCTAAGAGCCCTTTCCGTTCCCATTGTTTCCAATAGAAAACGCAAAGTGAGGCCGTTGAGAACGCCTGGAGGTCTTGCCCAGCACGGCTTTCTGGAGCGTGTTCCAACTGTTCCAATTGTTCTCAGCTTTATTATACGCGCCCAAGTTTCTGAGCCGCCCGACGTTCGGCCTCGGGGCGGGGGAGGCCGGCCTCGTATTCCAGAATTGCCGCGCGCTCCTCAAATTCGCCATCGAGCTGATTGATGACGTTGCCTGCGCTTGGAGCTTTCGAGTTGGACGGGAACGTGGGAACATTGGGCACAGACGCGGCAACATCCGGAATCCTTTGACGATTTCCTGTTCTCAACGGTGCAAGGCCGGAATTCCCCTCCAGCGCTTTGGGAACAGGCCGCAATCGTCGCCAAATGTCGGCAAGTGTCGCCTCAAGCGGTGTCGGGGTCATCGTTGCCTTCGAGAATTGACGCCTTCACGGCGTAGCCGCTGCGAAAGCCAATGCCAGGCAATCGGAATTTATACTGAAGCCCGCGGGCTCCCTCCGTCGTGAACAGGAAGCCAAGTTTCTGCAGGACGCAGGCTGCCTGCTCCGCGTCGAATCCTTGGAGAATCTCGCGAAAGGACTCGGTTCCGAAGCAATAGAGCCAGCCAGCGCTCGCATGTTCCAGAACGTGGCCATATTCCTTCAGAGCCCGGGCCTCGCCAGCGCGGTTGGTGGCCAGGCCGTCGTCCAGGTCGTCGTCGCCGCGCACCCGGCGAAAGGCCGAGCCCGCGTTCTGCTCCAGAAAGCGGCGCACGGTGCGGATGACATCGCGATCCTCTCTCGGCAATGCGCGGCCGAAAGCGTCGGCCCATTCGTTGAAAATGGCGAGCACGCTCTGCGCCGCCTCATGCCGGGGCCAGGGAACCACATCGAGCAGGCTGGCAAGTTCGCCCGCCGCCGCGACATCGGCGAAACGATGTGCGGCGCGGCGGATCTGACCGTGATCGCGCGCCCTGAGCGCCTCCGCCAAGAAGGCGGCTTTTACCTCCGCATGCGCGGTTAGAAGTTCAGTCTCCCGCTCCAAGATTCGTTCCACGAACAGCGGCAGGGCGTGACCATAGTGGGTGCTGGCCGCTGCACGGATCTGCTCTGAAAAGGCGGCGGCCCCTGGAGCGCCGTGAAGTTCGCGCCAGCAGCCCAGTCCCTGTCCCTGATTGGCCTGCAGGTCGAGCAGGCGCAGCTCTTGGCCGGCGTAGGCTCGCTCCTTGGTCTTTGACAGTCGCACCATGTCGGCGAGACTGATTTCTCCTGTGGAAAGGATCATCACCCGCCAGGTCGGCCGCGGCCGAAGTTCACCTTCGGCCCGCATGCGGCCCTTGGAGACGCCGGCGGCGAGAGTGTACGCGGCCAGACCAGCGGCCTCAGGGGCGAGGGCGCGCAGTTCGTCAAGGGCGAGCAGCCCGTCATTGTGCGCCAGGGCCACCGCCTCAAGGGCGTTATCGGTATTGCGCCAGCTTTGGGAATAGCCGAGCGGACCCCCGCCCCCACAAACGCTCCCCGCGGCGATAAGCAAGGTGGTCTTGCCCGTGGAGGAAGCGCCGCGAATATGAAACCCGCCGCCTTCTCCACCGGTCTTGCGCAAGAGCGGTGCGGCGAAGGCGGCTGACAAAGCAAAGACGCCCAGCGGGTTGCCAGCCATGGGCGCAGCCACTTCATTTCGCCAGGCTTCGTAGCTTCCGCCTTGACGGTGGTGACTGGCGCCGGCGCGTCCACGCCAAACCACCGGCTCCTTAGCTCCCGAGACACCGACCGTGAGGTGTGGCAGGACATAGAGGCCCCATGCCAACCGCAGGCGTGGACCAGGCTGGCTCGATCCGGTGTCGAGAGCGACCCGAGCAGCTGGGCGAAACGCTCTCGTCCAGTACGCGTAAGGCTAATCTGAAGGCCGCTATCCATAAGGCGACGTCGGACTTCCACGCCTTCTCCGGCCAGTTCGCCGAAGCTGATCACCTCCCGATGTCGGCGTCGGTCCAGGTCTTCGAAGGAGATCACCCTGGCCCAGCCGCACCCGTCGCCTTCTCGCGCCAAGTGCTTGAGGCTGAAAGGTCCGCAGACGTGGATCGGCGATGGCGCGCGCCCTTCTGCGTCTGCAGGCGGCGCGAACCACCAGCCGAGTTTGTCGAGGACGAAGTTCGGGTGGTGGGTCAGAGTACACGCTGCTTCGGCCCGGGGCTGCGATGTTGACGCGATCATCCGGAACGCCGCCGCAACGCGTTCGCTGGCTGTCGGTGTGTCGACGCCGGCGGGCCATGGGTCGGCGAGATCCCAGCCCTCCGGAAGTCCTGTTGGTAATTCCACCACCGCGGCGCGACCGAGCATCGTACTTAAAGTCTTGGCCGCCCTCCGGCCAGGCTCGTCTGCGTCGGGCCAAATCGCTACTTCGCGGCTTTCCAGCGGCGCCAGATCGGTCCGCCCGACGCCGCCTGCTCCGCCCGGCCAAGAGAGAACAACGACGGCCGGGAATTGGACCTGGGCCGCGTCTGCAGTTTTTTCGCCCTCCACCAGGAGCACCCTTGCGTCAGGACGCGCGGCGAGGCGGTCCAAGCCGTACAGCGGCCGTTGACCGGGCTCGGCAGCCAAGCGCCAGAAGAGCTGGCCGCGCGCATTTCGCCAAAGGGTGACTGGACGAATCGTCTTGCCGCCCGCTTCAGAGTCGAACCGCAGCACGTAGCGCAGGATGCCGCCTTGCCCATCGCGGTAGGTGAAGACAGCGGTCGGGGCGCCGAGTGTTCGCCAGCGTTGAGGAAGGGCGGGCGCATCCTGCGGGGCGGGGGAGATGAAGCTAGGATCGGCGACCACGCTGGTCCTCGTAGGGTTCGAGACCGAGCAAAGCTGCGAGCAGGATGGCGGCTTCGGCGTTCTTCAATGCGATGGCGTTGATATCCGCAAAGACGATCCGCCTCACGGCTTCGCGCCATATTCCGACGTAGAGCCGGTGATGCGCTCCGCCGCCCAGGCTTCAAGGTCCTCATGGCGGTATCGGACGGCTCGACCAAGGCGCACATAGGGTGGTCCCAGTCCTGTAAGTCGAGCCTTATTGAGAAAGCTCTCCGAGAGTTTGAGCCACTGAGCGGCTTCAGAAACGGTGAATAGAGCAGTCATGATGGTCTCCTTGCCTCGCGGTCCAACGGAACCAAGCGCAGGCAAGGATGGGGGCTGACTGAATGTCTCGGCAACACTCCACGTTTCGCAAATGCTACCGCGTGTGTTTGATCCTACCGTAGAGATTTTATAGCGCGCCGTCCGTTTCTAGTATGGGACTTCCCCTTGGGGGTCGCAGCCTTGTAGCCAAGAAATCCTAAATCTCGGACTAGCACTGTCGCAGTCGGTTCATTGTGGCCCTTCCAGAGCGCAGTGATCTCCGACGCGAGTTCTGTCATGTACCAGCTCGTTCGTCCTTTTTTTTCCCACGCGTCTAGAATCTCGTCGGCGACAATTTTCACTTTAGCTCGCCGATCCGTGATCCGCGCTGCGCGTGGCTCGTTAATTTGGGCTGCTCCTTTTCGTCGCCCTGCCAACGCCTTTTCACCACGATGTCCTTCGGCGAGACTTGCCCCGTGAAGGCGTGTTAATCGGTCGGAAGCGAGCCAGATTCCGAAATCGAAGGTCGCGTCTATGAGCCTTTGAAGTTTGCGGAACTCCGCCGCGCTCAAATCTTGCAAAGATGTCAGCCCGACGTAACGCTTCAACAAAAACTGGTTCACGTTCAGCGCCCAGCGCAGGTTGCAGTCGGCAGGCCAACGCGCAACGGCTTCGGGAGACTGCATGAAGTCTTCGACGTAAAGAGATGCACCAGCGATCAACGGGGTGCTGGCTTGAGGCTCGGCCCAGCACAGGCCCAATTCCTCATCCCATCGCCAAACCAGGAGGCCGGTCATCTCCTTGCCCGTCGGGAAGTCGTGTTCCCGCAAGATGGCGTTCGCCTGGGCTTCGAGCGCTTGCCAATCCTGGCTGGTCCAAGGCCGGTTGAGATCGATGGCTTCCACGAGGGAGGTGTCGGCCGGCGCGTCTTCGGGTTCTTGCTCAGTGGAAGGCTGGCCCCGGCTCCATTCGAGTTTGCGCTTGCGCTGGCGTTCAAATCCGACGCCCTCGATCTCGACCCCAAGATCAGCAACATGGTCATAGTCAAAAAATGCCTTTGAAAGGGCAGGCGGATCCGGCGGCTCGGAACTGGTTTGGCTGGCGGGTTTGATAGGGCGCCAGTTGAGCTCCATTGCACTGCTCCCGAGGAATCTCGCTGACGCCACCGGGCGCCCGCCGCCAGACTATATTATCTAAAGTGCAATTATGGATTCAACAACACGCCCAAAGATAGCAATGATGGCGCCGGCTTGGGTCAAGGGTCGATGAGCCGGACCGACGCGCATCAAGCCTAACGGGTTCTTCCCGGTCGATTTGCGCCATACGGTCTTGCGGAGCGCTTGGGCTCTGCGAACGTGCGGCCGTGCAAAACCTTATGGACTTCACCCCCCGCCGTCTGGAGCGGTTTGAGGGCGGCATGTCGATTTCTGCGGTGAAGACGGCGCCATCTTGCGCGATCTGCGCCTGCGAAGCGTCGGTCAAAGCCGAGGTAAGACCCGGAAACGCAAGGCGAAATGAGGCCGCCGTTTATGGCCGCTGCTTCCCTATTGCTTCCCCAGGCGCTCTGGCCATTTTCAACGGTAGGTGAGGTCACGCTAACCGCTTGAATTCTCGCGACAAATGGTGGAGCTGAGCGGAATCGAACCGCTGACCTCTTCATTGCGAACGAAGCGCTCTACCAACTGAGCTACAGCCCCATGCCGACCTTGCGGCGCGGACGGTTTCGTCGCGAGAGGGGCGCAGATAAGGGGCGCGGCCTCGTCGTGTCAAGCAGAAGCAGGCGTCCCGCCGTTGGGATCGGCTTGTCCCCGACCTCAACGCGGTTTATGCGAAGGACAGCAAGGGAGTTCTCATGGGCGCGGCGATAATTTTCCTGATCGACAACGTCATCAGCCTTGCGATCTTCGCCATCATCGCCTCGGCCGTGTTGTCCTGGCTGGTGGCGTTCAATATTCTCAATATTCGCAATCCCATCGCCTACCAGATCGTCCGCGTCTTGGAAGCTATAACCAACCCGCTTTTGCGGCCGATCCAGCGCTTTCTCCCGAATCTTGGCGGGGTGGATCTCAGCCCCATCGTCGCGTTCCTGCTGCTGAAGACGATCCAGATCGCGGTGGACAAGAGCCTGGCGCCAGTCCTCATCGGTTTGTTGGGCTAAGCTTTTGATCTTGCACGTGCGCCTGACGCCTCGCGCTCGGGAAGACCGGGTGGAAGGGTGGGGCGAGGACGAAGGCGGCCGGCCTGTACTGTTGGTGAAGGTGCGCGCTCAACCCATCGAAGGCGAAGCGAATGCGGCACTCGAGAAAGTCGTAGCCAAGGCGCTAGGCATCGGCGCCCGCTCGGTTCGGGTGGCGCGGGGCGGCAAGAGCCGCCTGAAGGCCTTGGAGATTGATGGCCTCGATGAGAATGAGTTACGGACGCGGTTGTGCAGACCGGTCGTGCAACGCCTATAACTTGGGCGCTTGATTGACAGCGCTGACAGGCGATTTCCTTGGTCGCATAAGGCGCTCTTAGGGTTGACGCGTCATGTTCGCTCGCCCATTGGGAGCCCGAAAGCAACGTCTGGTCGCCCCACGGCGGCCCTGGATCGCGCCCGTAGCTATTTGAAGGGGACAAGCCCATGAACATCGCCGAACTCAATGCGATCGCCGAAAAGATGGTCGCTCCTGGCAAGGGCATCCTGGCCGCCGACGAATCCACCGGCACCATCAAGAAACGCTTCGACGCCATCAACGTCGAGAACACGGAACACAACCGCCGTGACTACCGCGAACTGATGTTCCGCACCACCGAGGCCATGACCAAGCACATCTCGGGGGTTATCCTCTATGATGAGACCATCTGGCAGAACGCCGCCGACGGTACGCCGCTGGTTGAGCTGATCGCCGCCTCGGGCGCCGTGCCGGGCATCAAGGTGGACGAGGGCATGCAGCCCCTGCCGGGCTTCCCCGCCGAGACCATCACCATCGGGCTCGACAAGCTGTCCGAGCGCCTCGCCAAGTACTATGAGCGCGGCGCGCGCTTCGCCAAGTGGCGGGCGGTGATCGACATCGCCTCGGGCGTGCCCACCGCCGGCGCCATCAAGGCCAACGCCCATGCGCTGGCGCGTTACGCCGGGCTTTGCCAGCTGCACAACATCGTTCCCATCGTCGAGCCTGAAGTGCTGATGGATGGCGTCCACGACCTTGATCGCTGCGACGAGGTCACCCGCGCCACCCTGAAGGCGGTGTTCGAAGAGCTCTATGACCTGCGCGTGGCCTTGGAAGGCATTGTCCTGAAGCCGAACATGGTGGTGTCTGGCAAGAAGTGCCCGACCCAGGCCAGCGTGGCCCAGGTGGCCGAGCGCACCATCGCCGCCCTGAAGGCCCACGTGCCGGTGGCGGTGCCGGGCATCGCCTATCTCTCCGGCGGTCAGTCGGACGAAGCGGCCACCGCCCACCTCGACGCCATGAACCGCATCGGCGGCTTCCCCTGGAAGATGACCTTCTCTTATGGTCGCGCCCTGCAAGCCGCGCCGCAGAAGGCCTGGTCCGGCAAGGTGGAGAACGTGCCCGCCGCCCAAGCGGCCTTCCTGCACCGCGCTCGCATGAACGGCCTCGCCTCCCTCGGCCAGTGGGAAGGGGCCCTGGAAAAGGCCGCCTGATCCGCCGTGCGGAGCGGGCGTTCGGGATATAAAGACATCCTTATATCCTTATTGCTCTCCCGCTGATGGGCGGCTATAGCTCCGGGCGACGTCTTACGCACCGGAGCCCCGCCCCCATGGCCGACTACATCGTCAAGGATCTCGCCCTCGCCCCCTGGGGCCGCAAGGAGATCGAGATCGCCGAGACCGAGATGCCGGGCCTGATGGCCGTGCGCGCCGAGTTCGGCAAGGATCAGCCGCTGAAGGGCGCCCGCATCGCCGGCTCCCTGCACATGACCATTCAGACGGCGGTGTTGATCGAGACCCTGCAGGCCCTGGGCGCCGAAGTGCGCTGGGCCTCGTGCAACATCTTCTCCACTCAGGACCACGCCGCCGCGGCCATCGCCGAGCGCGGCACGCCGGTGTTCGCCATCAAGGGCGAGACCCTGGAAGAGTACTGGGACTACGCCCACAAGATCTTCGAATGGCATGACGGCGGCTATCCCAACCTGATCCTCGACGACGGCGGCGACGCCACGCTCTTGTGCGTGCTCGGTCCCAAGGCGGAGAAGGATCCCTCGCTCCTCGACAAACCCACCAACGAGGAAGAGGAGGCGCTCTACGGCGTGATGAAGCGCTATCTGAAGGAGAAGCCGGGCTTCTACTCGGCCATCCGCGCGGCTATCGGCGGGGTTTCCGAAGAAACCACCACCGGCGTGCACCGGCTCTATCAGATGGCCGAACGCGGCGAGCTGCCCTTCCCGGCCATCAACGTCAATGACAGCGTCACCAAGTCCAAGTTCGACAACCTCTATGGCTGCCGCGAAAGCTTAGTCGACGCCATCCGCCGCGGCACCGACGTGATGCTGGCCGGCAAGGTGGCGGTGGTGTGCGGCTATGGCGACGTGGGCAAGGGTTCGGCCGCCTCGCTGCGCAATGGCGGCGCCCGGGTGATCGTTACCGAGATCGACCCCATCTGCGCGCTTCAAGCCGCCATGGAAGGCTATGAGGTCCAGACCCTGGACGACGTGGCCGGCGCCGCGGACATCTTCGTCACCGCCACCGGCAACAAGGACGTTATCACCGTCGATCACATGCGGGCGATGAAGAACAACGCCATCGTCTGCAACATCGGTCACTTCGACAGCGAAATTCAGATCGCCGGCCTGCGCAATTTCAAGTGGGACGAGATCAAGCCGCAGGTCCACCACGTGGAGTTCCCGGACGGCAAGAAGATCATCGTCCTGTCTGAAGGCCGCCTGGTGAACCTTGGCAACGCAACTGGCCACCCGAGCTTCGTCATGTCGGCGTCCTTCACCAACCAGACGCTCGCCCAGATCGAGCTGTGGACCAACGCCGACAAGTACGAGCGCAAGGTCTACACCCTGCCCAAGCACCTGGACGAGAAGGTGGCCATGCTGCACCTCGACAAGCTGGGCGCCAAGCTCACCAAGCTGCGCCCGGACCAGGCCGCCTATATCGGCGTGACGTCGGAAGGCCCGTTCAAGCCGGAGCACTACCGCTACTGAGGGGCCTCGTCGTCTGAGAGCCGGCGCGGCAGGTCCATGGATTCGTGCAATACGCGCACGATCTGAAGCACCGCGGCGTCGGCGCGGAAGATGATGAAGTGGCGCGGCCGGCGGACCCGGCCCGCCTCCGTCGTCTGCGGAGCGGCGTGACGAAGATGATACGACCGGAGGCCCACGCCGAGGTCGTTCAGGGCGCGGACGTTGGCCGGAAGCGGATCGTTTCGTAGCTTTGTGATCGCGGCGGCCAACAATTCCCGATACCGGTTCGCCGCCTCTGCGCCGAATTCGGTCCGGCTCCAGTGTAAAATCGTGGCTATGTCCTGCTGGGCGGCTCTGGCGACCTCAAGCCGCC
Organism: Pseudomonadota bacterium; assembly: GCA_040757715.1. Lineage (GTDB taxonomy): Bacteria > Pseudomonadota > Alphaproteobacteria > Caulobacterales > Caulobacteraceae > CAIMFV01. The sequence goes on along the minus strand of JBFLWS010000004.1, from coordinate 17,594 downwards.
TCAAAGCTCCACATCCACCTGGCCAAGACCGGCGAGCCAGGCGTCCACATCGTCCACCGCGATCGATTCGCCGCGTTGGAGCTGCGCCAGGCCGACTTCCACCGCCGCTTTCAGAGCCGCCAATCGCACAGCGCGGGCCTCTTCATCGGCCTTCAGCAGTCGTAGCCCCGCGCGCACCACCTCGCTGGCGTTTTGATAGGCGCCGCTTTGCAGCTGCGTCTCAACAAACTCGTCGAGAGCGGGGGTCAGATTGACGTTCCGCGTGGTCATGGTGACAGCTTGCGCGCATTGGCAAGGATTGGCAAGAAACGCCGTCTGATTGTAAAAAAGATTTGAATTATTCCCCCCTTATCGCCCCTTTCGGAACCTCGCCTGGGCCGCCTCGCGGGCGGCCTTGCGCTGGCGGGCGGGTTCGGCGCGGTCCACCTCCTCGCCGGCGCCGGTCATCACCTCATTGGCGAATTCGAGGTCGAGCATCTTCAACCGCTTGACCTCGTCGCGCAGGCGGGCGGCCTCCTCGAACTCCAGGTCGGCGGCGGCCTTGCGCATGCGCGCCTCCAGGTCCTTCAGGGTGGTCTGGAAATTGGCCCCGACAAAGGGCTTGGCGTCCTCGGCCACGCCGGCGTCCACGGTCACTCGATCGGCCTTGTCGTAGGGGCTGTTCAAGATGTCGGCGATGTCGCGCTTCACGCTTTCCGGCGTGATGCCGTGGGCGGCGTTGTAGGCCTCCTGCTTCTCCCGGCGGCGCTTGGTCTCGGCCATGGCCCGTTCCATGGAGCGGGTGATCTGGTCGGCGTAGAGCACCACCCGTCCGTCCACATTACGCGCCGCGCGGCCGATGGTCTGGATCAGCGAGGTCTCTGAGCGCAGGAAGCCTTCCTTGTCGGCGTCGAGGATGAAGACCCGGCCGCATTCGGGAATGTCGAGGCCCTCGCGCAGCAAGTTGATCCCCACCAGCACGTCGAAGGCTCCGAGGCGTAGGTCGCGGATGATCTCGATCCGCTCCACCGTATCCACGTCCGAGTGCATATAGCGCACCCGCACCCCCTGCTCGTGCATATATTCGGTGAGGTCCTCGGCCATCTTCTTAGTGAGCACGGTGACCAGGGAGCGCAGGCCGATGCGGGCCGCGTCCTTCACCTCGGCGATGACGTCGTCCACCTGGCTGAAGGCTGCGCCTTCCGGCGTGCGGGACACCGGACGCACCTCCACCGGCGGGTCGATCAGGCCGGTGGGGCGGATCACCTGCTCCACGAACACCCCGCCGGTGCGCTCCATCTCCCAGGGTCCGGGGGTGGCCGAGACGTGCACCGTCTGCGGCCGCATGGCGTCCCACTCCTCGAACTTCAGCGGCCGGTTGTCCAGGCAGGAGGGCAGGCGGAAGCCGTATTCGGCCAGCGTCGATTTGCGCCGGTAGTCGCCCCGGTACATGGCCCCGATCTGCGGCACGGTGACATGGCTCTCGTCTACGAACAGCAGCGCGTTCTCCGGCACATATTCGAACATGGTGGGCGGTGGCTCGCCGGGGCGGCGGCCGGTGAGATAGCGGCTGTAGTTCTCGATGCCGGCGCAGGAGCCGGTGGTCTCCAGCATTTCCAGGTCGAAGCGGGTGCGCTGCTCAAGCCGTTGCGCTTCCAAGAGCTTGCCGGTGTCGGTGAACCACTTCACCCGCTCTTCCATCTCGATCTTGATCTGGTCGATGGCCTGTTTCAGCGTCGGCCGCGGGGTGACGTAGTGGCTGTTGGCGTAGACCTTCACGGTCTGCAGATCGGAGGTCTTCTTGCCGGTGAGAGGGTCGAATTCGGAGATGGATTCGATCTCCTCGCCGAACAGGGAGATGCGCCAGGCGCGATCCTCATAGTGGGCGGGGAAGATCTCGATCACGTCGCCCCGCCGGCGAAAGGTCCCGCGCGTGAAGGCCTGATCATTGCGCTTGTATTGCTGGGCCACGAGGTCGGCCATCAGCCGCCGCTCATCGACGATCTCGCCCACGGTGAGCGAGAAGGTCATGGCCGTATAGGTCTCCACTGAGCCGATGCCGTAGATGCAGGACACCGAGGCGACGATGATCACATCGTCTCGCTCCAGAATCGCCCGCGTGGCGGCGTGGCGCATGCGGTCGATCTGTTCATTGATGGAGGAGTCTTTCTCGATATAGGTGTCCGTGCGCGGGACATAGGCCTCCGGTTGGTAATAGTCGTAGTAGGAGACGAAGTACTCCACCGAGTTTTCGGGGAAGAAACCCTTGAATTCTCCATAGAGCTGGGCGGCCAGCGTCTTGTTGTGGGCGAGGATCAGCGCCGGGCGCTGCGTCTTCGCGATCACCTGGGCCATGGTGAAGGTCTTGCCCGAGCCGGTGACGCCGAGCAGCACCTGGTCCTGTTCCCGCGCCTGCACCCCTTCCACCAGTTCGGCGATGGCCGCCGGCTGGTCCCCCGCCGGGGCGTAGGACGAGGAAAGCTTGAAGCGTTTCCCGCCCTCCGACTTCTCCGGTCGCGCCGGCCGGTGCGGCGCCCACAGGGGCTGCAGCGCGCTGGCGGCGTCGTAGATGAAGGCGGCTGAGGCCTCTTCAACACCGGGATTGGATGCAGGGGAGGGGCGGGGAGAACGGGCCATGAACAAATATTATGTCGCCCATGCACGGGATGCTAGTGGCGCGCGCGCGGTCACCCCGTGATATGAGCCGTCTATGACGATCGTCCGCCCCAGATTCGCGGCCTTCGCCGGCCTGAGCGACGCGATCGGAGCCTGGAAGGGCCCGCTGCGGCAGGGCGCGCGCATGGGGCTCACCTGCGTCGCCGCCGCCCTGCTGGCCGAGCTCAGCGGTTTGCCTCAGGGCTTCTGGGCCGTTTTCACCGCCGTCATCGTCATGCAGACCACCGTGGGCGGCACCTTGAAGGCCTCGGCGGAGCGCTTCGCCGGCACGGTGGCCGGAGCCGTGATCGGCGGTCTCGGCAAGACGGCCGCCGCCCATCATGGCGGGACGGCGTTGTTGGAAGTTCTGGCCGCGGCGGTGACTGTCACCGGCGCCTTGGCCGCCTGGCGGCCCAGTCTGAAGGTCGCGCCGGTGACGGCGGTGATCGTGTTGATCAGCCCGGTGGCGGGGCTCAACCCGGTCGCCGAGGCCTTGGCGCGGGTAGCGGAGATCGCCCTCGGCGGCGCCGTGGCCGTGGCGGGCAGCCTGATCATCTTTCCGACGCGCGCCGTCGATCTAGCCGCGCGGCGGATCGACGAGGCGCTGAACCAGCTTGGCGATGTGCTGATCTATCTTGGCGCCTTGGTCGGGCCGGGCGCCGAGGACAAGGTCGCCATCGCTTCGGACATCCATGATCGCCATGAGCAGATCCGCCTCGGTCTGGCCAATCTCGACGCAGCACTGGACAGCGCGCAGGAGGAGCACAAGGTGCGGCTCGCCACACCGCCCTTTCCACCGGCGGTTCCGCGCACGCTCTGGCGGGTGCGCAACGACGTGGTGGCCATCGGCCGCACCGTGCTTGATCCCTTGCCGGAGCAGGTGGCGATCCTGATCGCAGAGCCGGTCCGTGACATGATCGCCAAGGAGACCACCTTCATGCGCGGTCTCGGGGCCCAGGCGAAGGGCGGGCCCAAGCCCGAGCGCGCCGCCCGCGCCGCCGCCCACGCCGCCTTCCATGAGGCCTTGGAGCAGCTACGGCGCGAGCGCCTCACCGCCGATCAGACCTTCGAGAGCATCGGCCACGTGTTCGGCCTCGCCTTCGCACTGGATGGCCTGCACCGAAACCTCACGGATCTGGCCGATCGCCTGGGCGAAGCCCGGGCTTGACGCAGCGGCTGAGGCGCCTTGACCCCGCCATCAACGCCGGATACCCGCGAGAGGTGACCACGCCGCCGCCGCCCCGACCTGACGCCCCCGTTGAGCTCGCCTACGCCGCCCAGCTGCCGGTGGATGCGCCGGGCGTGGACGCGCCGGCGGCCGATGATGCGTTGTCTGAAGCCTCCATCGACACGGAACGGGTGCTGCCGCAACCCAAGCGCAGTGGCATGTTGCGCTCTTCGGCGATCTTTTCCGGGCTCACCCTGGTCAGCCGCTTCATGGGCTTTTTGCGCGATCAGGTGATCACCTATCGCCTGGGCGCCAGCGTCACTGTGGCGGCGGACGCCTACAACACCGCGCTCGCCTTTCCCAACCTGTTCCGGCGCATCTTCGCCGAGGGCGCTTTCGCCACCGCCTTCGTGCCGGCCTATGCGCGCTCGCTGGCTAAGGACGGCGAGGAGGTGGCCGACGTGCTGGCCGCCGACGCCATGGCCACCTTGGCCGCCGCCACCATCGTCATCACCGTGGCGGCGCAGCTGGCCATGCCCTGGCTGATGTACGTGATCAATCCGGGCTACGCCGCCGATCCGGCCAAGTTCAAGCTGGCCGTGACCCTGACCCAGATCACCATGCCCTATCTGCCGTGCATGGCAATCTACGCCCATCTTTCCGGGGTGTTGCAGGCGCGCGGGCGGTTCATCTTCTCGGCCCTGGCGCCGACTCTGCTGAACCTTGTCATGCTGGCGGCGGTCTGGCCGCAAAAGGATTCCATCCTCGCCGCCTACGCCGCCTCGGCGGCGGTGATCGTGGCCGGCATTTGCCAGGCCGCGCTGTTGTGGTGGGGCGTGAACCGTTCCGGCGCGCGGGTGGATCTGCGCTGGCCGCGCCTGACCCCCGAGATCAAGCAGCTCATCGCCCTCGCCGTTCCCGGCGCGGTGGCCGCCAGCGCCACCCAGATCAACATCTTCATTTCCGGCATGCTGGCCAGTCAGGTGAACGGAGCCCGCTCGTGGCTCGCCGTGGCTGACCGGCTCTATCAGCTGCCCCTCGGCCTCGTGGGCGTGGCCATCGGCGTCGCCCTGCTGCCGAGGCTCTCCACCACCGTGCATCAGAAGGACGAAGCCGGCGCGCAGGACGCCATGGACGAGGCCATCGCCCTGTCGCTGGCCTTTTCCCTGCCGGCGGCGGCGGCCCTGGTGTGCATGCCCTACTTCCTCATCGACGCCCTCTTCACCCGGGGCGCCTTCCATCATGTGGACGCGGTGGCCACCGCCCAGGCCCTGTTCCACTACGGCTGGGGCACGCCGGCCTTCGTGCTGGCGCGCATCCTCAACCAGGCCTTCTTCGCCCGCCAGGACACCAAGACCCCCATGCGCTTCGCCCTCATTTCGGTGGGGACCAATATCGTGCTGGGCGTGACCCTGTTCTGGCTGGTCGGCTTCCAGGGCATCGCCGCCGCCACCGCCATCGCCGCCTGGCTGAACGTGGCGCAGATGACGGTCACCCTGATCCGCCGCGGCCATTATCAGCCCTCCAGCGCCACGGTGTCGCGCCTCTTGCGCCTGTTGTCGGCCAGCATGATCCTCGGCGTGTTCTTGGGGCTCGCTTCCTATTTCCGCGCCGACCTGCAGCCCTATTTGTTGGGCCGCAAGGAGATCGCCCTCGTGCTCGCCGTGGGACTCGGCGGGCTCCTCTATCTCGTGCTGCTGTTCGGCCTGAAGGCGGTCACCGTGGCCGAGGTGCGCGGGGCCCTGCGCCGCCAGCCCAAGCCGGCCGGGGTGGAAAGCGCCGATCTCGGCAGCTAGACCCTTATCCCGCGCGTCAAGGTGCGCTAAAGCGCCGCCATCATGACCGACGACGCTCCCATCGCCTATGCGGGTCCGACCCGCGTTCTGTCCGGCATCCAGGCCTCCGGCGCGCTTCACCTGGGCAATTATCTCGGGGCCCTGAAGAAGTTCGTGGACATGCAGGACCGCCGGCCGTTCGTGTTCGTGGCCGACCTGCACGCTATCACCGTGTGGCAGGACCCCAAGAAGCTGGCCGACCAGACCCGCGAGATCGCCGCCGCCTACCTCGCTTGCGGGCTCGATCCGAAGATCGCCACCATCTTCCCGCAGTCGGCGGTGGTGGAACACGCTGAACTCGCCTGGACCTTCAACTGCGTCGCCCGCCTCGGCTGGCTCGACCGCATGACCCAGTTCAAAGAGAAGGCGGGCAAGCATCGCGAGCGCGAGTCCGTAGGCCTCTACACCTATCCGGTGCTGCAGGCCGCCGACATCCTGCTCTACAAGGCCACCCACGTGCCGGTGGGCGAGGACCAGAAGCAGCATCTCGAGCTCACCCGCGACATCGCCGCCAAGTTCAATCACGACTTCGGGGTTCCGGGCTTCTTCCCCCTGCCGGATCCGCTGATCGAGGGCCCGGGCGCCCGGGTGATGAGCCTGCGCGACGGGACCTCCAAGATGTCCAAGTCCGACGCGTCGGACTATTCGCGGATCAACCTCACCGACGACGCCGACACGATCCTGCAGAAGGTGAAGAAGGCCAAGACCGACCCCGAGCCCCTGCCAGACAATATCGAGGCCCTGAAGGCGCGCCCGGAAGCCGATAATCTGGTGACCATCTACGCCGCCCTCGCGGGTGAGACCAAGGAGGCCGTGCTCGGCCGCTTCGCCGGTCAAGGTTTCGGCGCCTTCAAGCCGGCCCTGGCGGAGGTGGCGGTGGCCGCCCTCTCGCCCATCACCTCCGAACTGCGGCGGCTTCTGGCCGATCCCGCTGAAGTGGATCGGGTGCTGGCGGACGGCGCCGAGCGCGCCCGCGAGATCGCCGCCCCGGTTTTGGCCGAGGTGAAGGCCATTGTCGGGTTCTGGTCGCCCAAGTCCTAAGCCCAAGTCTTAAGGAGGCGCACATGCGCGCGCTGCTGCTGTCCGGATTTTTCGCGCTCGCCGCCGTCACGGCCGCCAACGCCGCCATCGAGGTGAAGGAGGCGACCATCCGTCCGCCGTTCCACGGAGCCACGATGACCGCCGGCTACATGACGCTGAAGAACGCCGGGCCGGCCGACAGGCTGGTGGGCGTGTCCTGCGATTGCGCGGATAAGGTCGAGCTGCACGAGACCATGGTGCATGACGGCATGGCGCACATGATGGCGACGCCGGTGGTGTCCGTGCCGGCCGGCGGCGAGGTGAAGTTCGCGCCCGGCGGCCGCCATCTGATGATCGTGGGCCTCAAGGCGCCCCTGCATCCGGGCGATAAGGCCAAGATCACGCTGCAATTCGAGCACGCCGGCAAGCAGACCGAGACCTTCACCGTCTCGGGCGCCGATGGCGAGCACCATCATCCCTGATTAGCATCGCTCGGTTGCGGCAGCCTGTCGGCGTCGCCATGTTCCGCCTCAATCGCCGTCATTCCGGTTTGCCCCATGTTCATCCAGACCGAAGCCACGCCCAATCCTGAAACCCTGAAGTTCCTGCCGGGACGCGACGTCTCGCCGGAGGGGCCGAAGGAGTTCCGCAGCGCCGATGAGGCCGCGGCCTCGCCTCTTGCGGCGGGCCTGTTCGAGGTGGAAGGCGTGGTGCGGGTCTATTTCGGCTCGGACTTCATTACCGTCTCCAAGGGCGGCGAGACCTTCGCCTGGCCGCAGCTGAAAGCGCCGATCCTGGCGGTGATCATGGATCACTTCACCTCGGGCCAGCCGCTGATGCGAAACGACGCCGGCGGGGCGGGTCACAATGAAGCAGCCTATGAGGGCGACGCCGCCCAGGTGGTGGCGGAAATCAAGGAACTGCTCGACACCCGCATCCGCCCCGCGGTGGCGCAGGACGGGGGCGACATCCTGTTTGATCGCTTTGAAGCTGACACCGGCGTGGTCTATCTGCACATGCGCGGCGCCTGCTCGGGCTGCCCGTCCTCCACGGCGACGCTGAAGTCGGGGGTGGAGAACATGCTGAAACACTATGTGCCCGAAGTGACCCGCGTCGAAGCCAGCCTTTGACTTGTTCTCCCTACGCCAGGACCTCGCCATGACCGAAAAGCTCGCCTCTCCCGCCCTCGACCAATTGTTCCGCGAGGCCCGCACCCGCAACGCCTGGAAGCCGGAACAGTTGCCGGAAAGCCTGTGGCGCGAGCTCTACGACCTGGTGAAATTCGGCCCCACCTCGGCCAACGCCTCGCCGGCGCGGTTCGTGTTTCTCACCTCGGAGGCGGCCAAGGCCCGCATCGCCCCCTACCTGTCGGAAACCAACCGCGCCAAGAGCCTGGCCGCGCCGGCCATCGTCATCATCGGCCATGACCTGAAGTTCGCCGAGCAGCTCCCCAAGCTGTTCCCGCACAATCCGGGCGCCAAGGACTGGTTCGGCGACCCGAAGCTGGCCGAGGTCACTGCCTTCCGCAACGGTACGCTGCAAGGCGCCTACCTGATCCTCGCCGCGCGGGCGTTGGGTCTCGACGCCGGCCCCATGTCCGGCTTCGACAATGCGGGCGTGGACCAGGAATTCTTCGCGGGTACGACCATCCGCTCCAACTTCATCTGCGCGCTGGGTCATGGCGTTGACACGCCCTTCCCGCGCGGCCCCAGGCTTTCCTTCGAAGAAGCCTGTCAGATCCTCTGACGACGATCCCTTTGCGCGTCCTCGCCCTCGACACCTGCCTTGGCGCCTGTTCGGCGGTGGTGCTGGACGGGGAGCGCGTCGTCGCCTGCGAGATCGAGGCGATGGAGCGCGGCCATCAGGAACGCGTGGCGCCGGTGGTCGCGGCGGCCGTGGCCAAGAGCGGGCTTCGGTTCAGCCAGCTGGAGCGCATCGGCATCACCGTGGGGCCGGGCTCGTTCACCGGCTTGCGGGTGGGGATCGCCTTCGCCAAAGGGCTCGCCCTCGCCCTGTCAATTCCAGCGGCAGGTATCGGAACGCTGGAGGCGTTGGCGGCATCCGCGCCGGACAGCGGACTGACCGCAGCGGTGATCGATGCGCGCCGGGAGCGGGTCTATTTCCAGGCCTTTGTCGACGGCGCAGCAGTCACCGCGCCGGACCTGCTCGACCTCGATGAAGCCGCGGCCCGTCTGGCCGAGCTTTCGGTGTCGGCGCCGCTGAACCTGGTCGGTCCTGGCGCGAATCTGTTGTCGGGCGTGATCTCTGGAGCGCGGCTTGACCAACGCGCCTATCCCGATCCAGAAGCCGTGGCCCGTCTCGCCGCCGCCCGATCAGCGCTTCTAGCGCCCCTACGTCCGCTCTATCTGCGCGCCCCCGACGCCAAGACCATCGCCGAACGGCAAGCTGAGGGGGGCTGTGGTGCGGCTTGAGCCCGTCGACGCGGCGGCGGCGGAAGCCTTGGCCGCCGTCCATACAGAGGCTTTCGGTTATCCGTGGAGCGCCGCAGATATCGCCAGCGCCTTGCAGTCGCCCGGAGCCTTTGGCCTCGCGATTCGTATTGAGACAGGGCGGATCGCCGGGTTCATCCTGGCGCGCGCCATCGCCGGCGAGGGGGAAATTCTCACCCTAGCGGTGTCGCCCACGGTTCAGCGCAGGGGAATCGGGCGAGCTTTGGTCGAGGCGACCATAGGAATCTGCACCGAGACCCGCGTCGAAAGTCTATTTCTTGAGGCAGCTCAGGATAATTTACCCGCGATCGCGCTTTATTCGCAGACTGGCTTTGAATCGGCCGGACTTCGCAAGGGCTACTATCGACGTGACGGCGCGCCGGCGGTAGACGCTCTGGTGATGCGACGCACGCTTAACACTCGCGCGCCCTAGACCTATGTTAGGGGGTCTTCCCCCTCCGCCCGGAGACTCTTCCTTGGACCGGATTGAACAGCTTTGCCTCGATAAGGGCATGCGGATGACCGATCAGCGCCGCGTGGTGGCGCGCGTGTTGGGCCAGTCGCAGGATCACCCTGACGTGGAAGAGCTCTATCGCCGCGCCGCGGCGGTGGACCCTCACATTTCCATCGCCACGGTCTATCGCACCGTGCGGCTGTTTGAAGAGGCGGGCATCATCTCCCGTCACGACTTCCGCGACGGTCGTTCGCGCTACGAAGAAGCCGCCGATGGTCACCATGACCACCTTATCGACATGAAGTCGGGCAGGGTGATCGAATTCACGGACGATGAGATCGAGAAGTTGCAGCAGGCCATCGCGCGCCGGCTCGGCTTCCGACTGATTGACCATCGACTTGAGCTCTACGGCGTGCCGCTGGACGACACCGAGGTCAAATGAGCGCCGACAAGCGCCTCTACATCAAGACCTACGGCTGTCAGATGAATGTCTATGACAGCGAACGGATGGCGGACGTGCTGCGTCCGCTGGGCTACGCCCTGTCCGAGACCCCGGACGGGGCGGACTTGGTGGTGCTCAACACCTGCCATATCCGCGAGAAGGCCTCGGAAAAGCTGTTCTCCGACCTGGGTCGACTGAAACCGCTGAAGGTTGAAAAGGCTGAGGCCGGCGGCATGACCGTGGCGGTGGCCGGCTGCGTCGCTCAGGCGGAAGGCGCGGAGATTTTGGCCCGCTCGCCGGTGGCGGACCTGGTCGTGGGCCCTCAGTCCTATCACCATTTGCCGGAACTGATCGCCCGCGCCGCCCGTCAGAACGGCGAGCGGGTGGTGGCCGACTTCGAGCCCGAGGCCAAGTTCGACGCCCTGCCCAAGACGCGGCGGACGCATGGGCCCACGGCCTTCCTGTCGGTGCAGGAGGGGTGCGACAAGTTCTGCTCCTTCTGCGTGGTGCCCTACACGCGCGGCGCGGAGTTCTCCCGTCCCGCGGCGGCTATCCTCGACGAGGCCAAGGCGTTGCGCGACAAGGGCGTGCGCGAAGTCACCCTGCTCGGCCAGAACGTCAACGCCTATGCTGGCGAGGGTGGAGACGGCCGATGGAGCCTAGCCCGGCTGATCCGGGCTTTGGTGCAGCAGGCGGGCCTCGACCGCATCCGCTACACCACGAGCCACCCCAACGACATGGATGACGAGCTGATCGCCGCCCATGGCGAGATCGCACAGTTGATGCCCTATCTTCACCTGCCGGTGCAGGCGGGGTCGGATCGCATCTTGAGGGCGATGAATCGCAAGCATACGGCCGAGACCTACCTGCGCCTGGTGGAGAAGCTGCGCGCGGCGCGGCCGGACTTGGCCCTCTCCGGCGACTTCATCGTCGGCTTTCCCGGCGAGACGGAGGCGGATTTCGAAGCCACGCTGGAGATCGTCCGCCAGGCCCGCTACGCCTCGGCCTTCTCCTTCAAGTATTCTCGCCGCCCCGGCACCCCTGCCGCCGCCATGGAGGATCAGGTGGCTGAAGAGGTGAAGGCCGAACGCCTGCAGCGGTTGCAAGACCTGCTGGAGGCGGGGCGTCAAGACTTCAACGCCGCGCAGGTCGGCCGCACCCTGCCCGTGCTGTTCGAACGCAAAGGTCGCAGCGTCGGCCAGCTCATTGGCCGCAGTCCCTATCTGCAATCCGTGTGGGTGGAGGCCGGCGACGCGCTGATGGGCGAAATCGCCGAGGTGAAGATCGAGGCGGTGGGACCCAATAGTCTCGCCGGAGCCTTGGCCTTATCCTCGAAAGAGGCGGCGGCTTGAGTCCCGGACACGAAGAGTTCCTGCCTTTGACAGACGAGGTCGCGCGCGCCGTGGCCGGACCCAAAAGCCGTCATGCCGCCCTCATCGAAGACGCCTTCCATGTGCTGGTGGAGACCCCAGGCGGCGGCGTGCGCCTGTCCGGCGACGCCAAGGCGCGGGCGGCTGCCAAACGGGCCATCGAACATCTGGCCGCGCGCCTCGCAGCCGGGGCTGAAGTGGCGGAGAGCGATGTGCGCCAGGCTCTGCTCGCAGCGCGCCAGGAGACGCCGCACCCCCACCCTCGCAAGGGAGGGCTGGCGCTCGGCCGCCGCGCGACCGTGGCCGCCAAGACCGAGGCGCAGCACCGCTATCTTGAGCTTCTGGCCCGCAATGACCTGGTGTTCGGCGTCGGTCCGGCCGGCACCGGCAAGACCTTCCTCGCCGTGGCCCATGGCGTCTCCATGCTGCTGAAGGGCGAAGTGGATCGCTTGATCGTCGCCCGCCCGGCGGTGGAAGCTGGCGAGCGGCTCGGTTTCCTGCCTGGCGACATGAAGGAAAAGGTCGATCCCTATCTCATGCCCATCTGGGAAGCGCTCGGCGACCTTGTGGGCCGCGAGGTGCTGGAGCGTCGCCGAGACAAGGGCGAGATCGAGGTGGCTCCCATCGCCTTCATGCGCGGCCGCACGCTGTCGCACGCCTATGTCATCGTCGACGAAGCTCAGAACGCCACCCGCCTGCAAATGAAGATGGTGCTGACTCGGCTTGGCGAGGGCTCGCGCATGGCTGTCACCGGTGATCCGAGTCAGGTGGATCTCGCTCAACAGGGCGACAGCGGGCTCGCCCACGCCGTGCGGCTGCTGGAAGGCGTAGAGGGCGTGGCTGTAGCCCGCTTCCAGGCCCAGGACGTGGTTCGCCATCCCTTGGTGGAGCGGATCGTCAAGGCCTATGACGCCGAAGGCGCCCGCGCCGCGAAGCGCCGCAAGAACGAATCTGACGATGATCAACATTGATCTCGACGTCGAGGACGAGGCCTGGCGCATCGTCGACGATCTCGACGCCCTGGTGCAGGCCACCGTGAGCCTGGCCTTGGCGGCGGGGGCGCCAGGGCTGAAAGGCGCCGCCCTCGATGTTCTCCTCACCAACGACGCCACGGTGGCCGAGCTCAATGAGCGCTTCCGCGGCAAGGCCGGGCCCACCAATGTCCTGTCCTTCCCCGCGCCGGAGACGGCGCGACCGCACCTGGGCGATCTCGCCTTGGCCTTTGGCGTCTGCAGCCGCGAGGCGGTGGAGCAGAAAAAGCGCTTCGCGCATCATTTGCAGCATTTGCTGGTCCACGGGGCCCTGCATCTAGTAGGCTTCGACCACATGATCGAGGCTGACGCCGAGTCGATGGAGGCCTTGGAAAAAGAGGTGCTGGCGAAGTTAGGGACTCCCGATCCCTATCTCGTCCGCGAAGACGGAGACGATGGCGAACCCTGACGGTAGAAGCGGCGGTTCCTTCGCTGGAGAAGGACTGAGGATGAGCCAAAGGCGCGGCGGGCCCGCGCGCGCTTGGCGGTTCTGGTTCGGTCGCCGTTCTGAGCCCGCCTCACCGGCGGCGTCGGGCATCGGCGAAACCACGGCAGTGGACATCGTCGACCAGGCGGAAGCCTTCCAGACCTTGCGCATCGGCGATGTCATGACACCGCGCGCCGACATCGTGGCCCTCGACATCGCCACCCCCTTGGTGGAGGTGGTGCGCGCCTTCGCCGAGGCCGAGCTGACCCGATTGCCGGTCTATCGTGAGACCCTCGACGATCCCCTTGGCGTGGTCCACATCAAGGACGTGCTGAAGCTGTTGACGCCGCCGGATGGTCTTGGCGACTTCAGTCCCGACTGGGACGAGCTCGTCTTGCACCGCCTGCGGCGTGAAGTGCTCTATGTGCCGGCCTCCATGCGTTGCGCAGATCTCCTGGTGCGCATGCGCGTGGCGCGAATCCACCTCGCATTGGTGATCGACGAGTTCGGCGGCACCGACGGCCTGGTCACCATGGAGGATCTGATCGAGGCCGTGGTGGGCCAGATCGATGACGAGTACGATGATGAATCGGCCCCGGAAATCATCAGCCGCCCCGGCGGCGCTCTCGAAGTCGACGCACGCGCGGCGTTGGAGGCGGTGGAGCAGCGCCTGGGCGCTTCCCTCGGCATTGAGGATTTCGAGGAAGAAGTGGACACCGTAGCGGGCCTGGTGTCCGCTCTCGCTGGGCGCCTGCCTCAACGAGGCGAAGTGATCCTGCATCCGAGCGGCTTTGAATTCGAAGTGATCGAAGCCGACCCACGCCGCATTCGCCGACTGAGGGTTCGACCGCTCAAAACGGCTGAAGAGATCGAGGCCTCTGCTCTCGCATCATCCGACACGCCATGAATGCTCTGCTGATCGCTTGGAGGGCGACGCCGTGGGCGCGCGCCAGAGCCTTCGCATCGACCCGGTTTGGCGTAATCGCCAGCGCTCTGCTCGCCGGCGCCGGGCCGGCCTTGGCGCCCCCGCCCTTTGGATTCAGTCCAGGATTGCTGGGGTTCGCCCTGCTGCTGCGCCTTCTTGATGGGGCGAATGAGGCGCGTCCACTACGCTCGGCCTTTTGGCGGGCCTGGCTGGCGGGGCTCGCCTATTTCAACATCAGCACGTCATGGGTGGGGGAAGCCTTTCAGGTGGATGCCGCCGAGCATGGCTGGCAGGGTCCGTTCGCGGTGGGCTTCTTGGCGGGCGGCCTCGCCCTACTGTTTGGCGCGGCGGGACTGGCCTATCGCAGCCTCACCCCGCAGGGCGCGCGGCGCGTATTGGCCTTTGCGGCGATCTTCGCCGTGGAAGAGTGGGTGCGAGGCCACCTTCTTACGGGCTTCCCCTGGGATTTGGTAGGCGAAGCGTGGCCAGCCGGTTCGGCCATGAGCCAGGGTGCGGCCTTGGTGGGCGCCTATGGCCTGACCCTGTTCACCCTGATCCTGGCCGCAGCTCCGGCGCTCCTTTTCGATCGTGTTTCGCGGCGCTCGCGGGCGTGGAGCCTCGGCAGCGCGCTCGCCCTGTTCGTCGCGCTCTGGGGCTATGGCGCCGTGCGTTTGGGGCTGGCGAAGCCCGCAGAGACGCCTGTCATGGTCCGCATTGTCCAGGCGGATATCGACCAAAAGGACAAGTGGAAGCCGGAAAACCTGGCCTCGATCCTGGGCGCCTATGGCCATCTCACCGCTGCGCCTGCTGCCCGCAAGCCCGATCTGATCATTTGGCCTGAAGGCGCGATCCCGGCCTCCATGAATGACTACCTCGCGCCCGACACCTGGACCCGTATCGTGGTCGAGCAGGCCCTGTCGCCGGGTCAGACCCTGCTTTTGGGCGGTTACCGTGAAGCGGAAGGTGCGCGCGGGCCCAGCTTTTACAACAGTCTGGCCGCCCTTCGCCGGACGAGCGCCGGGTTGGAAACCGTGGGTGTGTACGACAAATATCGCCTGGTGCCGTTCGGCGAATATTTCCCGATGGACCATCTGGCCGATGTGCTCGGCCTGAAGAAGTTGGTGCATGTGGGCGACGGCTTTTCAGCGGGGTCTCGCCCCCGACCGCTGAAGCTGCCCGGTTTGCCCGCTGTGCAGCCCTTGATCTGCTATGAGAGCCTGTTCCCGTCCTTGCCAGCCCAAGACGCCGCGCGTCCTGCCGTCATCGTCAATATTTCCAATGACGCCTGGTTCGGGGCCACCAGCGGACCGCTGCAGCATTTGAACATCGCCAGCTATCGAGCCATCGAGACCGGCTTGCCCATGCTGCGCGCCACCCCCACGGGCGTGTCGGCGGTGATCGACCCCTATGGGCGCGCGCTGTCAACGCTGCCGCATGGGGCTAAGGCGGTGCTTGATGCGGCCTTGCCAGCGCCCACTGCGCCGCCTCTGTATGGTTTGATTAAGGATTGTTTGTTTTTCATATTGACGACACTCGTTTTAATTGTGTCTATACCACCACGGCTCTACACCACCGCGAAATTGGCGACACCAGGATTACTTTCCGGTATTCTGGTGCGCAGGCCGCCCAATTAAGCGCTGGTCGAGACCGGGACCCATTCGAGCCGAAGGTCTTTATTCATGGTGATCCTGAGGACGAACCTAAAAGCGATAGTCGAACGCGCCGCCAATCCGGTGGACCTACATGTGGGCGCTCGCATTCGAATGCGACGAAAAACCATGGGGCTGAGCCAAGAGCGCCTCGCAGAATCTCTGAGCCTGACCTTCCAGCAGGTGCAGAAATATGAGCGCGGCGCCAATAGGGTCAGCGCTTCGAAGCTGTATGAGATCGCCCGATCTCTGCGCTCGCCGATCAACTATTTCTTCGACGGCCTCGCCGATACGGTGGATCCTCTGCCCGAAGGCGTGGCGGACCAGGACGCCAGCGCCTTCGTGCACGAATTGGTGATGACACCTGAGGGTATGGAGCTAGCGGCTCTATTCCCCCGCATCGCCAAGCGTGGGCGAAAACTGGTGCTGGACCTCGCCCGAGTGCTCGCCGAAGAGGACGAGCAATTGGACCAGGCCGGCTAGGTTCCAAACTCCACCATCCTACTGATTAAGTGGCGCGAACCATGATTCAAGCTCTCAGAAGGGGGGCTTGGATCATGGCTGGAGAGTTCTGGTTGAGCGATGGCCAGTGGGCGACGATAGAACCGTTGTTGCCGAAGAACCAGTCCGGCGCGCATCGCGTGGATGATCAGCGGCGTCGTGCATGTGCTGAAGTCTCGCTGTCGTTGGCAGGACTGCCCCGCGCTCTATGGGCCGCCGACCACGATCTATAATCGCTTCCGGCGTTGGACCATCAAAGGGGTTTGGCGGCGCCTGTTCCATGCTTTGGTCGAGGTCAGCCCAAACGACGTGCAGGCGATCGACTCCACCACAGCCAAGGCGCACCGCTCGGCGGACTGCCTCAGTCGTGCGGGCGCTTCCATGAAGAACCTGGCCCATAGTGCTTCCTTCCATGCGTTGGAAAAAACTGCACCATCAAAACCCGGGATCAAACAACTAGGGCATTTTCTGAAAAGTGGGAACCGGTTTTCGGGTAAAAATGCTCTAGATTCAATTGTGTATGAGCAAAATCCGATTCTGTTCGATCGGATTTTGCTCTGGGGCGCGGGGCGCCTACTGATCGATACACCAGGGAGGCGACGATGCAGCGAGTGTCTTCAGAGCGTCGAGGGACCATCGCCCTCATCACGCTTGAGCGGCCGGAGCGGCGCAATGCGGTGGATCGTGCTGTCGCCGAGGCGCTCTATGCCGCCGTGAAGGCTGCGGATCAGGACGCGGACACGGACGTTATCGTGTTGCAGGGGCGCGGCGGCCATTTCTGCGCGGGCGCCGACTTGAAGGCCCTGGCGAGCGGAGCGGCGCCCAACCGGATCGAACGTGAGGGCGACAAGGGGCCTATGGGCCCGACCCGCCTCATCACAGAAAAGCCGGTGATCGCCGCCATCGAGGGCTACGCCGTCGCCGGCGGGCTGGAGTTGGCGCTCTGGGCCGATCTTCGCGTGGCGGCGAAAGGCGCGGTGCTCGGCGTATTCTGCCGTCGGTTCGGCGTGCCCCTGGTGGACCTGGGCGCCGTGCGCCTGCCGCGGCTGATCGGGCAATCTCGAGCGCTCGACCTCATCCTCACCGGCAGGGCGGTAGAGGCTGAAGAAGCGCTCGCCATGGGCCTGGTCAATCGCCTGGCCGAAGATGGCGGGGCCCTGGACGCCGCCCTCGCCCTCGCCGAGGAGATCGCCAGGTTTCCCCAACTGTGCCTGCGCCATGACCGGCGCCTCGCCTTGGAGCAATGGGACCTTCCGGCCGATCAGATCATTCCGCGCGAGGTGGAGCTCGGCCTCGCCACGCTTCGTTCCGGTGAAACGCAGGAAGGCGCCGGGCGATTTCTGTCGGGCGCAGGGCGTCATGGGGCCTTTTGAAGAGAGGCTTGCGTCCGCGCGCCGACGTCGCTAGGTATCGCCCCCTCGCTCGACAGCGCGCAGGCTTGACCCGCGCGCCCTGCGCTTCCGGAGAGGTGGCTGAGCGGTTGAAAGCACCGCACTCGAAATGCGGCATACTCGCAAGGGTATCGAGGGTTCGAATCCCTCCCTCTCCGCCACTCTTCTCATTGTCCAGACCGGACACATAGGTGACAGATCGTACCTAAGACATAGGTGACAACCTCGGGCCGAACGGGTTGTCGAGGGTTTGCAAGGTTTTTTGCTCCAAGTCGATATATCCGAGATCATACTGCA
>JBFLWS010000003.1:0-254306 GCA_040757715.1 Pseudomonadota bacterium | reverse complement strand
AAAACTCGCCCTCAACATCCTAAGACAGCACCCCGACAAGGGCTCCATCAAAGGCAAGATCAAGCGCGCCGGATGGGACGACGCCTTCCTGCTCAGCCTCCTCGGCCATATGCGATAGCCCTGCCCCGCAAGGGGGGAAGGGGGATCATCGTTCCGCTCGAATTAAACCAGCGCCCCGTGGCAGTGCTTGAACTTCTTGCCCGAGCCGCAGGGGCAAGCGGCGTTGCGGCTGGTGCGCTGCCAGTCGCCGGGCAGGGCCGATACGGGGAGGGCCTCGCGCTGGGCCGGGGTCAGGTCGCCGAAGCCGCCGATGCCGTCGCCCAGGGCCCGCTCGTTATGGCCGGTCTCCGGATCGAGGTGCACCTCGAAATAGTTCGAGGGCTCGGTATTGAAGGCCTCCGGCTGCTGGAAGCTGATCTCCACCGTGTTCAGCCAGCGGGTGACGTTCTGGCGCAGATCGACCAGCAACTTCTCGAACAGGGAGAAGGCCTCGGTCTTGTACTCGTTTAGTGGATCGCGCTGACCATAGCCGCGCAGGCCGATGACCTGGCGCAGGTGATCCAGGTGCTGCAAATGCTCGCGCCATTGCAGGTCGATCATCTGCAGGAGGAAGGTCTTTTCCAGTTCGCGGGTCTGTTCCTCGCCGATGAGCTCCAGCCGCTCCTTGGCGCGCTGCTCCACGGCTTCGGTGAGGCGGTGCGCGATCTTGTCCTGATCCACGCCCTCCTCGGCCACCCATTCGGCGATGGGCAGATCAAGGCCGAAAATGTGCTGTACGCGCTCATGCAGCCCCTCGGCGTCCCACTGCTCGGCATATTGCTTGGGCGGCAGGTGGCGAGTGATGAGGTCGGCGATGGTGTCGGCGCGCATCTCGTCCACCACCTCGGAGAGGTCGGACGCCTCCATGAACTCCTGGCGCTGCTCGAACACCGCCTTGCGCTGGTCGTTCACCACGTCGTCGTACTTGAGGAGGTTCTTGCGGATCTCGTAGTTGCGCTGCTCCACCTTGCGCTGGGCGGTGGCGATAGCCGAGTTCAGCCACTTGTGGGTGATGGCCTCGCCCTCCTGCACGCCGAAGGTGCGCATGATGCCGTCCAGCCGCTCGCCGGCGAAGATGCGCAACAGGTCGTCATCGGTGGAGAGGAAGAACTTGGAGTGGCCGGGGTCGCCCTGACGGCCGGTGCGGCCGCGCAGCTGGTTGTCGATGCGCCGGCTCTCGTGACGCTCGGTGCCGAGCACGTAGAGACCGCCGGCGGCCAGGGCCTCGGCCTTCTTCTCGGCAATCTCGTCGGCGAGGGACTGCTTCTCCGCGGCGATGGCCGCTTCGTCCGGCTCGCGGCCGAGGGTCTTCTGCTCCTGCTTCCAGCGGGCGAGGCGCATGTCGAGGTTGCCGCCCAGCTGGATGTCGGTGCCGCGGCCGGCCATGTTGGTGGCGATGGTCACGGCGCCCGGCACGCCGGCGTCGGCGACGATATAGGCTTCCTGCTCGTGATAGCGAGCGTTCAGCACCTGGTGCGGGATGCCCTTGCGGCGCTTGCCCTCGTGCTCGAACTCATAGGCCTTCAAGAGATCGGACAGCACTTCCGACTTCTCAATGGACACCGTGCCCACCAGGATCGGCTGACCGCGGCTGTGGCAGTCGGCGATCTGCTTCAGGATGGCGTCGTACTTTTCCTTGGCGGTGCGATAGACCTCGTCGTCCTCGTCCACCCGGGCCACGGGCCGGTTGGTGGGGATTTCCAAGACTTCCATCTTGTAGATGTCGGCGAACTCCTGCGCCTCGGTGGCGGCGGTGCCGGTCATGCCCGACAGCTTGCCGTAGAGGCGGAAGTAGTTCTGGATGGTCACCGAGGCCAGGGTCTGGTTCTCGGGCTGGATCTCCACCCCTTCCTTGGCCTCGATGGCCTGGTGCAGGCCTTCCGACAGTCGCCGGCCCTGCATCATGCGGCCGGTGAACTCGTCGATAAGGATCACCTCGCCGCCCTTGATGATGTAGTCCTTGTCGCGGATGTAGAGGATGTTGGCGCGCAAGGCCTGGTTCACGTGGTGAACCACGGAGACGTTGGCGGCGTCGTAGAGCCCGGCCGAGTCATCCGGCAGATGCCCGCCGGCCAGCAACAGCTCTTCCACCTGCTCATTGCCATATTCGTTCAGGATCACCTGACGCTGCTTCTCGTCGTGATCGAAGGTGGCGCGGTCGAGGATAAGCTGCTTCACGACAAGGTCGATGGTCCGGTAGAAGTCGGAGCGATCCTCGGTGGGGCCAGAGATAATGAGCGGCGTGCGGGCTTCGTCCACCAGGATGGAGTCCACTTCGTCGACGATGGCGAAGTTGTGCCCGCGCTGGACCATCTCGGCGCGGTCGAACACCAGGTTGTCGCGCAGATAGTCGAAGCCGAACTCGTTGTTGGTGCCGTAGGTGATGTCCGAGCCATAGGCGCGCTGGCGCTCGGCCTGGCTGAGCCCGTGCACGATCACCCCCACGGAGAGGCCGAGGAAGTTGTGGATCTGGCCCATCCATTCGGCGTCGCGGCGGGCGAGGTAGTCGTTCACCGTGATCAGGTGCACGCCCTTGCCGGTGAGGGCGTTCAAGTAGGACGGCAAGGTGGCCACGAGGGTCTTGCCTTCGCCGGTGCGCATTTCGGCGATGCCGCCGGCGTGCAGCACCATGCCGCCCACCAGCTGCACGTCGAAGTGCCGCATGCCCAGCACGCGCTTGGAGGCCTCGCGCACGGTGGCGAAGGCCTCGGGCAGGATGGAATCGAGGGTCTCGCCCTTCTCCAGCCGGGCCTTGAATTCGTCGGTCTTGGCCCGCAGGTCCGCGTCCGACAGGGCCTCGAACTCACGCTCCAGGGCGTTGATGGCCTCGACCTTCGCACGCGTGGCCTTGACCTTGCGTTCGTTGGAGGAGCCGAAAAGCTTTTTCGCCAGAGCTAACATGAAGGGTCCGGATGGTTTGAGGTCGGCGCGCCATAGCCCGTCGGGGCCAAGATGAGTAGGGCGCACGCTTATCGCGCGTGCAAGTTCGTCCGTCCACGGCGCCCCCGAGAAACACGCTAGGCCGGGGCGGCTTTACAGGTCGTCGACGACGGCTGAAAAAGCGCTCGACTTGCGCGCGCGCGAGACTTAAGCACCGACCAAACGCCTGTCAACGCGAAGGCCTTTTCGCAGCACCGAACCGTGAGGGATCGGAGCCGGCGTTCTCGCCGCCGCGACGCCAGGCCGGGCTCTCGAACGCGCGAGGGAGAAGCGTGGATCGGCGACGTCAAGCAGCAAGTTTTGCGGCCCTTTTGGGCGTGACGGCGCTCGTGCTGGCGAGTTGCGACCGCACGCCCCTTAGCTCCATGCGCCCCATCCCCGGCGACAAGCCCGTGGCCAAGGTGGGCGGCGAGGTGATCTGGACCTCGGACGTGAAGCGCGAGGCGGTGGCGCAGGGCCTGATCAGCGAAGGCGAGCCCCTCGATCCGGCCTCCGACCTGTTCCGCCGCGCCCTCGACGAGGTTGTGGACGAGCGCCTGCTCGCCCGCGAAGCCCAGAAACAGGGCCTCGACAAGGACCCGCTGGCCGCCCACCGCTTGCAAGCGGCCCGGGACAAGGTGCTGGGCGATCTCCTGGTGGAGAGCCGAGTGGACAAGGCGGTGAACGAGGCCTCCATTCACCAGCTCTATGACGAGCAGCAGAAACTGGCCAAGACCTCGGACGAGATCCGTGGCCGGCAGATCGCTGTGGCCAACCAGGCCGACGCAGAGGCCTTGAAGAAGCTGGTCACCACCGGCGCCTCCTTCGAGGCCCTGGCCATGCAGCGTTCCATCGACCAGAACACCCGCTTCAATGGCGGCGATCTCGGCTTCTTCACCCTCGACACCATGCCCGAGCCCTATGGCGCGGCGCTGAAGGCCGCCAAGCCTGGCGAGGTGGTGGGCCCGTTCAAGACCGACCTCGGCTGGACCTTGGTGAAGGTGGAGGAGCGCCGGCCCGAGCAGCCCATCAGCCTGCAGGACGCCCGACCGCAGATCGTGCGCTTCCTCACCTATGACGAGGTGCGCAATCTGCTCGGCGGTCTGCGCAAGAAGGCCAAGATCGAAATGATGATCCCGCCGCCGGCCGATGTGCCGGGCGGGGCCAAGGAGCCGGCCACCGCGCCCCCCGCCGCCGCCAACGCCGCCCCTACGGTGGATCAGGCCTCCGAAGGCGGCGCACCGGTGGTCGCGCCTGATTCTGCACCCACGCCCGCATCGACTCCGGCGCCCGCCCTGCGCCCCGCCAAAACGCCCCCCAAAGGACATTGACGTGACTGACGCCAACAACGCCCCCGCCGCCGGCAAGCCCGGTCTGGCGATCTCGCCGCTCGCCGTTCCCCTGCCGGCCATGGGCGAGGTGCAGGGCGTGCGCCTGGCCGTAGGTCGCGCGGGCTTCTACAAGCACGAGCGCGACGACCTGCTGCTCATGGCCTTCGACGCCGGGACCACGGCCGCCGGCGTGTTCACTAAACATAATGTCGGCTCGGCCCCGGTGGACTGGTGCAAGGAGGTCCTCGCCGAGACTGGCGGTGCGGATGTGCGCGGGCTCATCGTCAACGCCGGCTGCGCCAATAGCTTCACCGGAGAGCCGGGGGCCCTGGCGGCGGAGCGCACCGCCCAGGGCGTGGCCGATCAACTTGGCGCGACGGCGCAGCAGGTGGTGTGCGCCTCCACCGGCGTCATCGGCGTGGTGCTGGACGATGGCAAGATCACGCCGCAGCTGCCCGGCCTCGCCGCGAGCCTGCGCCCCGACGCGTGGGAAACGGCGGCCGAGGCCATCATGACCACCGACACCTTTCCCAAGGGCGCGGTGGCCAACTGCGAGATCGACGGCCTGCCGGTGAAGCTCGCCGGCATCTGCAAGGGCTCGGGCATGATCGCCCCCAACATGGCGACCATGCTGGCCTTCGCCGCCACCGACGCGGCCATCGCCCCGCAGGTGCTGCAGGCCCTGGTGCGCGATGTGACCATCCGCACCTTCAATGCGGTGACCGTGGACGGCGACCGCTCCACCAACGACACCTTCCTCCTCTTCGCCACGGGCAAGGCCGGGAACGCCCCGATCACCGACGCCGCCGATCCGCGCCTTGCGGGCTTCAAGGCGGCGCTGGAGGCCGTGGCGCTGGATCTCGCCCAGCAGCTGGTGCGCGACGGCGAGGGCGCCACCCGCTTCGTCAAGGTGGAGATCACCGGGGCCGTCAGCGAGGCCTCGGCCTTCAGGATCGCCCGCACCGTCTGCGAAAGCCCGCTCGTGAAGACCGCCATCGCCGGCGGCGACGCCAATTGGGGCCGCATCGTCATGGCCGTGGGCCGGGCCGACGAGCCCATCGTGCGCGAGAAGGTCTCCATCCGCTTCGGCGCGCTGTGGGCGGCCAAGGACGGCAAGATCGCCGACAGCTACGACGAGGCCGCCATGACCCGCTACATGCAGGGCCGCGAGCTGGAAATCGCCGTCGACGTGGGCGCGGGCCAGGCGGCGGCGGTGATGTGGACCTGCGACCTCACCAAGCGCTACATCGAGATCAACGGGGATTATCGCAGCTGAGCGGCTCGGAATGAATCTATATCGGTCATAACCAGCCCCGGATTGCTCGACGCCGCGCTGCTGCGTCCAACGGATCGGCCTCTTCAAGCTGGCGCAAATAGGCGGCGAATCCCTCAGCCTGGGCCTTGCCGATGGCGAGGGCGGCTCCCGCTTCCACGCCAGACCAGAGCAAAATCGTGTCTGGCCGATTCTTGATATATTCGATGTTCGATTTGTAATGCTCGAAAAGGGAAAAATCACCGGGATTGCTAGCGATTTTCTCAAACCTCCAAGTGCTAATCACGTTACCCTTGCGAATTTCATCATAAAATCCAATATCCATTATTTTTTCATTGTATACACAAGACATAGTTGGGATGGCGGAAATCATATATAAACGCATTCTATTCTTTTCACTTGATTTCAATTCAGCCATAGCTCTTTCAATATTTATAATTGCCGTAATAATTCGCTCAACAATTTCATTCTCGTCGGATTGGTACACGCCGACGCCCCGCTTCAAGTAAGCACTCATCGACGCTGGGTTCAATATTAAGAATTCTGCAACGTAATTTTTGTTTTGTTTAATCTTTTGGACAATCTCGCCTACAAACGTGAAGCTCGTCACATCGGGCAAAGATGTACCGCACGCAACGAACATTTCTTCGCTAGACAGCAAGATATCCCGTAGGTGATCTTGGCGTTGGTGGAAAAAGCCGGAACATCCTGCGTTCGCCAAAGGTGCGGCGACGCTGTTCATACGCTCTATTGTCTGGGTTAGCGTGGCTCGCATGAAAAGTTGAATGGAATTTCTGGTAAGCAAATCAAGAATTGCCGAAGCGCCCGCCAATAAAATTAAGCTACAACTCAAGTTTGTTATTATTGATTGCCAGCCAGGTCCATCGTAGTTTATTAAGCGATATTGACCCAACCAATTCGCCGCGATGGGGCCAGTCAATAACAGAACAGTTCCCACAAAAAAGAAACTCAAGTTTGAAAACAACAATACGATGTTTAGCTTTTTCCTAAACTGATCAATTCGAGTTTCGATATCGATTGCCACGCTCGCCTCAATCAACGGTTTGAAACGGTGGTCCGCTCCTGAATGAGCGCAAATCCGCTCATTGAAGCAAGGTAACTCAATCTTAGCCCGACCAGAAGGTGGCCCGCGTGACGGAGCCGCCGCGTTCGACCGGGCTACGCTATCGCTTAAATTGGGGATGCCTTTATCCGCCGCGCGATTAGCGCCAGCAGCGCCGCGACGATGAGCGGCGTCAGCGGCAGGTGCGCTTCGCGGGCCAGGGAGCGCACCACCTCCGGGGCGATGAAGGCGGCCAGCATCGCCGTCTTTTCCCAGGGCCTGAACCCGGTCGCCCGCCCCTCGCGGTAGAGGAAGGCCAGCGGCAGGGCGAGCAGCATCAGGTCGTAGTCGAGCAGGAAGGGCGTGGCGAGCAGCGTCCCCGCCACCAGGAGCGCCGACTGGGCGCGCATGCTTGCGCCCCTAAGTCGCGCCCAGATCAACAGCGCCACCGCCGCGATCGCTCCTAGCCCCTGCACGACATAACCGAGCGCGATGCTCCCGCCCCACAGGCGCACGGCGGCGAACAGGCTCTGCATCTTCTCGAACCCCACCAGACCCTCTTCCAGGGACTGTTTGGCCAGGGGTCCGGCGGCGAGATAGGCGCGCCAGATGTCCGGCCCGAAAGCCAGGGTGGCGATCAGCGCAAGGAGGCCCGCCGTCGCCCCCGCCGAGGCGATGCTCCGCCAGCGGCCGTTGAGCAGCAACAACACCGGGATCAATAGCCCCAGGTGCGGCTTGAAGGTGAGGAGGCCGAACGCGACGCCGGCGAGCCAGGGCCGGGTCTCCAGCCCCGCCAAGCCCGCCCCCATCAGGGCCGTGGTCAGGAAGGCGTTCTGGCCGTGGCCCTCCGTCACCCACACCGCCGGAAAGGCCGCCGAGGCGAGGAGAAGGTTCTGCCCGCTCCAGGCCTTCACCGTCCGCCAGGCGAGGAGCGCCGTCGCTGAGAGCCAAGCGAACAGCGAGGCCATATAGGGGGCGAGCGCCAGGGGCAGGCAGATGAGCAGATAGGTGGGCGGATAGAAGAAGGCCGAATAGCCCACCTCCCGCCCGCCGAAGATGGCCTTCTGCACCGCCCAGTGCGGCTCGGTCTCGTAGGCCAGCGCCGCGTGACCGCTGAGGGCGAGCTTGGAGGCGGCCCAGAAACTGGTGAAGTCCGAACCGAGCGCCTTGCCGGTCTGCGCCAGACCCCCGTGCATCACGGCGAGCCCGAGCCAGATCAGCGCCACCGCGGCGTTGAGACCAAACAAGAGCCACAGATAGACCTGCAAGCGCCGCCCGGTGAGGGCCGGGGCCTCGGCGAAGGCGCGATAGAGCTGGGCGAGGAGCGGCGACATCAGTGGCCACCCTGGCGCGGGAGGTCTAAAGGCGGTCTCAACAAGGGAACAGACGCATGAAGATGCTGATCGTGGCCGCCGCCGCCCTGGTGGACGTGGACGGCCGGGTGCTGATCTGCCAGCGACCAGAGGGCAAGCAGCTCGCCGGCCTGTGGGAATTTCCCGGCGGCAAGCTCGAAGCCGGCGAGACGCCGGAGGCCTGTCTGGTGCGCGAGCTGGAGGAGGAGCTGGGAATTCGGGCGGCCCAGGCCTGCCTCGCCCCCTTCGTCTTCGCCAGCCATACCTACGAGGACTTTCACCTCCTCATGCCGCTCTATCTGTTGCGGCGCTGGGAGGGGTTCGTGGAGCGGCGTGAGCATCAGGCGCTGGCCTGGGTGAAGCCGTCCCAGTTCGACGACTATCCCATGCCCCCCGCCGACGCGCCGCTCTGCGCCTATCTGCGCGACTTCCTGTAATCGGAGCTTCAGCGAAAATACGCCTGGGGTTCTTTCTTACTAGGCGAACCCGCTAGGCGACGCTCGGTGTTGTCTTTAAGCTAGGAATAGACGCGGGGGGATCGGCGTCGTGGGGATGGGTATGGATTGGCGGGGACTATACAGCGCGACGGGCCAGGTGTTCGGCTGGGGCGTGTGGGCGTGGAGCGTCGTTGGCGTGCTGTGGTGGAACAGCGTGCACCCCTTCCTCGACGCTGCCCTTGTCATTCTCGCCTGGCCGCTGCTGGCCGCCATCACAGTCTTGCCGCTCACGAAGCGGTTCTGGCCGGCCCTGGTCGCCGCAACCCCGCTCGCGCCCCTGCTGCTTCGCTAGAGCTATCGCGATCGCGGAACGGCGCGCCCGCGACTTACATTTCCGCGTGCACGGTCCAGGTGGCGCTTTCCACGAAGGGCGCGGCCTCCAGGCGCCGCACCATGTGGTCGAGTTCGGACTCCTTGGCGGTGGTGGGCAGCAGCACCGCGGCCAGCTCCACCTGGTCTTCCAGTTCGGTGAGGGTCTCGATCTCGCGCACCGGATAGTGCGCCGCTTCGGCCACTTCGAACAGCAGGTCGCGCGCGTCGGAGACTGCGCTCGGCTCGCACACCACGTGCACGCGATAGGTAGCCTCGGTCTCGCCGGCGGAAATGGGACGGCGGTTGATCCAGTTCACCAGCGGCCGCAACAAGGTGTTGGCGGCCAGAATGAAAATGGTCACGGCGATGGCTTCCAGCGCGTGGCCCGCGCCGGCGAAGGCGCCCACGGCCGCCGAGCTCCACAAGGTGGCGGCGGTGTTCAGGCCGCGCACCTGCGCCCCCTCGCGCATGATCACGCCCGCGCCCAGAAAGCCGATGCCGCTGATGACATAGGCGATGGTGCGGGCCAGGCCCTCATTGCCAAAAGCGCGCGCGCCCACATCGGCGAAGGCCGCCGCGCCCAGGGTGACGAGGACGATGGTGCGCAGGCCCGCGCTGCGCTGGCGGTACTGCCGCTCCGCCCCGATGGCCACGCCGAGGACGAAGGCGACGGCGAGGTTCAGCACCGTGCCGAAGAAGAGCGTGGCGGTGGGCGTCAGGACCAGCAAGGCGTCAGTTCCGTTCGGCGGTCATCATGTAGTTCACCGACGTGTCCGCGCCCAAGGCCCAGCTGTCGCTGAGCGGACTATAGACCACGCCGAACGGTCCCTTCACCTCGACAGGCGCGCCGGCGAGATGCGCACGCACCTCCTCCGGCTGTAAGAACTTATTCCAATCATGAGTCCCGGCCGGCAGCCAGCGCAGCACATATTCCGCGCCGATCTTGGCGAGGGCCAGGGCCTTCAGGGTGCGGTTGAGCGTGGCGATAATCATCACGCCTCCTGGAGCCAGCAGGGCCGCCGTGTCCTGCAGGAAGGCGCGCGGGTCGGCCACGTGCTCCACCACCTCCATGTTCAAGACCACATCGAAGGGGCCCACTCCGGCGGCGAGCAGGTTCTCGGCCGTGTCGCAGCGATAGTCGATGACAAGCCCCTGCTCCGCCGCATGGGCGCTGGCCGCGCCGATATTGCGCGCCGAGGCGTCGACGCCAGTGACCGTGAAGCCCAGCCGGGCCATGGGCTCGGACAAAAGTCCGCCACCGCAGCCGATGTCGAGCAGCCTCAGGCCCTCGAACGGGCGGGCGAGGGTCGCGTCGCGCCCAAACCTTTGCAGGCAGGTGTTGCGGATGAAGCCGAGGCGCACCGGATTGAACCGATGCAGGGGGGCGAATTTGCCCTTCACCTGCCACCATTCGGCGGCAATGCGCGAAAATCGTTCGACCTCGGCGGGGTCGACGCTGGAACCTTGCGCCATTTCGGACATACGAAATTCCTCGATCGAGGCCGCTCGACGCCATTTTAGGCTTCCGTCGCAGGCCTGCGCGCACTAGAAGCGGCGCTTCTCGGGACATGGGCCGGCCCCACCGTCCTGGCAAGAGAAAAAAGGCGTAGCGAGCGGGCGGGCATGAACCGGCTGGTGATGAAATTCGGCGGCACCTCCGTGGCCGACATGGAGCGCATCCGTCACGTGGCGAGCCTGGTGGCCGCCGAGGCCGCGCGGGGCAAAAGCCTCGCCGTCGCCGTCTCGGCCATGGCCGGCAAGACCAATGAGCTGGTGGCCTGGACCGACGCCGCCGGCGCCCCGGCGCAAGGCCTCGGCTCCAGCGACGATGAATATGATGTGGTGGTGGCCTCCGGCGAGCAGGTGACGGCGGGGCTGCTGGCCATGGTCCTGCGCAACATGGGCCTGAAAGCGCGCTCCTGGCTCGGCTGGCAGATCCCCATCATCACCGACGAGGCCCACGGCCGCGCCCGCATCGACAGCATTCCCGCCGAGGCCCTCGGCGCGGCCATGGACTCGGGTGAGATCGCCATCATCGCGGGCTTCCAGGGCGTGACCCAGGACGGGCGCATCACCACGCTGGGTCGCGGCGGCTCCGACACCAGCGCCGTGGCAGTGGCCGCGGCGGTGAAGGCCGAGCGCTGCGACATCTATACCGACGTGGACGGCGTCTACACCACCGACCCCCGCATCGAGCAGAAGGCGAAGAAGCTCGGTCGGGTGTCCTACGAAGAAATGCTGGAAATGGCCTCCTTGGGGGCCAAGGTGCTGCAGACCCGCTCGGTGGAGATGGCCATGGCCCATCGCGTCCGGGTGCGGGTGCTGTCGAGCTTCGTGCAGCCCGACGCCATGAGCGACGCGGCCGGCACCATCGTTTGCGACGAGGAGGAGATCGTGGAAAAGCGCATCGTCAGCGGCGTCACCTATAGCCGCGATGAGGCCAAGGTGACCCTGTTCGGCCTGCCGGACCGTCCGGGCGTGTCGTACAAGATCTTCCACAAGCTGGCCGACGCCAATGTGAACGTGGACATGATCGTGCAGTCCCGCGCCCGCTCGGGCGAGACCGCCAACATGGCCTTCACCGTGGGCAAGCGCGACGCCAGCCGGGCGCTGGATATCTGCCAGGGCGCCAAGGACGAGATCGGCTTCGACAGCGTCGCCGTGGACGAGGATGTGGCCAAGGTGTCGGTGATCGGGGTGGGCATGCGCAGCCACGCCGGCGTCGCCGCCACCATGTTCGGCGCCCTCGCCGAAAAGGGCATCAACATCCAGGTCATCTCCACCTCGGAGATCAAGACCAGCGTGCTGATCGAGGCGGCCTATACCGAGCTCGCCGTGCGCGCCCTGCACGCCGCCTACGGCCTCGACCAGGTCGGCTGACGCCCACGAAGGACCGGGCGCCTGGACTTTGCGCCCGGCATGGCTAAGGCTCCGCAGCCCAATGGGTTTGGAGTCTTGCATGGGGCAAGCCCTCGCTGAGCTGATGCGGCCTTGCGGCCCCGTCGCTGACGCCGCCGCCGTGGCGCGGCTGACGGAAACGACCGGACCTCTGCTGGCGGCTGTCGAACCCATCGCCGGCGCTTCCCCCTATCTTTGCGGCCTCATGCGTCACGATCCGGATCGCCTGGCGCGGCTGTTGGCCGCCGAGCCGGAGGCGGCGCTGACCGACCTCCTCGTTCGCACGACAGAAGCCGCCGAGCTCCCGGACGCCGACGCCGCCAAACCCGTATTACGCCGGCTGAAGGCCGAGCTGCACCTCCTCACCGCGCTGTGTGATCTGGGCGGTGTGTGGGACCTCGACCAGGTCACCGGCGCCCTGGCCCGTTTCGCCGACGCCAGCGTGGCCGCCGCCCTCACCGTGGCCGTGCGCGAGGAGGCCGCCAAGGGCCGCATGGCCGCTCCTGTTCCCGGTTCCGCCGGCCCCGCCCCCGGGCTCTTCTGCCTGGCGCTGGGCAAGCACGGGGCCTTCGAGCTCAACTATTCCAGCGATATCGACGTGTCGGTGTTCTACGCCCCTGAGCGCCTGCCCGTGGCCGAGGGGGTTGAGCCGGAAAAGACCGCGCTGCGCCTCACCCGCACCCTCGCGGACCTGCTGCAGGCGCGCACCGAAGACGGCTATGTGTTCCGGGTGGACCTGCGCCTGCGGCCCGACCCCGCCTCTACTCCCGCCGCCATGCCGGTGGCCGCCGCCCTCGACTACTATGAGAGCGTGGGCCAGAACTGGGAGCGGGCGGCCATGATCAAGGCCCGCGTCTGCGCCGGCGATCAGGACGAGGGCGCGGCCTTCCTCAAGGCGCTGGTCCCCTTCATCTGGCGGCGCAATCTCGACTACGCCGCCATCGCCGACATCCATTCCATCAAGCGCCAGATTCACGCCTATAAGACCGACGAGCGACTGGACGCGCCGGGGGTCAATCTGAAGCTCGGCCGCGGCGGCATTCGCGAGATCGAGTTCTTCGTCCAGACCCAGCAACTGATCCTTGGCGGGCGCAAGCCGGAGCTGCGCAGCCCCCGCACCCTCGACGCCCTCGACGCGCTTAGCGCCGCCGGCCATGTGGAGAGCGCCGCCGCCGAGGAGCTGCGAAGCGCCTACATCGCCCTGCGCGGTTGGGAGCACCGGGTGCAGATGCTGCACGACGAGCAGACCCATATCCTGCCGGAGGATGATGAGGAGCGCCGGCGCGTGGCCTCTTTATCCGGCGTCGCTGATCTTTCCGCCTTCGATGATGACGTGTCGAGCACGCTGCGGCGGGTGAACGCCCGCTACGCCGAGCTGTTCGCCGAGGACGAGCCCCTGTCGACGCCTTTCGGCAGCCTCGTCTTCACCGGCGTGGACGACGATCCGGAGACGCTGGCCACCCTCGCCCGCATGGGCTTCAGCCAGCCGGCCCAGGTGTCCGGGACGATTCGGGGCTGGCACCACGGCCGCATCGCCGCCACCCGCACGGCGCGGGGACGCGAGCTCTTCACCCGCCTCGCGCCCCGCCTGTTGGAAGCCGCCTCCGCCGCCGGGGCCTCCGACGCCGCCTTCACCCGCTTCGCCGCCTTTTTCTCCGGCCTGTCGTCGGGGGTGCAAATCCAGTCCCTGTTCCTGGCCCAGCCGGAGCTGTTTCACCTGGTGGTGGAGGTGATGGCCTTCGCCCCGCGCCTCGCCAATACCCTCGCCCGGCGCCCGGCGGCGCTGGACGCCCTGCTCGACGGCCACTTCTTCGAGCCCCTGCGCGCCGAGGAGGAGAAGGCGGCGTTCGAGCTCCTAGCCGAGCTTGACGAGTTCGAGGCGATCATGAACGCCGCCCGGCGCATCCAGCGCGAGCGCCTGTTCCGCATCGGCGTGCAGATCATGTCGGGCGAGACCGATGCGGCGGAGGCTGGCCGCGCCTTCACCGCCCTCGCCGACGGCTGTATCGACGCCCTCGCCCCCGCGGCCTGGCGCGAGACCGAACGTCTCGCCGGCGCCTTCCAGGGTGAGGCCGCCGTCATCGCCCTGGGCAAGGCCGGGTCGCGGGAAATGACCGCCGGCTCGGACCTCGACCTCATGACCCTCTATGACGCGCCCGCCGATGCGGCGTCGGAGCGCAAGGGCTGGAGCCCGGCCACAGTGTTCGCCCGCTTCACCCAGCGCCTGGTGGCGACCCTGTCGTCCCCTACCGCCGAGGGCATGCTCTACGAGGTGGACATGCGCCTGCGCCCGTCCGGCACGGCAGGCCCGGTGGCCGTGGCCCTCCCCGCCTTCCACAGCTATTACGCCGGCGAGGCCGACACCTGGGAGTTCATGGCCCTCACCCGCGCCCGGGTGGTGTGGGCGAGCTCGCCTGCCTTCGCCAGGGCCTGCCAGGACGCCATCGAGGCGGCCCTGCGCCAGTCGCGCGACCCGGCCAAGACCGCCCGCGACGCCCTTGCCATGCGCGACCTCATGCGGCGCGAGCGGCCGGCCCAGGGCTTCTGGGACCTGAAGCTCTCCAACGGCGGCCTGGTTGATGTCGAATTCGCGGCTCAGACCCTGCAACTGACCGCGGCCTCAGCGGGAGGCGCGCTCAACGTCTCGACCCTGGACGCCCTGGAGGCCGCCCGCCGCGCCGGCCAGATCGATGAAGCGCGACATCATGATCTGGCGAAGACCTTCGTCGCCCTGCAGAACCTGTCGCAGGTGATGAAGATCGCCCTCGACGACCACGACGACCCCGACGCCGAGCCGGCGCGGTTGCAGGACCTGATGGCGACGGCTGCGGGCGCCGACGACTTCGACGACTTGAAGCGACAGCTGACGCAGGGCCGCGCCGCCGCTCACGCCGCCTTTGTCGGGCTGCTCGAAGCCCTCGCCAGCGCCGACGGACAATCAACCGGTTGACGTTTGAGCCTTCAGCGTGGCCAGTGGCCGTGATGGCGTCGGCGCCCAAGGATGGCGCGCCGCCGCGTGAAGGACCCTGGCTTGATCTTCAAGACCCCCGCGCCGCCAACTTCTCCGGCTGTCGATCCCGACGCCGAACTGGTGGCGCGCGTGGCCAAGGGCGACCCGGCCGCCGTGCAGGCCCTGGTGGCGCGCAAGTTGCCGCGCATGCTGGCTCTCGCCCGGCGCATGCTGGGCGATCCGGTGGAGGCGGAGGACGTCGCGCAGGAGGTGTTCGTGCGCGCCTGGCGTCAGGCCGAGAAATGGACTCCGGGCGCGGGTAAGTTCGACACCTGGATGCACCGGGTGGCGCTCAATCTCTGCTATGATCGCCTGCGTCGTCGGCGCGAGGACCTGATGGCCGAACCGCCGGAACAGTCCGATCCCACGCCCAGCGCAGAAACCGGCCTGTTGCGCGCAGACACGGCGGCGCGAGTGGCCGAAGCCTTGCAGGGATTGCCGCCAAGACAGCGCGAGGCGATTGTGCTTTGTCATTATCAGGAGCTATCGAACATCGAAGCGGCGGAACTGATGGATATCAGCGTTGAAGCCGTAGAAAGCCTGTTGGCGCGAGGTCGTCGCGCTTTGCGGGCGGCGTTGACCGACCTGCGTCGGGAGTGAGCATGGCGCAGGAAGGCGAGGACCACGGAGGTATGCTTCAGCCCATGGACCTGGAACGGTTTCAGTCCCTGGCGGAACGCTATGGCGCGGATCTGCGCCGTTGGCCGGACGGCGAGCGCGAGGCGGCGCACGCTTGCTGCGCCGCGCATGCCGCCGCCAGCGCCCGCATCCTCGCCGCCGAGGCCGACCTCGATGCGTGGCTGGATGCGGACCAGGCGGCTGCGCCCAGCGCCCGCCTGCGCGAGCTGATTCTGGCCAGTGCGCCGAAGCCGCGCCGGGTTCCGCGCATCGCCGGGATTGATTTCGGCTATTGGCTGTCGGGGGCTGGCCTCGCTGCGGCGGCGGCGGCGGGCCTAGCCATCGGCCTCGCCAGCCCGAATGTCGCCAAGGTGCGACAGGCGGAGGCCCTGAGCCTGGGCGTCGTCGAACCTGCAACCGAAGCCGGGGTGGAGCGTCCAAGCTCATGACCAATAGTCTTGGGGTCAAGATCGCGCTCGGCGTCTCCCTGGCGCTGAACCTCGCCGTGGCCGGCTTCTTCGCCGGCACGAGCTACAGCGCCTTCCGCGTCGGCGAGGAGCGAAAGCAGCTCGCCGCCGCAGGGCCCACAGTATGGGCCCTGTCGCAACGGCTGTCGCAACAGGACCGCGACGGGCTGCAGGCCCTGCTGCGGGCGCAGGGCGAGAGCCTGGCGGTGACCCTGCACGAGGTGCGCGAAGCCCGCCGCGAGGCCATCGCCAAGATGTCGGGGCCCCGTTACGACGCGGTGGCGGTGGGCGAGGCCTTCGCCCGCGCCCGCACCGGCGAGGCCAAGGCCCGGGCTCAGGTGGACGAGGCGCTCTTGGCCTTCATGCCCAAGCTCGGCCAGGCCGATCGTGCCCTCCTGGCTGAAGCGGTGGTGCGCGGCCGCATCGGTCGGCCGGCCGAAGCGCCGCCGAAGCCCTCCCCCGCCCCGTGATCTGATCGTTACGCCGCCGACGACGAGCGCATCTCGCGCACCAGAGCATCGGTGGCCGCCGGGTCCACCGGCAGGGTGAAGCTGGCCGTGGTGCCGACGCCCGGCTCGCTCTGTAGCTCGAACAGGCCCTTGTGCAGCTCGATGAGCGACTTGGAGAGGGCGAGGCCGAGGCCCGTGCCTTGCTGGGTCTTGGAGTGCTGGCTCTCGATCTGCTCGAAGGGCCTCGCGAGGCGGTAGAGGTCGTCCTTGGAGATGCCGATGCCCGTGTCGGTGACGCTGATCTTCACCCGGTCGCCAAAGGCCTCCGCCTTCACCTTCACCACGCCGCCCCGGGGCGTGAACTTGATGGCGTTGGAGAGCAGGTTGAGCAGGATCTGCTTCACCGCCCGGTCGTCGGCCTGCACCTCGGGAAGAGCGCCCACCTCGGCCACCAGCTCGAGACCCGCCGCGTCGGCGCGGTTGCGCATGAGGCGCACCGCCTCGGCGATGACGAAGGCGATGTCCACGGCTTCAAAATTCAGACTGAGCTTGCCGGCCTCGATCTTGGCCATGTCGAGGATGTCGTTGATGAGCGACAACAGGTGCTGGCCCGAGGTGAGGATGTCCTGGGCGTACTCCTTGTAGCGCTTGTCGCCGATGGGCCCCATCAGCTCATGCACCATGATCTCGGAGAAGCCGTTGATGGCGTTCAGCGGCGTGCGCAGTTCGTGGCTCATATTGGCCAGGAACTCGCTCTTGGCGGTGTTGGCCTGCTGAGCCCGGATCTTCTCCTGCTCGTACTTGTAGGCGAGCTCGGCCAGTTCGGCGCGGTTCTCTTCCAGGCGCACGATGGCCCGCTCCAGGGCCTGCTCGTTGCGCCGCCGCGCCTCCTCCTGACGCTTCACCGCAGTGATGTCGCTGGCGGTCATGACGAGACCGCCGTCAGCGGTGCGGCGCTCGGAAATCTGCACCCAGCGGCCGTCGATGAGCTCGGCCTCGCGTACGCCGCGGCGACCGTCGGGGACGGGTTGTTGATGACGGATGGCGATCTCCGCGATGCGGTTCACCTGGTCCCGCGGCGCGCCTGGCTTGAGGATGCGCGGGTCCAGGGAGAAGAACTCGCGGTAAGTCTTGTTGCACATGATGAGCCGCCCGCGGCGATCCCACAGCACGAAGGCCTCCGAGACGCTCTCGATGGCGTCGTGCAGGCGCGCCTCGGCGGCCTGGGCGCGGGCCTGGGCCATACGCTCCTGGGTGACGTCGAGGGCGACGCCGAGAATGACGCCATAGCCCATCTCGTCCGAGGCGCCGTAAGCCTGGCCCCGGGCGTCAATCCAAGCCGCCCGGCCGTCCGGTCCCGGCACCTTGAACGACACGTCGAAGGCGCCGAAGTCCGCCGCCCCCTCCAGGGCCTGCCGCACTCGGGCGCGGTGCTCTGGCGCGATGCGGGCGATGAGGTCCTCACCCTTGGCCACCCCGCCGCCGCCCCAGCCGAACATCACGCCGGTGACGTCGGAGAGGTAGACCATGTCCTCGCGGATGCGCCATTCCCAGATGCCGCAGCGCGCCGCCTCCACCGCCAGGCGGAACTTGCGCTCGCTCTCGTGCTGCTCGCTCTGCACCCGATCGGCGCGCCTCGCCTGGCGAAAGATCACCAGGGTCAGAGCCGCCCCCGCCGCCAGGGGCCCCAGAAGAGTGAGCAGGCTCGGCCAGAGCGAGCTCAAGCCGGTGGGCAGGCTAAAGCCGCTCCGGCGCGGCGCGACGATGACGTAGAGCCCGTCGCCGGCCACCGGGGCCGCCACGATCTGCGCCGCCACGCGGGACTTGGCGCTCAGCACCGCGGCGCCGGCGCGCGCGGCCTCGTTCAGGGGCGGCAAATCCGTCGCCAGCAGCCTGGCTGCGGATGCGCCGATCGCCTCGGCTTGGTTCGCAGCCACGACACGGCCGTCGGCGGTCACGATATAGGCGCCGCCCTCCTCGGCGCTCGCCGCCAAAAGACCGCGCAGGTCCACCATCGCCAGCACCGACCGACCGCCGCCGGCCACGGCGGCCACCATTGGCGACGCCGCCTTGGACCCTCTCGGCGCCACCACGGCGACGGTTCCGGCCGCCGCAGACTCCACCGCCCGGGCGCCGGCGCTCCAATCGCTCCCCACCTCGCCCACGGAGAACAGGACGCGTTCGTCGGCAGTCACAGCGACCCCCACGAGGTAGGGCGCGCCCAGGCGCATGGTCAGGGTCGCAGCTTGGTCAGGCTTGACGTCAGGGCGGTCCAGGAGCGCGGCGCCGGCCCTGGCCGCCGCGGAGGCCTTGTCCATGGCGCCTTCGACCCTGGCGGCGAGCAACTCGGCCCTGGGCTTAGCAGTGGCCGCGGCGCGGGTGTCGGCCGCGGAGGTGCGCAACTGATAGGCGGTGATTGCGGCGTCGGCGGTGAGCAACACCAACGCCCCGAGCATGATGACTCGCAGGGGCGTGGGAAACGGGTCGTGAGCGAGCGCAGAGTCGCCGGCTGCGGCGCCCTTGGATGCTTTCGCCTTCGCGCGCTGGTTCGCGCGACTGGCCAAGCGCGCCCCTCCCGATTCGTGAATCTCTAATGAATCCTAAGCTTAGCGGGCGACTCTGTCACGAGGGGATCAAGCCGTCGGATTGGCCTCGAACGCCCGCGAGGCCTGTTCGTAGAGGTTCTTCGACAGATCCTCGCCATGCAGAATCCGGGAAAGTTCGGCGCGCATCTTGGTCGCCAGATCCGGGCGGTAGCGACGCCACGACGCCAGGGGCTCGACGAGGCGCGCCGCCACCGAGGGGTTGATGCGATCCGCCGCCAGGATGTGGTCGCCGAGCAAGCGGTAGCCGGCGCCGCTGGGATCGTGGAAGCGGGCCGGATTGCCGGAGGCGAAGGTCTGCACCAGGGCGCGCAGGCGGTTGGGGTTCTTCGGGTCGAAGTCGGGATGGACCGAGAGGCCGAGCACGCGGCCGAGCGCATCCTCGCCCGGCGCGCGCGCCTGCACCGCGAACCACTTGTCGATGACCAGGGGCTCGGCCTTCCAGCGGCTATAGAAGTCGGTGAGGGCGCGATCAAAGCTCTGGCCGCCGATGAGCATGAGCGCGTTCAGCCCGCCCATCTCGTCGGTCATGCAGCCGGCGCCCGCATAGTGCCGCTCGGCGCGGGTGAGGTTTTCCGCGTGCGGGTCGGCCGCCAGCATTTCCAAGGCGGCGTTGCGCAGGGCCCGACGGCCGGCGCTGGCGGCGTCGGGCGAGAAGGGCCCGACGCTCTGAAGTTCGCCATGCAGGGTGCGCAGCTGGGAACCCAGATGCACGGCGATGCGCAGACGCAGGGCGTCGCGGGCCGCGTGCAGGGCCAGCGGATCCACCGCCTCGCCGCCGAGGGCGAGGTCCGACTCGCTGGGCAGGCCGAGCAGGAGCGCCTTGAAGGCCGCGTCGGTGCTGGCGTCGGCGAGGGCCGCGCCCAGGGCCTCGGCGAAGCGCTCTTCGTCGAGCTCGCTGGGCGTCCCGCTCGCCCGCGCCAGGATCAGACCCCGCGCGAGGCCTTGCGCCGCCTCCCAGCGGTTGAAGGCGTCCGAATCATGGGCCAGGCGTACGTAGGCGTCTGGGGCGGGCTCGTTCAGCTTCAGGGTCACCGGGGCGGAGAAGCCGCGCAGGGCCGAGACCACCGGCCGCGTGGGCGCCGGCAGCTCGATGGTCCGCTCAGCGTCGTCGAGCACCACAAGGCAGGTGTCTATGAGCGGCTGACCCGCATGGTCCAGGAGGCCGAGGGCCACAGGGACCGGCACGGGCGCCTTTTCTGGCTGGCCGGGGGTCGGCGCGCTGCGCTGGGCGAGGGTGATCCGCGCCACGCCGTGCTCGCCGTCGTGGTCCACGTCGATGGCGAGCTCGGGCGTGCCCGCCTGCTCGTACCAGCGGAAGAAGGGGTCGAGGTTCTGCCCCGAGGCGTCGGCGAAACAGGCGACAAAGGCCTCCACCGTGGCGGCCGTGCCGTCATACCGGTCGAAATAGAGGTCCATGCCGGCGCGGAAGGCGGCCTCGCCCACCACCAGCTTCAGCATGCGGATCAGCTCCGCCCCCTTCTCGTAGATGGTGGCGGTGTAGAAGTTGTCGATCTTCAGATAGCTGGACGGCCGCACCGGGTGGGCCATGGGACCGGCGTCCTCGGCGAACTGCCGGGCGCGCAGCATCTTCACGTCCTTGATCCGCTGCACGGCCTCGCCCCGCATATCGGCGGAGAAGCTCTGGTCGCGGAACACCGTGAGCCCTTCCTTCAGGCACAGCTGGAACCAGTCGCGGCAGGTGATGCGGTTGCCGGTCCAGTTGTGGAAATACTCGTGCGCCACCACGCTCTCGATGCGCTCATAGTCGGCGTCGGTGGCCGTGGCCTCGTCGGCCAAGAGGAGCGAGGCGTTGAAGATGTTGAGGCCCTTGTTCTCCATGGCCCCGAAGTTGAAGTCGCGCACGGCCACGATCATGAACAGGTCGAGATCGTATTCGCGGCCGAATCGTTCCTCATCCCAGCGCATGGAGCGCTTCAGGGCGTCCATGGCGTAGGCGGCGCGGGGCGCCTGGCCGGGATCGACGTAGATGCGCAGCTCGACGCTGCGGCCGCTCATGGTGACGAAGGAATCCGCCAGCTCGTCCAGCTCGCCGGCCACCAGGGCGAACAGGTAGCAGGGCTTGTTGAACGGATCGCGCCACAGGGCGTAGTGACGCCCCTCGCCCACGTCGCCGGCCTCCACGAGATTGCCGTTGGAGAGGAGACGCGGGAACGCTGATTTCTCGGCCTCAATGCGCACCGCATAGGGGGCCAGCACATCCGGACGGTCCGGGAAAAAGGTGATCTTGCGGAAGCCCTCGGCCTCGCACTGGGTGCAGAACCGCCCGCCCGACACATAGAGCCCGTCGAGCGACGTATTGGCGGCGGGATTGATCTCCACCTCGGTCTCAAGAACGAACTGGTCGGGCGCGTCGGCGATCGTCAGCGACTCGTCGTCGAGCTGATAGGCGTTGGCCGACAGGCGCGCGCCGTCGATGGCGATGGAGAGGAGCTTCAGCCGCTCGCCATCCAGTCGCAGCGCCGCCCCCGATTCGCCGATGCGGGTGAAGGCGAGGCGCGCCTTGACCCGGGTGGCGACCAGATCGAGCTGGAACTCGAGATCGACGCTGTCGAGGCGGAAGGGATAGGGCTGGTAGTCCGAGAGCCGGACCGGAGCGGTCTGATCGGTGCGCATAGGATTCCTCTACAGACCCCTGGTGTGGCGCGCCAGTCACGCCTTGCCCACAAAAATTTTGAGGAAATCGGGTCGACGCCCGGAAATTGCGCCGGGTCAATGTGGCGATCGCTCCAGAGGCGTTTTTTCCCGCCACGAGCCGGCGTCAATCCGGCCGCAACGGGTTCGCCGTGTGGCGAGCCGCTCAGAGCCAAACAAGGGGGTTCTCATGACCATCCGCCTCACCGCCCTCGCCGTCGGCGCCGCCTTCGCGGCCCTCGCCGGCGCCGCCAACGCCGCCACCGCCGCTGACGGCTTCAACACCAACAACGCCGGTCACTTCACGCTGACCACCCGCATCACCGACGTGGCGTCGGACGCCAACAACAAGATCCGCATCGCCTCCAACGGCGCCGACACCGGCCTTAAGGTCGACGTGTCGAACAGCGTGGTGCCCACCGTGGGCATCGACTACTACTACACGAACAACCTGTCGGCGGAACTGATCCTCGGCAGCTCGTTCCACTCCATCAAGGCCAAGGGCGCGCTCCTCGGCGTGACTCCGGTGAACGCCAAGATCCAGTCGACCTGGACCCTGCCCCCGACCCTCACCGCCAAGTATCACTTCGCCCCCAACAGCCAGATCAACCCCTATGTGGGCGGCGGCGTGGGCGCCATCTGGTTCTTCGGCGGCGGCGGCAAGAACGGCTTCAAGGTGAAGCTGCCCGCCAACGCCGGCCTCGTGCTGCAAGCCGGCGTGGACGTGGCCACCCAAGGCCCCTGGAGCGTCAACGTCGACGTGAAGAAGGAATTCTTCAACACCAAGGCCAAGGTGCCGGCCGCCAATGACCCGCTCGCCGGCGTCGATCTGAACTCCAGCGTCGACCTCGATCCGTGGATCGTGAGCGTGGGCGTGGGCTACAAGTTCTGATCTGACCCATCAGCCTGACTAAAAAAAGCCCCTCTCCCGCCAGCCGGGAGAGGGGTTTTCTTTTGTTTCAAGCCTGACCCGATCAGGCGTTGCGGATCAGTAGTTCTTGCGGAAGCGCACTGAGAGCTGGGCGTCGCCGCCGCCGCCCACCTGCGAGATCACTGACAGGTTCTTGCGCAGGCGCAGCTCCACCTGGGCGGTGGGGCCCAGCCGCCCGCCACCGGTGAGCTCCACATAGACGTTGTCCGACAGATACTTGCCGCCGGAGATGGTGGTGCCCTGCTTCACCCCCACCACGGCGGTGGCGGTCTGGGTGGCGCTGTCCACGCCCACCGCGAGACGGTCGAGACCGGCGAACTGCTTCAGACCGCCGATGATGTCGAAGCCCCCGCCGGTGGCGAGCGACGCCAGGGCCGAGGCCAGCTGAGCGGCCTCGAACGGCGAAAGCTGCGAAGCCGACACCCCGAACAGCACCCGGGAGAGGATTTCGTCCTGGGGCAGCACGGGCGAGGAGCTGAGCTGGATGTCCGGCTTGGCCGCCGTGCCCCGAATCTTTACCCAGGCGGTGAGGGTGGGGTCGATTCTCGTGGCGGCGAGTTCCAAGCGGATGGTCTCCGGGGTCGCGCCCAAGTGAACCACCCCCGCCTCATCGAAATCAAATCGCTTGCCGGAGAAGTCGTAGGAGCCGCGCACCACCCGCGCCACGCCAGTAAGGTCCGGCTGGTTGGCCGTGCCGCCCACGTGGGCGTCGAGGGACATTTCCGCGTCCAGACCCTTGCCGCGGAGGAAGACGCCCCGGGGCGCGCGGATGGAGACGTCGAGGGCGAGCTGTAGCGGCCCCTGGCGCGCCGCGCCGATGGTCTGGTCGCTTTCCTTGGGGACGCGGTGCACCTCGATCACGTCCATGGGCACCACGCCCGTGGGGTTGGGGGGATTGGCCACCAGGTCGGCCCGGTCCACCGTCAGCGCGCCGGCGAGACGCGCATGTCCCGCCGCATCCCGCGTCACCGTCACCGCTCCCGAGGCCGTCGCCTTGCCCAGCTCGTTGTTGATGAGCTGGAACTTCTTTAGCTGCAACTGGAAGGTGGAGCCGCCGCCGCGGGCGGTGCTCACCTGGCCCGAGCCGGCCAGCTCGCCGCCGTGA
This sequence comes from Pseudomonadota bacterium, assembly GCA_040757715.1. Taxonomy (GTDB): domain Bacteria; phylum Pseudomonadota; class Alphaproteobacteria; order Caulobacterales; family Caulobacteraceae; genus CAIMFV01. Next base: position 230,784 of record JBFLWS010000003.1, on the reverse strand, counting down.
CCGTCCGCCCCCGAGAACTGGCCGACGTTGAATGCAGTCTGGGCGAAGGCCACGTTGACGCCGAGATGCTGCAGCGAAAAGCCCGTGGGCACGTCGTGGAACAGGCCGTCGACGAGCTTGGCCTCGCCATTGAACAAGGGATCGTTGAGCGTGCCCTCGATGGTCCCATGAGAGGAGACACGCCCAGCCAGGGTGCGATCGCCGCCGGCCAGCAGGTCCCACAAGGGACGCAGCTCGCCCTCGGCGGAGAAGGCGCCGCGCAGGGGCTTGGTGCGATCGATGGCCACGCGGAACGGATAGGCCGCCGACTCCGCCGGCAGGGCGAGATTGAGCTCAGACTTCAGCCCCTGCGGGTTCGCGGCCGAGGCGACCAGCTGCAGCTCAGTGTCGGCGAGCTCGGCGTGCACCTTGGCGGTGAGGGCCGTATTGGCCGGGGCGTCGCGGCTGTGCGCATCGACAAAGCTGGCGTCGAGCTTGCCGGCGAGATGCGCGCCCTTGCCGGCCACCGCGAGATCGGCGTTGAAGCGTCCGGCGAAATCGTTGGTCAGGCCCAACAGGTCCACATTGTGCACCTGGGACTTGAGGTCGAGCACATCGCCCGCCTGACGCGCATCGAAGAAGGCATCGCCCCCGGCCACCGCCAGGCGCAGCCGGGCCGAGCGCTCCTTATCTGACCAGTGCAGCTCTGCGGGCTCGGAAAGCTTGTAGTCCGCGTGACGGATCTTGCCCCCGCCGCTGAGCGTCAGCGCCAGGTTGGAGTCCTGCAGCGCCATGGTCCCGCCGCCGTTGAAGCTCCAGGCGCTAGGCTCCAGGCCGTCGATGGCGAGGCTGTAGGGCAGCTTGGCCAGCGGCCCCTTGGCGCTGAATTGCAGGTGGTGCAGCGATACGCCGAGCTCTGGCGCGCTGACGTCCCGCCCTTCCAGGTGGCCATTGACCAGCGCCCCGTCGGGTCGGGCCACGATCTTCAGTCCGCCCGTGGCGCGGCCGGAATTGATGAAGGCCCCGGGCGTCATGGCGAGGGTCAGATCGGCCACCGAGGGCGCCGCGCCCTGCAGCGTGATGTAGCCCGCCAGCTTCAAGCCGCCGGCGTCGGCCACCAGGTCGCGCAGCTCCACGCCCTTGTCGCTGAAGCGGAAGGCGGTCTTGGCCTGCGCCGGCCCGTAGGCGCTCGGCCCGGCGATGGCGGCGACCCCTTCGAGGGCGTCGGCGGGCTTGAGCAGGCTGAGGCTGAGCTTGGCCGGCTTCACCACCAACTTGCCGACATCCACCGAAGCGAGCTCGGCGGTGAGGTCGGCGCGGGGCGCCTCCACGGCCCCCGAAGCGCGGCCCTTGCCATTGGCGGCGCCGGCGATGACCAGCGGCCCCACATTGAACGGTCCCTTGGCCGACCAGTCGAAGTCGAAGCCGATCCCGCCGTTCCAGTCGATGAGGCCGCCGCCGCTGGCGGCCAGCGCGGCGCCGGCGAAATCGCCCTTGGTCACCCGAAAGCCTTCGCCGCCCCATGCGGCCTTCACCTGCAGCTTCGGCGCAGGGCCAAGCAGGCGGTCGAACTCCGCCGCGCCCGTGGCGAAATCGCGCCCCGCCGCGTTGAAGGTCACGTCCCAGAGCTTGGCTTCGCGGGCCAGCGACGCGCGCCAGGTGGCGGTGATCTGACCGCGCGCGCCCGGCTTGGCGGTGGCCAGGTTGAACACCCTGGCGTCGCCGTTGAAAGTCAGGCCGTGGAAAAGGTCCTGGCCGCCGTCGGCGTTGAGGTCGACGCCCTGGCCCTTGAGGCGCAGATGGTTGAACACATAGCGGCCGCTGGCTTCGATCTTCGCCCCGTCGAGGAGCGCCGTCGGCCTTGGTCCCAAGAGCGCCGCCAATAAGCCGGTTCCGCCGCCGCCCTGGCCGGCCAGCTCGGCCTGGAGCCGGAACTCGCCCGGCTTGTGCGTGAACACCGCCGGACCGGACAGCGCCGCGAGGGTGAAGCCGCTCTGTTCGATCTTCTGACCGTGAATGGCGCCCTTGTAGGTGAAATGATCGAGATCGCCGGTGAGGGCGCCCTCGGCCTGGGCTGGGCCGATCTTCGGCACGGGCACCCACCAGTGAGAGAGGTCGTTGACCTGTAATTTCAGGGCGACGCCCTCGGCCCGGCGGGTGTGGAAGTTCACCGGGCCGTTGAAGTCGGCGCGGGCGTCGCGGCCCGCCGCCTGGCCCATGATCTGGAACACGTCCCCGTGCAGCCGATGCGACGAGGCGGTGATGCGGATCTCCGGCCCGATCCGATCGACGAAATAGTCGGTGAGCTTGGAGGCGAGCACGTTATAGCGGGCGTTGAAGGCCCCGCCGTCCTTGCCCCAGCTGGCCTGCATGTCAGCCGGACGCTGGTCGCCCGACTCGGCGAAGGCCTCAAGCGCGCCGGCCTGCACCGTGCCGTCGGCCACCGCGCGCACCAGGAGCCGCTTGTTCACTGGCAGGCCGAGCGCGCCGGCGATAGCGCCGCCCTGCCCCTCCCGCGCTTCGACCCGCAGGCGCACCCGATCCTGCTCGCCGATCTTGAACTCGGCCGTGATCCCGTCGCCGGCGTGGGTGCGGCTGTGCGCGGACAAGACGCCGCTGGCCGAACCGTTGCGGCGGAAGCGGGCTTGGCCCCGCACGTCGAAATCCCCCGGCGTAGTGGTGAGGGCCGGGTCGGTCTTCAGGCGCAGGCGCAGATCATCCAGGCGAAAGTCGAGGGGCAGGTTCTGCTTAGGCTGCGGCGGTTGTGGTTGCAGATCGGGCGACCGGTGGACGATGAGCTCGGCGGCGGACACCTTCTGCAGATGCACCCGACGCAGGATGAGCTCGAACGGCGACCAGACTGTCCTTAAGTCGCGGACCTCGATCCACACGCCGTGCTTGTCGGCGATGCTCAGCTTGCCCAGAGAGAACTGACTGAACAGGTCGCCCTTCAAGCCCTCGACGTGCAGCACGCCGACAGCCCCCAGGGGCGCGCCGTCGAGCATTCGGGTGATCATCGCCCGCCCGGCGTCGGTGCGCGCGCCCAACATGGCCCCGATGACCAGCAGCAGCAGCGTGGCGAAGGTTCCCAACAGGGCGAGGCGCACGGTGCGCACCCAGGGGAACTGGCGTTCGATCGCCGCGGTCTCCCGCTCGATCTCATGCTCCGCCGCCGCCATGCCGGCTTCGAAGGCGTGGGCCGCCTCTTCCACCGCATGGGTGAAGCCGTGTTCCGGCGGCGAGGCGCCCGGGTCAGCCGATGATGACGCCGGATCGTTCAAAAGCTTTGTCCGATGCTGAGATACATCTGGAAGGCGGATTGGCCTGTGACGCCGGTCTTGCGCAGCGGCGTGGCCACGTCGAGGCGGATCGGCGCGAAGCCGAGGCTATAGCGCAGCCCGACCCCCACGGACACGGGCACATCTCTGAAGCTGGGCGTGACATGGTTGCCCACCGATCCGGCGTCGACGAACACCACCGCACCGAAAGGGCCTGAGCCAAATCGGTGACGATATTCGAGTGTCGCCTCGGTGAGCGACAAGCCTCCCACGGGCGTGTTGTCCGCGTAGTGTGGGCCGATGCTCTGATAGGCGTACCCGCGCACGGACCCGCCGCCGCCGGCGAAGAAGCGGTCCGACGCCGGCACCAGGGGAATGGTGCCGCCGATGATCGAGCCCACGTGCACCTGACCGGCCAGAACATCGTTGATGGAGCCGATGGGGATATAGGCGCTGCCCTTCACCTCCGCCTTCACGAAGCTGAGCTGCTCCTGGCCCAGAATGTCGGTGGGCGTGACCCGAGCTTGGGCCTTCCAACCCCGGTGCGGGTCCAGCGGATTGTCCGAGTGGTCCCAGGCGAACGCGCCCACCAGTCGGGTGGTGGTGATGTGGATCTTGCCGGTTTCCTTGTTGTTCACCTCCGACTGGGTCAGGGATAGGCCGGCGGTGAGGTAGGATGTGGTGGTGAAGCGACGCGTAATGTCGCCGCCCACCAGCTGGCCCTGCTCGGTATAGGCCGGGGCCACGGTGCGGAACTGATAGAGATCGGTCTTCAGGGTCTGGCCGGGTTTCAGCCAATGCGGGATCGACCACTCCACGCCGGCCCGGCTGTCGATCTGGGCGAGGCGCGCCTCATAGGTCAGCGTGTCGGCGCGATGGAAGCGGTTGTAGTCCGACCACTTCACGTCGAAGTCGGGGCCTTCGCTGGTGGAATAGCCGGCGATGAAGTCCAAGGTGTGCTTGGCCCGATCGGCCAGCCCCACCACCACCGGCCGCAACTGGTCCGGCGCGCCAGGCGGCGCCAGCGCCACGGTGACGCTGTCATAGACCCCGGTGTCCGACAGGCGGCGCTCGAGCTGGGCCACCGCTTCAGGTCGATAGACTTCGCCGTGCTTCCAGGGAATCAAGCGATCGACAAAGGCTTGCGACGTCTTGCTGGCCCCGGTGAGCCTGATCCCGTCCAGCCGCACCAGCGCGCCGGCGGCGATATCGAAGGTGGGGGCCATGGTGTGGTCGTCGTGGTCCACCACCACCTTGCGCGTGGCCGCGCGCGCGTCGGCGTAGCCGCGGCCTTCCAGAGCCGCCACGATTCGTCCCTCCGCCGCCAGCACGTCCGCAGCGCGGCCCGCCTGCCCCACCTTCAGGTGCAAGGCCTCGAAGGCGGCGTTTTGCGAAGCCTCGTCCGGCGCTGTCCCCGACCATGAGATATCCGTGCGGGCGATGAGGGTGCGCGGGCCGAGCTCGGCGATGCGCACGATGGGCGTCGGCTTGTCGCCATCGCCGATGTCGGCTTCCACCGAAGCGTCGTAATAGCCTTCCGAGCGCAGCAGGGCCTCGGCGCTGTCGGCGGCGTCCCGGGCGCGACGGCGCGCCTCAATGCGGCTTTCCGGCGCGGTCTTCACTTCGCCGATGGCCCGCTCGATCTCGTCGCGCAGAGCGTGATTGTCGTCCAGGCCTTGCACCTGGGCCTTGCGCTCAGCCGCCTGCGCCGCGCCGGCGAAGGCCAGCGCGAGCACCAGGACCAGGACAGGGCGCAACGCGTTCAATCGATCGTCCACTCGACAGGGCGCTAGAGTCGGCGCCCGCAACCATTGACGCCGGATTGGTTACCGAGGCGCCAATCTTGACTGCAAATCCACCCTTCATCGAGACGTCAACGGCGAGAGCCGTTTCGACTGATAAAAAGGCGATCTCGTGACGGTGTTTTACCACGTCGAGACGCGCCCACAGCCTTGTGTTCATGGCCCATTGAGCGCGTGGAGCGGTTGCGGCTAAAGAAGGCCATCGCATTTCGCACGTCGCGCAAGCCCGAGAGTGGACGGAACATGTCGAAGATCGCCGAGCGCCTGACTCAACTGGGCCTGGTTCTGCCGCAGCCGGTGGCGCCGGTGGCCAATTACGTGCCCTTCGTGCGCGCTGGGAACCTGCTGCACATCTCCGGTCAAGTTTCCGTGGATGCGTCGGGCGGGATCAAGGGCGTGGTGGGCGAGGAGGTGTCGCTGGAAGAGGCCCAGGCCGCTGCGCGTCTGTGCGGGATCAACCTCATCGCCCAGATGAACGTGGCGACGGGCGGCGATCTAGATCGGGTGGGGCGGGTGGTGAAGCTCGGCGGCTTCGTGCAGGCCGGCCCCGGCTTCTTTGACATACCCCAAGTGGTGAACGGCTGCTCGAACCTTATGGTCGAGGTGTTCGGCGACGCTGGCCGCCACGCCCGTTCGGCGGTGGGGGTCTATCGTCTGCCGCTGAATTTCGCCGTGGAAGTGGACGCGGTGGTGGAGATCGCATGAGCGCGCACAAAGACCCGGTGGACCATCCTGCGGAAGCCTTCGGCGAGGCCTGGCGACGCCTGTTCGCCCCGCCCATCGCCCATCGCGGCCTGTGGAGCGCTGCGGGGGCGCCGGAGAACTCCCTGGCGGCGTTCCAGCACGCGGTGGAGCGCGGCTATGGCGTCGAACTCGACGTGCAGCTCTCCGCCGATGGCGAGGCCATGGTGTTCCACGACGCCGAGCTTGACCGCCTCACCGGCGCGGCCGGGCGTCTGCGCGACAAGACCGCCCGAGAGCTGCGCACGCTCGCCCTCTCGGGTTCGGACGAGACCCTTCCGACTCTGGCCGAGGCCCTTACCGTCATTGGCCGCCAGGGCCTGGTGATCATCGAGCTGAAGACGCCGCCGGGCGAGGTGGGCGCCTTAGAGAAGCGTGTGGCCGAGGTGCTGATCGATCACGCCGGGCCTGCGGCGGTGGCCAGCTTCAATCCCTATTCCGTGGCCTTCTTCGCCGACCATCACCCCAAGGTTCTGCGCGGCCTGATCAGCTACAGCTATGACGACCAGCCGCGCCTGGCCGTCGACCAGCGCCGCAGCTTCCAGGCCCTGGAGCACGCCAGCATCGCCCGCCCGCATTTCCTGTCGCTCGGCCTCGACGTTCTGCCGAGCGCCGCCGCGGCGGAGCTGCGCCAGACGGGCAAGCCGGTGATCGCCTGGACCGTGCGCTCATCCGACGCCTGGGAGGGCCTCAAGCCCGCTTGCGACAACTACATTTTCGAAGGGTTCGAGCCCTAAACCGAAGCGGCCCTTGATCGCGACGCTCGCTGCGCCATCTTGGCGGGGCAGAGCCTTTCATGAGCGCCAAGATCAAGTCCGCCGTTCGCGTCCACACCGCCATCGCCGACATCGGCAAGACCGCCTGGGACGACCTGGCCGGCCATGCAGCCTATGGCGGCGACCCGTTCATCTCCTACGACTTCCTGCAGGCCCTGGAAGAGAGCGGCTGCGTGGGACCTCACGCCGGCTGGACGCCGTGCCACCTGTCGGTGGAGGACGAGGCGGGCGGGACGGTCGGCGTCATGCCGCTCTATCTCAAGGCCCACAGCCAAGGCGAATACGTGTTCGACCACAGCTGGGCCGACGCCTATGAGCGCGCCGGCGGGCGCTATTATCCGAAGCTGCAATGCGCCGTCCCGTTTTCGCCGGTGAGCGGCCAGCGCCTCATCGTGCGGCCCGGCGATCAAGCCTTGGAAACCGAGCAGGCCCTGTTGGGCGGCGCCCTCACCCTATGCGGGCGCATGAAGGCCTCGTCTCTGCATGTGACCTTTCTCAGCGAGGGCGAGTGGTCGCGGCTGGGCGAAGCGGGTCTGCTGCAACGCCAGGACACCCAGTACCATTGGGAGAATGCGGGCTATCAGAGCTTCGAGGATTTCCTCGCCGCCCTTTCGGCCAACCGGCGCAAGACCATTCGCCGGGAGCGGCGCGACGCCCAGGCCGGCTTGGAGATCAAGGCGCTATCAGGCGCGGAGCTCACCGAGGCGCACTGGGACGCCTTCTTCGCCTTCTACATGGATACGGGCTCGCGCAAGTGGGGCCGGCCCTATCTGAACCGCGCCTTCTTCTCGCTTTTGCATGAGCGCCTGGCCGACAAGGTGCTGCTGGTCATGGCCTTCAAGGACGGGCGCCCCATCGCCGGGGCGCTGAACCTGATGGGGACCGACACCCTCTATGGCCGCAACTGGGGAACGCTGGAGCAGATCCCCTTCCTGCATTTCGAGCTCTGCTATTACCAGGCCATTGAGCAGGCCATCCTGCGCGGCCTTAAGCGCGTGGAGGCGGGCGCCCAGGGGGAACACAAGATCGCCCGCGGCTATCTGCCGTCCAAGGTCTATTCGGCCCACTACATCGCCGACCCGGCCCTGCGCGAGCCCGTGGCGCGCTATCTCGACCGCGAACGCCCGGCGGTGGAGCAGGAGATGGACCACCTGGCTGCGGAATATTCGCCGTTCCGGCAGGGGTAAGGGCTCAGCTCCCCTCCCAGGCCTGGCGCAGCAGCGCCTTGAGCCCCGCATCCACGTCGGCTGGCGCGCTCAGCACCAAGACCGCCTTGCAGCGCTCCGACCAGGCTTCGCTCGCCTTGCGGGGTTCGAGCCGCGGATCCAGCTCCGGCGCCACGGCGAGGCCCAGCCGCACGCCGCCCTTCACGGGCTTGGCCGCCGCGAACTGGAACTCGCTCGACCAGGCGGTGTAGGTCTTGCGTTGGCCGACGATGAGCTGCGGCAGGTCCCGCACCGCCGCCTCGATGGCCTCCAGGATGGCGACCTGGCCAGGGTCGGTCCACAGAGCCGCGCGCAGGGCGTCCGGTTCGGCCCAGGTCTCGGCGGAAGGAAAGGCTTCGCTGAGCACATAACTCGCGCGGTTCTGCAGGAGGCCGTAGTTCGCCTTCAACCACTGCAGCCGGGCGCGGGGCTTGGTCTCCGGACAGGCCTTGGCGATCTCCACCCATGCGGCCAATGAGCGCCCGGTGTCCCGCTCCAGCCCCTCGCGCACGGAGGCGAACCATTTCTCCTGGCGGGCGGTCAAATGCGCAGGCGGCGGATTCGGCATGTTCCCTCCAGCGACGGGGATTGGTAGGACCGTCAGGTCCTCTGACGGAGAGCCCGGCCATGAGCCTCGACGGCGATTATGACCATAACAACGTGTTCGCGAAGATTTTGCGCGGCGAGCTGCCGGCGCACAAGGTGTTCGAGGACCACGAGGTGTTCGCCTTCATGGACCTGTTTCCTCAGTCCCCAGGCCACGTTTTGGTGATCTCCAAGCTCACCCACGCCCGCAACATGCTGGACTGCGAGCCCGAGGCCCTGTCGAGCCTGATGCTCGGCGTGCAGCGGGTGGCCCGGGCCGTGCGCGCGGCGCTCAATCCCGACGGCATTGTGGTGACCCAGTTCAACGGCGCCCCGGCGGGCCAGACCGTGTTCCACCTGCACGTCCACATCATTCCGCGCTATGATGGCGTGGCCCTGCGCGGGCACGCCGGCGGGGGGCCTCCGGCGGATCATGAGGAGCTCGCGGCCCTGGCGCGCAAGATCGCCGCCATGGTTAGCTGAAGGGGGACGACATGGCGGGGGACAAGGCCAAGCGGGGCGGGCTGTGGAGCAGCCTGCACCCGGTGACCAAGGTGTTGGTGTTCGCGACCTTTGTGCAGTTCGCGCTCGCAGTGATCGACCTGGTGCAGCCGGTGACCCAGGCCGTGCAATCCCTGATCGGCGGCGGCGAAGAGGACGGGGCCAAGCTGAACCTCAGCTTTGTTCTGGAAGTGATTCGCCGCCTGGTCTGGCCGCTGTTCAATCTCGGGGCCATAGCCACGGTGGAATTCTTGGCTCGCATTCTCAAAGAGCTGAAAGCGAAGAATAACCACTGAGTTCACAAGATAAGACTTCGTCAAGCATGTCGCTTATCTGTGATTTAAGACGCAGGACCTAGGCTTCACCATAGAACATAACCTTGGTGAGGTGGCGAATGTCTCTGTTAGTGTCGCGCGGTCGGGCGTTTGAAGCGCATTTCGCTTACAAGGAAGAGATGGCCTTCACGGCCGCGGCCTATCGTAATCGTCAGCTGGCGGTGTGGGCCGGCGGGCTGATGGGCCTTTATGGATCGGCGCTGGACGCCTATGTGGCCGAGGTGACCCGCGCCGCGCTCAACGGCTCGGCCTTCGACCCCTGCATCAAGATCTGCAAGGATCTGGCGGCCAAGGCCGTCGACGTCACCAGCGACGAGGTGAAGAGCCGCTTCAACGATCTCCACGGCGAGTCGCTGCGGCGGCTGGCGGCTTAAGCAAGCCGCTGCATTTCCCCCTTCCCCCCTTGCGGGGGAAGGGTCGGGGATGGGGGGTGAGCGTCGCGAGCCGTCCAGCTGGACCACCCCCTCTCCCGACCTCTCCCCCTTTAAGGGGGAGAGGCCAAGCGGGTTATCCGCTCAGCGCCAGACCTCAGCCTTCCCCGAACACCCGGGCGAAGATCGTGTCCACGTGCTTGGTGTGGTAGCCGAGGTCGAACAGGGCCTCGAGCTCCGCATCACTGAGCTGCGGCCGCACCACCGGATCGGCCTTCAACAGCTCCAGGAACCGGCCCTCGCCGCGCCACACCTTCATGGCGTTGCCTTGCACCGCGGCATAGGCGTCCTCGCGGCTGACGCCCTTTTGCGTCAGGGCCAGCATCACCCGCTGCGAATGCACCAGGCCGCCCAGGCGGTCGAGGTTCTTCAGCATGTTCTCCGGATAGATCATCAACCGCTCCACCACGCTGGTCAGCCGGCGCAGGGCGAAGTCGAGGTGAATGGTGGCGTCCGGGCCGATGCCGCGCTCCACCGAGGAGTGGCTGATGTCGCGCTCATGCCAGAGGGCGACGTTCTCCAGCGCCGGCACCACTGCCGAGCGCACCAGCCGGGCGAGGCCGGTGAGGTTCTCAGTCAGCACCGGATTGCGCTTGTGCGGCATGGCCGACGAGCCCTTCTGGCCCGGATCGAACGGCTCTTCGGCCTCCAGCACCTCGGTGCGCTGCAGGTGGCGGATCTCCACGGCGAGGCGCTCCACCGAGGAGGCCACCACGGCGAGGGCCGCGAAATAGGCCGCATGGCGATCGCGCGGGATCACCTGGGTGGAGACGGGCTCTACGGTGAGGCCCATCTTCTCGGCCACATAGGCTTCCACCTGGGGGTCGACATTGGCGAAGGTGCCCACGGCGCCCGAAATGGCGCAGGTGGCGATCTCGAACCTCGCCATGGCCAGGCGCTCCTTGGCGCGCTGGAACTCGGCGTAGTAGCCGGCGAGCTTCAGGCCGAAGGTGGTGGGCTCGGCGTGGATGCCGTGGCTGCGCCCCACCGTGGGCGTGAACTTATGCTCCAGGGCCCGGCGCTTCAGGGCGGCGAGGAGGAGGTCCACATCGGCGATGAGGAGGTCAGCGGCGCGGGCCATCTGCACGGCGAGGCAGGTGTCGAGCACGTCGGACGAGGTCATGCCCTGGTGCAGGAAGCGCGCCTCGGGCCCCACGATCTCCGACACGTGGGTGAGGAAGGCGATGACGTCGTGCTTGGTCACCCGCTCGATCTCGTCGATGCGGTCGGGGTCGAACACCGCGCTCTCGCCCTTGGCCCAGATGGCCTCGGCGGCGGACTTGGGGATGACGCCGAGCTCGGCCATGGCGTCGGCGGCGTGCGCTTCGATCTCGAACCAGATGCGATAGCGGGTTTCAGGCGACCAGATGGCGGTCGCTTCGGGGCGGGCGTAGCGAGGGATCATGGCGCCTCTTTAGGCGAAGGCGCCAAGAGAATCAAAACTTGCGGTGATTAATCCGCCCTACCCCTCCCGCCGCACGTTCTTGCCCATGGAGAGCGCGGCCAAGAGGTAATGCACCGCCGCCCAGCCGTAGAACAGGATGGAGACGATCACCCCTTGGCGGGTGGAGAGCACCAACGCCCCGCCGCAGGCCTGCTTCACCGCCGCGGCCGCCCCCGCGGGCGCCTTGCCGCCCGGACAAGCCGCCGCGAAGTGCTGCGCCCCCGCAGGTCCGCCCGCCAGCATGGCGTTGAACGAGCCCAGGAAGTCGAGGCCCTGGTGATTGAAGTTGAACTCGGCGAAGTGGTCGATGATCCAGCCGGTGAAGAAGGGCCCGCCGCCGAGGGCGATGAAGTTCAGCACGAAGAATAGAAGGGCCGTAGCCGTGGCCCGCCGCCGCGCATCCACCGAGTTCTGCACCACCCCGAAGGTGGGCCCCAGATAGGTGTAATGGAAAATGCCGGGGATCAGCAGGATCGCCGCCACCAGCTTCCAGTCGGTCTGCAGATAGGCGAACACATAGATGGGGGTGGCGATGGCGAGGCCGATGGCCGGGATCAGCGGATACCAGCGGGCGTGACGCTTGCCGAGGCTGTCCGACAGCACCCCGCCCAGCAGCGTACCGATTCCGGCGGAAAAGCCCGTGATCAGGCCGACGATGAAGCCGATGGTGGCGTAATCCAGGTGGAAGGCCCGGGCCAACAGGGGCGGCACGAACTGGCCTGAACCATAGCTGCCGAAGGAGGCGATGGTGACCCCGGCCACCATATTGGCCACCGGCCAGCGCAGGAATAGGGCCTTGGAGACGGCCGCCAGTTCCCTAAGCTCGGTCCATAGCCAGAAGCCCTTGGGCGCCTCCACCGCATGGGCGCCCACGTCCTCAGCGAGGACGGGCGTCTCCAGGGTCTCGGAATGCCCGCGCGGGGGCTCCTTGATGGCCAGCTTGACCAGGAGCGCGATGAGGAGGCCGGGAAGGCCCACCACCACGAAGGCCCAGCGCCAGCCCAGGCTCTGGGCGAGCCAGCCCCCGGCTATGGCCCCGAACATGGTCCCTAAGGGAATACCGAAGGAATAGACCGACAGGGCCGTGGTCCTGGCCTTGGGCGAGAAATAGTCGGAGATCAGCGAGTGCGACGGGGGCGAGCAGCCGGCCTCCCCCACCCCTACGCCCACGCGCAGGAGGAGGAGCTGGGTGAAGCTCTGCGCCGCGCCGCAGAAGGCCGTGAAGCCCGACCACACCACCAGCGACACGGCGATGATGGAGACGCGGTTATAGCGCTCGGCCAGGCGCGCAATGGGGATGCCGCCCAGGGTGTAGAGCACGGCGAAGGAGAAGCCGCCCAAGAGCCCGAGCTGGGTGTCGGTGAGCTTCAGATCGACCTTGATGGCCTGGCCGATGGTGGCGACGATGGTGCGATCGATGAAGTTGAAGGTGTAGGCGAGCAGCAACAGCCCCACCACCGCGCTGGCGTAGGCGCTGGAATAACGCGCCGGCGCAGCCTTGGCGGCGCCGTTGGAACCCTGATCCGACATGTCCTCTCCCGGTTTCGCCGCGCCACAAGCGGCCGGCGCGGTCTTTGCGCCGCGCTTATGTTCAGGCTAATGCCAGGAGGCCTGTCCCGCCAAGGCTAAAGGAGCACCTCATGGAACTGATCATCGGCACCAAGACCTGGTCGACCTGGTCCCTGCGCCCGTGGCTGGCGCTCAAGCGCTCGGGCCTTCCCTTCACCGAGACCCTGGTGCCTTTGCGCGAGGTGGGCGTCACCGAGGCCCTGGCCAAGGTCTCGCCCTCGGCCAAGGTGCCGGTGCTGAAGGACGGCGACCTGACCATCTGGGACAGCCTCGCCATCTGCGAATATATCGCCGAACTCGCCCCCGAGGCGCGGCTGTGGCCGGCGGATCGGGCGGCGCGGGCCCTCGCCCGGGCGGCGGCGGCCGAGATGCACTCCAGCTTTCCGAGCCTGCGCGGCGAATGCCCCATGGACCTGAAGACTCGCGAGCACATGGCTGTGTCCGAGGCCACCGCGGGCGACATCCGCCGCATCGTGCGTCTGTGGAGCGAGCTGCGCGCCGGCCACGGCGCGGGCGGGCCCTATCTGTTCGGCGCCGACTTCACCATCGCCGACGCCTTCTTCACTCCGGTGGCCACCCGCTTTCGCGGCTATGGAATTCGCCTCACGGACTTCGGCGACACGGGGGCCGCGGGCGCCTATGCCGAGGCCCTCTTAGAGACTCCCGAATTCCTGCAATGGGAACGCGAGGCTGTGGCGGGGTGAGGGGCGGGGTGATCAGCGAAGTGATCAGGGCTTGGCCGCCAACAGGCTCTCAGCCCAATTGATCACCAGGCTCTCAAGGGCGATGCGCCGATCCGACCAGGCATGATCGGTGTCGACATAATAGGATTGCACCTTGGTCCCACCGGCGGCCTTCACCCCGGCGATCAGGCCCTCGGAGTGGCCCCGCACGAAATCGTTGGAATAGAGCACCAACAGGCGCCGGTCCTTCAAGCGCGGGGCCAGGGCGGCGAAGGACCAGGCCTCGGCGTGGGTCATCAATTCCGTGGCCATGGAGGCGCCGGTGACGTCCACCAAGCTCTCGCGGTCGTCGTTCATGGCGGCTTCAACGGCCTTGAAGTTCTGCCGCGCCGCCAGGCCGATGCCGCCCATATCGCCAGCGGAGATGATCACGCCGCCCAGCACGCCGGCGTCGTCGGCGAGGGTCTCGGCCGTCGCCCAGCCGCCCAAACTATGCCCCGCCAGGATGATGCGCGCAGGATCGAAGCCGAAGGTCTTGGCGTTGGCCGGATCGCGCACAAAGGCGAGGAAGGCCTTGGCGTCCTCCAAATCCTGGCCGAAGCGATAGACGCCAGGGCTGCCCCACGACCCGCGATAATTGGGGGCGAGGACGGTGAAACCGGCCCGGCGCAGCGCCTGGGCGAGGTCGAGATTCTTCTCGTTGCCGGGCAGGCCATGGAGCAGGATCACCGTGGGATGCGGTCCCGCGCCGGCCGGAACCAGCACCACGCCGTTCACTTTCACCCCGCCGGTGGGGATATGCGCCACCTCCATCCGCGCGGGATAGGCCGCTTCCTGCGGCGGATCGCTGGCGATGGCCGACGGCGGCGTGGCGGACACCACCTGCGCGCCCGCGGCGCTTGCAAGCCCAAAGGCGGCCAGAATTCCGACCATCACCGAAACGCGCATCGATTGAATTCCCCACGGCGGCCGCGCCGCCCACTGCGTTGACTATAGGTCTCAAGCGGCGCGAATGGGAAGGCGGGGATCAGCCTCATGATCCACGCCGTCCGCGCCCGCGAATACCTCGCGTGGGGACGCGAGGCTGTCGCGGGGTGAGGGGGGCAATTTGGCTTGGCTGGATTGCGAGCCACATCCCTACCGTGGTTAGCATTCTCGCATGATCAAGCTTGAGATGTTCAGCCTGGACGATCGAGCCCTGGCTTTTGTGCTTGAGAGCCTAGAGGGCGTGAACACGTTCTGCTCGGCCTTGGCATCGAGAGTGGTCGCCACGCGCGGGCGCATGTTCACGCTCGCGCCCGCCGGCACTCCGTCAGACCGACTTTATCGCTTTGACGAAGGCGGCCTCCTTGCTGACAATCGGAATCAAAGCCGCGGCGTCAAGGTCGACGACGGTTGGTTGGCGCCGGTCTCCAGCGTCAAATTTGATCAGGCGCGAGTGATCACCACAATGCTTCGGGATTCTCATTCTCGAAGCTGTGTTATTGATGATTTCAATCCCATCTGGGACGACCCGCAGCGCAACTACAGCTTGGGCGACACGGCATTTGGGATCGGGAAGGAGACGTACCACTGGTTTGATGCTCGGCATGAACCAGAGACGATCAGGACGGCTCTTCAAGACAGTGATGCAGTTTGGCACGGTGTATCGGCTGTCTCCGAATGTCCGCTCCCCTCCGTCTTGCCGCCAAGTGCAGACTGGCTCATTGCCCAAGCCAAGTCTGCGACCGCCATATTCTGCTCCGCCTACGACGGTGAAGGCTTTGTTGGCTGGCGCGTTGCAGAAGCGTAGCCGTTCCGGCCGGCGTTGTTCGTCAGCGCCCGCCCCTCCCCCGTAAAATCCCTGCGGAAAGCAGGGACCTAGTCCTGTCCAGGGAGCGCCGGGCTGGAAATCCCTAGGTCCCGGCGTTCGCCGGGATGAGCGGAATATTGGGCTAGCTCTGCGCCAACCCGCCGCCGGCCTTCCAGGCCTCGGTCATCTGGGCCGCGACACGCTTGGCCCCGAAGCAGCGAAACGCTTGCACCCCATGAGCGTGAGTCAGCTCGATGATCCGGGTCAGGATGCCGAAGCGAACCTTGATGGCCAGCACCTCGGCCCACGCATGTTCAAACGCGAACTCACCTTCCTGGACCGCGCGATTGAAGCTGTTCGGCTCAAACCTCACGCCGCTGTCGTAAACGGAAAGCTCGCCGCCGACCCAAAGCCCGCCCTGGCGTTTGTCCAGCGCACGAAGGCCGACGTTCCCGGCGCCCAGCGTCTGCCATGCCAAAAGCCAAGACGCCCACGACCGAAGATGCACGCCCCGGATTCGCGCATTCGCCGCCGTCTTGCAAATCAACCGACCGGCCATGCACTTCCCCCGCCACTCCACTCAACTTAGCCGCAACTTCATCGCGTCGGCAATGGCTGCCTCGCCCTCCCACATTGACGATCATTCTCAATCTTTCCGAGCAGGGCGCTGGGGATTAGCCTCCCCTCCATGACCCCCGATCCCGACACCCAGAACCTCCTCGACGCCTTTCTCATCCAGGTGAAGGCCTGCGGCTATTTCGGCTCGCCCCTGTCCTCGGCGGTGGTCGCGGCCATGCGGGACGACATCGCCAAGGGCGGCGTGTTCGCCGAGCTCGCCGTCCCCTGGCGCGGGGAGAACGTGCAGGAGCTCATCAACCACGCCGTGGCCGTGCGCTTCCTGGGCGCCCTGCACCACCTGGTGCTCACCGGCGTTGAGCCGGCCCTGGCGGCGGTCTACCCCCCCAACGCTGACGTGGAGGCCGCCGTCGCCCTCGTGCCTGAAGTCGGCCGCCGGCAGTTCGACGCTATCGCCCGCTTCGTGCAGTCCCCGCCCCAGACCAATGAGGTGCGGCGCTCGGGCGGGCTCACGGCCGGGCTCCTGGACATCGCCGCCCGCAACGGCCTGCCGCTGGCCTTGCGCGAAATCGGGGCCAGCGCCGGGCTTTTGCAGAGCCTCGACCGCTTCCACTATCGCTTCGGCGACGTGGCGACGTGGGGCGACCCCGCCGCGCGGGTGCACGTGCCCGTGGACTGGAGCGGCCCGGCGCCCAAGATTGAGGCGCCTCTGAAGGTCGTCAGCCGCCGGGCGGTGGACCAGGCGCCGGTGGACATCGCCACCGACGAAGGCGCCCTGCGCCTCGAAGCCTTTGTCTGGGCCGACCAGGTGGAGCGGGCCGAGCGCCTGCGCGCCGCCATCCTTGAGGCCCGCGCCAATCAGATCCTGGTGGAGAAGGCCGACGCCGGCGACTGGGTGGAGAACGCGGTTCTGCTCACCCCCGGCGCGACCACCGTCCTCCTCCATTCCGTGGTCTGGCAATATATCGCCGCCCCCACCCGCGCGCGCATCGAGGCGCACATGCAGGCCTTGGGCGCCCAGGCCACGGCCGACTCGCCCCTGGCCTGGCTGACCTTCGAGCCGCCCATCGACGCCCTCTCACCAAAGATGGACGTGCGCCTGCGTCTCTGGCCCGGCGAGGTGGATGTGCTCTTGGGACAAGTCCACCCGCACGGAAACCAGGTGGCGTGGCTGACGGCCACATAGCCGTCAAAATTTATTTTCACCGACCCGCGGGCGGAAAACCGGTTCCCACTTTTCCTCGGGTCCGCGAGATGAACGGCGCCCAACGCTTGGGCTTCATCTTGTGGAAATGGGCGCGGGTTAAGCTGAATGCGCCAAAGGTCGCGGGACCTCGGCCTCAAGAGGGCTTCCAAAAAGGTTCCGCTGCCATATCTAATCAGCCGGCGCGTATTGGCTGCGTCGGGTTGGAGACAGCGTTGATGACCGAGCGGAAGCAAGGTGATCAAGGAACCGGAATCGGAACGGGGGTCGTCACTGAGGTCAAGACCAAGACCCAGCGGCCATCGCTCTACCGTGTCCTGCTGTTGAACGACGACTATACGCCAATGGAGTTCGTTGTTTACGTTCTTGAGCGCCATTTCAACAAGTCGCGCGAGGACGCCACGCGTATCATGCTGCACGTGCATCAGCATGGGGTAGGTGTTTGCGGAGTTTTTACTTACGAGGTTGCTGAAACCAAGGTCGCGCAAGTGACCGACCTCGCCCGCCGGCACCAGCATCCCTTGCAGTGCACTATGGAAAAAGATTGAGAGGTCGCCGTGCCGTCCTTTTCGCGCAATCTGGAAGAGACCCTCAACCGGGCAGTGGGCTATGCGAACCAGCGCAAGCACGAATACGCCACCCTGGAGCACCTGCTGTTAGCCCTCACCGACGACCAGGACGCCGCCTCGGTGATGCGCGCCTGCAATGTCGACCTGGCGGCGCTGAAGCGCTCGGTGCTCAACTATGTGGACAATGAGCTGAAGTCCCTGGTGGTGGAGGACGGCGAGGACGCCAAGCCTACCGCCGGCTTCCAGCGGGTGATTCAGCGCGCGGTGATCCACGTGCAGTCCTCGGGTCGCGACGAGGTGAGCGGCGCCAATGTGCTGGTGGCCGTGTTCTCCGAGCGCGAAAGCCATGCCGCCTTCTTCCTGCAAGAGCAGGACATGACCCGCTACGACGCGGTGAACTTCATCGCCCACGGCATCGCCAAGAAGCCGGGAGCCTCGGAGTCCCGCGCCGTGAAGGGCGCTTCGGAAGCCGATCCGGAGGAGCGCGCTCAGCCCGCCGCCAAGTCGGGCGGCGAGGCCCTGGACGCCTATTGCGTCAACCTCAATGAGAAGGCCCGCGCCGGCAAGGTGGACCCGCTGATCGGCCGCGCCGCCGAGGTGGAGCGCTGCATTCAGATCCTCTGCCGTCGCACCAAGAACAATCCGCTGCTGGTGGGCGACCCAGGCGTGGGCAAGACCGCCATCGCCGAGGGCCTCGCCCGCAAGATCGTCAATGGCGAGGTGCCAGAGGTGCTGGCCGGCGCGACCATCTTCGGCCTCGACATGGGCGCGCTCCTGGCTGGCACCCGCTATCGGGGCGACTTTGAGGAGCGGGTGAAGCAGGTGGTGAAGGAGCTGGAAGCCCACCCTAACGCGATCCTCTTTATCGACGAGATCCACACCGTGATCGGCGCGGGCGCCACCTCGGGCGGGGCCATGGACGCATCCAACCTCTTAAAGCCGGCCCTGGCGTCGGGCACGCTGAAGTGCATGGGCTCCACCACCTACAAGGAGTTCCGCCAGCACTTCGAAAAGGATCGGGCCCTGGTGCGCCGGTTCCAGAAGATCGATGTGCACGAACCGTCCATGGACGACGCCATCAAGATTCTGCGCGGGCTGAAGACCTATTACGAGGACTTCCACAAGCTGCGCTACACCAATGACGCGGTGAAGGCGGCGGTGGAGCTGTCGGCCAAGTACATCACCGACCGCAAGCTGCCGGACAAGGCCATCGACATCATCGACGAGGCCGGCGCCTCGCAAATGCTGCTGCCCGAGGCCAAGCGCAAGAAGACCCTCGGGGTGAAGGAGATCGAGGCCGTGGTGGCCAAGATGGCCCGCATCCCGGCCAAGTCGGTGTCCAAGTCCGACACCGAGGCCCTGCGCAATCTGGAGACCGACCTGAAGCGCGCGGTCTATGGCCAGGACGAGGCCATTCACCAGCTGTCGGCGGCCATGAAGATGAGCCGGGCGGGCCTGCGCGACCAGCACAAGCCCATCGGCTGCTACCTGTTCTCCGGCCCAACCGGCGTCGGCAAGACCGAGGTGGCGCGCCAGCTCGCCTCCACCTTGGGCATCGAGCTGCTGCGCTTCGACATGAGCGAATACATGGAGCGCCACACGGTGAGCCGGCTCATCGGCGCCCCTCCGGGCTATGTGGGCCACGACCAGGGCGGCCAGCTCACCGACGCGGTGGACCAGCACAAGCACGCTGTGGTGCTGCTCGACGAGATCGAGAAGGCGCACCAGGACGTCTACAACATCCTGTTGCAGGTCATGGACCACGGCACGCTGACGGACTCCAACGGCAAGAAGGTGGATTTCCGCAACGTGGTGCTGATCATGACCACCAACGCCGGGGCGGCGGACAACAACCGTCCGGGCATCGGCTTCGGTCGCGGCCGGGTCACCGACGAGGACAGTCAGGCCATCCAGCGCCTGTTCACGCCGGAATTCCGCAATCGCCTCGACGCCGTGGTGGGCTTCCGCGCCCTGACCCCGGAGATCATCCGCAACGTGGTGCAGAAGTTCGTCATGGAGCTGGAGGCCCAGCTCGCCGACCGCCATGTGACCCTTGAGCTCACCGAGGACGCCGCCGACTGGCTGGCCAAGAACGGCTATGACGAGCTCTATGGCGCGCGGCCCCTGGCCCGGGTGATCCAGGAGCACATCAAGAAGCCCCTGGCCGACGAGATCCTGTTCGGACGCCTGGTGCGCGGCGGCCACGTGGTGGTGGGGCTGAAGGACGGCAAGCTGGTGTTCGACATCGAGGACGACACCGCCGCCCCGCCGGCCAAGTCCAGCGACGAGGATTCGGCGGCCCCGGCCTTGGCCGAATAGGTCGACGCGCCTGGTCGACATCCGCGAAGTCGATCCGGCGGGCGAGGTCGCGCGCGGCTGCCTCGCCGCCTACTACGCCGAGCTCGACGCCCGCTTCGAGGGCGGCTTCCAGGTGCAGCGGTCGCGCGACCCGGATCGGGCGGCGATGCAACGCCCCAACGGCGTCTTCCTGGTGGCGTTTCGCGACGAACAGCCGATGGCCTGCGTCGGCTTGAAAGGCTCTGGCGGAAACGTTGCGGAAGTCAAGCGCCTGTGGATCGCGCCAGAGGCCCGGGGTCAGGGCCTCGCCACGCGGCTCATGACCGAGGTCGAGGGTGTGGCGAGAGACTTAGGCGTCGAACTCTTGCGCCTCGACACCAACCGCGCCTTGCCGGAAGCCGTGGCCATGTACCGCAAGCTCGGCTGGTGCGAGATCAGCCGCTTCAACGACGACCCCTACGCCGACTACTTCTTTGAAAAGCCGCTGGCTAAATTTCAGAGCGAATAGGTGCAGCGCTCGCCGATGGTGGGGCGGGCCACCACCACCCGCGACAGGCCGGGGAAGGTGGTCTTCAGCCGCTCGGCGAAATAGACGCACAGGTTCTCCAGGGTCGGGCTCTCCAGCCCCGGCATCTCGTTGAGGAAGCCGTGGTCGAGCTCGGCGGCCACCGCCTTCAGCGACTCCTCCAGCGAGGCGAGGTCGGCCACCCAGCCCACCTCGGCGTCGGGGGCGCCGCGCACGCTGGCCTCCACCTGGAACGAATGGCCGTGCATGCGGCGATACTGGCTGCGCGACCCGTTGGGCAGGAAGTGGGCGGCGTCGAAGGTGGCGGTCTTGGTGATTTCGAAGCTGGGCTGGGACATGACGGTGCTCGGTTTCGGCGGCGCCCTATATCCCCGCCCTCAAGGGATGCCAATGTATTTGTGCGTCTGCACGCTCAGACGCCAGCGCGGATGGGCGAGGCAATAGGCGATGGCGGCGGCTGTATTGGCCGCCCGCTCGGGCCCATCCATGGGCTGGATCAAAAACCGCTCGAAGGTCAGGTGTTCGAAGCGCGCAGGATCGACGCCCGCCTGCGGATAGACCAGCTTCAGCTCCTGACCCGAGGTTTGGGCCAGCGGCGCGTCGGCCTTAGGACTGACGCAGATCCAGTCGAGGCCTGGCGGCGCGGCGAGGGTCCCGTTGGTCTCCACCGCCACCTCAAAGCCGCGGGCGTGCAAAGCCGCGATCAGCGCCTCGTCCAATTGCAGCAGCGGCTCGCCCCCGGTGCAGACCACCAGGGCGGGTTGGCCAGTCTCGCCGCGCCACTTCGCCGCGATGGCGTCGGCCAAGGCTTGCGCCGTATCGAAGCGCCCGCCGCCCTCCCCGTCCATGCCGACGAAGTCCGTGTCGCAGAAGGTGCAGACCGCGCCCGCCCGATCCGCCTCCCGCCCGGACCACAGATTGCAGCCCGCAAATCGGCAGAACACGGCGGCGCGCCCGGCCTGGCCGCCCTCGCCCTGCAGGGTGAGGAAGATTTCCTTGACGGCGTAACTCACGCGGCGACCTCGCCGCGCCAGGCGTCCCAGCCCTTGGCCCGCAGCTCGCAGGCCGGGCAGGTCCCGCAGCCAAAGCCCCAAGGGTGCTCATGCTCGCGGTCGCCGAGATAGCAGGTGTGGCTCTCGCGCACGATGATGTCCACGAGCTCATCGCCGCCCAGCTCATGCGACAGGGCCCAGATGCCGGCCTTGGACAGATGCATCAGCGGGCTGAGAATCTCGTAAGGGCGCTCAATCCCCAGCCGCAACGCCTGTTCCTGCACCTTCAGCGTGCTGTCGCGGCAGTCGGGATAACCGGAATAGTCCGCCTCCCCCATGCCGCCGATGAGGATGTCGATGCCGCGCCGGTCGCCCAGGGCCGCCGCATAGACGAGGAAGGCGAGGTTTCGCCCAGGCACGAAGGTGGAGGGCAGGCCGCGATCAGTCATCTCGATGGCCCGATCGGCGGTGAGGGCCGAGGCCGCCACCTGGCCGAAGCCGTGCAGGTCGAGCACATGGTCGGGGCCGAGCCTGGCGCTCCACTGCGGAAACGCCGTTTCCATGGCCGTGCGCACCTTCAGCCGCTGATCGAGCTCGATGGCGTGGCGCTGGCCGTAGTCGAAACCCACCGTCTCCACCCGCGGATAGCGCTCCAGCGCCCAGGCGAGGCAGGTGGTGGAATCCTGGCCGCCCGAGAACATCACAAGGGCGGCGTCGGCGGGCTTTTGCAAAGACAGGTCGGGCATGGCGCACACATAATGCCTTCCGCCCGATGACGAAACGCCAGAGAGCCGCCTATGCCCAGCGACACGCCCGCCATGGCCGCCGATGATCAAATCCTGTTCATCTACACCACCTGGCCGAGCCGGGAGAGCGCCGAGGCCTGCGCCCAGCGGGCGGTGGAGGCGCGCCTCGCCGCTTGCGTGAACCTCCTCGGTCCGATCCAGTCCATCTACCGCTGGGAGGGCCAGGTGGAGCGCGCCGAAGAGCATGGGGCGATCTTCAAGACCACCGCCGGATCAGTCGAAGATTTGCGGACGCTGATTCTTGAGCTTCATCCCTATGAGACGCCCTGCCTAATCGCGCTTCAACTTGATGAGCCGCATTCGGACCCCGCTTATCTGGCTTGGCTGCGGCAGGAGACGGGACCAAAGTCCTTCGCCTAGAGCGTGGCCGCTTAACCATCGAGAGAGTTTTTTCCTTTATTTTTGCGGGCATGGATTCCCTTGGGCCTGCGGCAGAACCTGTTCCATCCGGCCATCAACCAGCGCGCCTCGACGCCATGCTGGATGCGCTGGAAGCCGCCCTCGCGCCGGAAGCCGAGCGCGCCGGACTGCATCTGATCGGCTCCTACAGCGGTCCCGCCGACCTTGCCTTAGACTTCGACGGCGAGGCCCTCGCCGCCCTCATGAGCGAGCTCGTCCGTCGCGCCATCGCCGTGACGCCGGAGGGCGTGGTGGAGCTGGTGATCGCCGCACGCCCGACCCCGGCTGAGGTCGAGGTGGAGATCGGCGTGCGCGACATGGGCGCCCGCGTGACGGCGCCGGACTTCGAGGCCAGCGTGGTCGAGGCGCGCCTGAAGGACCAGTGCGCTTCGCTCGGCGCGCGCTATGGGCGCGAGGTCAATGCGGGCCGAGGCGCCACCAGCCGCGTCGCCCTCACCGCGGCGATCCACCGGCCGGAGACGCAGGCGCCCAGCGCGCCGGAAGCGTCGGACTCCGCGCCGCGGGTGCTGGTGGTGGACGACAACGCCACCAACCTCGCCGTAGCCAAGGCGCTGTGCGAAAGCTTCGGCTTCGTGGTGGAGATGGCGAGCGACGGCGTGGAGGCGGTGGAGGCGGTCGACCGCGCCCACTTTGACATCATCCTCATGGACATCCGCATGCCGCGCATGGACGGGGTGGCCGCCACGCGCGCCATCCACGACCGCCAAGCGCCCGGCGCCAAGACCCCGATCCTCGCCCTCACCGCCAACAACGACCACGCCGAGGTGCAGACCTATCTCGCGGCCGGCATGTGCGCCGTGGTGGAGAAGCCCATCGCGCCGCATCGCCTGCTGGCGGCGCTGGGCGAAGCGCTGTCAGTGGATGTCGCGACCGACGATGCGTCGTCGGCGCGCCTGGCGAGCTGACGGCCGCAATATCGCCTTCGGCCTGGACGAGGCTCGCCCCATCTGCGATCGCTTGTTCCCATGATGCTGAGCCTCGTCCTCGCCGCCGCTGTCGCCGCTGCTGCGCCATCGCCCTCTCCGCCTGCCGACGCCGCCCAGGCGCGTATCGACGAGCTTAAGCAGATGTACGATCAAAGCTGCCGTCAGCGCGCCTATGGCTCCTATGACGACGTGTGCGATAATCTGCGCAAACAGATCCACGAGGCCGAAGCCGATCTGCGCAAGCAGAAGCCGGCTGTCCCCGCCGCCGACAAGACGACCACGGGCCCGCAAAGCCGCTGATCGGCGCTTGGGGCCCCTTTCGGGGATGGATCATCCTCCCAAAGATGCTAGCTGAGGCCTGCGTCGGCGCTGAAAGCCGCGCAAGGAAGCGCGTATGACTCCCCTGTTCAAGAAAATCGCCGTGGTCGGGTGCGGCCTGATTGGATCGTCCATCGTCCGGGGCGTGCGCGAATATGGTCTTGCCGAGACCATCGCCATCGCCGACGCCAATGACGCAGCCCGGGCGGCGATTGCCGAGCTGAAGCTGGGCGACAGCGTGCATGCCGATCCGCGCGAAGCGGTGCGCGAGGCGGACCTCGTGGTCGTCGCCACGCCGCCCGCCGCCATCGGCGCTGTGGCCGAGACCATCGCTGAGGCCCTCGCCCCCGGCGCGATCCTCACTGACGTGGGCTCGGTGAAGGAAAGCGTGGGCCAGGCCATGGCCGCCGCGGCGCCTTCGGGCGTCCACGTCATCCCCGGCCACCCCATCTCCGGCACCGAGCGTTCCGGTCCTGAGGCGGGCTTCTCCGCCCTGTTCAAGGGCCGCTGGGCCATCCTCTGCCCGCAGCCAAGCGAGGACGCCGCCTATCTCGCCGCCGTAGAGCGCCTCGCTGCGTTCTGGCGCGGGCTCGACTCGCAGGTGGAGCTGATGGAGGCGCGGCACCACGACCTCGTCCTCGCCGTGACCAGCCACCTGCCCCACCTCATCGCCTACAACATCGTCGGCACCGCCGCCGACCTGGAGGAGGTGACCCAGGCCGAGGTGATCAAGTTCTCCGCCGGCGGCTTCCGCGACTTCACCCGCATCGCCGCCTCCGATCCGGTCATGTGGCGCGACGTGTTCATGCTCAACAAGGACGCGGTGCTGGAGATTCTCGGCCGCTTCAACGAGGACCTGCAGGCCCTCTCCCGCGCTATTCGCTGGGGCGAGGCCGACAAGCTGCAGGAGCTGTTCACCCGCACCCGCGACATCCGCCGCAGCGTCATCGCCGTGGGCCAGGAGAGCGCCGAGCCCAACTTCGGGCGCGATAGAAGCTAGGGCGTTTCCGAAAAGTGGGAACCGGTTTTCGGAATAGAAATGCCCGCAAAAATGAGGGCGATATTCCATGAAGGAAGACCAGATGGAGTGGTGGCGCGGCGCGGTGCTCTATCAGGTCTATCCGCGCAGCTTCATGGACGGAAACGGCGACGGGGTAGGGGACATTCCCGGCCTCATCTCCCGCCTCGATCACATCGCCGCCCTCGGCGTGGACGGGATCTGGCTCTCGCCGGTGTTCACTTCGCCCATGAAGGACTTCGGCTATGACGTGGCCGACTATTGCGATATCGACCCGTTGTTCGGAACCCTGAAGGATTTTGATCAGCTGGTGGCCGCATGCCACGCTCGCGGTCTGAAGCTGATCATCGACCAGGTCTATTCCCACACTTCGGACCGGCACGCCTGGTTCGCCGAGAGCCGCCAGAGCAGGGATAATCCGAAGGCGGATTGGTATGTCTGGGCCGACCCGAAGCCGGACGGCTCGCCCCCCAACAACTGGATCGCCGTGTTCGGCGGCTCGGCCTGGACCTGGGACAGCCGGCGGCGCCAGTACTACCTGCACAATTTCCTCATCGAGCAGCCGGACCTCAATCTGCACAATCCCGAGGTGCAGAACGCCATCCTTGGCGTGGCGCGGTTCTGGCTCGATCGCGGGGTGGACGGGTTCCGGCTCGACGTGGCCAACTACTACACCCACGATCGCCAACTGCGGGACAATCCGCCCTCGGGGCTGAAGTCCGCCGCCAAGCCCTGGGCCATGCAGCGGCACCTCTACAGCGTCGACCAGCCCGAAACCCTGCCCTTCGTGGAGCGCCTGCGCGCCCTCACCGACGAAAAGCCGGGGCGGATGATGGTGGCCGAGCTCGGCTCCGACGAGCCGGTGAAGCGCATGGCCGAATATACCTCAGGCGCCCATCGCTTCCACACCGCCTACAGCTTCGTCTTCCTCACCAGAGCCTTCGACGCGGCATATGTCCGTGAACGGATCGAGGAGCTGGCGCGCGAGGACGCCAGCGCCTGGCCGGCCTTCGCCTTCTCCAACCACGACTTCCCGCGCATCGCCTCACGCTGGGCGAAGACGGTGGGTGGAGAGCGGCCCGAGCCGTTATGGACCAAGACCCTCATCGCCCTCCTCACCACCCTGCGCGGCACAGCCTTCCTCTATCAGGGCGAGGAGCTGGGCTTGCCCGAGGCCGACGTGCCGTTCGAGCGCTTGCAGGACCCGGACGGCATCGCCTTCTGGCCGGGCTACAAGGGACGCGACGGTTGCCGCACGCCTATGCCGTGGACGGACGAAACGCCTTACGCCGGCTTCTCCAGCCATGAGCCGTGGCTGCCGGTGGACCCGCGGCACCTGGCCCTGAGCGTGGCGCGGGAAAACAGCGATGCGAACTCCACCCTCGCCTTCGCCCGCCAGTGGCTAGCCTTCCGCCAATCCATCCGAACCCTGAAGACTGGCGACATGGCCTTTTTCGACGCCAAGACTGAGGCCTCCGACGTCCTCGCCTTCACTCGCTCGGATGCCGAGGCGAGCTACGCCTTGCTGTTCAATCTCGCCCTCGAAGAAACCTGGGCGACGCTTCCTCCCGGCGATTGGAGCGAGGCCTTCCCCTTGGGAGGACGAATTGAAGCCGGCCGCGTCCACCTGCCCCCCGCCGCCGCCTTCATCGCGCGCCGAGACTGACGGAGCGCGTGGATTTGGTCGGATATCGCGCCTATTCCCCCAGCGCCACGGCCAGCTGGTCGAGCAGCATGGCTGTGCCGCGGGCGCGGGCGCCGGCGTCGTCATAACCGTCGAGGAAGACGCCCTGCTCGGTGAGCACGAGACGCGTCCCCTGTCCCTCCGGGAACAGCTGCCAAGTGGCCAGCGACACCGAGATCTTCTGATCGTCCAGGTGCATTTCATAGGAGAACACCAGGCGGGCGTTCTCCACCACGTCGAAATAGTGGGCGTCGAAGGTGGAGACGAGACCGGAGGCCATGCGCCCCTGCAGGTGTTCGCGCCCGCCCGTGCGCACATCCATCTCGCGGGCCAGGGTTTCATAGCCCTCGCCCCCCACGAACCAGCGCGCCTTCACCTCGACCTTGGTGAGCGCCTGGAACACCTTGGCCGGGGCGGCGCTGAACACCCGGGTGAGGGTGAAGCTGTCGTGCGCCGCCTCTGGCTTGCGCGCCGAATGGAGCTCCCCGGCCAATCGCTCCAGCTTGTTCAGCGTGGTGCGCCAGCCTTCCGGCGCGCCCTCGATGGCTGACATCAGCGCCGGGTCGTGCACATCATAGGCCTGCACCACGCTGAGCCGCGTGCCCGGCCCTTCCGGCTCGAAGGTCACCGTAGTGTGGGCCGAGAACAGCGGCGGGCCCTCGCCCTCATCGACCCCGGAGATGAACACCAGCCGATGCGGCGGCGAAACCTCCAGGAACCGGCCCCGCGACCAGTGCTGGGTCCCGTCGGGCATAGCCATGCACACTTCGAAGAGGCCGCCGGAGTGAAACTCCACCGTGGCGTGGGGCGTGGTCAGTCCCTCCGGGCTGAACCAGCGCTTCACCAGTTCGGCGGTGCTGAAGGCCTTGAACAGCGCCTCGCGGGGCTGGGGAAAGCTTCGCGACAGGACGAGCGGCGGAACGCTTGTGGCGGTGCTGGACATGCGCGGAAGCTCCTTCGCAAGGCGGCGAGCCTATACGCGTTGAACTCCGTCCGACAGGGTTAAGCGCAAGCCCCGCGCGCAATTGTGAGCGAGGTCTAAAGCCTCAGGCCGCGGCCTCCGTGCGCGCCTGGGCGGCGGCGTGATCTTCCGAGGCGAGGAAGCGGGCCGCCTCCAACGCCGCCATGCAGCCCATGCCGGCGGCGGTCACGGCCTGGCGATAGACGTCGTCCGTCACATCGCCGCAGGCGTAGACCCCCGGGATGGAGGTGGAGGCCGTGCCCTTCTTCACCTTCAGATAGCCGTGCCTGTCCATGCGCAGCTTGCCCTTGAACAGGCTCGAGGAGGGTGCATGGCCGATGGCGATGAACACCCCATCAGCCGAAAGATCAGTGGTCGCACCGGTGTCCACATGGCGGATGCGCACGCCCGTGACCCCCAACGGATCAGCGTCGCCCAGCACCTCGTCCACCGCATGGTCCCAGATCACCTTGATCTTGGGATGGGCGAACAGGCGCTCCTGCAAGATGCGCTCGGCGCGGAACTCGTGACGGCGGTGCACCACGGTGACGCTGGAGGCGAAATTGGTGAGGAACAGGGCCTCCTCCACCGCGGAATTGCCGCCGCCCACCACCACCACTTCCTTGCCGCGATAGAAGAAGCCGTCGCAGGTGGCGCAGGCCGACACGCCGAAGCCCTGGAATTCCTGCTCGCTTGGCAGGCCCAGCCACTTGGCCTGGGCGCCGGTGGCGATGATCAGTGTCTCGGCGAGGATCACCTCGCCGGAATCGCAGGTCAGGCGGAAGGGGCGGGTCTTCAGGTCCACTTCGCTCACCAGATCGTTGCGGATCTCGGTCCCCACATGCTCGGCTTGCGCCCGCATCTGATCCATCAGCCAGGGCCCCTGGATCACGTCAGCGAAGCCCGGATAATTCTCCACATCGGTGGTGATGGTCAGCTGGCCGCCGGGCTGCATGCCGCTGATCAGGATCGGCTGCAAGAGGGCGCGAGCGGCGTAGATGGCGGCGGTGTAGCCGGCCGGGCCGGAACCGATGATGGCGACGCGGGTGGTGCGATGGGGCGTGGACATGGGGCGTTATTTAGGGATGATTCCCGACGCGCGCGACCATAAGCGTCGCTGAATATCGTCCCATCGGGAGAAAGCCATGCGCGGCAGCCTGATCGTTCCCCTGTTCGCGGGCCTTGGGGCGGCCCTGGGCGCCGCGATCGGCGTCGTTCTCAGCGTCACCGCCGAGGGGCTGGGGATCGCCGTGCCGGTGGGCGCCGGGATTGGTTGTCTGCTCGGCACCATTGTCGGCGAAGCCTTAGACAACCGCACGCCGGCGCCGCCCAAGGCGCCCGCCGCCGACGGCGAGGAATAGTCGTACGGATTTCATTGCTTTGGCCCAGCGGCGCTGCTAGCCCTGGCCTCGTGATCCATGCGCCGCCTGGCGGCCGCACGCGCCACGGAGGGGAAGTTTCCGAACCCATGCGCCCGCCCTTGCTGAGCCCCAAAGCGCCCAAGAAGGGCCTCCTGTGGGACTTCCTCACCTTTGACAAGCTAATGACCGCCCAGCTGGCCTATCTCGTCTATTGGGCGGGGCTGGGGGTGATTTGCCTGCTCGGCTTTGCGGCCCTGGGCGCCTCGGTGGGCCTCGCCTTGCGCGGCGAGGGCGAAGCCCTGCTGGCCATCCCGGCCATCGTCCTGTGCGTTCTCGTGCTCGGCGTGCTCGTGCTCTTGTGGCGGGGGCTGTGCGAGTTCTACATCGCCGTGTTCCGCATCGCCGAGGACCTGCGGGTGCTGCGCCGCGCCGCCGAGCGCCGCGACGGCGTGAAGGTGGACACCAGCTTCAGCCTCTGAACGCGTCACTCACGCGACTTAACCGCGCAAATTATCGCTATGATATTGACTTCCGCGCGTATGAGGCGATTGTTTCGCTAAGCGCAGCGAGGTCGCATGACCCTGGACGTCCTCATTCGACTACTCTTCTTGCCCGCCGCCGCGACCTTCGCGGCTATGGCGGCGGCCAATCTCGCCATCATGATCGCCCGCCTGTCGCATCACCAGGAATTGGCGCAGGCCATCGCCCGCACCACATCGCGGTGGAGCTGGTTTTTGCGGCTCGGCGAATAGGCGTTGATCGACCCAGGACTCTCGGAAGCGGGTCGTCTGCCAGCCTTGACGGCTTATTTGCTCGGCGTCTTCGGGAGTTTTTGCGTGGAGGCCGTGGCGGCGCTCAACGCTTGCGCCAAGAAGGGCGGTGCGCTGCCGCCGCTCTACAAAAAACCCGCCTATCTGATTTTGCGCCTGATCGTCGCTGTGACCGCAGCGGGAGGGCTGCCGTATGTCCTGCATGCGGCCAATGAGATGGCCGCGCTCTATCTTGGCGCCAGCGCACCTCTCGTCTTCGATCGCATCCAAAGGGGAGCCTCACCTAACGGTCGATGATCCTTTGCGGCTGGCCCCGCCTTGCGCGGCGACCAGGATCGGCTAGCGTGGCGGATTGTGGGCGCTCCAGGGGATTTCAGTGGCTTCATCGCAATCGCATTCGCCGCCGCAGCTGCTTCGCGTGCTGGGCGTGATCTTCGGGCTGGCCGTGGTGGTGGGGGGCGTGATCGGCTCGGGCATCATGCGCGCGCCAGGCGTGGTGGCCCAGGGCGTGCAGGACCCGCTGCTGATGCTGGCGGTGTGGGCCGTGGGCGGGCTCGCGGCCATGCTGGCGGCCATGCCCCTGGTGGAGGCGGGTGCGTCCGTGCCCAAGGCGGGCGGCACCTACGCCATTTCCTATCGCGCGCTAGGCCCGACCCTCGGCGTGCTGAACGGCTGGCTCACCATCCTGCAATATGTGGCCTCCAACGCCTTCATCGCCGTGGTGTTCGGCGAATACGCTCATCGCCTGCACCTGGCCGAGGGCGTGCCAGTGGGCGCTCTGGCCAGCTTTCTCATCGTCGGGGTGGCGTTCATCAACTGGATCGGCACCAGGGTCAGCGGCGCGAGCCAGAGCGTGGGCAGCGCGGTGAAGGGCGCGGCCTTCCTCGTGCTGGTGGCGATCCTGTTCGCCGCCCCCCATACGTCAGGCCTGTTCGCCCCCGAGCCCAAGGGCCATGCGCCAGCCAGCGCCATCACCTCCATCGCCGCTCTCGTGATGGCCATCCGCGTCATCTACCAGACCTACGCCGGCTGGGACGGGGCGATCTATTTCTCCGAAGAAGTGCAGAACCCCGAGCACAACGTGGCCCGCTCCACCTTCTGGGGCATAGCCCTGGTCACCGGGCTCTATGTGCTGGTGAACATGGCCGCCCTGCACATCCTGCCCCCCAGCGCCCTCGCCGGGTCCGAGTTCGCCGTGGGCGACGCGGCGAAGCTGGTCATGGGGCCGCTGGCTGACACCTTCATCACCGCCATGGGCCTCTTCTCGCTCATGGCCATCGTCAATCTGCAGGTCATGGCCGCGCCGCGGGTGGTGTTCGCCATGGCCCGCGATGGCGAGGCGCCGCCCTTTTTCGCCGCCGTGGCCAAGGGCGGCACGCCACGCCGGGCCCTGATCCTGGTCGCCGGCGCCTCGCTGATCTTTGCGGCCACCGGCAGCTATGAGGCCATCGTCAAGATCTATTCCCCCTGGACCATCGGGGCGATCCTGATGGTGTGCTTCTCCGCCATTGCGCTGCGCCTGCGCGAGCCGAACCTGGCGCGCCCCTACAAGATGCCGCTGTTCCCCCTGCCGGCCATCGCTGCCGCCCTGGTGCAGACCGCGCTTCTCGCCATCGCCGTGATCGATGATCCGCTGGACGGGGTGTGGTCGTTCGTCGTCGCTCTCGGCCCGTTGCCGCTCTACTGGCTGTTCCGCAAGCGCTGGCGGGCCGAAGCAGGGATCGCTAAGACCGAGGCATGAGCGACATCACCATCCGCCGCGCCAGCGCCGACGACTGGCGCGCCCTCTCCGACCTTGGCGAACGCACCTTCCACGAGACCTTCGTGGAGGGGTTCAAGATACCCTATTCCGCCAGCGACCTGGCCGAGTTTGTGCCCCGCGCCTATGGCGAGGCGGCCATCAAGGCCTATCTGGCCGACCCGGCCTATCTCAACCTCATCGCCGAGCAGGATGGCGTGGCGGTGGGCTATGTGCTGGCCGGTCCCAACGGCCTGCCCCATGACGAGGCGGGCGAGGGCGACCTGGAGCTCAAGCGCATCTATGTGCTGAAGGCGGCGCAAGGGAGCGGCCTTGGCCGGCGGCTGATGGACGAGGCCATGGCCTGGCTGACAGCGCCTCCCGCCCGCACCATCTGGCTCGGGGTCTGGTCGGGCAATGACAAGGCCCAGGGCTTCTACCACCGCTACGGCTTCGAGAAGGTGGGCGAATACCGCTTCCGGGTGGGCGAGACCCTGGACCACGAGTTCATCTTCCGCCGCCGCCCGTGACCTAGGGGCCTTGACCTAGGGTGAGCGTTGCGGGCGCCCCGCCTGGGATGCTCAAATCCTGCTAAGCACAGGAAACGCCCGCATGACCCTCCGCCGCGTCGCCATCGCCAACCGGGGCGAGATCGCCATCCGCATCGCCCGCACGGCGGCGGAGTTGGGCGTCGAGACGGTGATGCTGCATCCGGTCGACGATGCGGCGAGCCTGCACGTGCGGGCCGGCGACGCCGCCGCCGTACTGCCGGGACGCGGGGTCGGCGCCTATCTCGACATCGAAGGCGTGGTCGCCGTCGCCAAAGGCGCTGGCGCAGACGCCATCCATCCCGGCTATGGCTTCCTCAGCGAGAACGCCAGGTTCGCCGAGGCTTGCACCGCCGCGGGGCTGACCTTCGTGGGCGCCTCCGCCGCCAGCCTCGCCCTCTTTGGCGACAAGGCCCGGGCTCGCGACCTCGCCCGCAGCGTGAAGGCGCCGGTGTTGCCGGGCCTGGAAGGCGATCTTGATCTTCCCGCCGCCCTCGCCTTCTTCGACGATCACGGCGCGCGCCCGGTGATGGTCAAGGCGCTGGCCGGCGGCGGCGGGCGCGGTATGCGCAGGGTGGAGCGCCGGGAGGACCTGGCCGAGGCCTTGGACGCCTGTTCCCGCGAAGCCAAGGCCGCGTTCGGCGACCCTCGCGTTTATCTCGAACGGGCGGTGGACCGGGCGCGGCACATCGAGGTGCAGGTGGCCGGCGACGGCCACGACGCCCTGGCGCTGGGCGAGCGCGAATGCTCCCTGCAGCGGCGGCATCAGAAGCTGATCGAGCTCGCCCCCGCCATCGGTCTCGAGGCTGAGGTGCGCCAGACCCTGTTCGACGCTTCCATCGCCATCGCCAAGGCCGGGCGGCTTAAGGGCCTCGCGACGGTGGAGTTCCTGCTCGATGCGGACACCGGCCGTGAGGCCTTTTTCCTGGAGGTGAACCCCCGCCTGCAGGTGGAGCATACGGTGACCGAGGCGGTGACCGGGCTCGATCTGGTGGCGGTGCAGTTCGCCTTGGCGGGCGGCGCGAGCCTCGCCGAGGCGGGCCTCGCCGGGACGCCGGCGGTGAAGGGTTGCGCCGTGCAGCTGCGGGTGAACATCGAGACCCTCGGGCCTGATGGTCAGGTGCGCCCGGCGTCCGGAACCCTCTCCCGCTATGAGCCGCCCGGCGGGCCGGGGGTGCGCGTGGACGGGGCGGGATACGCCGGCTACGCCCCGCATCCGGGCTTCGACAGCCTCCTCGCCAAGCTCATCGTCCATGCCCGCGACTGGCCCGCCGCCGCCGCCAAGGCCGCGCGCGCGGCGTCGGAGTTCCGCCTTGAGGGCGTCGCCTCCAACCTGCCCCTGCTGCGCGCGCTCCTGGCCGAGCCGGAGGTGCTGGCTGGGCGAGCCACCACCAGGTTCGTGGAAGAGGCTCTGCCGCGGCTCGCCCCGACGCTGATCGCCGAGGCGCCCACGCCCACAGCGGCGCTCGCCCCGCCCACAGCCAAGGCCGCCGCGCCGCCCCCCGAGGGCGAGGTGCTGGCCATCCCCGCCCCCCTGCGCGGCACGGTGTGCGCCATCGAGGTGGAGGACGGGGCGATCGCGGCCGCCGGCGCAACCCTGGTGGTGCTGGAGGCCATGAAGATGCAGCATCCGGCACTCGCACCCCAGGCCGGGGTGGTGCGCCGCCTTGACGTCAGCCTCGGCGAGACGGTGGACGAGGGTGCGGCCCTCCTCTGGCTGGAGCCCATAGAGAGCGCGGAGGCGGGCGCCGGCGCGACCGAAGGCGTCGATCTGGAGCACATTCGCGAGGACCTCGCCGCCCTTCACGCCCGCCTCGCCCTCACCGCCGACGCCGCCCGCCCCACGGCTATCGCCAAGCGCCACGCCCTTGGCATGCGCACGGCGCGGGAGAACATCGACGCCATCTTCGATAAGGGCAGCTTCCAGGAGGTGGGCCAGCTGGTGGTGGCCGCCCAGAAGCGACGCCGCACCCGCGAAGACCTGCAGGCCAACACCCCCGCCGACGGCATGGCGGCCGGAGTGGGTCAGGTGAACGGCGAGCTGTTCGATGAGACCGCGGCGCGCTGCGTGGGCCTCGCCTATGACTACACAGTGCTGGCGGGCACCCAGGGCTATTTCAATCACAAAAAGACGGACCGGGTGCTGGAGATCGCCGAGCGCTGGAAGGCGCCGGTGATCTTCTTCGCCGAGGGCGGCGGCGGCCGGCCAGGCGACGTGGACGCCGGAACTCTGATCGCCTCCTCGCTGGACACCACCAGCTTCTCCGCCTTCGCGCGCCTTTCGGGGCTCGTACCGCGCATCTCGGTGGCGGCGGGGCGCTGTTTCGCCGGCAACGCCGTGTTCTTCGGCTGCGCCGACATCGCCATCGGGGTGGAGGGGGCCAATATCGGCATGGGCGGCCCAGCCATGATCGAGGGCGGCGGGCTCGGCGTCTATGCACCCGAAGAGATCGGCCCGGCCCAGGTGCTGTGGGACAACGGCACCCTCGACCTTCTCGTCAAGGACGAGGTCGAGGCCGCCCGCGCCTCGCGCCAGCTTTTGTCCTATTTCCAGGGCCGCACGCCGGACGCAGGCGCGGCGGACCAACGGCGGCTGCGGCATCTGATCCCCGAGAACCGCCTGCGCATCTACGACATCCGCCAAGTGATCGAGACCCTGGCCGATCCCGGCAGTTTCCTGGAGCTGCGCGGCGGCTTCGGGCGCGGCATGATCACCGGCTTCCTGCGCGTGGGCGGACGGCCGCTGGGGCTCATCGCCAATGATCCCAAGCATCTCGGCGGGGCCATCGACGCCGACGGCTCGGACAAGGCCGGCCGCTTCCTGCAACTGTGCGACGCCTTCGACCTGCCGCTCTTGTCGCTCATCGACACCCCTGGCTTCATGGTGGGGCCCGAGGCGGAGCGGCAGGGGGCGGTGCGGCGCAGCTCCAGCTTCTTCAACGCCTTCGCCAGCATATCCGTGCCGGTGATCGCGCTCGTCTTGCGCAAGGCCTACGGCCTCGGGGCCCAGGCCATGGCCGGCGGCAGCCTCGTGGAGCCGGCCATGATCGCCGCCTGGCCCACCGGCGAGTTCGGTCCCATGGGGCTGGAGGGCGCGGTGCGGCTCGGTTTCCGCAAGGAGCTGGAGGCCGAGACCGACCCGGCCAAACAGAAGGCGCTGTTCGACAAGCTGGTGGCCAATCTCTACGCCAAGGGCAAGGCCGAGCAGGTGGCCGAGGTGCTGGAGATCGACGCCGTCATCGACCCCACCGACAGCCGCACATTCATCCTGAAGGCGTTCACCGCCTGCGGCCCCGCCCGCAAGCGCGAAGGCAAGAAACGTCCGTTCGTCGACGTGTGGTGAGCGGCGAGCCTACTTCCCCGCCGCCTTGGCCGCGGGTTTGGCGGCCGGTTTGGGCGCGGCCTTGGCCGGCTGAGCGGCGGCGGTTTGCGCGGGCGGAGTGGCGGCGGCCGCTGCGGGATTGTTGATGGCGTCGGCGGCGGCCTTGGCCACAGCGAAGCGGTGCGCGAGACTTTCCGTAATCTTCTTCGCGTCAGCGGGCGCCATCTTGGAGAGCACAGCGGCCAGGGCCGCCTCCTTCATCTTGGCCGCCACAGGAATGCGCACCTTGTCGTCGAGCTGGGCCATGATGGCGGCGGCGTCGGCCGGCTTCATCTTGGAATAGACGATGACCAGACGGTCGACCTCCTGCTGCTCCTGGCTGTCGATCTGACCAAGCAGCCCCTTGATCTCGCCCTTCAGGTCGTTGAGCGCTTTCAGCTTGCCGTCCACCTTGGTCTCGGCGGCGGCGATCAACTGGATCTGGGTGGAGAGCGCCCGCTCGCGGTCGTCCAGCTCGCCGCGGCGCTGACCGAGGCTTTGCAAGACCTGCAGTTCGCCTGGCGAAAGGCCGGCCTCCTTGGCGATCTGGGCGGCAGAAGGCGCGCAGACGGGCGCCGGCGGCTTGGCGGCCGTGGTCATGGCCTGGCCGGCGGCGTCACCGGGCTTCACGGGCGCCGGCTTGGCCGGATCGGCCTTCGCCCCTTCGGCGCGCGCCTTGGAGGCGCCGAGGCTGAGAAGATCCTGCGCGCCATTGAGGTCCGTGACCGCCTTCACGGCGATGACGCCGCCGATGGCCACCGCCACCAGGGGCAG
The DNA here is from genome assembly GCA_040757715.1 of Pseudomonadota bacterium. Taxonomy (GTDB): domain Bacteria; phylum Pseudomonadota; class Alphaproteobacteria; order Caulobacterales; family Caulobacteraceae; genus CAIMFV01. The sequence goes on along the minus strand of JBFLWS010000003.1, from coordinate 194,813 downwards.
GATGCGCGGGACCTGGCTCATCGCGAATTCTCGCCTTCAAACAGATCTTCATCAAACGCCGAGCGCCCGCGACGGGCGGTGGCGGCGGCTTTGGCGTTGGCGGTCTCGCCGCCGGGTGGGTTCACCTTGAGGGCGAGGGCGGCGAGCCGCTCCACCAGGCTTGGGCCATCCTCGTTTTGCGCGGCGGCTGTCGGCGAACTCGGCGCGCGCAGCTTCGCCTCGGCGTGCTGATCGAGCATGCGCTGGGCGTCGCGGTTGACGTGATCGAGCTTGGCCGTCAGGTCGCGGGCCGTCTCGATGCGGGCGAGGAGACTGTCGTGGGCCTCCTCGGTGGCTTGACGGAGGGCCGCAAGGCCGGCCTCGGCCCGATTCACGGCGGTGTTCAGCTCTTGAGCCGCCTTGGCGAATTCCAGCTGCCCGTCCTTCAAGCCCTTCAGCCGCACATTAAGGCGCAGGCCAAGCGCCAAGGCCGCCACCAGGAGGGTGATGAGGAGGCCGTCAAGACCGAGGGCTACAGGACTCATGGCCTCACCCCTGTCTGAAGTTCTGCACCGCGCGCTTGGCGGCGGGGCTGAGCGGCGCTTCCACCCGCACCGCCACATTGTGATTGCGCCGGCCCATGCGGCCGCGGGTGAGCGGCACCTGACCCGCGCGGATTTCGATCAGGCTGTCCGGAGTCGCATTCAGCATCAAGGTGTCGCCCACCTGTAGCCCCAGCACCCTTTTCAAGGAGACCTGCTGCTCGTCCAGCACCGCACGCACCTCCATCTGGGTGGTCCAGAGCTCGGTGGCCAGGTGGCTTTCCCAGATGTTGTCGCGGCCGAACTTCTCGCCCATGAACTGCTGCAGCAGCATCTTGCGAATGGGCTCGAGGGTCGCATAAGGCAGGAGCAGCTCGATACGCCCGCCACGGTCCTCCATGTCGATGCGCAGCTTGACGAGGATGGCGGCGTTGGCCGGCCGGGCGATGGCGGCGAAGCGCGGATTGGTCTCCAGGCGGTCGAGATTGAACTGCACGTGGGTGAGCGGCTCGAACGCGGTCTTGGCGTCCTGCAACACCACTTCCACCATGCGCTGCACCAGCACCCGCTCGATGGTGGTGTAGGGCCGGCCCTCGATGCGCATGGCCGCCGTGCCGCGCCGCCCGCCCAGCAGCACGTCGACGATGGAGTAGATGAGGTTCGAGTCCACGGTGAGCAGACCGTAGTTATCCAGCTGCTCGGCCCGGAACACCGCCAGGATCGCCGGCAGGGGGATGGAGTTCAGATAGTCGCCGAAGCGGATGGACGAGATGTTGTCGAGGCTCATCTCGACGTTGTCGGAGGTGAAGTTGCGCAGGGAGGTGGTCATCAACCGCACCAGGCGGTCGAAGACGATCTCCAGCATGGGCAGGCGCTCATAGGACACCAGCGCCGAGTTGATGATGGCGCGGATGCCGCTCTTTTCGGCGCCGTCGTCATCGGACAGGTCGAAGCCAAGCAGGCTGTCGATTTCATCCTGATTGAGGATGCGCTCCGCCGCCTGCGGCGCCGACGCATCGACGGGCAGCGGCGCTTCGTCGAAGCCAGCGCCAGGAATGGGTGCGTCGTCGGGAGCCAGATCGGCCATGGAGCCTCTTCGCGCGCGCCTTTCCTAGTTGATCAGCATTTCCTCGATCAGCACCGCATTGACCTTGGCCGGCGCTATTACGAGGTTGATTCGACGCTGGATTTCCATCCGAAGTTCGTAGCTGCCCTCGCTGCCCGACAGGTCCTCCGGACGCAGTTCGCGCAGGAAGGTCTGGAACATGTCGTTGAGCCGCGGGGCGTTGTTCTCAATGGCTTCGGAGGCTGACTCGTCCGGCAGTTCAAGGGCGATCTTCAGCTTGAGGAAGGTGGGGCGGCCGTCGGCGGTCTGGATGTTGGCCACCACGTCGGGCAGGGTATAGAACACCACGCCATCGGGGCCGTAGCTGATGGGGCTCTTTTCGCCCTTGCCCTTCTCGGCCTTGGGCTTCTCGCCCTTGGGTTTTTCGTGCTTGGCGTTCTTGGCGTCGCCCTTGGGAGCCAGGAACATGAAGGCCGCGCCGCCGCCGCCGCCCAGCACCAGCACCGCCGCGACGGCCCCGATGATGATCAGTTTCAGCGGTGGTTTTTTCTTACCGCCTTCCTCGCCTTCCGGGGCGCCGTCTTCAGGCGCTTCGGCTTCGGCTTCCTTGGCGGGCTTTTCCTTCTTGGCCATAGGCTATCCGCTGCACCAGGGCGGCCGCGCCGCCGCAAAAATCGCTCAGCCTCGATCTGTGACCGTCGATGGTTAACGTTCGGTTTGGAATTCTTGCCAGAAGGGCGATTTCTGGCCCCTGATCGGCAGATTTTGCCGGATCGAAATGGCGCCGGAAGACTTTATTAACCTTCGTTCTTATTGTTTTTATTAAGTTTTTCCGTGGCGCGGGGGTTGCAAGGCAAAGCCTACATTAACCACGGTTGGTCATGGACAACGCTCTCTACGTCGGACTGTCGCGCCAGATGACCCTGCAAAGGGCGCTGGACGTGGTGGCCAACAACATCGCCAACGCCGACACGGCCGGTTTCAAGGTGGAGAACCTCACGGTGGCCGAGGACCCCATCGCCACGCCGGTCCCCACCGCCTCGCCGGTGATCTACGCCCTCGACACAGGCGTCGCGCGCAACTTCGGTCAAGGCGCGGTGGAGCAGACCGGCAACCCCTACGACCTCGCTCTGTCCGGCGACGGCTTCTTCTCGGTGCAGACGGCGGCCGGGATCCGTTACACCCGCGACGGTCGCTTCACCGTGAACGCCCAGGGGCAGCTGGTGGATCAGGCGGGCGACCCCGTGCTGTCCAACAGCGGCTCGCCCATCACCTTCGATCCGAAGAACGGCGCCCCCACCTTCGGCAAGGATGGCACGGTCACGCAGAAAGGCCTGGTCGTGGGCAAGGTGGGCGTGTTCCGCTTTCCCAATCGCTCGCTGCTCTCCAAGAGCGGCGACAATCTCTATGAAACTACCCCCTCCAACGCCGCCATCCCCGCCCCCGACGTAGGCGTGATCAGCGGCGCGGTGGAGAAGTCCAACGTCCAGCCGGTGCTGGAGATCACCCACCTGATCGCCATCACGCGCAGCTATGAGCGCATCGCGCAGATGATCGCCTCCACCGAAGATCAACAAAAGACCGCCGTAGACCGGCTAGGCAAGGCCGCATGAGCCGCGCCCCTAAGCTGAGGAGTCACCCATGAGAGCCTTGCGCACCGCCGCCACCGGCATGGCCGCCCAGCAGCTCAACGTGGAAACTATTTCCAACAACATCGCCAACATGAACACGGTGGGCTACAAGCGCCAGCAGGCCGTGTTCCAGGATCTGTTATACCAGAACGTGGAGCGGGTGGGTTCGCAGTCCTCCGACACCGGCACCATCGTTCCCACCGGCATCCAGGTGGGCTCGGGCGTGAAGGCCGGTTCTGTCTATCGCGTCACCAACCAGGGCAGCCTCACCCAGACCGGCAACAAGCTCGACCTGGCCATCGACGGCAAGGGCTTCTTCCAGGTGCAGACGCCCACGGGCGAGACCGCCTATACCCGGGCGGGCAATTTCTCGGTAAATCAGGCCGGCCAGCTGGTCACCTCCGACGGCTACACGGTGCTGCCGCAGATCACCATTCCTCAGAACGCCCAGGACGTGAGCATCTCCAAGGCCGGCCAGGTGCAGGTCACCATCCCGGGGCAAACCGCGCCCCAGGTGGTGGGCCAGCTGCAACTCGCCACCTTCTTCAATGAAGGCGGCCTGGAGGCGGTGGGCGGCAATCTCCTGATGCAATCGGCGGCCTCGGGGGCGGCCACGGTGGGCAATCCCGGCGCGCTCGGCTTCGGCCAGCTGCAGCAGGGCTATACCGAAGCCTCCAACGTCGACGCCGTGAGCGAGATCACCTCCCTGATCGTCGCCCAGCGCGCCTACGAGATGAACTCCAAGGTGGTGACGGCGGCCGATCAGATGCTCACCACCTCCACCCAGATGAAGACCTGAGGACTTCGTCTCATGAAAACCGCCCTCATCGCCCTCGCCGTCCTCGCCTTTCTCCCCACCGCTGCGCGCGCGGGGACGCCCGCCGATCTCAATCCGCGTCCCGAAGCGCACGGCAAGATGATCACGCTGGGCGATCTGTTCGACGGAGTAGAGGGGCCGGCGGCGTCCGTGGCGGTGGCCCCCGCGCCGCCCCCCGGCGGCGAGACGGTGCTGGACGCTGGCCGCGTGCAGCTCATCGCCCATGGCGCCGGGGTGGACTGGGCCAATCGCAGCGGCCAGCGCCGCATTCTGGTATGGACGGCTGAGGAAGACGCCGCCGCGCCGGTCGCCGTCCAGCAACCCGCAGCGAAGGCCGGCAAGCCTGCCAAGACCGCCCACGGACGCGTCGCGCCAACGCCGGTGCGCGAACCGCAGATCCTCGTCTATGCCCGCAACCTCGCCACTGGCGACCTCGTCAGCGCGTCCGATCTCGTCTGGTCCGACGCGGGGCCCCTACCCGTGGCTCTGGACGCCCCTTCCGACCCCGCCCAGGCCATCGGCAAGGTGCTGCGCCGCCCGGTGCGCGCCGGCGCTTCGGTGAATGGCGCTGACCTCGCCCAGGCCCGAGTGATCCGCCGCGACGACCTGGTTTCTGTGGATTATCAGGCCGACGGCGTGAGCCTGACCCTCGAGGGCAAGGCCCTCAGCGACGCCTGCGTGGGCGACACGCTCCAGGTGCTCAATCCGCAATCCAAGAAGATCATCGAGGCGGTGGCCTCCGGTCCGGATCGGGCCGTGGTCGGCCCCGCCGCCGAGGCCCTCAAGGCCGCCGCTTTCAATCGTCCCCACAGCTACGCCGTCCGCTAGTCCCCGCGTTTTGTCATGAGGTCGCCCATGTCCCGCCGCGCCGCGATTCTTCTCCTCCTCGCCGCAGCCCCCCTCGCCGCCTGCGGCTCCGTCAAGGACGCCGTCTCCACGCCGAAGATGAGCGACATCGCCTATCCCGCCGCCCTGATCCCCAGCCAGCAGACCGTGCTGGTGGCCTCGGACGGCCCCCGCCCGGCCTCGGCCAATTCCCTGTGGCGCAACGGCGCGCGCACCTTCTTCCACGACCAGCGGGCTTCAAAGATCGGCGACATTCTCACCGTCACCGTGGACATCAACGACAACGCCAAGGTCTCCAACGAGAGCGTCACCTCCAAGAAGTCGGCCAACTCGGTGGGCATGCCCCATTTCCTTGGGCTTGAATCGAGCCTCGGCCGCTTGCTGCCCAAGGCCTTCTCGTCGACCAACGCCGTCAGCACGTCGTCCAACCTGTCGAGCGACGGCCTCGGATCGGTGAACCGCTCGGAAGCCATCTCCCTGACCATCGCCGCGGTGGTGACGAGCATCCTGCCCAACGGCAATCTCGTGATCCAGGGCAAGCAGGAGGTGCGCATCAACGCCGAAATGCGCGAGCTCACGGTGGCCGGCATCGTGCGGCCGGAGGACATCACCTCCTCCAACACCATCAAACACACCCAGATCGCCGAGGCCCGCGTGTCCTATGGCGGCAAGGGCATGATCAGTCAGACCCAGCAGGCTCCCGCCTCCACCGCGCTGCTGGAAAAGTTCTCGCCGTTCTGAGAACGCGCCTTCACATGAACGCGACCTGACCAACTGCGCGTGAACGGGTTCACATAAAGAAGGTTAACCTCTCTCCATCGTCCACATCCCCGTGGGCGCCTTGGGAGGGCTAATCATGTTCAAGTCGTTGCTTATCGCGTCCGCCTTGGCCGCCGCGTCCCTGTCCAGCTTGGCGCAAGCCGCAGATTTCAATCCGCAGCCGGATCCCCCTGGCCGCCACATCAAGCAGGCGCTGAACCCACAGCCCGAGCCGCCCGGCGTCCAAATGCGTCAGCAGCTGAACCCGCAGCCTGAACCGCCCGGCGTGATACGTCGCACCACCGACATGTCCCGCGCCATGCGCGTACCCTGCCCGGCTCAGGTGCAGGTGACCATGAACCCCACCGGTTCGCTGGCGCCGTGGACCTACAACAAGTCGCCGTTCTTCGTGACGCTGGACCCGCTGAACAAGCCGCGCGTCGAGCAGAACACCCTGATCTGCTACTACAAGCTCTTGAACCAGCCGGCCGCGTTCGTGATCTTCCAGCCGCAGGGCCCGCGCCACTGCACTGTGAACCCGACGCAGAACGGCTTCGTCTGCACGCCGTAAGGTGGGGGAGAGGCGCGGGGGGCTACCCCTGCGCCTTCATCCAATTTTCCAGCCAGTGGATGTTGTAGTCCCCGGCGAGGATGTCCGGCTCGACCAGCAGGTCCTGGAACAGCGGGATGGTGGTCTCGATGCCGCCCACCACCATTTCCGACAAGCAGCGGCGCATGCGGGCGATGGCTTCGGCCCGGTCGCGGCCGTGCACGATGAGCTTGCCCGCCAGGCTGTCGTAATAGGGCGGGATCACGTAACCCGAGTAGAGCGCTGAATCGAGGCGCACCCCGAGGCCGCCCGGCGCATGGAAGTCCGTCACCTGCCCCGGCGAGGGGGTGAAAGTGCGCGGGTTCTCGGCGTTGATGCGGCACTCGATGGAGTGGCCCTCGAACACCACCTCGTCCTGGGTGAAGGACAGGGGCAGGCCGGCGGCGATGCGGATCTGCTCGCGCACCAGGTCGATACCGGTGATGGCCTCGGTGACCGGGTGCTCCACCTGCAGGCGGGTGTTCATCTCGATGAAGAAGAACTCGCCGTCCTCGTACAGGAACTCGATGGTGCCGACGCCGAGGTAGCCGATCTTGCGAATGGCCTCCACCACCACCTGGCCGATCTTGGCCCGACCGGCGGGATCGAGGGCCGGGGACGGGGCTTCCTCCAGCACCTTCTGGTGACGGCGTTGCAGCGAACAGTCGCGCTCGCCGAGATGGCAGACATTGCCGTGGCTATCGGCCACCACCTGCAGCTCGATATGGCGCGGTTTCTGCAGGTAGCGCTCCATATAGACCGTGCCGTCGCCGAAGGCGGCCTGGGCCTCGGCGCGGGCGGTGGAGACGGCTTCCAGCAGGCCCTCGCGGTCGCGGGCCACCTTCATGCCTCGCCCGCCGCCGCCGGACGCGGCCTTGATCAGCACCGGGAAGCCGATCTGTTCAGCGGCCGCCACGGCCTCCTCGTCGGTGGCCACGCCGCCGTCGGAGCCCGGCACCACCGGAATGCCGGCGTCCTTGGCCGCCTGCTTGGCGGTGATCTTGTCGCCCATCATGCGGATGTGCTCGGCCTTGGGACCGATGAAGGTCAGGCCGTGCGCCTCGATGATGTCGGCGAAGCGGGCGTTCTCGGACAGAAAGCCGTAGCCGGGATGGATGGCCTGGGCCCCGGTGATCTCCGCCGCGGCGATGATGGAGGGGATGTTGAGGTAGCTCTTGGACGCCGGCGCCGGGCCGATGCACACGCTCTCGTCCGCCAGGCGCACGTGCATGGCGCCCGCATCGGCTTCCGAGTGAACCGCCACCGTGGCGATGCCCATTTCCTTGCAGGCGCGGTGAACCCGGAGCGCGATCTCGCCCCGGTTGGCGATGAGGATCTTGTCGAACATGAGCCTGCGCCTCGATGCTTACTCGAGGACGAGCAAGGGTTCGCCGAACTCCACCGGCTGGCCGTCGCCCACCAGGAGTTCGACCACGGTTCCGGCGCGGGGCGCGGGCACCGGGTTCATGGTCTTCATGGCCTCGATGATCATCAGGGTCTGGCCGGCGTTCACCTTGTCGCCCACCTTGACGAAGGCCGGGGCGCCCGGCTGGGGCTGCAGATAGACCGTGCCCACCATGGGCGATTTCACCAGGTCGCCGCGCCGTTCCGCCACCGGGGCGGCGGGGGCCGCAACAGCTGGCGCGACCGGGGCCGGAGCGGCCACCACCGCGGGCGCAGCCGGGGCCGCGGCGGGCACATAGGCGGTCACCGTCGGGACCGCCACGAGCTCGCGCGCCACGCGGATACGCAGGTCGCCGCGCTCCACCTCGATATGGCTCAGGCCGGTGTCCTTGAGGATGTCGGCCAGGCGCCGCACCAGGCGGGTGTCGATGGGATCGGCGGCGGCCTTCGGCTTTTCCGGCGACTCGGCCGAATCCTTCTGAACGCTCATGGATAATCCTTAGTTTTCCAGGCTGCCCACGCCGTCCCGCAACTTGGCGCCCAGGAGGCTCGCGGCGGCGTCGATGGCCAGTTCATAGCTGACAGCTCCAAAGCCCGACACCACGCCGGTGGCGGCCAGGGAGACATAGGTGAACCGCCGGAACTCTTCGCGAGCGGCGGGGTTGGAAAGGTGGCACTCCACGATGGGAATGCTGAGCATTTTGAGCGCGTCGAGAATGGCGATGGAGGTGTGGCCATAGGCCGCCGGGTTGATCACGAGGGCCGAGGCGGCCTCGCGCGCTTCCTGGATCCCCTCCACCAGATGCCCTTCGTGATTGGACTGGCGGAACACCACCTCAAGACCGTACTCCAGCGCCCGCGCTTCACAGCGCCCTTGGACGTCGTCCAGGGTTTCGGCGCCGTAGATGTGCGGTTCGCGCGTGCCGAGCAGATTGAGATTCGGCCCGTTCAGTACGTAGATCGGTTTTGGCATACGCCCTTCGGCTCAAGCGACCTTGCGGCCCAGCCCGTCTGCGCCGACTTGTATAGCCGCCACGGAAAGGTCACAAGCGGCGCAAATCGCAGCATGTGACGAATTCGCGACCCACAAGGGTTGAGCTCGCCCGCGAAGAGGGAAATCCGATGCAGCTGATGGTGAATGGCGAGGCGCACGAAACCCTGGCGGCGGCCGATGTGGCCGCCCTGGTGCTGGAGCTTGGCCTCGACCTGAAGAAGGTGGCGGTGGAGCGGAATCTGGAGATTGTGCCCCGATCGCTTTATGCGCAGACCCCCCTCGCCAACGGCGACCGAATCGAGATCGTGCAGTTCGTGGGCGGCGGCTGAAGTTAGTTGGTTCCAGTTGCGGTTCGAGCGTAGAGAGAGCCTCATGAACACGCCCGCCCCCGCCCTTTCCCTCGACACGCCCGACACCTGGACGGTGGCGGGCCGCACCTTCACCTCGCGCCTCATCGTCGGCACCGGCAAATACAAGGACTACGCCCTCAACGCCGCCGCGGCCGAGGCCGCCGGCGCGGAGATGGTCACCGTGGCGGTGCGGCGGGTGAACCTCACCGATCCGAACCAGCCCATGCTGGTGGACTATGTGAAGCCGGACCGCTTCGTCTATCTGCCCAACACCGCCGGCTGCTTCACCGGCGAGGACGCGGTGCGCACGCTGCGCCTGGCCCGCGAGGCCGGGGGCTGGAGCCTCGTGAAGCTGGAGGTCCTCTCCGACCCCAAGACCCTCTATCCCGACATGGAAGAGACCTTGCGGGCGCTGAAGCTGCTGGTGGCCGAAGGCTTCGACGTGATGGTCTATTGCTCCGACGATCCGGTCTACGCCCGCAAGCTGGAGGAGGCTGGGGCTGCGGCGATCATGCCGCTGGGCGCCCCCATCGGCTCCGGCCTCGGCATTCAGAACCGGGTGAATATCCGCATCATCGTGGAAGGCGCCAAGGTGCCGGTGGTGGTGGACGCCGGCGTCGGCACAGCGTCTGACGCGGCCATCGCCATGGAGCTCGGCTGCGACGCGGTCTTGATGAACACCGCCATCGCCGAAGCCAAGGACCCGGTGCGGATGGCCAGAGCCATGAAGCACGCCGTCATGGCCGGCCGCGACGCCTATCTCGCCGGCCGCATGCCCAAGCGCATGTACGCCGACCCCTCAAGCCCCCTCGCCGGCCTGATCTAGTTAAGCCCGCGCCAGCTCGCGCATGGCCCGGTCGAGGCCGTCGAGGGTGAGCGGGTACATGCGATCGTTCACCACCTGCTTGATCACATTGATCGACGCCGTGTGCTCCCAGTAGCGCTCCGGCGTGGGGTTCAGCCACACCACGCTCTCATAGATCTGGGTCACGCGATCGAGCCACACCGCGCCTGGCTCCTCGTTCCAGTGCTCCACCGAGCCGCCGGGATAGGTGATCTCATAGGGGCTCATGGTGGCGTCGCCCACGAACACCACTTTGTAGTCGTGGGGGAACTTGTGCAGCATGTCCCAGGTGGCGGTCTTCTCCACGTCGCGGCGGCGATTGTCCTTCCACACGTTCTCGTACAGACAGTTGTGGAAGTAGAAGAATTCCAGGTTCTTGAACTCGGTCTTGGCGGCCGAGAACAGCTCCTCGCAAAGCTTGATGTGGCTGTCCATGGACCCGCCGATATCGAGCAGCAGCAGCACCTTGATCTTGTTGCGCCGCTCGGGCCGCAGCTGGATGTCGAGATAGCCGTGGCGCGAAGTGGCGTCGATGGTGCCGGGCAGGTCGAGCTCTTCGGCCGCCCCCTCGCGGGCGAACTTGCGCAGACGGCGCAGGGCCACCTTGATGTTGCGCGTGCCGAGCTCGACGGTGTCGTCGAGGTTCTTGTACTCGCGCTTGTCCCACACCTTCACCGCCCGGCCGTGGCGGCCCTTGTCCTGACCGATACGCACGCCCTCGGGATTGTAGCCATTGGCGCCGAAGGGCGAGGTGCCGCCGGTGCCGATCCACTTGTTGCCGCCCTCGTGGCGCTCCTTCTGCTCGCGCAGACGCTCCTGCAGGGTCTCCATCAGCTTCTCGAAGCCGCCCAGGGCCTCGATCTGCGCCTTTTCTTCGTCGGTGAGGAACTTCTCCGACAGCTTCTTCAGCCACTCGGCGGGGATTTCAGCCATGAGGCTGTCGTCGACCTTCTCCAGGCCGTTGAACACATGGCCGAACACCCGGTCGAACTTGTCGAGGTTCTTCTCGTCCTTCACGAGGGCCGAGCGCGACAGGTAGTAGAAGTCGTCCACGTCGAGCCCCACCACATGGGCTTCCAGGGCCTCCAGCAGGGTCAGGTACTCGCGCATGGACACCGGCACCTTGGCGTCGCGCAGCTCGGTGAAGAAGCGGAAGAACATCAGCGCATCCTGCGGGCGGACCGGCCCGGATTTGGGTCTTATGCAATGATGTGGCCCCGCCTCCCCTAGCGCAAGTCAAGAGGCCTTAGCCTCACCCCACCTGAAACGGTAGCGGGGCGAGGTCGGGGCCGACCCATTCGCGGCGGGACTTCACCGAGAACATGCGCTCGCGGCTCCAATAGGTTTCTAACCACGCCTTGTCGCCCAAGGGGCCAGCCACCATCCGGTTCACGGCTTCGGCCAGAGATATCCCCTCCGGCAGCGAGGCCAGGAAATCCCGGGCGGCGGCGATGGAGGCCTGGGTGATGGTCTCGTGATAGCCGGCGGTGTCGGTGTTCTCGCCGCCCACCGAGAGATTGTAGCTGCGGATCAACTCGGGCATGTCGCGCTCAGGCACGATGTCTGGCCGGCGCAGGATCAAGAAGGCTGTGGCCGCGAAGTGGGCTGCGTGGGTCCAGCGCGGCTTTTCCAGCGTGCGGGCGAGGAAGCCCTCGCCGATGGCCTCGATCTCCGCGTCGGAGGCGTAGGGGGAGTGGGTGGTCATGATGTGCGCCTTGTCTTTGATGGCTGAATGTCATTCGCCCGGGCGCCGGAACGCGAAAGCCCCGCCGCGCGGGCGGGGCTTGCAATGTCTGGTCCGTGAGGGAGAGGTTTAGAAGCTTCCCTGATCCCGACCAAGCGCAGGCGCCGCCAGCGAGTGCTGGTTTTGTTGCTGCTGCTGGGTCTGGACGGTGCGGACCATGCAAAGACCATACATAATTTGCGGTCTTCAGGGAAGCGCCCGCTACTCCAACTCGCCGTCGAAGGCGTAGGCGCCGTCGAGGAAGGCCATGACCTCCCGCGCCGCATCGTGATCGAAGGCGGCGTAGCGTTCGCGCAGGCGATCCTTGTAGGCGCTCATGCGCTCAAGCGCGCTGTCTTGCAGGAGGCCGAGGTCGCGCCACAGCCGTTCGGCCAGCGCATCCCCAGCCACGAGCCTGGCCGCCCGCCGGAAGGCTTCGCCATAGGCGTAGGCCTCGCCCAGGCGATAGGAGTCCGCCAGGGAAAGGCAGGGAATGCGCGACAGCACCGGCTGCAAGGCCGGGTTCACCGCGTGACCGGCGATGTGCTCAGCCATGGCCGCCGGACGACCGGTGAAGGCGCGCAGATGCAGGAAGCGACTCATGCGCTGGCCGTCATTGACCGGATAGTTGTCCCAGATGAACGGCTTGCGGCCCAGCGCCTCCGCCACCCTTTTGAGATGGGCGAGGCTGAACTCTTGGGCGCACACCTCCTCGCCGGTCCAGAAGATGTCGATGGCCGGATCAAGGGCCCGGCCGAGCTCGACCAGATACCCCTCCGGCCTTGGCCCGAACACCCGGTCGAGCACCGGATCGTCGGTATAGTAGGTGGGACAGAGGATCAGCCGCTCCACCCCCGCCCGCTCGGCGATGAAGTGCATGATCTCCACCTGCCGGTCCGCGAGACCGGGAAGGTCGCCCTTCATGTCATCGAATAGGATGGCCAGCCAGTCGAGGCCGAGGCCCTTCAGGTCGTCGAGCTTGCGGGCAAGGTCGGCTCGCGCCTCGCCATCGAAGGCGCGATAGAGCTCATAGGGGCTGAGGCCCACGCCGAACTTCACCCCCGCGGCGCGGCAATCGGCGGCGAAGCGCGCCAGGGGCTCGCGCATTTCCGGCGGATGCAGGTCACGCCAGCGGCGGCGGAGGTAGGCGTCGGCCTTGGGCGCATAGAGATAAAAGCCGTAGCCGCGTGGGGCCAGGAACCGCATGGTCTCTGTCCGCGCCGCCCAGCTCCACGGCTCGCCATAATAGCCTTCGATGAGGCCGAGAGTTGGCAGGGTCAAACGCGTGCTTCCAACTGGTGAAAGCATCAGCCTAATTCAGTGGCCGCGCCGCATCCAGCAGATGAGGGCGAAGGCGTGGCTGTCGTGACGCAACATGCGCACGGCCGCATCCGGCGAGGCCCACACCAGGGTGTGGGTGGGCTCGATCTTCAACGCCGGCTCTTCGCTCACGAGCGTGACGTGATGGATAGCCGAGAGGTTGTTCACCGGCTCATTGTGCGGCCGGATCATATATTGCCCGCCCCGGGCCAGAAGCTCGGCCGGCGCGACCCGCAAGCCCGTCTCCTCGCCGAATTCCCGCACCAGGGCCTCAAGCTCGGTCTCGGCCCCTTCCAGCGCCCCGCCGGGCAGGTCGTGGAAGTCCTCGTTCTCGCGCACCACATGCACTAGGGCCACCATGCCTTCGTGCACCAGCACGCCGAAGGCCGCCGGGCGGTCAGCGTAGGCCAGGCCGGACTTGCGACGCCCGAACTGCAGCGGGCCTTCGCTGGACGGGCTAGTCATTGCCCACCAGGGCGTCATAGGGAACGGCGACCTTGCCGCTCTCGATGTCGGCGACCTTCACCACCGGATAGCCGACCGTGGAATCATGGCTGGCGCGCCAGGCCTCCACCACCAGGTCGCGCAGCTCCGCCGCCCCGCTGGCGAGGCAAGCCGTGGCGAAGGCGCGGCCGCGACTCACATCGGCGCCGGTGAAGCCGCCCTCGGTCCACAGCTGGAACAGCGGCTCGACCTTGGCCTTGGAGGCGAGGATGAAGGCCGCCGTGCGGGCCTGGATCGTTTCTCCAGCCGTGAAGGGTCGCGGCGCCGCGACGCCCGTCAACACCATGTCCTCTGTGACATTGGCGTGCACGAAACCGCCCTCGAAGGGGGCGTGGATGCGATCGCGGGTGAAGTTGCGCGGGTTGGGATAGTCGCCCCAGGCGTTGTAGTGGACGGTCACGTGCAGGGGCTGGCTGGCGTCGCCGACGAAGTGGCTCCAATAGCCGAGATCGCGCAAGATGATGGCCTCGCGCAGGGCCTTATCCTTGGCGTACCAGGCCTTCTTCACCGGGTCGGCCTCCGTCGTCGCGCCGACGCTGTCCACCCGCCAATAGGCGAAGTCCTTCACCAGCTGCTGATAGCCGTCGACGATGCTGTAGAACAGGTAACCCTGCTTGTAACCGTCGGTTCCGAGCGCCCGCAGCGCCGCGTCATAGGCCGCGCGATGGGCCGGCATGGCGCTGATGGAAGGCCCGCCGGCGATGCTCCCGTCATCGCTCAAATCGACGAAATGGTTGGGGTCGAGGTCATCGTCATGGGGATGCCCGGCGCCCTTGGAGCGATCCGGCTCGCGGGCCAGCTCCCCCACCTGCCACACGGCGGCGGCGGTCTTGAGGAAGGCCGGAAGCTCGGCGGGCAAGGCGCGCATGGCGGCGCGGCCGATGTCGCGATGACCATCGGCGCCCCAGGCGAAGGCGACGCTGGCCGGGGCCGCAAGGAGAAGGGCGAGCAGGGCGGCCTTCAGCGTCATCGTCTTCTCCAAAAACTCAATCTAAGCCGTGCAACACGTCATAGGCGTCGGCGCGGCCGGCTTCGAGGTCAGCCACCGGCACGGGGGGATAGTTGTTCACCGCCGCCTTGGTGCTCTCAAGCCAGGCCTGGGAAATCAGGTCGCGCAAGGCGCCTGCCGCGGCGGCGAGACGCCCCGCAGCGAAAGCACGCCCTTTCGCCTCGCCCGATTTGAAGGCCCCCGCCTTCTCCAGGGCGTAGAACGGACGAAGCTGAGCGCGGCTCTGCTCCAGATAGGCGCCCGCGCAGGCGAGCGGGGTCGCTCGTCCGCAGGCGCCCGCCGCCGGCAGGGCCGCTCGCATGTCGCCCTCGCGCACCTCGGCGGCCACATAGGCGCCCTCCCAGGGCACGTGCACCTTTTGCGTGGTGAAGCCGTCGGGGTTGGGATAATCGCCCCAACCGTCATGATGCACCGAGACGTGCATGGGCTGGGTCGCGTCGCCCACATAATGCGCCCACAGGCCGATGTCCTGCACGATCTGGCGCTCGCGGCGCTGCCGATCTGCTGTTAGCCAGGCGCGCTTTTTCGCATCCGTCGCGAAGCGCTCACCGGCCGCATCGGCGCGCCAGAAGGCGAAGCCCTTGACCAGCTGCTGATAGCCGTCGGCGATGACATAGGGCAGGTAGCCGACGCTGTCGGGATCAACCCCCACCTTGCTCAGCGCCGCGATATAGGCGCCGCGGGTGGCGGGCAGGTGGTGCAGGTCGAACCCGCCGGGGGTCCGGCCCTCGTCGTCGAGATAGAAATAGTGCTGCGGGTCGCGCATCTCGTCGTGCGGCTGGCCGGCGCCGCGCCAGCGATCCGGCTCGCGGGCGAGTTCGGCGACATCAGCGCTGGACGCGCGCAGAAAGGCCGGCAGCTCGCCGGGCAGGGCCTCGATGGCGATCTGGCCGATCATGCGGTGGCCGGCGTCGCCCCAGGCCAGCGCCTTCGTGGGCAAGATCACGACGGCGGCGAGGAGCGCTGGCAATAAGCGACGCATGACGCCTCCGCAGGGTTCGGTTCAGCCTTCGGGGGCCAGGGTCACCACCAGACCATTGAGGTCCGGGTGCATGAGGATCTGGCAGGACAGGCGCGAGGTACGCTTGACGATGAAGGCTTCGTCCAGCTTCTCGTCCTCTTCGCCCGACCGGGGGACCAGCTTGTCGTACCACTCGTCGGCGACGTAGACGTGACAGGTGGCGCACTCCAGCGCCCCACCGCACTCGGCCTTGATGGGCAGGCCGGCGTCGCGGATGATCTCCATCACCCGCCAGCCTTCCAGGGCCGGCAGCTCGTGGCGCACGCCGGCGCGGTCGATGCAGATGATGTGGAGTTCGTCAGGGTCGATCATGGCGGCCTCTGATAGGGCAATCCCGCGGCAGCGACAACGGACCTCGCGGCCGCCTCACCGCGCCGAGGGGATGGCGAGATCGCCCTCCACCCGCTTCACCCAGGCGTCCACCCCCGGATAGGCGCGGATATCAAAGCCGCCCTCGTGGGCCACGCGGGTATAGGCCACCAGGGCGATGTCGGCGAGGCTCAGCCCCGGCCCCACCAGATAGTCGGCGCCGGACAGCCAGCTCTCCATGCGCGCCAGGGCGGCATGGCCGCGCTCCTCCAGGCGAGGATCGAGCTCGGCTTCCGGTTTGCCGAGATAGGCCATGTGGAAGCGGCGCACGGCCACATAGGGCTCGTGACTATATTGCTCCCAGAACATCCACTCGAACATCTTGGCCTTGAGATAGCTGTCCTTGGGGATCAGGGACGAGCCCTCCGCCAGATGCAGGATGATGGCGTTGGATTGAGCCAGCGTCCGGCCGTCCGACAGCACCACCGTGGGCACCTGGGCGGCGGGGTTGAGCTGGCGGAAGGCGGCGGTGCGCGCGCCCCCGCCCAACACGTCGATGTCCACCCACTGGTACTTCAGGCCCAGGCGGTCGGCGGTCCACTTCACCTTCAGGCAGTTGCCGGAGATGGGATCGCCGTAGATGGTGAGGGACATGGACGCCTCCTGCCGCTGACAAAATCGCGCGCATAGGCCGCCGCGCGGCCCTTCCGGTCAAGCCAGGCTTTCTCGACAGGAGCTCAGGATTTCGGGCTCATTCCGCTGGATTGTACTTCTGCACGAAGGCCACAGCCGCTTTTAGCATAGACGTGCGGGTGGCGCCCTTTGACAGCCAATGGTCCTCCCCCGGCAGTTCGATGAGCTCCACCGGTCTATTCGCCGCTTTCAGCGCACGCTCCATGCTGCGGCTCTGTTCAATCTCCACCACCGTGTCGTCCCGGCCATGGACCAGCAGCACTGGGGCGTCGGCGCGCGCGGCGAGACGGACGGGCGAAATCTCAGCGAGCGTTGGCGCTGCGGGCAGCCCCTGGCCCACCGCGAGCCGCATAAATCTCATGCCAGCGCTTCTGCCGCCCATGCGATCGGAATCGCGAGCCAGCATTTGGGTTAGGTCGGACACGCCAGCCACCGACACCGCGCAACGGTACAGACCCTGCTGCAGCGTTACGCTGGCCAGGGCTGCATAACCGCCGTAGCTGGCGCCGACGATGCAGGCCCGTTTGGGATCGATCACCCCGTCCTTGGCGAGGGCTGCGAAGCCATCGGCAATGTCGCTGAGCATCTTGCGGCCCCACTCGCCATAGCCCTTGCGTTCGAACTCAAGGCCTCGCCCAGACGAGCCGCGGTAATTGGGTTGGAACACCGCATAACCGCGCGATGCGAAGGCCTGCGCCCACCAATCGAAGCCCACTGCGTCATGCACCCCGATCGGACCGCCGTGGGGGAACACCACCACGGGCAGGTTCTTGCCCGATGATCCCGGCGGCAAGGTCAGAACGCCTTCCAGCTCAAGTCCGTCAGCGGCCTTAAATCTATAGATCCGGGTGGCGCCGACGTGCTTGGCCTTGATGGTCGGATAGTCTTCGGCAAGCACCTTGGCCGAGCCGGTGGCGATATCCACCAGCCAATGGGTGCCGGAATCATCGCCGCCATCGGTGCGGGCGACCATGCGGTTGAGGTCGTCCGTATAGGCCGCGAGGTGGAACTGATAGCCTGGGAAGGCTCGGCGGGCGGCGTCATAGCGGGCAGCGAGTTTCGGATCGTCGAACTTCGCCTCCGTGCGTTCTACATTCAGCGCCCCCAGCAAAACAGCCTCGCGCGATCTGACCAAATGGCCCACGGGGAAATCAGCGTAGAGTTCAATGGGCTTGCCGCCGCCCGCCAGGGGAACCTCGAAATACTGCGCCTCAGGGCCCTCGCCATCCTCGACGAGAACGGTGTCGGGCGATCGACCGAAGCCCGCCAGACGGACCAAATGCAGGTCAGATTTTCGCTTCATCAAGGTGCGACCGGCCGCGCGAAGCGTCCATTCGGCGCTCTCTTCGTCATAGTCTGAGCGCGCCGCCACCTGACCGTCGGCGCCAACCAACCAATGGGCGGTGCGATCACGTTCCAAGGCAGCCGTGTGCAAGCCGCCGTCCGTCAGATCCACCCGATAGAGGTCCAGGTGAGAACCTTGAATGATCGGTCCGTCATCGGAGGTCTGGGTCAGGGTCAGATTGCTGAAGAACCCATACCAACGGCCTTGGATCTGACGAACGCCATAGGACCCGAAAATCATCGGGCGTAGCTTGGGGGCGCCCTCGAACAGTCCGAAGATCTTCCCGGTCGCAAGATTGATCGAAGTCGCGGCCCCAATTTCGTACTCATAGCCGAGGAATGCGCCGAGATTGACCGCCTGGCTGGTCTCGAGCACCAAGATCTGGTCGCCCGCCCATTGTAGATCCCGAGTTTTCAGATCTCCGACCAAGCCTGACCAAATCGGCTTGCCATCGCTGGTCAGCGCCAAGACACGCCGTTTGCCTTCTAACAGACCGACATAGGCAATTTGTTTGCCGTTGGCCGACAGGGCGATCTGCTCCACTGCGGGAAGAGCGCCATAGGCCTCCAAAGGGGGCGGCTCCGGTCGATTTGCCGTCGGGGCCGCCATAACCTCGACCGTGATCGACAGCCCAAGCACCGCGCCCCACAGCGCAGCGGCTCGCAAAATCTGCATGGCGCACCCCCGTTTTGGGTTGAACATACAACCCAGCATTCGAGGCCGTAAAGGTCGCGCCCCTACTTAACGCCCAGCTTCTTCTGCAGGTCGGTGGAGGAGGTGGTGTACTGGAAGCGCAGCTTGCGGTCCGGGTGGACGTAATGGAAGGCCTTCTGGGCCATCAGCGCCGCCTCGTGGAAGCCCGACAAAATCAGCTTCAGCTTGCCGGGATAGGTGTTGATGTCGCCGATGGCGAACACCGTGGGGGTGGAGGTCTCGAACTTCTCGGTGTCCACCGGGATCAGGTTTTCGTGCAGGTTGAGGCCGAACTCGGCCACGGGGCCGAGCTTCATGGTCAGGCCGAAGAAGGGCAGGAAGGCGTCGGCGGCGATCTGGCGCTTGAAGCCGGCGTTGTCCTCCACCTCGACGCATTCCAGCTTGCCGTTGTCGCCGTGCAGGGCGGTGGCCTGGCCGATGACCAGGTCGATCTTGCCGTCGGCCACCAGCTGACGCATCTGCGCCACCGAGTGCGGCGCGGCGCGGAAATCGTCGCGGCGGTGAACCAGGGTGATGCGCCCGGCGATGGGCTGCAGGAAGAGCGTCCAGTCGAGGGCCGAGTCGCCGCCGCCTGAGATCACCACGTTCTTGCCGGCGAAGGCGTCGCGCTTGCGCACAGCGTAGTGCACGCCCTCGCCCGGGCCGAGGTTCTCGAAGGCCTCGATATTGGGAATGGGCGGCTTCTTGGGCTGGAACGAGCCGCCGCCGGCGGCGATGACCACCACAGGCGCCTCAATGGTGGTGCCCTGGTCGGTGGTCAGGCGCCACTTGCCCTCGTCGGTCTTGGCGAGGCCGGTGGCCATCTCGGCCAGGTGATACTTGGCGCCGAAGGGGGCGATCTGCTCCAGCAGCCGATCCGTCAGCTCCTGGCCGTTGATGATGGGATAGCCCGGAATGTCGTAGATGGGCTTTTCCGGATAGAGCTCGGCGCATTGCCCGCCCGGCCGGTCGAGGATGTCCACCAGGTGGCACTTGATATCGAGGAGGCCGAGCTCGAACACCGCGAACAGGCCCACCGGCCCTGCGCCGACGATGATCACATCGGTGGCGTGCTGGGCGCCGGGATCGAGGGCGGCGAAGAGGGGCGCGGGCGTTTGGCTCATCAGAAAATCCACAGGTGAAGGGCGCGGTGGCGGGTATGGCCGCGCCAGCGCGGCGGCTTTTTAGGCTCCTAAGCGCGCGGAAGAAACCCTCGTATAGTTGCGTAAAGCGCACGCGTTCCAAACCAGGACGAAGCAGCGCAAAAGGATTAAGGGCGGACACGCTGGTCCGCCCTCTTCGCGTGACGACGCCGTCAAGGGCCAAGACCGGCGCCGCACCGTTGCTTTTTCCGTTGCAAAGGCACACTTCGCAAACCACCTCTTCTTGATTTGGGTTTAGGAAAACTCATTGCTGATTGGGAAGGCTCATGGATCGCCGCCGCCTACCGCCCCTAAACGCCTTGCGCGCCTTCGAAACGGCCGCGCGGCACATGAACTTCAGTCGCGCCGCCGACGAGCTGTCGGTGACGCCTGGGGCAGTGAGTCAGCAGATTCAGAACCTGGAGGACTATGTCGGCGCGGCGCTGTTCAAGCGCACGCCCAAGGGCCTGCTGCTCACCGACGCGGCCCAGACCGCCCTCCCCGCCCTGCGCGAGGCCTTCGACCGACTGCAGGAGGCGGCTGAGCTGCTCACCGCCCCGGTGGATGGCCGGAGAGTGACGGTTTCGGCGGCCCCCTCCTTCGCCGCCAAGTGGCTGGTGCCGCGCCTCGGCCGTTTCGAAGCCAAGCACCCGCAGGTGGATGTGTGGCTGTCGGCGGGCATGGACCTGGTGGACTTCGCCTCAGGCGAGGTGGACATCGCCATCCGCTACGGCTCTGGCCGCTATCCGGGCCTCGAGACCACGCTCCTGATGAGCGAGACGGTGGTCCCGGTGGCCTCGCCGACCTTGCTCGCTGAGCGCTCCTTGACCAACATCGCCGACCTCGCCCAGCATACGCTTCTGCATGACGGCTCGCCGGACGCCGACGACAGCTGCCCCGACTGGGTGATGTGGCTGGCGGCGCGAGGCGTGCGCGATATCGACGGCGCGAGGGGCCCGCGCTTCAACCAATCGAGCCTCGTCATCGAGGCGGCGGTAAACGGTCGCGGGGTGGCCTTGGCCAAGCAGGCGCTCGCCCAGGCCGATCTCGACGCCGGGCGTCTGGTGGCGCCCTTGGATATCGCCACCGCGGTCGACTTCGCCTATTACGTCGTCCATCCCAAGGCCAAGGGACGGCTTTCGCAGGTGAAGGCCTTCGTCTCCTGGCTGCAGCAGGAGGCGGCCGCGCACACGGCCTCGCTTCGCACCATCGACAACGGGTCCGGCATTTGACTGTTCTTACCCCCGAGATCGCCGCCGCGACCGGCGCCGCGCCAGAGAGCCTTTCCATCGCTGCGCGGACGGCGCCGGAAGCCTGCGCCTCCATGGCCGAGGTGCGCCAGGGCGTGGACGCCCTCGACCGGGCCCTGGTGACGCTGCTGGCCGAGCGTCAGCGCTACATGGACGCCGCCGCCCGCATCAAGGGCGACCGGGGCGTGGTGCGCGACGAGGCGCGCATCGAGGACGTGGTGGCCAAGGTGAAGGCGGCCGCCGGCGCCGCGGGGCTTTCCCCCGCCATCGCCGAGCCGGTGTGGCGCACCCTGGTGGACCGCTGCATCGCCTATGAGTTCGGCGCCTGGGACCGGCTGCGCAACGCCTGATCAGCGAGGGGTTTTCAGCCCCTTCAGCGCCGCCTCGTGTTGATAGGCGGCGATGTCCGCGAGGGCGAGGTCAAGCGCGTCCCGCACCTTGTCGAGCAGGATGGCGCGCCGCCCGGCGTTGCTTGAGGTGTCGAATTCAGCCGTCTTGCAGGCTTCCGCGAGGGCCCCGGCGCCGATGCCCAGCGCCGCCCCCTTCAAGGTGTGGGCCGCGTCGCGCCAGGCTTCGGCCTCTGCGGCCGGGTCGAGCAGGCGCAACCACAGCTCCGCCTGCTCGCGAAAGAGGCCCAGCACCTCCTCGATCACCTGGGCGTCGCCGGCGGTGAAGTTTTCGAGGTAGCCGAAGTCCACCGCCCCCGTGAGGTCCCGCCGAGCCATGATCAGCGGAACAGGTTCAACACGCCGAGCTGCGATCCGCTGGCGATGGCGCCAGTGGCGTCGGATACGCCCTGGCTTACTTGCAGGGCGAGCAAGCGCGCGCCGTCGCCGCTGACGTCGGCAGGCGGAGCCGCGCCGCCGAGCCCCGCGAGGCCGGAGAGCTGGCTGGTCAGGTCCTGGACGCCGGAAATCTGCCCATCGAGCGACTTCAGCGCCGATCCCACCTGACTGATGGCGGCGTTCACGTTGCTGAGCGTCGCCGCGGCGTCGCTGGCGCTGGCCACCGAGGATGCGCCGGTGAGCGGGATATTGGCGCCGCCGAGGGTCAAATCCTGCGGCGACAGGCTGAGGCCCTGGCCGATCGAGACCCCGTTCGGCTGCGAATTGTCGAGGAGATTGACGCCGTTGAAGCCGGCGCTCTTCACCACGTGCTGAATCTGACCCAGTAGGGTCTGCACCTTGCTCTGCAGGGCCGCGCGATCGGCGCTGGAGGTGGAGGGATCGACCGCCGTGGTCGCCGCGCTCTTCACCGCGTCCAAGAGGGACAGCACCGCTTGACCGGAACCGCGCGCGGCGTCGCCCACAGAGGCCGACTGGTTGAGCGTCCGGATGAATTTCAGTAGCGCCGCCTGATCGGCGGGGGGCGCGGCGGCGTCCAGCACCACCGGATCGACGCTGGTGCTGGATGCGGCGCTGGTCTGGCTCGCGGTCCTTGTCGAGCCGACATTGGGATCAGTGTAGAGGCTGTTCAGATCCGCGAGAGATTGGCTCGACTGAATCTGGGCGGCGCTGTTCACGCCTATCGTCATGGTGTTCTCCCTCGACGTATGGCCCAGGACGGCGCGCAAACGACCAACGCGCCTCGCCCGGGTGGGGAGACGTTAACGAAAAGAATCTTTGCAGACCGTTAACCATGGTTTCCGGTCTGGAATATCGTCTCAGGCGCGGGTGTCGACCACCGATCCTGAGGTGTAGTTCGGGCTCTCGGCGGCCTTGACCACCTGCTCCCGAGGCAATTCCACGATCACGTCGCCGGTGGTGGCGTTCACCAACTTGTAAACATACTCGGGCGAGTGAGCCGCCTTTTCGATAATCAGGCGGATGTCGTTGGTCGCTTGCAGCGCCGAGCCTTGCGAGTCGGAGCTCGCCTGCGTGGCCGTGTTGGAGTCCGTCGTTGCCAGCGAATTCTCATTGGTGGCGGCTGCTGCGCCTGAGATCACATCCGTTGGCGGAGGTATTGAACTGATCGAGTACACCATCTCCCTGTTCGTCGGCCGTTCATGACCGAACGCCTCCTGTTGGACGGCGGTCGGGTGCGTGTCAGCGTCGGCCTCCACGCACCCTTCCGTCATGCGCTCTGCGCGGTCTGTTCAGTGATTAGCGGAACAGGCTGAGCAGGGAGCTCTTGGACGAGTTGGCGATGGAGAGCGCCTGAATGCCCAATTGCTGCTTGGTCTGCAGCGCTTGGAGGGTGGCGCTTTCCTTGGCCACGTCAGCGTCCACCAGGTTGGACACGCCGGTGTTCAGGGTGTCCTGGAGGGTGCTCACGAAGGTCAGGTGGTTCGAAAGCGCCGTCGACGACACGCCCAGCGCCGAGAGGCCCTGGTTGACGTTGGCGATGGAGGTGTCGAGCTTGGACAACAGGTCGGTGTAGTTGGTGGTGGACGAGAAGGTCTCGTTGCCGGACACCAGGATCAGGCCGCCGCCGCCGGTTTCGGAGAAAGCCGTCGCCGCCACGCCGTTGGTGGTGGCCGACGCCGCCGCCACCGTCGCCGAGCCCACAGCCGCCGAGTTGAACCCCAGGAACTGTTGAGTCGCCGCTGTGGAGGCCAGGTCGCCCGAGCCGCCGGTAATGCCGGTGCCAGGCGTGGTGGCCGGGGTGTTGCCGATGCCGGTGAGCACGATCTTGCCGTTGTTCACCGAGGCCACCGAACCCGAATACCCCGCCGCATTGTAGGCGTTGTTGATCTGGGTGGAGATGTTGTTGGCCGTCTGGAACCCGGCGCCCAGGCTCACGGTGAAGGCGTTGCCCGCATCCGTGGTCAGGGTGAAGGTGGAGGTCTGCGACAAGGCCGCGCCGACTGTGCCCAAAGCCACCTGACCGAGCACGTTGGTTTCCGTCGTGGACGCGCCGGCCACGTTGGCCGTAAGGCCGCCGAGGAAGGTCGACAGCGAAGACGACAGGTCGCCCGCGCCGTTGGAGAAGGCGATGGAGCCTGCCGCACCGGCGAGGTTGGTGCCCTTCAGGATCAACTTGCCGGCGGTGGTGGTGCCGTCGACGATGGACGCCGCCGTGCCGCCCGCATTGGTGTAGGCCGTGTTGATCGCCGAAGCCAAGGTGGACGAGCTGTAGGCGCCGGCGGCCAGGTTCACCTGGAAGGTGGCGTTCTGGCTGGCGGTGGTGGAGCCCGACACCGTGATGGTGAAGCTTGAGGCTTGCGACAGGGACACGAAGCTGGTGGTGGAGTTGGCCGCCTGGTTCGAGGCCTGGGGACCAGCCACGCCCGTTTGGGTCGAGAGGGTCGCAGCCGTACCGCCGGTGAAGTTGGTGTTGAGGCTGAGATTCTGACCTTGGACGGTGATGGTGCTCTGGCCGTTGATGTTGGCCAAGGCGCTGTAGCTGGTGGTGGTGCCGTTGAGCAGGTTCACGCCGTTGAACGAGGCGTTCTTCAGATAGGTCTGAATCTGCTGGGCGGTTTGCTGATACTTGGACTGGAAGGCGGCGCGGCTGTTGGCGTCGAGGCTCGTATCCGAAGCCGACAGAGCCAGCTGCTTCAGCTGGGTGAGCGCGCTAGTGATAGAGTTGCCGGCCGACAGCGCCACGTCCACCGTGGAGACGCCGCGGTTCAGAGAGTCCTTCACCGAGTCGAAGGCCGTGCCCTGAGCGCGAAGGTTTTGGGCGATGGCGTAGATGGCGCCGTTATCCTTGGCGTTCGACACCTTCTGCCCGGTGGAGATTCGGTTTTGAGTGTCCTGAAGCGACTGGATGGTGACGTTGAGGTTCTGCAGCGCGATGAGGGCCGCGGCGTTGGTGTTGATCGAATTGAGAGCCATTTGGCTGCGTCCTTCTTCGAGGTGTCCACGCTCAGTTCTCGAGCGCGGGAGCGTTTTGCTCGCCCCTCCCCAAGCAAGGATCGCGCCAAGCCATCGCGGCGGCGCCTGATGTCGAACCTATTGACTTTGCAGGGATTTACCGCCGATTCAGCATGCAGATTTTGCCGGGCTCCCGATTCGGTGGGCAGGATTTGCCTACTAGTGGCAATATATTCCCAGGATGGGGCGGATCGTGCGAAGCAAAAAAGCGCCACGATCCGAGCTGGAAAACGCGAAAGGACGCGGAGCCCAAAGGACTCCGCGCCATTTGCAAAGCAACCCGGCGCGCTGGCGCCGGCGACGCCGATTAGCGGAACAGGCTGAGCAGGGAGCTCTTGGACGAGTTGGCGATGGAGAGCGCCTGAACTCCGAGCTGTTGCTTGGTCTGCAGCGCTTGGAGGGTGGCGCTTTCCTTGGCCACGTCAGCGTCCACCAGGTTGGAAATGCCGGTGGTGAAGGTGTCCTGCAAGGTGCCGACAAAGGTCAGGTGACCGTTGAGGGCGTTGGAGGAGACACCGAGGCTGGAGAGCGCCAGGTTGACGTTGTTGATCGAGGTGTCGAGTTTGGACAACAGGTCGGTGTAGTTGGTGGTGGTGGAGAAGGTCTCGTTGCCGGACACCAGGATCAGACCGCCGCCGCCGGTTTCCGAGAAAGCCGTCGCCGCCACGCCGTTGGTCGTGGCCGACGCCGCCGCCACCGTCGCCGAGCCCACAGCCGCCGAGTCGAAGCCCAGGAACTGCTGCACCGCCGCCACCGAGCCGAGATCGCCCGTGCCCGCCCCGATGCCGGTGCCAGGCGTGGTGGCCGGGGTGTTGCCGATGCCGGTGAGCACGATCTTGCCGTTGTTCACCGAGGCCACCGAACCCGAATACCCCGCCGCATTGTAGGCGTTGTTGATCTGGGTGGCGATGTTGTTGACCGTCTGGAACCCGGCGCCCAGGCTCACGGTGAAGGCGTTGCCCGCATCCGTGGTCAGGTTGAAGGTGGAGGTCTGCGACAAGGCCGCGCCGGCGGCGCCCAAAGCCACCTGACCGAGCACGTTGGTTTCCGTCGTGGACGCGCCGGCCACGTTGGCGGTGAGGCCGCCGAGGAAGGTCGACAGCGAAGACGACAGGTCGCCCGCGCCGTTGGAGAAGGCGATGGAGCCTGCCGCACCGGCGAGGTTGGTGCCCTTCAGGATCAACTTGCCGGCGGTGGTGGTGCCGTCGACGATGGACGCCGCCGTGCCACCCGCATTGGTGTAGGCCGTGTTGATGGCCGCGGCCAGGGAGGATGAGCTGTAGGCGCCAGCGGCCAGGTTCACCTGGAAGGTGGCGTTCTGGCTGGCGGTGGTGGAGCCCGACACCGTGATGGTGAAGCTCGATGCTTGTGACAGGGACACGAAGCTGGTGGTGGAGTTGGCCGCCTGGTTCGAGGCCTGGGGACCAGCCACGCCCGTTTGGGTCGAGAGGGTCGCAGCCGCGCCGCCCGTGAAGTTGGTGTTGAGGCTGAGATTCTGACCTTGGACGGTGATCGTGTTCTGGCCGTTGGTATTGGCCAAGGCGCTGTAGCTGGCGGTGGTGCCGTTCAGCAGGTTCACGCCGTTGAAGTTGGCGTTCTTCAGATAGGTCTGAATCTGCTGGGCGGTTTGCTGATACTTGGCTTGGAACGCCGCGCGGCTGTTGGTGTCGAGGCTCGTATCCGAAGCCGACAGAGCCAGCTGCTTCAGCTGAGAGAGCGCGCTGGAGATCGAGTTGCCGGCCGACAGCGCCACGTCCACCGTGGAAACGCCGCGGTTCAGAGAGTCCTTCACTGCGTCAAAGGCGGAGTTCTGAGCGCGAAGGTTTTGGGCGATGGCGTAAATAGCGCCGTTATCCTTGGCGCTCGACACCTTCTGCCCGGTGGAGATTCGGTTTTGAGTGTCCTGCAACGTCTGGTTCGTGACGTTGAGGTTCTGCAGCGCGATGAGGGCCGCGGCGTTGGAATTGATCGAATTGAGCGCCATGTGTTGAGTCCTTCTTTGAGGGCGCCGCATCCGGAAACCGGTCGCGGGAGCGTTTTGCTCGCATTAACGAAAGCAAACGGCGGGCCATCGGCGCAGCACACGTCTGGCCAATTAATCTATTGAATTTTAATGGATTTTATCAGAGCCGCTTCAAGCTTGGCTCACCAGGGCGGCAACGACAGCCCGGCACAACATTCCTAGTAGGGCAAAATTAACCGCCCGACAGGCCTTGCATCATCGAGCGATTGACGTCGATCAGAGGCTCAAAGGACTCGTCGCCGCGCATCACCGCGCTGGAATGCCGCGACACCCACAGACTCAAGGATATGATGCGCGCCCGCAGTTCGGCGGGAAGCTGGTTGGCCTCTGACGCGCAATCCGCCGCCAGCGCCGCCCAAAGCTCGCGGTTCCAGTGCAAGGCGTCGATCCGCTTGCTGATTTCGGTAGGCTCGAGCTGAGACGCATCAATGAGCGCGCGCGTCACTTGACCGAACAGGCGGTACTCGGACTCACGCGGGGATTCCGCCTGCTGCGCCACTCGATGATACGCTTGCAGCGACATGCGCTAACCTCTCATCCTCATAATCGATCAGCTTGCGACACAAAGTCAGGGCTTTGTAAAATTCGCGCCCTGCCACCAATCGAGATATCTCCACACAATCACTTAACACATCTTTATTGACGATGACGCTCATGAATTCTTTCAAACGATGAACAAATTCGACATGCCAATTGTCGATATCATGTTCATCGATGTACATCATCATTATTGGGAAATAAACTCTTCTTGCCGGCGAGTTCGCCTCCTCAACTTGCATGATGTCGCGCTCGCGCAGCACTGACACTTTATTTTGCAAGACAAGCGTCGTGCGACGGTCGCCATTCTGGACCACCGCCCCATTCAAAACGAATTTCTCACCTGGCTTCAGCGAGAGCTTCAACGGCATCCTAGCAACTCCGCAATTGACGGGCGGTAGGATGGCGGACCCAAACGGATTCCACTCGTCGACCTAACCGCAAGCGGCTGAACTAAGGCTAAATAAACAAGGTTAACGCGGCGTTGATGATCGCCTTGCGGCAAGCGCGAATGCACCGCTAAGAGGTTGTATTTTCTTTCCGCCTTCGATCTTAACCCGATGTTTGCGGGTGGCGGCACAGGATGTCGCCACTTCGGTCCAACCAGGGCCGCAAGGTCTAGGGCAAGGCGATCTGCATGGCGGTAATAGTCGACGTCACCCTCCGCGGTCCGGATGCGTTCGCATTGGCGCGTCACGCTATGGAAGAAATGGAGCGTCGCCAAATCTGGCCGACCCCATTGAACTACGAAATCTGGCTGCATGTGGTGGGAGAGCCCGACGGCGCCCTTGCGGACATGGTTCGCAAGCTGCTGGAGCAGGGCCAACCCTTCACGGATGCGGTGAGCGAGGAGCTGGCGACGCAATTCCTGCCGCGCCTGCGCCTCAACGATGAGATTCGCGATGCGGGCGATCAGTTGAGCAGGCAGCTGGAGTCCGTGGCCATGGCCATGGCCGCCGCCCACAGAACCAACGCCGCCTATGGCCGCACCCTAGCAGGTGCGGCTCAAGAGCTCGCCGGCGACGCCGAGGCCGACGCGCTGCGCAATCTGGTGGAGAGCCTCGCCCTCGCCACCACCAAGGTGCAGAAGGAAAACGGCAAGCTCGAACGTCGCCTGAACGATTCCACCAACGAGATCATGCGCTTGCGCGAACACCTGGAACAGGTGCGGCGCGACGCCATGACCGACGCGCTCACCAGTCTCGCCAACCGCAAGGCCTTCGACGAGGCCCTGGCCAAGGCCTGCGCCGACGCCGCCAAGTATGGCAAGCCGCTGTCGGTGGCCCTCCTCGATATCGACCACTTCAAACGCTTCAACGACACCTGGGGCCATCAGACCGGCGACCAAGTGATCCGTTACGTCGCCACCATCATCGGACGCCTGGCCGCCCACCCGCGTCTGGCGGCTCGCTACGGCGGCGAGGAGTTCGCCCTCCTCTTCCCTGGCGAAGATGCGCGTCAGGTTTCCGGCCTGATGAACCAGACCCTGCAGGAAATCGCCTGCCGCGCCCTGAAGCGTCGTTCGACCAACGAGGATCTCGGCACGGTGACGGTGTCCGCCGGCGTGGCGCAATACTTAGCGGGCGAGACCGGATCGGCGGTGATGGAGCGGGCCGACACGGCGCTCTACAGCTCCAAGCGCGGCGGGCGCAACCGCAGCACCACCGCGGCGGCCACGAACGCAGCCGCCTGAAGGCTCACGCGAAAAACGGCGCGAGCTTCCGTTAGGGCGCCATTGCCTCCTTGGGCGAGCTGCCTAAAGTCGCCGCATAAGCGATCGTCGGGGAGCTGCGCGCCATGAAGTACGAGAAGATCACGCTTGAGGTGGCGGACGAGATCGCGCTGATCACCCTCAACGACCCCGCCACCTTGAATGCGGCGAGCATTCCCATGGCCGAAGAGCTGAATCACGCCTTGAGCGCCCTGTCTCTGGGCGTGGTGAAGGCGCGGACCTTGGTCATCACCGGCGCTGGACGCGGCTTTTGCTCAGGCGCCAATCTGTCCGGCGGCGAGACCGCTCGGGCCATGGACGCCGACGGCCGTCCCGATCCGGGCCAGGGCCTCGCCGCCATTTACAACCCTCTCGTCTGCGCCCTGCGCAACCTGCCGATCCCCATCGTCACGGCGGTGAACGGGGCGGCTGCGGGCATCGGCTGCTCCATCGCCTTGCTCGGCGACCTGATCGTCGCCGGCGAGAGCGCCTATTTCCTACAGGCCTTCCGCCGCATCGGTCTCGTGCCGGACGGCGGCTCGACCTATCTGCTGCCGCGCATGATCGGCAAGGCCCGGGCCATGGAAATGATGCTGCTGGGCGACAAGCTGCCCGCCAAGACGGCCCTTGACTGGGGACTGATCAACCGCTGCGTCCCCGACGCCGAGCTCATCCCCACCGCCATGGGCCTCGCCAGGTCGTTGGCTGAAGGCCCTGCCGCGCTGAGCCTGATCCGCAAGCTGGTGCAGGACAGCCTCGACGCCGGCTGGGCCGAGCAGCTGGAGGCCGAGCGGATGGGGCAGCGGGCGGCCGGCAAGACCCGCGACTTCGCCGAGGGCGTCACGGCCTTCCTGCAAAAGCGCCCGGCCAAGTTCAGCGGGAACTAGAGCATTTTCCGAAAAGTGGGGACCGGTTTTCGGTCGAAAAATGCTCTAGATTCAATATATTATGAGCAAAATCCGATTCAGTTTGAACGGATTTTGCTCTAGCCAGCAACCGCTCCAGGGCCTGATCGGCCATATCGACCTCGATCAGCTTGATGTCCTTGTCGCCCAACTCTTCGGCCACCAGGGCCTCGACCCGGGGCGCGGCGGGGCGGAACTTGCGCGCCTTGCGCGTCTCACGGAACAGGCTGACCAGGGGCGCGCCCCCCGCCGCCAACATGTGTCCGGGGCCGGCGTCCGCCGCCACCCCTGCTGCAAGCCGGGTGGCGAGGGCGATGGTGAGGAGCGGCCCGGATACCTCGATCCCCGCCGTCTCTCCGGGCAATAGGGCGAAGGGCGCGTCGCGGCGGATCGGCTCGAGATAGTCGCGCTCGGCCGGGCCGAGAAAGAACACCGGCGTGCGGCCGCGCTGGTGCTGGCGCGCGGCGAGTTCGATGTAGCGCTCGATGGGCCAACGCCGCTCTGGACCGCCGGCGCCGGGGGCGAAGCCCACATAGGCGGGGCCAGACGGCAGGAGCCGCTCGGCCGCGTCCTGCGCCGCCGGGCTCACCAGCGGAAGAGGCCTGGGCGTCGCCCCCTCCCCGCCCGCCAGACGCAGCAGCATGGCGAGCTGGTCCACCATGGCGTCGGGCCAGGGCCCGTCCGGCTTAGCATGCGAAAGCTTGAAATCCGCGGTGGAGGCGATGAAGCGCCGCGCCGCCCGGCGCACCGCGAGGCTTCGTCCCAGATTGCGCTGGGTGTCGATGACAAGGTCGAATTTGCGCCCGCCGAAGGGGGCCTTCAGCGACAGAGCGTCGAACTTGCCCTGCCCCACCGGCTGGTCGAGGATCAGTTCGTCGATGACGCCATCCACCGCCGGCTTCAGCCAGGCGGCGTAGACGCTGTTGCCCGAGGCGGCGCACCAGGCGAAGTGGGCGTCCGGGAAGGCCGCCCGCACCCCGGCGATGAAGGGCAGCTTGATCAGCCCGTCGCCGGAGATCTCCTCCACGGAATAGACGAGCACGGACTTGACGCTCATGTCGCCTCCCGGGTCGCGCCCTTGGCCGGCTTCGGTTTGCGCTTGGGCTTGGCCGCCTTGGCCCGCAGCGCCGCCGCGAGCCCCAGCCTCAGCCAGCTCGCCGCCTCGTCCGGCGCATCATAGGCGCTCTCGGGCATGCGCCGATAGCGCATCTCCATCGTTGAGCCGTCCTTGGCGGCGTAGGTGAACCGCGGCTCGCCCAGTTCGACGAACTGGGCCTCGGTCTCGTCGTCCACCTTGATCCACACCGCGTCGTCGTCGAGCAGCGCCGCCACCAGATCGTCGAGATAGAGCGCCGCCCCGCCGAACATGCGCTTGATGCGCACCGGACCTGCGCCCGCGAACAGCTCCAACGCGAAGGCCTCGAAGCTCTTGGTGAGCGCCACGCCTTAGGCCTCCGGCTCGACGGCGGGGACGATGGTCACGCTCTCGCCGCAGCCGCAAGCGTCGGTCTCGTTGGGATTGTTGAACACGAACTTGGCCGAGAGCTTGCTCGCCACGAAGTCGATCTCCGAGCCGATCAGGAACAGCACCGCCTTGGGATCGATCAGCACCTTCACGCCCTTGTCCTCCACCACTTCGTCGAGGGGGCCGGCCTCGCGGGCGTATTCGAGCACATATTCCTGACCGGCGCAGCCGCCGTTGCGCACCCCGACGCGGAGGCCGATGCAGGGCGTCTCGGAGCGCTCCATGATCTCGCGCACGCGGGCGGCGGCGGCCTCGGTGAGGGTGACCGCCTTGGGGCGCGGGCGACGGGGGCGAACGACGGTTTCCATGATCAGAATATGGGATCAGAACATGTTGAGGGCGAGCTTGGCCTCGTCGCTCATGCGCGAGGGGTCCCAGGGCGGATCGAACACCAGATTCACCGTGCAGGCGCGCACGCCAGGGATGGCCTCCACCGCATCGCGCACCCAGATGGGCATTTCGCCGGCCACGGGGCAGCCCGGCGCGGTGAGGGTCATGTCCACCACCACGTCGCGATCGTCCGACACGTCCACCTTGTAGACGAGGCCGAGCTCGTAGATGTCCACCGGGATTTCCGGGTCATAGACGGTCTTCAGCGCCGCGATTAGCTCGTCGGTGAGCCGGTCGAGCTCCTCCTGCGGCAAGGCGGGCGTGGCCTCGGCGGGCGGGTCGGCGGCGGGGACGGGT
The DNA here is from genome assembly GCA_040757715.1 of Pseudomonadota bacterium. GTDB lineage: Bacteria > Pseudomonadota > Alphaproteobacteria > Caulobacterales > Caulobacteraceae > CAIMFV01. The sequence continues at coordinate 162,777 of JBFLWS010000003.1, read as the reverse complement.
TGCGGCTCGATCATGGCGTCATGGGGCGTCATAGGAAGAAACTCTGCGCCTTGCGGAGGGCGTCGAGGAACAGGTCCACCTCCTCGAGGCTATTATATAGGGCGAAGGAGGCGCGGGCGCTGGCCGTCACGCCAAGACGCCGCATCAGCGGCTCGGCGCAGTGGGTCCCGGCGCGTACGGCGACGCCATAGCGGTCCAGCACCTGGGCGATGTCGTGCGGGTGGGCGCCCTCCACAGTGAAGGCGAGGATTGCGCCCTTGCCCGGCGCGTCGCCGAGGATGCTGACGCCATTCATTTCCCGCACGCCCTCGCGGGCGCGGGCGTAGAGGGCCGCCTCATGCGCCTCGGCGGCGTCGCGGTCGATGGTCTCCAGCCAGTCGATGGCCGCGCCAAGTCCAATCGCCTCCAGAATGGGCGGCGTGCCGGCCTCGAAGCGATGCGGCGGATCGGCATAGGTGATGAACTCCTTGCGCACCTCGCCGATCATCTCGCCGCCGCCCTGATAGGGGGGCAGGGCCGCCAGTCGCTCGGCCTTGCCATAGAGCACGCCGATGCCGGTGGGGCCGAACAGCTTGTGGCCGGTGAAGACGTAGTAGTCGACATCCAGCGCCGTGACGTCCACCGGACGATGCACCACGGCCTGGCAACCGTCCAGCAGCACCTGCGCGCCCGCGGCGTGGGCGGCCTCGACGATGGCCTCGGCGTCGCTGATCGCCCCGGTGACATTGGACATGTGGCTCATGGCCACCATGCGGGTCTTCGGGCCGAGCAGCGCGCGATAGGCGTCGAGGTCGATGCGGCCATCGTCCGTGATCGGCGCGAACTTGAGCACCACGCCCTTCCGTTCCCGGAGGAAATGCCAGGGCACCAGGTTGGCGTGATGCTCCAGCTCCGACACCACGATCTCGTCGCCGGCCTTTAGCGACAGTCCGAAGGAAGCGGCCACCAGGTTGATGGCCTCAGTGCCGTTCTTGGTGAAGACGATTTCGTCCGTGGACCGAGCAGCCAACAGGCGACGCACGCTTTCCCGCGCCCGCTCAAAGCCGTCGGTGGTCTCATTGGCCAGCGTGTGCAGGCCCCGGTGCACATTGGCGTAGGAGCCTTCCATGGCCTCGACCATGGCCTTGATCACCGCCCGCGGTTTCTGGGCCGAGGCGGCGGAGTCGAGATAGATGAGCGGCCGGCCGTTCACCTGCCGCGACAGGATCGGGAACTCGGCGCGCAGGGCCTCCACATCGAAGGGCCGCAGCTTGGGCGCAGGGCTGAGGAGGTCGGTCATCCCGCCACTCCCATCAGGCGTTCGGCAAGCCAGCTCGCGGCGAGGTCGCGGGCGGCGGGGTCTTCGACGCGCTCCACCACCTCAGCGAGGAAGGCTTCGGTCAGCATGCGCTTGGCCTCCAGCGGCGGAATCCCTCGTGCGCGCGCATAAAACAATGCTTCCTCGTTCAGCGCCCCTACCGTATTGCCATGGGCGCAGGCCACGTCGTCGGCGTAGATCTCGAGCTCGGGCTTGGAGTCCACCTCGGCCTTGTCGGAAAGCACCAGCGCATGGTGACCGAGCTTGGCGTCGGTCCCATCAGCGCCGTGAGCCACCACAATGCGGCCCTGGAACACGCCGCGCGCCTGGTCAGCCACCACGCCCTTGACCAGTTCGCGGCATTCGCCGTTGCGGCCCTGATGGCGAACCTCCGTGGTCTGATCAGAATGACGCTGGCCGGCCAGCACATAGGCGCCGTCGAGCCGCGCCACCGCCCCGCCGCCCGGATGGACGAGGCGGGTCTCGATCCGCTGGCGCTTAGCTCCTGCCGCAAGCACGGTCTGGGCGTAGCGGGCGCCGGGGGCGAGGCTCACCTCCGCCGTGGTCACCGTAACCGCCTCGGCGCTGTCGCGGTGGAAGGCGATGCGCGTGAGGCTCGCCCCCTCGCCGAGGGTGAAAGTGAGCGAGAGGTCGGCGGCGTAGGCCGCCTCGGCGCCCAGAAACCGGTCGATGAGCACCAGATGCTCGCCGGCCGGCACCTCCAGGGCGAATTGGCCGTGATAGCCGCGGGCTTGCACGAACTTGAAGCTGCGCTCCAGGCGTCCGGTCTCGCGCTTTTCGGAGACCGTGGCATGGGCGGGTTTGGGCAGCACCCGCAGGGCGCCGCGCAGGTCGGTCCAGCGCCAGTCCTCGTCCCGGCGCGAGGGCAGCAGGGTGTCGTCGTCTTCAATCAGCGCGCGGGCGAGGCTGGTCATGCCGCCTCCCGCACATATTTGTCGTAGCCCTCGCGCTCCAGCTCCAGCGCCAGCTCCGGCCCTCCGGAGGCGACGATGCGCCCGCCGGCCAGCACATGCACCTTGTCGGGGCGGATATAGTCGAGCAGCCGCTGATAGTGGGTGATCACCAGCATGGAGCGCTCGGGGCTCCTCAGGGCGTTCACGCCCTCGGAAACGATGCGCAAGGCGTCGATGTCGAGGCCGGAGTCCGTTTCGTCGAGGATCAATAGGCGCGGCTCCAGCATGGCCATCTGGAAGATTTCCATGCGCTTCTTCTCACCGCCGGAGAAGCCGACATTCAGCCCCCGGCGCAGCATGTCGAAGTCCATCTTCAGCGCGGCGGCGGCCTGCTTGGCGCGCTTGAGGAATTCAGGCGCGGAGACCTCGTCCTCGCCGCGGGCCTTTTTCTGCGCGTTCAGGGCCGTGCGCACGAAGGTCAGGGCCGGCACGCCGGGGATCTCCAGCGGATACTGGAAGGAGAGGAACACGCCCTTGGCCGCGCGCTCATGCGCTTGCAGGGCCAATAGGTCCTCGCCGTCCAGGCTGGCCGCGCCCTCCGTCACCTCATAGCCGTCCCGGCCGGCGAGGGTGTAGCTGAGGGTCGACTTGCCGGCGCCATTGGGGCCCATGATGGCGTGCACCTCGCCCTTGGGCACATCGAGGCTCAGCCCCTTCAGGATCGGGGTTCCAGCGACGGCGACGTGGAGGTTCGAGATAGTCAGCAAGGGGGGGAGTCCGTGTTGGTGTCGTCGCTCGTTCCCCGATGAGGGGAATTCGGCCGAGAATTTGGTCCCGCAGGACACGCTTGGCCTCTCCCCCTTGAAGGGGGAGAGGTCGGGAGAGGGGCTGGTCCAGCTGGACGGCTCGTTGCGCTCGTCCCCCCCATCCCCGACCCTTCCCCCTCCAAGGGGGAAGGGGGACAGCAAACGAGCCGTTCGATCAATTCCACGACGCGTGGAAGATCATGATGCACATCTCGCTCGGGCACGCGAACCACCCGATAGCCTCTCGCCTCAAGCCAGGCGGTGCGGATCGCATCCCTGGCCTGAACCTCTGGCAGACCGTGGGCGTAGCCGTCGATCTCGATCACCAGCCGCGAGGCATGGTGGGCGAAATCCGCCACATAGGGCCCGATCGGCGCCTGTCGGCGAATATTGCGATGCAGCTTGCGCAGCTCAGCCCACAGCAGGCGCTCGGCCAAGGGCGCGGCCTTTCGCAACCGCCGCGCCATTTTCACGGCGCCGGAAGCGGGGCGCGTTCGATCGCGGCCTGAGGGGGTCATGCCTTGCCTCATCCCACACTGCCTTCCAGGCTGACGGCCACCAGTTTCTGAGCCTCCACGGCGAACTCCATGGGCAGCTCCTGCAGCACGTCGCGGACAAAGCCGTTGACCAGTAGCTGCACCGCCTCCTCGCGGCCCAGACCCCGCTGCATGACGTAGAACAGCTGGTCCTCCGAGAGCCGCGTGGTGGTGGCCTCGTGCTCCAGCTTGGCGTGGGCGTTGCGGGCCTCCACATAGGGCACGGTGTGGGCGGCGCAGTCCTTACCCACCAACAAACTGTCGCACTGGGTGAAGTTGCGCGCGCCGATGGCCTTGGGATGCACCGAGACGAGCCCGCGATAGGTGTTGGACGAACGCCCCGCCGAAATCCCCTTGGAAATAATGCGCGAGCGGCTGCCTCGGCCCAGGTGGATCATCTTGGTGCCGGTGTCGGCCTGCTGTCGGCCGTTGGTGATGGCGATGGAGTAGAATTCGCCCACGCTCTCCTCGCCGCGCAGGATGCAGGACGGATACTTCCAGGTCACCGCCGAGCCGGTCTCGACTTGCGTCCACGACACCTTGGCCCGCGCTTCGCGGCAATCCGCGCGCTTGGTGACGAAGTTGTAGATGCCGCCCCGGCCCTCGGCGTCGCCGGGGTACCAGTTCTGCACGGTGGAATATTTGATCTCGGCGTCTTCCAGGGCCACCAGCTCCACCACAGCGGCGTGCAGCTGGTTCTCGTCGCGCATAGGGGCGGTGCAGCCCTCCAGATAGGACACGTAAGACCCCTTGTCGGCGATGATCAGGGTACGCTCGAACTGGCCGGTGGAGCTGGCATTGATGCGGAAATAGGTGGAAAGCTCCATGGGGCAGCGCACGCCCGGGGGCACGTAGACGAAGGAGCCCTCGGAAAACACCGCCGAATTCAGGCAGGCGAAATAGTTGTCGCTCACCGGCACCACCGAGCCGAGATATTTGCGCACCAGCTCGGGATGCTCGCGCACGGCCTCGGAGAGGGGGCAGAAGATCACGCCGGCCTTGGCCAGCTCGGCCTTGAAGGTGGTGACCACCGAGACGCTGTCGAACACAGCATCCACCGCATAGCGCGGCGCGCCCTCGACCCCCGCCAGCACCGCCTGTTCCTTCAGGGGAATGCCAAGCTTTTCGTAAGTTGCGAGGAGTTCGGGATCGACCTCGTCGAGGCTCTTCGGCCCTGCCTTCTGCTTCGGCGCGGCGTAATAATAGAGCGCCTGATAGTCGATGGGGGCGTAGGACACCTTGGCCCAGTCGGGCTCGTCCATCACCTGCCAGCGCTCGAAGGCGGCCAGGCGCCATTCCAACAGCCACGCGGGCTCGTTCTTCTTGGCCGAGATGAAGCGGATCACCGCCTCGTTCAGGCCCTTCTCGGCGAATTCCTGCTCGATGTCGGTGACGAAGCCATGGGCGTAGCGTTCGGCCTCCAGGGCCTCCACCGTCGCCACCGTTTCCTTGACCGCGGCCATATCAGGCGAACTCCTTCACGCGACGCTGCACGCGCCGCCGCCAGGCTTCAAGCCAGGCCTCGACAAACAGGTTCCAGTCGGCCTCGCGGGTGGTCCAGCCGCCGGAGACGCGCAGCACCGAGCCGGCGCGCTCAGCACTATAGCCCATGGCGGCCAACACTCCCGACGGTTTCACCTTGCCGGAACTGCAGGCGGCGCCGGCCGAGACCATGACCCCGGCGAGATCGAGGGCCATCACCTGCAGATGGGACGGGAAATCTTCAGCGGCGAGGCAGAGGGTGTTGGCCAGGCGCGGCGCGCCTTCGCCGGCCACCAGCACGCCGGCCTCGGCCTTCAGCCGTTCGGCCGCGGCGTCGCGCCAGACGGCTTGCTCCGCGGCAAGGTGAAGATCGCGCAGAGCCGCCGTGGCCGCTGCGCCGAAGCCCGCGATCCCGGCCACGTTCTCAGTGCCGGCGCGAAGCCCCCGCTCCTGCCCGCCGCCGTGCAGCTGGCGCTTCAGCGGGAAGGTTTCCGCCGTGATCAGAGCGCCCACGCCCTGCGGTCCGCCCAGCTTGTGCGCCGAGAGGGCGAGGCTGTCGGCGCCGAGGGCCGCGAGATCAAGGGCGATGCGTCCCGCCGCCTGCACGGCATCCACGTGCACCTGCCCGCCCCTCTGGTGGATCAGCTGCGCGGCCTCGGCCACGGGCTGAATGACGCCAGTCTCGTTATTGGCCAGCATGAGCGCCAGCATCGGTCGGCCGTCGGCTTCGGTCCAGCGATCGAGCCGTTCGGCCAGCCAGTCCAGCCGCGCCACGCCCTCGCCATCCACCGGCAGCACGTCCACCGCGACGCCCAAGGTCTTCGCGCACTCAGCCACGGCCTCATGCTCGATGGCGCTGATGATGAGGGTGCAGGGTCCTGCCGCCGCCAGGCTCACGAGGGCGAGATTGTCCGCCTCCGTGCCGCCGCTGGTGAACACCACCTGGCTCGGCGAGGCGCCCACGAGGGCGGCGACCTCGGCCCGCGCGTGTTCCACGCGCTCGCGGGCGGCGCGGCCGGCGCCATGCACGGAGGAGGGATTGCCCGCCGCCTTCAAGGCCGTCAGGAGCGCCGCTTCCGCCTCGGGCCGCAGCGGCGAGGTCGCATTATGATCGAGGTAGACCGGCTGCATGGTCACCCCGCGAGGGCGAGCTCCGGGCCCGGAGCCTCGGGCGATTTGCGGCGCAGCCGGCCTTCGACCACATCCTCAAGGCTGACGCTGGAGAGGAAGGCGTCGATCTGTTCGCTCAAGGCCTCCCACAGATCATGGGTCAGGCAGCGCTCGCCCTTGGCCATGCAGCCCTTGCCCTCGGCGTGGACGCAGCGCGTGGCGCGCAGCGGCTCGTCCACCGCCTTGACGATGGAGGCCACAGGGGTGTCGGCGGCGCTCCTCGCCAGGCGATAGCCGCCGCCGGGGCCGCGCACGCTCTTCACCAGCTCATGCCGGCGCAGGCGGGCGAACAGCTGCTCCAGATAGGAGAGGGAGATTTCCTGTCGCTCGGCGATCTCCGCCAAGGACACGGCCCGCTCGCCGCCAAATCGGGCGAGATCGGACATGGCCATCACCGCATAGCGTCCCTTGGTGCTCAGTCGCATGTTCGTCGGTTCCCGCCGAAGCCTTGGCGCAATTGACCTACACGGCCCATATTCATCAAAATGCTTGCACCCGAAGGGGCAAGCTTGTGATAACCCGCCGCTCCCGGGCGCGCGGATCATCGCTGCCGGGGACTTAGGAAGTCCGAGTAAATTAGTCAAGTATTCTGAGGGCCAATGCCGGCCTTTAAGCGGAGGTGGGGCGCATGCCCGAAGTGATCCTGACCGGCGCCGCCGGACGCCTGGAAGCCAGCTTCTCCGCCGGCAAGACCCCCAACGCCCCCATCGCCCTCATCCTGCACCCGCACCCCAAGGCCGGCGGACACATGAATAATGCGGTGACGGTGCAGCTGTTCCGCGTGTTCATGAAGCGCGGCTTCGCCACCTTGCGCTTCAATTTCCGCGGCGTGGGCAAGAGCCAGGGCGAGTTCGATTCCGGCATCGGCGAGCTGGCCGACGCCGCCACGGCGCTGGACTGGCTGCAGGCCACCAACCCCACCGCCTCGCAGTGCTGGGTGGCTGGCTATCAGTTCGGGGCCTGGATCGGCATGCAGCTTCTCATGCGCCGGCCGGAGACGGACGGCTTCATCTCCGTGTCGCCGCCCACCAATGTGTATGACTTCTCCTTCCTGGCCCCCTGCCCGGCCTCGGGGCTCTTCCTGCATGGCACCGCCGATCAGGTGGCGAGCCCGGCCGAGGTGGAGCGGGTGGTGGCCAAGCTGCGCACGCAGAAGGGCATCTCCATCGCCTATGACCTGGTGGAGGGCGCGAGCCACTACTGGTCCGAGCACATCGAGGACGTGGAGCGTCACGTGGGCGCCTATGTGGACGGGCGCTTGGCCGGGACCATTAAGTAAGCCCCTTAAGCACGCCTCTTAAATTAATTCGGAAATCGTCCGGGCTCGGCGCCCGGCTGAACCCTCGCGCGAGCGTCCTGCGCATCGATTGTGAGCCGCTGATTTCGGAACGAATCGTGTCGAATCAAAATGTTACGGCCGGCGCTTGAAGCGCCCTGGCAAATCACCCTACAAGGGTTATCGATCTTTCAGGATTAACTAAACTTAAGTAACTCGCCGCCTAGTGTGGCGAGGAACGGGACCGGAGTCCGCGAGAATAGCGCGATTCTCCGTTCGGGGCGCGATCGGAGCCGGGAGGGGTTGATGCGCGTATTATTGATTGAAGACGACAGCGCGACTGCGCAGAGCATTGAATTGATGCTCAAGTCGGAAGGCTTCAACGTCTACACCACCGATCTCGGTGAGGAAGGCGTCGACCTCGGCAAGATCTACGACTACGACTTGATCCTGCTCGACCTGAACCTGCCTGACATGTCTGGCCTTGATGTGCTGCGCCAACTGCGCGTGGCCAAGATCAACACGCCGATCATGATCCTGTCGGGCACGGCGGAGATCGACACCAAGGTCAAGAGCTTCGGCGGCGGCGCCGACGACTACATGACCAAGCCGTTCCACAAGGACGAGCTGGTGGCCCGCATCCACGCGGTGGTGCGTCGCTCCAAGGGTCACGCCCAGTCGGTGATCAAGACCGGCGACATCCTGGTCAATCTGGACGCCAAGACCGTGGAGGTGAACGGCTCGCGCGTGCACCTGACCGGCAAGGAATACCAGATGCTGGAGCTGCTTTCCCTGCGCAAGGGCACCACCCTGACCAAGGAAATGTTCCTGAACCACCTCTATGGCGGCATGGACGAGCCCGAGCTGAAGATCATCGACGTGTTCATCTGCAAGCTGCGCAAGAAACTGGCTTCGGCCACCAGCGGCGCCCACTATATCGAGACCGTGTGGGGCCGCGGCTACGTGCTGCGCGACCCGCAGGACATGGGCGCCTTCAACGCCGCCTGATCCAGCTCGATCGGCAAGTTTTCAAGGACGTCCGGCCCGCGCCGGGCGTCCTTTTGCTTTGGGGCGCTGCACTGCAGCATCGAGGCTGGCCTTCTTAAGCTGACCACGCTAGCAGACCGGCCATGATCCGCCTCGACAACATCTCCAAGCAGAACGGCCACCAGATCCTGTTCATCGAGGCCTCGATGGGCGTGATGAAGGGCGAGAAGGTGGGGCTGGTCGGCCCCAACGGCGCCGGCAAATCCACCCTCTTTCGCATGATCACCGGCCAGGACCATCCGGACGACGGCCTCGTAGTCATCGATCCCGGCATGACCATCGGCTATTTCAGCCAGGACGTGGGCGAGATGTCGGGCCAGAGCGCCGTGGCCGCGGTGATGGACGGGGTCGGCCCCGTCAGCGCCCTCGCCGCCGAGATGGCCAAGCTCGAAGCCGCCATGGTGGACCCGGATCAGGCCGATGAGATGGACGCCATCATCGAGCGCTACGGCGAGGTGCAGGGCCGTTTCGAGGAGCTGGACGGCTATGCGCTGGAGGCCCGGGCGCGGGAGGTGCTGGCGGGCTTAAGCTTCAGCCAGGAGCGCATGGACGGCGATGTGGGCCTTCTTTCCGGCGGCTGGAAGATGCGCGTGGCCCTGGCCCGCATCCTGCTTATGCGCCCCGACGGCATGCTGCTGGACGAGCCGAGCAACCACCTCGACCTCGAAAGCCTGATCTGGCTCGAAGCCTTCCTGAAGAACTACGACGGCGCGCTGCTGATGACCTCGCACGACCGCGCCTTCATGAACCGCATCATCGGCAAGGTGGTGGAAATCGACGCCGGCTCGCTCATCACCTACTCCGGCGACCTCGACTTCTACGACCAGCAGCGGGCGCTGAGCGAACAGCAACGCCAGGCGCAATATGAGCGCCAGCAAGCCATGCTGGCCAAGGAGATCAAGTTCATCGAGCGCTTCAAGGCCCGCGCCTCGCACGCCGCCCAGGTGCAGAGCCGGGTGAAGAAGCTCGACAAGATCGAGCGGGTGGAGGCGCCGCGCCGGCGCCAGAGTGTGCAGTTCGAGTTCAAGAGCCCGCCGCGCTCGGGCGACGACGTGATCAGCCTGCGCGATGTGCACAAGGGCTATGGCGCCCAGCCGATCTATCAGGGGCTCGACTTCCTGGTGCGGCGCAAGGAGCGCTGGTGCGTGCTTGGCGCCAACGGCGCGGGCAAGTCCACTCTCTTGAAGCTGGTGGCCGGCGCCGTCGAGCCGGATCAGGGGGTGGTGAATATCGGGGCCAGCGTCAGAATGGGCTATTTCGCCCAGCACTCCATGGACCTGCTGGACGGCGAGGAGACCATTTTCGAGTCCCTCGACAGCTCCTTCCCCCAGGCGGGCCAGGGCGCCCTGCGCACCCTCGCCGGCTGTTTCGGCTTCTCCGGCGATGATGTGGAAAAGCCCTGCCGCGTGCTGTCGGGGGGCGAAAAGGCGCGGCTGATCATGGCCAAGATGCTGTTCGATCCCCCCAATCTATTGGTGCTGGACGAGCCCACCAACCACCTCGACATGGCCACCAAGGAGATGCTGGTGGCGGCCCTGGCCGACTTCGAGGGCACCATGCTGTTCGTCTCGCACGACCGCCACTTCCTGGCGTCCCTGTCCAACCGGGTGCTGGAGCTGACGCCCGAGGGGGTGCACCAGTACGGCGGCGGCTACACCGAATATGTGGCCCGCACCGGCCAGGAAGCGCCAGGGCTGCATCCGGGGTAGGGGGAAGTCTTCAATTGGGTTGGTTCGGAATGTCCTGCGGCTGAAATACGCCAGCAACCCTGCTGAATGCTGAACCGTATGGTGCATCCAAATGAGGGATAACATCTGAATCATAATTCGCTATAGTATTGACGTCATATATGCCGATATTATTCGGATTATCGACGTACTTTTGATCTTCATCACCAGAAAAGAAACGCCAACCACTGTCTCTCTCTCGGTCAGGGCGCTCACGATACATAAACCCCACCCTGGCGCCATCCACGACAATTCGATCCGTGGCGTAACAATATCCATAGCCGCTAACGAGCGGCTTGATCTGTGACGCATCAATTCGGAATGACTTGGTCATCACCGCAATTTCCTTCAGTCGCAGGCGCCGCGGCGCCCGGAGGCTTGGATGTAGTGAGCTGAACTTCTCTTTTGCGGTTGCCTCCTGCAAGCGCGCCCCTCCAAATATTGCCTCGAGATCGAGGCGGCTCATTTCTGCCGCTCATCCTCGCAGGTGATGCGCGGGGCCTCTCCCCCTTGAAGGGGGAGAGGTCGGGAGAGGGGGTGGTCCAGCTAGACGGGCGCGCTGCCGCGAGGATGGGCGGGGTCAGGTATCTAGCGAAATATCGTCCCAAGCCGTTTTGGAGTGTTCGATGAGCCAGTTGAACACTTGGTGTCGCTCCATCGCGACGTCGGGATTGAGGCCTGCAGGCGGCTCACGGCCTTTATAACGAGCGTCCACCAAGGCCCATCTGTAGCGATAGATCAGATCCGCCTGATCCAAGATTTCGGATTTGGAGCGTAGCACCGCCCTGCCCACAAGCTGTTCACGAGTATGATCAGAACTACTGGCGCTATTTGCCGCGGATCGACCAACTCTCGCGGCACATCGAGCCTATCCACAGCGTTTATGGCCCATAACAATGCGTTTGCGGCTTCATAACGCCACGTCTGTATCTGACAATCTCGTTCGGTCGGGCTTGGATCGTTCATAAACTGGGCCTCTCGCGGCGAGAACCAGTCTGCCAATTCAAAATCGATCGCGATCTTTTCCACGCGCTCTTTCGGCAATCCGTGCCCCTTTAGCGCTACGAGCAATGTCGCCGCGGCGCGCATGGCGACCTGTTCGGCGGTCGGCAGCACGACATTGTCTTCAAGCTCCAAAATTGGCAGCCAGTCGTTTACCGGAACCCCCTCAGCGCGCATTACAGCGATTGAACGTGCTCGACGGTCCAAATCGCCTTTCGGCAAATTCGCGAACCGTTCTTCAAATGTCTCGCCATCCATGCCCCTCTCCCCCTCCCCCGCCGGAATCATTCGACTCGCGCGGGCGTTACGCCCGATAATCAACCGATTCGACACCCCAGGTGGGACAGCGCGCCTTGAACGGACGGATGGGCAAAGCGGTGATGGCGCTTCTTTCGGGCGCCTATCTGTTCGTCGCCTTGACGGCGGCGGCGCTGTTTTGGCGCGCTGGCGCCGGCTGGGGCGCGGGCGCCGCGGTGTTGGTGGGCGGGCTCGCCTTCGCCTTCGGCCTGCATAACCTGATCGCCCGCAACCTCGGCATGGGGGCTATCCGCGACGAGCTGGAGCGGTTGCAATCGGCCCACGCCATCCTCGCCGACGAGCTCGACAAGACCCGCGCGCTTGTCGCCACCGTCGAGGTGAAGCTGCACCAGGAGACCGATGCGCGGGCCGAGGCCCTCACCGGCGAGGTGCGCATGCTGGAGGACCTGGTGGCGCGCATGGGCGAGAGCCTGGACGCGCGTATCTTCGCCTCCAACTTCCATGGCCCGACGCCGGGGATCGACCGCGAGCGCGCCGCCCTCCTCTCCACCATCCGCGAGTCCCTGGCCGAGAACCGGGTCGACCTCTATCTGCAGCCGGTGGTGAGCCTGCCGCCCCGGCGCACGGTGTTCTATGAGAGCTTCTCGCGCCTGCGCGACGAGAGCGGCCGCATCCTGATGCCGGCGGAATATCTGAAGGTGGCCGAGCCCGAGGGCCTCCTGCCCGCCATCGACAACCTCCTCCTGTTCCGCTGCGTGCAGATCGTGCGGCGCCTCGCGAAGCAGGATCGCAAGGTGGGCATCTTCTGCAACATCTCCCTGACCAGCCTCGGCGATGAGACCTTCTTCCCGCAGTTCCTCGACTTCCTGTCGCAGAACAAGGACCTCTCCGGCGCGCTGATCTTCGAACTGGGCCAGCAGGCCTTCAACGAGCGCGGCAGCTTGGAAGCCCGCAACATGGCCAAGCTGGCCGACCTCGGCTTCCGCTTCTCCCTGGACAAGGTCACCGAGCTGGACCTCAACTTCGCCGACCTCGGTCGGGCCGACGTGAAGTTCATCAAGATCGCCGCCGACGTGCTGTTGAAGCAGCTCCTTGAAGTGGACGGTCGCCCGGCCCTGCGGGCGCTGAAGGACCTGCACGCCTCGGACTTCGCCGACCTCACCCGCCGCTATGGAGTGGAGGTGATCGCCGAGAAGGTGGAGCACGAGCGCCAGGTGATCGACATCCTCGAGCTCGACGTGCGCTACGGCCAGGGCCACCTGTTCGGCGAGCCTCGGGCCATCAAGGAAGCGGTGCTGGCCGAGACCGATCCCCCGGCCGAATTCATGCGCGGCGCTCTGCGTCGCCGCTCGGGCCGCCGGAACTAAGCCTCAGATTCAAGCAATCTTACGCTCGACCTCGGCCGCCGCCGGCAGGGGCGCGAGAGCCCGGTCCACCTTGTCGGTGGTGAGCTCCCGCCCTTCCAGCGCCTCGGCGAGGCGCAGCTGCACCTCATAGGGGGTGTCGGCCACCGGGGCTTTCTTGAACAGCCGGTCAAGCCAGGAGCGGTGCTTCAACGCCGCCTGCTCACGGGCCAGGCGCGCGTCCACCGCGGCGATGATCACCGACGGATCGAATGGGCGCGGGTCCTGCTTCGGCAGGCCGAGCGCCTGGCCGCGCTTGCGGGTGGACTTTGCCATACGAGTCATGCGGCGGCCCTTTCGTTCAGAGCTGCGGATCGTCGATGAAGCGGTAGCGCCCCTTCGACATTTCAAGAATGGTGATGGGCTTGGAGACGGTGCGGTTGCCGGTGAGCTCATGCTCCAGCACGGCGAGGCGCAACAGCCGCGCGGCGTTCTCGCCCAGGCCCGAGGCCGGCAGACTACGCACCGAGAGGACGAGGTTGGAGGAGACATTGTCCCAATGGGCGCGCACGGCGTTGCCGAGGCCGCGGGCGGGCGCCTCGAAAATGGCCTCCACCAGATCGTCCTCAACCTCGGCGGCGAGGGCGGGGTCCTTGCGCGCCACGCGCTCCATCACCGGTTTCAGGCGCTGGATCAGTTCGTCCACCGTGGCCGAATAGGCCTGCAGACGGAACTCCGGCCGCGCCCCGTCGAGGAAGGCCTGCACCGGCCCGTTCATGGCGAAGCTCTCCACCGAGGAGGGACGATCGCCGGTGGTGCGATAGGCGTCCACCACGCGATGCTTCAGCACCCCGCCGATGGAGCCGAGCACTTCCAGGTTCACATAGCCGGGGCTCACCTCATCCCGGCCGAAGCCGGTGACCACGAGGCCAGTATAGACCGCGCCCGGCGGGATCCAGTCGGTGACAAGGGCGGTCTCGACAATGCCGTGCAGGCGCTTCAGCACGTCCGCGCCGCCCGAAGCCTTGCCCAGCCGGCGGCTGAGGATTTCCTTCAGCAGCGGCTCAAGATAGCTGGCCAGCAGCTGTTCAAAGGCGCGGGTGGGGGTTCCCACCTTGGCCCGCTCGGGGGCGCCTTCGCGCAAGATGGCCTGGTCGCCGAGATATTCGAAGTCGCGGCTGACCTCGAGGGCCAGCTGCTCCAGTCCGTCCTGGTGCACCCCGGGCAAATCTTTGACCCCCAGCTCCTCCACCGCCGCGGCGTGGCGCTCGAGAATGGAGGTGTAGTGCATCACCGTGGCGTCGATGAAATGCACCAGATTGGCGAGGTCGGTGTCCTTGGACACGGGCAAGCGTTTGTTGGGGTCCATGACGCTGCCCGACACCGACAGGAAGTCGCGCAGGCTGCGCACCGCGTCGGGCACCGTGGCGGGGGGCGCGGCGAAGGTGCGATAGGTCTCGAACACCGTCTTCCACGGCAGGCCGCCGAACTGGGCCCCGTTGTAGATCATCACCCCGATGGGGCCTTCCTCCTGCAAGAGGAAGACCTTCTTCACGCCCGACTGCGACAGGCGCACCACCATGTGGTCGCCGGCCATGTCGATCAGCGTCACCGCCCCGTCGGCCGCCAGAGCGACCCCTTCGAGGTTCATGAGCATGGTTTCGCAGGTCAAGCGGGATCCCCGTGCGCCGGCCGAGTGCTGGCGTGACAATGCCGCAGCCGGCGGTAGCCGCCAACTGTTTCTCCGCCCGCGTGCGCGGCATGGTTAACGAAAGGCGCCATTCGTAACCCGTTTGTTAACCATCGCCGCCGAGTCTCGGCCCGAGGGCGGCGAGTCGCGAGCGCCGCCGCGGATGCAGTTGCGGGAGTTGAGCATGAACGGCGCCGAGGTTCTCGATGTGGGCCGCTCCGCCATCTGGCTGACCATCCAGCTGTCGGCGCCGGTGATGATGGTCGGTCTGGTGGTGGGGGTGGTGATCGGCCTCTTTCAGGCCCTGACGCAGATCCAGGAAGCCACCCTCATCTATGCGCCGAAGATCTTGGCCATCTTCCTCGCCCTGCTGGTGTTCCTGCCGTTGATGGGCGCCCTCATGGCGGGCTTCATGCACCAGATCGCCTCGCGCATCGCCGGCATGTGAGCACGGCGGTGGAGCACTACGCCCTTCCGGTACAGGTCTATGGCGCAGGGCTGATCTTCGCCCGCGTCGGCGCCTTGGTCATGTTCCTGCCAGGGGTGGGCGAGAGCGCCGTGCCGGCCGCCATTCGCCTCGCCTTCGCCTTCGTGCTCTGCCTGATGCTTTATCCGCTGCTCGCCGCCTCGCTCCCGCCCGTGCCGACGGAGTTCATGGCCGGGGCCGGAGCGCTCGCCACCGAGGTGCTGATCGGCCTCGCCATCGGCTCCATCCTGCGCATGTTCTTGAACGCCTTGAACGTCGCCGGCGAGATCGTCTCCTTGCAGACCACCCTCTCCTTCGCCCAGACCACCAATCCGCTGCAGGCCCAGCCCACCGAAACCGTGACCACCTTCCTGACGGTGTTCGGCCTTACGCTGATCTTCGCGACGGGGCTGCATCAGGTGTTCATCGGCGCCATCGTGCATTCCTTCAGCCTGTTCCCCGCCGGCCATCTGCCCAAGGTGGCGGACTTCAACGCCGCCATGGTGCGGGCGGTGAGCGAGAGCTTCGCGCTGGGCGTTCAGCTCGCCGCGCCGGTGGTGGTGTTCGGCCTCATCTTCAACGTCGCGCTGGGGCTGATCGGCCGGGTGATGCCGCAGTTCCAGGTGTTCTTCGCCGCCACGCCGCTTAACGTTCTGCTCGGGCTTGGCGTGTTCGGCCTCAGCCTCGGCGGCCTCGGTCTCGTGTGGATCGAGCACTTCCGCGCCTTCGTGGAGCGGTGGGCCTGAGCCATGGCGGAAGACACCGAACAGTCGTCAAAAACAGAAGAACCGACACAGCGAAGGCTGGAGGAGGCGCGCAAACGCGGCGATGTGGCGCGCTCCCCCGAAGCCCCCGCCTTCCTCGCCCTGGCGGCGGCCTCCGGCGTCGTGCTGGTGAGCGGCGGCTGGCTGTCGCGCACCATCGCCGAGGCGCTTTTGCCCTTCATCGCACATCCTGACGCCTTCGACCTCAAGGGCGGCGGCGGGCAGATCGTGTTGCAACTTGCCCTGAAGGCCGCGTTGCCCGGGGTGGCGATCCTCGCCGCGGCGGCGGCCGGCGGCGCCTTTGGCAACATCGCCCAGACCGGCTTCCTGTGGAGCCCCGACCGCCTCGCCCCCAAGCTCGACAAGGTGAGCCCCATGGAGGGGTTCAAGCGCCTGTTCGGCGTCGATGGCTTGGTCCAGTTCCTGAAATCGGCGCTGAAGCTGATCGCCGTGGGCGTCATCACCTGGATGATCGCCGCGCCGCGCATCCTTCAGCTGCAGTTCGGCGCCGACCTCTCGCCAGCGGCCATCCTACCGGTGGCGGTGGACATATTGCGCGCCCTGATCATCGCCGTGCTCTGCCTGATGGCGGCCATCGCCGCCGCCGACCTGATCTGGCAGCGCCAGCGCTGGATGGCCCGCCTGCGCATGACCCGCGAAGAACTGAAGCAGGACATGAAGGACAGCGACGGCGATCCGCACACCAAGGCCCGCCGCCGCAAGCTGATGATCCAGCGGGCGCGCCGGCGCATGATGCAGGCCGTGCCCAAGGCCACGGTGGTGATCACCAACCCGACCCACTACGCCGTGGCCCTGCGTTACATCCAGGGCGAGACCGCCGCGCCAGTGTGCGTGGCCAAGGGCGTGGACAAGGTGGCCCTGCGCATCCGCGCCGTGGCCGGCGAGCACGAGGTGCCGATCATAGAGGACCCGCCCCTCGCCCGTGCGCTCTACGCGGCCATGGAGATCGACGACACCATTCCGCGCGAGCACTATGAGGCGGTGGCCAAGATCATCGGCCACCTGTTGTCCCGCCGTCAGCGGCGCGCCCCAGCCCCGGCGCCGCGGCGTATTGCGCCGCCGCCCGCCGCGTCGCTTACGCCTTGATCACCATTTCGGTTCATTTGTTGTAACCTTACCTGCGACTCAGGGCCCGTCTCATGAGCGAAATGATCGACACCGGTCACGATCTTGGCCGCGCCGCCAAGCCTGCTCGCCGTCACGACGCCCTGACCGGCGCGGCGGCGGTGTTCTTTGTGCTGGCTGTCGCAGCCCTGGCCATTCCGGCCCTGCGCGCGGGTCCGGCCACGGCGGCCGGTCTGATGCTGCTCATCGGCCTCGCCGGCGTCGCCTTTCTCGGCATCTTCGCCTTCGCCACCGCCGAGCCCAAGCCGGCGCTCGATCTCGACGCCGCCGCGCAAGCCATCGCTGACGCCTTGGAAGAGCCCGCCGCGGCCGTGACCCCGGACGGACGCCTGTGCGCCGCTAACGCCGCCTGGCTGGCGGAGCTCGGCGCAGAACGGCGTCTGCCCAAATCCGGCGCAGCGGGCGCAGCCCTCTACGCCGCCCTCGTCAGCGCCCGTCGCGACGGGCGCGGCGAGGCCCCGTGGTCCAGTGAAGCCCATCGGCGTGTGGCCGCAGTGCGCCTGGGCGAAGGCCGCTTCCTTCTTCGACTGTCCGCGCCCGCCCAAGCGGAGTCAGCTGTGGTCGCGCAGACCATCGCCGCTCCGGCCGGACCTGAGGCCCTCGACGCCCTCGCCGCCAGCGCCCCGTTCGGCGCAGCCCTGGTGGACGGCGAAGACCCCTTCGACGCGCTGATCCTGGAAGTGAACCCGGCGCTCGCCCAGCTCTCCGGCGGGCGGGCCGAACCGGGCGCCGTCCTGAGCACGCTCCTCGATCCGCAAGGCCTGGCCGAGACCCGCGCCCGCCTCGACCGCCGCCCCGCCGGGCCGGTGGAGGCGCGCCTCGCCCCGGTAGACTCCGCCACGCCCGGCGCGGTCTGTCAGCTCTATGTGGCCCAGGCCGGGTCGCGGCGGGTGGTCTATCTGTTGGACGTGTCCGAACAGAAGCAGCTCGAACTGCAGCTCGCCCAAAGCCAGAAGATGCAGGCCATCGGCCAGCTCGCCGGCGGGGTGGCTCACGACTTCAACAATCTCCTCAGCGCCATCCAGCTGCGCCTGGACGAGCTGCTGCATCGCCATCCGGTGGGCGATCCCTCCTATGAGGGCCTGAACGAAATCCGCCAGACGGGCCTGCGCGCCGCCGACCTCGTGCGCAAGCTGCTGGCCTTTTCGCGCAAGCAGACCGTACAGCGCGCGACGCTTGAGCTCGGCGAACTCATTTCCGAGTTCGAAGTGCTGCTGCGCCGCCTCTTGCGCGAGGACGTGAAACTGGTCACCGAATATGGCCGCGACTTGCCCAAGGTGCGCGCGGACAAGAGCCAGCTGGAGACGGCGGTGATGAACCTCGCCGTCAACGCCCGCGACGCTCTGCGCAGCCATGGGACCGGCGACGGCGGCCCGGCCATGGTGCGCATCCGCACCGCGCGCCTGTCGCGCGAGGAGGCGGTGGGCCTGGGCTATGCCGAGGCGCCCGAGAGCGGCTGCGCCCTCATCGAGGTGGCCGACAACGGGCCCGGCATTCCGCCTGAGGTGATGACCAAGATCTTCGAGCCCTTCTTCACCACCAAGCCGGTGGGCGAGGGCACGGGGCTCGGCCTCGCCACGGTCTATGGCATCGTCAAGCAGGCCGACGGCTGGATCCACGTGGCGAGCCATCCGGGCAAGGGCGCGGCCTTCCGCATCTTCCTGCCCATCCCGCCGGCCCAGGCCCTGGAGACTCCGGCGCCAGCCCCTGCGGCCAAGCCCAAGCCCGTGGCTCGCGATCTTTCCGGCGCTGGCCGCATCCTGTTCGTGGAAGACGAGGACGACGTGCGGGTGGTGGCCGCCCGCCTCTTGCGCGCCCGCGGCTATGAGGTGATCGAGGCCTGCGACGGCGAGGAAGCGCTGGAGCTGGCCAAGGAAAACCAGGGCAAGATCGATCTCCTGATCTCCGACGTGATCATGCCGGGGCTCGATGGCCCCACCCTCTTGAAGAAGGCGCGGCCGTTCTTGGACGGCGCCCGGGTGATGTTCATCTCCGGCTACGCTGAGGCCGAGTTCTCCGACCTCCTGGAAGGCGAGAGCGGCGTCACCTTCCTGCCCAAGCCTATCGATATCAAGTCATTGGCCGAGCGTGTGAAACAGCAGCTGCAAGCGGCTTAATCTTCATACGGACCATTTAAATCCACAAAACACATAGCAGAAATCGAATACTACTTTCTTCATTAGGAATGCAACTTTTTGAGCATATTGGACCATGAATGAGGTAGAGCGTCGCGATTGTAACCGTTAATTATTATATTTGTTGCCGCGCCGACACATAAGATTCCTATCCTCACTTCATGAGCCAGCGTCCGGCCGCCCCTGCGGCCGGGCGAATGGCGTTGTGAGGGGATAGTGATGATAAGAACCACCATGCGGCGTCGCCTGTTGGCGGGCGTCGGTTTCGCCATGCTCGCCACCGCGAGCGCCGTCAGCGCGGCTGACGCTCCGGCCGCCGCCATCGATCCGGGCGCCAATGCAGAGTCGGTGGTGATCACCGCGCCGCGTCAGGAAGAGCTGGCCCGCGCCGAGCAGAAGTCGGCGCCGGTGATCGTCAACGTCCAGTCCGCCGAAACCATCTACAAGTACCCCGACTACAACGCCGCCGAGGCGCTGGGGCGTATACCGGGCGTGTCGCTGTCGAGCGACACCGGCGAAGGTCGTTTCGTCAACATCCGCGGCATCGACGCCAACCTGAACGGCGCCACCTATGGCGGCGTGGTGCTGCTGAACACCTTGGCCGCCGGCACCGCGGCCTCGGGCGCCGGCCGCGCGGTGGAGTTCGACACCATTCCTACCGGGGCCATCGACGGCTTGGTGGTCTATAAGACCCTGTCGCCGGACCGCGAAGCCGAAGGTCTCGGCGGTCAGATCGAACTCACGCCCCGCACCGCCAAGAACATCAAGCAGCCGTTCATCGAAGCCGATCTCGGCTGGGGTTATGAAGACCTGCACGACCACACCGGCCCGTTCACCGCGGCGGTGGCCGCCGGCGCCCGCTTCGGCTTCAACAATGGCAAGCTGATCGTCGAGGGCGATGGTCAGGACAAGCCGGTGGGTTCGGGCTGGATCTCCAACCCCACGCCGTTCTCCTTCGTCATCACCGGCTCGCGCAAGGACGACCGTCGCGGCGTCGACGACACCGAACCGGGCTACGCCAACGACGGTGCTAACAATGGGACTCCGAACGTGTTCGGAAACGCCACTGCCGGCACCTGCGGCATCGATCCGAAGACCGGCGGCTGCGATCACGTGCTGGGCGAAGTGGATTACCGCCGCTACGACTATCACCGTCGCCGCTTCGGCTATGGCGGGGAGTTCGACTTCAAGCCGAACGACAATCACAGCTACTACATCCGTCTGGATGTGGCCGGCTACAAGGAGCGGTCGCACAAGAACCACTGGTACGCCAACTTCGATGGCACGCCGTCTGCGCCGGACGCCCAGGGCTATGTGGTGGATAAGTTCCAACCTGAACTCGATCTGATTGACCTGGAAGAGACCCACCGCAACACCGTCTACACGATGGGCGGCGATGATCAGTTCGGCAAGCTGGAAATCGACTACCGCGCCGCCTACAGCCGCGCCACCTATTTGGAGAGTTACTATAACGAACTGCGCTTCTTCGGCGCGGACACCTTCTACGGCCGCTACAACAACACGACCAACCCGAAGCACTTCTACTATCAGTTCTTCAATGACGCGGCCCTGACCAGCCCCTTCGTCTCCACCAACGTCGCCAACTATTACAACGCCGCCAGTCCGTTTGCTCGAATGCAGGCCTTCTTCGAAAATGATGTGGACGAAGAATACAGCTACGTGTTCAACGCCCGCTACCCGCTGAACCTCTTCGGCTTCAGCGGCGATGTGAAGGGCGGCGTCAGCGCCCGTCTGCGCGACAAGACGGTGAACGACTTTGGCGGCCGACAAAAACTCATCGGCGCCGCGGCGCCCAATCCGGCCACCTTTTCGCAGAGCGTCGGCCCGAGCGTGCAGTATTACAAGGGCTGGTTCCCGCCCGCGCCCTATGCCGACATCTACGCCGTGCGCAACTATGTGCGGACCAATTTCGGCGCGCTTGGCCCGTCGCTCGGCCGCGATTTCAAGGACAATGAGAACGTCTACGCCGGCTACGTCATGTACACCGGCGAGTGGGACAAGCTCGGCCTCATGACTGGTCTGCGCTACGAATCCACCGACGCCAAGTACGGCAACTTCGTTACCGACGCCGCCTCCTCAGTCAGCACCTTCGTCACCCGTAACAAGTCCTACGACAACCTGTTCCCCACGGTGCAGCTGAAATATACCTTCACGCCGCAACTGCAGGCGCGCGCCACCTACTCCACCGGCGTCGCCCGTCCGGGCTTTACCCAGGCCGGCGGCAACGCCGGACTCGACACCACGACGGCGAAGTTCCCGACTTTTACGGGCGGCAATCCGAACCTGCACGCCACCACCGGCGACAATTTCGACCTCGACGTCGAATATTACCTGCCGGGCGGCGGAATCCTACAGGCCGGCGTGTTCGACAAGCAGTTCTCCAACTACATCTTCCAGGCTCAGCGTCTGGTCAGCGACCCGGTCTTCGCCACCGCTGGCGGCAAGGGCTATTTCGTCAGCTATTTCAACGAAAGCGCCTGGGCCCGCGGCTTCGAAGTGGCCATGCATGAGAAGTTCACCTTCCTGCCGGCCCTGCTGAACCTGCCCAAGTGGACGTCCGGTCTCGGCCTCGACGCCAATGCCACCTGGGTCGACTCCCGCTTCAAGGAATATGATGCGTCTATTTCCTTCCTCGGCAAGGATCAGTTCGGCCACCTGCCGGGCACTAGCCACGTGACCTGGAACCTGGCGGGCTTCTACGAGTATCAGGGTCTGAACCTGCGCCTGTCCTACGAATATGTCGGCCCGAGCCTGTTCGGCCTCGGCGGCGACAAGAGCCTCGACACCATCCAGGCCAAGAAGTTCAACCTGGACTGGACTTCCAGCTATCAGTTCACCAAGAACCTGACCGGCTATTTCAACGTGAAGAACCTGCTCGACACGCCGCTGCGTTACTGCGACGGCGATTGCAGCCGCACCCAGCAGATCGAGTACTATGGTCTGACCTACGAGGCGGGCGTCCGCGCCAAGTTCTAAGCGCCCTCGCCGTTTGACCTGATCGCGCCCCGGCGACGCAAACCGTCGCCGGGGTTGCTTATTTTGAGAGTCGCGCCATCAATTTCGCGCCAATTTCAAGCGCATCACCCCGGAGTTCCCTCATGAAGCTCGCCCTCGTCGCCGCGGTCGCCGCGACCGCCCTCGTCACCTCCGCGCTGGCGGACAACGCTTCGGGCCTGAAAGTCGTGGACCATTTCAAGGTGGGCGGCGAAGGCGGCTGGGACGTGGTGAGCTTCGACCCCACGCACCGGGTGATCTATCTGACCCGCGGAACCCGGGCGATCGGCGTCGACGCCGACAAGGGCGCGGCGGTGTTTGAAGCCCCTGCCGCCAAGGGCCACACCGCCCTGCCGGTGAACGGCGGCGAGGACGTGCTGGTGACCAACGCCGGCGACAACACCGCCACCATCCTCTCGGCCAAGGACGGCAAGGTGAAGGCGAGCATCGCCACCGCCGCCGACCCTGACGTGGCCGCCCTCGATCCGGTCAGCGGCCTCACCTATGTCATGGGCGCCAAGGCCGGGGCCATCACCCTCGTGGACACCAAGGCCGCCAAGGCCGTGGGCGAGATCAAGGTGGGCGGCTCGCTGGAGTTCATCGCCTTCGACGGCCAGGGCCGCGGCTACCTTAATATCGAGGACAAGAACGAGCTGGTGGTGATCGACACCAAGGCCAAGACCGTCTTGGCGCACCGTCCGCTGAAGGACTGCGACGGTCCCACCGGCGTCGCCTATGTGCCGGGCGCGGACGTGACCATCTCGGCCTGCGCCAACGGCGTGGCCAAGGTGCTGAAGGCCAAGACCGGAGCCGAGGTCGCCACCCTGAAGATCGGGACCCGTCCGGACACCGCCCTCTACAACCCGTCCACCGGCTACGCCTACATCCCCACCGGCGGCGACGGCGCCCTGTGGGTGATCGGCTTCGACGGCGACAAGTCGGCCAAGGTGGTGGACACCATCGCCACCGCCAAGGGCGCGCGCACGGCGACCCTCGATCTCAAGACCGGGCGCATCTTCCTGCCCTCGGCGAGCTTCAATCCGCCCACCGAACCCGGCAAGCGCCCGACCATGGTCCCCGGCTCGTTCGAGATCCTGGTGGTGGGCAAGTAAGACTTGGTGTGAACCGGCGACGGGCTCAGCCGAGCCCTTCGCCGAACGCCAGCACGGCGACGCCAAGCAGCGCCAGCACGAGGGCGATGGCCAGGCCCTCCAGCCGCTCCAGGCGCTCCAGCTTCAGGCGCTGCAGGCCGTGGCGCGCGAGGATGGTGAAGAGCGCCATGGCGCTCACCGTGGCGAGGCCCAGCGCGCCGGTGAGCAGCACGAAGCCGGTCACGCCGAACCTCGCCGCCGCCAGATAGATCGGCGCATAGACCTCGCAGGGCGACACCAGCAGGAACAGGAAGAGCCCCAACGCCGCGCCCAAATCCGAGCGCGGCGTTCGGCGCAGGTGCAGATGCCCGTGGGCGTGGCGGCCGGCGACGGTGGCCACGGCGGTGGTGAGGCCGAAGCCGATCAGCACCACCCCGGCGATCTTGCTGAACCAGACGCCGACAAAGGCCTTCAGTCCCACTCCCAACACGGCCGCAATCACGCCCAAGAGCGCCGTGGACAGCACGTGCGCGCCGGCGGCGAAGGTGGTGACCTCCAAGGTCAGCAACAAAGACCAGCGCCGCGCGTGGCTGGTGAGGGCGAAGGGCAGCCAGTGGGTCGGCAACAGGGCGTGCAGGAACCCGACCCCAAAGCCGGCCAGGAGGTAGGGAAGGAAAGCCTGATCGACCACGGTTAGCTAAGTCTCACTCCCACCGCGAGCGCCGTCGAGCCTAGAGCTCCTTACGCACGCCGACAAAGAAGCCCTGCCGGGCGCCGAACTGAGGCGCGCCGACGCCCACGCCGGTTCCATTGCGGATTTGGTACTGCTTGTCGAACAGATTGATGGCGTCGAGGCGCACGTCGAACGGGCCGAACGGCAGCTTGGCGAAGTGATGCGACACCGAGGCGTTCACCTGGATGTAGTTGGGCAGGCCGGCGCCATTGGGAATGACCAGCCCTGACGCCAAGGTCTTGGACGCCCGCAGTCCTGAGCCATAGACAAGGTCGCCGGAGAAGCGGGTCTCGCCCCACTTGTAGGCGGCGCCGGCCGAACCGGTCCAGGTCTGGTCGTGATCCAGGTAGATGTAGTGGTTCTGGATATAGGCGAGATCATCGGGCGAGAAATTGAACTCGCTGGTGATGATATGCATGCCCATGGCCCGCTCCCAGGCCGCATTGGCGTAGGCGCTGAAGGGACCGTTGTTGTAGGAGGTCGACAGTTCGAGGCCGTACTGCTTGCCCTTCTGATAGTTGAACGGCGTCAGAATGATCGGCGCGCCGAACTGGCCCTCGTCCACCAGATGCTTGGAGGTCTTGTTGTAATAGTCGAGGCCCACCGAGACGTGGCGCCCGAGCTTCTGGGTGAAGCCCACGTCGATATAGTTGGCGCGCTCGGCGTAGGGCGTGGTGGAAACGTCGGAATTCGCCGCGCCGGTGGTGTTGTCGAACTTCATCACCGAGGGCGCAGCGACGAGCTCGAACGGCGGCGGTGAGAAGTAGCGCGAATAGCCGGCGTGAATCGTGGTGTCGCGGAGCGGGGTCCACACCGCGTTCACCCGCGGGCTGAGCTGGTTCTCGTGACGAAAGCCGTGGAAATCGTCGAACCGCGCGCCATAGTTCAGGGTCAGGTGATCCAGCGGCTTCCACTCGTCTTGGAGATAGAGGCTGTAGGTCTTGGAGGTCTTGGCCGAGTTGTCGATGATGGACCGCGGCTGGTCGCTCACCTGATTGTTGTTGGCGTCGAGGGCGATCACCTGCGACGTGGTCTGGCTCGCCGAGCGGTCTATCTGCACGATGAGCCCGCTGCGCAAGGTATGCTTCGGGGTCAGCTTGTACACCGCCTCGGCCTGCACCCCGCCAGCGGCGTCGCTCTTATGCGCGGCCTGAGCAATGCCGTTGAACAAAAGATCGCCCTGCACATCCGGCGAGAAGTCGAGGGTCGAATAGCGCCCGAACAGCGAGAGCTGGCCGGTGAAGCGGTCGTTCACATAGAGATAGCTGAGCACGCCGTAATGGGTGACTTCGCGCTGGTTCTCGTTCAGCCGCAGCGAATCGTAATTGGTTTGGCCGTTGACCACGAGCGGCTGGTCGTTGTTGGGGCCGTACATCAGGCCCGGCGTCTGGCCGGCGCGGTCGGGGATCTGGAACCGCTGGCTCGACGTGCCGAAGATGCCCGACAGACGGCTGTTTTCGTTCAGGGTCTTTTCCACATAGGCGAAGCCCTGCCACTGGTCGGTGTCGTCGTGGTGCGGGTTAGCGCGACCATCGGGGCTCTCCACCCCAAGACCGCTGTGCAAATAGTTGCCGGACACGAAGAAGTTCCAGTCGCCGCTGGAGCCGCCATATTCGAAGCTGGGCGTCACCTCGCCATGGCTGCCGCCATAGACGCCGACGCCGCCGCCGTTGTTGAACGCGCCCGACTTGGTCTTGATGTCGATGATGCCGGCGGTGCGCAGGCCGTACTGAGCCGGAAGCGCGCCGGTGATCAGATCCACCTTATCCGCAAGGCGGGGATTCAGCGCCTGACCGAACACGGACAGGCCCTCGGGCAGGATCACGCCGTTCAGTCGGTATTGCAGGCCGTTATGCTCGCCGCGCACATGCAGCTGGCCGAAGCTGTCCTGGGCCACGCCCGGCGCTTGCAGCACCACCTGACTGAGCGCCAGATTGTCGCCGCCGGGCAAGGCCTGGATGGCTTGATTGTCCAGCGTATAGACCGAAGCGCCGAGACTGGGCTGGATGGCGTCGCGCGCCTCGTTCAGCTTGGCCGTCACGGTGACGGTCTGGACGTCTTCTTCCGCCGCCGTGTCCGCCCGAGCGACGCCGGCGCTCAGTGAGCCTGCGCTTAGGGCCAAAACGCTCGCGGAGGCCGCCAGGACCTTGGTCACACCACCCATTGCACGCACCACATCACCTCTTCACTGAACGCTAAGGGCCGAAGCTCGAAGTCCGGCCTTCCCGCGCCAAGCGTGTGACTTGGCAGGACCGGTGGTTTGGCATTAGGCCTAAAGCACAAAGCGCGGCCAGAGCCGCGCTTCCCGAATGCTTCGGGAATTGTTCCCGAATGCAATCACATGACGCAGCTTGGCGCCGGACTGTGGCGCAAGGGAGACGAACCATGTCCCTGCGCTTGCGGGTGATGATCGGGGTGGCGCTGCTGCTCGCCGCCAGCATCCTCGCCAGCGCCCTGGTGGCCGGGATGCATGCTCGTAGCTACCTCGCCGAGGAAATGAGCGGCGGGGTCGCTGGCGGCCGACTGATGGTGCGCAAGGTGCTGGAGGATCTGCCGAGCTCCAATCATCGCGCCCGGGACCTGCTGCAACTGGTGGCCGCCTTCGACGGCGATCGTCACGTGCAGGTGAGCCTCATCGACGGGGCGGGACGGCGTCTCGCGGCCTCAACGCCCTATCGCCCCCTCCGCCCGGCCCCTGTCTGGTTCCTCAGCGCGGTGCGCTCCAACGTCCCGATGGCACGATTGCCAGTGAAGAGCGGCGGGCAGTTGGAGAACGTGCTGGAGCTGCGCGCCGCCCCGGAGGCCGACGCCGCCGACCTGTGGCAGGAGCTGGCCGACACCTTGGCCGTGCTGACCAGTTTCAGCGCCCTGGCGGTGATCCTGGTATGGCTGACCATCGGCCGCGCATTGCGCCCGCTGGATCGCCTGGCCGCCGCTTTCCAGCACATCGGCGCCGGAGACTATCGCATCCAGGTGGCCGAGACCGGGCCGAGCGAGCTCCTGGCCGCCGCCAAGGGCTTCAACCGCATGGCTGGGGAGCTGGCGACCGCCGAGGCCCGCACGCGCCAGCTGGAAGCGCAGATCGCCACCTTGCAGGACGAGGAGCGCGCCGAGGTGGCCCGCGACCTGCACGACGAGATCGGCCCCTATCTGTTCGCCGTGAATCTTGACGCGGTGATGGTGGAGCGCCTGTCGGCCCAGGGACGCAGCAGCGAAATCCTCGAGCGCACAGCGGCGATCAAGGCGGCGGTGGAGCACATGCAACGCCAGGTGCGCGAACTGTTGGGCCGCCTGCGTCCGCCCCGCGCCGTGGAGCTCGGCCTTTGCGCCGCGGTGCAGGATCTGGCGGAGTTCTGGCGCGCCCGCACCCCGCAGATCAGCTTTTCGGTGGAGCTCGACCTCGACGACGAGGCTCTGGCGGAACCGGCGGCCGAGGCGGCCTATCGCATGGTGCAGGAGGGGCTCTCCAACGCCGTGCGCCATGGCAGGGCCACACGCATTGTCGTGCGCCTCAGCGCCGGCGCTGGCGGGGCGCTACAGATAGAGGTGCGGGACGACGGCCCCAGCCCGCCGTCTGCGGCGCCCAGTCCTGGCCCCAGTCCCGGTCACGGCCTGCGCGGCATGAGGGAGCGCATCGCCGCCCTTGGCGGTCAGCTCGACATCGGCGCCGCCGAGCCTGGTCGCGGCTGGCGCCTGCGCGCCTTTCTGCCCGCCGCCAATGCACGCCCCCTCGCCCCCGACGCCAAGGAAACGACGCCATGAAGGTGCTGCTGGTGGATGACCACGCTATTGTGCGCGACGGTTTGCGCCGGCTTCTCGCCACGCTGGGCGGCGAGGAGGTGGTGGACGCCGCCGACGGCCGCGAAGCCCTGGCGCTCGCCCGCAGCCTCCGTCCTGACCTCGCCATCGTCGACCTCAACCTGCCGGGTCTTGGCGGGCTGGAGCTGATCCGGCGTCTGGCCCAGGACGCCCCCGAGACGCGCATCCTCGTCCTCTCCATGCACGCCGAGCCGCTCTATGTGACGCGGGCCATGGACGCCGGCGCCCACGGTTATCTGTCCAAGAACGTGGCGCCGGAAGAACTTCTCGCCGCCGTGCGCAAGGTGGCCGCAGGCGGGCGCTATGTGGAGGGCGAGGTGGCCCAGGCGCTCGCCGTGCGCGCCGCCGAGGCCGACGAGCCCATGGGCAAGCTTTCCCCGCGGGACCTGGAAATGCTCCGCCTGCTCGCCCAGGGGCGGAGCCTCGCCGAAATCGCCGACAGCCTGGGCATCGGCTACAAGACCGTGGCCAACAGCTTCACCTCCATCAAGGCCAAGCTCGGCGTCGCCCGCACCGCCGACCTCGTCCGCCTCGCCCTGGAGATGGGCGTGGGGTGAGCGGGCGAAGGCCCGACCTCCAGAAATGGACTCGCCCCCGAGGCGTCCTTGAACCTCGGGGGCCCACGAAATTCAATTCAGGCATGGATCGCCGTCAACTTGCCCGGCAGGTCTTGACCGGGTTGTCGTGGGTGATGGCGCACACCAACAACGCAGCCTTGGCCGGGCCGTACTTGGCCTCCAACCGTTCCTTGAAGGTGTAGAACTTGTCCTTCGAGTCCTCGACGGCCGCCTCCACCGCCTTCTTGAAGTTGTCGTCGATCTGACCGCGCGGCGTGGAGCCCTTGCCGATGGTCGGGTCGATCTGGCCCTTATCCTTGTTGAGATAATAGTGCTTCACATGGCCAGGGCAGCCCGCGTCGGTGGACACGTTGCTCAGGATGTCGAAGCAGCCGGTGATCAGACCGTCCGGGAAAGGCTGGTCGCGGCGCAGATTGAGCCATTCGGCCTTGCCCGTATTGTTGAGCCCGCGGGGATTTTCCAGCGACAGGGCGGCGGTCGACTGATGATCCACCCAGTTGCTGTGCGAATAGAAGTCCTGGGCGGCGTGGAGGACGAGGCCGAGGTCTTCCAGAACGTTGCACTTCGCTCGCACCGTCGGTCCGCGCACTTTCACATAGGTACAGGAGATGATGGTGGGGATTTCCGAATTCTTGATGCGCCCGCGGTCGTCGAGCAGCGCCGCGGCGTCTTCCACCGCGCGATTGAGATTTCGGTCCATTTCCGCGCGGCAGGCGATTAGTTGGCCTTGCGCCTTTTCCCGGGTGTTGGGATAGCCGGGCGAGTCTACGAAATCGCCATTATCGCAATGGGCGATCGATGAGGTCATGAGGAGGCGAGCCGGATTATCCGGCGCGCCCACCGCGCCCCAGAAGATACCGCGCCAGGTCGGCGGCTTGCCAGCGATCTCGTCCAGCGAATCCGATTCAAAGCACAGTCCCTGCGGCAAGCCGCCTGCCTTGCAACCCAGAGCGTGGCGCGTGATGCGCTCATGCTCGAAATTCTGCCCCATCTTGCCCACTGTGCCGAAGGCCATTGCGCTCGACGCCACTGCTACGGCCGCAACCGCCGCCCATACGCCTGTAGATCTGAACATAATCCGCCTCCTATGATTTTGCGTTTGCGATTGAACTCCATTTACCTACTGTCAGGCGATATAAGCGCAGGAAACGATTCTCTTTAAGCGAAGTTTTCGTCACGTTGGTTGTAGGTAAAACGTCCGCCACAGACAGGTTCGCGTGCATGAGAGGCCAGTGCGGCGCGCCACAGGCCTCACTCCAACCGCCGCCGCCGCAGGAGCGGTGAGAACATCTTGCGAACATAGAACATATGGAGTACGAATGAATCTGTGGCGGGCGTCGACATGCCTCGCCGCGGGGCCGCTGGAGAATCGTGGCATAGGGATGCACCATTCATGACACAGGCAATGTTGCGGCTCGTGGAAAAGAACGAAGCAGACAAACAACGCGCCCTCGAGGCGGCCCTCGCCCAGATCGACCGCGCCTTCGGCAAGGGCTCGGTGATGAAGCTGGGCGCCAAGGGCAAGGTGGAAGGCATCGAGTCGGTGTCCACCGGCTCCCTCGGCCTGGATCTCGCCCTCGGCATCGGCGGCCTGCCCCGCGGTCGGGTGATCGAGATTTACGGCCCGGAAAGTTCGGGCAAGACCACCCTCGCCCTACACGTGGTGGCCGAGGTGCAGAAGAACGGCGGCACGGCGGCCTTCGTCGACGCCGAGCATGCGCTCGATCCCGTCTACGCCCACAAGCTGGGGGTCAATCTCGACGAGCTTTTGGTGTCGCAACCCGACACCGGCGAGCAGGCGCTGGAGATCACCGACACCCTGGTGCGCTCCAACGCCGTGGACATCGTGGTGGTGGACTCGGTGGCGGCCCTCACCCCCCGCGCGGAAATCGAAGGCGAAATGGGCGACAGCCTGCCCGGCTTGCAGGCGCGCCTGATGAGCCAGGCCCTGCGCAAGCTCACCGGCTCCATTTCCAAGTCCAAGTGCATCGTCATCTTCATCAACCAGATCCGCATGAAGATCGGGGTGATGTACGGCAGCCCGGAGACCACCACCGGCGGCAACGCCTTGAAGTTCTACGCCTCCGTGCGCCTGGACATCCGCCGCACCGGCCAGATCAAGAACCGCGACGAGGTGGTCGGCAACAACGTCAAGGTCAAGGTGGTGAAGAACAAGGTCGCCCCGCCGTTCCGCGAGGTGGAGTTCGACATCATGTATGGCGAGGGCATCTCCAAGCTCGGCGAGATCATCGATCTTGGGGTCAAGGCCGGGGTGGTGGAGAAGTCCGGCTCCTGGTTCTCCTTCAACAGCCAGCGCATCGGCCAGGGCCGTGAGAACGTACGCGAGTTCCTGAAGAAGAACCCCGACATCGCCAAGGAGATCGAGGCCCTGGTGCGGCGCAACTCCACCAAGATCGCCGACGAGTTGCTCGCGACGCCAGAAGAGGACGAGGAAGGCTAGACCGAGGAGATCGGCACGGCGGGTTCGGCTGGCGGCGGGAACTGATCCGCCGAAGGACGACTTTCGCCGCTTTGACTTTTCGCCGCTTTGACCGGGAAGGTGGTTTACCTTGGCGCTGACGTCTATATGACGGCTGCCTCGCCTGGGAAGCTTAACTTACCCGGGTTCATCTACGCCGGAGCGGCCATGCCGAGCTTGAACGACATCCGTCAGACGTTCTTCGATCACTTCACCGCGCGCGGGCATCTGCTCGCCCCGTCCGCGCCGCTGGTGCCGCAGAACGACCCGACCTTGCTGTTCGTCAACGCCGGCATGGTGCCGTTCAAGAACATCTTCACCGGCGCCGAGACCCCCACGAGCCCCCGCGCCGTCTCCTCGCAGAAGTGCGTGCGCGCCGGCGGCAAGCACAACGATCTCGACAATGTCGGCTACACGGCCCGGCACCACACCTTCTTCGAGATGTTGGGCAACTTCTCCTTCGGCGACTATTTCAAGGCCGAGGCCATCGAGTTCGCCTGGAGCCTGGTCACCGGAACCTTCGGTCTCGATAAGGACAAGCTGCTGGTCACGGTCTACGCCGAGGACGAAGAGGCGGCGGCTCTGTGGCGCAAGATCGCCGGCCTGCCGGATCAGAAGATCATCCGCATCGCCACATCCGACAATTTCTGGTCCATGGGCGACACCGGTCCCTGCGGCCCCTGTTCGGAGATCTTCTACGACCACGGCCCGCATGTGCCGGGCGGCCCGCCTGGCTCCCCCGACGAGGACGGCGATCGCTTCATCGAGATCTGGAACCTCGTCTTTATGCAATATGAGCAGGTGGCGCCGGGCGACCGCCGGCTGCTACCCAAGCCCTCCATCGACACCGGCATGGGCCTCGAGCGCATCGCCGCCGTGTTGCAGGGCGTGCACTCCAACTACGAGACCGACCTTTTCCGCACCCTGATCGCCGCTTCCGAGGCCTTCACCGGAGTGAAGGCCGAGGGCGACGCCGCCCCCTCGCACCGGGTGGTGGCCGACCACCTGCGCGCCTCGTCCTTCCTCATCGCCGACGGCGTCACCCCCTCCAACGAGGGCCGCGGCTATGTGCTGCGCCGGATCATGCGCCGGGCCATGCGCCACGCCCACCTGCTGGGCGCCGACGAGCCGCTGATGCACCGGCTGTTCCCCACCCTCGCCACGGAGATGGGCGGCGCCTACCCAGAGCTCCATCGCGCCAGCGCCTTCATCACCGAGACGCTGCGCCAGGAGGAAGAGCGCTTCCGCCGCACCCTCGGTCGCGGGATGGCTCTGTTGGAAGAAGCCACCGCCAATCTGTCGGCCGGCGACATGCTGGAGGGCGAGACCGCCTTCAAGCTCTACGACACCTACGGCTTTCCCCTCGACCTGACCCAGGACGCGCTCCGCGCCCGCGGCATCGGCGTCAATCTCGACGGGTTCGAGCACGCCATGGCCCGCCAGCGGCAGGCCGCACGGGAAAACTGGACCGGCTCGGGCGATCGCGCCGCCGGCGCCGCCTGGTTCGCTCTGCGCGACCGCCTCGGCCCCACCCTGTTCGTGGGCTATGACCAGCTCGCCGCCGAGGCCGAGGTGCTGGCCATCGTCAAGGCGGGCGAAGAGGTGGACAGCGCTGAAACCGGCGACGAAGTCGAGGTCCTGTTCGACGAAACCCCCTTCTACGCCGAAAGCGGGGGCCAGGCCGCCGACCGCGGCGTCATCTTCGGCCCGGGCTTCACCGCCGAACTGAAGGACGTGAACAAGCAGGCCGGCGATCTTCACGCCCATCGCCTGGTGGTCGTGTCAGGCCGCATCGCCCTGTCCGACCGGGCCCAGCTCTCGGTGGACGCCGAGGCCCGCGCCCGCACCCGCGCCAACCACTCCGCCGCGCACCTGGCCCACGCCGCGCTGAAGCGGGTGCTGGGTCCGCACGTGGCTCAGAAGGGCCAGCTGGTGGATTCTGAGCGCATGCGCTTCGACTTCAGCCACGGCGCGCCGCTCTCCCCCGCCGAGATCGAGCGCATCGAGGCCGAGGTGAACGCGGTGATCCGCCAGAACCTGGTCACCCGCACCGACATGTCCACGCCGGACGAGGCCATCGCCGCCGGCGCCGTGGCCCTGTTCGGCGAAAAGTACGGCGACACCGTGCGCGTGCTCACCCTCGGCCATGCGCTGGACGGCGAAGGCGCCTATTCCGTGGAGCTGTGCGGCGGCACCCACGTGGCGCGAACCGGGGACATCGCCCTCTTCCGCATCGTCTCGGAATCCGGCGTCGCCGCCGGGGTGCGGCGCCTGGAAGCCCTCACCGGCGAGGCGGCCCGCCGTCTGCTCGCCGACCAGGCTGCCGTGTCCAAGGCCCTGGCCGACCAGTTCAAGGTCCCAGTGGCCGAGGTGCTCGACCGGGTGGACGCGCTTGGCGCCGACAAGCGCCGCCTGGAAAAGGAGCTGGCCGAGGCCAAGACCAAGCTCGCCCTGGGTGGCGGCGGCGCGGCCGCGGCCCCTGAGGATATCGGCGGGGTGAAGCTCATCGCCCGCACCTTCGACGGCGTGGACGGCAAGGCCCTTCGCCCCATTGTCGAAGATCTGAAAAAGCAGGTGGGCTCCGGCGTGGTGGCCGCCGTGGGCGCCTCCGACGGCAAGGCCGCCGTGGCCGTGGCCGTCACCGCCGATCTCGTGGGCCGCTTCAACGCCGCCGATCTGGTCAAGGCC
This sequence comes from Pseudomonadota bacterium, assembly GCA_040757715.1. Classification (GTDB taxonomy): domain Bacteria; phylum Pseudomonadota; class Alphaproteobacteria; order Caulobacterales; family Caulobacteraceae; genus CAIMFV01. The sequence continues at coordinate 129,315 of JBFLWS010000003.1, read as the reverse complement.
GCTGTGGTCGCCATGGGCGGTCAAGGCGGCGGCGGCAAGCCGGACTTCGCCCAGGGCGGCGCCCCCACTGCCGATCAGGCCGAGGCCGGGATCGCCGCGGTGAAGGCGGCCCTCGCCGGCTGAGACGGTGGCGGCGTTTTGGTCAGCGCCTTCCTATGTGACAGGAAATCCGCTAACTCGCGGCCATGAGCGCCTCTGCCGACAAATCCCCCGAAAAGTCCCCCGCCGACCTCGCCCTGGAATTCGGCCTCAAGCCCGACGAATACCAGCTGATCCTGACGCGCCTCGGCCGCGAGCCGAACCTCGTGGAGCTCGGCGTGTTCAGCGTCATGTGGAGCGAGCATTGCTCCTACAAGTCCTCGCGCAAGCAGCTGCGCAAGTTCCCCGTGACGGGGCCGAAGGTGATCTGCGGCCCCGGCGAGAACGCCGGCGTGGTGGATATCGGCGATGGCCAGGCCTGCATCTTCAAGATGGAGAGCCACAACCACCCCTCCTATATCGAGCCCTATCAGGGCGCGGCCACGGGCGTGGGCGGCATCATGCGCGACGTGTTCACCATGGGCGCCCGGCCCATCGCGCTCCTCAACGCCCTGCGCTTCGGCGATCCTTCGCACCCCAAGACCCGGTCCCTGGTGGCGGGCGTGGTGTCCGGCATTGGCGGCTATGGCAATTGCGTGGGCGTGCCCACCGTGGCGGGAGAGACTAATTTCCACCGCGGCTATGACGGCAATATCCTGGTCAACGCCATGTGCGTGGGCTTGGCCGACGCCGACAAGATCTTCTATTCGGCCGCGCCGGCCGCCGGCCTGCCGGTGGTCTATTTCGGCTCCAAGACCGGCCGCGACGGCATCCATGGCGCCACCATGGCCTCGACCGAGTTCGACGAAGCCTCGGAAGACAAGCGCCCCACGGTGCAGGTGGGCGACCCCTTCGCCGAGAAGCTGCTGATCGAGGCGACGCTCGAATTGATGGCCCTGGGCGCCGTGGCCGCGATCCAGGACATGGGCGCGGCGGGTCTCACCTCCTCCTCGGTGGAGATGGCCGGTAAGGGTGGCGTGGGCATTGAGCTTGATCTCGACGCCGTGCCCCAGCGCGAAGCTCACATGAGCGCCTATGAAATGATGCTGTCGGAGAGCCAGGAGCGCATGCTGGCCATCCTCAAGCCCGGGCGCGAGGACGACGCCTATCGCGTGTTCCACAAGTGGGGCCTCGACGCGGCGGTGATCGGCCAGACCACCGACACCGGCCGCATCGTGCTGCGCCATCATGGCGAGGTGGTGTGCGACCTGCCGCTGGCGCCCCTGTCGGACGATGCGCCCCTCTATGATCGTCCGTGGACGGAGCCTGAGGCCCGCCCGACCCTGGATGTCGACAATACGCCGGCGCCGAAGGACTGGCGCGCGGCCCTCGTCCAGCTGATCGGGTGCCCCGACATGGCCTCCAAGCGCTGGATCTGGGAACAGTACGACCGCCACGTCATGGCCGACACGGTGGAGGATTCGGCCACCGGCGCCGACGCCGGCGTGGTGCGCGTGCACGGAACCAAGAAGGGCCTCGCCGTCACCTCCGACTGCACCCCCCGCTATGTGGCCGCCGGCCCCTATGAGGGCGGGAAGCAGGCGGTGGCCGAGGCCTGGCGCAACCTCACCGCCGTGGGCGCCGAGCCCATCGCCATCACCGACAACCTGAACTTCGGCAACCCCGAGCGGCCGGAGATCATGGGTCAGATCGTGCGCGCCATCGACGGCATGGCCGAGGCCTGCCGCGTGCTCGACTTCCCGGTGGTGAGCGGCAATGTCTCGCTCTACAACGAGACCAACGGGGCGGCCATTCCCCCCACCCCCACGGTGGGGGCGGTGGGCCTGCTTTCCGACTATCATCAGCGGGCGGATTTTTCGGGGCTGAAGGATGGCGAGGCCCTGATCCTCATTGGCGAAACCCGCGGCGTTCTCGGCGCATCTCTGTATCTGCGCGAAGTTTTGGGCCGCGAAGAAGGCGCCCCGCCCCCGGTGGACCTCGCCCTGGAGCGCCGCCATGGCGACTTTGTCCGTAAACTGATCAAGAGCGGCCAGGTGAAGACCGTGCACGACCTCTCCGACGGCGGGCTCGCCGCCGCGGCGGTGGATGTGGCGTTGGCCTCCAACCTCGGCCTTCGCCTGGACAACCCGACGCAGGTCGCCGACCACGGCTTCTTCTTCGGCGAGGACCAGGGCCGCTATCTCGTCGCCCTGCCGGCCGCCGGGGTCGAGGCCCTCCTCGCCGCCGCCCAGGCCGCGAATGTCGCCGCCGCCGTGGTGGGCCAGGCCGGCGGCCACGCCGTGACCCTCGCCGGCCAGGCGGGGGCGCTGGTCACCCTCGGAGTGGACGATTTGCGCAAGGCTCACGAAGCCTGGCTGCCGCGCTACATGGCCGAGCTAGTCTGATAGGACTGGACACCTACAATCGGATGATCGAAACTCGACCAATGCGGGAGCTGAGGTCGAGTAGGTTCAAAACGTCTTATTGAACCCTCAAAATCTTGGCCTCGCCCCATCATAGGTCCGGCTTTCGCCGGACCGCGTCCGGTTGGGGATCGCATCTCGATGGACTACCACGAAATTCAGCGGCTTCCGCTTTCCCCCGTGTTGATCGCGCCGTCCCTATTGCTCGTTGTTCTCGCGATTTCGGGTTGGTTTATAATCCCCGCATCGTCCAAGATTTTATTCTACACAACGCTCTCAATTCCAATAATTTTGTTCGGATTGCTATCCGTCACATTTAGAATTGAAACAAGAATAACACCGAAGGCCGTAACAATTAATGCCAGCATATTCGGCAGAGAAACCATTCCAATATCTGAAATCTCCAAGGTCGAAGAAATACAATATAATCCCATTCGTGATTTCGGCGGCTGGGGCGTACGTAGCGGCCTTGGCGGTAAAATCTATAGCGCCAGCGGCGATCGCGCGGTTAAAATCATACTGAAGTCGCATAAAATCATATACATCGGTACGCAACATCCAAAAGAACTGGTTGCATCGATCGCGTATCCCTAATTCGCGCTCCAGCCTAACGGTCTCGGACGCCAAGCGTCGCGCTCGTCGAGTCGGCCTACGCACCACAAAATTAACGTCTCTTAAGCGGCGCTTAACCACGCGGGCGGCACAGTCGGCGTTCTCGTGGGAACACCGCCTTGAAGAACCTCGTCGCCGCTGTTGAACGCATCGATCCCCTGGTGGTGTCCGGGCGGGTGGCGGCGGTGAGCGGCCTCCTCATCGAAGCCCGCGGCGGTCTGTCGCGCATGCCGGTGGGGGGGCGGGTGGACATTGCGCGCCGCGGCGGCGCCCTGCCGGCCGAGGTCGTGGGCTTTCGCGAGACCCGCGCGCTCCTCATGCCCTTCGGTCCGGTGGAAGGGGTGACCCCCGGCGCCGAAATCCGCATCCTCTCCCAAGGTTCGCAGGTGCGCCCGACGCTCGGCTGGCTCGGCCGCATTGTCGATGCTTTCGGCCAGCCCATCGACGGCAAGGGCCCGCTGCCTCAGGGGCCCGTGGGCTATAATCTGCGCCAGCCGCCGCCGGCGGCCCACGCCCGCGGACGAGTGGGTGAGCGGCTTGATCTTGGCGTGCGCGCCATGAACGCCTTCACCACCTGCTGCCGCGGTCAGCGTCTCGGCGTGTTCGCCGGCTCCGGCGTGGGCAAGTCGGTGCTGCTCTCCATGCTCGCCCGGGAAGCCGGCTGCGACGCCGTGGTGGTGGGGCTGATCGGCGAACGGGGTCGCGAGGTGCGCGAATTCATCGAGGAGACCCTGGGCGAAGAGGGCTTGCGGCGCGCCGTGGTGGTGGTGGCCACGTCCGACGAGCCGGCCCTGAAGCGCCGCCAGGCCGCCTATCTCACCCTCGCCATCGCCGAATTCTTGCGCGACCAGGATCAGCAGGTGTTGTGCCTGATGGACTCGGTGACCCGCTTCGCCATGGCCCAGCGGGAGATCGGTCTCGCCGCCGGCGAGCCGCCCACCACCAAGGGCTACACCCCCACCGTGTTCACCGAGCTGCCCAAGCTGTTGGAGCGCGCGGGGCCCGGCCCGATCCGCCCCGACGGCACAGAGGCGGGGGCCATCACCGCCCTCTTCACGGTCTTGGTGGACGGGGACGACCATAATGAGCCCATCGCCGACGCCGTCCGCGGCATTCTCGACGGCCACATCGTCATGGAGCGGGCCATCGCCGAGCGCGGCCGCTTCCCGGCCATCAATGTGCTGAAGTCCATCAGCCGCACCCTGCCAGGCTGCCAGAACCCGTGGGAGCAGGGGGTGGTGCGCAAGGCGCGTCAGCTCCTCGCCGCCTATTCCAACATGGAGGAGCTGATCCGCATCGGCGCCTATCGCCGCGGCTCAGACCCCGAAATCGACCGCGCCATCGCGCTCAATCCGGCGCTGGAAGCCTTTCTTGGCCAGGCCAAGGACGAGGCCACCTCGCTCACCGACACCTTCGCCCGCTTGAACGCCATTCTTGAACAGGGAGCCGCCGCATGAAGTGGGCGCATTCACTGATCCGCCTCGCCAATTTCGAGGTGGAGGGACTGCAGAAACGCTTGAAAGCGGCGTCCGATCGCTGCGAGGCTATCGAGATCGTCATCGACGCCCTCGACCTGGAGGCCCAGGAGGAGAAGCTGCGGGTCACGGCCGACCCCGAATCCGGCTGGCGTTTCGCCCTCTTCCTGCAGGCCTGGCGCGAGCGGCGGGCCAAGGCAGAGAGCGACCTCGCCGTGGCGCGGCTGGAGGAGCAGGGCGCCCGCGACGCCCTCGCCGAAGCCTTCGCCGAGCTGAAGAAGGTAGAGCACGTGGCCGACCTCGCCGTGCAGAACAAGAAGAAGGCCGCCGCCAAGGTGGAGACCGCGGCGCTCGACGAGCTCGCCCTGCGTCGCGCGATTGGAGGTTGATTGTTGGCGCGGGTCGCGTGCGCAAAACCGGTCTCCACTTTTGCTCGACCCGCGCTTGACCGTCGCCTTGTCCTCGGCGGCGCCCTGGCCCTGGCCGCCTGCCAGGGTCGGGCTGGGGCCGCCGCCCCTACCGTCCTGCCCGGCCCGCTAAAGGCGCTCGTCCCCTTCCCCCTCGGCTGCGCAGTGATGAGCGGTCAGCTCGATGATCCGGATTTCGTCCGTCTGTTGACCACGCATTTCGGCCAGATCACCCCCGAGTTCGAGCTGAAGATGGAGGTGGTGCTGCGCGAGGACGGCGGCTTCGACTTCGCCCGCCCCGACCGCCTGGCGGCCTTCGCCCGCACAAATGGTCTTGGCTTCCACGCCCACACCCTTGTCTGGTACGCCGAGGCCGCGCCGGCGTTTCAGCGCCTTGACGGCGCCGGCAAGGCCTTCGCCGACGCCTATCGCAACTACATCCTTGCCGTGGCCGGGCGCTATCGCGGCCAGGCCCGCGCCTGGGACGTGGTGAACGAGCCGGTGGAGGACGATGGGTCCGGCTATCGCGCCTGTCTTTGGAGTCGCAATCTCGGCCTCGACTATGTGGCGAGAGCTTTCCACCACGCCCGCGAAGCCGATCGCACAGCGACGCTGTTCCTCAACGATTACAATCTGGAATCCAATCCGAAGAAGCGCCTGGCTTACCTACGCCTGGCCGAACAGGTGCTGAAGGCCGGGGCGCCGCTCTCCGGTCTTGGCAGTCAGAGCCACTTGCGATGGGACCTCGCGCCCGGCGCGGTGAAGGCCGCCATCCGCGACCTCGCCAGTCTCGGCCTGCCCGTGCACATCTCAGAACTCGACGTGTCGCTGCAAGGCGGTCGGCTTGATCTGACCAGTCGTGCAGCGCGGTTGCAGCGCCAGGCTCGGCTGGTGGGTGAGGCGAGCGAGGCTCTCGCCGCCTTGCCGCCCGTCCAGCGCTATGGCCTCACCGTCTGGGGTCTGCGCGATGGCGACAGTTGGCTGCGCCGGCCGCCCAATGCTGGGGATGGAACCGAAGCGCCCGTGTTGTTTGATGATCGGGGCGCGCCCAAGGGGGCCGCGGCGGCGCTGGCGCGCTAAATGGAATTCGCTACTTCGCCCGCGCCACGGCGTGGTCCTTGCCATCGGCCTTGATGGCGGCGGCGAGCGCGTCCGGCTGCCACCCCGCGATCATCTTGCCCCCCACCACGAAGGCGGGGGTGCCGTCGACGCCCAGCGCCTCGGCCAGCGCGTGCACCTGATCGATCTCCTTGCTGGTGGCTTCCGCGGCCTCGTCGGCCTTGGCCTTTTGCAGGTCGACGCCGTTCTCGATCAGGATCTTGTCGATGCTCTCGTCATTGAGGTCCTTGGCGCTCATGAGCGCCAGGTGCACCGGCATGTATTTGCCCTGGTTGCGGGCGGCGATGGCCGCCTTGGCCGCATGGGTGGAGGTCTCCGACAGGATCGGGAACTCCTTGAACACCAAGCGAATTTCCTTGTGCGCCTTGATAAAGTCGGGGAGCTGGGGCGCGGCCACCTTGCAATAGGGGCAGCGGTAGTCGAAGAACTCCACCACCGTCACCGGCCCGGTCCCGGCCGCATAGTCGTTGCGGGCATGCTCCAGCTCTTCGCGGTGGGCGGCGATGCCTTGCTGAAGGCTCGCCTCGGCCTTCTCATCCTGCTTCACCTTCAAGGCCGCCATGGCCTCTTCCAGCACCTCAGGATGGGCGATGAGATAGGCGCGCACCTTCTCGCCAAAGGCCTTGTCGTCCAGGGCGGCCTTGCCCTTGTCGGCGGCGGCGGCCACGCCGATGGCCAGGGCCGCGGCGGCGGAGAGCGCGAGCCCGGCGATAAGCAGTCGGCGCATGGGGGATCCTTCAACCCAGATGGTCACAAGTCGTCGCCCAAGAGAGATCATCAAAGCCGGCGCAAATTCAAGGCGCACGCCCCGCAACGAGGCCGCGCTGGCCCGAGAGCTGGCGCAAATCCTCATTGGAGGGGTGCGAGACGAGCACGATATCGGTGGCGCGGCGCCATTCCGGCGTGTCCCGCTTCAGCATCTCCCGGGCCCGGAGGGCGAAGATGCGCGCCTGCACCAGATCGCCCACGCTGTAGCGTTCCTCGGCGGTGGCCAGGCGCGCGTCGCCGCCGTCGCCCTTGGCGTTGTAGGCCTGGGCCATCAGGCGCCAGGCGAAGGCGTTGTCGTCCTCCACCGCCAGCGCCTTCTTCAATTCGACAATGGCGTCGTCGGCGCGCTTGCCGTCCTCCTGGGCGATGATGGCCTGGGCGAGGTTGATGTGCAGCAGCGGCGCCGCCGGCTTCAGCTGCACCGACTTTCGGTGCGCGACCTCGGCTTCCTTGGCATGCCCGGACTCGAACAGGGCCTGGCCCTTCAGCTCATAGAGATAGGGATTGTCAGGGTAGTCCGCGATCAAACCGTCGATGAGGCTGACCGCCTTGTCGGTGTCGAGGGCGCGGTAATAGGCGATGGCCCGGGCGTAGCGCGCCGGGAAGGAGTGATCCTTCTCCGAATAGTCGATGAAGGTCTGCTGCGGCGGGTTCATGAACGCCTTCAGCTTGGCCTTCATGATCTCATGCTCGGCCAGAGCCTCGGGCGTATCCACGTCGTTGTAGTGCTTCAGCTCCGAGGCGCGCCGGCGCAGGCCCTCGATGCGCTCGCTGGAGATCGGGTGGCTCTGGAAGAACTTGAAGCGCCGCGCCTCGGAGAACACCTCCTCGTAGCGGAACTTGTCGAAGAAATCGACGAGGCCGCGCCCCGACAACCCGGCCTTCTCCAGATAGGTGAGACCCGCCTGGTCGGCGCGGGCTTCCTGCGTGCGAGAATAGGCGAGCGCGCCGAGGGCGCCGAAATATTGCGAGGAGGACACCAGCGCCATGCCCGCATCGGGCGCGCCTGCCGCCGCCGCCAGCACGCCAAGACCCAGCGTCAGCAGGAAGGGGCTCATGGCCGCCTTCTCCAATTCGCCGGAGCGGGCGATGTGGCCGCCCGCAGCGTGACCGGTTTCGTGAGCGATCACCCCCTGCAGTTCGTTGGGGTTGGAGGTCTCGATGATCAGGCCGGTGTTGACCGCGATGAGGAGACCGTTGGCGGTGAAGGCGTTCAGCTCCTTGTCCTGCACCAGGAGCAGCGTCTCATCCTTGGGGATCAGGCCGGCGGCGCGGAAGATCGGGTCGGCGTCCCTGTGCAGGATCTCCTCGATCTCGGTGTCGCGGATGATCTGCGGCGCGGCCTGCTGGGCGGCGGCGACCTGCGCCAGCGGCGGCGAGAGCACCAAGCTCGCCGACAGGGCGCCTACGGCCAAGCGCCGCACCAGCCCATTACAAAGATCGGCGCGCGCCGAACCATTACGCCGCGGGTTCACCATGGGGACGTCCTGCTCCTCGTCTGCCCAGCCCACGGCGTCAGCGACCACCGAAATGGCCGCCCAACGCTTACCCCAGGACCACCTTAGCGGCTTACCTTCAGCGGCGCCACCAGCCGCGCTTGGGCGCCGCGGGCGGAGCAACGATTTCCGCAGGATCGGGCTCCGCCGGAACCAGCTCCGCAGGTTCAAGCTCCACTGGCGCCGGCGCCGCCGGGACCGGCGCCTGTTGCACGGTCTCCGGCACAGGTTCCGGCGCGGCGCGTTCAATCACCACCTCAGACTCGGGCTCGACGGCGGCTTCAGGCGCGGGATCGGCCGCAGCTTCAACCTCCGCGGAGGCCTTGGTCTTGCGCACGCGAGGCGCGCGGACGCGCTTCGGCTTGGCGGCGGGCGCTTCCTCGGCGGCGACTTCCACCGCCGGTTCGACGACAGCCACGACAGCTTCCGGCTCGGGCGTCGGGGCGACGACCACATCCGCCTCGATCTCGGCTTCAGGCGCAGCCGTTTCCGCCTCGCTCCAGGCGTAGACGTCATTGGCCGCCGACGGGGCTTCGCCGCGTCCGCGACGCCCGCGATTACGGCGACGACGACCGCGGCCCTCGCTCTCGCCGCCTTCCGGCTTGGCTACCAGCGGGGCGGCCGAGACCGGCGTCACCACCGGCAGCACATCGACCTTGGCCACCGGCAAGGGCGCGGGCGGACGGCGATCGTTGGGATCATACCAGGCGTAGGGGTCGAGGCCGGAGCTGGCCCGCTCCGCCGGCAGGGGATAGCGCCAGACGTAGGGATCGCGGGTCGGCGCGCCATCCTCGCGGATGCGACGCCCGCCGCGACGGCCGCGACGACGACGACGACGGCCGCGACCGTCCCCGTCGTCGCGATCGCGTCCGCCCGCGAAGCCATCCTCTTCGTCTTCCTCTTCGTCGTCTTCGTCATCGCCAGCGGCCTCAGCCTGGGCCGGGCGTTCGAAGCCCTCATCGCGACGACCGCCGCGGCGACGGCGGCGACGGCCACGCCGGCCGCTCTCCCCCTCGCCATCGTTGGCGGCGGCCTCCAGCGCGCCTTCGTCCTCGTCCTCAACCTCGTCCTCCTCCACCTCGACCTCAGGTTCGGGCGAGGATTCGAATACCAGATCGGGTAGGGCTGGCGGACGGTACGTTTCGTCGCGCAGGGTGCGCTCGATCAGGTGCTCGGCGCGGCTCAGCGTATCGTCGAGGGCCACGGTGACGTGCAGGCCCTGGGTCTGCTCCAGGCGCAGCAAATAGGCGCGCTTCTCGTTCAGCACATAGAGGCCCACGGCCACCGGCACGCGCAGGGTTGCCGCCCCGGCGCCGTGACGCACGGCCTCCATCTCCACGGCGCGCAGCGCGGCGAGGGCGCTGGACTCGATGGAGCGCAAACGCCCGGTGCCCTGGCAGTGCTCGCACACGTGGGTGGAGCCTTCCAGCACCCCGGCGCGGCGACGCTGACGGCTGATCTCCATCAGGCCGAAGATGGAGATCTTACCCATCTGCAGCCGGGCGCGATCGTCCTTCAGGCAGTCCTTCAGCTTCTTCTCGACGGCGCGGTTGTTCTTGCCCTCGTCCATGTCGATGAAGTCGATGACGATGAGGCCGGCGAGGTCGCGCAGGCGCATCTGGCGCGCGGCTTCTTCGGCCGCTTCCAGGTTGGTCTTCAAGGCCGTGGCCTCGATGTTGCGCTCGCGGGTGGCCTTGCCCGAGTTGACGTCGATGGCGACCAGCGCCTCGGTCTGGTTGATCACCAGATAGCCGCCGGACCGCAGGGGCACCACCGGCGAGTGCAGCTGGGCCAGCTGGTCCTCCACCTTGTAGCGGACGAACAGCGGCGTCGGCTCCTTGTGCTGCACGATCTTCTTGGCCTGGGAGGGCATGATCATGCGCATGAATTCGCGCGCCTCGCGGTAGCCGGGCTCGCCCTCCACCACGATGCCGTCCAGATCCTTGTCGAACAGGTCGCGTATGGCGCGCTTAACGAGGTCCTCTTCCTCATAGATGAGGGCCGGGGCGATGGAGCTGAGCGTCTTCTCGCGGATGCTCTCCCACAGCCGCAGCAGGTATTCGTAGTCGCGCTTGATCTCGGTCTTGGTGCGCGCGGCGCCGGCGGTGCGGATGATCAGGCCCATGCCGTTAGGCACGTCGAGGCTCTGCGCCGCGGTCTTCAGGCGCTTGCGGTCGGCGGCGTTGGTGATCTTGCGGCTGATGCCGCCGCCCCGGGCGGTGTTGGGCATGAGCACGCAGTAGCGGCCGGCCAGGGACAGATAGGTGGTGAGCGCCGCACCCTTATTGCCGCGCTCTTCTTTCACCACCTGGATCAGCATGATCTGGCGGCGACGGATCACTTCCTGAATCTTGTAGCGGCGCATGAGCCGGCGGCGGCGACGCTCCAGCTCCTCCTCCATGACGTCGTCTTCGTCATCGAGAACCTGAGCTTCGTCCTCGTCATCGCCCTCCGCAGCGGCGGCGCGCTTGCGCGACGGCGTCGGCGCCTCATCCTCCTCCTCGGCCTCTTCGCGCATCAGCGCTTCGCGGTCGGCGGTGGGGATCTGGTAGTAGTCCGGATGGATTTCGTTGAAGGCGAGGAACCCATGCCGGTTCCCGCCATATTCCACGAAGGCGGCCTGGAGGCTGGGTTCGACCCGGGTCACCTTGGCCAGATAGATGTTGCCCCGCAGCTGCTTGCGGGACTGGCTTTCGAAATCGAGCTCCTCAATCCGATTTCCGTCCACCACCACCACACGCGTCTCTTCGGCGTGGGCGGCGTCGATCAACATTCTTTTTGTCATGTTCGTCTTGGTTCCTGCGGCGCGCGCCGAGCCAGGAGCTCGGGGGCCGATGCGGGGCGGTCGCAGGCGCACGTCCCTCAGGGCGCGAAATATTCCGCGCCGGAGTGGATCGATCGAGGGCGTAGGCGACGCAGCCCATGGGGTTAAGTTCCTGACGCGACGAGGCGCGCAAATCGGAGGGGCGAAACGTCCGATGGGGTGTCGTTCATTCCGCAGGCACGCGCAGCCAGCTCGGCGCTCGCCGAAGCGGCCGCAATGCGTGGGGCCAGATTGCAACACCGCGGTGAAAAAGAAAAGCTTTTCGCGATCCGGGGGCGTTTTCGGCGCGGCAAAAGCGCGAATTCGCTCTGCAGCCGCCGATTCCATCCATCGCGCAGGCCGAAGACGCCTCCGGCGATTAAGTGTTTCACCACCGAACCTGGTTTATAGCTGAAGACAATGATTCTTTCGGAGCCGCATATGTCGGCCAAGGTCTTGCAGGGTTGGATGGACAGGCGCCCCTCGGCGATCGGCCGCTGGCTGCGCTTCCTTGCGCCCGTGCTGGTGCTGGGCGGCGTGGCCGCTGCGGGCGTGAGCCATCCCGGTCCCGACGCCGGCATCTTGAAGGTGCGGGTGGGCGGCGACGCCGCTCAGACCCGGGTGGTGATCGAGCTCGATCGCGCCGTGGCCGGCAAGCTGCTCTCTGGCGAAGACCCCGCTCGACAAGCCGTGATCACCCTGCCCCGGGTGGATATGAGCGCGGGCGACATGTCCGGCGACGGTGCCGGGCTCGTAAAGAACTGGCGTATCGACGAGGCCGCCGGCGGGGCCCGGTTGCGCTTTGATCTCGCCCGCTCGGCGGTGGTGAAGCGGCGCTTCCTGCTGTCCCCCGGCGATGGGATCAAGACCTACCGCTATGTGGTGGACTTCAGCGCCGAGGCCGCGCCGGCGCAACGCCCCGGTTTCGCCAAGGCAGTGGTGGAGGAGCCTGTCCTGCCCGCTGCGCCCAGCCGCAAGGTGGTGGTGATCGACGCCGGCCACGGCGGCCACGACGTGGGCGCCGAAGGGGCGAGCACGCACGAGAAGGATCTCAACCTCGCCGCGGCGCTCGCCCTGCGCGACGCGCTGAAAGCCACCGGCCGCTACAATGTGGTGCTGACCCGCGACTCCGACGCCTTCATTCCCCTGGAGCAGCGGGTGAAGATCGCTCGCCGCGCCAACGCCGACCTCTTCATCTCGCTGCATTCGGACGCCGGTTCGGACCCGTCCCTGCACGGCGCCACCGTCTACACGCTCTCCGACAAGGGCGCGGACCGCGTGGCGAGGCACGTGTTCGACAAGGAGAGCAACTGGTTCATCGACGTGAACCTGCCCAGCCGTGACACCGCGGTGAACCGCATCCTCTTGGACCTGAAGCAGCGCAACAACACCAACCGCTCGGCGGTGTTCGCCAACGCCTTGCTCGACAAGCTGAACGGCAAGGTGGACCTGCTGCGCCATAGCCATCGCGACGCCAACTACGTGGTGCTCTTGTCCCCCGAGACCCCGGCGGTGCTGCTGGAAATGGGCTTCATCACCAATCATGGCGACGAGCACGCCCTTGGCTCCGAGCCCTATCGCCGCAGGTTCATGGACGGCGTGGCCGCCGCCATCGACACCTATTTCCTGCAGGACGCCAAGTTCGCCGTCCAGTGAGGGAGGCGTTCGTCGCGGGCCGTTCACCAAACCCGTGCGCAGGACCCACAGGCGGAGAGTTTTCGCTGATCGGCGACGCCTAATGGCTTGACGCCGCGGCTCCGACCCCGGATTCCTGCGCCCTTAGAACTCGCCGGGCTTGCGTAGGGCTCGGCAGCCAGGAGGCGCCGGCTTGCATTCCGTTGGACGATGGGTGGCGATTGCGGGCGTCGCCGCCCTCAGCCTCATCGCCGTGGCCGGCTTCACGCTTGCGATCTACGCCGCCTGGCTGTTCCACGACCTGCCGGACGCCGCGCAGCTCGCGGAATATCACCCGCCCACCTCCACCCGGGTGTTCGCCTGGGACGGCACCTTGATTGGCGAGTTCGGCCGAGAGCGGCGCATCTTCGTGCCCTACGACCAGATGCCGCCCATGCTCACTAAGGCGTTCCTGGCCGCCGAAGACCGCAAGTTCTTCGAGCACGGCGGCATCGACGTGGCCGGGCTCGGCCGGGCCATGACCCGCGACCTCCTCAACGTGGTGCGCGGCCGACGCCTGCAAGGCGGCTCCACCATCACCCAGCAGGTGGCCAAGAACGTCCTGCTCACCAACGAGCACAGCTTCGGGCGCAAGATCAAGGAAGCCATCCTGGCCAGGCGGCTGGAGCAGATCCTGCCCAAGAAGCGCATCCTTGAGCTCTATCTGAACGAAATCTGGCTCGGCTATCGCAGCTATGGCGTAGGGGCGGCGGCGTTCAACTATTTTGGCAAGCCGTTGAACGAGCTTAGCGTGGCGGAGATGGCCTATCTCGCCTCCCTGCCCAAGGGGCCGTCCAACTACGACCCCATCAAGCGCCGCAACGAGGCCATCCGTCGTCGCGACTGGGTGCTGGCCCAGATGGCCGACGAGGGCTTCATCACCAAGGCCCAGGCCATCGAGGCCATGAAGGAGGACCTGAAGGTCCAGCTTCGTCCGGAGCGCGCCCACTATCACGACGCCGACTACTTCATGGAGGAGGTGCGCGAGCGGGCTATGGCCGTGGTGGGTCCCAAGGCCGACGATGGCGGGCTCTATATCCGCACCACCCTGGATTCGCGCCTGCAGACCCTGGCCCGCGTGGCCCTGATGAAGGGGCTGGAGGCCTATGACCATCGCCATGGCTGGCGCGGCGCCATCCAGCAGATCAAGATCGCCCCGGGTTGGGAAAAGGCGGCCCTTGCCAAGGCTCCGGCGTCGGAGCGCCGCACCTGGAAGCCCGCGGTGATCGACCGCATCGCCGGCGGCGTGCACGTGCTCCTGCCTTCGGGCGGCGGCGGCGATCTCGATGGCGCGGATGTGGTCTGGGCCAAGGCCGGCAAGGGCCTCAACGTCGGCGATCTGGTGTTCGTGGAGCCCAAGGACGGTCAGCCGCACAGCTTCAATTTGCGCCAGACGCCCATCGTCAACGGCGCCCTGGTGGCCGTGGACCCGCGCAATGGCCGGGTGCAGGCCCTGGTGGGCGGCTATTCGTTCTCGCTGTCCAAGTTCAACCGCGCCACCCAGGCCATGCGTCAGCCGGGGTCCTCGTTCAAGCCGTTCGTCTATGCGACCGCCCTGGAGAACGGATTCACGCCCGCCTCCATCGTGCTCGATGCGCCGATCCAGCTCACCGGCGCCAATGGCCAGGTGTGGTCGCCAGAAAACTATGAGCACGACTCGGCCGGCCCCTCGCCGTTCCGCAACGGCCTCGTCTATTCGCGCAACCAGATGACCGTGCGCATCGCCGAAAAGGTCGGGATGAAGAAGATCCGCGAGGCGGCCGTCAACGCCGGCGTGGTCAACGACATGGCGCCGGTGCTGGCCATGGCCCTCGGCGCCGGCGAGACCACGCCCTTCCGCCTCACCGGGGCCTATTCGGCCTTCGCCAATGGCGGGCGGCGCATCGATCCGCACGTGATCGAAGTCGTCTCCGACCGTCAGGGCGCCCCGGTGTGGCGCGCCGACACCCGCCAGTGCCCCGGCTGCGATGCGGTATGGACCGGCGATGAGTCGCCGCGGCTCGACGCCCTCGGCAAGCCGATCATGGACCCCGTGACCGCCTATTCCATCACCCTGATGCTGGAAGGCGTGACCACCAACGGCACCGCCGCGGCGGTGTCGCAGCTCGGCCGTCACATCGCCGGGAAGACCGGCACCACCAATGAATTCCGCTCCGCCTGGTTCGTGGGCTACACGCCAAGCCTGGTGGTGGGGGTGTTCGTGGGCTTCGACGACAACCGCAGCCTGGGCGACCACGAGGCCGGCGCCGTCACCGCCGTGCCCATCTTCATCGACTTCATGCGCGAAGCTCTGAAGGGCCAGCCCGACGAAGACTTCAAGGCCCCCAAGACCGCCAAGATGGTCAGCGTCCATGGCCACGTGGAGGCCTTCCAGCCCGGCACCGAGCCGAGGGTGGAGGCGCCGCCGGAGCCCGACGCACCCGTGCCTCTGGACGCCGCCATCCCCACCGCCGAGGTGAAGCCCAAGACCGAGCCGTCCTTCGCTGGTCCAGGCGCCGCGCCCCTGGTGGTGAAGCCGCCCGCCCCCCCTGCCGCCAAGCCTGCCGCTTCGCCCAAGGCGCCCTCCCCGCCGCCCAAGCCCAGTGGAAAGAAGGCGGCCTGAGGTCTATGTCCACGCGTCGACATGCGAGCATCGACAGTCTGTCGTGCCGCCTGCCGTCTTAAGCTCAGCGCCTCGGAGTCCGCCTAAACATGCTCGCCGCCCTCGCCCTGGCCCTGACGACTCAGGTCGCCGCTGCTCCGGGCCCCGCGCCCCTGCACCTGTTCGACAATCTGGCCCTGTCACCTGACGGCCAGCAGGTGGCGGCGTCCGAGGCGGACGACCCGCAGGACCTCTCGCGCACGCCACACCACCAGATCGTCGTGCGCCGAGCCCGCGACGGGGCGGTGGAACGCGTCTATGACCCCTGCCCAGTCTGCACCTATGGCGATGTCGCGTTCAGCCCGGACGGCTCGCGGCTCGCCTACATCGCCCGTGACAAGAAGACCGCCGAGGTGAGCGTTCACATCGCCGCTGGCGCGTCCGACCAGGTGGCGGCGAGCTTCAAGGGCGTCGCCGAAAAGCCGCGCTGGTCGCCCGACGGCCAAACCTTGGCTCTTAAAGTGGTGGTCAACGCCAAAAAGAGCCTCGGCGCCACCTCCGCCGGCGCCGCCCAGGTTGGCGACATCGGGACCGATCCGGACGAGGCGCGCATCGCTGTGCTTCCCGGTGCGGGGGGGCAGATGCGGCTGGTCTCCCCGGCCGACACCTTCATCTACGAATATGACTGGACCCCCGACGGCAAGGGCTTCGTGGCCAGCGCAGCCAAAGGCGACGGCGACAACAATTGGTGGGTGGCCGAGCTCGCCGCCGTGGACCTCGCCTCGGGCGAGCTGCGCCGCATCGCCAAGCCCGAGCGCCAGTTGAACTTTCCGCGCAGCGCCCCCGACGGCAAGTCGGTGGCCTATATCGGCGGCCTGATGAGCGACTTCGGCCCGGTGGGCGGCGACCTCTATCTCGCCCCCTTCTCCGGCGGCGCGGCGGTGGACATCACGCCGGGCTTCAACGGCAGCTTCACCTCGCTCGCCTGGCGGGGCGGCAAGCTCCTGGCCACCGCCCTGGTGGGGGATCAGACCCAGATCATCGCCATCGATCCGAAGACGCGGCGCATGACCACCCTCTGGTCGGCGCCGCTGGGGCTTACGTCTGGCGAGGGCAAGGTCGCCTTCGACGCCACGGGCAAGATCGTCGCCGCGGCTGTATCGGACTTCGAACACGCGCCGGAGATCGCCGTGGCGCCTGTCAAGGACCTCAGGCTCGCCCGTCGCATCACCCAGGCCAACGCCGCCCTCCCCGCCTTCGCCAAGGCGACCAGCGTCCATTGGAGCAATGAGGGCTTCACGGTGCAGGGCTGGCTGCTCGCCCCGCTCAATGTGGAGCCGGGCAAGACCTATCCTTTGGTGGTGCAGGTCCACGGCGGCCCAAGCTCAGCGGTGACGCCCAATTATCTGCGTCCAGGCATGGCCCGCACCCTGTTGGCGCACGGCTATTACGTGTTCCTCCCCAATCCGCGCGGCAGCTATGGCCAAGGCGAGGCCTTCACCCGGGCCAATGTGCGCGACTTCGGCGGCGGCGATCTGCGCGACATCCTCGCCGGGGTCGACGCGGTGGAGAAGATCGCCCCCGTGGACGAGCAGCGTCTCGGCGTCATGGGCCACTCCTACGGCGGGTTCATGACCATGTGGACCCTCACCCAGACGCACCGCTTCAAGGCCGCCGTGGCCGGCGCCGGCATCGCCAACTGGATCAGCTATTACGGCGAGAACGGCATCGACCAGTGGATGATCCCCTTCTTCGGCGGCTCGGCCTATGACGACCCGGCCATCTACCAGAAGCTCTCGCCGCTCACCCATATCAAGGACGCGAACACCCCCGTCTTCCTCTATGTGGGCGAGCGCGACGTGGAGTGCCCCGCCTCGCAGTCGGTGGAGTACTGGCACGCCTTGCGCGACCTCGGCACGCCGGTGCGGCTGTTGATCCTGGCGGGCGAAGGCCACGCCATCCGCGAACCCGATCACGAAAAGGCCATCAATGACGGCGCCCTGACCTGGTTCGACAAGTACCTCGGCGGGGGGAAGTGACGGCGAAGTGAAGCGCTTGATACGGCTTTGGCGATTCTTGCCTGATCCAATTCGGATATGCTGGATCATAATCCCTATGGACGAAACTGAACGTAGCTTTTCGCAATCTGAGATATTCAAAATCAACGAATTCGTGTTATGACGCGTCGCATGAGCGAAGCCATGTTCAAACTCGCCTATGGCGGAGAGGCGGTCCGCAATGGCGAGATGGACGTTGCTGACCTCGCACCGGCGCTTCTGGGCGTCGCTCAACTGCTGAAAGCGGCTGGCCGCGCGCTTGACGGCGATGACGCCGAAATCGGCGTGCGTGTGAAAGCCACCCGCGAGGGCAGTTTCGAGGTTTGGCTGAACATAATCGTCAATGACGCCAAGGTCGCTTGGGAGTTCTGGAAGTCCACGGATGTCCAGGCCGCCGCAAACCTGCTCCAGATTCTGGGATTTACAGGCGTCGGCGGCGTAATCGGCGCTTTGCGGCTGATCAAGGGGCGCCGCCTCCGGCGCATACGCGCTGACGCCGATCGAGTGGTGTTTGAACTGGATGGCGATGAGTTTGAGGTTCCAGAACCCGTAGCTCGGCTCGTACTCGATGACGCGGTTCGTTCGGCGCTTCAAACGGTCGTCTCAGATCCGTTGGAAAAAGAAGGTATCGACACGCTCAGCGTAGGCGACGCCAAGACTGAAACCGTCATCGCCAAGGACGAGATCGAATACTTCAAGGTTCAAACCATTTCACCCGATGATGAATTTGTAAGTAAATACGAAAAGGCCTTCACTATAGTATCCTTATCCTTCAAATCTGGTCAAAAGTGGAGATTGAACGACGGCCGAGCTAACGTTCCAGTTTCCGTTTCGGATCAGAGATTTCTCGAACGCGTCGATGCGGGGATCGAATCTTTTGCGAAAAATGACATGCTCATATGCGAAGTGCTGGAACGATCCCGTCGAACGTCCTCCGGCTTTCGATCTGATTACGAGATCGTGCGCGTGATTGAACACCGGCATTATCAGCCGCCGCCGCCCCTGTTCGCCGGCGCCCATCATGGCTGAGCCGCCCTCTTTTCGTTGACTCCCCGGAGGCGGCCGCATATAGAACCGCCCTCATACGCCCCGCGCCCCACTGCGCGGGGTTCTGTTTTCACTGAAGGCCGAAAGCCTCCTGGCTCGCGGAAGACGTCATGAAGATCCGTAGCTCGCTGAAGTCGCTGAAGTCCCGCCACAAGGACTGCAAGGTCGTGCGCCGCAAGGGCCGGGTCTATGTGATCAACAAGACCGACCCGCGCTTCAAGGCCCGCCAGGGCTAAGCCCCGGGACCTATCCCACGGGCTTGATCGGGCGCGCCTGCACAGTCAGGCGCGACTTATCCCCAGCTTAAAGACTGCGCCAGGGCCCGCGGGGGTCGCCACCCCCGATCCGGGCCCTTAATTTCGCCTGCCCAATCCCTCCTTGCGAGTTTCCCCGCCCATGGCCGACGATTCCGCCTTCTCCACCCCGCCCTCCACCGAGGCCGACGTGCTCACCGCCGCCGCCCAGGGCCGGCTGAAGAGCTTCATCGAGCGGCTCGAGCGTCTGGAAGAGGACAAGGCCGCCATCGCCGCCGACCTCAAGGAAGTGTATGCTGAGGCCAAGGGCGAGGGCTTCGACACCAAGGTCATGCGCAAGGTGATCCGGCTGCGGAAACAGGACCGGGCGAAACGCCAGGAGGAAGAGGCGCTGATCGACCTCTACCTGTCGGCCATCGGCGGGCTCTGATCTTGGCGCGGATCGCGGGCGGAAAACCGGTTCCCACTTTTCCTCGATCCGCTTCATGAAACGCGCGCCGCCGGACCCCAAGAAGGCCGCGGCGCGAGCGGCGCTCCGAGCGCTGAAAAAGGCCGAGCGCACCGCGGCGCGCGAAGGCGTCGAGCTCTCCGAGTGGGAGGGCGAATTCCTCGAAAACGTGGCCGAGCGGGTGAAGACCTATGGCCGCGCCTTCGCCGACCCGGACAAGGGCGCGCCGGGCACCGTGCTCTCCCTGCGCCAGGGCTTGAAGCTGAAAGAAATCACCAAGAAAGCTAAGGGCGAAACCAGCGCGCAGCGCAGGGACCGGGGCGAGGCCCAATGGGACGCGCCGCGGCGCGGATTTCGGCGCCGGCCGCCAAAAGGCGATCAGCGTTAACCTCGACCTAACGCGGCGGCTCCATGGTCGAGCCGAACAGGCCCTCGTCGGCCTGCGAACCGCGTTTGACGTGAGCCATGAACCGCCGTCCGGGTCTGAGCCTCCTTCTCGCGGCCGCCCTCACGCTGCAGGGGGCCGCGCCGCCCCTCGCCCTCGCCGCGACAGCGCGCCCGCTCGCCCTGAAGGTGGGCGGCGCGAAGGACTTCGCCCGCCTGGAATTTCCCGAAGCGCGCCTCGTTGGGGCCAAGCAGGACGGCAAGGTGCTGGTGCTGCGCTTCAATGGCGCGGGCCTGCCCGACATGGCGCGCCTGCACGTAGATCCGCCCAAGCCCATCGAGAAGGCCGAGGCCGCGGCTGTGGGCGGCGGCGTGGAATTGCGCCTGACCCTCGCCGAAAACACCAATGTAAAGACCGGCGCCGCCGATGGCGCAGCCTTCGTAGTGCTGACCCCGGGCGAGGCGGCCAAGCCCGCGGCCGCTGTCGCCCACGTCGATCAGGCGCCCAAGGGCCGGCCCGACCCGGTCCCTCAGGGGGGAGTCGTGAAGGTGGCCGCCGAGCTGCAAGGGGCCTCGCTCGCCCTGCGCTTTCCCTGGCGAGCGCCGCTGGGCGCCGCCGTGTTCCGCCGGGGCGAGGCGGTGTGGGTGGTGTTCGACGCCAAGGCCAATCTCGACCTTTCCGCCCTGCCGCACAGCATGGGTCCCTATCGAGTGTTCCAGCCTGTCGCCGGCGCCGACTACACCGCCCTGCGCATCCCCGTCCCACCGCTCACCCTCGTGGGCACCTCGGCTGAAGGCAATAACTGGGTGGTGACGCTCGGCCCTCGCGCCGCGGACCAGCCGGCGGCCATAGCCCTGGCCCGCGACGAGAACGGGCCCGCGGCCCTCACGGCGCGCCTGGCCGGCTCAACAGGCGTCTTCTGGGTGGCCGATCCGGCGGTAGGCGACAAGCTGGCGGTGGTCACCGCCCTTGGCCCCACCAAGGGCGTGGAGTCGCGGCACGTCTATGTGGACGCCACCCTGCTGCCGTCGCGCCACGGCCTGGCGGTGGAGGCTGTCGCCGATGATCTCAGCGTCAGCGCCGATGGCGACGTGGTGCGCCTCGCCCGACCCAAGGGCCTCGCCCTGTCCACGGAAGGCGGCTTGCGCAAGGCCGAGTCGGCGTCCCTATCGACGCCGCAAGCCGCGGCCTATCCGGCCCTGATCAATTTCGCCGACTGGTCCAAGCTCGGCGAGGGCGGGTTCAATGTCCGCTACGCCCAGCTCCTCGCCGCCGCCATGGAGGAGAAGGCCAAGGGGCGCACGGCGGGGGTCCAGGCCCGTCTGGGCTTCGCCCGCTTTCTCCTCGGCGTCGGCATGAATTACGAGGCCATCGGCTATCTCAACATGATGGCCAAGCAGGACCAGACGCTCCTGGCCACCGCTGACTTCCGCGGCCTGCGCGGCGCGGCCAAGGCCATGGCCGGGCGCTACAAGGACGCCGTGGCCGAGTTCTCCTCCCCCGCCCTGGCCATGGATCCGTCCTCCTCGCTGTGGCGCGGCTATCTGGACGTGAAGACCGGCGATTTCGCTGGGGCGCGACATGAGTTCGCCGCTGGTCGAAAGGTGGCGAGCCAGTTCGACCCCACCTGGCGCGCCCGTTTCGCGGTGGCCGACGCTGGAGCCGCATTGGCCCAGGGCGACATAGCCAGCGCCCGTCACGAGGTGATGGTGGCCGCCGCGGAAAAATTGGGGACCATCGAGCAGGACAAGCTGCGCTTCTTGCAAGCCCGGGTCGATGAAGCCAGCGGCCACCCGGACCTGGCCCTCGCCGGCTATGACGCCGCCAGCCATTCGACCTATGGCGGCGTCGCCGCCCCCGCCCTCTTGCGCGCCACCCAGATTCGCATGGCCAAGGGTCAGCAACGTCTGCCCGAGGCCATCGCCGCCTATAATTCGCTGCGCTATCTCTGGCGCGGCGACGCCACCGAGCTCGAATCCATCCGCGCTCTCGGCCAGATCTACCTCTCCCAGGGCCGGTATCGCGAAGCCCTCACCGCCCTCCGTTCAGCGGGAGCCCGGCGCCCCGACCTGCCGGCCGGCGCCGCGGTGCAGGACGACCTCGCCGCCGCCTTCCGACGCCTGTTCCTGGAGGGCGGCGCCGACGGGCTGGAGCCGATCCAGGCCCTCGCCCTCTTCTACGACTTCCGCGACCTCGCCCCGGTGGGCGCCGATGGCGATGAGATGGTGCGCAAACTTAGCCGGCGCCTAGTGGACGTGGATCTACTGCCCCAGGCCGCCGAGCTGCTGAAATACCAGGCTGACAAGCGCCTCGACGGGGTGGCGCGGGCGGAGGTGGACACGGACCTCGCCACCATCGACCTGATGGACCACAAGCCCGAACCGGCGCTGGACGCCATCAACGCCTCGCGCACCACGGTGCTGCCCAACGCCCTCAACGCCCGCCGTCGACTGGTGGAGGCACGGGCGCTCATGGCCTTGGGTAGGTTCGACCACGCCCTGGAAGTTCTGGGCGCCGACAAGTCGCCGGACGCGCAGCAGTTGCGCGCTGACATCGCCTGGCAGGGCAAGGACTGGGCCAAGGCGGGGGCGCTGCTCGAAGCGCGCCTCGGCGATCGCTGGAAGTCCAACACGCCACTCACGCCGGCCGAGGAAGCGGCTCTGGTGCGCGCGGGCTCGGCCTACAGCCTCGCCAATGACGACGCCGCCCTCGCCCGCCTGCGTCAGCGCTTCATGGGCTTTGCGCAGGGCGCGCACAATCCTGACGCCGTGCGCATCGCCCTCGCCGGTCTCGACGCCGGCTCAGCCCGCCCGGCCAGCTTCGCCGCCGTGGCCGCCGATTCGGACACCTTCGCCGGCTGGTTCCAGGACATGAAGAAGCGTTACCTGGACAAGACGGCCAAGAGCGCCAACTGATCCGTCTGGGAACGGATCAACCCGCTGGCGGGCTCGGTCGCGCCGCCTGCACCACGAGCAGCGACCAGCCGAGCAGCATGAGCACGCCCCCCACCGGCGTCACCGCGCCGAGCATCCGCTGCCCCGTGGCCGCCAACAGATAGAGCGAGAGGCCGAACAAAAGGCCGCCTGCGGACAAGAGCGCCGCCGGAACCACCCCTGCCCTGAGACGGGGCGCCAGGGCCAGGGCCGCCAGCGCCGCCCCGGCGTGCAACAGCTGGTAGGTGGCGCCGGTGCGCAGCCACTCCTTGGCTTGCAGCTCCGCCACCGCGTGGGCGCCGAAGGCCCCGGCGGCCACGGCCATCAGCCCGTTCAGGGCGGCGAGGGCGAGGACGAAGCGAAACATCGAGCTCAAGACCTACTCCTTCACCACCTGGCCGCCCTTCATGACGAACTTCACCCGCTCCAGCTCGGTGACGTCCTTCAGGGGGTCGCCCGCGACCGCGATGAGGTCGGCAGCCTTGCCGGGAACCAGGGTTCCGATCTCGGCGGACAGACGCAAGTGCTCGGCCCCGCGGGTGGTGGCCGCGGCGATGGCCTCCTGCGGCGTCCAACCAGCCTTGACCATCAGGGCGAATTCGCGAGCGTTGTCGCCGTGCCTGGAGACCCCGGTGTCGGTGCCGAAGGCCACCTTGATCCCGGCGTCGTGGGCGCGCTTGCCCATGGCCTGCATCAAGGGCCCGGCCGTGAGCGCCTTGGCCTTCACCGGGGGAGACATCCAGGTGTCAGGCTTGGCCGCTTCACGCGACACCGTGTCGCCGGCCAGGAGCGTCGGCACCAGCCACGCGCCCTTCTCCTTGAACAGGCGGATGGAGTCGTCGTTCAGATAGGTGCCATGCTCGATGGAATCGATGCCGGCGCGCAGGGCGGCGTTGACCCCGGCCGCGCCATGGGCGTGAGCCTTGACCATGCGGCCCATGGAATGCGCGGCTTGCACGATGGCGGCCAGCTCCTCGTCGGAGAACTGCTGCTCAAGGCCGGTGGCGCCGCCGTCGAGCACGCCGCCGGTGGCCAGGATCTTGATCAGATCCGCGCCCGCGTGGATCTGCATGCGCACGGCCCGGCGGCACTCGTCGGCGCCGGAGCAGAGGGTGGGGTCTTCCAGCACCTTCTCCACCTCGGGGCTGTAGCCATAAACGTCGCCATGGCCGCCATGGGGCGACAGGGCGTAGCCCGCGGCGATGATGCGCGGCCCCACCACCTTGCCGGCCTTCACCGCATCGCGCAGGGCGAAGATGGCCACATTGGGATCACCCACGTCGGCCACGGTGGTGAAGCCGGCCTCCACCGTGCGACGCGCATAGAGGGTGCAGTCGATCACCACATCGCCGAGGCTCTTGGTCACGGCGTCGAGGCGCTGCGAGGGCCCGCTTTGGTCGCAGATATGCACGTGGCTGTCGATGAGGCCCGGCAGTACGAAGCTTGCCTTCAGGTCCACCACCTTGGCGCCCGGCTCAGCAATGTAACCGTCGCGCACGGCGAGGATGCGGCCATTCTGCACCACCAGGGTCTTCTCGGTCTCCACCTTGCCGGCTGCGGGGTCAGCCAGCAGGCGGCCGACCTGGACATAGGTCTTGGCCAAGTCCGCCGCTGCGGCGGGGACCGACAGAGCGGCTGCACCCAGCAGCGCCGCCGACGCCATAATGGCGTTCAACATATTGTTTTTCATCACTAAAATCCCAAAATCACGCGCCGGCTTTTTGTGCGAATTGCAGCGCCACCTGGCTGAGCGGCCAGACCCGCTGCGCGGTGGCGGCCGCCTGCGGGCTCGAGGCCGTACCGTCGCGAACCCGCCCGGCGATGCCCTGGCAGATGGCGGCGAGACGGAAGAGATTGTAGGCGAAGTACCAGTCGAGCTCAGGCAGACCCGAGCGCCCGGTGAGGCCGCAATAGTGCTCCACCGTCTCTTCCAGGCTGGGGATGCCCAGAGCCTTCAGATCCATGCCGGAGAGCCCAGAGCGCTCACCGGCCGGCATCACCCACTGCATGAGGAAATAGCTGAAGTCGGCCAAGGGGTTGCCCAGGGTGGACAGCTCCCAGTCCAGCACCGCGATCACCCGATTCTCGGTGGGGTGCAGGATCATGTTGTCCAGGCGATAGTCGCCATGGACGATGGTGGTGAGGTCGTCGGCGGGCAAGGTGGCGGGCAGGAACTCGATCAGACGGTCCATGGCAGCAATGGCCTCGGTCTCCGAGGCCCGGTATTGCTTGGTCCAGCGATCCACCTGGCGGCCGAAATAGTTGCCCGGCTTTCCGTAGTCGAACAATCCCACCGCCTGGTAGTCGACGCTGTGCAGCTGGGCGAGGGTGGCCGTCTCGGCGCGGTAGATTTCGCGGCGGTCCTCAGGGCTGGCGCCCGGCAGGTAGCCATCCCACAGGATGCGCCCCTCCACCATGTCCATGACGTAGAACATGGTGCCGATAATGTCCTCGTCCGTGCACAGAGCATAGGCCCGCGCCACCGGAAAGTTCACTTTGTTCAGGGCCGAAATGACCTTGAACTCCCGGTCTACCGCATGGGCGGAGGGCAACAGCTTGCCCGGCGGCTTGCGCCGCAGCACATATTTCTTGGCGGGGGTGATCAGCTGATAGGTGGGGTTGGACTGCCCGCCCTTGAACTGCATCACCGTCAGGGGACCGGCGAACCCTTCCACATGGGCGGCCAGCCACGCCGCCAGCTTCGCCTCGTCGAAGCGATGGCGCTCCTCCACCGGCTTCACCCCGGAAAAGGTTTCCTGAGCCGTGGTCTCGGCCATGACGTTTCCCCTGTATTACGCTTGTTCAGTTGGACATTAGGCGTCGGACGCGTCCCCTCGCAAGGGCGCCGCAGGGGAAGACCGCGTCACGCCGCGCGCAGGGTCTCGGCAACATCTGCCGCGTCAAGCCGGTTTAAAGTTCGGGAAATCGGATCACGCCAAACTTGCCCCCAAATCCAAGATCGATGCTAGAGTGCGTCAGGAACGGAAAAATGATGCGCATTTTTGCAAAGAAGCGGGAAGAGGTCGCGCTCCAATCATTCGCGGAAGGTTTCCGCGACGGCTTGGCGGCAGTGGTGTTTCCCGCGAGCGCTCATCGTGAATCGTTTGCGCGCTATTCACCTTCGCAGGCGGCGGCGCGCGTCGCTTTCACCGCTGCGAAGATTGAGGCCCGGCGCGTGAGCATCGCCAGGGCCAATCGATCCGCCCTCGCCGGCGGCCGGCCACTGGCGGCCGCATCGAAGAATAAGATCGTCTAACATGGATGAAGACCGCGAGGCGCATCCCGAAAGTGATAGCGCCCCGCCGGCCGCGCTGCCCGAAAGCGTCAAGGCGTCGCTTCTGGACCTGTTGGAGAGCAAAGACCCCGAAGCACTGCTCAGATTTGTGGGAACCGCTATTCAGTATAGTGAGTCGAACCACACGGGGCCTTTGCCGGCGCCTGATCAGCTCATCGCCTACGAAACTGCATTTCCAGGATTGGCCGAACGCATCGTTCGCATGGCCGAGGCGCCTCACGATGAAGTGGCGAAACAACAAGAACACGACCGCCAGATCGAACAAACATTGGCAAGTCATACAACCCGTTATCGAACCACTGGTCTTTACATGGGCTTTGTATTCGCCTCGCTGTGTGTAACCTCGGCAATCTATTTCGGCGCCCACGGAAATCTGGCCGCCAGCGGCCTATTTTTGGCCGCGCCATTGCTAGGCGTCGTCTCGACGCTGATCACAGGGCGCGCCACCGCCGACAAGCAGACTCCGAAAGACAACTGATCCGCAAAGCGGGTTCTCACGCCGCGCGCAGGGTCTCGGCCAGGAGCCGCGCCTCCTCGCCCCGACTGGAGCCGGCGCGCCAGGCCACCACGATCTGGCGCTGCGGCGCCTCAGCCGCCAGAGGGCGCACGGCCACCGCCGCAGTGTCGGTGAGCCCCGCCCGCACCGCCATGGCCGGGGTGAGCGAGACGCCGAGCCCCGAGCCCACCATCTGCATCAAGGTGTGCAGCGAGGTGGCGGCGAAAGCGCCCTCGCCGTCCCGGGCGCGGGGCGGCTCCAGCTGGCAGGCGCCCAGCGCATGGTCGCGCAGGCAGTGGCCGTCTTCTAAAAGGATGAGCGTCTCATGGGCCAGCGCCGCCGGGTCCACCTCGTCGCCGGCAGCCAGGGGGTGGTCGGCCGGCAAGGCGGCCAGCAGCTCATCCACCCCCACCTCGGCGACATCGAGGCCCGTGGTGTCATAGGGCAGGGCGATGAGGGCGGCGTCGAGGGCGCCCGAACGCAGCGCTGAGATCAGCCTCGGCGTCAGATCCTCGCGCAGATAAAGCCGCAGTTCGGGAAAGGCTGTCCGCAAGAGGGGCAGGGCGCGGGGCAGGAGGAAAGGGGCGATGGTGGGGATCACCCCCAGCCGAAAGCGGCCGGTGAGCGGGCGTCCGGCGCCGCGGGCCGCCTGCACCAGGTCCTCGGCCTGGGCGAGGATGGCCTTGGCCCGACGCACCGCGTCCTCCCCCGCGGCAGTGAGGATGACGCCGGATCGGGCCCGATCCACCAGGGCGGCGCCCAAGATCCGCTCCAGCTCGGCGATACCGGCCGAGAGGGTCGGCTGGGTGACGTGCGCGGCCTCGGCGGCGCGGCTGAACGAGCGATGCTCGTCCAGCAGCTTTAGATATTGGAGCTGACGGGTGGTGGGCAGTTGCATGCCTCATATATAGAGTGTCTCTATCATAATGCAAAAAACAATTGATTGGCCTTTTGGGCGCGGACAGCCTATCCCCTCGTTCACCGGCGGCGTTCGCCGGACCCCATTGTATGTTCTCAACAGATAAGGAGATCGCCATGCTCGGCGTCGGAGAAAAGCTTCCGGAATTCAAAGTGGTCGGCGTGAAGCCGAAGTTCATGAAGCATGAAGAAAATGGCGTCAGCGCCTTTGAAACGCTCAACAACGAAAGCTTCCCCGGCAAGTGGAAGGTGATCTTCTTCTACCCGAAGGACTTCACCTTTGTTTGCCCCACCGAGATCGCCGAGTTCGCGCGTCTGGCCAAGGAATTCGAAGCCCGCGACGCCGTGGTGCTGGGCGGCTCCACCGACAACGAACACGCCAAGCTCGGCTGGCGCCGGGAGCATCCGGATCTGCATAACCTGCCGATCTGGAACTTCGCCGACAACTCCGGCAAGTTCGCCCGCGCCCTCGGCGTGCTGAACGAAGACGCCGGCGTGGCCTATCGCGCCACCTATGTGGTGGACCCGGACAATGTGGTGCAGCACGTCTATGTCACCAACCTGAACGTGGGCCGCAACCCGCAGGACACGCTGCGCGTGCTCGACGCCCTGCAAACCGACGAACTGTGCCCCTGCAACCGCCAAGTCGGCGGCGATACTTTGCACGTGTAATTTCAAACCCCGGCGGATGTAGGGGGCAAGCGGGAGCTGGTCATGCGCCGGCTCCGAGCTTGGCCCTGGCGTCCGCCAACCCGCCGGTCGCTCCACCGTCCCCCCAACGGAGCGGCCGGCGCCCTCTCTCCCCCCAGGAAGGATTCCCCCATGTCCCTCGACGCGTTGCGTGAGGCCCTGCCGGCCTACGCCAAGGACCTCAGCCTCAACCTCTCTTCGCTGGCCAACGAGACCCTGCTGAGCGACCAGCAGAAGTGGGGAACTTTCCTCGCCAGCGCCCATGCGGTGGGCCAGCCCGACGTGGTGAAGGCCATCGAAGCCGCGGCCCAGCTCACCCCCGAGGCCCGCGACGCGGCCAAGGCGGCGGCGGCCATCATGGGCATGAACAACGTCTATTACCGCGCCCTGCACCTGATGCAGAACCCCGAGTACCGCACTTTGCCGGCCCGCCTGCGCATGAACGTCATCGCCAATCCGGGAGTGGAGAAGAACGACTTCGAGCTCTGGTGCGTGGCGGTGTCGGCCATCAACGGCTGCGGCGCCTGCCTCGACAGCCACGAGGAAGAGCTGAAGAAGCGCGGCGTGCCCAATACCCAAGTCCAGGCCGCCCTGCGCATCGGCGCCGTAGTCAACGCCGTCTCCCGCGTCCTGGCTGGAGAGCGTGCAGCGGGGTGAGCGACCCGTTTGAGCCCAAACGGAAGCGGCGCGCGGGTCGGGGCGGGATAGGACGTCGTCGCTTCGAGCATCGGCGCCGCCGAACACGGGTCAGCCTCCCCGATCATCCTTCGCGCGCTTGTCATCCTTCGCGCCCTTGTCATCCGGGGCGGCCTTCGGAGGCTCGAGCGGCGGCCGCCGGCTCGATGGACCAGAGCGGAGTTTTTCAAAGCCGCCAAGATCGGCGTCGTTGCACGCGATCTCAGCGCAATAGCGGACCTGCCAGGCCTCCACCAAGGCTAGCCAGAGCTCTTGGCTATGGCCGGAGGATTTCGCCATCGCGACCGGGTACTTGCGCGCGAAGGCCGCGCCTGCGGGCGTCCCCATGAAATCCGCGATAGATTTCAGTTCCTCGCGAGAGAAGACGAACACCATCGACGCCGCCAGGCGATCGCGACGCTCGGCGTCATATTCGTTGTAAGCTTGCTGGAAGGATTTGCCGAAGGCTGCGGCGCGCGCCTTGTCAGCCGCTCCAAACAGCGGAACGAACAGGGATTGGTAGGAGGTCCGGATCATCCGCGACCAGCCGCCAAAATCCGCATCCACCGCCGCGATTTTGCGGGCGAAGGCGAGCGCTTCGGCGTCGCGGGCCTCCGCCTCGGCAAGGGTCGGCGCTGGCGCAATATTGGCGGAGTCGGCCCGGCTGGGCATGGACCAATTGATGGTGAATTTCACTTCCGCGCCATCCACGGGGACGCCGTCAATAGTCTTCGGACGCATCTTGAAATTGGCCGCAAGCGCCACCGACGCATCGCCGAAGCCCCAGCCCGTCGGTTCCTCACGGATGGCTTTGCAGTCATAGAGGTCGCCGTTGATGTGAACCAGGCAGTGCAGAGTCGCCACGCCGCTTATATTGGCCCCCAACGCGGCCACCGGATAGCGGTCGGCAAAATCATCGCCGTCAGGCACGGCCTCCCACTTTGGGTCGACGACCACCGGCTTGTGCGCGCCCGTTTTGGCGGGGACTTGGGCCGCATTCTGGACCGGCGCTTCGGCGCTCATAGAGGCGGCGGCGAGGATGGCGATCAGGGCCGACATCATGGGGACTTTTCCTTGGTTTCGGCGGATGCAGCCTCGGATCGCCCGAGGTCATGCAATTCCTGGGTTCGATCGCGCAGCAGTTCGGCGTCGAGGGGGTTGATGCGCAGAGCCTCCTCCACATCGGCGAGCGCCTCCTCGTGGCGGCCCAGGCGGTGCAGCAGGCGGGCGCGTTCTTTCCACACCGTGGCGCATTCGGGCTCGGCGGCCCGAGCGCCGTCAATATCGGTCAGGGCTTCGGCCAGCCGTCCGGCCTGCGCCGCGTCAAAGGCCTTGGAGAGCAGGCGCTGGGCCTCCAGACTGCGCGCCCGGTCCACCGGCTCGCCGGCTTGATCCGAGGCGGTTTCGCCGCGCGGCAGCTTGGCCTCGAACACCATGCCCATATTGTTGTCGAACTGCGGCAGGCGGGCGACCACGTCGCGCCCCTCGGCGGCGGAGATCTCGCGCACCAGATTGCGCTTGCTCATGGTGGAGCGCAGCACCCCGTCCTTCATCACCACCTCGCGCCAGTAGGAGGCGCCGGCGAAACGCCGATGCATGGGCGCCTCGGCATAGCTCCAGCGCCAGCCTGACCGGGGCGGCGGCAATCGCACGATGGTGGTCCAACGGGCGTATCTGGGGAAGGTGATGCTCCAGGGGGCGGTCTGGTCCTGCTCCTTGGGCCGCTCCCCCTCCGACGGCGGGGAAAAGCCGGCGCCTTCAAGGATCAGCCGCCGGCCATCCTGATCATCGCCTTCCCATTCCGGTTTGCCCTCGCCGGTCATGCTGAGGATCACCGCGTTCTGTGACGCATCGAACCGCCACGCCGCCGTGGCCGGCGTGACCCAGGGCCGCTGCTCGTGGAACAAGGCCTTCAGCCGTCGCTCGGCGTCATCCGGCGATAGGGAGGACAGGCCGATTTTCATCAGCAGCCCAGCGTCGCCGCGCATCACCATCTCCGCGCGCACCTTGGCTGGCTGCCGCAAGCCGGCGCGGGCGTCAATGTCGATGATCGTGCTCTCCAGCGGCAGCAGCGGGGGCGAGGCGGCCACCGGCTCCAGCTCCGCCGGCCCAGTGCGCACCGGCAGGGCCCACTGGAAACTCGGCGGCGCCAGGGCCGACAGCCGATGCTCGCCAAGCCGGGTCCCGTCCAGCCAATAGGTCTTGCCGGCGATCATCGCCCGCACCAGCATGTGGTCGAACTCGCCCGGCGTCGGCAGGCGCTGGTCGGTTCCATCCAGCCCCTCGGCGTTCACCAGCACGGCTTCGCTCGCCACACCGAGCCGCCGCAGCAGTGCCAACAAGAGCACGGTCTTGGCCTTGCAGTCGCCGAAGCGCCGCTCCCAAGTCTCGTCGGCGCTGGCCGGCCGATAGCCCCCGCCGTTGAGGCCGATATAGACGTAACGAATCTGATCCTGCACCAGGGCGAGGGCCGCTTCGGCCCGGGCGGCAGGATCGTCGCTCGCCTTGGCGATCTTGTCGGCCTCTTGCGCCACAGCTGAGTCCGGCTTCAAGGTGGCGGCGGCCTCCACCAAGGGGGAGTAGGCGTGGGAAAATTCGCTCCAGTTGGCGAAGGCGGAGAAGGCGATCCTTCGCCGCAGATTGAAGCGCGCGGGGGCGCCGTCGGCGGCCAGGGACGCCGCCGGATCGCGCAGCTCATAGACCAGCTCGTGCTGTCCGGCCGCCAGGGTCGGCTTCACCTCGCCCAAGTCCGGCGTCGCCTGCCAACGCATCGGCACGTTATCGGACCACGAGAGGCGCACACGGTAGGCGCCGGGGGCCGTGATGACGGGCAATTGCAAGGGCCAGCCCGCGCGGTTGTGAAACACCGGATCCTTGCGCCGCATGGTGACGGCGAACTCCAGCTCATCGCCCACCCGCAGCCCCGGAGCGTGCAGACGCGCAACCATGATTCCGTTGAGCGCCTGTAGATCGGCCTCGTCGTCGCGCTCCACGGCGTGGAACTTGGCGCTTTTCAGAACGTCGATCGTCTGGTCACCGCGCAAGATGCGCAGGGCGTGCACCGTGACCTCGTCGCTGTCGGGGGTCCAGGCCACCGCCACATTGCCCGTGGGGAGCCCCTCCGGCGCCAGAACCTTCACGCGATAGGCTGTGTATTGCTCCTGGTCGTCGGGACTGAGCCGGACCTGCTGATCCATATAGACCATACGCACGGGGGCGCCGGCCGGCGCCGCGCCCTCGGTGGGCCGGGGCGAAGGCACAATCCATGCTGGCGCCGGTCCATATTGCACGTCAGGCGTGCCGGCCCAGGCCGTCCCCGCCGCCAGGAGCATCGCCGCCAGGAGCATCGCCGCCGCCGCCAGAATCGCACGCATCACTTTCCCCGTATTTACAGTTGCATACGCGTCTCGGCTTGCGTGACGTTGTTATTGCGCCCGCTCATTTTGTCTTACTTATTATCTCAATGTAAAGAGGTGTTCACCTACCACAGGCAGGAAGCGCCTTGACGAGGTCTCCCACAGGTGCGAGCGGCCCCTCGCCCCTGTCCCGAGGACCGCACCCCTCGCCAATAAGACGTTCGACGCAACAAATTCGCGCAAATTACCGCTGACGGTCAGGCTGCAAATAAGGGGCGCTCGCGAGCTCCCGTGCGCAGCGGCGCGCCAGGCTGCCGCGTCTACCCCTTCCGCGCGGCCTTTTCCGCGTGGCCGGAGACGCCTTCGCGGGCCTCGAGCTTGGCCGCCACAGCGTCGAGCTCCACCCCGGCGGCGGCCAGGACCACGAGCCAGTGATAAAGGAGGTCGGCGCTTTCAGCCGCGAGGGCGTCGGCCTCTCCCCGCACCGCGGCGATCACCGTCTCCACGGCTTCTTCGCCCAGCTTTTTGGCGGCGAGGGCCGGGTCGGCCAGCAGCTTGGCCGTGTAGGAGGCGGCCGGATCGGCGTCCTTGCGGGCCTCGATCACCGCCGACAGCCGCCCCAGCACCGCCGCCAATCTCTCCGCGCCGTCGGACATCGGTCGCCCCCCTCAGCTCAGCCGTACCGGCACGCCCGCGGCGGCCATGGCGGTCTTGGCCTCGCGGATGCTGATCTCGCCGAAGTGGAAAATGGAGGCGGCCAGGACTGCGTCCGCGCCCCCCGTCTTCACGGCGTCTACGAGATGGTCCGTGGTTCCCGCCCCGCCCGAGGCGATCACCGGCACCCCCACCGCTTCAGTCACTGCGCGGAGCTGGGCCACGTCATAGCCGATCTTGGCCCCGTCGCGGTCCATGGAGGTGAGGAGGATCTCCCCCGCCCCCTTCGCCACCGCCAATCGCGCATAGTCCACCAGATCAAGGCCGGTGTTGCGTCGCCCGCCATAGGTATAGACCTCCCAGCGACCAACCTTGCCTTGGGAAGGCTCGCCTTCCGCGGCCTTGGCGTCGATGGCCGCCACCACGCACTGGGTTCCAAACGCGTCGGCCAGTTCGGCGATGAGGTCGGGGTTCTCCACCGCCGCGGTGTTCACCGAGACCTTGTCGGCGCCGGAGCGCAGCAGGCGCCGCGCATCGGCCACGGCGCGCACGCCGCCGCCCACGGACAGGGGCATGAAACAGACGTCCGCCGTGCGGGCGATCACCTCGTACATGGACTCGCGCCCGTCGGAGCTGGCGGTGATGTCGAGGAACATCAGCTCGTCGGCCCCGGCGGCGTCATAGGCCATGGCCTGCTCCACCGGGTCGCCGGCGTCGCGCAGATCGACGAAATTGACCCCCTTCACCACGCGCCCGTCCTTCACGTCGAGGCAGGGGATGACGCGGACCTTGATCATGGGGCTCAGCCCGCCGTGGCCGGGGCGCGGCGCGCAGCGGCCAAGGCCTCGGCCGGCTTCAGCGTGCCCGCATAGAGCGATTTGCCCAGCACCGCGCCGGCGATCGGGGCGCCGGGGCGCGCCTTCAGCTTCAGGATATCATCGAGCCCGGCCACCCCGCCCGAGGCGATCACCGGGATGGAGAGCGCGTCGGCCACCTCGCCCACCGCCTCCACATTCACCCCCGTGAGCGTGCCGTCGCGGCCGATATCGGTGACGATGAGGGCGGCGACGCCGGCGTCTTCGAAGCGCTTGGACAGCTCCACGGCGCCCAGGTCGGAGGCGCCCGTCCAGCCCTGCACCGCCACCTTGCCGTCGCGCACGTCCACCGCCACCGCCACCTGTTCGGGATAGCGGGCGGCGGCTTCGCGCACCAGATCGGGATCGGTGACCGCGGCGGTGCCGATGATCACCCGGCTCACCCCCGCTTCCAGCCAGCGCTCCACCGCCTGGAGCGTGCGGACCCCGCCGCCCAGCTGCACCGGAACCCCCACAGTGGAGAGGATGGCCGCCACCGCCGCCTCGTTCACGCTCGAGCCGGACACCGCCGCGTCGAGGTCGACCACGTGCAGCCAGGTGAAGCCGTCGCGCACGAAGCTGCGCGCCTGATCGGCCGGGTCGTCGTTGAACACGGTGGCCGCGTTCATGTCGCCGCGCACCAGGCGCACGCAGCGGCCGCCCTTCAGATCGATGGCGGGGTAGAGGATCACGGGCGCCACTCCAGGAAACGGGCGATGAGGGCGAGGCCGGCGGCCTGGCTCTTCTCGGGATGAAACTGCGCGCCGGCGATATTGTTCTTCACCACCATGGCGCACACCGGGCCGCCATGGTCGGTGCGCGCCGCCTCGGCTTCGGCCTCGGCCGGGTGGAAGGCGTAGGAATGGGTGAAGTACATGTGGGTCCCAAGCCCATGGGAGTCTGGCGCATGGGAGTCTGGCGCATGACCCGCGAGCAGGGGGTGCGGCCGCAGCACCTCCACCTCGTTCCAGCCCACATGCGGCACCTTGGCGCGGCGGTCGTGCGGCGCGAGACGCTTCACTTCGCCTTCGATCCATCCAAGCCCGGGGGTTTCGCCGAATTCCAGCCCCCGCGTGGCCAGAAGCTGCATGCCGACGCAGACGCCCAGGAAGGGAACGCCCCGCCGTATCACCGCCTCGTTCAGCGCCTCGATCAGCCCCGGCCGCGCCGTCAGCGCCGCCATGCAGGCGCGAAAGGCCCCCACCCCCGGCAAGAGGATCGCGTCGGCCTGCGCCACGAAGTCCGGCTCGCAGGTGGCGCGAATGTCCCGCCTCTGGCCGGCCAGCCGCGCCGCCGCCCATAACGCCTTCTCCGCCGATCGGAGATTGCCCGAGCCGTAATCGATGAGCGCCACCGTCCGCATGAGGCCTAGAGCACGCCCTTGGTGGAGGGCGCCGCGCCGCCGGTCTTCGGGTCCAATTGCACCGCCGCGCGCAGCGCCCGCGCCAGGGCTTTGAAGCCGCTTTCGGCGATATGGTGACTGTTGGCGCCATAAAGGGTTTCAAGGTGCACGCAGGCGCCGGCGTTCATGGCGAAGGCGTGGTGGAATTCCTTGAACAGCTCCGTGTCAAAGGCGCCGATCTTCTGCGTCGGAAACGCGACCTTCCAGACCAGATAAGGCCGATGGCACAGGTCCACCGCCGCTCGGGTCAGGGTCTCGTCCATGGGAACATAGGCGTGGCCGAAACGCATCAGGCCCGTATAACCCGGCGCCGCAGCGGCGAAGGCCTGGCCGAGCACGATGCCGACATCCTCCACCGTGTGGTGCATGTCGATGTGCAGGTCGCCCTTGGCCGACACGTCGAGATCGAAGCCGCCGTGCCGAGCGAAGGCCTCCAACATGTGGTCGAAAAAGCCGATCCCCGTGGCGATGCTCGCGACCCCGCTCCCGTCGAGGTCGAGGCGCACGCGGATCTCCGTCTCCTTGGTCTTGCGGACCTGTTCGCTCTGTCTGCGCGACTCGGTCATGGTCTTATCTCCACGGCCTCCTCGCCGTTGCACGCTCGCCCAGCCTGGGCGGCCGATAGTGGGCGCCCGACTCTGGCCGCCCGACTCTGGCCGCCCGACTCTGGCCGCCCGACTCTGGCCGCCCGACTCTGGCCGCCCGACTCCGGGCCTCAGATCAGCCCGCCAGCCTCGGCCAAGGCCTTCAGCGCGGTCTGCGGCCTTGGGCCATAGTGAGCGATCACCTCCGCCGCCGCCAGGGCTCCCAGGCGCCCGCACACCTCCGGCGTAAGGCCTCTCGCCAAGCCGTACAGCACGCCCGCCGCGTACTGATCCCCTGCGCCGGTCGTGTCCAGCACCTTTTCGACCGGGTGCGCGGAAATCTGCGTCGCCTGGCCATTGTGGAAGATCTGCGAGCCCTCGGCGCCATGGGTGACGCACACCGTGGGGGCAAGCCCCGCCAAGGCCTTCGCCGCCCCGGCGAAGTCGGTGGTCTCGTGCATGGACATCACCTCGGCGGCGTTGGCGAAGACGATGTCCACCTCGGCGGCGATGAAGGCGCTGAGAGCCGCACGATGCCGGTCCACCACGAAGGCGTCGGAGAGCGTGAGGGCGATCTTGCGCCCGGCGGTGCGCGCGATCTGTGCAGCCTTGGCGAAGGCGAGACGGGCGGCCTCCGGATCGAACAGATAGCCTTCCAGATAGACGATCTGCGCCGCCTTGATCACCTCTGGATCGATATCGGCCACGGTGAGCTGATTGGCCGCGCCGAGGAAGGTGCACATGGTGCGCTGGCCATCGGGGGTCACGTTCACGAGGCAGCGCCCGGTGGCCAGGCCGTCCCTCGACGGCGTCGGCTCGAAATGCACGCCTAGCGCCGTGATGTCGTGATGGAACACCCGTCCCAGCTGATCGTCCGCCACCTTGCCGATATAGGCCGCGCGACCGCCGAGACTCGCCACCCCGGCCACCGTATTGCCCGCCGACCCGCCAGAGGCTTCCACCCCCGGAGCCATGCGGGCGTAGAGCGCCTCGGCGCGGCGGTCGTCGATGAGCGTCATGGCCCCCTTGGCGAGACCTTCCGCCTCGATGAAGGCGTCCGGCGCCGGAGAGATCACATCCACAATGGCGTTGCCCACCGCGGCGACGTCGAAATAAAGGCTCATGAGGCGTTCCGTCCTGACAAGGTCGGCGACTATAGTCAGCCCGCCGCCGAGGGCAATGCGTGGAACGCACATCTGCGCCCCCGCCGTCAGCTTCGGAGTTCGCCCCCGCCATGCCCGCTAGCGCATTTTTCCTCGCCGCCGCCATCGCCGCGGCAGCGGTCTCGCACCCGAGCAGCCCCAAGGCGCCGCCCAAGGCCGAGGCCTCGGCGGCGAGCGCCAAGACTTCGGATCCGCTCGCCCATGACTCGCCAGACCAGGTGCGCGCCAAGCTCGGCGCGCCGGATATCGAACACGCCGAGGGCCAGGGCGCGCTCTGGACGTATCGCCTGGAGCACTGCGCCCTCCTGGTGGCGTTCAAGACCGGGCCCAAGGGCCTTCGCGTGATCGACGCCTTCGCCGGCGTGCGCAAACGCGGTGAGACGCCCCTCACCCTCAACGCCTGCGTCGCTGAAGGCGAACAACGGCGCCGCGCCGTGGAGACAGACCGACCGTGATCGCCCTCGCCCTGCTCACTCCCGACCCTGCCGATAAGGCCTACGCCGCACGCACCGAGGTTCAGACGCTGGTCAAGTCCTACCAAGCGTTGTTCGCCCGTTTCGACGTCGAGATCCTGGCTTCGCCTTGGACGGTCCCGCCGCCGGCCAAGGCGCAAGGCGCCCTCGCCAATCTGGCCTGGGGCTATCATTTTCAATATGCGCGCTGGCTGGACCGGTTGGCGCTTTGGGACGCGCGCACGCCCTTGATCAATCCGCCAGACCTGCTGGCTTGGAACAGTCACAAGGGATATCTCGCAGACCTCGCCGACCGGGGCGTTCCGGTCATCCCCACCGTCATGTTGGCAGTCGCCGATCATGCCGCGCTGGCGGCGGGATTCGAGACCCTCGGCGTGGACGAGGCGGTGTTGAAGCCCGCCGTTTCTGCCGGGTCCTTCCGCACCTTGCGCCTCCAACGCGACGCCCCTGTGCAGGCCTACCCTGACATGATGCTGCAACCCTTCCTGCCCAGCGTGGCGGAGGAGGGGGAGATCTCTCTCTTCATGTTCAACGGCGCGCTCAGCCACGCGGTGATCAAGCGCGCGGCGGCGGGCGACTTCCGGGTGCAGCCGCAATATGGCGGCCAGATGACGCCCTACGCGCCGGATGAGGAGGCGCGCAGCCTGGCCGAGGCGGCCCTCGCCGTTGCGCCGCGACGCCCCGTCTATGCCCGCGTGGACATGGCGCGCCTGCCCGACGGGCGGTTGGCGCTGATGGAGCTCGAAGCCGTGGAGCCCGATCTCTATTTCGCTTTCGCCCCGGACGGGGGCGAGGCCTTCGCTCGCGCCGTATTGCACGCCCTCGCCTCCCCCATTGCCGCCAGCTAGCCAGCCGTCGCGTTTATGTTCGCATTTTGTTCTTGACGGATCTTGAAACGTTTGTCAACTTAATCACGAAACAAATCGTGGGATTTGCAATGTCAGGGCGCGTATCGACCATCGCCTTTGAGGGCGTGGAGGCGCGGCGGGTGGAGGTCGAGGCCCAGCTCACCGGCGGCGCCATCGCCATGGTGGTGGTGGGGCTGGGCGACA
This sequence comes from Pseudomonadota bacterium, assembly GCA_040757715.1. Lineage (GTDB taxonomy): Bacteria > Pseudomonadota > Alphaproteobacteria > Caulobacterales > Caulobacteraceae > CAIMFV01. The sequence goes on along the minus strand of JBFLWS010000003.1, from coordinate 91,203 downwards.
AGGCGGTGGGCGAAAGTCGCGAGCGGGTGCGGGCCGCTTTCGCCGGCCTCGGCCTTGCTTTGCCAGGGCGCCGGCTGGTGGTGAATCTCGCCCCCGCCGACCTGCCCAAGGAGGGGACGCACTTCGATCTTCCCATCGCCCTCGCCATTCTCATCGCCATGGGCGTCCTGCCAGGCGACGCCTTCGCCGGCTGGTTGGCCTTCGGCGAACTCGGGCTTGACGGCCAGATCGCCGCCACGGCGGGCGCCCTGCCCGCGGCCATGGCCGCGGCGGCCCTGGGACTTGGCCTGATCTGTCCGGAGGCCTGCGGCCCGGAGGCGGCCTGGGCGGCGGGGGCGCCGATTCTGGCGCCGCGATCGCTCATTTCCCTCATCAACCACGTGCGCGGGAGCCAGGCGCTGAGCCCGCCGAAGCCTGGCCCGGCCCTGGACGCGCCGCCCGGCGCCGATCTGCGCGATGTGAAAGGCCAGGAGGCGGCCAAGCGGGCCCTGGAGATCGCCGCGGCCGGCGGACACAATCTCCTGTTCTGCGGCCCGCCGGGATCTGGCAAGTCCATGCTGGCGCAGCGCCTGCCGGGCCTGTTGCCGCCGCTCTCCGCGCCGGAGCTGCTGGAGACCTCAATGGTCCACTCGGTGGCCGGCCTCATCGCCCGCGGCGCCCTCACCCGCGCGCGCCCGTTCCGCGCCCCGCACCACTCGGCCAGCATGGCGGCCCTGGTGGGCGGGGGCCTCCGGGCCAAGCCTGGAGAAGTTTCCCTGGCGCATAATGGCGTGCTCTTCCTCGACGAACTGCCCGAGTTTCCGCCGCAGGTTCTGGACAGCCTGCGCCAGCCGCTGGAGACCGGCGAGGTGAGCGTGGCCCGCGCCAATGCTCACGTGCGTTATCCCGCGCGGGTGCAGCTGGTGGCGGCCATGAACCCTTGCCGCTGCGGGCATGGCGGGGCGGGGGCCGGGGCGTGCGGCCGGGCGCCCAGATGCCAGCGCGACTATCAGGGACGCATATCGGGACCCTTGATGGACCGCATCGACCTGGTGGTGGACACCCCGCCGGTGACCGCCGCCGACCTCGCCCTGCCGCCGCCGGCCGAGGGCAGCGCCGAGGTTTCGGCACGGGTGGCCGCCGCCCGGCAGCGCCAGTTCGAGCGGGCCGTCATCTTTCATGAACGGGAGGGACGCGCCCTCCGCGAGGGGGCGACGGAGGCGCTGAATGCGCGCCTGGATGGCGCGGCGCTGGAAGCCGCCTGCGCCCTCGACGTCGGCGGGCGGGCCCTATTGACCCGGGCGAGCGAGGCGGGCGCCCTGTCGGCGCGGGGCTGGGTGCGCACCCTGCGCCTCGCCCGCACCATCGCGGATCTCGAGGGGGCGGATGGCGTCGCGCGCCGCCACGTGGCCGAGGCGCTGATCTACCGCCGAGCCGTGGGTTCAGATGCAGCGCCGGGGCCCAAGGCCGCCCTCCCCCTTGAGGGGCCGTTAAGCGCCCCGTGCTAGGACGGTCGCCGCCATGTACGATCCTGCCGCCCTCCTCGACGCCCTCGATCAGCCTGCCGCCGTGCTCGACCGTGACGGGGTGATCGCCCTCGCCAATGGCAATTTCCGCGCCCTCAGCGCCGCTGGCCAGGCCCAGGCCCTGGCGGGAGGACCAGGCTGGCGGCGCACCGCCCTGCCGGGGGGCGAGGCCCTGCTCACCCGTTCGCGCCGGGCTCCGGCGATGAAGGCCGGCGGCCTGTTGGGCCAGGCCCAGGCGCTCGCCACCCTGAGCCACGAGATCCGCACGCCGCTCAATGGCGTGCTGGGCATGGCCGGTCTCCTCGCCGGCACCAAGCTCGACGCGGCGCAGAGCGCCTACCTCGCCACGCTGCGCGCCTGCGGCGACCACCTGCTCAGCCTCGTCAACGACATCCTCGACTACGCCAAGCTGGAAAGCGGGCGGCTGGAGCTGGAGCCGGCGCGCTTCGAGGCCGAGCAGCTGTTGCAGGGGGTGTGCGAGCTCTTGTCGCCGAGAGCCCACGCCGCAGGGCTGGCCATCGCCTGGGCCGCCGAGGGGGACATCCCGCCGCTCTTCGGCGACGACGGCCGGCTGCGCCAGGTGCTGTTCAATCTCGCCGGCAACGCCGTGAAGATGACGGCGTCGGGCGGCGTCCTGTGCAGCGCCCGCGGCCGCGACCTGGGCGGGGGGCGCTATCGCTTGCGCCTCTCCGTGCGTGACACGGGACCAGGCCTGTCGGAAGAGGCGCAGGCCCGCATCTTCGATGACTTCTTCCAGACCAAGGCGGGCGCAGAGGCGGGCGGGGCGGGCCTCGGCCTCGCCATTGTGCGCCGCATCGCCGCCGCCTTCGCCGCGGACGTGGGGGTGGAGAGCGCCCCGGGCGAAGGGGCGGAATTCTGGTTCGAGGTGGACCTTCCCCGGGCGACAGGCGAACCCACGGCGGACGGGGCCGTCGAGCGAGCCGCTGCGCGGCCCAAGCCCCTCGCCGGCCGCACGGTGGGCGTGGTTTCGGCCTCGCATGTGGTGCGCGAGGCGGCCATGCGCCAGCTGCGCGCCGCCGGGGCCCGCGCCCTCGCCGTCTCTTCGCTCGCCGCCGCCGACCAAGGTTTCGACCTTCTGCTCTATGACCCGGCGCAACCTCGCGCCCGGCGCCTGGAACGCCCGCCCAAGGCGACGCCGAGCCTCGTCCTGCTAACGCCCGAAGACCGCGACCGCATCGAGCGCTACCGGCAAGCGGGCTACGCCGGCTATCTGATGAAGCCCCTGCGCCGCGCCAGCCTGATCGAGCGGGTGAGCGCGGCCCTCGCCCCCGCCGCTGCGGCCACCGCCGCCTCGCCCCCCCTGGCGGACGAGCGCATCGAGCCGACGCTCCGACGCGGGCTGCGCGTGTTGCTGGCCGAGGACAACGCTGTGAACGCCCTGCTCGCGCGGGCGCTGCTGACCCGCGAGGGTTGCGACGTCGACCGCGTCAGCAATGGCGAGGAAGCTGCGGCCGCGGCGCGCGCGGCCCCCTACGACCTCATCCTCATGGACATGCGCATGCCGGTGATGGACGGGCTCGAGGCCGCCAGGGCCATCCGCGCCGCCGGGCTCGCCACGCCCATCATCGCCCTCACCGCCAACGCCTTCGAGGACGACAAGCGGGCCTGTCTCGCCGCCGGCATGGACGACTTCCTCACCAAGCCCCTGGCGCCGGCCGCCTTGACCCAGGTCCTCAGCCGCTGGAGTGCAGGTGAAAACGCCGTGTCGCGCTTGACCTCGCCGCTGGCCGAGGCAGGGTGAGGCCCCGTCCACCGGAGCGCCCCATGACCGCCGACGCCCCCGCCCCCGCGCCCCGCGCTGATAACGCCGCCGCGCCGCCGCTCACGCCGAAGCGGCGCAAGGCCATGGACGTGCTGCGCGAGCTCGGCCGGCCCAAGGTGGCGGTGATGCTGCTGCTCGGCGTGTCCTCCGGCCTGCCCTTCATGCTCATCGGCAACACCCTCGGCTTCTGGCTGGCGGAGAGCCACATCAAGCTGGCGGCCATCGGCTTCCTGTCCTGGGCTGGGCTCGCCTATTTGCTCAAATTCGTCTGGGGGGCCCTGGCGGACCGGGCTGGCTTGCCGGTCCTGGGAAGCCTCGGCCGTCGGCGCGGCTGGATGGTGCTGACCCAAGTCGTCGTCATGGCCGGCCTCGTCGGCATGGCGCTGAGCGGCCCTACGCGCCTGGACCTCCTGGCCGAATTCGCCGTGCTGGCGGCCTTCGGCGCGGCCATGCAGGACACGGTGATCGACGCCTGGCGCATCGAGATCGCCGACGACGAGGATGAGCTCGGCCTGCTCACCGCCGCCTTTTCGCTGGGCTTCCGCATTGCCATGTTCGCCACCGAAGCCCTGATCCTGCTGGTGGCCACCTGGATCGGCTGGAGTCTTTCCTATCTCATCTACGGCCTCGCCATGGCCATCGGCGTGGCCGCGGCGCTGCTGGCCAAGGAGCCGGCGCGCACGGTGGAGCACCCGGAGGCCGGCCAGGGCGCAGGCCCGGTCGCGGCGGCGAAGGGCGCGATCGACGCCGTGGTGGGTCCGTTCGTCGCCTTCTTCCGCGCCCACGGTTTTGCGGCGGCGCTGCTGATGCTGCTGTTCATCACCGCCTACCATTTGAGCGACTATCTGCGCGGGCCCATGGTCAATCCGTTCTACACGGCCCTGCACATCGACAAGCCCACCATCGCCTATGTGCGCGGGGCCATCGGCGTGCCCTTCACCATCGCCGGCATCGCGCTTGGCGGCGCCTCATCGGTACGGCTCGGCGCGCGGCTCACCCTCCTGATCGGAGCCCTGATCCAGCCGCTGGGCATCGCCGCCTTCGCCCTCCTCGCCGCCCATGGCGGGGACTATACGCTGGTGCAGATGGGCGCCTTCAAGCTCAGCGCCTTCGCGGCCATCATGGCCTTCGACGCCTTCGCCATCGGCTATTCCGGCGTGGCCCTGGTGGGCTACATGTCGAGCCTCACCTCGGTGGGCTACACCGCCACGCAATATGCGCTGCTCACCTCGGCCATGGCCGGGGCGGGCAAGAGCCTGAAGGGTTTTTCCGGGACCATGGTGGAGGGCTTGCAGAAGACCGGGATCGGACTCGTGCCGGCCTTCGGCGAGTTTTATCTGCTCGCCGCAGCCCTCGGTCTGCCGGCGGTGATCCTGCTGCTGCTCATGTGGTGCCTGCCGGCCAACCGGCCAGCTTAGACCTCAGTCCCCGCCTAACTTTAATCCACGTCCAGGCGCGGCTCCACCTCCAGGGCGTCGGCCAAGGTGGCGAAGCGCTTGCGGGTCTGTTCGCCGAGCAGCATGTCGGCCTGGGCGCGGCCCACCTTCAGGCTCACCGCGCCAGCATGCAGTTCAAGACTGGACGCGCTGAGGAGTTCCGGACTGCGCCCCGACAGATCGCAACCAAGCCGCAGGGCCGAGCCCAGCGCCCGCGCCCGGCGCAGGCGCTCCGGCGACAACAGCCGTGCGGCCTCCGACCTGTCGGACTTCTGCGAGGCGGTGTAGCGGGAGAAGATGGCCGCGGCGAGGAAGGCGCGCTCGGGGTGGGTCTGGCCGGCGATGGGCGCGCGCAACACGAGGTCATAGGCGAGATCGGCCCGGTGGTCGGGGTGCAGCCGCGCGCCCACATCCGCCAGCCGGCTGGCGGCGGATAGCAGCACCTGGTCGCGATCGCCCTCGAACAGGCCCGGCAGACGCCGCCACAGGGGGGCGAGCCAGGCCTCAAGGGCCGGGGCGAGGCGCACGGCCACGCCCTCGCGGGCGCCAAAGGCGGCACAGCCCTCCACCAGGGGATCGAGCCGGCGCAGCTCCGGGGCCATGGCCTCAAAGATCAGCCCTTCGCGCACGCCGAAGGCCGACAGGGACACCCGCTCCAGCCCAAGCCGCTCCAGCACCTGCTCCATGACCAGGGCCGCATAGGGCACCGTCTCGGCCCGCTTGCGCGCGAGGGCGCCGGAGCGCTCCAGCGAGGACTTGGACTGGCGCGCCACCACCCGCGCCGCATCGAGCGCCGCCCCGGCGCCGAGTTCGTACTGGTGCACGATCTGCAACGGGTAATCGGACATGGACATCTGCAAGAGACCGAGCGCGCGCCAGGCGCCCCCCACGGCGTAGAGCGTGCCGCCCTGCAGGCTGGGATCGAGCCCCGACAGCGCTTCGTCACAGCGGGCCCGCGCCGCCGCCGCGTCCATGGGCCGCGGGGCCCCGAGGGCGAAGGGTCCAAGCGGCAGGGTCACCCCCCGCCCAGGAACGCCGTGGCGGATGGGGATCAGTTCAAGGCTGGAGCCGCCCAAATCCCCCACCACGCCGGTGGCGTCAGGCGCGCCGGCGGCGACGCCGAGGGCCGAGTAATAGGCCTCCTCCTCGCCGGAGAGCACACGGATGGAAATGCCCTGGCGCCCGCCGGTCTCGCGCCGCACCTGCTCCACAAAGACCGGACCGTCGGAAGCCTCGCGCACGGCGGCGGTGGCGGCGGTGTAGATGGCCGCGGGCTTGGCCGCATCCAGCACCATCTTGAACCGGCGCAGGGCGGCGAGGGCCTGCACCGCGCCGTCCGGCGACAGACGTCCGGTCTGGGCCAGGCCGCGGCCGAGGCCGGCCAGCACCTTCTCGTTGAACACGGTCCAGATGGCCCGCCCTTCCAGGCGGTAGATGACGAGACGAACGCTGTTGGACCCGACGTCGAGGACGGCGACGTCGCGGGCCCCGCGCTCAGCGTCGCGGGCCCACATGATCGAACGCGCGCGGCAGCTGCTTCACGCCGCGACCGCGGCCGGACAGACTGGGGTTGGTCATAAAATACTCATGGGCGGAGAAGGGCTTGCGAACGCCCTTGGTGTCGTAGCGCGTATAGCTACCATCCGATTCGAGATACCAGCTTTGCGCCTCGTCATTGAGATTGGCCACCATGATCTGGTTCAGCACCTGCTGGTGCACGGTGGCGTTCTCGATGGGCACCAGGCTCTCGATGCGGCGATCGAGGTTGCGCGGCATCCAGTCGGCGGAGGAAATGAACACCCGAGCCTTGGGGCTCGGCATCTCGTGGCCGTTGGAGAAGCAGACAATGCGGCTGTGCTCCAGGAAGCGGCCGACGATGCTCTTCACACAGATGTTGTCGGAAAGCCCCGGCACATGCGGGCGCAGGCAGCAGATGCCGCGCACCACCAGCTCGATCTTCACCCCCGCCTGGCTGGCGCGATAGAGGGCGTCGATGATCTCCGGGTCCACCAGGGAATTAAGCTTAGCCCAGATGGTGGCCGGCTTGCCGGCGCGGGCGTTGTCGGCCTCCTCGGCGATCCATTTCAGAAGGCTCGGCTTCAGGCTCACCGGCGAGAAGGCCAGCTTCTCCAGGGTCTCCGGCTTGGCGTAGCCGGTGATGAAGTTGAACATCCGCCCCACATCGCGGCCATAGGCCGAGTCGCAGGTGAACAAGGAGAGGTCGGTGTAGATCTTGGCGGTGATCGGGTGGTAGTTGCCGGTGCCGAAGTGGCAATAGGTCTTCAGGTGATCGTCCTCGCGGCGCACCACCACGCTCAGCTTGGCGTGGGTTTTGTACTCCACGAAGCCGAACACCACATGCACGCCCGCCCGCTCCAGGTCCTGGGCCCATTTCAGGTTGGCGGCCTCATCGAAGCGGGCCTTGAGCTCCACCAGCGCCGTGACGTTCTTGCCGCGGTCGGCGGCGTCGATCAGGGCCGCGACAATGGGGCTGTTGTGGCTGGTGCGGTAGAGGGTCTGCTTGATGGCCAGCACATTGGGGTCGGCGGCGGCCTGACGCAGGAACTGCACCACCACGTCAAAGCTCTCATAGGGGTGGTGGACCAGGATGTCCTTCTCGCGGATGGCGGCGAAACAGTCGCCCCCGTGCTCGCGGATCCGCTCGGGGAAGCGCGGCTCGTAGGGCTTGAACTTCAGCTCCAGCATGTCGGAGGGGATCAGCTGCGACAGCTGCGACATGCCGAGGACGCCGTCCACCTCCACCACGTCCATGGGGCCGGCCTGCAGGTGGTGGATGATGAAGTCGCGCAGGTCCTGGCCCATGGAGCGCTCCAGGGTCACCCGCACCACCGAGCCGAGGCGGCGCTGGCGGAGCAGGGCCTCGAACTCGCGCACCAGATCTTCGGCCTCTTCTTCGATTTCCACGTCGGAGTCGCGCAGGACGCTGAACACGCCCTTGGCTTCCACCTCGCAGCCGGGGAACAGGTGGTCGATGAAGAGGGCGAGCAGGCTCTCGAGGGCGATATAGCGGCGCTTGGACTTGGCCTGGCCCTTCACCGGCAGGCGCCAGAAGCGCTTGACCTGGTTGGGCACGGGCACGAGGGCGTACAGGGTCTTGCCATCCTGCAACCGGCGCAGGCGCAAGGCCAGCGAGAAGCCGAGGTTGGGGATGAACGGGAAGGGGTGAGCCGGATCGATGGCCAGCGGCGTCAGCACGGGAAAGAGCTCGTCGCGGAACACCGGCTCCATGGCCGCGCGCTCCGGCGCCGTAACCCCGTCGGCGCCCACCAAGAAGATGCCCTGGCCCTCCATCAGCCGCTTCAGATCCTTCCAGACCTGTTGCTGCAACTCCATCAGGGCCACGGCGCCTTCGGTGACCTTGTAGAGCTGTTCGGCGGGCGAGAGGCCATCCTGGCTCACCACCCGCACGCCCTCGCGCACCTGGCCGCGCAGGCCCGCCACGCGCACCATGAAGAATTCGTCGAGGTTGTTGGCCGAGATGGACAGGAAGCGCAGCCGCTCCAGCAGGGGATGCTTCGGATTCTGCGCCTCTTCCAGCACCCGTTCATTGAACGACAGCCAGGAGAGCTCGCGGTTGAAGAACCGGCTCGGCGCGTGCAGGGCTCCGGCGTCCAAGGTCAGGCCTTCCCCCGCAGACGGCGCGGCGGGCGGAACGTCGATCGCCTCAGCGGGGCCTTGGACGGAAACGGTCATCTCGTTCATGCAGGGTTTTTCGCCCATGCGGCGAACGGCTGCAAGCGCGTCGCTGTCATAATCCGTCCAGCAGATCGGCGGCGTCCAGCTCCGCCCCGAGCATGTGGCGGGCGAGGGCGCGGGTCACTGGTCGACGCTCCTGGTCGGCTAAAACGTCGAGCCGAGACACCACCTCCTTCGCCTTGGGCACCGAACGTTCGATACGGCGAAGAAGATAGGAAATGAGCTCCTCCGAAGGTCGAATACTCAGCTCACGGAAGAATTTCTTCAGCACGCCCTGCAATACGAGGTCATCGGGCTCGTCGAGCTCGGCCACCGGCAGCGCATTGAGCCGCGAACGCAGGTCCGGCAGCTCGGCAAGCCAGAATTTCGGGGCGAGCCGGCTGGTGAGCAAAAGCCCGCCGCCCGGCCGCGCCGCCATATTGATCAGGTGAAAGAGCGTTTCGTCGTCGCCCAGGCGGTCGGCGTCGTCCACCAGCACCGGACCGCCGTCGAACTCGATCAGGGGCGCGGTCACGCCTGAGCCGCGCACCACGCGCGCGCCCACCCGGTTGGCCCAATCCATGGCTAGATGGGACTTTCCCGTGCCCGCCGGGCCCACCAGAGCCAGGGCGCCGCCGGGCCACATGGGCCACGAGTCTAGGATGGCCATGGCTGACGCATTGGTGGGCGAAAGAATAAAGTCCTCCCGCCGCAGGGTTTGCGGTCGGTCGAGCCTTAATCGCAGCTGCTCGCCCAAGGCGCCTGATCCCGATTGATGAACATGACGGAACAATAGCGAAGCGCCGGATATTCGTCGATCCGGATACGCATCAATCCTGCGTATATTGGGGAGCAATTGTTCAGGACTGTGGATTGCGCCCCTGCAATTCGAAAACGCGCGATCACGCCGCGAACCGATGCAACGCAACCGCTGACGAGGACCGTTCGCCACGCCCGACTCGATCTGGCCCGACTCGATCTGGCCTGGCGCGCTGGCCTGATGCGCAGACTGACCTGCACGGAAACGCTCAGAATTTCTGGCTGGCTTCGGTCGCCGATGCTGTGACAGAAGGCTTATCTAATCATCGATAAGTTCGAAAGCGCGCCATGTCCCTCGACGTCCTGTTCCGCCCCTTCGCCTGCAAGTCGCTGCACGTCAAGAACCGCATCGTCATGGCCCCCATGACCCGCTCCTTCTCCCCAGGCGGCGTGGCGACGCCGGAGGTGGCCAGCTACTACGCCCGCCGCGCGGCGGCCGAGGTGGGGCTGATCCTCTCGGAAGGCACGGGCGTCGACCGTCCCGCCTCACTGAACGATCCCAACGTGCCGCGCTTCCATGGCGAAAAGGAGCTGGCCGCCTGGAAGGGCGTCATCGACGCGGTGCACGCCGAGGGCGGGGCCATGGGGCCGCAGATCTGGCACGTGGGCGCGGTGCGCGGCCGCGATCCGTCCTTCGCCCCCACCCCGGTGGACAGCCCGTCGGGCCTGTCGCGCCCCGGCAAGGCCTTCACTGAACCCATGAGCGACGCCGACATCGCTGATGCCATCGAGGCCTTCGGAAAGGCTGCGGGCGAGGCCAAACGCCTCGGCTTCGACTGCGTGGAGATCCACGGCGCCCACGGCTATCTCATCGACCAGTTCTTCTGGGCCGGCACCAATGAGCGCACGGACCAGTGGGGCGGGGCGAGCTTGAAGGATCGCTCGCGCTTCGCCGCCGAGGTGATCAAGGCCTGCCGCCGCCACGTGGGCGAGGACTTCGCCCTCATCATCCGCATCTCGCAGTGGAAGCAGCAGGACTACACCGCGCGCCTGGCGACCACGCCGGAAGAATTGCAGACCTGGCTCGGAACCCTGGTGGAGGCGGGCGCCGACATCCTGCACTGCTCGCAGCGCCGCTTCTGGGAGCCGGAGTTCGAGGGCTCCGACCTCAACTTCGCCGGCTGGGCCAAGAAGCTTACCGGCGTTCCTACCATCAGCGTGGGCTCGGTGGGCCTCTCCGGCGAGTTCATCGCCTCGTTCGCCGGCGAGGGCGCCAAGCCGGCCTCGCTGGACGAGCTGTTGCGCCGCATGGAGCGCGAAGAATTCGACCTCATCGGCGTCGGCCGCGCGCTTCTGGCCGACCCGCACTGGGTGGAGAAGGTGAAGGCCGGCCGCAATGGCGAGCTGATGGACTTCACCCCCGCGGCGCTCGGCAGCTTGAGCTGAGGCGGCGCGTTCAGCGAAACAGCGGCCTGATATCCGCCAACGGCCGGAACAGCTTCATGGGCTGGTCCGGCAAAGGCAGGAAGCTTTCCCGTTCATAGAAGCGGCGGGCGTGGGCGTCCTTGGCGTCGACCAGCACCGCAAAGGCGGCGATCTCGCTCTGACAGGCGCGATAAAGCGCATCGGCCAACAGGAAACGCCCATAGCCCTTGCCCTGGTGTCGGCGATCCACGGCCAACCGGCCGAGCAAAGTCGCCGGGACAAGCGGGTATCGCGGCAGATTGCGCGCCGTCGACGCTGGCAGTTCGCTCAGCCGCACTGATGTGGCGGCCAGTGTGTAGAAGCCGGCTATGGTCCCGTCCGGGAGCACGAGCACGAAGGGCGCGGCGACATTCTTCCGCGCGTCTTGACCCGCCTGGCTTCGGAAATAGCGATCCAACGGCTCAACGCCGCTCTCGAAGCTTGATCGGTTATGGTTTGGCGACAGCGGCTCGACCCGGAGCGCGTCGTCGCCCTCACCCGGCGGCGTCAAACGCCCGTCCGCTCGCGATAGCGGCGCACGGTTTCCGCCAGTCGATCATTGACCGGCTTAGGGTTCAACAGCGCCTCGACAAAGGCCTCGCTGTCGCGCACGGAAAGAGCGAGCTGATTGTGCGCCTCAATGGCCCGACGCGCGGCATCCTGCACACTCGCCAGCACAAAATCGGTGACGGTCCGGCCTTCGAGCGCAGCCGCACGTTCGATCAGACTCTTCTGCTCTGAGGTGACGCGCGCCTCCAAGCGCTCAGCTCGGGCGCGCCCACCTGTGGTTCGGGATGCGATGTGGGACATGGCGATGCTCCTGATGAAGAATGTACGGCCAATAGCCGGCCACATCAACAGCTAGAACGTCGCAGACCGCCCCCCGTCACCCGTTGAAGTTCAGCTTCAGGCCCGGCCGCGGCCAGCGGGTCTTGTAGAGCTTGCCCGTGCCCGAGGCGGTGATCCAGGCGTCGCGCATGTCCGCCCCGCCGAAGCAGATATTGGTGACGATGAGGTCGGGCACGGCGAAATGCTCCACCGAGCCGTCCGGGTCGAAGGCGGTGATCCCGCCGTTGAGGATGGTGGCCACGCACACCTTGCCGCCGGCCTCCACCGCCAGGCTGTCCAAGAGCTGATAGCCCGGCAGGGTGCAGATCACCCGCCCCGGCTGGCCCAGCGTGGGCTCGGCCACCACGCCCTGCGAGAGGATGTCGAAGGCCCACAGCCGCCCGGTGTGGGTGTCGGCCACATAGACCACCGTCTCATCGGGGGAGAGGCCGACGCCGTTGGGGCTGATCAGGTGATCGCGCACGCAGGTGATGGAGGAGCCGTCCGGCTGGCAATAGAACAGGCCGCCGTGGGTGCGGTATTCTGGCAGGCTGGTGCCGTGGTCGGTGAACCAGAGCCCGCCCTGCTTGTCGAACACGAGATCGTTGGGCCCGTTCAGCCGGCGAGTTCCGCAATGGGTGTAGAGGGTCTTCACCTCGCCGGTCTTCGGGTCCACCCGCTGGATCGAGCCGCCCTTGTGGTCCGACGGGGTCGGCCCTGGCACATTGATCCCCTCCATCTGGAAATAGGTGAAGGAGCCGCCGTTGTTGCACAGATAGACCGCGCCGTCCGGGCCGATGGCCGCGCCGTTGGGTCCGCCGCCCACCTTGGCGATGATGCTCTGGGTTCCATCCGGCGCCACCCGGGTGAGGGTCCCGCGCTCGATCTCCACCAGCACCACCGAGCCGTCGGCCATGGCGATGGGGCCTTCGGGGAATTGCAGCCCTTCGGCCACGAGGGTGAGTTCGAGTTGCGACATGGACGTCTCCCTGGGAACGCTCTGGTTTGGCTCAAGTGAGCGCTGTTCAGGAAACTATAGGACGCGGTTCAGCAAACGCGCCAGGGGCTTAGCGGCGCTCCAGCACCCGAAACCGAAACGGATGGTCGTCCCCCTCCCCCGCCGAGTGCGCCTCAGCGCGCGTTTCGCGCCAGGCGGCCTCGTCGAAGGCCGGAAAATGCGCGTCGCCGTCGATGTCGAGGTCCACCTCGGTGAGGTAGAGCCGGGCGGCCTTAGGGATCGCGAGGGCGTAGAGCTCGGCCCCGCCGATGACGCAGACCTCCTCCGCCCCGTCCTCCTCCGCCTGTTCGCGGGCCATGGCCACGGCCTCGGCGAGGCTTTGCACGGCGACGGCGCCCTTAGGCTCGAACGAGAGATCCCGCGTCAGGACGATGTTCAGGCGCCCCGGCAGGGGCTTCTTCGGCAGGCTTTCCCAGGTCTTGCGGCCCATGATCACCGGCTTGCCCAGGGTCGTCGCCTTGAAGAGGGCGAGGTCCGACTTCAGCCGCCAGGGCAAGGCGCCGTCGCGACCGATGACGCCGTTGCGAGACCGAGCCGCCACCAAGGCGATGGGGAGCGGGCGGCTCAAACCGCCACCTCGGCCTTGATGGCCGGATGGGGATCATAGCCCTCCAGGCAGAGATCCTCGTACTCGAAGGCGAACAGGTCGGTCTTGTCAGCGAGGGCGAGGCGGGGCCAGGGCTTGGGCGTGCGCGTAAGCTGCAGCCGCGCCTGATCCAGGTGGTTGGAATAGAGGTGCACGTCGCCGAACGCATGCACGAACTCGCCCGCCTTGAGACCAAGCGCCTTGGCCATCATGGCGGTGAGGAGGGCGTAGCTGGCGATGTTGAACGGCACGCCGAGGAAATAGTCCGCCGAGCGCTGATAGAGCTGGCACGACAGGCGATCGGGCCGCCCCTGCGCATCCGGCGTCACATAGAACTGGAACAGGCAGTGGCAGGGCGGCAGGGCCATGTCGTCCACCTCCGCCGGGTTCCAGGCCGAGACCACGTGGCGACGGCTGAAGGGATTGGCCCGCAAGGCCGCCATCAGCCGCGCCATCTGGTCGATGCTGCGGCCATCGGGTGCGGCCCAAGAGCGCCACTGCTTGCCATAGACGGGGCCGAGTTCGCCCTCCTCATTGGCCCACTCGTCCCAGATGCTCACCCCGCGCTCCTGCAGCCAGCGCACATTGGTGTCGCCGCGCAGGAACCATAAGAGCTCCAGCGCCACCGACTTGAAGTGCACCTTCTTGGTGGTGAGGAGCGGAAAGCCCTCGGCGAGGTCGAAGCGGATCTGCCGCCCGAACAGGCCGATGGTCCCGACGCCGGTGCGGTCAGTGCGCGGCACGCCGGTCTCCAAGATCTCGCGCATGAGCTCAAGATAGGCGAATTCCGGGTGGGGGGCCGGGATCGTCGGGGTTGCGTCGGATCGGGCTTGAGTATCGAGCATGGCCTTATGGTAGCCGACGATTCGCCGACATTGAACGGTTGGCGCAAAGGACTTATATTCGTTCCGCGCACGTCGCTTGTGAGGTGAGAACGCCCTCCTCACGCACCGCGTCCGACTTTCGGAGGCGGTAAAGTAGGCGAAAGCCGAAGAGATGCAGGAGTTCGACCGCCCAGGCGCTCGACTGAAAACCGGGGATCCTGCCGCAAGTAGTGCGATCTCGAAGGCCCCGAACCATCGGGGCCTTCGTCATATTGAGCGCTCTCCGCCCTGAAGCGGCTTCAAATATCCTTGGCGTCGGCGATTTTGAATCTTGGCCTCGCTCACCGGATAGACGGACGCCACGTGATATCGACCGTGACGATCGCGCTCCACCGTCACCGCCACAAGCACGCCGCCGCCCAGTGATGGGATTCGTGAAATCAACTCGATCTTGCCAGCGTTGCGAAAATCATCGCCGACAAATTGCGGCGACTGCGTGATGAGGCCGACATAAGGCAGGCATTTTGGAAAATCTTGCGGGTGATGGCGCTCAGCATGAGCCTGCGCGGACCGCGTGAAAATCACCTCGCCAGGCTCAAGCTCAAGATCAAGCGTTCGATTGATTCTCTCGACGGGGAGCTGACCGAAGTGAAGTTCGACCAGAGCGCGGCGCGGAGGAGCCATTGGCTGGATTGGAAATATCGAGGCGCATCAACGTCGGGGATTGTTCGCCCAACGTGAGAAGAATAATTCATGGCAGTAAATACTATTATTAGTAGTATTTCACTGAGCCCGTCAACGCCATAATTTGATCCGCGCTTTTGACTTGGCGCCCGCGCAGCGCTAACGGCGCGGCATGAGCGACATCCGCACCCTCTTCGCCACCCAGGTCTATCAATCCTCCATCGCCGAGGAGAAGGGCTTCCAGACCTTCCTGGCAGAGCTGGATCAGGCCTGCTGTTTCATCGCGGAGGAGGACACAGCCGGCCACGGCTGGTGCAAGGAAAACGCCTATCCCGGCTACACCTCCTACGCCTCGCTGGATGATCTGCCGCAGCGGGCCACGGTGTTCGAAACCTTGAAGGGCAAGCTCGACAAGCGCGTGGCGGCCTTCGCCAAGACCCTCGGCTTCGATCTCGGCGGCAAGAAGCTGAAGCTCGACAGCCTGTGGATCAACGTGCTGAAGCCGGGCGGCACCCACACCAGCCACATCCACCCGCACAGCGTCATTTCCGGCACCATCTATGTGCGTACGCCGCCTGGCGCCGGGGCGCTGAAGCTGGAGGATCCGCGCCTGTCCATGATGATGGCCGCCCCCACCCGCACGCCGGAAGCACCGGAGATCCTGCAGCCCTTTGTCTATTTGAAGCCCGCACCCGGAACCATTTTCATGTGGGAGAGTTGGCTGCGGCACGAGGTCATGGCCAACCAGGGCCGCCAGGAGCGGATGAGCGTCAGCTTCAACTATCGCTGGGGCGGCTGATTCCAATCAATGACGGCGGCGCGGGTCGGGCGCCCCTTGGGGGGCAAAATCCCTGACCCATCAGGAGGCCGTCATGCCCCACCACAATCCGCATTCTTCGCATCATCACCACGACCCCGCGCACCACCCGGAGCATTCGGGCAAGGCCATCGCCATCTTGCGGGTGAAGCCCTATGAGGCGACGAGCATTCCGGTGTTCTCGCCAGCGGTGCTGGCTGACGGCAAGCTTGATGCGCAATACGCGGCCGACCATGACAACGTCTCCCCGCCCCTTACCTGGACCAATGTGCTGGAGGCCGAGACCTATTGCCTGATCGTGGAAGACCCCGACGCGCCCATGGACAAGCCGTTCGTGCACTGGCTGGTGTGGAACATCCCCGGCACGGCCGACAGCCTGCCGCGGCATCTGCCGGTGGGAAACCATCCGCCGGAGCTGAACGGGGCGATCCAGGGCAGGAACAGCCTCGGCGGCCACGGCTGGTACGGCATGAAGCCCCCCGCCGGCCACGGGGTTCACCACTATCACTTCCAGCTGTTCGCCCTGAACCGGGCCCTGCCCTTCGACGCCGGGGCGAGCGTGGACGAGCTGGTGCAGGCCATGAAGGGCTGCACCATCGCCTCTGGCGAACTGGTGGGAACCTACGAGATCAAAGAGGGGCGCTAACGCAGTGCGGGCGGGGCCATTGCGGCGCCCGCCCGTTCAATCCAGCACACCAGCCGATGGCCCTCAGGCCACCTGGCGCATGGCCTGGCGGCCTTCCTTCTTGGCTCGGGCCTCGGCCTTTTCCAACTGCTTGCGCAGCTTGCGCTCTTCGCGCTTGGCCTGCAGGGCGAGGCGCTCTTCCTCCTCGGCGGACAGCACCTGGGCGGCGGCGGCCTCCTCGGCGGCGAGGCGGGCGGCCTCCTTGGCCTCGGCGCGCTCGAGGCGCACGCGCTCGCGCTCCTGAGCCTTTTCTTCCTCGCGAGTCACGAAGACTTCGGCCTGGACGGCGGGCTTGGGTTTGAACTTGGCGAGGAGGGCTTGCTTGGCTTCTTTGGACGCGGCGATGCGGTCGTCGAAATTGGTCTTCAGCTTTTTCATGCGGTCAGAATAACGCTCAGGTCTTTGCGGTCGTGAGGGATGGGAAAGGGAGCACGCAAAACGCACACCCGCGGAGGAAAGAGATCAGCTGTCGAGGAAGCTGCGCAGCTTCCGCGACCTTGAGGGGTGCTTCAGCTTGCGCAGCGCCTTGGCTTCGATCTGGCGAATACGTTCGCGAGTCACCGAGAACTGCTGCCCGACCTCTTCGAGGGTGTGGTCGGTGTTCATGCCGATTCCGAAGCGCATGCGCAAGACACGCTCTTCACGCGGCGTGAGCGAAGCGAGCACCCGGGTGGTGGTTTCGCGCAGATTGGACTGAATCGCCGCATCAATAGGCAGGACGGCGTTCTTGTCCTCGATGAAGTCGCCCAGATGGCTGTCCTCCTCGTCGCCGATGGGCGTTTCGAGGCTGATGGGCTCCTTGGCGATCTTCAGCACCTTGCGCACCTTTTCCAGCGGCATGGCCAGCTTCTCGGCCAGCTCCTCCGGAGTGGGTTCGCGGCCGATTTCGTGCAGCATCTGGCGGCTGGTGCGGACGATCTTGTTGATCGTCTCGATCATGTGCACCGGGATGCGGATGGTGCGAGCCTGGTCGGCGATGGAGCGGGTGATGGCCTGGCGAATCCACCAGGTGGCGTAGGTGGAGAACTTGTAGCCGCGGCGATACTCGAACTTGTCCACCGCCTTCATCAGGCCGATGTTGCCCTCCTGAATCAGGTCCAGGAACTGCAAGCCGCGGTTGGTGTATTTCTTGGCGATGGAAATGACGAGGCGCAGGTTGGCCTCCACCATTTCCTTCTTGGCCTGGCGGGCCTCGCGCTCGCCCTTCTGCACCGTCTGCACGATGCGGCGATAGTCGTCGATGGCCACGCCGGTCTCGGTGGCCAGCGCCGCGATGTCCTGGCGGATTTCGTTGATCTGATGAGCTTCGTTCTCGCCGAAGCGGGTCCAGCGCACGCCCAGCGCCTTGACCTTGTCGATCCAGTCCGGGTCGAGCTCGTGGCCGAAATAGGCCTTGAGGAATTCCGGCCGAGAGATGCCGTAGCTGTCGGCCAGACGCAGCAGGCGCCCCTCCAGGCTCATCAGCCGCTTGTTGATGGCGTAGAGCTGCTCGACCAGGGCTTCGATGCGGTTGTTGTTCAGCTTCAGCGTCTTCAGGTGCTGGCTGATGGTGTTGGCCAGGGCGCCGAAGGCCGAGCGATCGGCCTCGGTCAGGTCGGCGCCGCGCAGGCGCAGCTCAACGAGGCGCTCCTGCAGTTTGCGGAAGGCTTCGAACTCGCCGGCGATGGCGTCGAGGGTAAGCATGACCCCTTCGCGCAGCTCGGCTTCCATGGCCGAGACGGAGGGACCGGCGCCGTCGTCGAAATCATCCTCGCTCTCGCCCTCGGCTTCGCCTTCGGGGCGGGCTTCGCCGCTGGCAGTCTCTTCAGCCTCCTCCTCACCCTCGCCTTCGCCCATTTCGGCGCCGGTGGGGCCGCCGGGGGTCTGGCCGCCATAGGTCTGTTCGAGATCGATGATCTCCCGCAGCAGGATGCGGCCCGAGCGCAGCTCGTCGCGCCACACCATGATGGCTTCGAAGGTGAGAGCGCTTTCGCACAGGCCGCGGATCATGGTGTCGCGGCCGGCCTCGATGCGCTTGGCGATGGCGATTTCGCCCTCGCGCGACAGGAGCTCCACCGAGCCCATTTCACGCAGATACATGCGCACCGGATCGTCGGTACGGTCATAGGCTTCGGGCTTGGTGGTTTCGGCGACCGCGCTCTCTTCGCGCACCGCCACCTCGCCGGCGTTCTCCTGCTCGGCGTCTTCAGCCTCGATGACGTTGATGCCCATCTCCGAGAGCATGGCGAGGGTGTCCTCGATCTGCTCGGAAGTGAACTCCTCGGACGGCAGAAGCTTGTTCAGCTCGTCCATGGTCACATAGCCGCGGGCCTTGGCCTGCTTGATGAACTTCTTTACGCCGGCGTCGGTCAGGTCGAGCAGGGGACCATCGTGGGTGGTCTCGGTCTCTGGCGCCTCGCCCGAATTCGTCGTCATTCGTATCTCCGTCCCGGCGCGGGTCCCGCGCCGACACCTGCATCGCTGCTCAAATGGTTTAAACGCCCGTCGCCGACGATTTTCGCCCCGGCCGTGCGCCAAATTGTTCCTTGACGGTGCGGCGAAGTGCATCACGCTCGGCCTTCAACCGCGAGAAAGCCACCGCGTCCAGCCCGCGCGTCACATCCGCCTTTGCGGCTTCCAATGCGTTCTCCAACGCGGCCAAGTGGGTGATCGTCTCGAACGCCTGCGACCATTGGGCCCGGGCGTCCTCCAGCGGCAGCGCCGAATCCAAAAACGCCGCCGTCGAGGACCGGGCGGTGGTCTCGATGTCGCCGATGAGGGGCCCAAAGCCTTCCTCCGCCAAATGGCGAAGCAAAGCCCCCGTGTCAAGATCATCGAACCTCATTCGGAGACTGATGATTTCTTTCGCCAAGTGATTGAGCTGCGGCTGACCGAAGCCGTAGCGCTCGAAACTTTCCAGATGCGCATCGAGACGATGCGGATCATCGATCAGGCCCTGAGCGAGGCAAGCGGCGGGGATGTCGAGGGCGACGCGCAGTCGCTTGGCCCCCGCGCGAGCCTCCGGCGTCAGGGGCGCGCTGAGATAGGCCGGGCCGTCGAAGCGGCCGCGGCGGCGGGGACCGGGCGTAAAGGGCGCGCGCGACGCAACGGCGCCGGACGCTGACCGGTCCTTCTCGAACAGGGCCTCGAAGCGGGCCAGAAGATCGTCACGATAGGCGCTGGCCAGATCCTTGTCGGCGATCAGCGCGGCGGCCTTGCGCAGGCGCACCTTCAGCCCCGCCTTGCGCTCGGGGGTGTCGAGGGGCTCCAGGTCCCGCTCGCGCTCGAACAACTGCTGCACCAGGGGCGAGGTCTCAGACAGCTGCGCCTTCAACGCCCCTGCGCCCTGCTCGCGCAACACATCGTCCGCATCCTTGCCGCCGGAGAGGATGGCGAAGCGGAATGAGCGGCCGGGCTGCAAAAGCGGCAAGGCCCGGTCGATGGCCCGGGAGGCGGCGCGCAGCCCCGCCTTGTCGGCGTCGAAGGCGAGGGTGGGCTCGCCATGCAGCCGCCACAAGAGCGCCATCTGCTCCTCGGTGAGCGCGGTGCCGAGCGGCGCGACGCCCGCGAGCCCGGCCCTCTGGCAGGCGATGACGTCCATATAGCCTTCCACCACCACCAGGGGCGGTGCAACGCCCGCCTGCCCTTGATCGCGGGCGCCGAGGTGCAACAGCTTGCGCGCCTCGCTGAGGCCGTACAGGACATTGCCCTTGTGGAAGAGGCTGGTCTCCGGGCCGTTCAGGTACTTGGCCTTAGCCTCCGGATCGAGCGCCCGGCCGCCAAAGGACACCACCCGCCCCCGGCCATCGGCGATGGGGAAGATCACCCGGTCGCGGAAACGGTCATAGGGCGAGCCGCCATCGTCCGGCTGAATGAGGAGCCCGGCCTCCACCAGCTCGCGCGGCTTGCCTCCCTTGGCGATGAGGAAGTCCTTCAGCGCCGTGCGGCCCGAGGGCGCGTAGCCGATGCGGAACCGGCTCCATTCGCTTTCGGGCAAGCCACGCCGCTCCAGGTAGGCCCGCGCGTTCGCCCCAACCGGGCGGCGCAGCTCGGCCTCGAACCAACGGGCGGCGGCCTCCAGCCAGTCCTGCAAGCCAAGCCGTTCGCGCTCGGCCTCTGCGGCGCGGGGATCGTCGCTGGGCAGGGAGACGCCGGCCTCCGCCGCCAGCTTCTCCACGGCTTCGCGAAAGCTGAGCCGCTCGGTCTCCTGCAAGAAGCCGATCAGATCGCCATGCTTGCCGGAGGAGAAGTCGTGGAAGAAGCCCTTCTCGTCGTTCACATAGAAGGAGGGGGACTTCTCCTTGGCGAAGGGCGACAGGCCCACCCACTCGCGGCCAGACCGGCGCAGCTTCACGCTCCGCCCGATGACATCGGACAGGCGCAGCCGCGACTTGATCTCGTCCAGCAGGCGATCGTCGAAACGCATGGGGAACCTATCCCCTTCCCGGCGGCGCGACGCAAGCTGGCGGATCAGATCATGCCGCAGGGTCAGGCTTCCCAGGACGGGCGCCCTCGCTCTAAAGTCCGCCCGACGAAAACGAGGAGACCCAGATGGTCCGTGAAGTGAGCTATGCCGATCTGCCGTCCTTGGCGGGGGAGGAAGTGGGCGTGTCGGAGTGGCTGACCATCAGCCAGGACCGCGTGAACCAGTTCGCCGACGCCACCGGCGATCATCAATGGATCCACGTGGACGTGCCCCGCGCCACCAAGGAAATCGGCGGACCCATCGCCCACGGTTATCTCACCTTGTCGCTGATCCCCTATTTCGCCTCGCAGATCCTGCGTGTCACCGGGGTCAGCCGCGGCATCAATTACGGCTCCAACAAGGTGCGTTTCACCAACATGGTGCGGGTGGGTAAGCGCGTGCGCATGCGTGAGAAGCTGGTGTCGGTGGAGCCCAAGTCCGGCGGGCTGCAGATGATCGCCGAATGCACCATCGAGATCGAGGGCGAGGACCGTCCGGCCTGCGTCGCCGAAACGGTGAGCGTGCTCTACGGCGCCTAACGAGATTGCCGGCGGCTCAGGCGTTGGCTTGAGCCGCCGAATGGCGCCAGTGCGGCCATTCTACCAGGGCCAGCACCCAGATGGCCACGAGGCCGATCCCCGGCGTGGCCACCAGCACGGCCCAGATCACCGCCTGCGGCCAACTGAAGCCGAGCTTGCGGATGATCAGCGCCATGGGAATGACGAAGGCGAGCGAGAGCGCCACCGTGACGCTCCAGGTTAAGCAATGCCACACTGAGAACGGGCCCATGCCCCCCTCCTGCGCCATTTATGAGCGCGAAGGGTGCCACAACAACCTTAACAGAGCCTAACCCAGGCGGATTAACACACGCATAGGATTTTTGGACCTATTTGCGCCCAAACGGCCACAACCCCTTATGCTTGGGGTGGGCCTCCTCGCCGTCAGCCATGGCCATGGGCTTGGGCCCGTCCGGTGGGGTGATGATGCGCTCCACCGGCTCGCCCTCGGCCTCTTCCTTGGCCGTGTAGGGATGGATGGTGGGCAGCACGTAGTCCTGGAACTGGGCCCGCAGCACCTTCTTGTCGATCTTGCCGGTGGCCCCGAGGGGGATGGAGTCCACGAACACCACGTCGTCCGGGGTCCACCACTTGGCGATCTTGCCTTCCAGGTGGGCCAGCATTTCCTCTTTGGTGGCGGTCTCGCCCGGCTTCAGCTGGATGATCAAGAGCGGGCGCTCATCCCACTTCGGATGGAACACGCCGATCACCGCGGCGATGGCCACTTTGGGATGGCCGGCGGCCAGGTTCTCGATATCGATGGAGCTGATCCACTCGCCGCCGGACTTGATCACGTCCTTAGCCCGGTCGGTGATCTGCATATAGCCGTGGGCGTCGATGGTGGCCACGTCGCCGGTGTCGAAATAGCCCTCCTCGTCGAGGATCGGCTTGTCGAGGCGCAGGTAGGCCTTGGAGATGGTCGGGCCCCGCACCAACAATCGGCCGAAGGTCTTGCCGTCGTGGGGCAGGCGCTCGCCTTCGTCGTTGCAGAGCTTCAGGTCCACGCCGAGCGGCGGGCGTCCCTGCTTCAGCCGCACCGAGACCTGATCATCGAAGGGCAGGTTCGCATAGTGGTGGGTGAGCGAGCCGAGCGTGCCCAGGGGCGAGGTCTCGGTCATGCCCCAGGCGTGGATCACATCCACCCCATAGCGCTCGTGGAACACGCGGATGATGCTCTCGGGGCAGGCCGAGCCGCCGATCACCACCTTCTTCAGGCTGGTGAGCTTGGCGTTATGCGCCTCCATGTGTTGCAGCAGCATCTGCCACACGGTGGGCACGGCGGCGGACATGGTGACCTGCTCGCCCTCCAGCAGCTCATAGATCGACTGGCCGTCCATCTTGGCGCCCGGCATGACCAGCTTGGCCCCCACCGCCGGGGCGGAGAAGGTCAGGCCCCAGGCGTTGGCGTGGAACATGGGCACCACGGGCAGGATGACGTCGCGCTCGGAGAGGCCCATGACGTCCGCCTGCAAGGTCATGAAGGTGTGCAGGAAGTTGGAGCGGTGGGAATAGACCACGCCCTTGGGATCGCCGGTGGTGCCGGAGGTGTAGCAGACGCCGCAGGCGTTCTCCTCGCCAAAGCCGCCCCAGGGCGTGTCCGCCGGGCGGCCCTTGATCCAGTCCTCGTACATCAGGACATCGGAGCCGGCCTCAGGCGGACGATGCGCCTCGTCGGAAAGGATGATGATCTTCTCCACCGAGGGCGCCTTGTGGATGTTCTCGATGAGCATGGGCGCGAAGGTGAGGTCGGTGAAGATCACCCGGTCGCCGGCGTGGTTGGCGATCCACATGATCTGATCCGGGTGCAGGCGCGGATTGAGGGTGTGGCACACCGCCCCCATGCCCATGATGCCGTACCAGGTCTCCACGTGGCGACCGGTGTTCCAGGCCAGGGTGCCGACCTTGTCGCCGCGCTGGATGCCGAAGTCCTTCAGGGCGTGGCTCACCTGCTTGGCGCGGGTATGAATCTCCCCCCAGCTGGTGCGCGTGATCGGCCCTTCCACCGAGCGTGTGACGATTTCGCGATCCCCATGCCAGGACTTGGCGTGGTCAAGGATTCGATCGACCGTCAGCGGCCAATCCTGCATCAGTCCCAGCATGCGCACCTCCCACTTTCTTACCGTCATTGCTACGCCGACGGCTTGATTGAACACTTCATTAGGGGGTGCAGCGAGGCCGCGAAAAACGCAAGGAATTTCCTTAACGGAACCCGATCAAGCCTAGGTGTGGCCCGGTTTTCCGTCCGCGATCGGCTCCAGACGTAAGAATATTGCGTGATCAGCGCTAAGCCCCGCCGTCCGGCGGGATAATCCGGAGAAGGGAATCCGGGGGCATGGTCGCCTGCACCTTGCGCCAGGTCGTTTGTGGCGCGGGCAGGCGAAGCTGGCCCTCCAGCACGGCGAGATCGGCGTCGGACGCATCGCCGGTGCGCGCGCCCACTCGCTCGCGCAGCACCTCGGCGGGCGCCTCCAGCCAGAAGCCCTGAAACGGAACCCCATGAGCACCGGCGAGGGCCTCGGCGGCGGACTGCTCCTCGGCCTTCAGGTGCACGGCGTCAAGGATCACGGAGCGGCCGGCAGAAAGACACAGCCCGGCGAGGCGGCGCATCTCGGCATAGACCTTGTCGCTCTCGCCGGGCCCGTAGGCTTCCGGCGGCAGGGGGGTGAGCGGATCGCAGCTCCACAGGCGCTTGCGCAGCTCGTCCGAGCGCAGCACCACCGCCCCCGGCGCGCCGCCCAAGCTGGGCGCGAGGGCGCGCGAGACAGTGGACTTGCCCGAGCCGGAGAGGCCGCCCACGGCGATCAGCTTTGGCGGATGGGGCGTCAGGTGCGCCTCTGCGGCGGCGAGATAGGCCCGCGCGGCGTCTGGCGCATTATTATGCCCGGTCACGTGGCAGCGCACCGCGGCGCGGATGGAGAGGAACAATGGCAGGCAAGCGAGGCCCGCGAACAGCGCATCGCCAAAGCCCCGAGCGGCCTCATCGAGCCAGGCGTTGAAGGCGCGGTTCGCCTCCCCTCGTCGGCCGCGGAAATCGAGGTCCATCAAGAGGAAGGCGAGATCATAGAGCACGTCGATCTCGATCAGCTTGTCATTGAACTCGATGCGGTCGAACAGGATCGGTCGCTCGCCCTCCAGCACGATATTGCCGAGGTGCAGGTCGCCATGACAGGCGCGTACGAAGCCGTCGGCCAGGCGCTGATCGAGCAGGGTCGCTACGCTGGCGAAGGCCGCCTCGGTGGCGGCGAGGGTCCGCTCCACCGCCGCCGGGTCGAGCACATCCTTGAGCCCGCGCATCAGGCCGGCGTTCGAGTCCATCACATAGCGCGAACCCGCCGCGCCGCCGCCCGCCGCGCCCAGCCTTGCCTTGATATGGAAGCGGGCGATGGTGCGGCCGAGCTGCTCGGCCAGGGGGCCGTCCACCCGCTCGGGGCATTCGGACAGCACCGCCGTCTCATCGAAGCGGCGCATCTCCAGCACATAGTCGATGGCGTCAGTAGTCTCGAACGGGGCGAGGGCGAAGCCGTCGCCTTGCGCCATGATGGCGTAGGCGGCGCGATAGACGTCGGGCGCGGTCTCGCGGTTCATGTCGAGCTCGCGCCCCACCGCCCAGCGGCGCTGGGCGAGGGTGGTGAAGTCGAGGAAGCCGAAGTCCACCGCCTTCTTTAGCTTCAGCACCTTGTCGGCATAGAGGAACACCGCGCTGATGGGGGTGTCGATGCGCCGCTCAGCCGGGGCGCCGATGCCGGCCCCAGCCAGAATCCAGGCCTCCAGCGCCTGTTGGCGGGCGTCGTCGCTCACGGGAACAGGCGCGCGCGGATCCAGCCAGCCCCGGCCGGGCGGTACTGCATGCGGTCATGCAGGCGGAAGGCCCCGTCGCGCCAGAACTCGAACACCTCCGGCAAGATGCGATAGCCGTGCCAGTGCGGCGGCCGGGGCGGCGCGGAGAGGCCGTATTTCAGGGCCAGCTCGGCCACCCGCCGCTCCAGCACGAAGCGGCCCTCCACCTCGCGCGACTGGTCGGACGCCCAGGCGCCCAGCTGGCTCTGGCGCGGGCGGGAGGCGAAATAGGCGTCGGCCTCGGCGTCGCTCACCCGCTCCACGGCCCCGCGCACCCGCACCTGACGGCGGAGGCTCTTCCAGTGGAAGAGAAGCGCGGCCTTAGGGTTGGCGGCCAGCTCCAGCCCCTTGGCGCTTTCGGTGTTGGTGTAGAAGACGAAGCCGCGCTCATCGAAGCCCTTCAACAGCACCATGCGCACGTCCGGCAGGCCGTCGGCGTCGGCGGTGGCCAGCGCCATGGCGTTGGGGTCGTTCGGCTCGCTCTTGGTCGCTTCGGCGAGCCAGGCCTCGAACAGACGATAGGGATCGTCGTGCGGGAAGAGCGTCTTGTCGTCGGTCGGGGCGGCGGCGGCGGCGGAGTCGGTCATTGCCCCTAGATAGTCCAACTCGCCGCTTGGTTCGAGGCGATCCTTCAAGCGGGTCCGGGCACAAATCGAAGGGCCACCCCGTTCATGCAGTAGCGCAGGCCCGTCGGCCGAGGGCCATCATCGAACACGTGACCCAGGTGTCCGCCGCAATTGGCGCACAAGACCTCGGTGCGGATCATGAAGAGGCTGGTGTCTGTGTGCGTCGCCACCGCCTGGCGGCTGATGGGGGTGAAGAAGGAGGGCCAGCCGGTGCCGCTGTCGAACTTGGCCTTGGACGAGAACAGCGGCCAGGCGCAGCCCATGCAAACGAACCGGCCCTGGCGGTGTTCATTCAGCAAGGGGCTGGTGAACGGCCGCTCAGTCTGGGCCTGACGCAGCACGAGGTAGGACGGGCCAGGCAGGAGACGGCGCCACTCGGTGTCGGTCTTCTGCACGGGAAAGCGGTCACCAGCCATGCGCGGGGTCCTCCGTCGCGGTGAGAGTCCTTCTCATATACGTAAGAGGGCCGGCCGAGGTTTCATCCGCCCGCGCTGGCCCGCAATTGCTTGATCGCCGCGGCGTCGATCTCGCCCGAGGCCAGCTTCATCAACAGAAGCGCCGAGAGCTGGGCCCGTTCGGCGAAGCTGTCCGGCCAGGCGTATTCGGCCTCGGAGTGAATATCCCCGCCGCGCACGCCGAGCGTGTCGATATTGGGCACGCCCGCGGCATGCAGATTATTGCCCTCGCACACCCCGCCGGAGGGCTTCCAGGTCAGGGCCTGGCCGATCAGGGCCCCCGCCTCGCGGGCCTTGCCGAACAGAGCCTGTTGCGCCGCATCGAAGGGCTTGGGCGGGCGGGTGAAGCCGCCGTGGCGCTCCACGCTGAAGCCCTCGCCATGATCGGCGGCCACGAGACGGTCGATCTCGCCCTCGATGAAGCGGGCGCTCTCGGCGTCGGAGAGGCGCACATTGAAGCGCAGCACGGCCACATCCGGCACCATGTTCAGCGGCGCGCCGCCATCGATGCGGGCGATGTTGAGGGTGAGGCCGTCGCGCTGGCCATTCATCCGATCGAGCTCGCCGGCGAGGCGTGCGGCCAGGGCCACGGCGTTGCGGCCGGCGGCGAAGTCGCGCCCGGCGTGGGCGCCTCGGCCCTGCACCACCAGGTGGAAATTACCCGAGCCCTTGCGCGCGCCCGCAAGGCCGCCGTCGCTGAGCGCCGGCTCATAGGTCAGCCCCACGTGGGCGGTCTTGCCGAGCTCGGCCAACAGGGGCGCGGAGGCGAGGCTGCCGATCTCCTCGTCGGGCGAGAGGAGCACGCGATAGCCCACCCGCCCCGCCAAGGGGTGGGCCTCGAAGGCGCGGAGGGCCGCCAACATCACCGCAATCCCGCCCTTCATGTCGGCGACGCCGGGGCCGTTGAGGGCCCCGTCCGCACGGGCGACCACGTTCTGGAACCGGCTCTCGGCGGGATAGACTGTGTCGTAGTGGCCGGTGAGGGCGACTTGAATGGGCGCGTCGGGCCGCACGGTGAGGCGGAGACTGTCCGTATGGGCCTGCTCGCGCTGACGGCCATCCGGGGTGATTTCGAGGGAGGGCGGGAGCGGCAGGCTCTCCAGCTCGCCGGCCATGGACCCAAGGGTGTTCGCCAACAGGCCCCGCTGAGTCTCCAGGCCCGCAAGATTGCGGCTGCCTGAATTCACCGCGCACCAGCCAAGGGTCTGGCTCACCAGCGCCTCGCCTTCGCCGGCCAGGGCCTCCAACACGGGCAAGTCGTCGGGACTGAGACGCATAGGAAGCTCTTTCTATTGCCTAGGGTGCCCCGACAATAATAAGCCGGCGCCGACGCATTATAAGGAGTCGCCATGTCCGAAGCCCGTATCATCGACGGCAAGGCCTTCGCCCAGCGCATCCAGGCGGACGTCACCGCCGCGGCCAGCGCCCTCGTGGCCGAGCACGGAATTCGCCCCGGCCTCGCCGTGGTGCTGGTGGGCGAGGATGCGGCGAGCCAGGTCTATGTGCGCAACAAGGGCCAACAGGCCGAGGCCTGCGGCTTCCACTCAGTGACCCGACGCCTGCCCGCGGAGACTACCGAGGCCGAGCTCCTGGCCGTGGTGGGCGAGCTGAACGCCGACCCGACCATCCACGGACTTCTGGTGCAGCTGCCCCTGCCTGGCCATCTCGACGCCAACCGCATCATCGCCGCCATCGACCCCAACAAGGACGTGGACGGCCTCACTGTGACCAACGCCGGGCGGCTGTCGGCGGGCCTGCCGGGCCTCGTCCCCTGCACGCCCTCGGGCTGCATGCTGATGCTGCAGGAGGCCTTGGGCGACCTGAAGGGCAAGCGGGCGGTGATGGTGGGCCGCTCCAACCTCATGGGCAAGCCCATGGCCCAGCTGTTGCTGCAGGCCGATTGCACCGTGACCATCGCCCATTCGCGCACCAAGGATCTGCCGGCCGTGTGCCGCGAGGCGGAAATCCTGGTGGTGGCCGTGGGCCGGGCGGAGATGGTGAAGGGCGATTGGATCCGTCCCGGCGCGGTGGTGCTGGACGTGGGCATGAACCGGGTCCCGTCCAAGGACCCCGTCAAGGCCGCCGAAGGTAAGACGCGCCTGGTGGGCGACGTGGCCTTCGATGAGGCCAAGGCCGTGGCCGGCTGGATCACCCCGGTGCCCGGCGGGGTCGGCCTCGCCACCGTGGCCTGCCTCCTGCGCAACACCGTGCTGGCCGCCTGTCTGATCCATGGCCTGCCCGCGCCGAAGATAGGCTGAAGCGACCCGCCCCCCATCGCCGTCGTGCGCTAAGGCGGGATCGGCGCTAAGCTGGCGGCGATAGCCCAAGGATTCCCATGCTGTTCGCCCTGGTCGGCCTCGCCATCCTCTTTCTGCTCTCGCTCTCCGGCCTTCTCGCCGCCGCCGAGACGGCCATGACCGGAGCGAGCCGCGCGCGGCTGCACCAGCTGGAGCGGGAGGGCGACAAGGCGGCCAAGCGGGTGAACCTGCTCATCGATGATCAGGAACGGATGATCGGCGCGGTGTTGCTCGGCAACTCCATGATCAACATCCTCTCTTCGGCGCTGGCCACCGACATCATCGAGCGCCACCTGCCCGCGCCCTGGGGGGTGGTGGCGGCCACGGCGATCATGACCGTGCTGGTGCTGGTCTATGCCGAGGTGTTCCCAAAGACCTTGGCCATCGGCCGGCCCGACGATGTGGCCCGCGCCCTCTCCTACCCCACCTTGATCGTAGTGCGGCTGTTCGGGCCGGTGATCGCCGCCATCCAGTGGCTGATCCGCACCGTCTTCACCGCCTTTGGCGTGCGCCTGACCAGCGCGGCCGACGCCCACGCCGCCCAGGAGGAGATCCGCGGGGCCATCGAATACCACCACGACGAAGGCCTGGTGGAATCCCGCGAC
The DNA here is from genome assembly GCA_040757715.1 of Pseudomonadota bacterium. Classification (GTDB taxonomy): domain Bacteria; phylum Pseudomonadota; class Alphaproteobacteria; order Caulobacterales; family Caulobacteraceae; genus CAIMFV01. The sequence goes on along the minus strand of JBFLWS010000003.1, from coordinate 62,297 downwards.
CGGCGCATGCTCGGGGGCGTGCTCGACCTCTCCGACATGGACGTGTCGGACGTCATGGTCCACCGCAAGAACATGATCATGCTCGACCTCGACAAGCCCGCCCGCGAGGTGGTGGCCGAGGCCCTGGAGGCGCCCTACACCCGCCTGCCCCTCTATCGCGACGACCCGGAGAACATCGTCGGCATATTGCACGCCAAGGACCTGGCGCGAGCCATGGCCGCGGCGGGCGGCGACCTCGACAGCCTCGACTTCATGGCCATCGCCCGCGAGACCTGGTTCATCCCCGACACCACCAATCTCAACGACCAGCTGCAGGCCTTCCTGAAGGGCAAGAGCCACGTGGCCCTAATCGTCGACGAATACGGCGCGCTTCAAGGCATGATCACCCTGGAAGACATCCTCGAGGAGATCGTCGGCGAGATCGAGGACGAGCACGATAGCGCCGTGGAAGGCGTGCGCCGCCAGACCGACGGCTCGGTGCATGTGGACGGCACGGTGACCATCCGCGACCTGAACCGGGCCATGGACTGGGACCTGCCCGACGACGAGTGGGTCACCGTGGCTGGCCTCGTCATCCATGAGGCCCAGACCATTCCCGAGCCCGGCCAGACCTTCATCTTCTACGGCCACCGCTTCCAGGTGCTGCGCCGGCAGAGGAACCAGATCACCGGCCTGCGCATCAGCCCGCCCCTGGCCGAGGGCGAGGCGGACTGACACGAGGCGGACTGAGGTAAAAACGGGTCGGTTTACGCCACCAGACGCACGCCGCCGATGACCGCCTTGGCCTCAGGATTGGGCGCCCGCACCGGCCTGATGCCGACGATCGGCGTCCCCTTGACCCTGGCGAGGGCGCGGCTGACGTCGAAGCTGTAGAAGCGCGGCCGCTCAGGCCCGCCCATCTCCATCTTCATCTCTCCCTCGTGGGCGTGGGCGGTGCTCTCGAAGAAGTTGATATAGCCCACCACCCTGGCCGGACCGCCGGCCGGGGCCCGCACGGTGACCGCATAGAGCACGCCCGGATCCACATTGGCCGACAGGTCGTGCAGGATCAGCCTGCGCGGCTGCGGGGGCGCGCCGGCGGCGGGGCCAGGGACCTTCTTCAGCGCCTCCAGATTGCGCAGGGCCTCGGGCGGCGCCTGCAGTTTCACCTCCACCGGGCCAGGGCCGACGATGATGGGGTTGAGCAAGACCCCCAGGTGCGCCAGCGCGCCGAGGTTGAAGATCAGCTGGTTGCAATTGCCGATGTGGGGACCCGGCTCCAGGGTGTCGTAGGCGTAGCCGCGCTGGGCGATGGTGTTGAAGTCCGACACCTTAGCCACCACCTGGTTGCCGTTGCCATCGGGGAACACGAAGGTTTGGTTCAGCCAGCCGTCGGTGGGGTTGCAGCCGCCATTGTGGTTCCAGCTCGCCCACATGCGGTCGATGTTGCAGTGGTGCATCCAGAAGATGGCGTCCCGCGCCGCCCAGGGCACCGAACCCATGCCCTGGCCATTTCCCACCAGCACATGCACGGAACCATGCAGATTGAAGTCGAGGCCCATGCAGAAGCCGTCGTCGCCGCCGCTGGGGCGATAGCTCGTCTCCGCCAGGCTGGCGGTGTTGATGGGGGTCGGAACGAGGCCTTGGTCGATGGCGGTTCCGGCGTTCACCGGCCCGTTGCGATAGGGCGAATAGAGCGAACTTGAGGTGTTGCGGAACACGGCCGGCAAGGACCGCTGGCTCGGCTGGGTGTAGCGCCAGTAAGGCAGCGAGAAGGACGGGTCGTAGAGCACATTGCGCAGCACCGCTTCGAAGAAATAGACGAACATGCGGTGCCAGGGCAGGAAATAGTCCTCCATGGACGAGTCGAAGTGGGCCTGGCAGGTGCTCCAGCTTTGCTGGGCGAGGGCCCTCGCCGGAGGCGAGGTCGCGCCCCAGATGCGGGCGATTTCCCCAGCCTTGGTGTGGTCGTTGCGCACCGCGTGGATGTACCACCAGAACTCCCAGTTCAGCGGGTCGGTCTCCGCCCGCTGCTTCATCAACTGCACGCCGTGTTGGTATTTCAACAGGTCGGTGTTCCCCACCGGGGTCGACAGATCGCGGCGGATGTGGACGCCCTGGGCCCAGGCTTGCGACCCAAGCCATTGGCTGAACGGAATGACGGCGCCGGCGGTCAAGGCGGCGCGACGCGAGACCTTACCCATATGCAAGCCCTCCCTATCATTTTGTGTGTGGAATTAGGACGTTTGTGTGGAATTAGGACGTCCCGGAACGCGGCTGAAAAAGAGCATAATTAGTACGGAATTACAACTATAGATATTTTGTCGATGGACAAACTGCTCGCGGGCCGTCCCTGCGGCGCGATCCACAGGTCAAGGCGGTCGCCCGCCTCATCAGCTTTAACGTGAGATTTGTTGGACTTAGCCCGGTGGTGGGACGCACACACCGCCAGCGCCGCCGTGAGATCAAAGGACTGGGCGCTGGCGCGTTCGGTCTCGTACGGGGCGAGATAGCCGATGAACCCTGCACCTCCTTCACGCGGGCCGCCCTCGCCGAAGGACAGGCGGTAGAGCACGCTGGGCGCCGGGTTGGCCCGCACCCCGTCCAGGCGCAGCGTCCAGCGCCCGCCGCCGCCGAGCTTCACCCCCGCCGGCAGGACGAGGCGCACCTTCAGCGGCTCGGTTTCGATGCGCAGATCCCGCGCCTCGGCCAGCACTCGCCCGAGAGGCGATTCCGGCGCCGCGCCGCCGCCGTTCGCCATGCTCCATAGCAAGAGCGCCGCTCCCGCTCGCAGCCATGGGTGCGAATCTAGCACGACCGTCGATCCTGCATCAGCAGCGCCTCAGGAATAAAATCTAAAGGCGATCCGTAAGCAGTATTGCGCGTATGGGGAGCATTCACAACGGCGCCCTCGCAAACGAATTGGTGAAGGCCTGGATGCACGCCCGAGCGAACGAAAAGGCGAACGAAGGGGTGAGGTTAACGGGAAGCCGCCCCGCGCCGAACACGGGCGAAACGAATCATGACCGAATCAGCGACATCGGCCGATTCAGTGTTTGTTCCCTACGACATATTGTGGCTCAAATAGCCGTTAACCACAAGTGGGTAGGGCGGGGACAAGGCGAGCGGTGCTGCGAATTCCAACGACGCCATGGGCGCATCTTCCGTTCGACGTCCTGGCCTGGGCTGGCGGCGCAGCGCTCGGCTACGGGCTCTATCGCTGGCGGTTGCGTGCGGCGACGGAGCGTCTGGCCCGGACCACGAACGGCGGCTACTTCGTCGCCCTCATCCTCGGCGCCGCCCCTGGCGCTTGGCTCGCCGGGTCGCTCAACAGTTTGCGTGAACAGGCGCCGGCGCTGTCGCATAGCGTGGCGGGCGCCCTAGTCGGGGCCATCGTCGGCGTGGAGATTTACAAGGCCTTGCGCGGCTTGAAAGTCTCCACAGGCGGGGTCTTTGTCGGCTCGTTCAGTTTCGGCGTGGTCATCGGCAGGCTGGGGTGTTTCTTTTCCGGATTGGCCGACGACACCTATGGCTCGCCCACGCGCTTGCCCTGGGCGGTGGACTTAGGCGACCGCGTCGGGCGCCACCCGGTGCAGCTCTATGAAAGCCTCGCCATGGCCGGATTTCTCGCGATTTATCTGGTCGGCCTGCAACGCCGTCAGGCCTGGGCCCTGGAGCGAGGCTTCTACGCCATGTGCGTCTGGTATGGGACGCAGCGCTTTGTCTGGGAGTTCCTCAAGCCCTATCCAAGCCTGATCGGGCCGTTTAACCTGTTTCACATCCTTTGCGCGGGGTTGGTGATCTATGGATGTCTCTATTGGCGCGCCGACCTCGCCCGACGCCATGCGCAAGAGCGCGCCCTACCTGTTCCTCGGCCAGACCACCAGCCTGTGTGAAACCTGTCTCGACCTGGTCCCGGCCAAGGTCATCGCGGAGAACGGAGCCGTCTATTTACAGAAGCGCTGCCGCGATCATGGCGTGCAAAAGACCCTCATCGCCGACGATCTCGCCTACTGGAAGTCCCAGCGCGAATGGCTGAAGCCCGGCGACCGGCCGCTGCAATTTCAGACGCGCACCGATTATGGCTGCCCTTATGACTGCGGCCTTTGTCCCGATCATGAGCAGCATTCCTGCCTGGCCATCGTCGAGGTGAACGAAGCTTGCAACCTCACCTGTCCAGTGTGTTTCGCCAGCTCTTCCACGGCCAGCGACAAACATCGCCCCCTTGCGGAAGTCGAGGCCATGCTGGACGCGGTGGTCACCTCGGAGGGCAAGCCTGATCTGGTGCAGATTTCCGGCGGCGAGCCCACGCTTCACCCTGACTTTTTCGCCATCCTGCAAGCGGCGAAGCGTCGCCCGATCCGCCACCTCATGCTCAACACCAACGGGCTTCGCATCGCCCGCGAGCCGGACTTCGCCGCGCGGCTCGCCGACTTCATGCCGGGCTTCGAAGTCTATCTACAGTTCGACAGCCTGAGGCGCGACGCGCTGATGAACCTGCGCGGCGCCGACCTTTCCCGGATTCGCATCGAGGCTCTGGAGGCGCTGGAGCGTCACCGCATCTCCACCACCTTGGTGGTCACGGTGAAGAAGGGCGTGAACGACGACGAGATCGCCGACATTGTGCGCTTCGCCCTCGACTGGCGTTGCGTGCGCGGCGTGACCTTCCAGCCGGTGCAGGACGCCGGTCGCAACCTCGACTTCGACGCCAAGGCCAACCGCATCGTCCTCACCGAAATCCGACGGCGGGTCGCCGAGGCGGGGGTGTTCGCCCTGGAGGATCTTATCCCGTTGCCCTGCAATCCGGACCAGATCTGCATCGCCTACGGCTTGCGCAACGGACGCGAAGTCTCGCCGGTCACCGCGCTCCTGCCCCGAGAGCTGTTTGTGGCCGCCGCGCCCAACACCGTGACCTTCGAGGCGTTCCCAGAACTCCGGGCCCGGGTGTTCGACCTTCTGTCGCTTTCGACCGCCCAGGCCGACACGTCTGACAAGCTGGCGGCGCTGCTCTGTTGTCTGCCGGAAGTGGCGGCGCCGCAGGGGCTCGGCTATGAGCACACCTTCCGCGTGGTGATCAGCCAGTTCCTCGACCGGTTCAATTTCGATCTCGGAACGGTGAAGCGCAGCTGCGTCCACTTCGCCCAGCCGGATGGGCGGATCATTCCCTTCGACACCTACAACACCTTCTACCGACCCGGCGCGGCGGGCGCTGAGGCCCTGGCGCGCGGACAGGAGATGCGGCGATGAGCGAACCTGGCGCGGTGCAGCGGTTTTTCGGCGCCTTGCTGATAGCGGCGGGCGGGCTGATCGTGCTCACCTGCGGGCTGTGTTCGGCGGGCGTCCTGTTGACGACGCTCCCAAATGTCGGATCGGGCTCCCCTAACGCCGGCGAGCTGATCTACCGCATCCTCAGTGTCCTAGGCCTAGTCACCTTTGCAGGCGGCTTGCCCGCGGCGATAGGCGGATCGCTGTTCTTTTGGGGCCGACGCCTGCGCAGCGGTTCGAAGCGCTGACAGTTTTCCGCGAAAGTCGTTTCCCCCACAGCTCCAGCTTCGGCGTGAAAATATTGACGCTGGCGTCGCGGCGCTCCAAAGCCCACGGCAACTGAGAGCGAGGCCGTCATGCAAAAAACCCCCAAGTCCTTCTTCAAGCCGCTCGCCGCCGGCGCCCCGACGCCCTTGCGCGAAATTCCGCCCCGGGTGGAGCGGATGATCCACTTCGTGCCGCCGCATCTGGAGAAGGTGCGGGCCAAGGTGGCGGAGACGGCCAAGGACGTGGACGTGATCCTCGGCAATCTGGAGGACGCGATCCCCGCCGAGGCCAAGGGCGCGGCCCGGGCGGGCTTCATCGACATTGCGCGCAGCGTCGACTTCGCCAGCCTGGGCGTCGGGCTCTGGACCCGCATCAATGCGCTGAACTCCCCCTGGCACCTCGACGACGTCATGGAGATCGTGGCGGAAGTGGGCGATCGGCTCGACGTGATCATGGTGCCCAAGGTCGAGGGGCCGTGGGACATCCACTACATGGACCAGCTGCTCGCGCTTCTGGAGGCCAAGCATGGCCTGACGAAGCCGATCCAGCTGCACGCCATCTTGGAGACCGCCGAGGGGGTGATGAACGTGGAGGCCATCGCCGGCGCCTCGCCGCGCATGCAGGGCATCAGCCTCGGCCCCGCCGACCTCGCCGCCAGCCGCGGCATGAAGACCACCCGCGTGGGCGGGGGCCATCCCTTCTACCGGGTGATTTCCGATCCCCTGGAGGGCGTGGCCGAGCGGGTGTCGGCCCAGCAGGACCCCTGGCACTACACCCTGGCCAAGATGGTGGACGCCTGCGCCGCCCATGGCATCAAGGCCTTCTACGGCCCGTTCGGCGACATCGCCGACCTCGCCGCCTGCGAGCAGCAGTTCAAGAATGCCTTCCTTTTAGGCTGCGCGGGCGCCTGGAGCCTGCATCCTAGTCAGATCGCCGTGGCCAAAAAGGTTTTCAGCCCCGACCCGGCCGAAGTCGCTTTTGCGAAGCGCATTCTTGAGGCAATGCCGGATGGCTCGGGCGTCGCCATGCTGGACGGCAAGATGCAGGACGACGCCACCTGGAAGCAGGCCAAGGTGCTGGTGGATTGCGCCCGCCAGATCGCCGCCCGCGACGCGGACCTCGCTGCCATTTATGGGCTGTGAAGGCTGGTATCGCTCACATTTGCTGCATTGCGGCACGCAAAATCGGCACAACTTGTCCAAATGTTGCGTTCTTTGGGTGATCTTGATCTGGTCCGACCGATGTTTCGAGAAAATTTTCTGATCGGCGTCGAAAGGGGTTGCACCATGCTGCGCTGCGGCGTATATAGAACTTGTGCGACGCCCCTGGCGTCGCTGCCCTTCCTGGGCGTTTCCTCCCTATGAACTGCGGCGCCCGTGTGGCGCCGCTTTTTTTTGGCCCAAGCGCTGCTGTGGTCCCGGCGCGCGATCGCGTCCTTGATCAGGATCAGCCGGCAAGCGTGCGCATCACCAGGTCCGCCCGCTCAGCGACGTTCGACTTCGGCAGCACCACCACCTCAAATCCCAAAGCCGGATAGAGGGCCGCCAGCCGCTCATATTCAGCCACGGCGTCGTCAAAACCGTGCTGTCGCTCAGCGTCGGCGACATAGATCTCCGGCCAGGGCGGGGTGAGGAACACCGTCCGGTGCAGGGGCGGGCCGGCGCACACGATCTCGGCCGCCGAGACGCCGGTCGCATGCGCCAGAGCCGCAGCTGCATCCACAAGACCGCGATCGAACACCACCCAGCCCGGCGTATCGCGATGCGCGGCGAGATCATCGAGAGCGAGCGCCACGGCCCGGCGCGCGAAGGCGGCGAGATCAATCCACGGCAGGGCGACGCCGTCTCCGGCCAGCTCTTTAGCTACGATGCGCCGGCCCGGCTCGGGCACGACGGCGAAGCCCCGCTCGGCCAGCGCGTCCAGCAGGGTGGATTTGCCACCGCCGGAGCAGCCGGAAAGAATGACGAAACGGCTCATAGGGTTTCCTGTTGGGGCATCAGATAAATTTGTCCTATCGCAGGGAGGTCGCTCGACACGTGGCAGCCGCCGATTCGGGAGACGGCCCATCGCCCAGCCATCCTGTCGCCGACCGCTTCGCTAGCGTTCAGCGCGTTCCGAAGACTGACGGGCGCATGAGGAGACAGGCAGCCGTTTCCGTCTTGCACGTGACAGGCGGCGCCGGCTAACCGATTACGGTCAAGGCTTCGTCGCCAAGGTTGGGGCAAATACGGGCAGGCTTGGCGCAAAACTTCGCTTAAACGCGAGAGAACGCCTTTTCCGTCGCAAAAAGATGCGCGACGTTCTTGTAAATTTATTTCGCCTTGGCAACATGCTCACCACGTAGTGTCGGGGTTGAAACGTGGTCCATTTCGCGCCCTCAGCGATCGCGCGGGAAAGTCTCAGCGAGGCTTCGCGCCAGCCGTGGGATGTGATCCGCGAGGACCTGCGCCTGCTTGGGCGCATGATCACGGCGGTGCAGCGGCACCAGGGCGACACATGGCGCGCCCTAAGGTTCGCCTATCGCACTGCGGCGCGATGGCCCGCCTTGCGCCGCTGGTGCCGGGCGGTGTGGATCGAAGACCCCACCCTGAGCAGCGCCCCGGAGTTTGTGCGCACCCTTTTGGTGGACAAATTGCATCGGCCCTTCGCGCGCAGAGGGCTCTCGCCAGCCGCCAGGCGCCGGGCTCTGGAGCGCCACTACGCCGCCCTCAGCGCCCGCTTCCCCGCGGCGACGGTTCGCGCCCTGATGTCCGGCTACCGCTTCCCCTTGGCGTCCATGGTGGGCGCTCGCACGGGACGGGAGTATCTCATCACCCTGAGCCGCGAGGTGCTTTCACAGCACCAGGGCGAGCTGAGCCTGTTGGTGCTGGACCCAAGCCTGCCGTCAGCGCTCACCCGGCTGCATCTGAACCTATCGGCCGACGCTCGCGGTCGCCTGGCCCTGGTGATCACCGGCATGCAGAGCGCGCGCCCTGAACACAAGACGCGCATCGTCGAGGCCACCCGGGACCTGCACGGCCTGCGCCCGAAACAGGCGGCGCTTGAGGCGGCTTTCGCCCTGGCCGAAGCCTTGGGCGCCGACCAGGTGATCGCCACCGCCCTCGCTAATCACGTGTCCCAGAGTAAGCGCCATTGGCGCCGCAAGATTCATACGGACTACGACGGTTTCTGGAGCGAGTTCGCCACGGCGCGCGACGCAGCGGGGGATTTCATTCTCTCTCGCACGGCCAAGGCTCGGGTAGAGGCCGACGTGCCGGCCGGCAAGCGCGGTCAATGGCGCCGCCGTCACGGCATGATCGAGAGCCTCCGCCTCGAGACCCTCGGCGCCATCGCCCACATGGCCTGCCCGCGCCAGGCTTGGCGCCCCGTGGTCGAGCAGACGCTCTATGTGGGCCGCCAGAGCGATGGGGACATGGAGGTGCTGCACGGTCGCGCCAGCCCCTGGATCGTGCAGCGGGCGGCAGCTTAAGCCCGCCTCAGAACGCCGGCAGCAACAGATCCCGCGCGGTCTGGCAATCGCGGGCGATCTGAGCCTTCATGGCCTCCAGGCTGTCGAAGTGCTCGTCGCCGCGGATGAAGCGCACCAGATCGGTCTCGAGGGTCTGGCCATAGAGATCCTCGTCGAAGTCGAACAGGTTCACTTCCAGCCGCTCGTCCACCCCGTTCACCGTGGGGCGCATGCCGATATAGGCGACGCCGGCGATCTCGCGCCCATCGGCCAGGCGCGTGCGGGTGGCGTAGATGCCCGGCCGCGGGCGCACATAGTCGCCGAACTCCATATTGGCGGTGGGAAAGCCCAGGGTGCGGCCGATCTTGTCGCCATGCACCACCACGGCGCGGATGGCGAAGGCCCGGCCGAGCAGTTGCGCCGCCAGTTCCGGCAGGCCGGCGGCCAGGGCCTCGCGCACGGCGGTGGAGGAGCACTTCTCTCCGTGCGGGCCGAGCAGCTGGTCGGCCACCGAGACGCTGAAGCCGAACCTCGCCCCATAGTCCTTCAGGTGCTCGGGCGAGCCGGAGCGGCCCTTGCCGAAGGTGACGTCGAAGCCGGCGGCCACATGGCGCACGCCAAGCCCCTCCGCCAGCACCTCGCGGGCGAAAGCCTCGTCGGTGAGGCCGGCCATCGTCACGTCGAAGGGCAGGACGTAGAAGACGTCCACCCCCAGCCCGTCCAGCACCTCGGCCTGCTGCGGCAGGCTCATGAGCTGGAACGGGGCCACGTCCGCCTGGAAATACCGCCGAGGATGCGGCTCGAAGCTGAGCACGCCGAGAGGCGCCTTCAGGTCCTGCGCAGCCTTGGCGGCGAGCGCGATCACCTGGCGGTGGCCGAGGTGAACCCCGTCGAAATTGCCCAGCGCCAGAGCCGCGCCGCGCTCAGCGGGCGCGAGCCCCTTCCAGCCGTGAACGATGCGAAGCGCCACGCGTGCGACCTCAGGCCTTGCGCGGGACCATGATCACCGCCGCGCCTTCCACCACCGCCTTGTCATTGACGGTGCAGACGGTGGCGAGGGTGGCGCGGCCCTTGGCCTCGTCCAAGGCGGTGATGGTGACGGTGGTGACCAGCTCGTCATTGATGCGCACGGGGCGTTTGAAGTTCAGCACCTGCGAAATGTAGATGGCGCCGGGGCCCGGCAGTTCGCCGGCGATGAGGGCCGAGATATAGGCCCCCGACAACATGCCGTGGGCGATGCGGCCCTTGAACGGGGTGGCGGCGGCGAAGGCCTCGTCCACATGCACCGGATTATGGTCGCCGGACACTTCGGCGAAGGCGCGGATGTCGGCGTCGCTCACCACATGGCGGCGCGAGGCGCTCTGGCCGACCGTCAAGTCCTCGAAGAAAAGGCCGGTGGTGGGGGTCGCATTGGCCATGGGGAGGTCCTTGCCGCGGAATGAGTGCTGGTCGTCATATAGGCTTCGTTCCCGTCGCGCGAGGCCCTGACGCGAGGGAATTGGAAAGGAATACGCACTTGCCACGAGCCCTGCGCATCGCCCTGGCCGTCACGGACAGCCTGTTCCTGCTCTATTGGCTGGCCTCGGCCCTGCACCAGGCGGGCGTTCTGCCCATCCCGGCAGACTGGTTGTACGCCCATGCGGATCAGCCGGCGGTGATCGCCTGGAACTGGTCGTTCTTCCCGCTCGACCTCGCCTTCTCGCTCACCGGCCTCGGCGCGGTGGCGGCCGGGCGGCGCGGATCGAGCCTGTGGCGACCGCTGGCCGTGATCTCGCTCACCTTGACCGCGGTGGCCGGAGGCATGGCCGTGAGCTACTGGGCCTTGATCGGCGAGTTCAACCCGAGTTGGTTCCTGCCCAATCTCGCCCTTGTCGTCTGGCCGCTGATCTATCTGCCGCGGCTAGTGCGAGAAATCGCCCGTCTCACCAGCTGAGGTGGGAGGCGACATAGGCCGCGCCGAGGCCGGCGTCCGCGAGCAGGGCCTTCACCGCCGGCAAGATCACCTGACCTTCGGCGCCCAGAGTTTCCGCCCCGTGGATGCCGCCGGCGATGAACAGGCAGTCGATCCCCTGAGCATGGGCGCCAGCTACGTCGGTGGGCAGACCATCGCCGATGGCCAGCACCTTGTCCCGCGCCACCGGCCGCCCCAAGAGCCGCGCCGCCTCCTCCAAGGCGAGGTCGTAGATGGCGTGGAAGGGCTTGCCAGCCATGATCACCGGCCCGCCGCCCAGCTCCAGATAGAGATCGGCCAGGGCCCCGGCGCAATAGACCACCTTCTCGCCGCGATGGACGATGCGGTCAGGATTGGCGCAGACCATGGGCAACTGGCGCGCTGCGGCCGTGGCCAGCAGGTCGCGATAGTCCGCTGGCGTCTCGGTCTCGTCGTCCACGAGGCCGGTGCAGCTGATGAAGGCCGCCTGATCGGGGCCGGCGAAGTCGAGGGTCAGGCCGGCATAGATGGGATTGTCCTTCTCAGGACCGATGGTCATCACCGGCCCTGGAACGCGCTTGGCGATCTCGGCCCGGGTGGCGTCGCCGGAGGTGACGAAGCTCGCCCAGGCCGCATCCGGCACCATCAGGGCCCGCAACTGCGGCTTCACATCCTCTGCGGGTCGGGGGGCGTTGGAGACCAGGATCACCGGAGCGCCGGTCTCGGCCTGGGCCCGGCAAAGGGCGTCGCAGGCGAGGGGGAAGCTGCGCTGACCGTTGTGGATCACCCCCCACACGTCGCAGAAGATCGCCTCGTAGCGGGGCGCGATGGCGGCGAGGCCGGAGATAACGTGCGGAGCGTCGGTCATGGCCCTCCGGCTAGGCGCCAAAGCCGCCGAGGTCAAGCGCGGACCGCCTCACGCGGCCTCGGGAACTAGTTTCAGACCCAGGGCCCGGATCACCTTGATGAGGGTGTCGAGGGTGGGATTGCCCGCTTCGTTCAAGGCCTTGTAGAGGGCCTGACGCTGCAGGCCGGTCTTGTCGGCCAAGGCCGTCATGCCTTGCGAGCGGGCCACGGTCCCCAAAGCATGGGCGATCTCCGCCGGCGTGCCGTCCTCGAACGCCGCCTGCAGAAAGAGCGCCGCATCCTCAGGGGTCTCAATCAGCGCCGCCGGATCGAGGGGGAAGGTCTTGTCGCTCATCATCCACACTCCTTGGCCAAGGTCTTGGCCCGCTCGATGTCCCGCGCCTGGCTCGCCTTGTCGCCGCCGCACAGGAGCAGGATCACCACCTCGCCGCGACGGACGAAATAGAGCCGGTAGCCCGGCCCGTAATGGATGCGGGCCTCGCTGACGCCCTCGCCCACCGGCGTGAAATCTCCCAGATTGCCCAGCTGCATCCGACTGAGGCGCACGGCGATGCGCTGCACCGCCGCCCGGTCCCGCAAGGTCTTGAGCCAATTGGCGAATTCGGCCGTCTGTCGCAGCTCGAACATGCGTCAACTATAGGAGACAAATGGGGCCGTGTCAACTATAGGGGACATTTCAACGAAGTGCTCCCTGCTTCCCCCCCTGTCGCCGCGGCCCTAAGCTCAGCGTTCCATGTCCAACCCGATTCGCCCGCTTGTCATTCTCGGCCTCGACCCTGGCCTTCTGCGCACCGGCTGGGGCGTAGTGCGGGCCGAGGGCTCGCGCCTGTCCTATGTGGCGCACGGGGTGATCCGGCCGAACGACAAGGCCGCCTTCCCCAACCGCCTGGCCGAGCTGTTCGCCGCCATTGAGGACGTGCTCGCCGCCCAGCGCCCCGACGAGGTGGCGGTGGAGGAGGTGTTCGTCAACGTCAACGCCGCCTCGACCCTGAAGCTCGGCCACGCCCGCGCCGCCGCCCTCATCGCCCCGGCCCGCGCCGGCCTCCCCGTAGCCGAATACGCCGCGCGCCTGGTGAAGAAGGCGGTGGTGGGGACCGGGGGCGCGGACAAGGACCAGATCGGCTTCATGGTGCGGCGCCTGCTGCCGGCCTGCGGGGATCCCGGCCCCGACGCCGCGGACGCCCTGGCCATCGCCATCACCCACGCCCATCTGCGCACGGCCAAGCTGAAGGGGGCGGCATGATCGGACGTCTGCGCGGCCGCATCGTCGAGCTGGAGGCCGAGGAGCTGATCATCGACGTGGGCGGGGTCGGCTATGTGGTGCGCTGCGGCGCCCGCGCCCTGGCCCGCCTCACCGTGAGCGACGACGAGATCATCCTGCACATCGAGAGCCAGACTCGCGAGGACGGCACGCGGCTCTACGGCTTCCTCGACCGGGAGGAGCAAGCGGCCTTCCTCGTTTTGCAGGCGGTGCAGGGGGTCGGGCCCAAGGCGGCCCTCGCCGTGCTCGACGTGCTTACCCCCGCCGAGCTCGCCAGCGCCTGCGCCCGCGAGGACAAGGCCCTGGTGGCCCGCGCCAACGGGGTGGGTCCGAAACTCGCCCAGCGCATCGTCTCCGAGCTGAAGGACAAGCCCTTCGCCGCGGGGGCCAGCCTGCATGTGGCGCCCGCCGGCGCGCGCGCGCGCGCGCCGCAGATCTCCAATACCGGCGAGGCGACCGCCGCCCTCATGGGCCTGGGCTACGCCGAGCCCGCCGCCCGCCGGGCGGTGGAACAAGCCCTCGCCCGCCTCGGCCCTGACGCCGCCCTGCCGGCCCTGATCAAGGCCGCCTTGCAGGAGGCCGGGCGATGACCCGCCTCGTCTCCGGCGAACCGGGCGCCTATGAGGCCGCCGACCGGGCCCTGCGCCCCAAGACGCTCAGCGAATTCGTCGGCCAGGGCGCGGTGAAGGCCAATCTGAAGGTGTTCATCGACGCCGCCCGGGCCCGTCAGGAGGCGCTGGACCACGTGCTGCTGTTCGGCCCGCCGGGCCTTGGCAAAACCACCCTCGCCCAGATCGTCGCCCGGGAGCTGGGGGTGAATTTCCGCGCCACCTCGGGGCCGGTGCTGGCCAAGGCCGGCGACCTCGCCGCTATCCTCACCAATCTCGAGCCCCGCGACGTCTTGTTCATCGACGAGGTGCACCGCCTGCCCGCCGCCGTGGAGGAGATTCTCTACCCGGCCATGGAGGACCATGTGCTCGATCTCATCATCGGCGAGGGCCCCTCGGCCCGGTCGGTGCGCATCGAGCTCGCCCCCTTCACCCTGGTGGCGGCCACCACTCGGGCGGGGCTCTTGGCCACCCCCCTGCGCGACCGCTTCGGCATTCCGCTCCGGCTCGAATTCTACACCCCGGAGGAGCTCGCCCTCGTGGTGCGCCACGCCGCCACGCGCATGGGCGCCGGCCTCTCCGACGAGGGGGCGGCCGAGATCGCCGCCCGCGCCCGCGGCACGCCCCGGGTGGCGGGACGGCTCTTGCGCCGAGTGCGCGATTTCGCCGAGGCTGAGGGCGCCGAAGTGATCGATCGCGGCGCAGCGGCGCGAGCCCTGGCCCGGCTGGAGGTGGACCCTTTGGGGCTCGACTCCCTCGACCGACGTTACCTGCGCGCCCTCATCGAGACCTATGGCGGCGGGCCGGTGGGGGCGGAGACCCTGGCCGCGGCCCTGGCTGAAGCCCGCGACGCGGTGGAGGACGTGATCGAGCCCTATCTGTTGCAGCAGGGCTTCATCCTGCGCACGCCCCGGGGGCGCGTGGCCGGATCGCGCGCCTATCTGCACCTTGGCTTGCCCCAGCCGGACAAGCCGGCAGCCGCCTCGCCGCCGGACCTTTTCGGCGAAGATTAAATCTCGCTCACTTGACTCTGAGGGGGCGACGACAAACCTCTCCAGCCATTGCGACCCGTTCGCGACAGCATCTCCTGGGGAGGAGACCATGAAAGCCCACATCGCCCTTATCGCGGCGCTCAGCCTCGCCGCGCCGGCTGCCCTGCACGCCGCCGACGCCCCCGCCTTCGTCGCCGTGGCGGTGGCCGACAAGGCCCGTCCGGAGGCTGACGTCGCCCGCGACGCTGCGCGCAAGCCCGCCGACATGCTGGCTTTCTCCAAGGTGAAGCCCGGCGAGAGCGTGGCCGACCTCCTGCCCGGCGGCGGCTACTTCACCCGTCTGTTCGCCAAGGCCGTGGGGCCCAAGGGCCATGTCTATGCGGTGGTTCCGCCCGCTGGCGCCACGCGTCCCGACGACGGCCCGGCCAAGATCGCCGCCGACCCCGCCTACGGCAACGTCTCGCTGTTGAACTTCACCATCGCCGAAGTCTCCGCCATGGCCCCGGTGGACGTGTTGTGGACCGCCCAGAACTATCACGACTTCCACCTCACCCGCCTGCACCTGGACGTGCCCGGCCTCGATAAGCTGTTGTTCTCCAAGGTGAAGCCCGGCGGCTATTTCATCGTGGTGGATCACCGGGCCAAGGCCGGCGCGCCGGTCACCGAGACCGCCGACACCCTGCACCGCATCGATCCGGCGGTGGTGCGCCAGGAACTGGAGGCGGCCGGCTTCGTCTATGACGGCGAGATCAAGGTGCTGGAGAACCCCGCCGACGATCACACCAAGCTGGTGTTCGACCCGGCCGTGCGCGGCCACACCGACCAGTTCGTCTATCGCTTCAAGCGTCCAGCCTAAGCCCTGACGCCTGAGGCTTGACGGTTTTCGGGGGCTTGTGGGCCGGTCCATCCGATCCTAAAGCCCCCGCATGACCGACGCCTCCGCTTCCGAGACCCTGCTCTCCGCCTGGACCGCCGCGCGCAATCGCCTGAAGGCCGTGGGCGTGGACAGTCCGGTGATCGATGCCCGGCTTTTGCTGGAAGCGGCCACCGGCGCCGGGCACGCCGACATCGTCTCCGATCCCTATCGCCCGCTCACGCCTGAACAGTCGGCGATGATGGCCGACTACGTGGCGCGCCGGGAGCGCCGGGAGCCGGTGGCCCGCATCCTCGGCCGCAAGGGCTTCTGGAAGATCATGCTCACGGTGAGCCCGCACGTGCTGATCCCCCGCCCCGACACCGAGACCGTGCTCGACGTGGTGTTGCCCCTGTTCACCGAGGGCCAGCCGTTCCACATGCTGGACCTTGGGGTCGGCTCGGGCGCCCTTCTCCTCGCCATCCTGGCCGAGCGCCCGGCGGCCAAGGGGCTTGGGGTCGACGTGTCCGAGGAAGCTCTGGCGGTGGCCCGCGACAACGCCGCCAATCTGGGGCTTGCCGGCCGCGCCGCCTTCCTGCGCGGGGACTGGACCGCCGGCCTGCCCGACGAGGGCTTTGATCTCGTGGTGGCCAACCCGCCCTATATCCCCGCCGAGGACATCGAGGCCCTGGACCCCGAGGTGCGCGACCACGAGCCGCGCCTCGCCCTCGACGGCGGGCCGGATGGGCTCGACGCCTATCGCCAGCTCGCCCCGGAGATCTTGCGGGTGCTGAAGCCAGGCGCGCCCTTCGCCGTGGAGATCGGCTATGATCAATCTCGCGCAGTCGAAGATTTGTTCCTGGCCGCCGGCGCCGAGCACGTCGCCACCGCCCAGGACCTGGCCCGACGCGATCGTGTAGTGCACGGGCGAAAGAAAAGCCTTGGAAAGGCCGACGCGAGTCGCTAAATCTCGTTGCAGGTCTCCACTCAATTCGTCGGGGCGGTCTCGTCCGGTTCCTCAAAGAACCGCGGGTCGGCGATGCGAGACGCAGGCATGTCCGGCCCTCGGTGCGGACGCGCCGCAGGGAGATCAAGACCAGCGGCTCATTTCGAGGACGACGGCGACTAGGCGCCGCACCGCCCGCAGCAGAGGCCGCCGCTGACCCTGGCGACGCTGAGACGACCGCACTTCGGCGACGGCGGAGGGTCCAAGCCTGGCGATGGCATCGCGGGTCGCCCGAACTTGGGGACCGGCGAACGCCCGGGCTGACCGCCCGTACTTACGCCAATCCTTTGCATTGGATTGATTGAACCATGAGAGATTTCAAGGGCATGAAACGGCAGCGCGGTCGCAATCGCGGCGGCGGTGGGGGCGGCGGCGGCGGCAAGCCAAGCCAGAACGTCAATCGCGCGTTCGACTCCAACGGCCCCGACGGGGTGAAGATCCGCGGCCACGCCCAGCACGTCTATGAAAAGTACCAGCAGCTGGCCCGCGACGCCGCCGCCAGCGGCGACCGAGTGCTGGCCGAGAACTACCTGCAGCACGCCGAGCACTATTTCCGCGTCCTGCGCACCTTGCAGCCGCAGCGTCCGGCCTCGGAAATCGTCAGCCGGGACGTGTTCGGCTCCGGCTTCGATCTCGACATGGACGAAGAGAACGAGGGCCAGGCCGATCAAGTCGAGACCGCCGAGGCTCAAGCCTCGGCGGAGGGCGACGAACAGCCCCGCGAGCAACGCTACGAAGGCCAACGCGAAGGCCGCGGCGAACGCTCGGATCGGGACCGGCAGGACCGCCCGGATCGGGATCGTCAAGACCGGGATCGGGGCGACTACCGCCGCGAGGACCGCGACTATCGCCGGGACGACCGCGAGCGCGGCGAGTATCGCGGCGAACGTCCTGAGCGCCAAGACCGTCAAGATCGCGGCGAGCGTCAGGACCGCCCCGACCGCTACGAAGGCCGCCGCGACCGTAATGGCGACAGAGATCGAAATGGCGACCGGGATCGCAACGGCAATGGCGAGCGCCCGCGTTTCGAAAACCGCGACGGCCGCCGCGACGACTATCGTCGCGAGCCCCGCGAGGATCGCCGCTATGAGCCCCGCGACGAGGCCCCGCGCGACCCGCTGGCGGTGGTGGAGCCGCAGGCTTCCGCCGGCTTGACCCAGCCCGCCTTCACCCCGGCGACGCCGCTCACCCCGCTGCAGGCCACGCCGCTGACCCCGCTGCAGGCGACGCCACTCACGCCGCTACAAGCGACCCCGCTCGCCGCAGCGCCCCCGGTGGAGGCGCCCGCCCCCGTCTTGGCCGAAGCTGTGACGGAGGCCGCCGCCGAGCCGGTGAAGCGCCCCCGCGGCCGGCCTCGCCGTCGCCCGCTGGAGGATGACGCCGCTCCCGTGTCCGCTCCGCAGTCAGAAGACGTCTAATTCTTCGCGAATTCCGAAAAATTGTCTGCAATTGCAGGCCAAGATTGACGTCGCCGGTGTCGCGGGCGCGCGCCGGAGCGTTATAGTCGTCGCCGTCTCGAGTGCGGGAGAGGCGATTCATGCAAGGACGGGTGCGACTGTCGACGGCCTCCGTGACGCTCTTGGCGGCCACGGCCCTGCTAGGCGCCTGCGCCACGCAGCAGCATCAGGCCACCGACGTGGCGATGAAGACCGGCGGGGCCACGGCCTCGGCGGTGGGCGAGACCGCCAGCGGCGTCGGCGGGGCGGTGCAAGCCCCGCTGCGCGACGTCAACGTGGTGCACGAGGAGATTCCCATCGTGCTCAAGCGGGCGGTGGCCGGCCCCTACGATCTCGCCGGGATTGAGACCTGCGGCGATGTGTTGAAGCAGGTGGGCGATCTCGACCTGGCGCTCGGCCCGGACATCGACACCCCGAGGGACGATTCGGCCAAGCGCGCCGACAACTATTCCAAGGGCGCCAGCTTCGCCGCCGAAGCGGCGCTGGATGCGGTGAAGGACACCGCCGAGGGCGTCATCCCCATGAAGACCTGGGTGCGCAAGCTCTCCGGCGCGGCCAAGGCCGAGCAGCAGGTGAAGGAAGCCATCCGCGCCGGCGACGTGCGCCGCGGCTTCCTCAAGGGCGTGGGGCTGAAGCTGAACTGCGCCTGGCCCGCCGCGCCGCTGGGCTTCGAGCCCAAGCCGGCCATCACGCCGGCCAGCGGCGCACCATCGCAGACGCAGAACCGCCGCCGGCGCACGCGCACGGTGCAGGTGCCGCCGCCGCCCTCGTCCATCGCGCAGGGGCCGGGCTAGAGAGCATTTCCCGAAAAGTGAGAACCGGTTTTCGGGAAAGAAATGCTCCGAATTAAGAGAGTGGCCCGCCCCGATCCAATTGATCGAGCTTGACCCTATGCCTTGGTGGCCACCCACACGTCGCCCGTGGCCGGGACTTCGGCCATCATGTCCAACACCGTCGGCAGCACGGCGTCCACGTGGGCGACGGCCCGCCAGGCCTGCGGCGTCCATTCGGGGGTGAAGCGCGTCTCCACCGTATGCTCGATGAGACGGAAGAACGGCGCCCAGAAGCCGTCCACGTCCAGAAACACGATGGGCTTGGTGTGCAGCGACAGCCGCCGCCAGGAGATCAGCTCCACCACCTCCTCCAAGGTGCCGATGCCGCCGGGCAGCACCGCGAAGGCGTCGCTCTCCTCGAACATGCGCTGCTTGCGCTGGTGCATGGTGTCCACCATCACCGTCTCCACCGCGTCATAGACCACTTCCCGCCGCGCGAGGAAGCGCGGCATGATGCCGAGCACCTGACCTCCGGCCTGATGCGTCGCCCGGGCCGCCTGGCCCATCAGTCCCACGCCGCCGCCGCCATAGACCAGCCGCACGCCGCTTTCGGCGAAGCGTCGACCGAGCGCCGCAGCGGCTTGCTGGTAGATCGGCTCGGCGGCGTCGGACGAGCCGCAGAAGACGCAGATCGACAAGGGCGCAGAGGCGGCGACAGCTGAATTCGGCATATGTTCGTCCCAATCAAAGGCCAGCGACTTGCGCCCGCCGAGTTGATCCTCGATCTAGCGCATAAGAGCTTAATCGAGGGGCGTATAATGCAGCTCCAGTGCAAATGGTTGCGTCATGCCGTGGCGACGGCGGGTTTTCTCGCGCTGAGCGCCTGCGGCGCGGCGCCGGGCGCCGGCGCGGGCAATGAAGCGGCGACGCCGGCGGGACCAAGCGACTACCTGCGTCCGCCCGAAATCATCACGGCGCGGCGAGCGCCTGACGGCGGCGTGGTGCTGGCCGGCAAGGCGGTGGGCGACGGCATCGTCCGCGCCGCCGCCCCTGATGGCGGCTCCATGGGCGTCAACGCCGGCCCCGATGGCGGCTGGTCTCTCTCCGTGCCGCAGAGCAACGACGCCAGAGTCCTGGCGCTGTCCGAGGAGGTGGGCGGGCGCGCCGTCCCGGCCAATGGCGCGGTGGTGGTGCTGCCGTCGCCCTACGCGCCAGCCGTACAACTCCGCGCCGGCGGCGGCTCGGCGGTGATCCGCGAGCCGTCGAAGAAGCCGCTGATCCTCGCCCTCGACTTCGATGGCGGCGGCGGCGCGGCGGTCACGGGGGTGGCCCCCCCGGGCGCGGCGGTGCATCTTGATCTCGACGACAAGCCCGCCGACGAGGGCCGCGCCAACAGTCTCGGCCGCTTCAGCCTGGCGGCGGTGATGACGCCTGGCGCCCACGATCTGCGCGTCTCCACCAGCGAAGGCGTGGCCGAGGCGCGGGTGGCGGTCTCGGCGGCCAAGCCTTTGGCGGGCCAGCTGTTCCGCGCCGAGCACGTCTCCGGCGCCTGGCGCATCGACTGGCCCCCGCCGGGCGGCGGCGTCCAGTCCACCCTCGTTCTCGACACCCCAGGCGGCGGCTGATGCACGGTCGCGGCGGTCGCACAGGCAGCGCTGCGGGCGCGGACACCCGGCCGGCGCTGAAGACGCCCTTCCTCATCGCCATGCGCGATCTGGCGCATCTGGTGCTGCGCTCGGAGGCGCCGCAACTGAAGCTACGCTTGACGGCGGCGCTCATTCTCACCGTGGGCGGCAAGATCGCCGGGGTGCTGGCCCCGCTCTATCTGGGCCAGGCGGTGAACGCGCTGGGTCGAGGCCACAGCCCCACTGAGCAAATCGGCCTCGCCTTCGCCGGCCTTGCTCTCGGCTGGGCCCTGGTGCGCTTCATCTCCGCCGCCGCGCCGCAGCTGCGCGACCTCATCTTCGGCCGCGTGTCCCTGGCGGCGCAGAGGCGGGCGGCGCGGGAGAGCTTCGCCCACGCGCTCTCCCTTTCGCTCGACTTCCACCAGACCAAGCGCACCGGCGCCTTGCAGCGGGTGGTGTCGCGGGGCGCGGCGGCGGTGGACTTCCTCTTGCGGGTGCTGGTGTTCAACCTCGCCCCCACGGCGCTGGAGCTGATCTTCGCCGCCAGCGTGCTGGGCAAGGTCTATGACTGGCGCTTTGCGGCGACGGCGGTGGTCACGGTGGCGGTATATGGGGTGATCACCTTCGCCATTTCCGACTGGCGCATCGGCCATCGCCGCGAGCTGGTCACCGCCGACACCGAGGTCTCCGCCCGCTCGGTGGACGCGCTGCTGAACTATGAAACGGTGAAGACCTTCGGCGCCGAGCAGCGCGCCACGGCGGCCTATGACGCCGCCTACGCCCGCTACATGGAGGCCTCGCAGACCGCCAACGCCAGCCTTGGCCTCCTCAACATCGTGCAGAGCGCGATCATGAATGTGGGGCTCGGGGTCATGGCCCTGGTGGCCGGCCTCGCCGCCGCGCAAGGGAAGATCGGGCCCGGCGACGTCACCGCCTCGCTGCTGATCCTCATCTCCCTCTACCAGCCGCTGAACATTCTCGGCTTCGCCTACCGTGAGATCCGCCAGGCGCTCATCGACATGGAGGCCATGATCGAGCTCGGCCAGGAGGTCCCTGACGTGGCCGAGGCGCCCGACGCGGTGGACCTGCCGCCGGCGGCCAATCCCAAGGGCGGCGATGTGGTGTTCGAGGAGGTGAGCTTCCGCCACAGCGCCCGCGCCGTGGGATTGAAAGAGGTGAGCTTCCGCGCAGTCCCCGGGACCATGACCGCCTTCGTCGGCCCCTCGGGCGCGGGCAAGACCACCCTTGTGCGCCTCGCCCTTCGCCTCATCGACCCGCAGGGGGGCGAGGTGCGCCTCGACGGCGTGCCCCTGCCGAAGCTGAAGATGGCGGCCCTGCGCCAGGCCATCGCCCTGGTGCCCCAGGACGTGGCCCTGTTCAACGACACGCTCCGGGTCAACATCGCCTTCGCCAAGCCAGGGGCCAGCGACGACGAGGTATGGGAAGCGGCCCGCGCGGCCGAGCTCGAGGAGTTCATCCGCCATCTGCCCGAGGGGCTCGACACCAAGGTGGGCGAGCGGGGGCTGAAGCTGTCCGGCGGCGAGCGTCAGCGGGTGGGCCTCGCCCGCGCCCTCCTCGCCCATCCGCGGGTGTTGATCCTCGACGAAGCCACCAGTGCGCTGGATTCCAAGACCGAGGCCGCGATTCAGGCGACGCTGCGCCGGGCCAAGACCGGGCGAACGCTGCTGGTGGTGGCGCACCGTCTCTCCACCATCGCCGACGCCGACGAAATTCTGGTCATCCGCCAGGGCGAGATCGTCGAGCGCGGCGCTCACGCCGAACTGCTGGCCTTGAACGGCGAATACGCGGCCCTGTGGCGCAAGCAGACCCGCGAGACCTGACCCGCTGTGAACTCAGCCTCGCGGCTTCAGCGGTCCGCCGTCGAGATAGCATTCGTTGAGGAACACCTCGGCCTCCAGCGCCCCGAGCGGCGGGGCGTAGCCGTAGCCCTGGCCATAGACGCCGCCGGCCTGAAGCAGATCCTGGGCCATGGCGCAGTTCTCCACGCCTTCGCCCACCACCTCCAGCCCGAGGTCCTGAGCCAGGGCGCACACCGAGCGCACGATCTTGGCCGAGCCGTCATTGGCCCCCATGGTGCGCACGAAATAGCGGTCGATCTTCAGCACCGACACTGGCAGGCGGGCGAGATAGGACAGGGACGAGAAGCCCATGCCGAAGTCATCCAGAGCCAGCGTCGCCCCCGCCTCGCGCAGCTCGGTCATGCGCTGCGCTGCCTGGTCGGGGTCGCGCATCACCTCGCCTTCGGTGATCTCCAGCTTCAGCGAGCCCGCCGGCTGCGGCGTCTCGGCGAGGATGGCCCGCACCGTGGGCACCAGGTCGTCGCGCTCCAGGTCGCCCGGGGTGAGATTGACGGAGACGAACAGGTGGCCGGCCTCGCGGTGCTTCTCCCGCCAGTCGGCCAGCTGGCGCGCCGCCGTGCGCAGCATGTGCAAGGAAAGCTCGCCCATGCGCCCGCTCTCGCCGATCAGCGGCAGGAAATCATCGGGCGTCATCAGGCCGCGTCGTGGGTGACGCCAGCGCACCAGGGCCTCGAACCCGGCCAGTTGGCCGTCGGACAGCCGCACGATGGGCTGGTAGAAGGGCTCGATCTCGCCGCGCTCGATGGCCCCGCGCAGATCGCCCTCCAGGGCGAGGCGCATGCCCTCCTGCTCCGCCGGACGATCGGCCACGGGCGCCTTCAGCGCCACCTCGGCCCGGCGCAGAAGCTCGGCGGCGTCGGCCTCGCCCGCAGCGAGATGCAGGGCCGAGCCGATGGCCATGCTCGGATAGATGTCCATGCCGGACAGGCGCAGCGGCTGCTCCAGCGCCGCGCGCACCCGCGCCTCCGCATCTTCCGCCGCGCCGGGCAGGATCAGGGCGAAGGTGTCGTCGCCGATGCGGGCGGGGATGGAGTCGGCAGGGAAGCCGGCGAGCAGGCGCGCGCCTAGGGCCGCCAGCACCTTGTCGGCACGGGCATGGCCGAGCGCCTCGTTCAGGCGACTGAGGCGCACGAGGTCGGCCACCACCAGACGCCGGGCGTCGCCCTCCTCCAGGATAAGCCCAGCTTCCTCCAGAAAGCCTGTGCGGTCGAGCAGACCGGTGAGCCGGTCGCGCCGACGCTGATCCGACAATGCGAGACCGGCCGCCACGCCCTCGGCGATCCATTTGCCGCGCAGGCGCACCGCCCGGCCCTCCACCATGCGCAAGCGAAGCGAGATGGCGTCGCCCACGGCGCCGAGCCGCGTCAGCCGCGCCAGCAGCGGGCGGTCGGCCGCCAGCAGACGGGCTTCCAGGTCCTGAAGATCGGCGACGCCGTGCAGACTGTCGAGCCCCGCCGCAGCAGCGCCGTCCACCGTGAACGCCCCCGTCTTCGTCGACCAGCGCCACGCGGCGGCTTCTGCGCCCGCCAAGGCGGCGGCCATGCGGTCGGCCGACCCTTCGCCGGTCAGCCCGTCCTTCGTCTCGGCCCGGACCTCGTCCGATTGGCCCATCGCTTCATCCCGTCTCTTCGGACCCGTCTCAACCGCCGCCCGGCCGGACCAACCCGAAGGTGAGATGATCACGCCATTCGCCGTTAATTTTCAGATACCCTCGCGCCCTTCCTTCAGCTTCGAAGCCCGCTTTCAGCAACAAACGTCGCGAGGCCTCGTTTTCGGGACAGCAGGCGGCCTCCACCCGATGCAGTCCGAGCCCGTCGAAGGCGAAGCGCAGCACCTGGCGCACGGCGGCGAGGGTGTAGCCATGGCGGGCGTGGCGCTGGCCCACCCAGTAGCCGATGGCCGCGCTCTGGCTCACCCCGCGCTTCACGTCGCGCAGATTGACTCCGCCGAGCAGCCCGCCGTCGCTGCGCCGGAACACGAAGAAGGGAAAGCCGTAGCCGAGGTCGATGTCCCGAGCGTAGAGGCCCAGCCGGCGGCGGTAGGCGCCCTTGGTGAGATCATCCTCAGGCCAGGTGGGCTCCCATGGCTGCAGGAAGGTGCGACTCTCCTGGCGCAGTTCCGCCCAGGCGGCGTAGTCGCCCATGCGCGGCGCGCGCAGCCGCACCGTCTCGCCTTCGAGGACGAGGCCAGGGTCGGGCGTGATCCAGTCGAGGACGGCCATGGGGGGATACTTAGCGCAGTCGCGAATCTATGTCTCTGATTCTCAGCTGTTTTCGACACGCGCCGGCGCGTGCTTTTCTAGCCCCGTCGTTTGCTCAAGGGATGCTTGGCCGCCACCACCTCAGCTAGGCGTTCGGCGGTGACGTGGGTGTAGATCTCGGTGGTGGCGATGTCGGCGTGGCCGAGCAGCTTCTGCACCGTGCGCAGGTCCGCGCCGCCTTCCAGCAGGTGGGTGGCGAAGGCGTGGCGCAGCACGTGCGGGCTCAGGCGGGCCGGATCGAGCCCGGCGGCGATGGCCGTCTCGTCCAGCAACTGCGCGAAGCGGCGGGCGCTGAACTTGCCGCCGCCGGCCTTGGCCGAGGGAAACAGCCACGGATTGGCCTTGTCCCCCTTGGGCAGCAGGGCCGGGCGCGCCGCGATCCAGGCCTTAACCGCCGACCTCGCCGGGGCGTTCAGGGGCGCGAGCCGGTCCTTGCCCCCCTTGCCGGTGATGATGAGATAGGCCGGGTCGCGGGCCAGGGCCGACAGGGGCAAGCCCACCAGCTCCGACACCCGCAAGCCCGCCGCATAGACCACCTCGATCATGCAGGCGAGGCGCAGGCCCTCGGGGCCGCCGCCGTCGCGGGCGCGGGCCGCCTCGATCAGCCGCTCGATCTCGGCGCGGGTGATGATCTTCGGCAGGGGCCGCCCCTTCTTGGGCGCCTCCACGCGGCGGGAGGGATCCTCCGCGCGCCAGCCCTCGGCGAGGGCGAAACGGTAGAACTGACGCACGGCCGAGCGGCGACGCGCGGCGGTGGCGGGACTGAGCCCCCGCGCGCCCAGGTCGGCGAAATAGGCCTCCACCGCCTCGGTGGACGCACCGTCGAGATCACCGTGGGCCGCGAGGAAGGCCCGGGCGTCGGCGAGGTCCTTCTCGTAGGCGATGAGGGTGTTGCGGGCCGCGGCGCGCTCCGCCGACAGCATCTCTAGGAAGGCCTCCACCTGGCCCGCGGCCCCGCTCATGCGCGATTCACTTGCCCCCGAGGGCGGCGAGACCCTCCAGGGCGGTGAGCGCGGCGTCCCGGCGATCGCCGGTCTTGGCCAGGGCGTGGACGATGCGGGCCCGATCGGCTGGGCGCAGCGGCCCCTCGCGACCGCTCTCCAGGGCGAACAGGGCCACGTCCCCCAGCACGCCGGCGTCGGCGGCGCCGTCCAGGGCCAGCATGCGGGCGGCCGGACCGCTGGGGCCGATGTCGAAGCTGGCGAACTGGGCCCGCGCCTCCTCGCCCATGATCTCGCCTGCGCCGGGATCGGCGAGCCCGGCGAGGATGGCGGCGGCGGCCTGGCAGGCGCGATCGCCCATGGCCCCGCGATCCACCAGACGGTCGAGCACGGCCCGGTCGGCCTTGCCGTGGCCAGCGCTGATCATGGCGTCGGCGAGGGCGAGGTCCACCGCGCTCACCGCATCCGGCTCGTCCGTCTTCAAGGTGAGGCGAAAGCGCTCCGCCTCCTTCAGGTTGCCCGCCAACACCGCCGTGCGGGCCAGCATCAGCCTGTCGCGCGGGGCGAGCCCCTCCGGATTGATGGCGGCGAGGGCCTTCTGGGCCAGGCGGGCGGGACCGGCGGCCTCCGCGCCAGCGCGGCCCACCAGCACGTTGATCGCCAACACCCGCGCGGCGGCGTCCGGGGCGGCGGCCAGCTGGCGCACGGCCTCGGCCTCGTTGGCGGCGGCGCTGGCCAGGGCCTGAGCCGGCGTCGGGCGCAAGGTGAGATGCGGCCGCGCCTTGCGCTGAGGCGGGACGTCGGGCGCGGGCGTCGCTGGCGCAGCGGGCGCGGTTGTATAGGCGGCCAGGGCCGCGTCAGCGCTCACCACCCCGAGGCGCAGGCCGCGATAGGCCGCCGCCCAGCGCGTCTCGGGCGCCTGGGTCGCATCCGTGGCGAGGCTCTCCAGCGCTGCCGGCGCGGCGTCGGCCACGGCGGCGCTGAGGTCGAGCTTCAGCTTGCGCGACAGGGCAAGATTGAGCGGGGTGTCTGCGGCGCCCATTCCGGTGGGGGCGACGCCGGCGATCTCGGCCCCCAAGAGGCGAGCGAAGACCGCGTCCTTGCCCGGCCCCTGGCTCGCCAGATCAAGCGCCAGCTGCGCCTCGTTCATCTTGCCGGCCTCCGCCAGGCAGAAGGCGCGCAGTCGCACGAAATAAGGCAGCTCGCGGCCCTGGGCGAGGGAGTCCAGCAGGGCGCAGGCCTGGTCGGCGCGCCCGGCCAGGAGGTCGACGTCGGCCGCCGCCTGGGCGAGGACGGGATCGGCGGCGAGGTTGGGCGTATGGGCGACAATGGCGCTGGCGGCCTTCAGATCGCCCAGGGCCAAGAGCGCGCGCACCCGCGCCCCAGCGAGGCCGGCGTCCTCCCCGGCCCCCTTGGGCGCATTGGCCCCGGTGGAAAGCACCCGCCAGGCCAGCACCGTGAGGGCGAGGGACGTGGGGTGGTTAGCCAGGGCCGGAATCTCCCGCCGGGCCAGACTGGCCGAGGCGCCGCGCCAAAGCGTGGAGGGCAGACCGGTGGCCCGGCCGGCGGGGGAGAACAGGTCGAGGCTCTGCAGGCTCTGTTCCTGCACCGGAGCGAGGGCCGGCGCGGCCTTCACCTCCGGCGGGGGCGGGGCGGCGTCGGTAGGAACCGGCGCGGGCGCGGGCGCTGGAGCCGGTCCTGGCGCGCGGGGCGCGGTCTGCACCGTCTGGGCGCAAACTGCACCGGCTAGCGCCAGGATGGAAAGACCGACGAGGCTCCAGCGCCGCAAGTTCGACATCACCCGCTCCCTAATCAACGCCCCATTATGGCAAGGCGCGCGCGGGCTCGAAAGCCCACACGAGCGCGGCGATACTTGGAAGTCCGCGCCAGCTGGCGCGGCCGTTTTGGCTTGGCGTCGCGCAAGCTTCATATTAGCTGACGCCCATGTCGGACCCTGCCGCCTTCCCTTCGCCGCCGCTGAACGCCCGCACCATCGCGCTTGTGGGTCTGATGGGCGTGGGCAAGACCAGCATCGGCAGGCGTTTGGCCGCCGCGCTCGACCTGCCGTTCCGCGACGCCGACGAGGAGATCGAGAAGGCCGCCGGGTCCAGCATCAATCAGATCTTCGCCGACGTGGGCGAGGCGGAGTTCCGCGCCGGCGAGCGGCGAGTGATCCAGCGCCTGCTCACCGAGGAGCCGGCGCACGTGCTGGCCACCGGCGGCGGGGCCTTCGTGCAGCCCGAGACCCGGGCGCTCTTGAAGGCGGGCGCGGTCACTGTGTGGCTGAAGGCCGATCTCGAAACCCTCGCCAAGCGGGTGGGGCGCAAGGACACGCGCCCCTTGCTGCGCGGTCGCGATCCCCTGCAGGTGCTCGCCGAACAGGCGCGGCTGCGCTATCCCGCCTACGCCGAGGCCGACATCAGCGTGGAAAGCGGCCACGCCGCGCATCACACCACCGTGGAAGCGGTGATTGCGGCTTTGAAGGCGCATCTGGAAGGACGACAGCCATGACGCAGACGGTGGCGGTGGGCCTGGGCGAGCGCGCCTACGAGGTGGTGATCGGCACCGGCCTGTTGGCGCGGGCGGCGGAGACGCTGGTTCCCGCCCTGCCGCGCCGGCGCACGGTGATCGTCACCGATGATCATCTGGATACGGATTATGGTCGCCCGCTGCAGACGGCCCTCGCCGCTGCGGGGGTGAAGGCCGGGCTCATCGTTCTGCCCGCGGGCGAGGCGACCAAGAGTTTTCAAGGGCTTGAGCGGTTGCTCGACGCGCTGCTGGCCGAGGGCCTCGACCGCAAGGATCGCATCATCGCTCTGGGCGGCGGAGTGATCGGCGACCTCACCGGCCTCGCCGCCGCCCTCTATATGCGCGGCGTCGACTTCATCCAGGTCCCCACCACGCTGCTGGCGCAGGTGGATTCCTCCGTGGGCGGAAAGACGGCCATCGACACCCCGCGCGGCAAGAATTTGGTGGGCGCCTTCCACCAGCCGCGCCTGGTGCTGGCCGATCTCGACACTCTCGCCACCCTGCCCCTGCGCGAGCTGCGCGCCGGCTACGCCGAGGTGGTGAAGTACGGCCTCTTAGGCGATGCGGACTTCTTCGCCTGGCTGGAGGCCAACGGCGCGGCGGTGCTAGCCCGCGACCCCGCCGCCCTCGCCCACGCCGTGGCCCGCTCGGTGCAGATGAAGGCCGAGATCGTGGCCGAGGACGAGAAGGAGGCCGGCCGTCGCGCCCTTCTGAATCTCGGTCACACCTTCGGCCACGCCATCGAAGTGGAGGCCGGCTTCGGCGATCTCTTGGTGCATGGGGAGGCGGTGGCCCTCGGCTGCGCCCTCGCCTTCCGCTACGCCGCGCGCCTCGGCATGGCCTCGACGGCCGACGCCGAACGGGTAGCGGCCCATTTCCACGCCGCGGGTCTGCCCACCCGGCTCAGCGACCTCGCCAGCCTCGCCCTCAAGGCGGAGACCCTCGTCGCCCACATGGCCCTCGACAAGAAGGCCGAGGGCGGCGCCGTGACCCTGGTCCTGCCCCGGCGCATCGGCGAAGCGGTGGTGGTGAAGAATGCCGACCCTGCGGCGCTGATCGACTTCCTGCGCCAAGAAGGTGCGGCGTGAATTTCCCCTGAGGCCTTAAGCCGCCAGCTCGCCCGAGGCCCGGCGCATGCGCCAGAAGCGCAAGGTGCGCTGGGCCGTCTCCCGCGGCAGTTCGAGATAGAGCTGGCCATATTGCTGCGCCTTGCCCATGCCGTCGCCCTTGGGAAGGATCAGCACCGCGAAGGTGAGGAACAGGGTGCGGTCGAAATTGGCCGCCTTGCAGACGATGGCCAGGGCGTCGAGCTCCTGGCGGTCGACGATGCGCTTGGCGGTGTAGAAGTCCACCTCGGCCAACTCGGCGAGGGCCACCAGGAAGCGGGTGCGCTCGCCCGCGCGCAGGAAGCCCACCAGTTGCGGCGCGGTGATCGGCCCCTTGCTGCGCAGGTTGCGCACGAAGGCCTCGGCCTCGGCGTAGTCGGGGGGCAGGGCCCCGTCGCGGGCGGCCAGGCGCTTGCGGCCTGTTTCCAGGGCGCGCTCAAGTTCGTCCGGATCGAGATCAGCGTTCTTGGCCATGATCCGCTCACGGAGCTTTTGCTCAACGATGAAATACATCTCGTTCAGCAGGTCCACCGGAAGGTTGTGCCGGTCCACCACCGCCTCGTGCAGATCGGGGTTCTGCACGGCGCGGTCCACGGCGGTCTCCGCCGAACGCCGCGACAGGGTGGCGCTGTCGTTGCGCAACAGGGTGTTCAAGGTGTTGTCGTCGGCGCGCTCGACGATGACGTCGGTGACCGCCTCGGACACGCTGGAGCGCTGAGACACGGCGCGCAGGTGCTCCTGCCCCTTGGTGCGCACCACGCGCAGCAGATCCTCGTCCGACAGCGCCGGCGAATGGGTCAGCAGCGGCGCGGCCACATGGATGGTGTCGGCGGCGAGCCCCTGCACCAGGCCGTGCGGCGCATGGGCGGTGTCGGC
Organism: Pseudomonadota bacterium; assembly: GCA_040757715.1. Lineage (GTDB taxonomy): Bacteria > Pseudomonadota > Alphaproteobacteria > Caulobacterales > Caulobacteraceae > CAIMFV01. The sequence continues at coordinate 32,374 of JBFLWS010000003.1, read as the reverse complement.
GATGCGGTGCGACAGCTCGCAGCGCACCTCCTCCTCCATTTCCGAGGCGAGCTTGCTCATCACCCCGTCGAACAGCTCCATCTCGCGCTCGTTGTGAGTCTCGGGGGCGGCCATGAACAGATCGGTGATCTCGCGCAGGAGTTCGCGCCGGCGGGCGCTGGAGGGCTCCTTGGCCAGGTCGATGAGCTGTTCGAGCTTGGAAAGCGGCATTGGCGGGCTCTTCAGATCAAATCGTAGCGAAGTCAGTTCGATGAGGGGCCGTCGGCGGCCTGGGCGAGACGATCGGCGTTGACGGCCCCCTTGGAGGCGCCCTTGCGGGACGTCGGGGCGTCGGGGGTTTCGGGTTGAGTGAGGTCGGCGGTGGGGCCGAACACTTCCGGGGCCACAGGGATGGCGTCAGGGGTGAGGCCATAGTCGCGGTGCACTGAATAGAAGCGCGCGCTGTTGGGACCGACGGGTTGCGGGGGCGGCGCGGCGGCGGTCTGGCTCGGCGGCGGCGGGGCGTAGATGGAGTTGGGCAGGGCCGGACCTGCGGCGGCGGCCTCGGCCTCGGCTTCGCTCTGCAGCACCGGCGCGGCGGCGGGCGGCTGGGCGAGGCTGGTCGGCGTCGAGGCCTGGGCCGTGTAGCTGGCCGGCGGCAAGGCGGCCACAGCGGCGACGGGCTGGCGGAAGGTGGGGGCGATGGCCTGGGGCACGTAGCTGGTCGGAGCGTAGACTTGCTGGCCATAGACCTGCGGCGTCTGGGCCATGGGGGGCGATCCCTGGGGCGCCTGACCCGCGATCACATAGGCCTGCGGCATATAGCCCTGCGGGACGTAGCCTTGCGGGGCATAGCCGGCGGGCGGGCCGTTCAGCAGCACCGTGCGCGGATAGGTCTGCGGCGTCGGCGTGACATAGGCCGGCAGGGCGTAGCCGGGCGCAGTATAGGCCGGAGCAGCATAGGTTGGGCGCACATAGACGACGGCTGGGGCCGCCGGCTCCACCTTGCCGGGCCAATTGAGGAACTGCTGCGACGGTTGTGGAATCGGCGGCGCATAGGCTGTCCCACCGCCGTAGCGGTCCAGCGCCGTCTGCGCCCGCGCGGCCGAAGCGGCGAGGGCCAGCGCAAGGAGGGCGTGACGGGCGATCCGCAAACTCAAGCGCTCAGCCTCCAAAATGAGAGTTCGTCGGAGGATCAACTTAGACTGGGCCGCTTAATCGCCGCCTAACGTCCGCGCCACTTCTTAAGAATTCTCGCTTCCGCCGCTTGGGTAAGGGCGTAGAGCACGACGGCCAGCAGGGCGAGGGCGACCAGGGCGGCGAACATCTCCGCTGTGCGATACTGGTGGCTGGTCTCCAGGATGCGCCAGGCGAGACCCTGGGCGGCGCCGGAGCCGGCCACGAACTCGGCCACCACCGCGCCGATGATGGAAAGGCCGGTGGCCACCTTCACCCCTTCCAGCACGAAGGGGGCGGCGGCGGAGAGGCGCAGGCGCAGGAGCCGCTGCCCGCGCGTGGCGCCATAGAGGTCGAACAGGCGCTCCAGGTCCGGGTCGGCGGACTTCAGCCCCGTGAGCGCCCCGGAGAACAGGGGGAAGAAGGCGACGATGGCCGCCAGCACGGTGATGGCCCGCTCGGGGTGGTCGAGCCCGGCCCAGATCACCACCAGGGGGGCGATGGCCACCACCGGGGTCACCTGCAAGGTCACCGCCAGGGGCCGCACCGCCCGCTCCAGGCTGGACGACAGGGCGGCGACGAGCGCCAGGGGCCAGGCGAAGAGGGCCGCCAGCAGAAGGGCGCTCAGGGCCATGGAAAGCGTGTTCCAGCCGGAGAGGAACAGGGTCGGCGCATCGGCGATCAGCGCCTCGGCGATGGCCGAGGGAGCCGGCAGCAGAAACACCGGCACGTTCAACAGCCGACATGCGGCTTCCCAGGCGCCGAGCATGAGGGCGATGAGGAGGGCTGGGGCGAGGACGGCGGCGAGGCGGCTCATGCGGCCATGGCCTGATCGAGCCGAGTGGAGACCTCCTCCACCGCCTCGCGAAACGCCGGCGTGGCGCGGAAGTGGGGTGGGCGGGGCCAGGGGCCGGGGGCGGCGACCTCTCCGGCGGCGCGGCCGGGCCCGGCGCTCATCACCACCACCCGGCGGGCCATGTAGACCGCCTCTTCGACGCTATGAGTCACAAAGACGAGGGCGGGGTTGGTCTCGGCATGCAGCGCAAGCACGTCGTCGGCCAGGCGCCGGCGGGTGATCTCGTCCAGGGCGGCGAAGGGCTCGTCCATCAAGAGCAGCCGGGGCGAGGTGACGAGAGCCCGGGCGAGGCTGGCTCGCATGGCCATGCCGCCGGAAAGCTGGGCGGGCTTGAGGCCATAGGCGTGGGAGAGCCCCACGCGGTCCAGCGCCACCCGGGCGCGCAGGCGCGCCTCGGCCCTGGCCATGCCGGCGAGCTCCAGCGGCAGGGCGACATTGGCCTCGGCGCTGGCCCAGGGCATCAGGGTGGGGGCCTGGAACACCACCGCCGTCTCGCCCCGGCCAGCGGCGCGGGCGACGCCGCCTCGCGCCGGCGCCTCAAGACCTGCCAGCAGCCGCAGGGCGGTGGACTTGCCGCAGCCGGAGGGGCCGACGAGGGCCACGCTCTCGCCCGCCGCCAGGGCGAGGCTGAACGGGCCGAGCACGCGCCGACCGCCATAGTCCACCTCCACCTGATCCAGCGCCGCGATCACGGCCCTACTTGCCGCCCAGGAACTGCAGCGTATAGGCGCCCTTGGGGTCCATGGTCTTGGGATAGACGCCCACGCCCTTGGCCATGTTCATGAAGGCGGCCCAGCGGGCGTCGCTCATCTGGCCGATGTCGCCGGCCTTGTCCTTGGACGTCGCCGCCAGCTGATAGGCGCGCAGCTTGTCGCGGGCCTGATCGAGCACATCCTCAGTCATCTCCGGATTGTCCTTGAGGATCAGGGCGTCGGCGGACTTGGGATCGCCGTAGAGATACTGCTTCCAGCCCTCGCGAGTGGCGTCGACGAAGGCCTGCACCGTCTTGGGGTCGTTGGCGATGAGGGCGTCGGGAACCAGCACCATGGTGGCGTAGCCGGGATAGCCGTTGTCCGCCAACAGGAACACTTTCGTCTTCAGATGGGCCTGCTTCTCGATGGTGTAGGGCTCGGAGGTGACATAGCCCTCCTGCACGGCGCGCTTGTCAGCCAGGAACGGCCCCGGATTGAAGGTGTATTTGCGGACCTGGCGGTCATCGAGGGCGTACTTGGCCTTCAGCCACAGCCAAAGCGAGGTCACGGCCGAGTCGGCCAGCAGAATCGGATGGCCCTTCAGGTCGGCGAGGCTGTTCACCCCGGCGTCCGGATGCGCCATCAGCACCTGCGGGTCCTTCTGGAACACCGCCATCACCGCCTTCACCGGCACCTTCTCCTGGGCGAGGTTCATCACCCCGAAGGCGTTGGAGCCGATCCCCATGTCGGCCGCGCCCGCGGCCAGCAGCTGCGGCACGTTGGAGCCCGGCCCGCCGGGGATGATCTTCACATCAAGGCCGCGCTTCTTGTACTCGCCGGCAGCGAGCGCCTCGTAGAAGCCGCCGTGCTCGGCCTCGGCCTTCCAGTCGGTGGCGAAGCGCACGGGGGTGAGACCGCCGGTAGCCGCCTCCTTGGGCTTGGAGCAGGCGGCCAGGGTCGAAAGCGCCGCCAAGGCTAGGACCATCCACCGCTTCATGCGCAAAGCTCCCCCATTTCGCTGACGGAAGTTAGGGTGCGAGGTCGCCTCCGTCGAGGGGCTGCGCGCCTTTCGCATTGCGCGAGCGGGTGCGAACCTCTATCTCCGCCGCCTGATCTTAAACCGGAGTTCTCTCATGAGAGCGGATGTCGAGGCCGCCGCGGCCGACATCGAGCAGTCGATCGAACTGCTCAGGAGGCGTCTTTGACTGGGATATCGCCCTTCGACGCCTGGATGAACTGAACGCGCGGGTGGAAGACCCCACCCTCTGGGACAAGCCCGAGGAAGCCCAGACGATCATGCGCGAGCGCACGCGCCTGGCCACGCAGGTGGAGGCGGTGCAGAGCCTCGCCCGTGAACGCTCCGACGCTCTGGAATTCGCCGAGATGGCCGAGCTGGAAGCCGACGAGGCCTCCGGCGACGAGGCCGCGGCCATGCTGCGGTCCTTGAAGGAGCGCGCCGCCCGGGCCGAGCTGGAGGCGCTGCTCTCCGGCGAGGCCGACGGCAACGACGCCTATGTGGAAATCAACTCCGGCGCCGGGGGCACCGAATCCGCCGACTGGGCGCTGATCCTCATGCGCATGTACACCCGCTGGGCCGTGGCCCACGGCATGAGCGTGGACATTGTGGAAGAGACCGCCGGTGAAACCGCCGGCATCAAGTCGGCCACCCTCCTGATCAAGGGGACCAACGCCTATGGCTGGCTGAAGACCGAGGCCGGGGTGCACCGCCTGGTGCGCATCTCGCCATTTGATTCCAACGCCCGGCGCCACACCAGCTTCGCCTCGGTGTGGGTCTATCCGCAGGTGGACGACACCATCGAGATCGACATCAACCCCGCCGATGTGCGCACCGACACCTACCGCGCTTCGGGCGCCGGCGGTCAGCACGTGAACAAGACCGACTCCGCCGTGCGTCTGACCCACAACCCCACCGGGGTGGTGGTGGCCTGCCAGACCGAGCGCTCGCAGCACCAGAACCGCGACCGGGCCTGGAAGATGCTGCGCGCCCGCCTCTATGAGCTCGAACTGCAAAAGCGCGAGGCGGCGCAGGCGGCCATCGAGGAGCTGAAGACCGACATCGGCTGGGGCCACCAGATCCGCAGCTATGTGCTGCAGCCCTATCAGATGGTCAAAGATCTGCGCACCAATGTGGAGACCTCCGACACCGACGGGGTGTTGGATGGGGATCTCGACGCCTTCATGGGCGCGGCGCTCGCCCAGCGCGTGGGCGCCACCCGCGACGGCGCGGAGGCGTAAAAAACCCCGCAGCGGCGAGGCTGCGGGGTCTTAGAAAGCTACAGAAGGCGGAGCCGTCCCGCGAGGGCGCCGGCTCGACCGACTTGCCGACTTACTGGCGGTGCGTGGCGTCGAGTTCGATCACCTGGGCGGCCGGGGCGTCCGACGCGGGATAGGCGTCGGAGGCGAAGTTCGGCTGCACCACCGGCGCGTGGGCGGCGGCCACCGCGGCGGTGGGTTGTGCCGGGGCGCGGAACTGCTGGCAGCGGCCTTGGAAGTAGGCGCCCACGTCGATGCTGAGCTGACCGTGGGTGATGTCGCCTTCCACATAGGCGGTTTCGTACAGCTTCACCTGCTGGGCTTCGACATTGCCCACCACGCGGCCGCGCACTTCCACCGCGCCGCAGCGGATGGTGCCTTCGATGTGGGCGTGCTCGCCGATGATCAGGCGGCCGACATTGATGTCGCCCTTGATGGCGCCGTCGACCATCAGTTCGCCTTCGCCATGCACCGTGCCTTCGAACACCAGGTCCGCGGCCAGCACCGAGGCCACGCGCTGCGGGGCGCGGGCCGGGGCGGCGGCGTGCGGAGCCGGCGCTTCCGCGCGGCGCGCAGCCGGGGCCGGAGCGGCGGTCTTGGCGTTGTTGTTGTTAGTCGATCTGCTGAACATGCTCACCAGCCCTTAAGAAGCGCGTCGGATCCTGGACGCGACCGTTAACCCAAGTCTCATAGTGCAGATGGGGACCGGTAGAACGCCCGGTGGAGCCCATCGCGCCTATTCTCTGATTGATGGCGACGCGCTGGCCCACGCTGACGCCGATGGCGGCGAGGTGAGCGTAGCGGGTCTTGAAGCCGCCGCCGTGGTCAATCTCGACCACATTGCCATAACCTGTTCTCTGACCGGTAAACGCCACCACCCCCGGCCCCGTGGCGCGGATCGGCGTCATCATGGCCCCGGCGAAGTCCTGGCCGGCGTGGAAGGCCGGACGGCGAGTGAAGGGGTCTTTGCGCACGCCGAAGGTGGAGGTGCGCATGGGGGTGTCCACCGGCTTGCCCAGCGGCAGGCGTTGCGCCTCGGCGCTGAGGTCGCGCATGTCCGAGAGGTCGCGGGCGGCGGACTGAATGCGGGTGGCGAAGTCTTCGTCCACGTCCAGCACCTGGGCCAGGGCGCGCGGGTCCTTGGCGTCGATATTAGGGCCGCCGAGGCCGAGGGACGAGGTCCCGTGCTCATAGGCGCTGGGGTCGAGACCGGCCATGCGCAGGGCGAAGCGCAGGCGCTCGGCGCGGGTGTGGGCGAGACCTTCGGCCTGGCCGATGAGGCGGGCCTGGTCGGCCTGCACCGCCTGCACCTGCTCCACCGGGCTCTTGCCCTTCAGGGCGTCGGCCTTCACGGGGGCCAGCTGTTGCGCTGCGCCGGGGGCGCCGCGGAAGTCCTGCAGCAGCCAGGCGAGCGCGGCGTGGCGGCGCTCCACGTTCTGGGCCAGGGTGTCGATGGAGCCCGAGGCGCGGCGCAACGCGCTCATGGCCGTCTGAGCCCGCGCTTCGGAGTCGGCGTTGAGCCGCTCGTAGCGGGCGCGGGTCTTGGCGACCTGGTTTTCTTCAGTGGTGTTGGCGAAGTAGACGGCGAGAAGGGCGCCGGACGCCAACACGCTCCACCCGATTACAATGGCGGCGGCGATGGCCATCAAGAGCTGCGCGCCGCTCGACAGCACAAAGGTCTGCATCTGATCTCCGGAGCGGAGATAGATGTGCCGTTCAGGAAACAGTCGCGCCGAATCGCGGCGCGCCCCCGACTGTTGACCGTTCACCATAACCCCACCGGAACGCCCATTTATTTTGCGACCTATGCAGCAAAAATGCGACAGTTGTGCAAGGCCGCTCGCCTCGCAGGCGCGTTCCTTAAATGCCCGTCCCGAAACAGATTTTGATCCAATTCGAGACGATTTGGCCCGCGCCTGTGGATAATTCTACAAGAACGGCGCCGCGCGGGGTCCATTCAGCTTTATTAACAAAAAGTAAATTATGACAATCGCGCCGAGATGCCCTTAACCAAGACATGAGCTAGTCCAGTCCTGGCGCTGACGACGGAGCGTTTTCGCGTCAGTCGCTTTAGGGCAATCGGTTGAGGACCGAATTGGCGCGATCAATGCCTTAATTATAATCAGGCTATCGCCGTTTCTGGAGCGCATTGCCGACAAAAAAATATTTGGTGCTGCGTCTTTGCGCCGCAATGCCTAAAGCGTTTGCACGCCCTTCAGCACAGCCTCGACGTGTCCCGGCACCTTCACCTTGCGCCAGGCCTGAACCAGCCGGCCTTGGCCGTCGATGAGAAAGGTGGAGCGGTCGATGCCCATATATTTGCGCCCATACATGCTCTTCTCCACCCAGGCGCCATAGGCCTCCACCACAGCGCCTTCGGGGTCGGAGGCGAGGATCAGATTGAGCGCATATTTGGCCTTGAACCTGTCGTGGCTGGACACGCTGTCCTTGGAGACGCCGATCACCACGCAGCCGGCCTCGGCGAAGGCCGCGGCGGCGGCTGAAAAGCCCTCCGCCTCCTTGGTGCAGCCCGAGGTGTCGTCCTTGGGATAGAAATAGAGCACCACCTTCTGTCCGGCGAAGTCCGTCAGCTGCACCCACCGGCCGCCATCCGCAGCGAGATCGAAGTGGGGAACAGGGGCGCCAGGAACCAAGTCACTCTTGGGAACGAGCTCGCTCATGGGAGGCTCCGAAGGTTGCGATCCAGTCTTAGCTAGCGGATCGAAGGAGCCTGCGCCAGAGCGCTCAGTTCTGCTTCAATGCGGGTCTTGCGTCGGGATGAGCGGAAATTGGTTCTGCGCTTCCTAGCCGCCGCCCGCCAGCTGCTCCGGCGTGTCCACATCGAACACCACGCCATCATCCTCCACGGGCAGGCGGATGAGCCGCTCGCCAAGCCCCGCCAGCACCGCGCGGGCGCCCTCATCGCCGGCGAGGGCCAGGAGCTGCGGATAGAGCGCCCAGGCCATGAGCGCCGGGTGGCCGGGGCGGCCCTCGAACTGGGGCTGAACCGCGAGGGCGCCGTCCCGCAGCGCTGCAGCCAGGTCGGCGGCGATCTCATGGGGAATGCGCGGCATATCGCCCAAGAACACGAAGACGCCCGCGCTTTCCGGATCGAGGACGCGGATCGCGGCGCGTAGGGAGGCGGCCATGCCCTCGTCGCGATCGGGAACCGCCACCAGCTTCAGCCGCGGGTCATGGCTGAAGCCGCGCACCGCCTCGGCCACGGGATCGGCGAGGCTCGGAACCGCCACGATCACCTCCGCCGCTGGCGCGGCGAGGGCGGCGCCGAGCGCCCCGACGATGAGCAGCCGACCGTCATAGGGCGCGAGTAGCTTGCCCCCGCCGAAGCGGCGTCCGGACCCCGCCGCCAGCACCACCGCCGACAAGCTCCGCTCAAGATTTTCTGGCGCATTCATGGCCAAGGTTCCATGTATAGCCGCGTCATGAGCCCATACGACGTGCACAGGTTTGAAACCAGCGCCGCGCCGACGCCCCTGGCCGACCCGTTCGGCCGGGTGGTGCGTTATCTGCGCCTGTCGGTAACCGACCGCTGCGACCTGCGCTGCGTCTATTGCATGGCCGAGCACATGACCTTCCTGCCCAAGGCCGAGGTGCTGAGCCTGGAGGAGCTGGACCGCGTCGCCTCGGCCTTTATCGCGCTCGGGACCAAGAAGCTGCGCCTCACCGGCGGCGAGCCCCTAGTGCGCAAGGGTGTGCTGACCCTGGTGGAGCGCCTGGCCCGGCATCTGGCCTCGGGGGCGTTGGAGGAGCTGACCCTCACCACCAACGGCACGCGCCTTGGCGACTTCGCCCGCGATCTGGCGGCGCTTGGCGTCAAGCGCGTGAACGTGTCCCTGGACAGCCTCGATCCCGAGACCTTCCGCCGCCTCACCCGGGGCGGGGACCTAAACAAGGTGCTGGCCGGTCTCGCCGCCGCCCGCGACGCCGGCCTTGCGGTGAAGGTGAACGCCGTGGCCCTCGCCCAGGACAACCGCGCCGAGCTGCCGGCCCTCCTCCAATGGGCCCATGGCGAGGGCTATGACCTCACCCTCATCGAGACCATGCCCATGGGCGAGGTGGAGGCCGACCGCACCGACCAGTTCGTGTCCCTCGCTGACGTGGTGCAGGACCTCGCCGCGGTCTGGACCCTCACCCCCATCGATCACCGCACCGGCGGCCCGGCGCGCTATCTGAAGGTGGAGGAGACCGGGCGCCGGCTCGGCCTCATCACGCCGCTCAGCCACAATTTCTGCGAGGCCTGCAACCGGGTGCGGCTGACCTGCACCGGCACCCTGCACACCTGCCTGGGTCAGGACGACGCCACCGACCTGCGCGCCATATTGCGCGCCCACCCTGAGGACGACGCGCCTTTATATGAGGCGATCCGTGAGGCTGTGGCGCTGAAGCCCAAGGGCCACGACTTCCATATCGGCGGGGCGCCGGCGGTGGCCCGTCACATGTCCACCACGGGGGGCTGAGCATGGCGCGCGTGCTGCTGTTCGGTCCCTTGCGCGATCTCGCCGGCTGGCGCGTGCGCGACATTGACGTCGAGAGCCTCGCGGCCCTGAAGGCGCAGCTCGCCGCCGAGGACCCGACCCTGGGCGAGGCCCTCCTGGCGCCTGGCGTGCAGTGCGCAGTGGACCAAGTCCTGGTGCGCGGCGATGTGGCGCTGAGCCCGGTCACGGAAGTGGGCTTTCTGCCGCCCATGAGCGGAGGCTGAGCATGGATGTGATCGAGGTGCGCCTTACTGCGACACAATTGGACCCCGGCCACCTCTTGAACGCCTTCCAGGCCGGGCGGTTGGAAACGGGCGCCGTGGTCAGCTTCACTGGCCTCGCCCGGGCCGAGGGCGGTCAGGTGGAGGCCCTGGAGCTGGAGGCCTATCCCGGCTTCACCGAGGCCGAGATCACCCGCATGGCCGCCGAGGTCGCCGCGCGCCACGGCCTGCACGGCCTCCTCGTCGTACACCGGGTGGGGATGATCACCCCGGGCGAGACCATCGTCTTCGTAGGCGCCGCCGCCGCCCACCGCCGCGCCGCCTTCGACGGCGCCGACCAGATGATGGACTACCTCAAGTCCCGCGCTCCGTTCTGGAAGAAGTCGCACGACGCGGCGGGCGGACGCTGGATCGAACCGCGGCCGGAAGACTATCAAGACGCCGCGCGCTGGGACGCCCCCGCGCCCCTCTATCGGAGCGACCCCCCATGAGATTGACCCTATGAGCCTGACGATTGGCGGCAAGATCGCCGAGGACCTGGTGTTCACCCCCGTGCGCATCGCCGTCCTCACCATTTCCGACACCCGCGACGAGGAGAGCGACACCTCCGGCCAGGTGCTGGCCGATCGGGCCACGGGCGCCGGGCACATCCTGGCGGCGCGGGACATCGTCAAGGACGACGTGGACCTGATCCGCGAGCGGGTGCTGTCCTGGGTCGAGGCCGGCGAGGCGGACGTGATCATCACCACCGGCGGCACCGGCCTCACCGGCCGCGACGTGACGCCCGAGGCCCTCGCCCCCCTGTTCGACAAGACCATCGAGGGCTTTTCGGTGATCTTCCACCTGGTCAGCTATCAGAGCGTCGGCCTCTCCACCCTGCAGTCGCGGGCGCTGGCGGGCATCCTCGGCGGGGTGTTCGTGTTCTGCTTGCCCGGCTCCAACGGGGCGGTGAAGGACGGCTGGGACAAGGTCATCGCCGCCCAGCTCGACAGCCGCCACAAGCCCTGCAACATGGTGGAGCTGATGCCGCGCCTCCTGGAGCGCTGAGCATGGCCGAACTCACCCACCTCGACGCCAAGGGCCGCGCCCGCATGGTGGACGTGTCGGACAAGGCGTCCACCGCCCGCGAGGCCGTGGCCAAGGGCGAAATCCTCATGACTCCGGAGACCCTGGCCCTGGCGCTGTCCGGCCAGGGCAAGAAGGGCGATGTGCGCGCGGTGGCCGAGCTCGCCGGGGTCATGGCCGCCAAGAAGACCAGTGACCTGATCCCCCTCTGTCATCCGCTCGCCTTGTCCTCGGTGAAGGTGGAGGTGGCGCCCCTGGCCGACGGGCGCGGGCTCGAAGTGACTGCAAGGGTGAAGACTGTGGGCCCCACCGGCGTGGAGATGGAGGCCCTCACCGCTGTCAGCGTCGCCCTCCTCACCCTCTACGACATGCTGAAGGCGGCGGATAAGGCCATGACCCTCGATGCGGTGCGGCTGATGCACAAGTCCGGCGGCCGCTCCGGCGACTTCCGCCGCGAGGCCTGAGCCGTGGGCAAACTGATGAGCGTGGAGGCCGCCCGCGCGGCCATGCTGGCTGAGGTTCCGGGCGTGGTCGCCGAGACCCTGCCCGCCGAGGCGGCGCTGGGCCGGGTGCTGGCCGAAGACGTGCGGGCCGAGCGCGACCAACCCCCCTTCGCCGCCAGCGCCATGGATGGCTATGCCATCGCCATCGGGCCGCCCCCGGCACTCTCGCCCCCCGCCAACGATCAAAGAAAATACCGGGTCATCGGCGAAAGTGCTGCCGGCCACGCCTTCACCGGCGCGCTGAAGCCCGGCGAGGCGGTGCGCATCTTTACCGGCGCGGCGGTTCCTGAAGGCGCCGACCTGGTGGCCCCCCAAGAGATCGTGGCCCGCGACGGCGATCGGATCAGCCTTACCGAGGCGACGCACCCCGGCAGACATATCCGTCCCCGCGGCGGCGATTTCCCCGCCGGCGAGGTGTTGCTGCAGAAGGGCCAACGTCTCGACCCCTGGCGGCTCAGCCTCGCCGCCGCCGCCGGCCGGGCAAAGCTGACGCTCGCCCGACGCCCGCGCGTGGCCCTACTCACCACCGGCGAGGAGATCGTCGCGCCGGGGACCGAGCTGCGGCTCGATCAGATCTATGATTCCGGCACGCCCGCCCTCGCCGGCCTCCTGGCGCAATGGGGCGGCGAGCTGGTCGCCACGCGCCGGGCTGGCGATACGGAGGCGGCGATCCTTGACGCGGTACAGGGCCTCGATGTCGACCTCCTCATCACCGTGGGCGGGGCCTCGGTGGGGGATCATGACCTGGTGAAACCGGCGCTCGGCCAACTGGGGCTCGACATCGGCGTGGAGAGCGTCGCGGTACGCCCGGGCAAGCCCACCTGGTTCGGACAGCTGAAGGATGGCCGGCTCGTGCTCGGCCTGCCCGGCAATCCGGCCTCGGCCCTAGTGTGCGCCGAGCTCTTTTTGAAGCCGCTGGTTCTCGCCTGGCAGGGCGCCGCGCCGGGACCGGCGCTAATCCCCGCCCAACTCGCAACGCCGCTTCCGGCCCACGGTCCGCGCGAGGCCTGGCTGCGGGCGCGGCTTGAGGTCTCGCCGCAGGGCGTCCTCACCGCGACGCCGTTCCGCGACCAGGATTCCAGTCTGGTCAGCGTCTTCGCCGCCGCCGATGCGCTCTTGCGCCGTCCCGCCCACGCCCTCGCCGCCGAGGCGGGCAGCGTGGCGGAGGTGCTGCGGCTCGATCGATTTCAAATTTAAGACGGGCGCTTATCTGCCACCCCGATAATTTCAAAAAAGGAGAATCAGTGATGAATAATAGAGAAATTATCCTTATGCTTTATTATTGCTCAAAGCATGTTCAAAATGAACTTGCGTCTTTTGCGCCATCTTTGAAAAACACATCAGACGAAAAAACTTACTCCGAACTTTTATATGGAATCGCCGAGTCAATCGACGTAATTGAACAAGCAATTTCGAAGAAAATTGGCGTGATGTTTCCCGATGTAGAACAACACTATCAAGAACGATTGGAAATTGCTCGATTGCGCAACTCTTGAACTATTTGGTCCTATTTATACGCAGCAAAGCCACGCCCCTCCGGTGAGAAGCGTGGTCGCCGCATAGCGAATTGACCGGGACTAAACCGCGTCTTCCAGCTTCAGCGTGTCGCGCAGCTGGCGCTTGAGGAACTTGCCGTTGGCGTTGCGCGGCAGGGGCTCGGCGCTGATCCAGATGTAGCGCGGCGTCTTGTGCTTGGCGATGTTGGCGGCGCAGTGCTCGCGCAGCTCGGCGGGCGTGGCCTGATGACCGGGGCGCAGCATGAGCGCGACGCCCACCTCCTCGCCCAGGCGCGCGTCCGGCACCCCGAACACGCTGCACTCGGCCACGGCGGGATGACGGTGCAGGCAGGCCTCCACCTCGGCGCAATAGATGTTCTCGCCGCCGCGCAGCACCATATCCTTCTTGCGGTCGACGATATAGATGAAGCCGTCCGCGTCCATGCGCGCCACGTCGCCCGTGTGCAGCCAGCCGTCGGTGATGGTCTCGGCGGTGGCCTCGGGGCGGTTGAGATAGCCCTTGATCACCGGCGAGCCGCGCACCCAAAGCTCGCCAATCTCGCCTTGCGCCACCGCGTGACCCTCATCGTCCACGCACTTCGCCTCGAGAGTCGGCAAGACGGGGCCGGCGCTGGCCGGTCGGTCGATGAAGAAGTCCCCCGACACCGAGGAGATGACGCCGCAGGTCTCGGTCATGCCATAGCCGGTGTTGGGGCGGGCGCTGGCCACGGCCTGGTCGATCTTGGCCACCAGGTCCGGCTGCAGCTGCGCCCCGCCCCCGCCCAGGCTCTGCAAGCTGGAGGTGTCGGTCTTGGCGAAGTCGGGGTGGGTGATCACCTCGCGGGCCATCACCGGCACGCCGCTGAGGGCGGTGATCTGCTCCCGCTCGATCAGCTTCAAGGCCTCGCCGGCGTCCCACTTGTACATGAGCACCAAGGCCCCGCCCGCGGCGGTGATGAGATAGGCGGCGCAATTATTGGCGGTGACGTGGAACAGGGGCGTCACCACCAGCCCCTTGGGGACCGGGGCCGGGGCGGCCGGGTCCACGAGCACCCCCGTGGCGCGCTGGGTGGCGAGGGCCTGCACCTGGGCGCAGAAGACGAGGTTGAACAGGTTGGCCATGCAGCCGCGATGGGTCAGCTGCGCGCCCTTGGGAAAGCCGGTGGTGCCCGAGGTGTAGAAGATGCAGGCGTCGTCGTCCGGGTTGATGGTCGCGTCCGGCAGCTCGCCGCCATGGCTCGCCACCTCGGCCCAGGGGATGACGTTCGGCTGATCCCCGGTGCGCACGCCGACGATCTGCACGTTGGCAGCCATTTCCGGCCGCTCGCGGATACGGGCCAGGCGCTCGGAATCGACGAAGGCCACCCGCGGCTCGGAATCGTTGAAGGCGTAGGCCATCTCCTCGGCGGTCCACCAGGCGTTCATGCCCACTACCGGCACGCCTAGCGAGGCGCAGGCCCAATAGACCAGCATCCATTCAGGGTAGTTGCGCATGGCGATGGCCACCCGCTCGCCCTTGTGAAACTTGTGGGTGAGGATCCAGTTGGCCACGGAGGCGACGATCCGGTGCGCCTCGGCGTAGGTGATGCGCTCCTCGCCGAACACCAGATAGTCGCGCTCGCCATAGACGAGGGTGGAGCGCCAGAAGTCGCGGATGGTGGCCGGAGCGTTCTTGTAGCAGAGCAGCGGCGCGCCCCGGATGTCCTTGCGCTCCAGTTCAAAGGGCGCGCCCGGCCCCGTGAGCTCGGCCCACGCCGCCTTCAGTTCCGCATAGTGCATGCTCGTGCTCTCCCAGGTCGCGGCGCGTAACCGGCCGTCGTTAGGGATGGACTAAAGCCTGCGAACGGCTCGCTGCAAAGGGGCGACAGCGACGCCCACGTCACTTTCTTGGCGCGATCAGCGCTTCGGCTTGGGCTTGGGCTTCTTCTTTGGACGCGCCTCGCCCGGACCGTCGTGCAGGATGGGCGTCCAGGGCTTGCCCTCGCCCTCCGCCCGCTTGGGTTTGGAATAGGGCTTGGCGGGACGGTCGCTGCGCGGAGGGCGATCGTCACGAGGCGGACGATCCTCCCGCGGGGCGCTGTCCTCACGAGGGGGACGATCTTCCCGCGCGGGACGTTCCGTACGAGGAGGACGATTTTCTTCGGAAGGACGGGCCTCGCGGAACTCACGCGGCGGACGGTCCTTGTAGGCGGGACGGGCTTCGCCCTCGCGCCGCTCAGACCGCTCGCGGTAGGGTCGATCTTCACGGGGAGCCCGATCTTCACGGGGAGGTCTGGCTTCACGTGGCGGACGATCTTCCCGCGGCGGCCGATCTTCCCGAGGCGGACGCGGCGTATATTCGCGCGGCTCGGAATCCTCGGCGGAGTCGCGATGGCGCTTGGAGGAGAAGCGGCGGTCCCGCGCCGGCGGCGGGGCGTGATCCTCCACCCGCCAGATGCGGCCGCCATCGCCGTCGCCCTTGACCATGGCCGCCTCGAAGCGCTCCACAGCGGCGGCCACGATCTGGAACCGGCTCTCCTTGGCGAACACCCGGATGGCGCCGATGTCGCCGCGGGTGACATGGCCGCGCCGGCAGATCAGCGGCAACAGCCAGCGGGCCTCGGCGTTGCGATTGGCCCCGAGGGCGATGGCGAACCACACCGCGTCTTCGAAGCCGGGGCGCGGGGCCTCCTCGCGGGGCGGATAGCCGCCGTCGCTTGACCCGCGTTCGCCCTGCCCGCGTTCGCTATAGTCGCGATCACGGCCGCGGGGCGCGCGGGGCTCCGGCTCGGGGGCGAGCTCGGCCAATTCTTCAGCGGCGGGCTGAGCGGCGCGGGCGATACGCAAGTAAGCAAGGGCCACCGCCTCGGCCGAGCGCTCGGCCAAGAGCTGACGGGCGAGACCGATATCCTCCTCCGAAGCGTCCTCGGCGGTTCCTACCTCGGCGATGAGCCGGGCCTGGTCCTTGGCGCGGATCTCCTCGGCGGAGGGCGCCGCCTGCCAGGTCGCCTCGATGCGCGCGCCCTTCAGCATCATGTCGAGCTTGCGCCGCCGCGCCGGGGTGACGAGGACGACGCAGACGCCCTTCTTGCCCGCCCGCCCCGTGCGGCCCGAGCGGTGTTGCAAGGTTTCGCGGCTCAGCGGCAGATCGGCCTGGATGACGAGATCAAGGTCGGGAATGTCGATGCCCCGCGCCGCCACGTCGGTGGCCACGCAGATCTGCGAGCGCCCGTCGCGCAGAGCTTGCAGGGCGCGGCTGCGCTCATTCTGCGACAGCTCGCCGGACAGGGCCACCACATTGAAGCCCCGCTCCACCAGATTGGCGTGCAGCTTTCGCACCCCCTCGCGGGTGGAGCAGAAGATGATCGAGGCCTTGGGATCGAAGAAGCGCAGCACATTGACCACGGCGAGCTCGGTCTCGTGCGGGGCCACGCGAATGGCGCGGTAGTCGATGTCGGCGTGCTGGGTCTCGCGCCCGCCGATCTCCAGGCGGAGGGCGTCGCGCTGATATTCGCTGGCCAGGGCCGCCACCGTCTTGGGCATGGTGGCCGAGAAGAGCAGCGTACGCCGGCTCTTGGGCGCGGCGTCGAGAATGGCCTCCAGCTCCTCGCGGAAGCCGAGGTCGAGCATCTCGTCGGCCTCGTCCAGCACCACGGCGTTGAGCTTGGAAAGGATCAGCGCGCCGCGCTCCAGATGGTCGCGCAGGCGCCCCGGCGTGCCCACCACGATCTGCGCCCCGCGCTCCAGGGCCCGGCGCTCGGCGCGCGGGTCCATGCCGCCCACGCAGGAGGCGACGCGGGCGCCGGCGTAGAGCCAGCTAAGCTCGCGCTGCACCTGGATGGCCAGCTCGCGGGTGGGGGCGATGACCAGGGCCCGCGGCTCGGCGGGCTCGGGCGGGCCCCCATCGGGGTTGATCAGTTCGTCGGCGAGGGCCAGGCCATAGGCCACGGTCTTGCCGGAGCCGGTCTTGGCGGAGACCAGCAGGTCGCGGCCGGCCGCCTCGGATTGGAGCACCGCCTCTTGCACGGGGGTCAGGGCCGCATAGCCGCGCGCGGCGAGCGCCGCCGCCAGGGCCGGATGAAGGTTTTGGGAAATCATGCGCCCCTTTAGGCTAAAAAGCGCGCCAGCGATAGGGCGGGGGCGGGTTTGCGCTGCGATCCCCTGCCCTGCGCCCCCTGCTGAAGCCCTCGCCAAGCTGCCGAAGCCCGCCGCATACGCGAGGATAAGTAGATAAGGGTATGGGAGGGTCGAGACCTCCGCCTCGCCGCATGACCGCGATGTCGGCCGTTGACTCGCCGGCCTTGCTCCCTCACTTTGCGCGCCTCTCGCGGGAGAGACCGGGCCCTGCGCCCGGCGCCGAAGGCGCAACCGCCCCGGAAACGCTCAGGCAAACGGACCGCGACGAGGATTGCAACGCTGGAAAGCAAGCCTAAAGGCCTTAAGCCTCAAGGCTTCGCCGAAGGAGCAAGGACGCCAAGCCCCACGCGAGGCGTCCGGAATCTCTCAGGCCCATGGACAGCGGGGGCGCGTGGATCGGCTCGGTTCGCCCGAAATCCGATTCGCCGCAGACCCTCATTCTGTCCTCGAGGCCCCCATGAGCGCCGACGCCGCCAGCGAGACCCTGAAGTCCACCGTCCTCACCGACGCCCACGTGATGCTGGGCGCGCGCATGGTGCCCTTCGCCGGCTATTCCATGCCGGTGCAGTACAAGGAAGGCGTGCTGGCCGAGCATCGCTGGACCCGCGAGCACGCCGGCCTGTTCGATGTCAGCCATATGGGCCCCTCGACCCTGACCCTCGCCAACCGCTCCGGCGATCCGGAGGCCGACCACCAGAGCGTGGCGGCCATCGTCGAAGCGCTCACCTGCGGCGACCTCAAGGGCCTGAAGCGCGGCCAGGTGCGCTACACGCTGCTGCTCAACGAAGAGGGCGGCATTCTCGATGATCTGATGGTGGCCCGGCCGGTGGAGGACGAGCTGCAGGGGTCGCTCTATATCGTGGTCAACGCCGCGACCAAGCCGGACGACTTCCAGCTCATCGGCAAGGAGGCGGGCCTGCGCGGCTTCCTCGAGCCCCTGGATCACGGCGGGCTCATGGCCCTGCAGGGACCGGCCGCGACGGTGGTGCTGGCGACGATCTGGCCTGAAGTGAACCAGATGGCCTTCATGACCTATCGCCGCTTCGCCTGGCGTGGGGAAATGCTCACCGTGTCCCGCTCAGGCTATACCGGCGAGGACGGGTTCGAGATCTGGGCCCCGCCCAATGTGGCCCGCGACTTCTGGGACGCGCTCCTCGCCCATGACAGCGTCAAGCCCATCGGCCTCGGCGCCCGGGATTCCCTGCGTCTGGAGGCGGGCCTGCCCCTCTACGGCCATGACGCCGACGCGACGATCTCGCCCATCGAGGCCGCGCTCGGCTTCGCCGTGTCCAAACGCCGCCGCGAGGCGGGGAACCTGCGCGGGGGCGAGGCGGGGAACCTGCGCGGGGGCGAGCGCATCGCCCGCGAGCTCGCCGGCGAGCTGAAGCGCGTGCGCGTGGGCCTGAAGGTGCTGGAAGGCGCCCCGGCCCGGGAAGGCGCCGAGATCGCCGACGCCGACGGCCAGGTGATCGGCAAGGTCACCTCGGGCGGGCCCTCGCCCAGCCTCGGCCAGCCAGTAGCCATGGGCTACGTCCCCCCCGCCTACGCCGCCCTCGGCACGGCCCTGAAGGTCATCGTCCGCGGCAAGGCGCAAGCCTGCGAAGTCGCGGCCATGCCCTTCGTCCCGCATCGTTACGTCCGCAAACCCTGAACTCGCGAACAGAGGCATCCCATGCGCTTCACCAAGGACCATGAGTGGATTGAAGTCGACGCCGACGGCGTCGCCACCATCGGCGTCACCGCCTACGCCGCCGACCAGCTGGGCGATGTGGTGTTCGTCGAGCTGCCGGACATCGGCCGCCAGGTGAAGGCCGGCGACGGCCTTGCGGTGGTGGAGAGCGTGAAGGCCGCCTCCGACGTCTACGCCCCGGTGGCGGGCGAGGTGACGGCGGTGAACGAGGCTCTCGGCGGCACGCCCGAGACCGTCAACCAGTCCCCCGAGGGCGAGGGTTGGTTCGCCAAGGTGAAGCTGGCCGACCCGAGCGCCCTCGACGCCCTGATGGATCGCGCCGCCTACGAGGCCTATCTCGCCTCGCTGTGAGGCTGGATTGATCGCTCAAGCTCGCGAGGGCTGATCTTTTAATCCGATCATCCCGGCGGAAGCCGGGACCTAGGTCTTTCCAGCTTGGCGATTCCTGGACAGGCCTGGGTCCCGGCTTTCGCGAGGATGAGCGGAATTTAGAAGCCAAGTTGAGTTCGTTCCTGTTCCCCCAAACCCTGTTTTGGACCTGATCATGCGCTACCTGCCGCTCACCCCCGCTGACCGGGCCGACATGCTCGGCCGCATCGGCGCCCCCGACGTGGACGCTCTCTTCGTGGATGTGCCGGCGGCGGCGCGTCTGGCGGAACCCGTGGACCTGCCCCGCCATCAGGGCGAGCTCGATGTGGAGCGGGAGCTGTCGGAGTTGGCGGCCAAGAACACCGCCGCCGGGGCCGCGCCCTTCTTCTGCGGCGCCGGGGCCTATCGCCACCACGTGCCGGCCAGCGTCGATCACCTGATCCAGCGCTCGGAGTTCCTCACCTCGTACACCCCCTATCAGCCCGAGATCGCCCAGGGCACGCTGCAGGTGCTGTTCGAGTTCCAGACGCAAGTGGCCAACCTCACCGGCATGGAGCTGGCCAACGCCTCGCTCTATGACGGCTCCACCGGCGCCGCCGAGGCGGTGATGATGGCCGCCCGCGTCACCCGCCGGACCAAGGCCGTGCTCTCCGGCGGCCTGCATCCGCACTATGCCGAGACCATCGCCACCCTTGCCCGCGCCGCCGGGGTGGAGATCGTGCGCCGGCCCCTCGCCGTGGACGACGAGGCGGGGGTGGTCGCCGACCTCGACAAGGATGTCGCCTGCGTGGTGGTGCAGACCCCGAACCTGCTCGGCACCGCCAGCGACGTCACCGCCATCGGCGAGGCCGCCCGCGCCGCCGGGGCCCTGCTCATCGTGGTCTCCACTGAGGTCGTGTCCTTCGGCCTCCTGAAGTCGCCGGGCGCCATGGGGGCGGACATCGTCGTGGCCGAGGGCCAGTCCATCGGCGTCGGCCTCAACTTCGGCGGGCCTTACGTCGGGCTTTTCGCCTTCAAGGAAAAGTACGTGCGCCAGGCGCCGGGACGCCTGTGCGGCGAGACGGTGGACGCCGACGGTCGCCGCGGCTTCGTGCTCACCCTCTCCACCCGCGAGCAGCACATCCGCCGAGACAAGGCCACCTCCAACATCTGCACCAATTCCGGCCTCTGCGCGCTGGCCTTCTCCATCCACCTGACCCTGCTGGGCGAGACCGGCTTGAAGCGCCTCGCCCGCCTCAACCACGCCAAGGCCCAGCAGATGACCAAGGCGGTGGGGGCGATCAACGGCGTCGAGGTGCTGACCCCGCGCTTCTTCAACGAGATCGCCGTGCGCCTGCCGGTTCCCGCCGCGCCGGCGGTGGAGGCCATGGCCGCGCTTGGCGTGCTGGGCGGCGTGCCGGTGTCGCGCCTCGCCCCCGATCAGGCTCACGATGATGTGCTGCTGCTCGCCGCCACTGAGACCACCACCGACGCCCATATCGAGGCCCTCGTCGCCGCTCTCGCCAAGGTGATCCGCTGATGACCATGAACCCCGTGGGCCGGCCGAGCCGCCCCGAAGCCGCCGCCAACGACTATGTGCACCCGACCCTCACCGGCGCTCGGGGCCTCTTGCAGGACGAGCCGCTGAGCTTCGAGCTCGCCGCCCAGCACGATGCGTTTGATCGCACCGGCGTTGATGTGCCGGACTGCGAGGTGGACCTGTCGAGCCTCGGCGATCTGGTGCGCGATGAGCCGCTGGGCCTGCCCGGCCTCTCCGAGCCCGAGACCGTGCGCCACTATGTGCGCCTCAGCCAAAAGAACCACGCCATCGACCTCGCCCTCTATCCGCTCGGCTCGTGCACCATGAAGCACAACCCGCGCCTGAACGAGAAGGCCGCGCGCCTGGCCGGCTTCGCCGACCTGCACCCGTTGCAGCCGGAGAGCACGGTGCAGGGCGCGCTGGAGCTGATGGATCGTCTGGCCCACTGGCTGAAGACCCTCACCGGCATGCCGGCGGTGGCCCTGTCGCCCAAGGCCGGCGCCCACGGCGAGCTGTGCGGCATCCTGGCCATCAAGGCCGCCCACGAGGCCAAGGGCGACCACGCCCGCACCACCGTGCTCGCCCCCACCTCGGCCCACGGCACCAATCCGGCCACCGCCGCCTTCGCCGGCTATCAGGTGCAGGAGATCGGCCAGACTGAGGATGGCCGGGTGGACCTCGCTGATCTGGCCGCCAAGCTCGGCCCCCACGTGGCGGCCATCATGGTCACCAATCCCAACACCTGCGGCCTGTTTGAGCGGGATATCCTGGAGATCTCCCGCCTGACCCACGCCGCCGGGGCCTACTTCTATTGCGACGGGGCCAATTTCAACGCCATCGTCGGGCGGGTGCGGCCGGGCGACCTCGGCGTCGACGCCATGCACATCAACCTGCACAAGACCTTCTCCACCCCGCACGGCGGCGGCGGTCCGGGCGCAGGCCCGGTGGTGTTGTCGCAGGCGCTGGCGCCTTTCGCCCCCGCGCCCTGGGTGGTGCACGGCGAGGCGGGCCTGAAGCTGGCCGAGCATGGCGAGGGCGACAGCGCCGCCAATTTCGGCCGCATGAGCGCCTTCCACGGCCAGATGGGCATGTTCACCCGCGCCTACGCCTACATGCTGAGCCACGGCGCGGATGGTCTGCGCCAAGCCGCCGAGGATGCGGTGCTGAACGCCAATTATGTGAAGGCGCGCCTCTCCGGCCTGATGAGCCCCGCCTTCCCTGAAGGCCCCTGCATGCACGAGGCCCTGTTCGACGATCACTGGCTCGAGGGGACCGGGGTCACCACCCTCGACTTCGCCAAGGCCATGATCGACGAGGGCTTCCACCCCATGACCATGTACTTCCCCCTGGTGGTGCATGGAGCCATGCTGATCGAGCCCACCGAGACCGAATCCAAGGCCGAGCTCGACCGCTTCTGCGACACGCTGGAGGCCCTGGCCCGCGCCGCCAAGGCCGGCGAGGTGGAGCGCTTCAAGGGCGCGCCCTTCCACGCGCCCCTGCGCCGGCTCGACGAGACCGCCGCCGCCCGCAAGCCCAAGCTGCGCTGGCGACCGGAGGCGCCGGAGGCCAAGGCCGCGGAGTAGTCCCTGCGACTATTTTCCGTCCATGGAATAGAAAGACTCTCGTGAGAGTCTGAAATCGACCCTTTCCCCGGCGGGCTCTTGGCGTCATATTGCCCGCCGGTAACAGAAGTAAACGCGGGGGCGCGTTTGAGCCGGCGTCCGTCCGGCGGCTTCTGAGACGATCTTCCGGGCGGTGAGAGTCGCGCCGCGCTGTTGGAGTTTGAGGCTTGATCGAAAACCTGCATCTGGTCCTGCGTCCAGTCTGGACGGCGATCGGGCTCATCCTGGTCGGCGTGGGCGTGCCCACCGCGATCATGCCGACCCACATCGGCATCTTCCTGTTCATGGCCGGCTTGGTGCTCACCCTGCGCAACAGCTGGCGCTGGCGTCGTCGCTTCATCAAGCTGCAGCGCCGCTGGCCGCGCTTCTTCTTCCCCATCCGCCGCCTGCTGCGCTGGGAAGTGCTGCCGGTGGCCTGGCACGAGCTCCTCCGCGCCGAGCGCTTCTGGATCCGTAAGAGCGGCTGGCGCAAGCTGCGCCGTCTGCGCCGGCGCCTGTTCACCTCCCGCGCACCCGTGGCGGGGTAAGGCTCCCCACCGCTTATCTTCGCGCAAGCGAGAATTTCGCACTTTCTTGTCATCCTCGCATTTATTGCGAGGACCCAAGCTCAGCCTCACGAACGGATCAGTTCAGGTCTGGGATGCGGAGGGTTGGGTCCCCGCGACACGCGCGGGGATGACAAAAAAAGAAAACTAGGTCCTCGCATAAAAGCTTTCTGATCGACAATTGCTTGTCGATCAGGGAGCGGTTGATGCGAGGATGACAAGAAAATGGGATGCGCGAGGATGAGCGGAAGAAAAATTCCACTCGCTCGCCCCCTCGCGACAGCCACGTTTCGCGGACTATAAGCCTCGCATGACCCTATCGATCCGACCCGCCCGTCCGGGCGACGCCCCCCTCGTGCTCGCCTTCGTCCGCGAGCTGGCCGAGTACGAGAAGCTGCTGCACGAGGTGGCGACCACGGAGGCCGACATCGAGGCGGCCCTGTTCACCCCGGAGCCGCGGGCCTTCTGCGACATCGTCGAGGTGGACGGCGCGCCGGTGGGCATGGCGCTGTGGTTCTACAATTTCTCCACCTTCGCCGGGCGCCACGGCATCTATCTGGAAGACCTCTATGTGCGGCCGAGCGCGCGGGGGCGCGGGGCGGGCAAGGCGCTCTTGGTGCATCTCGCCCAGCGCTGCGTGGCCGAGAACCTGGCGCGGCTCGAGTGGTCGGTGCTGGACTGGAACGCCCCGGCCATCGGCTTCTATGATAGCCTGGAGGCCGCGGCCATGGACGAGTGGACCATACGCCGGCTCACCGGCGCGGCCCTGGCGCGACTGGCCGCTAGTGCGAAAGTCTCCGACGCCGCTTAAGCCCGTTCGCGGGAGCGGTGGAAGGCCACCTTGGGGAAGCGTTCGGTGACGTAGCCGATCTCCCAGCTGCTCTTGGCCAGGAATACGGGCCCTGCGTCGATATCCTCGCCCATGGCGTTGCGGTGCTTGCCGATGAAGTCCTCAAGATCGGCCTTGTCGCCGGCGATCCAGCGCGCCTCGGCATAGGGGCTCGGCTCGAAGATCACGTCGAGGCCGTATTCGTTGGCGAGGCGGTCGGCCATCACCTCGAACTGCAGCTGACCCACCGCGCCGACGATGAAGTCCGCGCCGATCAGGGGACGGAACAATTGCGTCACCCCTTCCTCGGCCAGGCCTTCCAGGGCCTTCTTCAGGTGCTTGGCCTTCAGCGGGTCCTTCACCCGCACCCGTTGCAGGATTTCCGGGGCGAAGTTGGGCAGACCAGCAAAGCGCAAGGCTCCGGACTCGGACAGACTGTCCCCCACCCGCAGCACGCCGTGGTTGGGAATGCCGATGACATCGCCGGCGAAGGCCACCTCGGCCAGCTCGCGGTCGGCGGCGAAGAACATGATCGGGGCGTTCACGGACAATTGCCGCCCGGTGTTCTGCACCTTCAGCTTCATGCCGCGCAGGAACTTGCCCGAGGAGAGCCGCACCATGGCGATACGGTCGCGGTGGTTGGGGTCCATATTGGCCTGGACCTTGAACACGAAGCCGGCCACCTCGGTCTCGCCGGGGGCGAGGTGCGTGTCCGCGCCGGCGCGCTTCACGGCCAGGGGCTTGGGCGGCGGGGCGTAGCGACCGATGCCGGCCAAGAGCTCGTCCACCCCGAAGTGGCGAAGGGCCGAGCCGAAGAACACCGGCGTCATGTGGCCTTCCAGGAAGGCCTGCGGGTCGAACGGCTTGGAGGCGCCAGTGACCAGCTCGGCGGATTCGGCCAGCTCCTCCTGCTCCTCCGGCTCCAGGAAGCGAGAGATCGCATTGCCCTTGAAGGCCACGGCTTCCACCGGCTCGGCCTCGGCGTTGCGCTGGTACGGAATGAACTTGTCCGTGCGCAGATCAAGCACGCCCTTGAAGCGATTGCCCGACCCCGCCGGCCAGTAAAGCGGCGCAGGGTCGAGCGCCAGCTTGGAGCCGATCTCGTCCAGCAGGGCGAAAGCGTCCTCAGCCTCGCGGTCCATCTTGTTGATGAAGGTGAGGATCGGAATGTCGCGCAGGCGGCAGACCTCGAACAGCTTCAGGGTCTGCGGCTCAATGCCCTTGGCCGCGTCCAGCACCATGATGGCCGCGTCGGCGGCGGTGAGGGTGCGGTAGGTGTCTTCCGAGAAGTCCTCGTGGCCCGGCGTATCCAGGAGATTGAACATCAGACCCTCGTGTTCGAAGGTCATGACGCTGGCCGAAACCGAGATGCCGCGCTCGCGTTCGATCTTCATCCAGTCCGAGCGGGTGCGGCGGTTCTCACCCCGCGCGCGCACGGCCCCGGCGGCGCGGATGGCGCCCCCGGCCAGCAAGAGATGCTCGGTGAGCGTGGTCTTGCCGGCGTCCGGGTGGGAGATGATGGCGAAGGTGCGCCGGCGGGCGGCTTCCACCGCGGGGGCTTGGGGCGTCTGAGACATGCAGGCCCACATAAGGATTCCCGCGCAAAGTGTCACCTTTCTCTTCGCCAGCGCATCCAAATTGGCCTCTTCGCCCGCCCGCCCGAATTGGCCTCTTCGCAAGCGCACCCAAATTGAGTCATTGTCGCCGCCAGTTCGCGCGGGCGCGGGTGGGTTGTTATGGCGTTGTCATCGGAAACTGAGGCGCAGGTGCGTTCCTTAAGCCCGCGCCAGTTCGAATGCCTGCTGGCCCTCGCCGCGCCCATGAGCGCCAAGGAGGCGGCGGCCAAGCTCGGCCTCGCCCTCGACACCTTCGAGACCCACGTGAAGGAGGGCCGTCGCCGTCTGGGCGGCTTGCCCCGGGTGGCCGCCGCGCGCCTGGTGCGCGACTACGCCGAGGCGGGGGGCGCCCTACCCGAACGCCGGGTAGGCCCGACAACGGGGATGGACGCCGACGCGCCGCGGGAGCCAACTGCCGCCGTCAGTGCGGAGGGGGCCCATGGGCCAGGCTTTGTCGAACACCTATTCGTTTCTGCCGATCTGGACCTGGGAAGAGCTGGAGGCGGCGCTTCAGACTCTCAACACCCAGCCGGATCGTCAGCGGGAAATCCTGGCGGAGGTGGCGATCCTGCGTCAGGAGGCCGAGGGCAAGTCAGCGGCGGCCTTGCTGCAGTCGATCCTGGCCTTGGGCTATTCGGTGGCCGACGATCGGCGCCTGGCCGAGCCCGAGTCCGCAACACTCTAACGCCGGTCCAGCGACTGGCGGCGATCCTCGCCTACGCCATCGGCCTCGCCCTGGCCTTCGGCGGCCTCATGGGCGGCATGCGGGTGTTCAGTGAGCTGTTCGGGCGCGCGTGACGCTCAAACCCCGTTTGAGCTTGGCGCATTTCAGCAAACAAAGCCCGCCGAGTGACGGGGAGGACCGCATCATGTCGCAGATATCGCCTGGCGGCGCGCCATGACGCGTCATGAGTTCATCGCCCTCGAACAGGGGGTGGGGGACGTGCTGCTGATCGCGCTGGCGGGCTACGCCTGGGCGCGGGGCGGAACCTCGGAGCGGGTGGGCGCGGCCATCATCATCGTCGCCTGGGTGGCGTCGTGGGTGGTGGGCGACTCCAATCCGGCCACCGCCTGGATAAGGCCGCAGTACGGGGTGTTCGGGGTGGACGTGCTGGCCCTCGCCGCCTTCATCGCCCTGGCGCTCCGGTCCGACCGTTTCTGGCCGCTCACGGCGGCGGGGGCCCAGCTGCTCGCGGTCGCCGTGCACATCGGCTACATCCTCGACCCGCGCAAGATCATGCCGGCCTATATCAGCCTCACCTCCACCATCGGCTATCTGATCCTGGCCCAGACCTTTTGCGGCATCTGGTTCGAGGTCCACCGCTGGCGCGGAACGGAAAGAGCGCGCGCCTAAGCCGCCCTCCTTTAGGCGGCCATGCGCCGCCACACCTCGCGGTCGGCGGCCACGGGGG
Source organism: Pseudomonadota bacterium (assembly GCA_040757715.1). GTDB lineage: Bacteria > Pseudomonadota > Alphaproteobacteria > Caulobacterales > Caulobacteraceae > CAIMFV01. The sequence goes on along the minus strand of JBFLWS010000003.1, from coordinate 5,898 downwards.
TGAGATCGCCGTCGCGGTGCTTGCGATAGAGCTCGCCCATGACCTCCATGGACACATTGGCCAGACGGTGCTGCACGTCCTCCACGGCGCAGCCCTGGGCGGGCGCCACGAACAGGGCGGCGTTGGCCTCCGGCGCCTTGGCCAGGATCAGCATGGCCAGGCGTTCGGCGCGGGCGGGGTCGGTGCGGTGCAGCATCGGGCGCTCGGAAAACAGCTCCTGGCCCAGCCGCATCACATAGCCGAGGCTGAGGGCCTGGAACCGCGCCGGGTCGAGCGGCGGGCGCTCCTGGCGCTCCAGGTTCAGCACGGCGTCGTTCATCAGGAAAAGCATGCGACCTAGCACTCCACGACCACTTGAGACCGCAGCATAATCGCCGCCGCTTGCAGTCCGGTTGAGGAACGCGGTTAACGCTTTTCCACCGGCTCGGTGAGGAAGGTGCGCCCTTCGACGTCCTCGATCTCCACCACCCACAGGTCTGGATCCCGGCGGCGGGCGCGCTCCACATAGGCGTCGATCTCGGCCTCCGTGGTGTCGGCGATGGGGGCCATCCACACCCGCTGGCCATCGCCGCGCAGGGCTTCAGCATAAAGCCGGGCCTCGCGAGTGCGGGGGTTGTAGGCCTTCACCAGCACTGCGCCTGCGCTCGCATCGCCCTTGCGCGCCACCACGGCGAAGGCGCCCGCCAGCTCGGCGCGGCGCATCAGGGCGGCGACCCAGACATCGGTGGACAGCAGCATGGGGGTCTTTCGCTAACTGTGCGGAAAGTTGCGGGGCTTAGGGTGGCTGGAACCGATGAGCTTAGAGACTTCCCCCCTGATGTTGAAGACGTCCTCCGTTTTGGGCCCAGTTTTGGGCCCCGTTGTGGGCGCAGCCCTGTGCGCCGCCGCCGTGCTCGCCCTGCCCGCCCTCGGCTGGGCCAGCGCCAGCGACCTCTATTATGAGCGGGCGGTGGTGGCCAATGCCGGGGAGCGCTGTCACCTGTTCGCGCCCGAACTGCTGGGAGCTTTGGAGGCGGCGGAGGCTCAGGCCAGGGGCGCGGCTTTGCGGGGCGGGGCCCAGCGGGCGGCGCTGGATCGAGCGGCGGACGCCGCGGCGACCAAGGCTCAGTCCGTGGCCTGCAATTCCCAGGACCTCGCCACCATCGCCCAGCGGGTGCGCACGGCCTTCGAGGGTTTCAGCCACCTGCAGGCCATGACCTATCCCGGCGACCACGCCGCCTGGCGGGCCGAGCGGCCCCTGTCGCGTAAGCCGCGCTGGACCCTGTCGCAGCAGATCACCACCCCGGTGCGCGCCACCTTCGGCCTCGTCAATGACAATGGCCGCGTGAGTCTGGAACTGGTCACCTCGGACCTCGGGGCCCTGCGCGCCTCCACCGCGCGCCTGGTGTTGCGCGACGGGGCCAAGGCGCCCGACGCCTATATCGACGCGCGCCGGCGCGACCTCGCCGGCCACGTAGCCCCGCGCTGGTGCACCCGCACCTTCCTCGCCAGCGCCAAGGGCGAGGCGCCCGAATCCCTCGACATCGTGCGCGGCCAGCCCGCCGCGGCCTTCACCTTCCCCAAGGAGGCCATCGCCGCCCTCGCCGATCTCGACCCGCGCGAGGCGGTGGCCATCGAGCTCGTCTATCCCGGCCTCAAGGGCGATCGGGTGGACACCGTGCTGGTGGAGGTGGGGGACTTCGCCGCCGGCCGCGCCTTCGTGCTGGCCGCCAAGCGGTAGGGGGGTGGGGGAGGTGGGGGGCGCCTGAGGCCCGCTCTAAGGTTTAGATTTTTCGCTCAACAGCGTGACGCGCAAAGCGGACGCGCGTACGGGCTGCGAGGGGCTCATTGGTGACGTTGGGAGCTTCCGGATTTGGGCGTCCCTAGGCGGCAAAAGTCAGGACAGTCTCTGTTCGCATTCGTCGGCCGAGAGCGTTGCTTTCACCTTTCGGAGTTGGCAGGTACCGGTTTTGAGACGGCAGCGCTCGGTCGAAGCGGTTGATTAGCGTGAAGCCGACCTGAGTCGCACTAACGTGGTTGATGTCGGCGTTCGAGACGGGCACACCGGCAATGTTTGAGTTTCCAACCACTACGAGCACCTGGCCGCCCGGCTTCACAATCCGCCGAAGCTCGATCATCAGCCTGTAGATATCGTTCCTATACCGTTCGACTATGCGCGCTTTGGAAGGCGTGAGCGTCGCGGCAATCTCGAAGGGCGGCAAGATCAGTTCGGGCGCACCCTTGAGCGCAGCTTCGGCTCCGATAGAAACCGCCCGGACTGAAGCAAGTTCATCCAATCGGTAGCCGAGCCAGATTAGCGCTAATCTGTGACCACGCATGTAGTCGATCGCGTTGAGGTACGGCGGCGAAGTGATGACGGCATCAACGCTGCCATTTGCAAGGGGAAGCTTCCGAGCATCTGCGAGTTCAACCCGTGCGGTCCCACGGATGTCTTGGGGATTGAGACGCGCTTCTATGCGTTTTGCCGCAATAGGCAACGCCCGGAAAACATCAAAATCGTTGTTGAAGAACACCCGATGTGGACGGCTGTGGGATGTATCCCGAGCGATGGATGCACCCTTTTCTTTGGTGATGATGAGGCGGCTCAGCGCCAGCATCAACGCGTCGCGGTGGGTACCTTCATATCCTGAGAGAACTTGAGCGAGCGCCGATAAGTCAGCTCGCTGCCGCTCTTCGAACCAGAATTCCGCAAAAACTCGGGTCTCAGAGGAGTCGCCCCATGGCGGCGGCGCATTGGGGATGGCCTTCGCCGCCTCCGCCACTTTCCGAGCTTCTTGGACAAGGCCATCTGCAAGCGGAGACGTCCAAACTCGCGCCATCAACACGGCGAGCGGGTCGAGATCGAAGCCCATGCATGGGTTGCCGTTCTCGACGCCAGCGCGCAGCACCGTCCCAGACCCCGACATCGGGTCCACGATCACCGCATTCTCCGGAAGCGAGCCAATAGTCTCAAGGGCAAGTTCGGGGGCCATGCGGGCCGGAAAGGGGTGGATAGGCGTCAGTCGCACAGCTGCCTCATGATTCTATCCCGCGAGCGATACCGTATCTGTAGCCTTGCGGGATAGCGTTAACCTGAGCCGCGATTAACTCGCCGATCTTCGTGGGAGGCGCGTTCAAAAAGACGTCTTGGGAAGTTGAAATGCTGATCACGTTGGGCGCCATTAACGACAACCCGCGAATAGCGGCGGCCACTTGATTGCGATTGGGGAAGTTATTGTCCTCCAACAGATCGCGACACTTGTCGGCGATCAGCGAGCAGTGGATCATATCTGGCCTGTTCGGATTCGCCTCACTGATTGCGGTAAGCGCTTGAATGAGCAAGCCGAGGGACAGGTGCTTCGTGCTCCGCTGTGTCTCAATTAGCTGTTCCACCCATGCGCTCACATCGCCGGGCCGGAAAAGGCTGAACACCTTTCTGAACTCAACTAGGTTGATCTGACCGTAGCCGACCGTCAACAGCACTAGGCGGGCCAGGTCGGCTGCGTTTATGGGGGTGATACCGTTCTGCTCGCACTCCTGCTCCAGTGCGCCCTCCTCGAAGGCGGGGGCGACTACCAACGTGTGTTGAGCATCGTAGTCGGTCCGGTGTCGGGCCAGACCCGCGATCCCCACATTGCTGGTCTTCACGACGCCCTTTACCGACGACTTAGCGTCATAGGTGAACTTGTACGTGACGCGGGTGTCGCCCTCGGCGGGTGACGCTATGGCTGTCGCAACACCTTCGGGTTCGCCGCTGGCGCCCAGGCGCTGAACGGCGAAGCCTATGAACTCCAAAGCATCGCCAATGATCCGTTCGAAGCCCTTTGCGTGCCCAGTGGCCCCGATAAGGAGTGAAGCGATTTGGGCGGCTGAACGTCGGCGGACCTGAGCAACGAGCCGATAAGCTCGATCCTTGTAGTCGCGAATTTCAGTTGTCTGGTCGATTGACAGCCCGATGTCGGTCATGAACGCGTCGGTCAGAAGGTCCACCAGGGCGGCGTCTCGCAGCAGTCGAAGCTCCTGGCCCGAGTCCTGATGCTCGACCGCAAAGGGATGGTTCTTATTGACGATCACACGTCGGTTCTCGACGTCGTAGTGCGAAAGCCGGTCGCTTGTCTCCAGTTCGCTCACGACCACGTCGGTTATCATCTCCGCCGGCGCGTCAAGGGTGGCTTTCTCCCAGGCCGAACTTACCGCCTCAATGTCCGACTTTGAGTTCAATTGGATAAACGACGGAATCTCAAAGCCGCCGCCGCCCAAGCTGCCGGTCACAACCCGGCGCAACGGTTCAAACGGCAGCACGCCCCATTTCTCGGTCAACACCGCTCCGACATCTGGCCACTCAGCCGCAGTCCGCGCGTCATAGTCCACCCGGGCCTTGTTGAAGAGCTTCATCAGGAAGGCGCGGAAAATCCTTAGCTCCCGGCTATCGGAAATGCTTTCCCGGTTGACCGATAGCTTCGAGTCGAGGCCGTCAGCCCGGATTGTCGCCCGGAAGCGGGCCCAAACCGAGTGCGAGAGATTGTCAAGGCCGAAGTATGGATCTTCAGGTTTTATGACGCGACCCCGGATGTTGATGAAGAAGCCGTTCGAGACCTCGATGTTTTCCGACTTCCCTCCGCTGATACGGTCGCTGTAGAGACGGAAGCGGCCGGTAACGGGGCCGATGCCTTCGATCTGGAGATGCGGATAGGGCGATGCGTGCTCTTCGACCGCGATGACCTCGCCGTCCGGCAGGCTGAGAGTCCCAAGCTTGAGCCCCTCGCCTATTACCCATTCGTTGACGACGTCGATGTTCGATTTCGCTGATGTGAGCGGCTCGTCGTTGAAATAGATCGAGATGGTGTTTCCGAGCGGTAGCGCGGTCCGCAGGAGGCGCTTCACCCAACCGACGCTGAGCTTTCGCCCAGGCCCCTTCAGCGACGACATCACCGCTAGCGTCCAGGTCCCAGTCTTTTGGGGCGGGTCAGGTTCCTTTCCGCCGAACTCATCGACAAAGTCAGAGTCAATCGCTTCGCCGGGGATACCAGCATCGACCAACTGGCGTGCGCGGGCGCCGTTTGGAATTGCCTCAAGCAGCGCCGCCAATTCCACTGAACTCAGCACCCGGACGGAAAGTGGGACCGGATCGATGTGGAGCGCGGTCTTTTTGGGATCATCGTCGATACGACGGTAGTCCATCGTCACCGCACGGACGACGCCGTCGGCGGCCTTGCACACATAGGTGAGCTCGTGGGCAAGGAGGTAGGTTGCCAACTTGCCGACCCCAAATTTTCCGATCGGCCGCCTAGCGTCTGCCCCCTCAACAGCCCGCTTTGACGATGTGGCGACCGACCAAAGAGCGCGAAAGCCCTCGACGTCCATCGACCCGCCGTCGTCCAGAACCCAGATCGCTGCCTCGTCGTCCTGTAGATTTTCTGGAACGCTGACATAGACTCGGCGAGCGCCGGCGTCCCAGGAGTTGGAGACGAGCTCCTCGAATGCTTTGTTCGGTGAGGAGTACAAATGCTCGCTGAATAGGTTCAGGAACTGCGGTCCGATCCGCACTTCTACCTGGTCAACAGCGCTACCAACGTCTTGAATCGCCATGTCACCTCTCCCACAACCGCTGATACGTAGCCTGGCGCAATGACACACGTACAACCGAAACTAGCAAGTCTCCAGGCAAAGTTTTGCGAGCCTCAGGGCGTGTGCCTATTAGGCACCTGGCTATCGGACATGGCGCGAAGTCAGGACGTATCAGACCTGTGTTCGACCTGCTGTCTAGCGAGCTACTCGTGCTTCTGGCCCGCACTAGGGCCTGTTGACATAAGTTGGCATCCAGAGTTTGACCGAGGCCAGAGCCAGGAAGCCGAGGTATGATGCGGCGGTTTTGTCGTAGCGTGTGGCGATGCGCCTGAACTGTTTGATGCGATTGAA
>JBFLWS010000002.1:0-332679 GCA_040757715.1 Pseudomonadota bacterium | reverse complement strand
GAAAACTCGCCCTCAACATCCTAAGACAGCACCCCGACAAGGGCTCCATCAAAGGCAAGATCAAGCGCGCCGGATGGGACGACGCCTTCCTGCTCAGCCTCCTCGGCCATATGCGATAGCCCTGCCTGGAGGGGGGAGCGGTCGGGATAGGGGGGGGGCAGCTTGACGGCTCGCGACGCTCACCCCCCATCCCCGACCCTTCCCCCGCAAGGGGGGGGAAGGGGGTAAGGGCGCGATCCCGCAATTTTGTTACGCCCCCTCGCGCCCGCCTTTGTCTCGTTTCAGCACGGGGCGCCAAGTCGAATTGGCACGGCATGGGCCGGTTTTCAGGAGTGAGATGCAATTCCTATCCGGAGCGCCGTTAAGCTTAATTGTCGCTTAAATATAGATCCCAGCCGTCCCTGCCCTGAAGGTGCGGTATCGGAATAAAATCCTTCCTCGAAACCGATGTCATTGGGATATATTTTAGCTATCTATAGTTAATTGCAGAATTTTCCACCGCGCGGCGTCGGCTTTGCTGGGAGGGAGGCGTCGGACGATCACCGTTCGGCAGCCCTATTGGAGGTCCTCCTCATGAAGTTCGCGTCCGTCTCGATCGCCGTGCTCGCCCTCGCCCTCGCCGGCGCCGCCAGCGCCCAAACCACCAACTCCACCCAGATCGACGTCACCCACGTGACCTCGACCCTGAACGCCAATGTGCAAGACGTCACCGGCGCGGTGTCCAACACCTCGGCCGCCTTGGGCAACAGCCTGTCGGTGACCGCCGCCAACGCCTCCACCCTCAACAATTACCAGGCCTCGGCCGCGGGCGTGAACGCCACGCTGAACGCCATGGTGAAGGATGTCACCGGCGCCGTCTCCAACACCGCTGCGGCCATCGGCAACTCGGCCAGTGTCAACCTGTCGGGCAGCGTTCAGAACCTGAACTCGACCCAGGTGTCCCGCAACACCGACCCGTCGGCGACCCTGAACGCCACGGTCCAGTCGGTGAACGGCGCGGTGAGCAACACCTCGGCCGCCATCGGCAACAGCCTCAGCGTCACGGGCAATGTGTGGGGAACCACCAACAACAGCCAGTATAATTCGGCCCCGATCAACGCCACGCTGAACGCCACCGTGAACGGCGTCACCGGCGATGTGTCCAACACCGCCGCCGCCATCGGCGACAGCCTCTCCACCACCGGCGGCGCGGGCGTGATCAACAACTCGCAGTACAATTCCGCCAACGTGACCGCCACGGCCAACGCCACCGTGCGCAACGTCACCGGCACGGTGACCAACACCGCGGCGGCCATCGGCAACTCCGCCTCGATCACCATCAAGTAAGCACTGCCCTTCGAGACGGAGCGGCCGGACGGACCGGCGCCGGACTTGCTTCCTAAAGCCCGCCTGCGTCGGTTTCGTCCGCCCTCCGTTTCAATTCGGCTTTCCTCATCGAGTTTTCGCGCATGACCCGCCTTCGCCGCCTCTCCCTCGCCGCCTTCGCCCTGCTCGCCCTCGCCGGCGCGGCGCAGGCCCAGACCATGGCCGCTCGGCCGAGCTGGACCACGGCGGGTTATGGCGGCGCGGGGACCTCGGTGGCTGCGGCCTATGACCCCCAGACCCGCGACGCCAACAACAACCGGGTGGTGATCAATGGCGAGGTTCAGACCGCGGGCGCGCCCAGCGTGGCCAGCGAGTTCAGCGCCCTCAGCGGCGGGGCCGGCAGCGCCTCCGTCGGTGCCGGCTCGCCCACCAACACCGCCACCGCGGTGGGCAATCTTCTCAATGTGCAGGTCGCCGGGTCGTGGAACACGGTGATCGTCAGCGCTACCCAGACCAACACCGGGACCGTCACCGCGCAAGCGGGCGCCGTCGCCGCCAAGGCCGCCGGCAATGGAAATTAAGTCGATGCTGAAGCCCGCTCTCGCCGCCGCCCTCGCCGGTCTTGCCCTCATCTCGGCGGGCTGCGCCTCCACCGGCGCTGATCCGCAGACCGGCCTCTACGCCAAGCCCATGGGCGGCGCGCCGGTGACCCGCAACGACACGCCCTATTCGCCGGCCCTCGTGTGCCTGGCCGAATACGCCCACAAGTACAGCATCGCCCCGCCGCGGGTGGCCGTGGGCCGAATCCTCGACATGACCGGCAAGACCGAGCAGGTCACCGGCTCCACCGTCACCCAGGGCGCCTCCATGTTCGCCATGACGGCGCTGGGCAAGGCCGGCGCGCGCCTCGTGGAGCGCTACGACACGGTGGTGCCGGAGATCGAGCTGAAATACGCCAACCAGCACCTCCTCTCCGACACGCCCGAGCGCGCCGGTCAGGACCCCAACAATTTCCGCAAGGTCTATGCGGGCCAGATCGCCGGCTCGCAGTACTACATCGTCGGCGGGGTCACCGAGCTGAACGCCAACATCCACTCCTCCGGCTTCGACGCCTATGCCGGCCGCGCCGCCAACACCGGGGCCAAGGGCTCCGCCAGCCGCAAGGTCTATGTGATGAACATCGCCATCGACCTGCGCCTGGTGGACAGCCGCACCCAGGAGGTGGTGGACATGGTCTCCTACCAGAAGCAGATCATCGGCAAGGAGGTGGGCGTCGGCCTGTTTGACTTCTTCGACGGCAAGATCATCGACCTGTCGGCGGGCGCCAACGGCATGGAGCCGATCCACCTCGCCGTGCGCTCCCTAGTGGAGCGGGCGGTGTTCGAGTTCACCGCCAACCTCTACGGCCTGCGCGACCAGCGCTTCTGCCTCGATCCCAAGCTCGATCCGCTCAAGGGAGCGTGAGCGCTCTCCGGACTGAAATCCTTTTCTTTGGTCGGAGGCGCGACCCTGGCGCTAGCCTAGGACCAAGAGTGCGTCTATAGGGCCGCTCAAGCCGCGGCGCAGCCCCTCCACCCGCCGCATCGGAAGCGTCCGCCCGACGAGAAGGAACAAAGCCCCATGTCCAAGATCAAAGTCGCCAATCCCGTGGTCGATCTCGACGGCGATGAAATGACCCGGATCATCTGGAAGCTGATCAAGGACAAGCTGATCTTCCCCTATCTCGACCTGACGCTCGACTATTACGACCTCGGGATGGAGAACCGCGACGCCACCGACGACCAGGTGACCATCGATTCCGCCAACGCCATCAAGAAGTACGGCGTGGGCGTGAAGTGCGCCACCATCACGCCGGACGAGGCCCGGGTGAAGGAATTCAGCCTGAAGAAGATGTGGAAGTCGCCCAACGGCACCATCCGCAACATTCTCGGCGGGGTGATCTTCCGCGAGCCCATCATCTGCAAGAACGTGCCGCGTCTGGTGCCGGGCTGGACCCAGCCGATCATCGTCGGCCGTCACGCCTTCGGCGACCAGTACAAGGCCACCGACTTCAAGGTGCCCGGCAAGGGCAAGCTCTCGATCAAGTTCGTGGGCGAGGACGGCCAGGTGATCGAGCACGAGGTGTTCGACTATCCGGGCTCGGGCGTGGCCATGGCCATGTACAATGTCGACGAGTCCATCCGCGAATTCGCCCACGCCTCCTTGGCCTACGGTCTCGACCGCAAGTATCCGGTCTATCTGTCCACCAAGAACACCATCCTCAAGGCCTATGACGGGCGCTTCAAGGACATCTTCCAGGAAGTGTACGAGGCCGAGTTCGCCGCCAAGTTCAAGGAAGCCGGCATCACCTACGAACACCGTCTCATCGACGACATGGTGGCCTCGGCCCTGAAGTGGTCGGGCGGCTTCGTCTGGGCCTGCAAGAACTACGACGGCGACGTGCAGTCCGACACGGTGGCGCAAGGGTACGGCTCGCTCGGCCTGATGACCTCGGTGTTGATGACCCCGGACGGCAAGACCGTGGAGGCCGAGGCCGCCCACGGCACCGTCACCCGCCACTATCGCCAGCATCAGCGCGGCGAGCAGACCTCCACCAACTCGGTGGCCTCCATCTTTGCCTGGACCCGCGGCCTGAAGCACCGGGCCAAGCTCGACGGCAACGCCGAGCTGAACCGCTTCGCCGAGCTCCTGGAAAAGGTCACGGTGGACACGGTGGAAGAGGGCTTCATGACCAAGGACCTCGCCCTTCTCGTGGGCGACAAGCAAGCCTGGCTGACGACCGAGGGCTTTTTGGATAAGGTGGCGGAGAACCTGGACCGCGCCATGGGGGCCTAAGAGCCCCAACCGGTCCGAAGCGGCGGCCGTGGGGGCCGCCGCGTGGGGTGGAGGGGATCGGTATGAAGCGTGTGCTCGGGTGGCTGGTCGCCATCGTCCTGTTGCTGGCGGCGGCCTATCTGTCCACCCCCTATTACACGGTGTGGCGCATCGTGCAGGCGGCGCGCCAGCACGATGCCAAGACCATCTCCAGCATGGTCAACTTCCCGGCCGTGCGCGCCAGCCTGAAGCCGCAACTCTCGGCCGCTCTGCGCGCCGAGATCGAGAAGGCCAAGCCCAAGCCGCAAAACCTCCTCGAGCAGATCGGGGCCATGATCGCCCCGGTGTTCGTGGGCGATGCGGTGGATCAGCTGGTGACCCCCGAAGGCGTGGCGGTGATGCTGCGCACCGGCCATGCGCCGCATAATCTCGCCGCCGGGGCCAAGCCCGAGACCGAGAGCGGCGACGAGGCCGGGCCGGGCGATCCCAAGCTGGTGGACCTCGGCTACAACGGAACCCTGTTCGACCCGCAGCGCCACAAGGTGGTGGATTTCGACCTCGACCAGTTCCACGCCAGCGTGGTCAGCCGCGCCCATCCCGAGCAGCGGGTCAACCTGATCTTCCTGCGCGAGGGCCTGTTCACCTGGAAACTGTCCAGCATCGACCTCCCGGCCCTCTCCGGCGCCAAGCCGAGCCTGTAGGGGCGGGTAAGCGCGTTTCGTTTATTTCGAATATTGCGCGATTTCGACTTAGCGCGCATATTCCCTCTTTGAGGGAGCGAACCCATGAATGCGCATTCGATCGTACAGAAGATCGGCGAGCGCCTGCCGTCGGCTGACGAGCGCGCCGCCGCCAACCAATTGCGCAAGATCATCGCCGACCAGTTGGCGGGGGAGGGGGACGGCGCGCGACTCACAGTCGGCGCCCCCGGCGCAAAGGCCGAGATCGTCCTCGCGCCGGCCCTAGCTCAGCTCTTGATGGAGCTGCTGCGCCATATCGGCCAGGGCGACGCAGTGACCCTCGTGCCCATCAGTCAGATGCTCACCACCCAGCAGGCGGCGGACATCCTCAATGTCTCCCGGCCGCATGTGGTTTCGCTGATCGAGAAAGGCGAGATTCCGCACACTCTGGTGGGCCGCCATCGACGTGTGCGGGCAGAGGACCTGTTTCGCTACAAGGCGAACCGCGACAAGACCAGGTCAGAGGCTCTGGAACGATTGGCGGATGTCGACGCGGACCTGATCTAGATGTTCGCCAGCCGCTTCACCGCCCTCCTGGATGCGTGTGTGGTGGCGGGGGCGTTGAAGCGCAATGTCCTGTTATCTCTGGCGGCGGCGGACTTCTTTCGTCCGCGCTGGAGCGCACGTATCCTCAGTGAAACGGAGGCGGCCATCGCTCGCATGCTGGCGGACAAGGGAGCGAGTGACGCTCAAGCCGTGGCGCGACGCCAGATCGCCGCCATGGAAGCGGCGTTCGCCGACGCGCGTGTGGAGGACTATGAGCGCCTCATCCCTCGCTTTGAAGGCTTGCCCGACGCAAACGACGCGCATGTGATCGCCGCCGCGGTGAGTGCGCAGGCCTCCGTCATCGTCACTGATAACCTGCGTGATTTTCCGGCTCAGACGATAAGATCGCATGGCATTGAGGCGAAAAGCGCCGACACTTTCATTGCCGACACGCTGGACCTCGACATGGGGCGAGGCGTTGCGGCCTTACGGGCAATGCGGCTCCGACTGAAGCGGCCATTCCACGACGCCGACGATCTGTTGCTGAAATTCGAAGCCCACGGTTTGGTGGAGAGCGCCGACCTCTTAAGGCCATGGATCGATCAGCTTTGACTTGCCGGCGCTCTCCGGCGCCAAGCCGAGCCTGTAGGGGCGCTTGATCAAATGGCGATGCAGGCGGCCACGGCGCTCGGTCCCGGCGAGGACTCCCGCTAGTATGATGCGCGCCGCATCACGTCGGCGGAGGCGGGACATGCGCTTAGGCAAGGGATTATGGGTCGGCGCGGCCGTTATTCTATGGGGCTGGCTGTGGAGCTGGGCCGCCTCGGCTCACGCCAGTCAGCCTGGCGATTGCGCCGCCTTGGTCGGCTCGCATCCCGGCGCTGTGCAGGTAGAGAGCGCCGTCGAGACCGCGTCGGTGTGCGTGGCGCGGGGGATCGCATCGCCCTACACCGCCGCCGACGGCCGCGCCTTCGGGGTTCGCTTCGAGCTGCGCTTGCCTAAGCCCTGGAACGGCAAGTTCTATTTCCAGGGCGGCGGCGGGCTCGACGGCTCGGTGGCCCCGGCCATCGGCGCCGCCGGATCGGGTCCTTCGGCCCTGGCGCGCGGCTATGCGGTCCTATCCATGGACGGCGGCCATGAGGGAGGCGACGCGGCCTTCGCCTCCGAGCAGCAGGCCCGGCTCGACTACGCCTATCAGGCCATCGGCAAGGCCACGGCGGCGGGCAAGCTGTTGATCCGCCAGTACTATGGCGGCGTCCCCAAGAGATCCTACTTCGTCGGCTGCTCCAATGGCGGGCGCGAAGCCATGCTGGCCGTGCAGCGCTATCCCCTGGAGTTCGACGGCGCCGTCGCCGGCGCGCCGGGCTTTCGCCTCAGCCGCGCCGCCGTGCAGGAGGCCTTCGCCAACCAGACCCTCGCCCGCATCGCACCGCGCGACGCCAAGGGTGAGCCGATGCTGGCCCGCGCCCTCACCGACCAGGACCTCGCCCTTGTCTCCAAAGCGGTGCTGAAGGCCTGCGACGGTCTCGACGGCCTGGCGGACGGACTGATCTCCAACCCCGCCGCCTGCCGCTTCGAGGCCAGGTCCATTGCCTGCAAGGCGGGCGAGGCCGGCGAATGCCTGGCTCCAGCCAAGGCCGCGGCCCTGGACGCCGTGTTCGCCGGGGCCAGGGACAGTCGCGGCAAGCCGCTCTATAGTCGCTTCTACTGGGACAGCGGCGTGGCCGATCCCGGTTGGCGCATGTGGGTGCTAGGGATCGAGGGGCGCATGCCGGCGCTGAACGTGGCGCTGGGCGGCGAAAGCCTCACCCGCTACTTCATGACCCCGCCGGCGCCGGGGCGCAGCCTCTATGACCTCGATCTCGACCAGCTCGAAGACGCCGTGGCCGAGACCGGGGCGATCAACGACGCGACCTCCAGCTTCATCGGCTCGTTCACCGGCCATGGCGGCAAGCTGATCCTTTATCACGGCGTGTCCGACCCGGTGTTCTCCGCTGCGGACACGGTGCGTTGGGTGCAGGCGGTGCGCCGCACCGATGCAACCGCGGCCGCGGCGGTACGGCTCTTTCTGGTTCCAGGCATGACCCACTGCGGCGGGGGCGCGGCCACCGATCAGTTCGACCTCCTGAGCGCCCTGGAGGATTGGGCGGAGAAGGGCGCCGCGCCGGATCAGGTCACGGCCACGGGCGGCGCGGCCCTGCCGGTGTCGCGGCCCCTGTGCGCCTGGCCCGCCTATGCGCGCTATCAGGGAGGCGACCCCAAGGCGGCGGAAAGCTTCCGCTGCACGGCGCCTTAAAGGAGGCGCGGCGCGGCGTCGCCGGTTCGGCTCCGCCTCCTCAGGTGAGCACGCCCACGCGACCGATGGAGATGGCGCGCTTGCCTTGCACGGCGCGGGGCAGGGCGAGGCGGAGGTAGCGGCCCTGATGCGGGGCGGCGAAGCGGATTACCTGGCCGCTGCGGCTGGCGGCGATGTTGGCGAACTCCCCGGCGCCGGCGGGCTCGCCCCAGCTGCGGCCGTCCTCGCTGACCCAGGCGGTATAGACCGCCGGCGGGCCGCAGCGTTCGGCGGTGTTCACATCCCAGGCCGTGGCCGCGCTGAGGCTGAAGCCCTTCAGCGCATAGGATTGCGTGAGGTCGATGACCAGGTCGACGGCTTCGTCCGCCGGCGCCCAATAACCGCCGCCGTCCACCAGGCCCTGGGCCGCATGCCCGTTTGCCGTAGCGGTCCAGCGCCCAGGAGCGATGTCGAAATCCGCCCGGGCGGGGGCGCTCGCCGCTCCGGTGGAGGTCTTGACGGCGACGGCGCGCACCACGCCGCGTTCGGTGAGCGAGAAGGGCTGAGCATAGGCCGTCGCATGGGGCCCCGGCGTCGAGCCGTCGAGGGTGTAGTAGAGACGCTGATCTGGTCCGGAGGCGTGCAGGGTCACCACGCCGTTGCGGTCGCGTTCGATCGCCGGCTCCTCCACCACGTCTGGCAGCAGGAAGAGGCTGAAGTCGGCGATGATCGGCGCGGCGGCGGCCTTGGTCACCCGCAGCCGGACCTTGTCCGCCACGATGGGCGTCTCCAGCCGGATCAGACGCTGAGCGCCGATGCAGCTGTGCCGGGCGAGGGTGCGCCATTGGCCGTTCTGCCAGGCCTCGACCTCGAAATCATCGATGCGCACGCCATAGGTCAGGACTTCGCTGAGCCGGATCAGGTCGAAGCGGGCGGGGTGCGGCAGATCGAGTTGCAGCCAGGCGCCGGCGCGGTCGTCCGCCCGCGCCGCCCACTGGCCCTTGTGCGACAGCACGTTGGCTGGGGCGTAGCTCGGCGAAAAGACGCTGCTGGCGCTGGCCCGCGCCCCGTGGGCCAGGTTCTTGGCGAAGGTCTCATCGAGGATGGCGCGGAAGGCGGCGAGGTTCTTGGCGTCCTGCTCGTGCACCCGTCCCCGCCGGTCCGGCGGCACGTTGAGCAACAGGTTCGTGCCGCGCCCCACCGAAGTCATGTAGAGGGTCAGCAAGTTGGCCGGCGAGCGCACCTTGTCGTTCTCATCGGCATGCCAGAACCAACCGGGACGGATGGAGGTGTTGGTCTCCGCCGGGTTCCAGATTCTGCCGCCGCGTACGCCGCGATTGCCCTTTTCCGGGGAGTAGGGGGTCTCGTCCACGGTGGGCCAGCAGGGATCGCCGGCGACGCCCCCCTCATTGCCCACCCAGCGGATGTCCATGCCCGCCTCCGCCCAGGTGATCGCCTGGGGCTGTAGTTGGCGCACCATCTGGCGGACGCGATCCCATTGGTAATAGGTGGCGGCGTCGATGTGTCGGGTCTCGCGCGCGCCGCCATAATAGCCGTCGCCGCCATTGGCTCCGTCGAACCATATCTCCCAGATCTCGCCGTAACTGGTCAGCAGTTCGTGCAGCTGGCTGAGGAAGTATTCAACATAGGCCGGGCGGCCATAGTCGGCGTGATTTCGGTCCCATGGCGAGAGATAGACGCCGAACTTGACCCCATGGCGGGCGCAGGCCTGCGAGACGTCGCGGACAATGTCGCCCTGGCCGTTCTGGAACGGACTCTGTTTGAGGCTGTGCTCGGTGAAGCGGCTCGGCCAGAGGCAGAAGCCGTCATGGTGCTTGGCGGTGAGGATGAGCTGCTTCAGGCCGCCGGCCTTGCAGGCCGCGACGATCTGCTCGGCGCTGTAATCGGTGGGATTGAAGATCGCCGGGTCCTCGTCGCCCAGGCCCCATTCGCGATCGGTGAAGGTGTTCACCGTGAAGTGCAAGAAGCCGTAGGTCTCAAGCTTGTGCCACGCCAGTTGACGGGGCGAAGGCGTCGCGCCCCACGGCGTGGGCGCGACCGTTGCGAAGGCTGGGCCGGTGGGCGCCATGGCGCTGGTCATTCCGGCCCAGGTGAGACCGAAGAAGGTGCGGCGCGACGGGACGCTGGTCGGCATGGGCGAACTCCACGGGGGTATCGCGACAAAATCAGTCGCACGTCCGGCGAGGGCTCGGGCGCTCAATTATGATAGCGCTATCGTGTGTGGAGTTGTAAGACAAAATGGCGCGGGTTTATGGCGTGCGGCGCCCCTCACCCCTGATTGGTCCAACCGCATTGCTCACGCGCCAAGCCGAGTCTTTAGGGCGGCGTAAGCTCTCACGCTGCCCGCAAGGCCTCGCGGGTCTGGAAGGGCAGCTGGGCGATGACGGCGAGATAGGCGCTGGCGTCCGGCTGGCGCCGGCCTTGCTCCCACCCCTTGAGGGTCGCCAGCGGGATGCGATAGGCGCTGGCGAAGGCCTGCTGGGACAGGCCCAATTGCTCGCGGATCGCCTTCACGTCGGGCACGTTGAAGGTGTGAACCCGAGCCGCGTCGCCTTCGCCTCGCTCATGGGCGGCGGCTTCCTTGAGGGACGCGATCAGATCGTCGCCAAAGCTGCTCATCATTCGTGTGGGCTATACGTCAATGACGCCCTTGGCGCAACCACGTCCCCCCATTCACGCCTGCTTGGTCCAGCCGGTGTCGGTCTGGCGCCAGTAGCTCACCGGGCAGCCCTTGGCCTTGGCGCTTTTCCAGCGGCCTCGGGCGGCGGCCACGGCGGCCTCGTCCCGGCCATCGAACAGGTCAAGGCAACGGATGAAGCCGTCGAAGCTTTGCGCCTCCGCCCCGTCGATGAGGAACAGGGCCTCGGCGCGGTTGAGATTGGCCTCGCCGGTGGTGAGCAGCACCGGCTGGCGCGCGGCGTCCGGCTCTTCGGCGAGACCGTGGGGCAGGAAGGCGTCGTCGCGATAGGTCCACAGCCAGCCGTCCAGGTGCTCCAACCGCTCTGGCGCGGCCGAACGCACCAGGGCCCGCCAGCCCTTGGCCAGGGTCTTGTCGAGCAGCTCCGGCAAGGCCTGGTCCAGCGCCGTGCGCTCCAGGTGGTAGAACCAGACCTCGCAGGGCGCTTCGGCCATGTCGGTCCTCGTCGCCTCAGGCTTCGTAGTGGTCGGCGACGAAGCGGTTCAACAGCCGCACGCCAAAGCCCGTGGCCCATTCGGGCGCCAGGGCCGAGCCCTTGCCCCAGGCAGTGGAGGCGATGTCCAGGTGCGCCCAGGGCAGGCCGCCCACGAACTTCTGCAGGAAGAGGGCGGCGGTGATGGAGCCGGCGGGGCGCCCGCCCACATTCTTCATGTCGGCGATGGGGCTCTCGATCTGCTTCTCATAGGCGGCGGGCAGGGGCAGGCGCCACACATGCTCGCCCACCGCCTCGCCCGCGGCGGTAAGGCGCTGCGACAGCTCATCATTGTTGGTGAAGAGGCCGGCGTAGTCGTTGCCGAGCGCAATGATGATGGCCCCGGTGAGGGTGGCGAGGTCGATCATGAACTGGGGCTTGAAGCGGTCCTGGCAGTACCAGAGGGCGTCGGCCAGCACGAGGCGGCCCTCGGCGTCGGTATTGATCACCTCGATGGTCTGGCCTGACATGGAGGTCACCACGTCGCCGGGGCGCTGGGCGTTTCCGTCGGGCATGTTTTCAACGAGGCCGAGAATGCCCACCGCGTTCACCTTGGCCTTCCGGCCGGCCAGGGTGCGCATGAGCCCGGCCACCGCTGCGGCTCCGCCCATGTCGCCCTTCATCTCCTCCATGCCGTCGGCGGGCTTCAGGGAGATGCCGCCAGTGTCGAAGGTGACGCCCTTGCCCACAAAGGCCACCGGCTGGGCGGCGGGGTCCTTCGCGCCATTCCATTGCAGCACCACCAGCTGGCTCTCGCGCCGGCTGCCCTGGCCGACGCCGAGGAGGGCGCCCATGCCGAGCTTTTGAAGCTCCGCCTCGCCCAGCACCTCCACCTTGAGACCCAGAGACTCGAAGTCCTTCACCCGCTTGGCGAACTCGGCCGGGTAGAGCAGGTTGGCCGGCTCGGAGACGAGGTCGCGGGCGAAGCTCACGCCTTCGGCCACAGCGGCGAGAGGGGCATAGGCGGCGCGGGCGGCGTCCGGATCGTCGCAGGCGATGGCCACGGTCTTGAGGGACGGCTTCTTTTCCGCCGGCTCCTTGGTGCGGTAGCGGTCGAAGCGATAGGCGGCGAGGGCCGCGCCGAAGGCGGCCTGGGCGGCGATCTCGGCGGGGGCGAGGGGCAGATAGATGACGAGGCGCTCGGCGCCGCTGGTCTTCACCGCCCCATAGGCGCTGGCGGCGAAAGCTTCGGCGGCGGCGGGGCCCCTCTTGGCCTCCGGGCCGGTCCCCACCAGCACCAGCCGCTGGGCCGCGATGCCTGGCGGGGCGATCAATTCCAGGGTTTGACCCGCCTTGCCGGCGAAGCGGCTGGCGGCGCGGGCGCGGGTCAGGGCCCCCGACGTCGCCGCATCGAAGGCCACAAAGGCCGGCCGCGCCTCGCCGTCCTCGAACACGCTGACAACCACGGCGTCGGCGGAGGTGAGGACAGTGTCCTGGGCGACGAATTCGATCTGCATGGGGAAGGTCCGGACCTCGACTGACGTGGCGACGACGCGCCATATAGGAATGCGTCGGGTGGAGAGTAAAGGCGGTCAGTTTCCCTGGTTGTCCCGAGGGCGCCGGCGCGTATAGAAGGGACGCGGCGCGCCATCTTCTGGCGGCCCTTGGCATTGGCGATTCGCGATTCGCCGCAGGACCCGAATGCGACTGATCGAGACCTACCTGTTCCGACAGCTGCTCGGACCGACCCTGGCGGCCACGGCGGCCCTGGGCGCGGTGGCGATCCTGTCGCAGACCCTGACCTTCCTCGACATCCTGGTGGACCAGCGTCAGGGCCTGATGGTGTTCCTGAAGGTGGTGCTGCTGACCCTGCCGCAGATGCTGGCCATGGTGCTGCCGCTCGGCCTGTTCGTGGCCGCGCTGATGACGCTGAACCGCCTGCATACCGAGCAGGAGATCGTGGTCTGTTACGCGGGCGGGCTCAGCCGCTGGAACGTCACCGCCCCGGCGTTCCGGTTGGGGGTGCTGGCGGCCCTGGTGACCCTGGTGGTCAATCTCTGGGTTCAGCCGCTGGCCATGCGCTCTTTGCGCGATGAGCTGTTCCGGGTGAAGACCGATCTCGCCGCCAGCCTGATCCGCGAGGGCGAGTTCAACTCCCCCTCCAAGGGCCTCACCGTCTACGCCCAGAGCGTCGACCACGAGGGGCTGCTGAAGAACGTGTTCATCGACGAGGAGAAGCCCAACGGCGATTCCGCCACCTTCATCGCCGACCGCGGCCTCGTCACCACCCGCGACGACAAGCCGGTGCTGCTGCTGCGCAAGGGCTCCAATCAGCAGTACAGCGCCAAGAACGTGCTGAACTACCTGGCGTTCGAGGAATATGTGTTCGACCTGTCGCCCTACGCCGATCGCGGCGAGGTGCTGAACTACAAGATCTCAGACAAGTATCTGCACGAGCTGCTCTATCCCGATCCGCACAACGAGAACGACTGGCGCAATCGGAAGAAATATCAGGCGGAGGCGCACTACCGCCTGTCCTCGCCGATCTACAACATCAGCTTCGTGGCGCTCGCCCTCTACGGCGTCATCGGCGGGGCCTTCAGCCGCGTGGGCTACGGCCGACGCATCGCCTTCGTCGGCGCGGGCGCAGCGGTGACGCGTATCGTCGGCTTCGCGGTGCAGGCGGCCTGCGGCAATGCGCCGGCGCTGAACCTGCTCCAGTACCTCATTCCCATCATCCCCATCGTCTATGTGGCGCTGCGCCTCTATCGGCGGCCGCAGACCGGCCTCGTGGCGCTGGTCCCCCTGACGGACAACTACAAAGCGTTGGGGGCGTGACGATGGCGCTGCGTCTGAGCCTGGGAAAGATGAGGCTGGGAGAGATCGAGAAGTATGTTCTGCGCCACACGCTCTATGGCGTGACCGCGGCGCTGACCGTGATCTCGAGCATGATCATCCTGATCAATTTCGTGGAGCTGTCGCGCACCGTAGGCGGTCGAGCCAAGGACGTGACGGCGGTGGACATCCTCGGGCTCACCCTGCTGCAGAGCCCGGCGCTAATCCTGATCCTGCTGCCCTTCGTGTTCCTGTTCGGGGTGCTGGGCGCCTACACCAACCTCAACCGGCGCAGCGAGCTCATCGCCATGCGCGCGGCGGGGGTGTCGGCCTGGCGCTTCATCCTGCCCTCGGCGGCCGCAGCGGCGGCCATCGGCGTGGTCACGGTCATGGCCTTGAACCCCATCGCCTCGGCGCTGAACGACCGCTTCGTGGCCCTGCGCGACTCGCTTTGGCAGGAGCCTCAGGCGGGCGCCGACAAGCCGATCTGGCTGCGCCAGGGCGACGGCCGCTCGCAGATCATCATCCGCGCCAAACGCCGGGAGCCCGGGCCGGGGGTGCGCTTGGGCGACGTATCCCTGTGGCAGGCGGCGGTGCGCGCCAACGGCTCCTTGCAGCTGAAGCGCCGCTTTGACGCCAAGACCGCTGAGCTGCGCAGCGGGCGATGGATCCTGGACGGCGCCCGCGCCGCCGAACCGGGCGCGGTGTCCGAGACCTATTCCAGCCTCTCCCTGCCCTCCACCCTCAATGAGCGCACGGCCCTCGACAAGTTCGCCGCCCCGTCCTCGGTGCCGTTCTGGGCCTTGCCGGGGGTGATCGCCAAGACCGAGAAGGCGGGCTTCTCCGCCACCTCCTATCGGCTGAAGTTCCAGCAGCTCCTGGCCACCCCCCTGATGTTCGCGGGAATGGCGGTGCTGGCGGCGGCCTTCTCGCTGCGCCTTGTGCGTCTTGGCGGCCTCGCCCGGCTGGCGGCCTCGGCGGTGGGTTTAGGCTTCGTGATCTTCTTCCTGAATCAGCTATGTAACTCCCTGGGGCGCGCGGATGTGCTGCCGCCCTTCTTCGCCGCCTGGACGCCGCCCCTTCTGGCGCTGCTGTCAGGGTTGACGCTGCTTTGCTATACGGAGGACGGTTGAGCCCTCATCGTCACCCCCGGTCGCGTCGCCCGACGCCCCAAACGAGGTTTGTTCTGGTGCAGCGTGACTCCAAAACCTGCGGCTATGAGGCTGTCCTGATGGGAAGGACGGCGCGGTGGGCGGCTGTGTCCCTGGCTGGCGCGCTCCTGCTCACCACGGGGCTCGCGCCCACCTTGGCCCTCGCCCAGGCTCAGGCGCTGCGGCCCGCGGACAAGCGCCAGCACACGCCGCCGCCGGCGCTGGAGGATGATGGGCTCGGGCCGGGCGACATCTACGTCGAGGCCGACGAGGTGGCCGACGACCGCAATGGCGAGGTGGTGGCGGCCACCGGCCATGCCGAGGTGCGCTATCAGGGCCGCACCATCCGCGCCGACCACATCTTCTACAACACCCAGACCGGCGCCGTGCGGGCCACCGGGCACGTGGTGATCGTCAACCCCGACAAGACGGTGCAGTACGGCGAAGACATCCTGCTCGACGATCAACTTCGGGTGGGGGTGGCCACCGCCTTCGCGGCGCGCTTGCAGGACAATGTCACCATCGTGGCCGGCGTCGCCGTGCGCCGCAATGAGAATGTCAACGAGCTGAACCACGGCGCGTTCACCCCCTGCGACATCTGCACCCAAAGCGGCAAGCCCAAGGCCCCGACCTTCAAGATCGCCGCCTCGCGCATCATCCAGGACCGCGAGCACCAGGTGATCTATTACACCAATGCGGTGATCCTGGTGAAAGGCCTGCCGATCTTCTACGCGCCGGTGTTCTGGCATGCGGATCCCACCGCCGAGCGCCGCTCCGGCTTCCTCACCCCGCGGATCGAGATCGGCAACAAGCGCGGCGTTTCGGTGGAGACGCCCTATCTGCAGGTGCTGTCGCCCTCCGCCGACCTGACCTTGTCGCCTCAGTTTAATTCCACCGTGAATCCTCTTTTGAATCTGAGGCTTCGCGAAAGATTCTACAGTGGCCAGCTCGATGTCCGTGCGGGCTACACCTTTGAAAAGAACTTCGACAACAATTTCAAATACGACAACGCCTCCTCGCGCAGCTACATCCTGGCCAAGGGTCGGTTCAATATCGACAAGCAGTGGGACTGGGGCTTTGGCGCCGAGCGCGTCACCGATCCCAGCTTCTTCCGCCGCTACAGCATCCGCGACATCTATTCGAACCGCGGGCTCTACGGCTCCGATACGTTCCGCCTGATCACCCAGCTGTTCACCCAGCGCCAAGACCAGCATTCCTACCTGTCGCTGGGCTTCGCCGACTTCCAATCCCTGCGGCCGGTAGGGGCGCAGACGGTGATCGAGAACGGCCGGCCCTATGTGCGCACCCTGTTCGAGACGTCCAAGACCTTCCCTACCGCTGCGCCGCTGATTGAAGCGCACGTGGACGAGCCCTTGCTGGGCGGCAAGTTCAACTTCACCGGCAATGCGGTGGCGCTCACCCGCGACAATCCGGTGGTGTCGGTGTTCGATCCCACTGGCGTGCAGGCGGCCGGTCCGCAAGCCGTGGCCACGGGGGTTCCTGGCGCGACGGCGCAGCTGCGCGGGCTGAAGTACACCAACAGCGATCGCGTCAGCGCGCGCCTCAATTGGCGCACCAGCATCATCCTGCCCATCGGCGCGCGGCTCGATCCCTTCATCCAGGGCGGCGGCGACCTCTACAGCTTCGGCGCCGCCAAGCTGGTTAACGTGGACCCGGTCAGCGGCGTGGTCAGTTCGCCCAAGGCCGCCAAGTCGAGCCTCAGCCGCGGCGACGCCACGGTGGGTGTCGATCTGAGCTATCCCTTCGTGCGGCACGACAATCTCGGGACCGTGGTGCTCGAACCCCTGGCCGAGCTGGCCGCTTCGCCGCGCAACAAGCCCAACCCCAACATCCCCAACGAGGACTCCGCTTCGTTTGAGTTGGACGAGGCCAACCTGTTCTCGGCCCATCGCTTCTCCGGTTACGACCTGCTGGAAAGCGGTCCGCGCCTGAACCTGGGCGGCCGCGCCAGCGCCTATATCGACGGCGGTCGGTCAGCCTCCCTGCTGGTAGGCCGGGTGTTCCGCGACAAGATCGATCCCGACTTCGCCAAACCTACGGGCCTTCGCGGCAAATCGTCGGACTGGATCACCTACGCCACCATCCGGCCGCTGGCCTATCTGACCTTCTTCAATCGCGCCCGCTTTGACGCCGACACCTGGCGCGTGCGGCGCGAGGAAGCCGGGGTGGACGTCAACTATCAGCGCTTCTTCGGCACGCTGCGGTACAATTACAATCAGAGCGGCCTGAGCTACGGACCGAATTTCGTGCCGGTGATCGGCCGGGTCGAGAACGCCGAGGCCAGAGCGCAGATCTTCCTCACCCAGCATTGGGGGGTGAGCATCAACGCCACCCGCGATCTGTCCCATTCCATCTGGCCGCAAGCGCAGGTGGGGCTGATCTATACCGACGAGTGCGTGCGGCTGGACGTGATCTACACTCACGACGAAATCCTGGGCGCCAAGATCGGCGCATCGGACTCCATCGGCTTCCGCCTAACCCTCGCCACATTGGGCGACCAACCAGTGGGCGTGCGGCGCAACGACAGCCGATGACGCAAGATCGGGCGATGAAGCAAGATCGGGGCGTTATTTGCATGGCGGGCTCCATTGAGGCTAAGAGACCTCGGTCGTGGCGACGCCGGTGAAAGGACTGGACGAGATGAACTTGGCGCGTTTCCTGCCCATCGGCGCGCTTGCGCTCGCGGCGACGATCGGCGCGGGTCCCGTCTGGGCCCAGTCCACGCCTTTAGCCGCGCCTCCGGCCGCGCCCGTGAGCTCGCCCCTGAAGGTTCCCGCCGCGCCGGCGGCCGCCCCAGCGCCTCCGCCGGTGCAGATCGACTCGCACGTGGCGGCGATGGTCAATGACGAGGTGATCTCCACCTACGATCTGCGCCAGCGCATGCTGCTGCTCATCGTCACCTCCGGCGTGCAGCCCACCGAGCAGAACCTGCCCGACATCCAGCGCGAGGCCATGCGCTCGCTGGTGGATGAACGGTTGCAGCTGCAGGAAATCCGGCGCGTGGAGACCAAGCAGAAGATCCACATCCAGCCCACCGAGAAGGAGCTGGACGAGGAGCTTACGGACCTCGCCAAGAGCAACAACATGAAGCTCGATCAGCTCATGCGCTCGCTGCAGGCGGCGGGGGTGCAGCCCTCCACCATGCGCGAGCAGATGCGGGTGCAGATGGCCTGGCGGCGCTATATGAGCGGCCGTTTCGGCTCCACCGTCCACATCGGCGATGATCAGATCAAGGTCAGCCTGCAGCGCTTCTACACCGCCGCGGCCAAGCCGCAGTACCTGGTGAGCGAGGTGTTCATCGACTCCGCGCGGGTGGGCGGCATAGACGCGGCCACTGCAGGCGCGCAGCAGCTCATCGCCCAGCTGAAGCAGGGCGCCCCCTTCGCCGCCGTGGCCCGCCAGTTCTCCGCCGCGCCCACGGCCGCCAATGGCGGCGACGCCGGCTGGATGGTCAGCGGCGACATTCCGCCGACGATCGAACAGGCGCTTGAGCCCTTGAAGCCGGGCGAAGTGGCCGGTCCGGTGGCCACGTCCGACGGCGTCTATATCCTGCTCCTGCGCGACCGCCGCGCCGGCGCCTCCGCCACCGTGGTCGATCTCAAGCAAGCCGCCGTGGCCCTGCCCGCCGACGCCCCGGCGGATCAGGTCGCCGCCGCCAACGCCTCTCTCGAGACCCTGCGTCACGAGGTGAAGGGCTGCGCCGACTTCGAGGCCAAGGCCGCCAAGGTGCACGGCGTTTCGGCCGGCGACACCGGCGAGACCGACGTGAAGGAGCTGTCGCCCGAATTCCGCGACGCCGTGGACAAGCTGGGTCTCGACCAGGTGAGCGCGCCGATCCGCTCTAAGGTCGGCGTGCACCTGGTGGCCGTCTGCGCCCGTCACGCCGGCGGCCTCGCCGCCCCGTCGCGCGAGTCCATCGAGGATCGCCTGCGCGGCGAACAGATTTCGATGCTCGCCAAGCGCTTCCTGCGGGATCTGCGCAACTCCGCGACCATCGAGGCTAAGTAAGCGATCCCTGCCTTGAGACCGGCTCCGCCAGCTCCCCTCGCCGTCAGCCTCGGCGATCCCGCCGGCGTCGGGCCCGAGATCGTGGTCAAGACCTGGCGCGCCCTGCGTAAGACCGGGCCGGCTTTCTTTGTCATCGGCGATGTGGACGCCTTGGCCTCCCTCGGTGGCGCTCTGCCCGGCGAGGCGCGGCCCATCGCCGATCCGGCCGAGGCGCGGGTGCTGTTCAGCGAGGCCCTGCCGGTGCTGCACCACCCCCTGGACTGCTGTGTCGGCGCGGGCCGTCCCTCGCCCGACCACGCCGGGCCGGTGGTGGACTGGATCGAGACGGGCGTGCGCCTCTGCCTGGAAGGGCAGGCGGCGGGCCTCGTCACCGCCCCCATCGCCAAGGCGCCGCTCTACGCCGCCGGGTTCGGCTTTCCCGGCCATACCGAGTTCCTCGCCGACCTCACCTGCGAGGCGCCCCTGGAGGGCCCGCGCGGGCCGGTGATGATGCTGGCGGCCAAGGACCTGCGCGCGGTGCTGGTGACCATCCACGAGCCCCTGGCCGATGTGCCCACCCACCTGTCGCGCCGTCGCATCGCCGAGGTGGGGCGCATCACCGCCCACGCCCTCAAGCATGATTTCGGCATAGAGAGCCCGCGCCTCGCCCTCGCCGGCCTCAATCCCCATGCGGGGGAGGGGGGCGCTATCGGCCGCGAAGAGATCGAGATGATCAATCCCGCCGCCGCCGACCTGCGCGCCGAGGGCATCGCCTGCACCGACGCCAAGCCGGCCGACACCCTGTTCCACGACGAGGCGCGAGCCGCCTATGACGCGGTGATCTGCCTCTACCACGATCAGGCCCTGATCCCGGTGAAGACGCTGGACTTCTGGGGCGGGGTGAACATCACCCTCGGCCTGCCCATCGTGCGCACCTCGCCTGATCACGGCACCGGTTTCGATATCGCCGGACAAGGTATCGCCCGCCCGGACAGCCTCATCGCCGCCGTGCGTCAGGCGCGCCAGATCGCCGACCATCGAGCGCAAGGGGTGGTCGCTAAAGTCAGCATTTCCCAAGACGTTCGGGCATGAGCCTCGACCAGCTGCCGCCCCTGCGCGAGGTGTTGGCCGAGCAGGGGCTGGGGGCCAAGAAGAGCTTCGGCCAGCACTTCCTGCTCGACCTCAACCTCACCCGCAAGATCGCCCGCCTCGCTGGTCCGCTCAGCGAGAGCCTGGTGATCGAGGTGGGGCCGGGACCGGGCGGCCTCACCCGCGCCCTCCTCTTGGAAGGGGCCATGAAGCTGGTGGCGGTGGAGAAGGACGCCCGCTTCCTGCCGCTGCTGGCCGATCTCGCCGAGGCCGCCGAGGGGCGGCTTTCGGTGGTGGAGGCCGATGCGCTGGAGGTGAACGAGGCGGCGATCGCGGCGGCGACCGCGCCTGGCGCGCCGGTGCGCATCGTCTCCAACCTGCCCTACAATGTGGGCACGCCCCTATTGATCAAGTGGCTCACCGGGCCCTTCATGCCGGCCTCCCTCACCTTGATGTTCCAGAAGGAGGTGGCGCGGCGCATCGTGGCGAGGCCGGGCGAGGACGACTTTGGCCGCCTCGCGGTGATCTCCCAGGCGGTGGCGAGCGCGAGCCTCGTCATGACCTTGCCGGCCCGCGCCTTCACCCCGCCGCCCAAGGTGGAGTCCGCGGTGGTGCATCTCGTTCCCAAGCCTGATCGCCCAGCGCCTGAGCGCCTGGCGGCCCTAGAGCAGGTGACGGCGGCGGCCTTTGGTCAGAGGCGCAAGATGCTGCGCTCATCCTTGAAGGCGCTGGGCGGCGAGGCCCTGTGCACAGCCGCAGACGTCGACCCCGGCCTCCGCGCCGAGGTCATCGACATCGCCGGGTTCTTGAGGTTGGCGGACGCTTACCTCACCCCTCAGCCGTGATGGGGCCCTCGGCGCGGCCGTGGACGAACTGATCCACATAGGCGTTGCCGGAATGGTCGAGGTTCGCGGACGGCCCGCGCCAGACGATCTTGCCCTTGTGCAACATAGCCACCTCGTCGCCGATCTTGCGGGCGCTGGCGAGGTCGTGGGTGATGCTCACCGCCGTACAGCCGAGCCGCTTCACCTGTTCGACGATGAGGTTGTTGATCACGTCGGCGTTGATGGGGTCGAGCCCCGTGGTGGGCTCGTCGAAGAAGATCAGGTCCGGGCGCGCCACCACGGCGCGGGCGAGGCCGGCGCGCTTCTGCATGCCACCGGAAAGCTCATTGGGATAGAGACCGGCCACGTCCGGGGCGAGGCCCACCCGGCCGAGCGCCTCGACGGCTCGCGCCTTGGCCGCCTTGCGCTTCACGTGGTCGGCGTTGAGCAGCTTGAAGGCCACGTTCTCCCAGATGGTCAGGCTGTCGAACAGGGCCGCGCCCTGGAACAGCATGCCGAAGCGGCTCATCAGCCGGGCGCGGTCCTTCTGCGAGGCGTGGGTCACGTCCACGCCGTCGATGAGCACCTGGCCGGCGTCGGGCTGCAACAGACCCATGGCGATCTTGATGGTCACCGACTTGCCCTGGCCGGAGCCGCCGATGATCACCAGCGAGCGGCCATGCGCCACGGCGATGTCCACGCCGTCCAGCACCACCTTGTCGCCGAAGCGCTTGGAGACGCCGCGCAGTTCGAGGAGGGGCGCGGCGGTCATTTGGCGCTCGTGAACCAGGAGGTGAGGAGGTAGTCGGCGGCGAACACCAGCACGGCGGCCGAGACCACGGCGAAGGTGGTGGCCCGGCCCACGCCCCGGGCCCCGCCCTTGGCGTTGTAGCCATGGTAGCAGCCCATCAGGGCGACGATGAAGCCGAACGCGGCGCCCTTGATCAGGCCCGAGGTGATGTCCCACGGCTCCAGGAAGTCCCAGGTGGTGCGCACATATTGCGGGGCGGAGAAGTTCAGCGTCAGGGTGGCCACCAGGAACCCGCCGGCGATGCCGATGATGTCGGCCACGGCGGTGAGGATCGGCGTCATCAGGGCGGCGGCGGCCAGGCGCGGCGCCACCAGATACTTGAACGGATCGGTGGAGAGGGTCTTCAGGGCGTCGATCTGCTCGGTGGCGCGCATGGCCCCGATCTCGGCGGCGATGGCGGCGGAGACCCGCCCGGCCAGCATCAGCGAGGCGAGCACGGGCCCCAGCTCCCGCGTCTGACCGAGGGCCACGATCTGCGGCACGATCTGCTCGGCGTTGAAGCGCGAGCCGGCGTCATAGATGTTCAAAGCGAGCGCCGCGCCGGTGAACACGGCGGTGAGCCCCACCACCGGCAGCGACATGTAGCCGATGGACCAGCACTGGCGCAGGAACTGCCCCCAGAACACCGGCGGCTGGAAGATGGCCAGGAGCCCGCGCAGCCCGAACAGGGTCACCGCCCCGGCGGCGCGGGTGAGGGCGAGGCTGGATCGACCGACGGCCTGCAACGGGTTCACGAAACGCTTCCCACATGGCGGCGCAGGACACGGGGTCCGACGCGGGTGAGCAACTCATAGGCCGTCGTGTCCCAGGCCTCGGCGGCCTGGTCGAGGGCGAGGTCCGGCCCGAAGACCTGCACGCGGTCGCCGACCTGCGCCTCGGCCGCGTCGGTGATATCGATGACGGAGAGGTCCATGGATATTCGACCCAGCAGCGAACGGCGCGCGCCGTGCAACCAGCCATAACCGTGCTTGCTGGCGCTTCGCAAGACGCCGTCGGCATAGCCGAGCCCGACGACGGCCAAGCGTAGCGGCCGGCCCACACTATAGGTCGCGCCATAGCCTACCGTGGTCCCCGGCTCGGCGTCGGCGATCTGCAGGATCGGGGCGGTGAGGGCGGCCACGGAAGCGAGCCTGGGCTCCGGCACGGCGAAGGGCCCGCCGCCATAGAGGCTGATCCCCGGCCGCACCATGTCGAACTGATAGTCCGGGCCGAGGAATATCCCCGAGGAGGCGGAAAGGCTGCGGGGGACGCCGGGGAAGCGCGCGCTCATGGAGCGAAAGAGCGCCAGCTGCTCGCCGGACATGGCATGGCCGGGGATGTCGGCGCAGGCGAGGTGGCTCAGCACCAGCTCGAGCTTGAGGCCGGCGAGATCGCCGTCGGTGAGTTCCGCCAGCTCGCGGGGGCGCAGGCCAAGCCGGTTCATGCCGGTGTCGAGGTGCAGGGCGGCGGAGGCGGTGCTGGGGCCGTGACTGCGCCAAAGCGCGATCTGGGCCGGGCTGTTCAGTACTGGCGTAGCGCCCGCCTTGGCGAGGGCGGGCAGATTGTCCGCCGTGACGCCTTCCAGCACGAAGAGGCTCGCCGGCCGCTCGGGTCCAAGCTCGGCGCGCAAGGCGAGCGCCTCGTCGGCCTGGGCGACAAAGAACCGCCGCGCGCCCTCGCGCCACAGCCGCCGCGCCACCGGTCCGACCCCGAGGCCATAGGCGTCCGCCTTCACCACCGGCGCGACTTCAGCCGGGCCGGCGAGGCGGGTCAGCAGGCGGTGATTGGCGGCGAGGGCGTCGAGATCGACGCGCAGCTCGGCCCCCGGACTTGGGCCGTCGGTCATGGCGGCGCGGTAGCATGGGCGCGGGCGAGGGCGAAAGACCTAATGGCGCATCTGCGCGACAAAGCTCCAAGCGTTGGGACTTAAGGCTGCGCCACCAGCCGCTGGATGCGCTTCAGCACCGGGGCCGGGTCGCTCATCACCTCGTCCTCGCTCACCCGCAGCACGTCGAAGCCGCGCCCCACCCATTTGCGGGCGTGCTTCAGCGACTCGGCGCTGTGTCCTCCGGCGGCGGGGTCCACCTCCACCACCAGTCGCGGCTCGACGCTGATGAAGCTGGGACTGCGCGCGCCCAGAGCCACCTTGGGGCGGAACTGCACGCCCTTGCCCCGCAGCTCCTGCAAACAGCGCCAAAGCCGCCGTTCGGCCTCCAGCCAGCGAACACTCATCCGTCGCACTTCAATCTTCGAATGGACAATAGTCCTATCGATGACGCGAAGGTAATAACGAAGAGCTAAAAATCTTGATCTAAGGAAGTATTAAATTGGCAATAACAGCGCCAATTGAATACTTATCTCATTTCGTAGCGATGATCGCGGGCCAAGTTGCCAAATTTGGTCAAGTCTTCGTTGAAGGCCAACTTAACCGTGCCGATGGGGCCGTGGCGTTGTTTGCCGATGATCACTTCAGCCACGTGACGGATCTGCTCCATCTCATCTTGCCAGGCCAAGTGTTCGGGGGTGCCTTCGCGCGGTTCGGCCCGGCCTTTGTAGTAGCTCTCGCGATAGACGAACATGACCACGTCGGCGTCCTGTTCGATGGAGCCGGATTCGCGCAGGTCCGACAGCTGCGGCCGCTTGTCCTCGCGCGACTCCACCTGGCGCGACAGCTGCGACAGGGCGATCACCGGCACCGATAGCTCCTTCGCCAGCGCCTTCAGGCCCATGGTGATCTCGGACACCTCCTGCACCCGGCCCTCGCCCTTCTTGCCCTCCGAGGCGGTGACCAGCTGCAGATAGTCCACCACGATGAGGTCAAGGCCATGCTGACGCTTCAGGCGCCGGGCCCGGGCGGTGAGCTTGGAGATGGAGAGACCGCCGGTGGCGTCGATAAACAGGGGCGATTCCTGGATCTCCAGGGCGGCGTCCCGCACCCGCCCGAACTCCGAGGCGTCGATCTCGCCCTTGCGCAGGCGGTCGGAGGACACGCCGGAAGCCTCAGCCAGGAGACGCATGGCCAGCTGCTCGGCCGACATTTCCAGGCTGTAGAAGGCCACCACCCCGCCGTTCACGGTCTTGCGGCCGCCGTCGAGGGTGGGCTCCCACTGGTAGTTGCGGGCGACGTTGAAGGCGATGTTGGTGGCCAGCGCCGTCTTGCCCATGGAGGGACGGCCGGCGAGGATCAGGAGGTCGGACGGGTGCAGCCCGCCGAGCTTCTGGTCGAGATCGAGGAGGCCGGTGGAGACCCCCGCCAGGGCGCCGTCGCGGCTGAAGGCCTCGGCGGCCATCTCCACAGCGCCATGTAGAGCTTCTTCGAAGGTCTTGAAGCCCGAGGTGGCCACGCCGGTCTCGGCCAGGGCGTAGAGCTGCTGCTCGGCGCTCTCGATATGGTCGCGGGCGGTGAGGTCGGCGTCCGTGGCGGCGGCCAGAGCCACGTCGCCGCCGATGCGGATCAGGTCGCGGCGAAGCGCGAGGTCGTACACTACCCGGGCATAGTCGGCCGCATGGGCTGCCGGCGGGGCCCGGTCCACCAGATCGGCCAGATAGCGCAGGCCGCCCAGCTCGTCGAAGGCCGGATCGCGGCGGAAGCGTTCCTGCAGCACGATGGGCTCGGCCAGCTGGCCCTTGCGGATATATTCCTCCATGGCCGCATAGAGGCGGGCGTGGAAGGGCTCGTAGAAATGCCGCGCGCCCAGGCCGTCGGGAATGCGCTCGAAGGCCGCATTGTCATAGAGGATGGCGCCCAGGAGCGCCTGTTCGGCTTCGATGTTGCACGGCGCGTGCGCGATCCCGGAAGGAGCGGGGTCGGCGAAAGGCGGCGGCGCGAAGTCGAGGGCGGCGGAGCTCATAAGGTTACCGATAGCGGGCGAACGGCCTCAGGTCTTGGGCGCGATTCGCTCCGTCCCCAGAAAATATCATCACCTGGGGACAACCGTGTTTGCATTTGATTCGACGCAAATGGCGCCAAAATGTAGCGGCTATATTTCGCGCCAAATCCTCCGCCTCTTCATTCGGGATCCCAGGTCCAGCCATTGCGGTAGGAGTGGTGCAGGGTGCGCAGCCAGACCGCGAGCCGCTCGTACCGTTCTTCCACCTGTTCGCGAGCCCAATAGGGCGGGGCGCCGCCGTACTGGTAGGCGAGGCGCTGGGCGTAGGCGTCGGTGGCGTGCAGGTTGATCCAGCAGCGGTAGGCCTCCGACCGGGTCAGCCACCCTTCCGACTGGCCGCGCTGAATCCAGGCCGCCAGCCGCACCTGGGCGGCGCCCCGCCCGCCGTCTTCGCCATACCCGCGATAATAGCTGTAGCCGCGGTCATGGTCGCCGCCATAGCGATCCTCGTCCGCATAGGCGCGCTCGTTGTCATAGGTGTAGCCGCCGTCCGGGCCGTAGGGATAGCCGCCGTCGCCGTAGGCGCTATCGCCATATCCGCCCGCGTAACGCTCGGGGTCGGCGCGGCTGGGATAGGGGCTTTCATAGCCACGTGCCTCATAGCCGTGGAAGCCGGAGTCGTAGCGGTAGTCGCCCACCGGCTGCACCTGGGCGAAGGGGGCATGATCCTCGGCCTTCACGGTGAAGCCGGCCGGCGCCGCTAGGGCCGCCGCCGCCAGGGACGAGACGAGCAGGGTGCGGATCATGCCAGCGCTCCTTCAGCGAGGAGCCCCACGGCGCGCGACCGTCCTGATCAGCAAGGCGTCTATTATATCGAGACAAAAAGCCACAGCCCCTGTGATCGCATCACTTTGCCGTGGCGGGCCCGCCCCAAAACAAAAACGGCGCCGGGGAGGCCCCGACGCCGTCTTGTTAGCGGATAGATCGGCCGAATCAGTACTCGGCGTCCACCATGGCCTGGCCCGCGCCGCCTTCGAGCAGGTCGGCGGCGGCTTCTTCGGCCAGTTGACGCTCTTCGTCGAACTGAGCGGCGATGACGTCTTCACCCCGGGCTTGGCGGTCGGCCTCGTCCAGGGAGCGGGCGATGTTGATGTTGACGGTGATCGCCACCTCGGCATGGAGGCGCACCTTCACCGGGTGCACGCCGAGCGTCTTGATCGGACGATCCAGCACCACCTGGGCGCGGTCGACCTTGCCGCCTTCGGCGTTCACCGCCTCGGCCACGTCGCGGCCGGACACCGAGCCGTACAGCTGGCCGGACTCGCCGGCCTGACGGATCAGCACATAGGTGTGGCCGTTGAGAGCCTCGCCGGCCTTTTCGGCGTCGGCGCGAGCCGTGGCGTTGCGGGCCTCGATCTGCACGCGTTGAGCTTCGAACACCTTCATGTTCGCGCTCGTCGCACGCAGGGCCTTGGAGCGGGGCAGGAGGAAGTTGCGGGCGAAGCCGTCCTTCACGGACACCACGTCGCCGATGGCGCCGAGATGCTCCACGCGTTCGAGCAGAATGACCTTCATCTGATGGCCCTCCTTACTTCACGACGTAGGGCAGCAGCGCGAGGAAGCGGGCGCGCTTGATGGCCTTGGCCAATTCGCGTTGCTTCTTCTGCGACACCGCGGTGATGCGGGACGGGACGATCTTGCCGCGCTCGGAGATGTAGCGCTGCAGCAGCTTCACGTCCTTGTAGTCGATCTTCGGCGCATTGGCGCCCGAGAACGGGCACACCTTGCGGCGACGGAAGAACGGACGGCGGCCGCCGCCGCCAGCAGCGGCGCCCGGAGCGGCGGTAGGAGGGGTGTCGGTCATGGTCGTGTCTCCTCCGATCACAGGGCCAGGTCTTCGAAGCCGCCGCGCTCAGGGCGGTCGCCACGATCGCCGCGCTCGCCGCGTTCACGGTCGCGACGGGCCAGCACCGGCGAGAGCTCCAGGTCGAGCTCTTCCACGCGCACGGTCATGAAGCGCAGCACATCTTCATTGATGCCCAGCTGGCGCTCCATTTCCTTCACCGCCGGCGCCGGGGCGTCGAGGGCGAGGAGGGAGTAGTGACCCTTGCGGTTCTTCTTGATCCGGTAGGTGAGATTGCGCAGGCCCCAATATTCGATCTTGGCGACCTGACCGCCGAGCTCCTCGATGACCGCCTTCAGCTGGTCGTTGAGCGCCTCGGCTTGCTGCGGCGAGATGTCCTGCCGAGCAATGACGACGTGTTCGTAATAAGCCATGTGAGTCCTCTTCCGAAGGGCGAAAGGCGGCGTCAGCGTCCGGCGGAAGATCCGGACCTGGCGATGGCTCCTTTTGCGGCGGGCGGGGAAACCCCGTCCCGAAATCGCCCGCAACGGACCGCCTTCCAGGGAAGCGCGAGAAAATAGCGGCCAATGCTGGAAATGCAAGGGATCATTGCTGTTGCGTCCAAGCGCGCCCGGTGCGCACCCTCAGTGCGCCTTCACATGACCTTGGGGAACTTTATGCGCACTCTCGTCCTGGCGCTCGGCGCGCTCGCCCTCGCCGCCGGCTCGGCTTCAGCCCAGACCGCCGCATCTCTTGCCGCCGCCGCCCAGGCCTCGCCCGCCGCGGCCGCCCCTGCTGCGCTGGCCCCGCAGGTGGACGCCAAGAAGCTCGAACTGGTTCGCCGATACATGGACGACATCCACATCGTGGACCTGATGAACGCCATCGGCGGGCAGCTCGCCAACTCCCTGATGGAAAGCCTCATGGCCGAGCACAAGGAGATCACGCCGGCGGAAAAGGCCAAGATCACCAAGGCCTTTGACGCCTCGGCCAGGGAGGTGTTCCCCGACTATTTCAAGCAGGTGCTGGACGCCTCGCAAAACGTGTTCGCCGACGCCTTCTCCGAGGAGGAGCTGAAGGACCTCGTCGCCTTCTATGAGAGCCCCACCGGTCGCTCGCTGGTGGCCAAGCAGCCGGCCATCGCCCAGCGCACCAACCAGATCGTCACCCAGGCCCTGCCGGCGTTGCAGACCAAGTTCAAGGCGAGCTTCCAGGCTCACCTCTGCGCCGAGGGCCTGTGCCAGACCAAGGGCAAGAAGTAGGGGGCGGCGCGCTGACCATGGACCGTACCTGGGTCGCTCAGCGCTCGTTCCACTCGTCCCGCAGATGCGTTTGGTAGGCGAGTCCGTCTTCGTCCCGATCGCGCCACAGCCCGAAAGCGCCTTCGCGCGCAGCGGGGCCGTGGTGCGCCACGAACTGCTTTACCGCCTCCCGGACGAGGCTGGCGCGCGAGGTTCCGGCCTTGGACGCCATGGCGTCAAGGTCGCGCAATAGAGCCTCAGGCAGATCGACAAGAGCGCGGGTCATGGCTGAACGATATCAGAGTTTGATATCGCCAGCCACATTGACGATTTCCCCTACTTCTTCAGCGCTTTCACCGCCGCCAGGGTCTCGGCCACGTGCTGGTCGGGGTTCATGTTGGAATAGACCGACGCGATCTTGCCGTCCTTGCCGATGACATAGGAGGTGCGCGCCGAGTACTGCACCAGGGGGATCTTGGCGTCATAGGCGGTGGAGATCTTGCCGTCCGGGTCGGCCAGCACGGCGAACTTGTCGCGGCATTCCTTGGTGGAAAACTCCACCACCCGGTCGGCGTTGCCGGCGGTGACGCCGACAATGGTCGCGCCCAGCTTCTGGAAGTCGGCGCTGGCCTCGGCGAAGTCGTGCGCCTCCTTGGTGCAGCCCGAGGTGAAGGCCGCCGGGAAGAAATAGAGCACCACGGGGCCCTTCTTCAGCTGGTCGGCGAGGGTGAAGCTGAACGCCTTGCCGCCGAGCCCGCCCTGGGCGCTGAAGGCCGGGGCCGCGGCGCCGGGCTTCAGGGCGGCGGCGGCGGGGAGGGCGAGGGCGATGGCCGTCACAGCGGCGGCGCTGGCGACGAGGCGCGAGAGGGAGGGCGACATGGGCAGGCTCCTGACGTCGAGAATGATCCGCAACATAGGATGCTTCCGTCCGGTCTGAAAGCGGTGGGCCCACCTAACACCCCCCGCCTTGCTCCAGAGGCGGCGATCCCTTAGGCCTAGGCGGCAGATTCAGAGCCGCACACGCGCGGCGCAGGGACGAAACTTCGCATGACTCTCGCCTTCCTCTTTCCCGGACAGGGCAGCCAGGCCGTCGGCATGGGCGCCGAGCTGGCCGAAGCCTTCGCCACCGCCCGCGAGGTGTTCGAGGCCGTGGACGAGGCCCTGGGCCAGAACCTCTCCCGCCTCATGCGCGAGGGACCGGAGGCCGACCTCACCCTCACCGAGAACGCTCAGCCGGCCCTGATGGCCGTCAGCCTCGCCGTGTCGCGGACGCTCGCCAAGGACTTCGGCGTGCCGGTGGAGAAGGCGTCCTTCGTGGCCGGCCACAGCCTTGGCGAATATTCCGCCCTCGCCGCCGCGGGGGCGCTGAGCCTGGAAGACGCGGCGCGGCTTTTGAAGCTGCGCGGTCAGTCCATGCAGAAGGCCGTGCCGGTGGGCGTGGGGGCCATGGCCTCCCTCATCGGGCCCAAGGTGGACGTGGCCCTGGCCGAACAATGCGCGGCGGCCGGCGCCGAGGTGGGCGTCTGCGTGGTGGCCAACGACAACAACGTGGGCAATGTGGTGATCTCGGGGGCGGCTGAGGCTGTGGCCAAGGCCATCGAGGCGGCCAAGGGCCTGGGCGCCCGGGCCATTCCGCTCAATGTGTCCGCCCCCTTCCACTGCCCGTTGATGCAGCCCGCCGCCGACGCCATGGCCGAGGCCCTGGCCAAGACCACGATCGCCCAGCCCAAGGCGGCGCTCATCGCCAATGTCACCGCCCGCCCGGTGAACGATCCCGACGCCATCCGCCGGCTCCTGGTGGAGCAGGTGACCGGCCGGGTGCGGTGGTCGGAGAGCATGCACTGGCTCGCCAGCGAAGGCGGCGTGACCCGCGTGGCCGAGCTCGGCGCCGGCAAGGTGCTCACCGGCATGATGAAGCGCATCGCTCCCGAGGTGGAAGCCGCCGCCCTCAACGGCCCCAAGGACCTGGAAGCCTTCGCCGCCTCGCTCTGAGCCGCGCGAGCTTTCCCTCAACGACAAGGACGACCCCCATGTTCAATCTCTCCGGCAAGGTGGCCCTGGTCACCGGCGCCAGCGGCGGCATCGGCGGCGCGGTGGCCAAGGCCCTGCACGCCCAGGGCGCCTCGGTGGTGCTGTCGGGCACCCGTGAGGCCGCGCTGGAGGCCTTGGCGGCTGAGCTCGGCGAGCGCGCCGCCATCGCCGCTGCGGACCTCGGCAACGCTGAAGCTGTGGACGGGCTGATCGCCAAGGCCGAGGTCGCCGCCGGCGCGCCCATCGATATCCTGATCTCCAACGCCGGCCTCACCAAGGACGGCCTCATCCTGCGCATGAAGGACGAGGACTGGGAGGTGGTGCTGCGGGTGAATCTCGAGGCCTATTTCCGCCTCACACGCGCGGCGCTGAAGGGCATGTTCAAGCGCCGGCACGGGCGAATCATCGGCATCACCTCGGTGGTGGGCGTCACCGGCAACCCCGGCCAAGCCAATTACGCCGCCTCCAAGGCCGGCATGATCGGCTTCTCCAAGGCCACGGCGGCCGAGGTGGCCAGCCGCGGCATCACCGTCAACTGCGTGGCGCCCGGCTTCATCGCCAGCCCCATGACTGATGCGCTCAACGAGGCGCAGCGGGCGGCGATTCTGGGCCGAATCCCCGCCGGACGCCTGGGCGAAGGCGGCGACATCGCCTCGGCCTGCGTCTATCTGGCCAGCGATGAAGCGGCCTATGTCACGGGCCAAACCTTGCACGTGAATGGCGGCATGGCCATGATCTAAGCCTGCTGTCCGCTGTCCAGGGCGCTAGTCTCGCCATAAGGAGTGTGCTAGGCGTCCGGCGAAGTCGTCGGCGGCCTTACAGTTGAGGCGCAGGGCGACGACTGAAGGACAGCGATTAGACATCCTGTCGCAACCGAGTTCCAGCGGCGGGCGCTGCGTCCCTCACAGCGCCGCCAAGACACCAGACCAAGGGGTTTACTGAATGTCCGACACTCTCGAACGCGTGCGTAAGATCGTGATCGAGCACCTCGACGCCGATCCGGCCAAGGTGACGGAAAAGGCCAGCTTCATCGACGATCTGGGCGCTGACAGCCTCGACAACGTCGAGCTGGTCATGGCTTTCGAAGAGGAATTCGACATCGAAATCCCCGACGACGCCGCCGAGCACATCCAGACCGTCGGCGACGCGGTGAAGTTCATCAACGAGCGCGTCAACGCCTAAATTGAGTTGCTGATGAGCGCCGCTGGACTAGATTCCGGCGGCGCTTGTTTGCGCGCGATAGACTGGCGGCCGATCGCTACCCTCGCTCTCGGCCCGAATCATTCGAGGTGAGGCGGCATGCGGCGCGTTGTCATTACCGGAATTGGGGTGGTGAGCCCCCTCGGCTACGGCCGCGAAATCACCTGGAAGCGCATCCTGGCCGGCCAGTCCGGCGCAGGCGTGATCAGCGCCTTCGACGCCACCGACTATGGCTGCCGCGTGGCCTGCGAAGTGCCGCGCGTGGACGGCCGCGGCGGCGGCGGGCCTGACATCGAAGGCTCGTTCAATCCCGACGAGGTGCTGCCGCCCCGCGAGCAGCGCCGCATCGACGACTTCATTCTCTACGGCATCGCCGCCGCCGACGAGGCGGTGAAGGACGCCGGCTGGCTGCCGGAGGACGAGGAATCGCGCCTGCGCACCGGGGTGATGATCGGCTCGGGCATCGGCGGCCTCTCCACCATCGCCGACACCACGCTGGAGCTGGAGAACAAGGGCCCGCGCCGGGTCAGCCCCTTCTTCATTCCCTCGGCCCTGATCAACCTCGCCTCGGGCAATGTCTCCATCCGCTACGGCTTCAAGGGCCCGAACCACTCGGTGGTGACGGCTTGCGCGACCGGGGCCCACGCCATTGGCGACGCCGCGCGCCTGATCAAGTACGGCGACGCCGACGTGATGGTGGCCGGCGGGGCTGAGGCGGCCGTCTGCAAGCTGGGCATCGCCGGCTTCGTGGCCTGCCGGGCCATGTCCACCGCCTTCAATGATACGCCGGAAAAGGCCTCGCGCCCCTATGACAAAGACCGCGACGGCTTCGTCATGGGCGAGGGCGCGGGCGTGGTGGTGCTGGAGGAGTACGAGCACGCGGTGAAGCGCGGGGCCAAGATCTACGCCGAGGTGCTGGGCTACGGACTCTCCGGCGACGCCTATCACATCACCGCCCCGTCCTCGGACGGCGACGGCGGCTATCGCGCGCTGCAGGCTGCCATGCGCGACGCCAAGCTCGACGCCTCGGCCATCGACTATGTGAACGCCCACGGCACCTCCACCATGGCCGACACCATCGAGCTGGGCGCCGTGGAGCGGTTCCTCGGCGCATCGGCGGGCAAGGTGGCCATGAGCTCCACCAAGTCCATGACCGGGCACCTTTTGGGCGCCGCGGGGGCCGTCGAGGGCATCTTCACGGCTCTGGCCATCCGCGACCAGATCGCCCCGCCCACCATCAATCTCGACACGCCTGACGCCGAGACGGCCATCGATCTTGTGCCGCATAAGGCGAGGCCCATGACCATCGACTACGCCGTCTCCAACAGCTTCGGCTTTGGCGGCACCAACGCCTCGCTCGTGCTGGCGCGGGTGAAGTGAGCCGGCGCGGGGGCGACGACCTGACTGAGGGCGCGCGCCCCCGTTGGCTGGCGGGGGTGGCGAGCGCCGCCGTCACCCTGTTCTTCGTCGGTCTGGCTCTGGGGGTGGTGTGCCTGTTCCTCTACCTAACCCCCGGTCCGTCGGAGCGTCCCACCACGGTGGTGCTGCGCAAGGGCGGCGGCCTGACGGAGATCGCCGCCAGCCTCGCCTCGGCCAAGGTGGTGAGCAACGGGCCTCTCTTTATGGCCCTCGCCCAGCTGAGCGGCCAGGCCAAGCGGCTGAAGTCCGGCGAGTACGAGTTCCCGGCCCACGCCTCCATCGCCAAGGTGATCGCCAAGATCCGCTCCGGCGAGGTGGTGCGCCACAAGATCACCGTCGCCGAGGGCCTCACCTCGCAGCAGGTGGTCGATATCCTCCAGAAGAACGACGTGCTCACGGGCGACGCTCCGGTGCCGCCGGAGGGCGCGCTGCTGCCCGAGACCTATGAGGTGGTGCGCGGCGAGACCCGCGCCGCGGTGCTGCAGCGGATGATGGACGCTCGCGACCATCTGCTGGCCGCCCTGTGGGCCAAGCGCAAGCCCGGCCTGCCCGTCCATACCCCGGAGGAGGCGGTGACGCTGGCCTCCATCGTGGAGAAGGAGACGGCGCTGGCCTCCGAGCGCCCGCGCGTGGCCGCCGTCTACACCAACCGGCTGAAGATCGGCATGAAGCTCGACGCCGACCCCACGGTGATCTACGGCGTCAACAAGGGCCTGCCGCTGGGCCGGGGCCTGCGCGCCTCGGAGCTGGCCGCCGACACCCCCTACAACACCTACCAGCACGCCGGCCTGCCCCCGACCCCCATCGCCAATCCTGGCCGGGCGTCCCTGGCCGCGGTGATGGACCCGCCGGACACGGGGGAGCTCTATTTCGTCGCCGACGGCACGGGGGGCTCGGCCTTCGCCAAGACCCTCGACGAACACAGCCGCAACGTCGCCCGCTGGCGTGAGGTGGAGAAGGCTCATCACGCCGCCCCGGCGGCCAAACGCTAGGAAGGCCCCGCCATGGCGCTCTCAGGCATGACCGGCTTCGCGCGCATCGAGGGAGCCGAAGGCGCTTGGTCCTGGTCGGTGGAGGCGCGCTCGGTGAACGGGCGCAATCTTGAGACCCGCTTTCGCGGCCCGCCGGGGTTTGAGAGCCTGGAGCGCGCCGCGCGCGACGGCGCCGCCAGCCGCTTCCAGCGCGGGCAGCTCAATGTCGCCCTGCAAGCCAAGCGGGCCGAGACCGCCGGGGCGCTGCGAGTGAATCTGGCGGCCATTGAGAGCCTGCTCGATCAGCTGGAGCCGCTCTCCACCTCCGGCCGCGCCGTGGCCCCCAGCCTCGACGGCCTCCTCCTGGTGCGGGGCGTGGTGGAAGGCGGGGAGGGGGAGGACGACGCCGAGGCCCGCGCCGCCCTGGAAGCCGCCATGGCCAGCTCCATCGCCGCCGCCCTCGACGCCCTGAAGGCTGCCCGCCTCGCCGAAGGCGCGGCCCTCGCCCCCGTGCTCACGGGGCAGATGGACCGCATCGCCGAGCTGGTGCGCCAGGCCGAAGTCCTCGCCGCAGACCAGCCGGCCACGCTTAAAGCCCGCTTCGAGCGGCGCATGGCCGAGCTCCTGGGCGAAGGCGGCGACTATGCCGAGCGCGTGGTGCTGGAGGCCGCCGCCCTGGCCGCCAAGGCCGACGTGCGCGAGGAGCTCGATCGCCTCGCCGCCCATGTGACGAGCGCCCGCCAGCTGCTGGCCAGCGACGCCCCCGCCGGGCGCCGGCTCGACTTCCTCAGCCAGGAATTCATGCGCGAGGCCAATACGCTCTGTTCGAAATCCGCGCTCACCGACTTGACGGCGGTGGGGCTTGAGTTGAAGGCGGTGATCGAACAGTTCCGCGAGCAGATTCAGAATGTCGAATAAAGACCCGCTGCACGAGCGCACGCCGAGGCGCGGCCTGATGCTGGTGATCTCCAGCCCCTCCGGCGCGGGCAAGACCTCGCTGTCGCGGCGGCTGGTGGCCGACCACGAGGACCTGGAGCTGTCGGTCTCCTGCACCACCCGCGGCCCGCGTCCGGGGGAGCAGCATGGGCGGGAATACTATTTCGTCGATCGTCCCGGCTTCGACGCCAAGATCGCCGAGGGCGAGTTCCTGGAATGGGCCGACGTGCACGACAATCGCTATGGCAGCCCCCGCGGTCCGGTGCTGGAGGCCCTGGAGGGCGGCCGCGACGTGCTGTTCGACATCGACTGGCAGGGCGCAGCCCAGATCACCCAGAACGCCCGCGAGGCGGTGGTGAAGGTGTTCATCCTGCCCCCGGCCATGGCGGCCCTGCGTCGCCGGCTGATGGCCCGCGCCCAGGATTCCGATGCGGTGATCGAGCGGCGCCTCGCCCGCGCCAAGGGCGAAATCGAGCACTGGGGCGACTATGACTACGTTATCGTCAACGACGACTTTGACCGTGCCTACGCCGAGCTGGCTCACATCTACCACGCCGAGCGTCAACGGCGGGAACGCAACCCCTGGCTGCTAACCTTTGTGGAAGGGTTAATGGGCGAACGCGCCTAAAATCGCAGCAATTGCGCGCAATCTCGCCTATTTTGCATGCATTTTTGCGCAACGAAGTAAGCTTTAAAGTCTAATAAAAACAGCCTGTTACGTCGAATATGGCTGGCGTGCAGTCAAAATATTTTTGCTCCGA
Source organism: Pseudomonadota bacterium (assembly GCA_040757715.1). Lineage (GTDB taxonomy): Bacteria > Pseudomonadota > Alphaproteobacteria > Caulobacterales > Caulobacteraceae > CAIMFV01. The sequence continues at coordinate 296,999 of JBFLWS010000002.1, read as the reverse complement.
ATACGGATTTATCTTGCGCGATTTTATAAAAGTGTCACATTCATCTTCGACGCGCTAATGACTGGGAGGGTGAAAGCCCCTGAAAGCCTGAACCGCGTCTCTTTCTAGCTAAACCCGCTGGTCAAGGAGACGTCGCCATGTGGACCAAATTCTTCTCGCTGCCCATCGCCATCCTGTCCTTCGCCTATACGGGCGTGTTTGGACCCCACAGTTCACGCTACGAATACGAAGCGCCGGGCACCCCGCACCGGAACAGCTGAGCCTCCCGGGCCCGCCGCCGCTTCCTCTTGCCACCACAGACTTCGCTCATTAGGCCTCGTTCCACAGGAACGAGGGAGCGATAGGCCATGAGCCTTCTGACAGTGGAAAAGCACGGGGCGGTGGCGGTGCTCACCCTCAATCGGCCGGAGAGCCTGAACGCGCTGGGCGCGCCGGGGGACGGCGATCAGGTGGCCGCCGTGTGCGAGACCATCAACGCCGATCCCGAGGTGCGCTGCGTGGTGCTCACCGGGGCCGGCCGGGCCTTTTCCGCCGGCGGCGACGTGAAGGCCATGAAGGCCCGCGAAGGCGCCTTCAGCGGCGGCGGCGTAGGCATCCGCGACAATTACCGCCGCAACATCCACCGCATTGTCCGCGCCATCTATGGCCTGGAGGTCCCCTCCATCGCCGCGGTGAACGGCCCGGCCATCGGGCTCGGCTGCGACGTGGCCTGCATGTGCGACATGCGCATCGCCTCCACCTCGGCCAAGTTCGGCGTCACCTTCCTGAAGCTCGGCCTCATCCCCGGCGACGGCGGGGCCTGGCTGTTGCCGCGCATCATCGGCATGGACCGGGCCGCCGAGCTGCTGTTCACCGGCGATGTCATCGGTGCTGAGACCGCCGTGGACTGGCGCCTGGTGGGCCGCGCCGTGGCCCCGGAGGATCTGATGAGCGAGGCCCTCGCGCTCGCCCATCGCATCGCCGCCCAGCCGCCGCATGCGCTGCGCCTGGCCAAGAACCTCTTACGCAACGGGACCTCGGCCACCTATGACACCATGATGGACATGAGCGCCGCGGTGCAGGCCATCTCCCACCTCACCGAGGATCACATGGAGGGGGTGGAGGCCATCCTGGAAAAGCGCAGCCCCAACTTCCAGGGCCGCTAAGCGCGCGCAGTAAAATCCGTTCAACCTTGCGGAGATGGGCTGAGGACTTGCCCCCTTCCCCCCTTGCGGGGGAAGGGCCGGGGATGGGGGGTGAGCTTCGCGACCCGTCCCGCTGGACCACCCCCTCTCCCGACCTCTCCCCGCAAGGGGGAGAGGCCAAGTGGCTTGTCCGTTCAGGCCGCACCGTCCAGGTCACGGCGCGTATTCGAACACCTCGGTGATGGGCCGGCCGAACACCTCGGCGATGCGGAAGGCGGCCTCCAGCGAGGGCGAATACTTGCCCTGCTCGATGGCGTTGATGGTCTGGCGGGTGACGCCCACCCGCTCGGCCAGCGCCTGCTGGCTCATCTCGCCAGCCTCGAATCGCAGCCGGCGAATGTGGTTCTTGATGGCGCAGGGCTTCACCTCAGGCTCCGAGGCGCAGGCCGAGGATCTTCATGCCCAGCTTGGCGAACTCCGCCGCCGCCAAGGACCCGAGAATGAGGTTGAACACCAGGCTGGTCCCGAAGCCGAGGTTCAGAAGCGCGGCGCTGGTGAAGGCGCCCGCCGCCAGCACATAGAAGCCGGCGCTGTCGGCTCGGTGCACAATGGCCCGCTCGCGCTCGTCGAGGCCGCCGCCCGCCTCACCCCGGCCCAGCACCCCGATGACGATATTGGCGACGATCTCGACCACCACCATAACCACCACGATGCTCACCATGGACGACAGGCTCGGCGCCCCGGTGGGCAGGGCGTCATGAACGTACCAGGCGGTGGCGAGCGCCAGAGCCAGGGCTGAAATCCAGGAGGTCTTTTCCACATGCGACATGACGCGTCTCCATTGCGATGTCAAAAATGTTGGACACCATGTAGCGCATGCCAATCGCGATGTAAAGTATTTTGGACATTTGCCCTCGGCCTTGCGACTCCCTATCTGTCCCTCCTGCGAGGGGCGTCATGACGGACTGGAGCGACATCGAGGATCGGAAGGCGCGCAGGGCGGCGCGGCCCCTCTCCAATAGCGAGGTGCTGGGCTTCATCTGGCGCTATTGGATCAGCCAGCCGCGACGCTTCGCCCTCATCTGCGCCCTGATGCTGTTCGCCACCCTGTGCGACCTGTCCATTCCCTGGGCGGCGGGCGGGCTCATCGACGCCGTATCCAAGCCGATGCGGGCAGGGGCGGCGGCTTGGGGCGCCTGGGCGACGCTGTCGGGGCTGTATCTCGTCTTTTACCTCGTCCGCACCTTGGACTATCGCCTGACCAACGCCTTCGCCGCGCGCAACATGGAGAAGATGGTCAACGCCGCCTTCCAGCGGGTGCAGAGCTTCTCCTCCGACTGGCACGCCAACACCTTCGCCGGCGCCACGGTGCGGCGGGTGTCGCGCAGCATGTGGGGCTATGATCAGGTGTCCGACGCGGTGATCCTCATGCTGGGGCCGACGCTTCTGGTGCTGAGCGGTCTCGCCATCTCCATGGCCGTGCGCTGGGCCTGGGCGGGAGCGTTCTGCGCCGCCATCGTCGTCGCCTTCATCGCCTATAATGTGTGGACGGCGACCCATTACATTCGCCCGGCCAACCTCAAGTCCAACGCCCTCGACAGCGCCATCGGTGCGGCGCTCGCCGACGCCATCGGCGGCAATGCAGCGGTGAAGAGCTTCGGCGCCGAGGCCCGCGAGGAGGCCCGCTTCGCCGTGGTCACGGCTGAGTGGCGCGCGGCGGTGATCCGCACCTGGAACCGCTTCAACACCGTCGGCCTCGGGCAAAACCTGTTGCTGATCGGGCTGCAGGCCGGGCTCACCGGCATGCTGGTGAAGGCCTGGAGCGAGGGGCGCGCCTCGCCGGGCGACGTGGCCTTCGCCATCACCTCGTTCATGCTGATGAGCGGCTATATGCGCAATTTCGGCGAGATCACCCGCATGATGCAGCGCGGCCTCGACGACGCCCTGGACGTGGCCGCCTATCTGCGCCAGCCGCCGGAGGTGGCGGACCGGTCGGACGCGCAAGAGCTCACGGCCCTCGCCGGCGAGGTGCGCTTCGATCAGGTGTCGTTCCGCTACAAGGGCCAGCCGCAGCGCCTCTATGACGGCTTCAGCCTGACCATCCATCCCGGCGAGCGGGTGGCTCTGGTGGGGGCCACGGGGGCGGGCAAGTCCACCTTCGTCAAGCTGATCCAGCGGCTCTACGATGTGGAGGAGGGCCGCATCCTCATCGACGGGACCGACATCGCCCAGGTGACGCAGGCGAGCCTACGCAGCGCCGTGGCCCTGGTGCCGCAGGACCCGGCCCTGTTCCACCGCTCCTTGGCCGAGAACATCGCCTATGCCCGCCCCGACGCCACGGCCAATGAGATCGAGCTCGCCGCCCGCCGGGCCCGCGCCCACGACTTCATCGCCCGCCTGCCTCAAGGCTACGACACTTTGGTGGGGGAGCGGGGGATCAAGCTCTCCGGCGGCGAGCGCCAGCGGGTGGCCATCGCCCGGGCCTTCCTGGCCGATGCGCCGATCCTGGTGCTGGACGAGGCGACCTCCTCGCTGGACGTGGAGACCGAGCGCGAGGTGCAGGCGGCCACCGAGGCGCTGATGATCGGCCGCACCACCATCGTCATCGCCCACCGGCTCTCCACTATCCGCAGCGCCGACCGCATCCTGGTGTTCCAGGCGGGGCGCGTCGTCGAGGAGGGGCGCCACGGCGAGCTCTTGCGTCAGGGCGGGGTCTATGCCCGCTTGGCCGATTTCAGCGCGGCTTAAACCGCTTTGCGCAGGCTGCGGCGCGTCGGCGCATGAGGGGCCTTGTTTGCGGCGCAGCAAAGACTTAATCGTGCGCGTGTTAAGCTGCTCGCGGTTCGGATCGGCGGGCCGGCCCGGACAGGCGCGAACGAGGCTCTAGTAGAATGGCTGATATCAAGACCGTCGGCGTGATCGGCGCGGGCCAGATGGGCGCAGGCATCGCCCATGTATGCGCTTTGGCGGGCTACGACGTGCTGCTGAACGACATTTCGCGCGAGCGCATCGACGCCGGCGTGGCGCTCATCGAGAAGAACCTCAACCGTCAGGCCGCCCGCGGCGCGGTGACCATCGAGCAGGTGCAGGCCGCCCTGTCGCGCCTCAAGCCGGCCGAGGCCCTGGCCGAGGTGGGCGCCGCCGACATGGTGATCGAGGCGGCCACCGAGAACGAAGACCTGAAGAAGACCATCTTCAAGTCGCTCACCAGCCACCTGTCGCCCACCACCATCCTCGCCTCCAACACCTCCTCCATCTCCATCACGCGCCTGGCCTCGGTCACCGACCGGCCGGAGAAGTTCATCGGCCTGCACTTCATGAACCCGGTGCCGCTGATGAAGCTGGTGGAGATCATCCGCGGCATCGCCACCGACCCGGAGACCTATGAGGCGGCGTCCACCTTCGCCAAGAGCCTGGGCAAGACCACCGCCAACGCCGAAGACTTCCCGGCCTTCATCGTCAACCGCGTGCTGGTGCCGATGATCAACGAGGCCATCTACACCCTCTATGAGGGCGTGGGCACGGTGGAGGCCATCGACACGGCCCTGCGGCTGGGCGCCAACCATCCCATGGGGCCGCTGGAGCTGGGCGATTTCATCGGCCTCGACACGGTGCTGGCCATCATGAACGTGCTGCATGACGGCCTGGCGGACTCCAAGTACCGGCCCTGCCCGCTGCTGGTGAAGTATGTGGAGGCCGGCTGGCTCGGCAAGAAATCCGGCCGCGGCTTCTACGACTACCGCGGCGAACACCCGGTGCCCACGCGGTAACAGCAGGCCTCAGGTCACATCGACTTACGGATCGGGGCGCGCCCCGAGCAAAATCCGATCAAACTGAATCGGATTTTGCTCATGGTCAGTTGAATCCAGAGCATTTTTGATCCGAAAACCGGTTCCCACTTTTCGGAAAATGCTCTGGCTGTGGCGCGCCCCTTTTCGTTACGCGTTGAAGCTCAACGGAAGCCCGCCACGATGGCGGCCCGGGCGTTCCACACCGCCACATTGTCCTCGAATCCCACTGTGCCCATGGGCAGGCCGTTATGGGTCACATAGGGGCTCGACCAGTATTGCAGGCGCGGATCACAGCTGCCGTCGCCGCAGCGATAGCTCATGATGGTGCGCCAGCCGCCGCTCGCCGCGTGATGCTGGAAGCCGTGGCCGAAGGCGAAGGGCGTGGCCGTGCCGTCGTCAAACCGGTCGTGCCGGGCGCCCAACAGGTGTCCGATCTCGTGACCGAAGCTGTAATAGCCGGTGGCGCAGCCATAATGGACCACGGCGAAGGCCGTGTCCGGGGTGGCGCTGATGGCGTCAGCCATGCCGCAATAAGCGGTGTTGTTGATGATCATCACCGCAATGTCGGCCCGCACTGCGTTGCGCTGATTGCGCACGGCGGCCAGGATCGGCGCGGTGGCCAGATCCGACACCATTTGGTCGAAGCTCTTGTTGGAGTCGTCGTAGTTCACCGGCATGGTCCCCACCAGCCGCAGGCGCGCATGCACGCCGCTGTTGGCGAAGCTGTCATTGGTCTCGGCGACCGCCAGATTGATCAGGCTGTTGATGTCGCCTGCGGCCATCTGGGCCGAGCCCGTATAGGCCACCAGCACGTCAATCACCGGGTAGTTGGGCTGCAGGATGCAGGGGATGCAGCGGTAGATGACGCCGAGGTTCACCGGGGTGATCGGACGCACCGCGGGCAACAGCAACCTTTGGCTTGCAAACGCGGGATTTATGCCCTGGCCCATGTCGCCCGTGGGACGCGCTTGCGGGGCCGGCGCCTTCATCTTCAGGGATTCGGGCTCGTCGGCCGGCGCCGCGCGGTAATCGAACTTGACGATGGCCGTGGCCCCGCCCGGCAGCGGCCGCACCTGATAGAGGTCGCCATTGGGGGCGTGGATCGAGCCGGTGACCATGCCGCCTTGCACGACGAGGGTGGCCATGCCGGGCGGGAGGTCGGGCCGGGCGCCCGCGACCTCGCCCCGCCAGATCGCGCCGCCGCCAGCCGTAGGCTCGGTGGAGAGGGCGCGAACCTCGAAGGCGATGTTGGGCTCCACGTGGAAGGCGACGCTCTGGCCAGGCTTGGACTGCAGCAGCACTTCCGGCGCGAATTTGGCGATGGCGATGGGACCGGCGCCGCGGGAGCTATGCAGCAGCAGCAGCTGGTTACGCGCCTGGGGCGGCAGCGGCGCAGCCGACTCCGGCAGGACGTTGAGCAAGACGTGCGGCGCTCGCAGCTGGGCCCCGACCAGGGGCTGAGCGACCAGGGGCTGGGCGACCATGGGCGGCGCGGCGCTGGCGGCGAACCAGGCGCCCCCGGCGGTGAGCGCGGCCAAACCAACGAGACTGGACAGTAATAGGGACTTTTTCATTCGACCCCCCTGTGGGTTAACGTGATTGTGATTGAACTCACGCAGCACAAACCGTCCGGTCGAGCGGATAGAGCTTTCGATCGTCTCTGGACGTCGCCGGATGGCGAACTTTTGTGAAAACTATTCCAAATAACAACGCTCGCCGCTTCAGGTGGAACGGTCGCTTAACCATACATTAACTTTTTGAATTCGTCGCCTTGTCTTGGCGGAAAGCGGCGCCTAATCCAGCGCGCCGATATAGGGCAGGTCGCGATAGCGGCCGGCGGCGTCCATGCCATAGCCCACCAGGAACCGCGCCGGGGCCTGCCAGGCGATGAAGTCCGGGCTCACCGCCCGCGGCTCGGGCCAGGGCTTGGCGGCGAACACGGCGAGGCGCACCTCGGCCGCGCCGCTATCCAATAGGAGCTGACGGGCGGCCACCAGCGACAGGCCTGAGTCCAGCACATCGTCGATGACCATCACCCGGCGGCCCTCCACGCTGCGCTGCAACCCGGTGCGCACCATCACCTGGCCGCTGGTGCGCCGCTCATCGCCATAGGAGGCGAGCCACAGGGCGTCGAACAGGGGGTGCTTGCCGAGGCGCGACAGAGCCCGCGTCAGGTCGGCGGCGAACCACATGGCCCCGGTGAGCAGCACCACGCACACCGTCTCTTCGTCGATCAGGGGGGCCATGGCCTTGGATAGCTCGTCCACGCGCGCGGCGATCTCCGCTTCGCTGATCAGCTCGACCGGCTTAGCGGCCATGGCCCTGATCGGCGGCGGCGGGGGGCAGGGCGTAGGGCGAGTTGGCCGGCAGGGGCTTGGCCTCCGCCGGCGGGGGCGTCGGGGCGGGGGGCGGGGCGCCGGTCGGACCGCGCAGATTGAGCGCGGCGGCATTGTCCTTCTTGGCCGGGCCTTCGGGGCCCGCAGCCTTGCCGCCCTTGGCGTTGAAGTCGAAGTCGACTCCGAACTCGGCCACGTTCAGCGGCGGGTCGAAGAAGCTCACCGAGAAAGGCTTGGAATCTCCGGGCGCGATGGGACCGGGGGGTAGCACCACCCGCTGGGTGGCCAGGCGTTTGCCGGTCTTGTCGAACAGCCCGACGATGAGCGGCTGGGGCTCGCGGGCGGTGGTTTTCACATTGCGCTCGCGCCCGGTGATGATCAGGGCCGCGCGGCCGTCTTGCAGGCCTTGGCCGCCTTGCGAGCCTTCGATGACGAGGCCCACGGGGTTCACCGGCATCTTGGCCGCGGCGTAGGCGCCCGCGGCGCTCGGCCAGACCTCGACGATGGAGTCCTTGAACAGCACCGCGCCGATAACCACCACCACGAACGCCGCCGAAAGCACCGCCCACACCACCCCGGCGGCCACGGCCTCGCGGGTCTTCTTCTTGGCCACGGCTTGAGCGCGCATACGGCGGGGCAGGGGGATTTCCGGCTCGTCCATGAGGGCGGGCTCGGGCTCGCTCATCCAGCTCGAGTCCTCGGCGGGGGCGGCGAGCTTCAGCTCCGCGTCGGCCAGGCTTTCGCGCGTCGCGAACCACGAATTGCCGCACGACGCGCAGCGCACCGTGCGGCCGGCGACGGGAATCGCCCCCTCGTCAACGAAATAGCGAGTGGCGCAGGCGGGGCAGGTCAGTATCATGATCGCTGACTCGGAGGCGCAAAGCCCATCCGACTGAGGATGCTGATTCCGGTCCCCATGTCCAGGCAAGCCATTGATTCTCTAGGGCCTAACGCGGTCGACACGGAACGGGAAGCCTCTCCGGTGGTGCGGTTCGAAGGGGTCGCCATGCGCTACGGGCGTTCGCCCGAAGTTTTACGCGACGTTGACCTTAATCTAGCCGCTGGCTCCTTCCATTTCCTTACCGGGCCGTCAGGGGCGGGCAAAAGCTCGCTTCTGAAGCTGATTTATCTGGCGGCCAAGCCGTCGCGGGGCCTGATCCGTCTGTTCGGGCATGATGTCGCCAAGCTCACGCGGGACGATCTGACCGAGGTGCGCCGCCGCATCGGCATGGTGTTCCAGGAATATCGCCTGCTCGACCATCTCAGCGCCTTCGACAATGTGGCCCTGCCCCTGCGCATCGCCGGTCAGGCGTCCGAGCGCTATCGCGCCGACGTGGCCGAGCTGCTGCAATGGGTGGGGCTCGGCGAGCGCATGTTCGCCCTGCCGCCGTCCCTATCGGGCGGGGAGAAGCAGCGCCTGGCCATCGCCCGGGCGGTGGTGACGCGGCCTTCCCTGGTCATCGCCGATGAGCCCACCGGCAATGTCGACCACGCCATGGCCCTGCGCATCCTTCGCCTGCTCGTCGAACTGAACAAGCTGGGCGCCACCGTGCTCATCGCCACCCACGACGAGGACCTCATCGCCCGCTCCGGCATGCCCATGCTGCGGCTGGAGGGCGGACGGCTGTGCGAGGGCCTGGCCCGCGGGACCCTGGACGAGGAGGCGGAGTGATGGCCCGCGCCGCCGACTATCGCCCGCCGCTCACCGATCCGGCCAAATGGCGCCCGGCGCCCCTGCTGCCGCCCCTGGACGCCCAGGACTTCGGCCTCGTCTTCGCCATCGCGGTCTTGTGCTTCCTCGCCTGCCTCGCGGCCATGGGGGCGCTGGCCTCCGATCGCGCCGCCGCCGGCTGGACCCGCGAGCTCACCGCCTCGGCCACCATCCAGGTGCGGCCAGGCCCCACCGAGACCGGCGCCGAGGCCGCCGCCCGCGCCGCCGAAGCGGTGGCCGCCGTGAAGGGCGTGCAGGAGGCCCAGGCCCTCGACCGCAAGTCCGCCGAGGCGCTGTTGGAGCCCTGGCTCGGCAAGGGCGACATCCCCGAGGACATGCCGCTGCCCTACCTCGTCACTGTGGACCTCGATCCCCAACATCCGGCCACGGTGAAGGCGCTGAACGCCGCCCTCGTCGCCGCGCACGTGGACGCCAGCGTCGACGATCACAGCCGCTGGATCGCCGACATCGAGAAGAGCGCCGCCATCGCCCGCGGGGCCTCGGCCTTCATCTGCGCGCTCATTGCGCTCGCCGCCGCCAGCGTGGTGGCCTTCGCGACGAGAGCCGGCCTCGCCGCGCGGCGGGACGTGGTGGAGGTGCTGCACCTCACCGGAGCGGCGGACCGGTTCGTGGCCGGGCTGTTCCTGCGCCGATTCGCCGTTCTCGCCTTCGCGGCGGGGGCGGCGGGAGGCGGGGCGGCGGCCCTGGCGGGGGCGCTGATGCGCCTCGTCGGCGGCAGTCAGGGCTTCACCCCGGCTCTACCTCTGGCTTGGGCTGATCTGTCGGTGGGCCTCGCCGCGCCTTGGTTGGCGGGGATCGTGGCCGCCCTCGCCGCGCGCTTTGTGGCCCTCGACCTCTTGCGGCGCGAGCCCTGATCGGGCGCAGGCTTGCTTTTCAAATCGGGCATTCGAGGCGATGATTAGGCGAACCGCACGCGCGTGCGGTAAGGTGAAGCCGCCCATCGCGGGGGGCGCGGAGCGAGTGATGAGAGTTCTGGCGGTGTTCGCCTTGGTGCTGCTGCTGTGGCTCGCGGGCCTTTGGGCCTTCGCCGAGCGCGTCGCTGCGTCCACCCCCGCCGTCGAACCGCCCACAGCCGACGGCATTGTCGCTCTCACCGGCTCCTCCTCCATCCGCCTGGAGGCCGCCACTCAGTTGCTGGAAGACGGCAAGGCCCAGCGCCTGCTCATCTCCGGCGTCAACCGCCAGGCCACCCGCTCGGAGGTGAAGGGCGTGGCCCGGGGCGTCGGCCGCATCTGGGACTGCTGCGTCGACCTCGGCTTTCAGGCTGAGACCACCCAAGGCAACGCGGTGGAGACGGCGGGCTGGGCGCGGGAGCACGGCTATCACAGCCTCATCGTGGTCACTGCCGACTACCACATGCCGCGGGCGCTTCTGGAGCTGCGTGGCGCGCTGCCGGACGTAGCGCTCTATCCCTATCCGGTGGTCACCGACACTCTGAACGCCCGCCGCTGGTGGGCCAAGAACGACGACATGCGCCGTATGGTCCTCGAATATTCGAAATATCTCGTGATCCTCACCAAGGACGGGATCTCGCATCTGATCACGCCGGCGCCCAAGCCGAAGCCAGCGGCCCATCCCGCCCCATGACCGAGACGACCTTCGTGCGCCCCAAGGCCAGCCCCTGGCTGGTCCTCCGCTCCCTTCTGTTCATGCTCTGGATGTACGGCCTGATGGCGGTGCTGGGCATCGTCTGTTCGCCGCTCCTCTTGGCGCCGCGACGCTATACGCTGGCCCTGGTGAAGGTCTGGGCGCGGCTGGTGCTGGGCGGCCTTGCGCTGCTCATCGGCGTGAAGGTGGAGCTGCGCGGACGCGACCACCTGCCCGCCGGCGCGGCGCTCATCGCCGCCAAGCACCAGGGCATGTTCGACTTCATCCCGCCCTTCCTCTACCTGCCCGACCCCTGCTTCGTGCTGAAGAAGGAGCTGATGGCCCTGCCGTTCTTCGGCTGGTACGCCAAAAAGGTGGGCGTCATCTCCATCGACCGCTCGGGCGGGGCCAAGACCCTGCGCACCATGACCGCGGAGGCCAAGGCGGCCCTGGCGGCCGGGCGTCAGATCATCATCTTCCCCGAGGGCACGCGGCAGGACCCCGGCGCGGCCCCCGACTACAAGCCAGGCGTCGCCGGCCTCTATCGCGAGCTGGAGGTCGCTTGCATTCCCGCCGCCACCACGTCCGGCGTGGTCTGGCCGGCTCACGGGGTGGCGCGCTATCCGGGCGTAGCGGTGTTCGAATATCTTGAGCCCATCCCGCCGGGGCTGAAGCGCGGCGAGTTCATGCGCCTCCTCGAGGAGCGCATCGAGACCGCGGGCGCGCGGTTGCTGGGGGGCGCTTAAGCCCCCACCGCTTCCAGGGCCTCCACCTGCTCCAACAGCGCCTCCATGGCCCGGTCGCGGCAGCCGAGGTCTCGCAGGTGCGAGACGAGATCGCGCAGATAATCCACGTTGCGACCCGACAGCCCCTGCGCTCCCGCGATCAGCCGCGCCTGTCGCTCCAGGCTCAGATCCCCCGCCCATTGCGGATGGCCCCTGTCGGAAAAGAAGGCGAGGGCGCGCACGGTCTCGCCATTGTCGAGGCGCACGGGCGGGCGGCTCTCGATATAGGTCTCGGTAGGTTGTTCGCGCTCGAGGAGATAGGCGTAGACCTCCGGCCAGTCGGCCTCGGCCACCCGAAACGCCGCCCCGCGCACCGAGCCGCCATGGCCGAGGCCCAGCACCAGGCCCGGCCGCTCCGGCGTGCCGCGATGGTGCACCGAATAGATGCAGAAGGCCCGCCGGCGCCCATGCAGCACCGCCCCCTGTCGCTCCTGATAAGCAAAGCCTGGCCGCCACATGAGCGAGCCATAGCCGAACACCCAACGCGTCTCCGCCGTCACGCCTGTCTCCAAACTGAGGGCGCCAGACGAGCGCGACTGAGCGCCCTTGGCAAGCGCAAAGCTTGATGCGCGGGGCCGCTGCGCCTATTGCGGGCGCTTCCTTCGCCGTCTGACGATGATTGCGCCATGTCCCTGCCGCCGACCTATGATCCTGACGTCCGCCCGCGCCCCAAGGCCGGCATCCTGGACATCGCCGCCTATGTGGGGGGCAAGGCGCACGTCGAGGGCGTGGCCGAGCCCATCAAGCTGTCGGCCAATGAGAACATGCTGGGCTGTAGCGGCAAGGCCCGCGCGGCCTACGCCGCCGCCGCCGCGACCCTGCACCAGTATCCGGACGGCCATTGCTCAGCCCTGCGCGCCGCCGTCGCCGCCAAGTACGACCTCGAACCGGAGCGGCTGATCTTCGGCTGCGGCTCGGACGAGGTGTTCACCCTCATCGCCACCGCCTATCTCGAGCCCGGCGACAATGCGATCCAGACCGAATACGGCTTCCTCGCCTATCGCATCGTCACCCGCGCCGCCCAGGCCGAGCTGCGTTTTGCGCCGGAGCCTGATCTGAAGGTGGAGGTGGACGAGATCCTCGCCCGCGTGGACGAGCGCACCCGCATCGTCTGGCTGGCCAATCCGGGCAATCCCACCGGGACCTGGCTGCCGTTCGACGAGATCGAGCGTCTGCATCGCGCCCTGCCGCGCAACGTGCTGCTGGTGCTGGACGGCGCCTATGCCGAGTTCGCCACCGATCCGGCCTATCAGGACGGGATCGCCCTCGCCCGGCGCGCCAGCAATGTCATCGTCACCCGCACCTTCTCCAAGCTGCACGGCCTCGCCGCCCTGCGGGTGGGCTGGGCCTACGCCCCGGCGGAGATCATTGATGCTCTGGAGCGCATCCGCCCGGCCTTCAACGTCAACGCCCCGGCCCAAGCCGCGGCCTTGGGCGCGCTGGAGGATGACGCCTTTGTGGAAGAGACCCTGGCCCTGATGGCGCAGTGGCGGCCCTGGCTGACCCAGCAGCTCGGCGGGCTCGGCCTCGAATGCGTCCCCTCGGCCACCAACTTCATCCTGGTGAAGTTCCCCGCGGGCAAGAAAACGGCCCGCGAGGCTGAAGCCTTCCTCGCGAGCCGGGGTGTTCTGGTGCGGGGCGTGGGGGGCTATGGCCTCGGCGACTACCTGCGCATCACCATCGGCCTGGAGGCCCACAACCGCGCTCTCATAGAGGCGCTCGCCGCCTTCATGGCGTGAGCGCGCCCCTGAGGACTTATCCGGGGTTAGTCCTGCGGCACCGTACGGACCAGCAGCGGCCAGGCCAGCATCAGGACGGCGAAGAAGCCGACCATGGTGGCCACGCCCTGGCTCAGCGCCCACACCGTTCCGGCCATGCCGCCGCCGAGCACGAAATTGGACACCGGGACCATGACCCCGCCCACCACGTCGTGGAACTGGACATAGGCGTTGGAGGACTCGATGGCGTCGCCCGAGGCTTGCGAGGCGAGCGCGCCTGCCAGCACCGGGGCCCACAGGAGCGGCACGAACAGCACCGCATCGAGGCCGAGCGCGATGGCCTTCACGGTGAGATTGACCCGGGAGAGGCCGATGAAGGCGGTGGAGATCACCGCGGCGATAATCAGCGCGGCCATGGCCAGCGGCAACACCGCGTCGGCGGCCACAGGGGCCGCCATGCCGAACAGCATGCGCGCGCCAAAGATGGCGATGAGGGAAATGACGAAGCCCGCCGACCAGGCGATGGAGAATCGGCTGAGCCAACGATTAACGAAGTCGAACTCGTGCATGTAAGCCGTCCCTATGTATTATTTTGTTCATGGAGCATGACTCCAGTCCACGGCTTCGTCGAGTCCTTTGTGAACGCCTCGCATTACCGTTAGCGAAAAGTATAGATTGCAACTCTCAAATGCTATCAATGGATGTGTGCAAATTGAATCCGCCAGTGGTCATTTTGGACCGGCCGCAGCTGGCTGAGAACATCGGTGCGGTGGCGCGGGTGATGGCCAATTTTGGGCTCTATGAGTTGCGATTTGTGGCCCCACGCGATGGCTGGCCGCAGGATCGCGCCTGGGCGGCGGCCTCGGGCGCCGACTGGCCGTTGAACGATGCGGTGGTGTATCCTTCTGTGGAGGCGGCCATCGGCGACCTCAACACCGTCTACGCCACCACGGCGCGCCCGCGGGAGACGCAACTTCCGGTGCTAACGCCGCGACAAGCCGCCGCGGCTCTGCGCACGGCCAGCGGGGCGGGAGAGCGCATCGGCCTGTTGTTCGGGGGCGAGCGGGCGGGGCTGGAGACCCTCGACATCGCGCTGTGCCACGCCATCGTCACCGTGCCCATCGACCCCAAGTTCCGCTCGCTGAACCTCGCCCAGGCGGTGGCCCTCAACGCCTATGAATGGCGGCTCGCCGAGCTCGACGCCCCGCCCGCCGTGTTCCGCGAGGGCCCGGCGCCGGCGGACCAGGCATCTATGTTGGGCTTGTTCGAGCACCTGGAGCGAGAGCTGGACGAGGCGGGATTCTTCCATCCGCCGGAGAAACGCGATTCCATGGTGCGCAATCTGCGGGTGGCTCTGGGCCGGTCGCGCTTTTCCGACCAGGAGGCACGCACCTTTCGCGGCGTGATCACCGCCCTCACCAAGGGGCGGGGCCAGACCCTCGCCAAGTCCTTGGCGAAGCTGGCGGCCAAGAAAACTGAAGATTAGATCGGCTCGGCCGAGCCCACCTCATAGAGCGTGAGCCGGCGGTCGCTGATCTCCAGCTCGCTCCAGCGCCCGCGCCAGGCGGCGATGTGCGGCGTCTGGAAATGCGCGGTCAGCGCCGCCCGGCTCTCCCACACCTCGTGCACATGGATCAGGCCGGGCTCCAGCACGTCCTCGGCATAGGCGTAGGCGTGGCAGCCGGCCTCGGCGCGGCTGGCGGCGATCATGTCGGCCATGGCGGACTTGGCCGAGGCGAGGCGTTCGGGAGGCACGCGGACGGTGCCGGCGATGATGAGCATCTGGACCTCATTCCTATCTGATGTTAACATTGTTAAGTTTTGCGGGAGGGGGCGCTATGAAGATTCTTATCCTGGATGGTCACCCGGACGAAGGGCGCCTCATCTCGCACCTGCTGGATCATTACGCCGCCTCAGCGCCGGCGGGGGTGGAGGTGCAGCGCATCGCCATGCGCGACCTCGCGTTCGAGGCCAATCTCAGCCAGGGCTACAAGGCCGAACAGGGCTGGGAGCCGAACCTCGTGCGTCTCGCTTCGGCGCTGGACGCCTGCGACCATCTGGTGATCGGCTTTCCGCTGTGGTGGGGCGCCGAGCCCGCGCAGCTGAAGGGGCTGATCGACCGAGTGATCACGCCCGGCTTCGCCTTCCGCTACCACAAGGGCGACTCGTTCTGGGACCGGCTGCTGGCCGGGCGCTCGGCGGACGTGATCATCACCATGGACACCCCGCCCTGGTATCTGAAGTGGCAATATGGCGATCCGGTGGGCAAGCGCTGGAAGCATCAGGTGCTGGCGTTCGTCGGCTTCAAGCCGGTGCGCTTCTTCTATCTCGGCCCCACCCGTCGCGGCGGGGCGAAGAAGGACCTGCCGCGCTGGCTCGCCGCCCTCGCCAAGGCCGCCCGCACCGCGCCGGCCCTGAAGCGCGCCGCCAGGTTGCCGGCCAGCGCCCGCACCAGCCCCGCCGAGGCCCTGGCGGAGCGGAAGTCGTAGGGGAAGTTAGAAGAGGGGCTGTGCGCCCCTCATTGCGCCGGCGAGCCCCCGTGCAGTGAAGCTGCGACACGCGTGACCACCTGATCCCAGCGTTTGCGCTCAGCGTAAGGATACTCAAACCTGACCGACGTCAGTTTATCCTTACTGATCAGCGTCTTCTGATAGACCACCACGCCAATCTTGGTGACGCAGGACATGGCGACGACCGCGGGCCTGACCAACCGGTACGAGACCTTGCCTTCAGCGCAATCCGAAGCCGCGCTCCGTGAGATCGCAAAGGGCGTCTGGTCAATCGTGTCGTCATCCAGGCGCCATTCCGCCCAAACCACCAATTTGGCCGAACCCTGGCGGGCGTGAAATCTCCGCCCATCTCCGGCATCGGATTCTGGCTCGGCGACGAGGAGGTCTGCCGGGTAGCTGACTAAATATCCATAACGGACATTCACATAGTCAGCCGCCCTTGCCGAGGCGGCGACGACAATCAGCGCAGATGCTGAAAGGGCTAAGCTGATCGGCCGGACTATTTGCGGTCGCACTGGCAGGACCCGTTGGTAGTTTCCTGCTAAGATAGCGTGATCAAGGATCGGCGGGCCAGAGCCGAACGGCGTCGACCGTGCAGTCGGCTCCGCCGCCCCCTCGATAAATGCGTTCGGAAAAAGGGTGTGTGATGGCGACGGCCATTCTTAGACCCAAAGGCCAAGTGACCTTGCCGCGCGAGGTTCGCACCGCGCTTCGGGTGTCGGCCGGTGATCGGCTTGACTTCGTGCGGCTGGAGGACGGGACCTACGCCATCGTGCCGGCGGCGCATTCTGTTCGGGCGCTGAAGGGGGTGCTGCCGGTGCGCGCCGAGGCCGTGTCTTTGGCGGCGATGGATGCGGCTATCGCGGCCGGCGCGATGGGCGAGAATTAGGCCAGCTCAGCGATGGCCAGGATGCGAATTCGCCGCCCTCTCCCACTAATTTTTCCGGCCTTGGAATAAACTGACGCCCTCGCCGGTATTCACATAGATGCACGATCATCGTCAGAGGTTCGAGGCGCTCGCCCTGCCGCACCTGGATGCGGCCTACAATCTGGCGCGGTGGCTGTCCCGGTCCCCGGCGGACGCGGACGACATCGTGCAGGACGCCATGCTGCGCGCCTTCGCCGCCTTCGGTCAGTTTCGCGGCGAGCATATTCGGCCCTGGCTGCTGGCCATCGTGCGCAACTGCTGGCGCAATCGCGTGGACGAGGTTCGGCGGCGGGGCCATGCGCCCCTGCCGGAGGAGGGGGAGGGGGCGCTCGTGTCCGACCGCCCCGATCCGGAGACGGAGGCCGCCGCCGCCAGCGATGGGCGCCGGCTCGACAAGCTGCTGGCGGCCCTGCCCGAGGACTACCGCACGGTGCTGATACTTCGTGAAATGGAGGACCTGAGCTATCGCGAGATCGCCGAGGTTACCGGCGTCCCCATCGGCACGGTGATGTCGCGCCTCGCCCGCGCCCGCGCCCTTTTGAAATCGCATTGGATGGCGGAGGACGCCCATGTCGTGCGCTGAGAGCCTTCGCACCCAGGCCTTTATCGACGGCGAGATCGACGGCGCTGAGGCCGAATCCATCGAGCGCCACATCGAATCCTGCCCAGAATGTCAGGCCGTCTGCGCGGATGCAGCCCTGGTCAGTGACGCGATGCGCGCAGAGGCCAGCCGATATGCGGCGCCAGAGTCGCTGCGCCGGCGGGTGCAAGCCGCGTTGGCGTTGGACAAGGGCTATGACCCCGCCCGCGCGATCCGCCTTCCCCGGGTCGAGCGAGGCTTCTGGTCCGGTCTTTTCAGCGGCGCCGGCGTCACCGCCCTGGCGGCTGGCGTAGCCGGTCTGATGCTGCTGCCCCCCTCCGCCGCCACCCTGGCGGACGCCGTGGTGCAGGCCCATACGGATGCTCTGATGCGAGGGCGCGAGATCACCGTGGTCTCCACCGACCACCATACGGTCAAGCCCTGGTTCGCCGGGCGCATCGCCCTCTCGCCGCCGGTGGTCGATTTCGCGGCCGAGGGCTTCAAGCTCGTGGGCGGGCGCCTGGACAAGGCGGCAGGCGCCCCGGCGGCGGTGGTGGTCTATCGCCATGGCGGGCACGCGATCGACCTGTTTGTCTGGGCTGATCGTGGCGCAGCCCTGCCGGCCGCCGCAGTCAGCCACGGCTACCGGTCGATATTTTGGAAGCGCAGAGATCTTGATTTCGCGGCGGTTTCCGACACCTCGGAGCCTGAGCTGGCGAAATTCGTGCAATTGGTCCAGGCCGAGCCGGAATAAACCGCGTCCCTGTACGGTCTTCCTGAGGACACGCCTTGGGAAGGACCTCGATCATGGACCACGATCCGACACGCCGCCGCGCGCTGCAATGCCTGAGCTGGGCGGGCACGGGCGCGCTCTTCACGATGAGCGGAGGCGTGGCCTCCTCGGTGATGGTGGAGACGGCGCTGGCCGCCACGCCGGCGCCCCAGGCCGTGGCCCCGTTCAGCTTCGTGCAGATCAGCGACACCCACATCGGCTTCAAGAAGCCCGCCAACCCCGATGTCGTCGGCACGCTGAGGGAGACTATCCGCAAGATCAAAGCCCTGCCCACGACGCCGGACTTTATCATCCACACCGGCGACATCACCCAGCTGGCCACCCCGGAGCAGTTCGACACGGCGCAGCAGATCTTAAGCGAGCTTAAGACGCCGATCTTCTTCACGCCGGGCGAGCACGACATCGTCGACGGCGCCAACGCTCAGCCCTACAAGGCGCGGTTCGCGCCGAGCGCCAAGGGCGACGGCTGGTACAGCTTCGACCACAGGGGCGTGCATTTCGTCGCCCTGGTGAACGTGCTGCAGTTCGTCGACGCTGGCGCAGGCAAGCTCGGCCCCGATCAGCTGGCCTGGCTGAAGGCGGACCTCGAGCCGCTCTCCGCCTCCACCCCCATCGTGCTCATGTCGCACTTTCCGCTCTGGCCGCTTTATAGCCAGTGGGGCTGGGAGACCTCTGACGCCGCCGAGGCGCTCGCCCTGGTGCGGCGCTTCGGTTCGGTGACGGCGCTCAATGGCCACATCCACCAGATCCAGCAGCACGTGGAAGGGAAGGTGGTGTTTCACGCAGCCCGCTCCACCGCCTTTCCCCAACCGGCGCCGGGCGTTGGGCCCGGTCCCGGACCACTGGTGGTCCCGCCCGAGCAGCTGCGCGGCTTCATCGGCCTCACCTCGCTGGAGGTGCGCGCCCACAACGCCCCGATCCCCATCACTGACACGACCCTGGCCTAGGAGCCCCTCATGCGCAGATCGAACCTGGCCTGCCTCGCGGGCGTGGCGGCGTTCGCGCTCGCCGCGGCGAGCTCAGCGGTTGCGGCGGGCGAACCCTTCGCCCACGGCGATCCGGTGGCGGGCAAGATCGCCTATCAGGCCTGCATGGGGTGCCACGCCATAGACGACAACGACGTCGGCCCCAAGCATCGCGGCGTGGTCGGGCGGGCCGCGGCGAGCGTGCCGGGCTACGCCTATTCCACGGCGCTCAAGGCGTCAGGCATTGTCTGGACCCCGGCGATGATCGATCGCTGGCTGCAGGGGCCGCAGAAGCTGGTCCCCGGTGCCAAGATGTTCTTCTCCATCCCCAACCCGAAGCAGCGGGCCGACATCATCGCCTACCTGGCGACGCAGAAGTAGAACGAGCGCCCCGGCCGCCGTTGACTCTTCGGCTTCGAGCGCTCATAAGCGCGCCTTTCCGCCGCTGACCCCAGGTCTTCGGCGCGAAAATACATGACGGGTGATGCGGAAACCGCCGTTGCAATCGCCTTCCTGATCCTGGGGAGGCCGGTCCGTGTCAGACATAAAGAGAGACATTCATGTCTAAGCGCCATTCGGCGAAGTACAAGATTGACCGGCGTATGGGCGAGAACCTCTGGGGTCGCCCGAAGAGCCCGGTGAACCAGCGCTCCTACGGCCCCGGCCAGCACGGCCAGCGCCGCAAGTCCAAGGTGTCGGATTTTGGCTTGCAGCTGCGCGCCAAGCAGAAGCTGAAGGGCTACTACGGCAACATCACCGAGAAGCAGTTCCGCCGCATCTATGACGAGGCCGCCCGCCGCAAGGGCAATACCTCGGAAAACCTCATCGCGCTGCTGGAAAGCCGTCTGGACGCGGTGGTCTATCGCGCCAAGTTCGTGCCGACCCCGTTCGCCGCGCGCCAATTCGTCAACCACGGCCACGTCACCGTCAACGGCAAGCGGGTGAACATCCCGTCCTACAGCGTGAAGGTGGGCGACGTGATCTCCGTGCGCGAGCGGTCGCGCAACATGGCCCTGGTGCTCGAGGCCGTGCAGTCCTCCGAGCGTGAAGTGCCGGACTATATCGAGACCGACGGCAAGGGCCTGACCGCCAAGTTCATCCGCGCGCCGGAGCTCTCCGAAGTGCCGTACGCGGTGAAGATGGAGCCGAACCTGGTGGTGGAATACTACGCCTCCTAAGGTCCTCAGAGCAAAATCCGTTCAAACTGAATCGGATTTTGCTCATACTCAATTGAATTTAGAGTATTTTTCGACTGAAAACCGGTTCCCACTTTTCGGAAAATGCTCTACGGCCCTGAACATGCGAAAGGCCCCGGAGCGATCCGGGGCCTTTATCTTTTGAGCGTGGATTTCGGGCGGAAAACCGGTTCCCACTTTTCCTAAATCCGCGCCTATTTGGGCGCTTGGTCCAACATTGGACTCCGATCAGCCCGCCGCCAGGCCCTTCTCGGCGAAGAAGCTCTTCAGCTCGCCGGCCTGGAACATCTCGCGCACGATGTCCGAGCCGCCAACGAACTCGCCCTGCACATAGAGCTGGGGGATGGTGGGCCAGTCGGAATAGGACTTGATGCCCTGGCGCAGGTCGTCGTCCTGCAGCACGTCCACGCCGACAAACTCCACGCCCAGATGGTCGAGAATCTGCACCACCACGGCGGAGAAGCCGCAGCGGGGCTGTTCCGGCACGCCCTTCATGAACAGCACCACCGGATATTCGGCGACGGTGCGGGCGATGAAGTCGTGCACCGGGTCGGCGGCGGCTTTAGCGGGCTGCGGCGCAGCTTCGGTCATGGCGGCCTCCTCGAGGCGAATGAATCAATTGCGGCAAGACCTAGGTGCGCCAGCCCCCGGGCGCAAGTCACACGCCCGTCACGAGATGCGCGCGAAGGGCCTTTAGGAGGCCTGGATGCGGGCCATTTCGATCTGGGCCGGGACGCCGGTGGGCATCTCGCGCTCCGGCGCGGCGGCGAGGGCGGGCAGGTTGCGCACGCCGGCTGCGGAGATGTGGATGCTGGAGAGGCCAGGCTCGGTGAGGGCGTAGGCGAGGCAGATCTCCTCCGCCGTCCAGCCCTGATAGAGCGACAGGAAGGCGTAGGTCGAGGATTGCTCCAGGCTGCGTTCCTTGCCGCCCAGGCCGAAGCGCAGCAAGCCCTGGCGCGGTTCGGTGCCTGCGTCCCGGCGGGCGATCTGCAGAGCGGGATAGTAGTCGCAGCCGATCACCGTCATGCCCCGCGCCACGGCCCGCTTCACCCGATTGCGGTCGTCCCAGTCGGAGCGCAGGTTGAACGGCGCCTCGATGAGCTCGAACTCCGGGGCGTCCAGATGCGCGTCGAGGAAGGCGCGTTTCCCGCCCAGGCCGGCGACGCGGATGCGCCCCGCCGCATTGGCGCCGGCCAGGGTGTCAGCCAGCAGGGGCGAGAGGTCGTTGGGCATGCGTCCCTCCACCAGCACATAGTCGAGGCGGCCGAACCGGCCTGCGTCGAGGGCGCTTTCGATGGCGGCGATGGCCCCGTCGCGGCTGACGAAGCGCGGGTCGGCGGCGGCGCTGAGGCGCAGCCCGATCACGGCGATGGTGCGCTCCACGGCGCCGAGGCCGTCACGCAGACCTCGAGCGGCTTCCACATCTCCGGCCTGCAGCTCAAATGAATTGATCCCGCATTCCAGCGCGGAGAACACCAGTTCGGTGACAGCGGCAGCCCTCAGACCCGGCCGGTCCAGCGCCAGGGTCAACACCGACATGGCCTGGCCGTTGAGGCCGAAGGGGCGGTAGCGCACGGCTCAACCCCCCGACGGCGCCGCGGTCTCAAGCGCGAGGGCGTGCAGTTCGCCCCCGATGCTGCCGCCCAGCGCCGCATAGACCAGCTGATGCTGGCGCACCCGCGGCAGGCCCTTGAAGGCCGCGTCGATGATGCGGGCGCGGTAATGATCGCCATCGCCGGCGAGATCAGTGACCACGATCTCGGCCTGCGGGAAGGCCGCGCGCAGGCGGCGCTCCAGATCCTCTTGGGCCATGGGCATATTGGTGCACCTCTCTAGCCGGACCTGAGTCTAGGACTGGGACGTTAAGGATACTCTACCTTGAATCGGGCTCATGGCTCCATGTCACGTAGATCATGGAACCGGCTGTAATCCACCACCCGGCGTCCATCGTCGTCGATGGACAAGATGTCGGCGAACTGTTTGTCGAACAGGATTTCTTCAGCGAGGTAGGAGTGCCGGGCATGAATGCGGCTGGCGAAGCTCTCGTCGACGCCGGAGATCACCACCACGATCTCGGCTGACTCGGCCATGAGGCTTTCGGCCGTGGCGCCGTAGAGCGGGCTGTCCTCGTCGATGACGTGCAGCACCATCCACGACAGGGCGAACAGGGGCGAGCGCGAGCGCACCGCCTTCAGATCCAGCATGCGGCGGATGGACAGCCCCTCCTGGGTCAGGGTCTGGCGCGCCAGGTTCATGGAAACGTCCGCCTCGACGATGTAGTTGCCGCGCTGGTTGGCGGCGCGGAACAGTAGGGTCGGGCGGCCGTCATAGGTAGTGACGAGGGCGTTGCGGCTGAACATCACCCGCGCGGACGGCCGCGACACCCGGGCGAAGATCACGCCGGTGAGCACGGCCACCGACCCCAGACTGACGAAGCTCTCCACCGTCACCACGAGGTTGGCGTAGAGGTCCTGCGGCGCCAGGGCTCCGTAGCCGATGGTGCCGAAGGTCTGCACGCTGAGGAAGAAGGCGTCGCCGAAGCTCCAGGCGCCGGTGTGCGACACGCCCTTGGGGTCGACGAAATAGGCTAGGCCGAACGCGAGATTGATGGCGAGGTAGATGAGGAAGGCGAGGCCGAGAAAGCGCAGCCAGCTCAGGGTCAGCAGGTCGTGATAGAGATCGCCGAGGCCCTGCGTGTCGCGACCGATCACCACCACGTCGCGACGCACGCCGCTGGCCAGGATGCGCGGCTGGCGCTCCACCCGCGGCGGCGGGTCGGCCGTGTGGTCAGGCGAGGCGGGGGGCGGTGGCGGCACGGCGGTCTCGGCAAGGACGAATCGATGGGATCGCCCGTAGGCGAACACTTACTGGCTCAGGACGTTTGCGCGAACACCGACGTTCCTTTAGCTTGCAAATAACCTATATGACCCGTGGGCCCGTGAGTCGAAGCCTGGGACGTCGGCGCCCGTCGCGCTGTCGCCTGACGCAAATGGGCGCCCCGCCGGAAGTGAGCAATGACCCGCCGCAAGAAGATCTACGAAGGCAAGGCCAAGATTCTCTATGAAGGCCCCGAGCCGGGGACCCTCATTCAGTATTTCAAGGATGACGCCACCGCGTTCGACGCCACCAAGAAGGCCGTGCTGGAAGGCAAGGGCGTCATCAACAACCGCATCAGCGAATATATCATGACGCGGTTGAACGGCATCGGCGTGCAGAACCACTTCATCAAGCGGCTGAACCTGCGCGAACAGCTGATCCGCGAAGTGGAGATCATCCCCCTCGAAGTGGTGTGCCGCAACATCGCCGCCGGCTCCATCTCCACCCGCCTGGGCATCCCTGAGGGCACGCCCCTGCCGCGCTCGATCATCGAGTTCTTCTACAAGAAGGACGAGCTGCACGATCCCATGGTCACCGAAGAGCACATCACCGCCTTCAACTGGGCCGCCACCCAGGAGATCGACGACATGATGGCCTTGACCTTGCGGGTGAACGACTATCTCACCGGCATGTTCGGCGCGGTGGGCATCACCCTGGTGGACTTCAAGATCGAGTTCGGCCGCATCTATGAGGGCGACTTCAGCCGCATCCTCCTCGCCGACGAGATCAGCCCCGACAGCTGCCGCCTGTGGGACCAGTCCACCAACGAGAAGCTGGACAAGGACCGTTTCCGCCGCGACCTCGGCAACATCATCGAGAGCTATACCGAGGTGGCCCGCCGGCTCGGCATCATGAAGGAAATGCCTACGGTGATTCAGGGAGGGGTGGCGTGAAGGTCCGCGTGGAAGTGTTCCTGAAGCCCGGCGTGCTGGACGTGCAGGGCAAGGCCATTGAGGCGGCCCTTGGCGGTCTCGGCTTTGCTGGCGTGTCGGACGTGCGGGTGGGGCGGGTAATCACGCTCGATCTCGCCGGCGACGACAAGGCCGCCGCCGAGAGCCAGGCCCGAACCATGGCCGACCGCCTCTTGGCCAATGCGGTGATCGAGAGCTATCGCGTCGAGGTAGGTTGAGCGGGCGCTGCCCGCGCGGTCAAGTTGCTGTCGTTCCCGATATGTTCGTGGTAAGGTGGTTTCACCTGATCGGGCGGTGGAGCGTCCTGTGGTCGAGTCCTCGAACGAACTGATCATCGACATCTTGCGCGACCTGCAAATGGGCATGGGCGCGCTCGAAGAGGGCGTCGGCGAGATCAAGGCGGAACTTATCGCCATGCGCGGTCACATGCTCGCTATGCAGCAGGACATCGCCAACATATATGGCGTGCTCGCGCGCCATGACGTGCGCCTGACCCGTATCGAGCGTCGGCTTGAGCTGGTCGAGCCGAGCGCCTGAAGCGCATCCTTGGGGAGTTGCAAGTCCAGCCCATGAAGTCCGCCGTCGTCGTCTTCCCCGGCTCCAACTGCGATCGCGACTGCGCGAGCGCGGTGGAGCGCTCCACCGGCTCCACCCCGGCCATGGTCTGGCACCAGGAGACCAAGCTCGACGACGATCTCGACCTCATCGTGCTGCCCGGCGGCTTTTCCTATGGCGACTATCTGCGCTGCGGAGCCATGGCCGCCCTCTCGCCGGTGATGGGCGAGGTGAAGCGCTTGGCCGACAAGGGCGCAGCGGTGGTGGGCATCTGCAACGGCTTTCAGGTGCTGTGCGAGGCGGGGCTGTTGCCCGGCGCCCTGTTGCGCAACGCCGGGCTCAAATATGTCTGCAAGCCGGTGGCCCTCGAGATCACCAATGTGCAGACCCGCTTCACCTCGGCCTATCGCGATCGGCGCGAGGCGGTGATGACCATCGGCAACGGCGAGGGCAATTACTTCGCCGACGAGGCCACCCTCGACCGGCTGGAAGGCGAGGGGCGGGTGGTGTTCCGCTACACCGAGAACCCCAACGGCTCGGCCCGCAACATCGCCGGCATCGTCAATGAGCGGGGCAATGTGCTCGGCATGATGCCCCACCCGGACCGGGCCTTCGAGGCCGAGCTCGGCTCCGCCGACGGCGCCTTGCTATTCCAGAGCATCGCCGCCAGCGCGTGACCGGCCTTGAATCGTTGAGCCGATTTGCAGGTCTGACAGGCTCTTAATCCCATCCCGGACGAATCGCCCTTGTGACAGGGGCGTGTCGGCGCTATATCTAAGTCCCCTTATGCTCATTCGTAGCATAAGTATCCCACCCCGACGCTGGTCGAAGCTCTTTGGTCGGCGTCGTTTCGGGACTCATTAATGCTCAAAGTGAGCATAAGGAGGCGGCGATGTACGATGTTGCGGCGGCGGAGGATGAGCTGCGGTTCACCCCCGAGGTTGAGCGCGCCACCGCGCCCCTCTATGAGCGCCTGAAATCCAAGGTGCCGCCGCTGGAATGGCGCACGCAGGCGCCGCTGATCCACGAGATCAACCGGCTGAAGGCGGCCAAGAACGCCGTCATCCTCGCGCACAATTACATGACGCCGGAGATCTTCCACGGCGTGGGCGACTATGTGGGCGACAGCCTGGGTCTCGCCCGGGAAGCGGCCCGCTCCGACGCCAAGGTGATCATCCAGGCCGGCGTGCACTTCATGGCCGAGACCTCCAAGGTGCTTTGCCCGGACAAGACCGTGCTGATCCCTGATCTGCGCGCCGGCTGCAGCCTCGCCTCCTCCATCACCGGGGCGGACGTGCGGGCCATCAAGGCCAAGCATCCGGGCCTGCCGGTGGTCACCTATGTCAACACCACCGCCGACGTGAAGGCCGAGACCGACATCTGCTGCACCAGCGCCAACGCCGTGCAGGTGGTGGAGGCCGCCGCCCGCGAATGGGGCGTGGACAAGGTGATCCTGATCCCCGACGAGTACCTCGCCCGCAATGTGGCCCGGCAGACCCATATCGGCATCATCGCCTGGAAGGGCCGCTGCGAGGTGCATGAGCGCTTCACCGCCGAGGACATCGCCGAGATGCGCGCCGCCTATCCGGGCGCCGAGGTGCTGGCCCATCCCGAATGCCCCACCGAGGTGATCGAGGCGTCGGACTTCACCGGCTCCACCGCGGCCATGGCCGACTATGTGACGCAGAGGAAGCCGCGCAAGGTGGTGCTGATCACCGAATGCTCCATGGCCGACAATGTGGCCGTGGACGCCCCGGCCACCGAGTTCGTGCGCCCCTGCAACCTCTGCCCGCACATGAAGCGCATCACCTTGCAGGGCATTCTCGACAGTTTGCGCTTCGACCGCTTCGAGGTGACGGTGGAGGAGAGCGTCGCCGAGCGCGCCCGCGCCGCCGTGCAGCGCATGATCGACCTGCCGCCGCCCGCGATCCCCGCCCGCTACGACCTCGCCCTCGCCCGCCGGCCGGTGGACGTGGAGCTGGTCTGAAGGAGCGGTTCCATGTCGCGTTTGGATTTCGACGGGGTGCTGATCCTGGGCGCCGGGCTTGCGGGCCTGAGCGCCGCTCTCGCCGCCGCCCCCCGCCGGGCCCTGGTCATCACGCCTGAAGCCCTCGGCGCCGGCTGTTCTTCGGCCTGGGCGCAAGGGGGCGTCGCCGTAGCCCTCGCGGAAGACGACACGCCGGCCCTGCATGCCGCCGACACCGTGGCTGCGGGCGCAGGCCTGGTGGAGGCCGAGCGCGCGCAACTCCTGACGGAAGAAGGCCCGGCGGCGGTGATGCGCCTGCTCGCCCTCGGCGCGCCCTTCGACCAGGACGCGGCCGGCAAGCTGGTGCAGAGCCTGGAAGCCGCCCATAGCCGCGCTCGGGTGGCGCGGGTGGGGGGCGATCGCGCCGGCGCCGCCATCATGGCCGCCATGGCCAAGGCAGCTCAAGCCTCGCCCCTCATCGACATCTGGACCCACGCCCGCGCCCGGCGCTTGTTGCAGGACGCCGACGGCCGAGTGCGCGGAGCGCTGATCGAGAACGACGGCCAGCTTATCGAGGTGACCGCTGCGGCCACGGTGCTGGCTACGGGCGGGCTCGGCGGGCTCTACGCCAAGACCACAGTCCCGGCCGCCGTGCGCGGGGAGGGGCTCGGCCTCGCCGCCCTCGCCGGCGCGGTGATCGCCGATCCGGAGTTTGTGCAGTTCCACCCCACGGCCATGGACCTTGGGCTTGATCCCGCGCCGCTGGCCACCGAGGCCCTGCGCGGCGAGGGCGCCATCCTGGTGGACCGCCAGGGTGGCCGCTTCATGCTGGGGGTCGATCCCCGCGCCGAGCTCGCCCCGCGCGACGTGGTGGCGCGGGCTATCTTCCGCCAACACCAGAGCGGGGAGGGGGCCTTCCTCGACGCTCGCGCCGCGGTGGGCGAGCGCTTCCCGGAGGAGTTCCCGGCCGTGTTCGCTGCCTGCATGGCCGCCGGCGTCGATCCGCGCGAGGCGCCGATCCCGGTGGCCGCCGCCTGTCATTATCATATGGGCGGAGTGGAGACGGACGCCGAGGGCCGCACCTCGCTGGCCGGCCTCTTCGCCGCGGGCGAGTGCGCCTCCACTGGCGTGCATGGGGCCAACCGCCTCGCCTCCAACTCGCTCTTGGAAGCCGCCGTGTTCGGCGCCCGGGCGGGGCAGGCGGCGTCGCAAGAGGCCGTCTCTGAGGCCGCGCTTCTGCCCGCCGGGCCCACGCCGGACCTGCCGGACGAGGTGTTCGAGGCCCTTCGCCAGGCCATGACCGACGAGGCCGGCCTCATCCGTGATGGCGAGGGGCTGGAGCGCCTGTTGGTCCAGATTGAGGCCTGGCGCGACACCTATGGCGAAGCTCCGCCGCTCATCGCCGCCGAGCTGGTGGCCGCCGCGGCTTGGCGGCGGTGCGAAAGCCGGGGCGCGCATTGGCGGCGGGACTATCCGCAGGCGCTCGCCCCCCGCCGCACGCGCCTGACCCTCGCCGAGGCCGAGGCGACCCTGGCCGAGCTGAAGCGGCGGGCCGCGGCGTGAGCGTGAAGCCCTTTCCCCTGCCGGACCTGCTCATCCGCCCCATCGTCGAGCACGCCCTCGCTGAAGACCTCGGTCGCGCCGGCGACATCACCTCGGCGCTCCTGGACGCAGACGCCCGGCTCACCGCCGTGTTCGCCGCCCGCCAGGAGGGGCGCATCTGCGGCCTTAGCTGCGCACGTCTCGCCATCGCCGCCCTCGATCCCAGCGCCCGTTTCGTCACCCTCGTCGAGGATGGCGAGGACGCGGCCAAGGGCGCCATCCTGGCCGAGGTGGAGGCCAACGCCCGCGCCCTGCTCACCGCCGAGCGCACGGGGCTGAACCTGATGGGGCGCCTCAGCGGCGTCGCCACCTTGACCCGCGCCTATGTGCGGGCGGTGGAGGGGACCCGCGCCCACATCGCCGACACGCGCAAGACCACGCCGGGCCTTCGAGCTTTGGAGAAGTACGCCGTGCGTTGCGGCGGCGGCTCGAACCACCGCTTCGGCCTCGATGACGCGGTGCTGATCAAGGACAACCACGTGGCCGTCTGCGGCGGACCGGGAGAGGCGGTGCGTCGCGCCCGGGCCCAGGTGGGGCATTTGGTGAAGATCGAGGTGGAGATCGACCGGCTCGACCAGCTGGAGCCGGCCCTCGCCGCCGGGCCGGACGTGGTGATGCTGGATAATTTCAGCTTGGCCGACCTTTCCGAAGCCGTGCGGCTCACCGCCGGCCGGGCGGTGCTGGAGGCCTCGGGCGGGGTGAATCTCTCCACCGTGCGAGCCATCGCCGAAACCGGCGTCGATTTGATTTCGGTAGGCGCCCTGACCCATTCGGCCGGCGTTTTGGACATCGGCCTCGACGCGATCTGAATTGTGGCCATGCTGCGGCGCAGCAAAATATCCTGTGGGTAATCAACTGTCCGGCGAAGCTTAGGCGCATTAACTCGCGACTCAGCCGCACGTGGCGCATGAAAAACCCCCGGCGAGGATGGCCTCGTCGGGGGTGATTCTCAGTCAGGCCGACGGCGTCAGCCGCCCGCGGGGGCGGGCTTGGCCTCGTCCGCAGCCTTAGTCGGCGGGGGCGGCGGAAGGTTGGCCGCTTGCGACGGGTGCGCAGACGGAGCCGGCGGCGCATCGGTGGAGGGCTGGGCCTCGCCCTTGAACGCGCCCGGTCCGCCGGCGTGACCGCCAAAGCGATAGAACACGTGGGCGCCCACCTGGGCCACTTGCAGCAGCCGCTCGCCCCAATCGGTGGCGAGGCCGATGACGTGGAAGTGGGTGGCGTTGCCCACCACGGGCATCACTCGGCCAGACAGGGCCTGGCTCGCCACGCGGCGAGCGCGGTCCCAGGCCTCCGGCTCCACGGCGCGGCGGGTCGAGCCATCGCAGGCGAAGCTGAACTGGCAGCCGCCCTCGGTGCGCTGGAACACCACGCCGCAAATGGACTTCGGGAAGGCCGGATGGCGCACGCGGTTCAGCACCACCTGGGCCACGGCCTGCATGCCGGACTGGCCTTCACCGCGGGCCTCGTAATAGACCGCCTGGGTCAGGCAATCGAGGTCATGCGACTGGTCCAGCGATCCGCGCAGGCGGAACGGCTGAGCGGCCGGACTGATCATGATCGGCGCGCCAGTGGACAGGCTGGCGCGCAGGAAATCGGCGCTCGGCGCGGTGGAGGCCACGGCGAGATCGGGCCGCAGCGCCGCGTCGGCGGCGCGCTTGGCCTGCATCAGTCGCAGGCCAAGGCCCGAATCACGGGGATCGCGGCCTTCGGCCAGGAAGGCCGACAGGGGGTCATGCTTGCGCGCCAGGGCCAGCACAGCGGTGTCGCCGCCAGTACCAGCGTTGAGGGCCGTTTCGCTGAACCCGCTGGCGGCAACGCCCGCCAATCGAAGAATGCGGTCATGCGAGGCGCTGGAATGCGCGACGCCGCCCGCCAGGTAGGCGCCTGCAACCGCCAGTCCCGCCAGGGAGCCAACAGTAGCCGCACCAACCAGGGCGCGCGCGTTCTCGGGCACGCGCGCCAAGATGGGGATCGTCAAGGTTTTCTTGTCCTCTTCGGCGAGGGCGGATGCGCCCCCCGACAGGTCGCGCTCCGGACTGACGACGCCGGAGGCGGTGGGTGTCTGCCCGACTCATGCCAGGACCAGATCACGGGGTTGGATGTGCCGCCGAATTGTGGCGAGAATGTGTCTTTGCGTCCATTCCCATTGTGCGCTGCAACAAAACCCTGTGTTGGCGGACGCTTTGATGACAGCGATCTGTGGCGGATTGTCGCACTCAGCAATGACATCCAGGATGTCACACCGCTCACCTTATTCGCGCCAAGAAATGCAACGGGACTAGACCCGGCCACAATCGGGCGTCAAAACGACGCTGGAACGGTCCTTCACCTACTCGAAGCAGCGGGCGAGCTCACTCTGATGCGTAAATCCTTGATCGCGGCTGTCGCGTTGGCGCCGATTTGTTTGCTCGCCAGCCAGGCGGGGGCGACGACGACGATCTCCGGCAGTGTCAATGCGCCGCTGAAGACCTCCACCGCCAACAATGGCGCGGCGGACGACCTGTCCATCACCGGTACGGTGACGGCCACCACGACGGCGCCCGTGGCCGTCACTCTGGACTCCAACAACAGCGTCACCAACAGCGGCACCATCACCGCCAGCAACACCAGCGGCGCCGGCGCGACCACGGTAGGCATCCTCGCCAATGGCGGCTTCACCGGCCTGGTGACCAACGGCGGGACCATCAATCTCGGCTCCACCAACACAGGTACGAGCTCCAACAACAATGGCGTGGTGGACGCGCCGTTCGTGCCCGCCAAGACCGGCGACTGCGCCTGCAACTACTTCGGCATCCGCCTGGTCGGCGCCTCGCCCCTCGTCGGCTCGGTCACCAACAGCGGCACGATCACCATCAAGGGCAACAATTCCTACGGCATTTCGCTGGAAGCGCCGCTGGTGGCCAACGCGTCTTCCATCGGGGGCTCCTTCAGCAACTCCGGCGCCGTGACCATCACCGGCGACAACAGCATCGGCATCCGCACCACGGCGTCGATCGCCAAGGGCTTCCTGAGCTCGTCCACCGTCAGCGCCACGGGGACCGGCTCGCAGGCCATCAACATCGGCGGTCCCGTGGGCGGGGCGGTGAGCCTCTACGGCACGATCAGCGCCACCGGTTACGCCGTGATGACGCGCACATCGAGCCCCACGCTGCTGGGCCAGATTTTGAACACTTCGGCAGACACGCAGCAATCCGGCGGCGCTGTGGTGATCGGCGCAAATGTCGCTGGCGGTATTTATCTGGGCGGCGCGCCCTCGGGCACCGTGTCCGGCTCCACGGCCGACCTGACTGGCGACGGCGTCGCCGACGGGGCGGAAACGACAGCCTCCATCGTCAATTACGGTTCCAAGCCGGCCCTGGCCATCGGCTCGACCTCGACGCCCATCACCATCGGCTCGTTCGTGCCGGCGGCAGGCAGCGCGGCGGCCAGCGGCCCGGCCTACGGCATCGTCATCCGCGGCTCGGTGAACGGCGCTGGCGTTTATGACGGCAAGAGCGCCACCGGGCTGCAGATCGGCGGCAAGGAATATGACGGCACGGTTCTGCAGGGGGTGAACGTCGCGGTGGGGCTCAACGTGGTGGGCTCGGTCTCGGCCAGCGCCTACAACGCCAACGCCACCGGCCTTTCGATCGGCGCAGGCTCGACGGTCCCGCTGCTGCAGATCGGCGGGGCGGTCAGCGCAGCCCAGTCCTATTCCACCTACAGCGCGTTCCCGGGCGTGACGGTCACGGCGATCAATCTGGAGTCGGGCGCCTCGGCCACCACCCTCAACAACACCGGCACGATCAGCGCCTCCGCCAACGCCACCAACGGCCAAAGCGCCAGCGTCTATGCGGTGCGCGACCAGTCGGGCAGCATCTCGACGGTGCTGAATGAGGGCGTGATCTACGCGGCGGTGACGCCGCAGAAGCTCACCGACACCATCACGGGCAAGGTGGCGGCCCTCGACCTGTCCGCCAACACCAGTGGCGTCACCTTCACCCAGAAGACCAACCCGACCCCGAACCACGCCTACGGCGATACGTCGGGCAGTACGCATACGGCCACCACCACCCTCACCGCCGTGACCCCCAGCATCACCGGCGACATCCTGCTGGGCTCGGGAAGCAACTCGGTGAACCTGCTCAACGGCACCATCACCGGCGCCCTCGACATGGGCTCGGGCACGGGCGGCTCATTGGTCATCGACAACGGCGCAACCCTCACCGGCGCGCTGAAGTTCGGCGGCGCGGGCCTCGCCGTCAACGTGAACAACGGCACGCTGGATGATCGCAACTCCGGCTCCATCAAGGTCTCGACCCTGAATGTGGGCGCCTCGGGCTCGGTGTTGTTCGCGGCCGACCCGGCCAACAACCGCGCCACCCAGTTCGTCGCCTCCGGCCCGGTGACCATCGCCAATGGGGCCAAGTTCGGCATCACCCTCGCCTCCACCCCCACCTCGATCACCGGCACGCAGACCTATGTGCTGATCCAGACGCCAAGCCTGACCATGGGGGCGACCAGCACGAGCCTGATCGGCTCGACTCCCTACCTGCTGAACGCCAGCATCGCTTCCGACACCACGGCCGGTACGGTGAGCTTGAGCATCACCCCCAAGACCGCGGCCCAGATGGGGCTGAACACGGCGGAAGGCTCGGCGCTCAGCGCCATCTACACCAACGCCAAGACAGACAGCGAAGTGCAGGGCGTGTTGCTGGCCCCCACCGACAAGACGAACTTCCTCAAGGTCTATGATCAGATGCTGCCGGACAGCTCCGGCGGCGTGTTCGACTTCTCGCAGCAGACGTCGGAGGCCATTTCCCGCGCCACCGCTCAGGCCGACGACATTGAGGCGGCTGGCGGCACCCGCGAGGTTTGGGCCCAGGAGTTCTTCATCGGCGCCCGGCGCGATCGCAATGCGAAGAACGTGGGCTATGACACCACCGGCTTCGGCATGGTCGCCGGCGCGGCCACCGGCGGTCACGGCTTCGGCGTGGTCGGGGCCACGGCGGCCTTCGCGTCGGGCACCATCACCAGCGCCTTCCTGCCGGGCGACACCCGCACGGCCATCTCGTCCATGGAAGGCGGCCTCTACTGGCAGGGCCAATACGGCGCCCTGCGCGCCGACGCCCGGGTGGGCGCCGGCTTCTCCATCTTCGAGGCCAAGCGGCAACTGTTCCTCACCGACAGCAGCGGCAATGTGCAGGTCAACCGCCTGGTGAAGGACGACCGCACGGCCTGGTCGGCCACCGGCCACGCCGGGCTCGCCTATCAGCAGTCCCTGGGCCGTGGCTTCTACCTGCGGCCCTACGCTCACGGCGACTACTTCAGCCAGGACGAGCAGGGCTATGTGGAGAACGATCCCAGCGGCAAGACCGGCTTCGCCCTCAACGTGAAGAGCCGCTCCGGCTCGGCCTTCTCTGGCGCGGCGGGCGTGGCCTTCGGCGGCGTGTTCGGCACGGATATCCGCTACCGTCCGGAATTTGAGCTCGGTTATCGCGACGCCATCTCCGGCGACGCCGGCAAGACCACGGCGGCCTTCAAGGCCACGCCGAACGCGCCCTTCACCCTGGCGCCGTCGGATCTGGTCAGCGCGGGCGTGGCGCGCATCGCCCTCAAGGCCTCCACCGACTTCTACGAGATCGGCTTTGAGGCCAATGGCCGCATCGCCAATCGCTATGAGAGCGGATCGGCCCAATTCACCGTGCGGGTGCTGTTCTAAGCGGCGCCTGGAGGGCTGAGGGCCCAAGCCCCCTTTCCTCCGCCCCAGCGCTCAGCCATGGTGCCGTTCACGAACGGCGAGGGGATGCGCTCATGGTGATTGTGGATGATCTGAAGGCGCTGACGCGCCCGCAACGGGCGGCCTTCTTCGCCGCCCTGTTGGGCTGGACCCTGGACGCCTTCGATTTCTTCCTGCTGGTCTTCCTACTGAAGGCCATCGCCACCGACTTCCACGCCAAGGTGAGCGATGTCTCTGAGGCGCTGTTTCTCACCCTAGCCCTGCGACCTCTAGGGGCCTTGGTGTTCGGCTGGCTGGCGGATCGATTCGGCCGCCGACCCGTGATGATGCTCGACGTCGGGCTCTATTCGGTGCTGGCCTTCGCCTCATCCTTCGCCCCGGATCTTTCCAGCCTGCTGCTCATGCGCGCGGCGTTCGGCTTCGCCATGGGCGGGGAGTGGGGCATCGGCGCGTCCCTGACCATGGAATCCATTCCGGCCAAGAGCCGCGGCCTGATTTCCGGCGTGCTGCAGGAGGGCTACGCCCTGGGCTACCTCGTCGCCGCCGGGGCCTATTGGCTGCTGGGCGATCATCTGGACTGGCGCTGGTTCCTGCGCCTGTCCATCATTCCGGCGCTGTTGATCATCTATATCCGCCTGCAGGTGCCGGAGAGCCCGGCCTGGGAGGCGCAGCGCCAGCATCCCGAGACGAAGAAGGCGGCGAATTTCGGCTGGTTGGCCAAGCAGTGGCCGCTGGCCCTCTACGCCATGGTGATGATGACCGCCTTCAACCTGTTCAGCCACGGCGCGCAGGATCTCTATCCCACCTTCCTCAAGGTGCAGCGCCACTTCACCGCCGACCAGGTGGGGCCGCTGACCATCATCGCCAATCTGGGGGCCATTATCGGCGGGGTGCTGTTCGGCGTCTTGTCCGAGCGCATCGGTCGGCGGCGGGCCATTGTGCTGGCGGCCCTGTTCGCCCTGCCCGCCATTCCGCTCTGGGCCTATTCGGCCACGCCGCTGATGCTGGGCGTCGGCGCCTTCATGATCCAGATCGCCGTGCAAGGCGCCTGGGGCGTGGTGCCGGTGCACCTGAACGAGCTGTCGCCGGATGAGGCGCGGGGCGTCTTTCCCGGCCTCGTCTATCAGCTCGGCAATCTCTTCGCCTCGCGGATAGGGGTGTGGCAGACCCAATATGCCGAGGCCCATGGCAACGACTACGCCTCAGCGCTCGCCTACCTCATCGGCGGGGTGGCGCTGCTCATCGCCGTGATCGTGTTCTTCGGCCCCGAGGCCCGCGGCAAGGTGTTCGGCCGGCCCGTCGCCTAATCAGGCGCGCAGATCGGCGTGCTCGGGGTGGCGTTGCAGATAGGCCGCGGCATAGGGACAGATGGGGTCGATCTTCAGCCCCCGGGCGCGGATGGCGGCCAGCACGCCCTCCATCAGCCGCCCGGCCGCGCCCGTGCCTCGCAGGGCCGGATCGGCCACCACGTGCGGCACGGCCATCACCGCGCCCTCCAGCTCATAGTCGGCGTAGGCGAGGGCGCCATTTTCGCTGAGCTCGAAGCGATGCCGCGCGGGGTTGTCGACGACCTCGGCCATGTCCTCACACCAGATAGGATTGCGGACGCGGATAGGGCTGGCTGTCCCAGGCCTTGGCCACGCCGAGGATGCAGCGGGCGGCGAACCACAACCCCGTGGCCCCGAACATCAGGCCTGACAGGTGCACCAGGGGAATGCCGATGAGCACGATGGAGAGGGCGAGGCCCACCACGAACACCGCCGCCGAGAGCACGATCCACACCAGGCTCAGGAACACGGTGCGAAGCTGGAAGGTGTAGTGGCTCTGCTGCAGGGGCGTGCCGCTTCCCGACAGGAAGAGGGCCATGACGAAGCCCACCAGGGCTGTGGCGCCTGCGGTGCAGAAGCCCAACAGGTAAAGCACATAGACGATCACCGGCAAGGTGCGCTCCTGCGCCGGCTGGCTATGGGGAATGATCTGGTCGCTCATGGGCGCGCTCCTGCGATGGCGAGGCCATTATGCCGCACCTGACGCCCGAGGTGAATTTAAGGCTTCGTCATCTTGCGCGGAGCAGCGCCGGCTGGCGGATCAAGCCCGGGACAGCACCATTTCCACGCCGGCGGCCTCGGCGCCTTGCAACGCCTCGGGCTTCTCCACCCGCACCCGCGCCCGCTGCACCCCGGCGATGTCGAGACATCCCTCGGCCAGCAGCTGCACATAGGTCTCTACGAGGGCGATATGGCCCTCCGCCGCCGTGCGCCGGGCGAGCTCGGTGAGATATTCGTAGTTCACCGTGTCGGCGAGGCTGTCCACCGGCTGGGGCGACAGCTCCACCTCCATGTCGATGATCAGCGGCTGGGTGCGGCCGCGCTCATGCGGATAGACGCCGATCTCAGCGGCGATGATGTAGCCGCGCACAAATACGCTGAGCCGCTCGACGCGGGCGCCGATGCGCGAAGGAAGGACGGGCAGGTCAGGGCGGCGAATGTCAGTCATGCAGGATATCGGGGGTGCGCCAGAGGAGGTGCTGGCCAGCGTCGACGGCGATCATCTGGCCCGTCACCGCCTTGGCGTCAACGAGGTAGAGCACCGCCTGCGCAATATCCTCCGGCGTCGCTCGTTTTCCCAGCAGGGTCGAGGCCGCCTCCGCCGCGAAAACCTCCGCGCTCTGGTGGATGGAGGGGAGGGTAGGACCCGGTCCCACGGCGTTTACGCGGATGCGCGGGGCCAGCGCCTGGGCCAGCATACGAGTCGCATGAAAAAGTCCGGCCTTGGATATGGAATAGCTGAAGAATTGCGGGTTCTGTTTAAGCACCCTCTGATCGATCAGATTGATCACCTGAGCGTCGGCGCCCTCGGGCGCCTGGGCGGCGAAAGCCTGCGCCAAAAACACCGGGGCCTTCAGATTGACGTCCAGCTGCAGGTCCCACTGGGCGTCGGCGAGATGGCCGACCCGGTCGTCCAGAAACAGCGAGGCGTTGTTGACGAGCAGGGTGAGCGGGGTCCCGAGCGCCTGAACCGCACGAGGAACGAGCGCGGCGACATCCTTCGGCTCCGACAGCTCCCCATCCACCGTCACGGCGCGCCCGCCAAGGGCGACGATCTCGGCAGCCACGGCCTCGGCTTCGTCCGGCGAGGCGCGGTGGTGGATGGCGACGCTGAAGCCGCGCTCCGCCAGTCGCAGCGCGAGGGTGCGGCCGATGCGGCGCGAGCCGCCGGTGACCAGGGCTGCGCGCGGGCTCACCCGAACAGGCTCGTCTTAGTCGGCGCGGCCGAATTCGAAGATATTGATGGCCAGCACCGCCACCAGGAAAACGACGATCGGCAGAATGGCGCCCATGGGACTCTCCTAAGCTTGCGCTGGCTTTAGCGGCGACGAGGCTCATGGACAAGAGGCGAGGGGACAAGAGAGACGTTGCTTTCGCGCCCGCCCTGCCGAATATGCCTCCATGTCCTGGCGTCGTCGCGTCGAACCTTTCGCCCGTCCGATATTCCATGCCCGCGCCCGGCTGAGCCGAGGGCTGACGCTGGGCGTGCGCGGCCTCGTCACCGACGCCGAGGGCCGCGTGCTGCTGATCGAGCACACCTACATCAAGGGCTGGTACATGCCCGGCGGCGGGGTGGAGCGGGGCGAGGCCGCCGAAGCCGCCCTCGCGCGCGAAATGCTGGAGGAGGCGGGGGTCGTGCTCACCGAGCGGCCCAAGCTCGCCAGCGTCCATGACAACAGCCGCCTATTCCCGGGCGATCACGTGCTGATCTATCGCTGCGGCGCCTTTGATCTGAAAGCGCCGACCTCCGTGGGGGAGATCGCCGACCTTGGCTGGTTTGCGCCGGACGCCTTGCCGGAAGACGCCACCCCCTCCACCCGCGCCCGCATCCGCGAGATCCTCACTGGCGAAACGCCGCAGCTGCATTGGTGAGGGGCGCCCGAGCCGCCCCGGATCGCCCTATATGTGAGGCATGACGGACGAATCTCCCGCCGCAACCCTTCTCTCCGGCATGGCCCTCATCGCCGATGAGGCGAGGCGCCTGCCCGACAGCCCCGGCGTTTATCGCATGATCGGCGAGGACGCCGAGGTGCTCTATGTGGGCAAGGCCAAGTCGCTGAAGAAGCGCGTGACGCAATATGCGCAGGGGCGATTCCACACCCAACGCATCGCCCACATGGTCCATCTGACCACGGCCATGGAGTTCATCACCACCCGCACCGAAACTGATGCGCTGCTGCTAGAAATCAATCTTATCAAATCGTTAAAGCCAAGATTTAATGTATTGCTTCGAGATGATAAGAGTTTCCCGGAAATCCTTGTTCGCAAAGACCATTCGGCTCCGCAGATAAAGAAACACCGCGGTGCCCACGCCACCAAGGGCGACTACTATGGACCGTTCGCCTCGGCCTGGGCGGTGAACCGGACGCTGAACACCTTACAGAAGGCTTTCTTACTGAGATCTTGCTCGGACAGCGTTTATGAGGCGCGCACGCGCCCGTGCATGTTGCACCAGATCAAGCGCTGCGCCGCGCCCTGCGTAGGCCTCGTCAGCCTCGACGAATATGGCGCCCTGGTGAGCGAGGCCGAGCAGTTCCTGCGCGGCGAGAGCCGCGAGGTGCTGGCCCGCATGTCGGCGGAGATGCAGGCCGCATCCGAAAACCTGGAGTTCGAAAGCGCAGCCCGCTGGCGCGACCGCATCCGCGCCCTCGCCTCGGTGGCCGCCGAGCAGGGGGTGAACCCCGAGACGGTGCAGGAGGCCGACGTCTTCGCTCTCCACGCCCAGGGCGGTCAGGCCTGCGTGCAGGTGTTCTTCTTCCGCGCCGGTCAGAACTGGGGCAACCACGCCTATTATCCGCGGGTGGATCGCTCCGACAGCGACGAGGAGATTCTCGACGCGTTCCTTGGGCAGTTCTACGACGACAAGCCGACGCCGCGGCTGATCCTGCTGAGCCACGAGGCGCCCAACCGGGCGCTGCTGGCCGAGGCGTTCAGCGAGAAGTCCGGCCGCAAGGTGGAGATCCTCACCCCCAAGCGCGGCGAAAAGGCCGACCTGGTGGCCCACGCCCTCGTCAACGCCCGCGAGGCCCTGGGGCGCAAGATGGCGGAAAGCTCGGCCCAATCGAAACTGCTGGCCGGGGTCGCCGAGACCTTCGGCCTCGATACTCCGCCCCAGCGCATCGAGGTCTATGACAACTCACACATCATGGGGACCAATGCGCTTGGCGGCATGATCGTGGCCGGGCCCGAGGGGTTTCTGAAGAAGGAATATCGCAAGTTCAACATCAAGAGCACTGAGCTTACGCCGGGGGACGACTACGGCATGATGCGCGAGGTGCTGCGCCGGCGCTTCGCCCGCCTGGTGAAGGAGGAGGAGGGGGGCGACAGCCACGCCCGCCCGGACCTTGTGCTGGTGGACGGCGGCCAGGGGCAGCTCGACGCGGCGCTGGAAGTCGTCGCGGAGCTTGGCCTCGAAGAGCTGGTCATCGTCGGCGTGGCCAAGGGGCCGGATCGCGATGCGGGGTTGGAGCGGTTCTTCATCCCCGGCCGGGCGCCCTTCATGCTCGATCCCAAGAGCCCCGTGCTCTACTACCTGCAGCGCCTGCGCGACGAGGCGCACCGCTTCGCCATCGGCGCCCACCGGCAAAGGCGCGCCGCGGCCATGGCCAAGAACCCGCTGGACGAGATCGAGGGCGTCGGCCCCACCCGCAAGCGCGCCCTCCTGCACGCCTTTGGCTCGGCGCGGGGGGTGTCGCGGGCCACGGTGGCGGATCTGATGAAGGTGGAGGGGGTGTCCGAGGCC
The DNA here is from genome assembly GCA_040757715.1 of Pseudomonadota bacterium. Classification (GTDB taxonomy): domain Bacteria; phylum Pseudomonadota; class Alphaproteobacteria; order Caulobacterales; family Caulobacteraceae; genus CAIMFV01. The sequence continues at coordinate 257,531 of JBFLWS010000002.1, read as the reverse complement.
CTAGCCCAGCGCATCCACGGCCATTTCAATAAGGGCGCCTGAACGCCCCTTCGAGGTCCCGCCCTCGCCAAGCGGGCGGGGAGCGCCTAAATAGCCGCCATGACCCTGATGCTCGCCGAAACCCCCGCCGCCGCCCTTGAGGCGGTGACCACGGCCGTGGCCCTGCCCGCGGGCGCGCGGGTGGTGGCGGCCATGTCGGGCGGGGTGGACTCCACCGTCACCGCGGCCCTCTTGAAAGAGGCCGGCTACGACGTGGTGGGAGTGACGCTGCAGCTCTACGACCACGGGGCGGCGGTGAAAAAGCAGGGCGCCTGCTGCGCCGGCCAGGACATCCGCGACGCTCGCGCCGCCGCCGAGGCCATCGGCGCGCCGCACTATGTGCTCGACTATGAAAGCCGCTTCCGCGAGGCGGTGATCGAGGAGTTCGCCGACGCCTATTTGCGCGGTGAGACGCCGATCCCCTGCGTGCGCTGTAATCAGACGGTGAAGTTCCGCGACCTCGTCGACGTGGCCAAGGACCTGGGCGCCGCGGCCATGGCCACCGGCCACTATGTGCGCCGCATCGAGGGCGAGCACGGCCCCGAGCTGCACCGGGCGTTCGATCCCACCCGGGATCAGAGCTACTTCCTGTTCGCCACCACCCGTGAGCAGCTCGCCTATCTGCGCTTTCCCCTGGGCGACCTGCCCAAGACCGAGGTGCGCGGCCTCGCCGCCGGCATGGGGCTGAAGGTGGCCGACAAGCCGGACAGCCAGGACATCTGTTTCGTGCCTGAAGGCAAATATTCCACCCTCATCGATCGCCTGCGGCCCGGCGCCGTGGGGGCGGGCGACATCGTACACCTGGACGGGCGCGTACTCGGCCGCCATGAGGGCGTCACCCGCTACACCGTGGGCCAGAGGCGCGGGCTCAACATCGCCGTGGGCGAGCCCCTGTTCGTGACCGCCATCGACGCAGAGACTAAGCGCGTCATCGTCGGCCCGCGCGAGGCCCTGCTCACCGCGGCCCTGACCATGACCGAGACCAACTGGCTGGGCGATCAGCTGAGCCTTGAGGTCGCGGCGGTGGAAGATCTGCCCGTGCTGGCCCGGGTGCGCTCCACCCGCGATCCGGTTCCGGCGCGGCTGGCCCTTCGTGATAACGCCCCGGTGGTGCTGTTCGACACGCCGGAAGAGGGCGTGGCCCCCGGCCAGGCCTGCGTGCTCTATGACGCTCTTCGCCCCACAAGGGTGCTGGGCGGCGGCTTCATCGCCACGGCTGAACGCGCCGCGCTGTAAGAAACCCAGGAGAGGAAATCCCCATGGCTCAAGACTCTCAAGACGCCCGCGATCCGGTGGTCATCGCCGCCTATGCCCGCACCCCCATGGGCGGCTTCCAAGGCGCGCTCTCCGGCGTGAAGTCCACGGCGCTCGGCGCCGCGGCGGTGAAGGAAGCGCTCGCAAGGGCCGGCGTCGCGCCGGATCAGGTGGAGCAGATCTTCATGGGCTGCGTGCTTCCTGCCGGGCTCGGCCAGGCCCCGGCGCGCCAGGCGGCCCTGGGCGCCGGCCTGTCGCTCTCCACCGAAGCCACCACGGTGAACAAGATGTGCGGCTCGGGCATGCAGGCGGCCATCATGGCCCACGACGCCCTGGCGGCCGGCTCGGCGGACATCATCGTCGCCGGGGGCATGGAGAGCATGACCAACGCCCCCTACCTCATGTCCAAGCACCGGGGCGGGGCCCGCATCGGCCACGATGTGATCTCCGACAGCATGTATCTGGACGGGCTGGAGGACGCCTATACGCCGGGCAAGCTCATGGGCGCCTTCGCCGAGGACGCCGCCGCCGCCTATCAGTTCAGCCGCGCCGACCAGGACGCCTTCGCCATCGCCTCGCTGGAGCGGGCCAAGACGGCGGTGACCTCGGGCGCCTTCAAGCGCGAGATCGTTCCTGTCGAAGTGACCACGCGCAAGGGCGTGGAGGTGGTGGCTGACGACGAGCAGCCCCTGAAGGGCGATGCGGCCAAGATCCCGACCCTGAAGCCCGCCTTCGCCAAGGACGGCACCATCACGGCGGCCAATGCCAGCTCCATCTCCGACGGCGCTGCGGCCCTCGTCATGACCCGCCTCTCGGTGGCCGAGAAGCTCGGCCTCACCCCCGTGGCCAAGGTGGCGGCCCACGCCGCCCACGCCCATGAGCCGGGCCTCTTCACCACCGCCCCGGTGCCGGCCATGCGCAAGGCCCTGGAGAAGGCCGGCTGGAAGGCCGCAGACGTCGATCTCTACGAGGTGAACGAGGCCTTCGCCGTGGTGGCCATGATCGCCATGACGGAGCTCGGCCTCTCCCACGAGGTGGTGAACGTCAATGGCGGCGCCTGTGCGCTGGGGCACCCCATCGGGGCGTCAGGCGCGCGCATCCTCGCCACGCTGCTCTCAGCGCTGGAAGCCCGCGGCGGCAAGCGCGGCGTCGCCTCCCTGTGCATCGGCGGCGGCGAGGCCACGGCCATGGCGGTGGAGCTGCTGTAGAAAAGCCTAGCTATTCGCCGCCTTGGGGGTGGGTATCGGGTCCTGAGGGGCCGGAATCCATTCGGCGTTGTCGTCGGGGGGCAGTTGCATGCGCCCGGCCTCCCAGTCGGCCTTGGCCTGGGCGATGCGATCGCCTGACGAAGAGACCAGGTTCCACCAGATGTAGCGCGGCCCCACCGGCTCGCCGCCCAGCAGCATGACGGTGGCGTCGGTGGTCGCGCCGATGATCCCCTGCGACTCGCGGCGGAACACCACCATCTGGCCGGCGTGGAAGGGCTGGCCCTCCACCTCGATCTCGCCCTTCACCACATAGGCGGCGCGCTCGGTGTAGCCGGTGGGCACGGCGCCGCGCACGCCGGCCTTCAGCTCCCAATGGACGTAGAACATGGGCGAGTGGGTCTCCACCCGCGCCGCCGCGCCGAAGGCCGAGCCGGCGATGAGCCGGGCCCACAGGCCGCCGGACTCATAGGTGGGCAGATCGTCGACGCCGTGATGGTGGAAGGAGGGGTCGATCTCTTCCTTCTCGGTGGGCAGGGCCAGCCAGGCCTGCAGGCCGAGCAGCGGGCCGCCGGCGGCGCGGCGCGTGGGCGTGGTGCGCTCGGAGTGGACGATGCCCTTGCCGGCTGTCATCCAGTTCACCTCGCCCGGGCGGATCACCTGGGTGCAGCCGAGGCTGTCGCGGTGGGTGATCTCGCCTTCCAGCAGATAGGTGAGGGTGGAGAGGCCGATATGCGGGTGCGGGCGCACGTCGATGCCGTGGCCGGCCTCGAACTCCGCCGGGCCCATGTGGTCGAAGAAGATGAACGGCCCCACCATGCGATGGCTGGGGGAGGGCAGGACGCGTCCCACCTCGAACCCGCCCAGATCGCGTCGACGGGAATCAATGACGAGCTCGATCATGGCGTCTCAACCCTTGGCGGCCTCTCGGTGCGAAGGACTATAGCGCCGGAATGCGACGCCCGCACCAGCCTTACCGCGACAGGAGATTTTGAACCTAAAAGGTTCAGCCGAGGAAGGGCGAGACCAGGCCCAGCGGCACGGCGGTGGCGTTCTTCACCGAGCGGATGACGATGCGGCTCTCGATGTTGGAGACGAGGCCCAGGGACAGCACCTTCTCGCGCAGGAAATCGTCGAAGGCGTGCATGTCGCGGGTGATGATGCGCAGCACATAGTCCTCGCCGCCGGTGACGGTGGCGCAATTGGTCACTTCCGGCCAGCGATTCACCGCAGTTTCAAACGCTTCCAGGTTTTCCTTCGTGGGCAAGGAGAGCTTCACGGTGGCGTAGACCTCGAAATTGAGGCCGAGGGCTTCGCGGTCGAGAATGGTCACCCGGCGCTGGATGACGCCCACATCCTCCAGGCGCTTGATGCGGCGCCAGCAGGGCGAGGACGACAAGCCCACACGATCGGCGATTTCAGCCACCGACAGGCTGGCGTCATATTGAATGAGGTCGAGAATCTTGGCGTCGATGGCGTCGAGAATTTCGGACAAGCGATCCCCCGCTGGCGGCCGGACGGCGAACATGTTGCGGCGCTGGAATGATTCTGGGCGCCAGTTGGGATTTTTATTTCAGGATCGGCGCGAAAAATGCAAGCCTTTTGCGGCGTGGACGAAGCAAACGCTTATCTAGCGGACAATCTCGCCTAGCGATGATGCGAATGCTTCGCAAGCGGACGCTGGCCGCGCGGCGCATTGCCGCGAACACCAATGGGCCATTCGCAAACAAACCTTAACCGGCCTATATCGACCCTGAACACGCGAGGCCGCGAATCGCGGTTTCAGAAGGGCGGGCCCGACCATGCAGACCAGGAATCCCTTTCTCGACGAATTCGCCAAGGCGGTGGAGAGCGCCGTGGGCGTGGCTCAGGCTGCGGGCGAAGAGGCGCGCACCGCCTTTCGCGCCCAGGCCGAACGCTGGGCCGCCGAGCTCGACCTCGTGCGTCGCGACGAGTTCGACGCCTTGAAGATCCGCCTGGAAGCTGAAATCGCCTCGTTGCGGGCAGAACTCGCGAGCATGGCGCAATCTGGGGACAAGGTTCGCCCTGCGGACGACGCCGGTTGAGCCGGGCCCCCGACCCTGTCTACCCTCTGATCAGAGGCGATTCCCACGCCAACGCGCTTTCGCGTTGGCCGGAAGCCCGGTAGGACCGACCCATGGACACGCCCCGCGCAGAAGACGTCGACCTCGGCTTCGATCCCCTGGACGTGGTGGAGCATGTGCTCGCCGCGGAAAACCTGGAGTTCGACCGCACCGAGGACGGCGACCTGGCCTTCGCCCTCACCGGCGACTGGAAGGACTACGAGCTGTGGTTCGCCTGGCGGCCGGAGGCGGACTGCCTGCAGCTCTGCCTGTCCATGGACCTGCGGGCCGGCAAGCGCGCCCGCAGCCACGCCTATGAGCTGGTGTCGCTGATCAATCAGCGCGTCTGGCTTGGCCACTTCGAGGTATGGGCCGAGGACGGCGAGATCGTGTTCCGCCATGCCATGTCCCTGCCCACCGGCGAGCGGCCGACGCTCGCACAGGCCGCCTCGATGATCGACGCGGCGGTGGAGGCGGCGGACCGCTTCTACCCGGCGTTTGACTTCCTGCTGAAGGGTTCCAAGTCGCCGCAGGACGCCATCGCCGCCTGCATGTTCGAGACCCTCGGCGCGGCCTGAGGACGCTTAGGATGAAGTTGTCGACGCGCGCGCCGGTGCTGCTGTTGGGCGCTGGCCGCATGGGCGGGGCCATGATCGCCGGCTGGCGTCGCACCGGGGCGCTGACCTATTCAGACATATTGCTGGTCGATCCAAATCCCTCGCCGGAAGCCAAGCGGGCGGACGAGGGCGGCGCTCGGCTGAACCCGCCCCTGCCGGCCCTCGCCACGGCCAAGACCGTGGTGCTGGCGGTGAAGCCGCAGATGTGGCGCGCCGCGGCGGCGGAATATGCGCCGCATCTTTCGCCCGACGCCGCGGTGGTCTCCATCGCCGCCGGCGTGAAGCTCGCTGATCTTTCGGAAGCCTTCACCGGTCGCACCGTCGCCCGGGTCATGCCCACCACCGGCGTCGCCATCGCCAAGGGCGTGGCCAGCATCTACGCCCCGAGCGAGGCCGGGCGCGCCGCCGCTCACGCCCTGTTCGACTGCATCGCCGCCACGGTGGACCTGGCTGAAGAAGCGCTGATCGACGCCGCCACCGGCGTGTCGGGCTCGGCGCCGGCCTATCTCTACGCCCTGGTAGAGACCTTGGCGGCGGCGGGGGAGAAGGTCGGCCTCGCCCCCGAGGCGGCGCAAATCCTGGCCCGCAAGACCCTGGAGAGCGCCGCAGCGCTGATGGCCGAGAGCGAGGAAAGCCCGGCCGAACTGCGCCGCCAGGTGACCTCGCCGGCGGGCACCACCGAGGCGGCGCTGAAGGTGCTGCTGGCCGATGACGGCCTGCCGAAGCTGATGTCCGAGGCCGTGGCCGCCGCCGTGGCCCGCGCTCGCGAATTGGGTTGAGGCCCGCGAGGGTCTATATCTTGGACGGACCGTCCCGGAGGCCCCGCCATGTCCATGATCGAATCTTCCGTCAGCGCTGACGTACTGGACCGCGTCGTGGACGCGGCCCTCGGCCTCGCCCGCGACCAGCCCTGGGACGAGATCGCCCTGCGCGACATCGCCCTCGCCGCGGGGGTTCCCTTCGCCGAGCTCTACGCCCGCGCGCCAGGCAAGGCCGCGCTGCTCGACCGGCTGTCGCGGCGCTTCGACCAGGCCGCCCTGGCTCTCGCGGCTTTGGAGGATGGCGGCGAGGTGCATGACCGCTTGTTCGAGGCCTGCATGGCGCGGCTGGAGGCCATGGCCCCGCACCGCGCCGCCCTCATCGCCATCGCCAGGGCGGAGGGTCCCGCCGCCATGGCCCCGCGCCTGCCCAAGACCGCGCGGGCGCTGCTGGAAAGCGCCGGGGTCGACACCGGCGGCTGGAAGGGCGCGCTGCGTCTCGCGGCCATGACCGCCGTCTGGACGCGGGTGTTGCAGGTGTGGCGCGACGACGACGGGGCGCTGAACCGCACCATGGCCGAGATCGACCGCCGGCTTAAACAATTACGCTCGCGACTGGCCGGGGTCGGGGCGGGGTTTTGACCACGCCCGTGGGTCCGCCCAGCGCCGTGAGCGCCTCGGCCGGGGTGGCGCCCGCCACATGGATGGTCCACCACAGGGCGTAGAAGAGGAGCGGCCAGCGCCGCTCGGCCTCGTCCTCGTCATTGAAGATGCGCGCGACGGCTTCGGGCGCAGCCAGCGCCGCGACGCCGGGACAGGCGGCCACGCGATGGCCGATCTCGGACGCCCAGGGGGCGATGAAATGCGCCACCGGCACGGTGAAGCCCTGCTTGCGGGCGAAGGGCTCGGCGGCGGGGCAATGCTCAGCTAACCACTGGCGCAACAGCCACTTCCCCATGCGCCCGCGCACCTTCAGGTTATCGGGAAGGCTGAAGGCGAAGGCCGCCACCTCGCGGTCGAGGAAGGGCGTGCGGCCCTCCAGGCCATGGGCCATGAGGCAGCGATCGAGCTTGAGCAAAAGGTCGTTGGGCAGCCAGGTGGCCATGTCGGCCCACTGCGCTTCCTGCAACGGCGTGAGCCCCTTGGGGGCCTTGCCGCGGGCGCGCCAGAAGCGCAGCGCGCCCTCGCCCCCGTCCACCAGATAGGGCGCGTCGAGCTGCGGTTCCGCCGGGCGCCCGCCCAGCCACCTCGATCGCTGCGCTCGGCGGTAGCGACCGTAGCCGGCGAACAGCTCATCGCCGCCTTCCCCCGACAACACCACGGTGAGCGTATCCTTGGCCGCCTCGGCCAGCTTGTAGGTGGGCAGGCAGGCGAAGTCGGTGGTGGGATCATCGAGGGCCCAGGCCACCTCGGGGGCGATGCGCCAGAAGTCCTCCTCGGTGAAGGTGGTTTCGCGCCAGTCGAGATCGAGAGCCTTGGCCACCTTCTCCGCTTTGGCCCGCTCGTCGGCGGCGTCGGGCGCGGTGAAGCCGCAGGTGAAGGCGGTGACCGGCTTGTCGCTCAGCCGGGCCATCAAGGCCGCGATGGCGGTGGAATCGATCCCCCCCGAGAGGAACAGGCCATAGGGCACGTCGGAGCGCTGGTGCACCATCACCGCATTCTCCAGCACCTTGTCGAGGCGCTTCAACAGCATGGCCTCGCTGTCGCGGCTCCGCACAGGTGCGCGCGCCAGGCGCGGCAAGGTGTCGAAGCGCCGGGCGCGGCCGTCCACCACCTCCACCACCTCGCCCGGGGCCAGCTGGCGCACCCCGTCCAGGCGATAATGCAGGGCGAGGAGCTCGTCCGCACCCTTGGTGGGCTCGGGCTCGCCGAAGGCCCGCGGCTCGGAGGCGAAGGCGAGCCCGTCGGGCAGGTCCTTCAGGTAAAGCGGCTTGATGCCGAACGGGTCTCTGGCCAGAAACACCCGCCCGTCCACACCCATGAGGCAGAGGGCGTACATGCCGCGCAGACGCTTCAACGCCGCCGGCCCCTCGTCGCGATAGAGATGCAAGAGGGGCTCGAAGTCGGCCACGGTGGCCATCTTCTCCTTCAGGCCGAACTCGCTCATCAGCTCGAGGTAATTGTAGATCTCGCCATTGCCGATCACCGTGGAGCCGGCGCCGTGCAGGGGCTGCCAGCCGCCCTCCAGGTCGATGATGGAGAGGCGCGCATGGGCCACCACCGAGCCACCCAGCCGCTCCACCCGGATGCCGTCGGGACCGCGGTGCGACAGGCGCTCGATCATGGCAAGGACGAAGGCCTCGTCCGCCCTGGCGCCCGGCTTGGCGATCACCCCTGCAATGCCGCACATGACCTCAGACCTCGCCGAACCGGGACAACAGCCCGCGCCAGAGCTGCAGAGCGTGCTCTTCGGCCGCCAGGGCCGACTTGTCGAGAGCCTCGTCGCCCACGGCTGCGAAGGCCTGGAACTGGGGAATGATCAGGGCGCGGGTGGCCGCCCAGCCCGCCGCGGCCGCCGCGTCGAGCGCCGCCTTGTCGGGAAAGACGAGATAATCCGAACCGGCGAAGGGCTTCAGCTCGGCCCGCGCGCCGCAGCGGCCGAGCCGCGCCCAATTGCCCTTGGGCAGCACGCGCTGATCGGCGGCGCGCCACTGCACCACCACTCGGGCATGCACGGCGCGGGCGAAGGTGGCGAGGGCCGGGGCGGTCTTCAGATCGAACAGCCCGCCGAAGGGCTGCACCGTCAGCTGTACCCCCGCGGCGCGCAGGCGCGAGGTCGAAGCGCACTCGGGATAGAGGGCGCAAGCCTGGTCGAGCCCGGCATGGGAAAGCGCGGCGATGAGCGGGGCGAACTCCGCCTCGACTTCCGGCGCCGGTCCGCCCAAGACGTGCAAAATGGTCATGTCGTCGGCCGCCCTAGCACGTCACGCATCGCCCAGATGCGGCTGAAGAAACAATGCGGCCGCAAACTTAAGGTTTCGCCTGCAAATTCACCATGGGCGAAGGCGCGATGAAACGCGAAGAGGCGCTTGAGGCCCGCGCGCTTTGCCGCTATACCCCCCGCCTCGCGCGGTTGGGTAGCTCAGATGGTTAGAGCGGCGGATTCATAACCCGCAGGTCGGCGGTTCGATCCCGCCCCCAACCACCACCATTTCCGTACAGACAGTACCATCCGCCGCAAATGAAGCGGCCCTCTGGACGGTTGCGCCTGCGGCCCCTGGAATGGCCAGCCGGCCCCGCGGTTTCACGAAATCTGGAACCGCCGCCGCACGGCCAGGAAAAACAGGAAGATCAGCACGGCCGCTGCGGTGGTCTCCGCCGTGGCGATCAGCTTGATGAGCGTCGGATGAAGCGCCGCCAGTTTCTGGGGCCAGGCCGACGGGTCGCTATCGGTGGAGTCGAAGGTCTTGGGGTCCCATACCGCGCCGGGTCGGACGATGTTGAACATGGCGAAGGACATGGCTTCGCGAAGATCGGGGTCCAGGCCCCAAGGGGTCGGGCGGAGGGTGGCGCAGACGGCGTCGAGGCTTCCCTTCATCGCGATCCAGCCGCCGAGGGTGACCGAACCGACCAGCCCCGCCAGCCAGGCGACGGGCCTGACGATGCTCAGACCGTAGTCGGCCAGGCCGGCATAGACGTAGGAAGCCAGGCGCTCGAACGGGCTGACCTCGGACCACATCGGCCGGCGGCGGCGGGCGATCAGCTCAAGGCGGAAGAACCGCGCCTCCTCCTGCCGCGCCCGCACGTTTTCCATGGCGAGCTTCAGGGTGCGGAAATCCGACTCCAGTCGGCCATAGCTCTCGTCGATAGCGGATCTTCTTTTCTCAACGTCGATCAATAGGAACGCCCAGCGGCGGGAGAAGCGCCGCGATCTCCATCCGCGACGCTGGTCGGCTTCTGCGCGGTTTTGCCGATAGTGGATCTCGTCGAACGCGTCGATACTTTGGAACTTCTCCTTGCGCTCATCAAGCGCCTTACGAAAAAGTTCGCTCAATCGCTGGCGTGCGCCGGGTATGGATCGCAAGCATAATCGAAGGCGGATCAGATTGCGGATGGCGACCGCCGGCGGGAACCAGACCTTCCAGAGCGAGGCCTCCAGCACCGGAAACCGCGCGTTGCGAAAACTGGCGTCCTGGGAAAGCTTGGACTGGTGAAAGATTGGCCGGCCCCTCCAGATCGTTCGATTGAACCTCGCCACGCCCAGAAACTCGCGGTTGCCGAAGTTGGCGTCGTCGCCAAACACAGCCCCCTCGAAATCCGCGCTGACAAAGGCGCATCGAGCGCGGGGCTCAAGCCCCGCCTTGGAGACGATGGCTCCGGAAAATTCGAAATCGTCCGGCATTCCTGCTTCGGGCTTTGCGCGGCCCTCGATGGACTGAACGTCCTCTCCTTTTGCGACGCCGGAAGCACGGCCGGCAAAGCTGGCGAAGCGGGAGAAGGTGGCCCCTCGGAAGTCGGCGTCGCCGCAGAAAGTGGCGTTCTCGAAGACGGCGTCGCCCGAGAAAGTGGTGCTCCAGAAAGCGACGTCGGAAAAGGTGGTGCTCCCGAAAAAGGCGTGGCCGTAGAACGTGGCGCTCTCGAAGTAGGCAAACCCGGAGACAGTGGCGCTCCAGAAGACGGTGTCGCGGGAGAAGGTGGCGCTCCCGAAGTTGGCGAAGCCGGAGAAGCTGGCGCGCTCGAAGGCGGCGCCGCCGGTAAAAAAGGCGCGCTCGAAGACGGCGCCAGGTCCGAAGTCTTGAGCGCGCAAGTCTGTGTCGCTCAGAAAGCGAGCCCAAGATGCAACAATGTGAAGCGCACGATCCGCGATCGCGGGAAGCCTGCGGAGGATCGAGCCCTGAAGTTGCGTGCGGCGGTCGGACCCATAGAGGCGGCCATACGGCTGGATGGGTGTTTCCTCGCCAGCGCGGAGCCGGGCGGCGACGAGCTTGGCGAGCGCGGTCCACTTCGCTTCATCCCAACCTGATTTGGCCGCGTCTCCGTTCCGCCATGTCAGGGGCGCGTGCGCGATGTGCCACAGCTGGCCATCGGGTAAGTGAACCAGCTCTCCCGCGCCGATCATGTCCTCGTCGGTCCGCACCGCGCCCGACTGGCCGTCCCGCCGCCAATAGTCCTGCAGGTTGCGCTCGCCGTGGGCGCCGACGGCGCGCTCATCGTCACCGATCGGGTGATTAATCAGGTTGTTCCACGAGAAGTCCATGGCCCACCAGCCCTCCCACCAGAGCCGGTCGCGCTCAGCCTCGGCCGCGTCTTCGTCTTCCGCCATGCCCGCCCCCAATCAGGGCGTAACCTTAGCGCGATCAGGGACCGCCGCAAGGGAGGGGCCTGCGCCGGCGCCCAAGCTTGAGCGCGACTTCTATCATGCCTGCGAGGATGTCGAGCCCCATCGCCGTTTCGTCGTCTACAGTGGGACCGAGCGATATCCGATCAATGCCGAGACCGAAGCCATCGGATTATTCGACCTGGTCGCGGCTGAACCGCAGCGGATGTCCCCACATTCGCTTGATGGTCCAGATCGCCCCAAGGAGACAGGCGAGGTTGATGACGACCTCCATCTGCATGCCGAGGTCGTGCGCCAGCAGGGCCGGGGCGTAGAGGCCCTGGGTGATGTTGAAGAAGATGTCGATGAGGGCGAGGAACATCAGTCCGCCAGCGCCCACCAGGCCGAACGCCACCGCGGCCGAGCGGCCAGCCGAAAGGTTGAGCCCGGCGAGCAGGAGGCAGACGGCGACGAAGGCGTCGGGGAGGGGGAAGGCCCCCTCGAAGCCAAGATAGACGGCGGTTTGCCGGGCCATGGCGGGGTCGTGGACGAAGTCCGGCTTGGTCCAGTCGGTGAGGAAATAGGCGGCCCAATAGGCGGCGATCAAGGCTGCGCCCAAGACAAGGACGAGGGCGTGAACGCGGTCGAGCCTGGTTGAAGACGGGCCTTGCATGATCCCTCCGTCCGGCGCGGTCCACGGACCTACATTACGGCGGGCGTCGCTCGGAAATTCAATAGCGCTATCCGCCGATGGCGGCCGCGCGCTGGGCCAGGATCAATGCGCCCGCGAGCCCCGCATCGGCGCCGAGGTCGGGGGGGACGAGATAATCCTGCACGGTCTTAAGATCGTTCAGGCGCGCCACATAGCCTCGGTCCTGGCGAAGAAAGGCCTCATGCAGGCGAGGAAACATCCCGGCGCCGGACATTACGCCGCCGCCGAGGATGATCCGCTCGGGCGCGCTGATCAGGGTGATGGCGCGGCATAGCTGGGCGATGTAGTCGGCCAATACGCCCCAGATGGGCGCGTCTGCGCTCAGGTCCTGCAAGGGAGCGCCCAGCCGCGCCGGCACGCTCGGGCCGCTGGCGAGCCCCTCCAGGCAGTCCCCATGGAAGGGGCAGACGCCGGCGAAGTCGTGATCGGCGGCGTGTTTGCGCACGGGGATATGGCCCATCTCGGCATGCCCCCAACCATAGACGGGCGCGCCGTCGATGATATGCGCGCCGCCGATGCCGGTGCCTACGGTGACATAGACGAGCGACCGGCGGCCTCGACCCGCGCCAAGGGCGGCCTCGGCCATGCCAGCGCCGGCCACGTCGGTGTCGATAGCCACGGGGCAACCCATGGCCTCGGCGAGGGCTGCGCGCAGACCGAACCCGGCCCAGCCCGGCTTGGGGGTGGTGGTGAGGGCGCCGTAGCTGGGCGAGGCGGGATCAAGGTCGAGCGGCCCGAAGCTCGCCACGCCGAGCCCGGCGATGGGGCCAAGTTCAGCCTCGCAAGCCTTGAGGAAGGCGATCGTCGCCCGCAGCGTCTGGTCAGGCGTAGTGGTGGGGATGCGGTGCGTGCGCATAATCTCCTGCGGCCCGCGCCCGGCGCCGCAGACGAACTTGGTGCCGCCGGCCTCGACGCCGGCATAGAGGGGAGCGGTCACGGGTCGAGCGCCTCCAGCCAGGCCATGCCATAGGGGGCGAGGCGCAAGGCCTCAGGGCCATTGATCCCGGAGTCGTCAGGCCGAAGCAAGTCGCGCCAGGCGCCCTTTGGCAGGGCGATGCTCTGCGCCTCGCCGGACAGGTTGAACAGGGCCAAATGCCGCGCGCCGCGCGTTTAGGTCGTCAAGCAGAGAAGCGTCGGCGCATCGCTATCGTCAAGGTTCGGCGCCAACTATGGCGAGCTGGGCCGATGTTCCGACGAAGGGTCTTTGCGCGCCGACATAGGGATCAAGCGTCGAATTTCGTCTCGCCTGAGCCTTCGCATGTCGGTTTTCGAACAACCGCCGCGAGGTGTGTTGCTCCTTGTCGAAATTGCGACAGCGCCCGCGACGCCAAATCGTCCATTTCCCTTGTCCCGTCGGCGTTCGCCGCTTGGCGCCCCAATTGCCGGCCAGGGGGCGGCGAATGAGGAGCGAGCAGGCTGATGGACATGGACGGAAACCAATCCGACTTCGTCGCCCTGGAGTCGGTCGAGCGCGCGGGCGCGTCCCTCGAAGCCCTGATGCAGGCCGCGGCCGAGCACAAGGGCTGCGGAACCAGCGGCGGCAGCGGCAAGGCCAGTTGCGGATCCTCGGCCGGGTCAGGCGACCTTGCTCCTGAAATCTGGGAGAAGGTGAAGAACCACCCCTGCTACAGCGAAGAAGCGCACCACCACTACGCCCGCATGCACGTGGCCGTGGCCCCGGCCTGCAACATCCAGTGCAATTACTGCAACCGTAAATATGACTGCGCCAACGAATCTCGCCCCGGCGTGGTGAGCGAGAAGCTGACCCCCGAACAGGCGGCCAAGAAGGTGCTGGCGGTGGCCTCCACCATCCCGCAGATGACCGTGCTGGGCATCGCCGGCCCCGGCGATCCGCTGGCCAATCCGCAGAAGACCTTCAAGACCTTCGAGCTGATCTCCAAGGTCGCGCCCGACATCAAGCTGTGCCTGTCGACCAACGGCCTGGCCCTGCCCGACCATGTGGACGCCATCGCCGCCTTCAACGTCGACCACGTCACCATCACCATCAACATGACAGATCCCGAGGTCGGGGCGGAAATCTATCCGTGGATCTTCTGGAACCACAAGCGGATCACCGGCAAGGAGGCGGCCAAGATCCTCACCGACCGGCAATTGCAGGGCCTCGAGATGCTCACCGAGCGCGGCATTCTGTGCAAGGTCAACTCGGTGATGGTCCCCGGGATCAACGACCAGCATCTGGTGGAGGTCAATCGGGCGGTGAAGTCCCGCGGCGCCTTCTTGCACAACATCATGCCGCTCATTTCTGCGCCCGAGCATGGCACGGTGTTCGGGCTGAACGGACAGCGCGGCCCCTCGGCGCAGGAGCTGAAAGCCCTGCAGGACAGCTGCGAGGGCGAGATGAACATGATGCGTCATTGCCGCCAATGCCGCGCCGACGCCGTGGGCCTGCTCGGCGAAGACCGCAGCGCCGAGTTCAGCACTGAGAAGGTGATGGAGATGGAGGTCGAATACGACCTCGAAGGCCGCCAAGCCTACCAGGCCCTGGTGGAGCAGGAGCGGCAGGCCACCCACGCGGCCAAACAGGCCGAGATCGAGGCCCTGGCCGGGGAAATGAGCCAGGTGAAGATTCTGGTGGCGGTGGCGACCAAGGGCGGCGGCCGGATCAACGAGCACTTCGGCCACGCCAAGGAATTCCAAATCTACGAGCTGAGCGCCTCCGGATCAAAGTTCGTCGGCCACCGCCGGGTGGATCTCTACTGTCAGGGCGGTTTCGGCGAGGAGGAGACGCTGGAGACGGTGGTGCGGGCGATCAACGACTGCACGGCGGTGTTCGTGGCCAAGATCGGGGCCTGCCCGCGCGATGAGCTCACCGCCGCCGGTATCGAGCCCGTCGACGCCTACGCCCATGAGTTCATTGAGCAATCGGCCGTGGCTTACTTCAAGGCCTACCTCGCCCGGATCAAGGCCGGCGAGATATCACCCCATGCCCGCGGCGACGCGGACATCCGTCAGGGCGCCTACATCTCGGCCTGATTTTCGACGGCCCGGCGTTCGCGACGCGGGGCTCCTTAGCGACCACCATCTCCGGAGAGGGAAACCAGCATGGCCTACAAGATTATCGCCTCCCAGTGCACCTCGTGCTCGGCGTGCGAGTTTGAATGTCCCAACGCGGCGATCCGCGAAAAGGGCGGCGTCTTCATCATCGACCCGGCCAAGTGCACCGAGTGCATCGGTCACTTCGATGTGCCCCAGTGCGTGGCGGTCTGCCCAGTGGACAAGACCTGCGTGATCGACCTCTCGCAGCCGCGCTACCAAGCGCCGGCGTGAGGACGGTCCATGAAGCTTGAACTCACCGACGCCGCGACGAGGTTTTTCGCGCGGCTGCTGCGTTTCGACGGCGGGCCGGGCTATGGGGTCAGCCTCCTGGCGTCTCCGGGCGGCTGCCAGGGCCTGGCGGCGGACTTCAGCGTCCAGGCACAGCCCGCCGCCGGCGAGGCGGTTGTCGAGGTGCAGGGCGTGCGCCTGTTCCTGCCGGCGCAAAGCCGCCTCTTGCTGGACGGGGCGCGCATCGATTTCGTGGAGACGCCGACCTCAGCCGGGCTCGTGATCTCAAGCCCAGCCAATCCGATCACGTGCGATGCGTCGCCGACCGCGAAGGCCGTCCTGCTCGACGCCGCCCGCCCGAATTGACGGAGCGCTAGGGGATGTGGCGCGAAGCCGGCCGGCAAGTCTCGTCGTTTGACGACGACGCCCTGCTGGCCGAGGCGGTGCTCGGGGGCGGTCTGCCCCAGGACGCCGAGCAACGGCTGCGGGCGGCGAGCCTGACCTATCATCTGGATGAGGTCGCCGAGACCCACCTGCTGGAGGCGATCGCCCTCGCCCCCGACCATCCCGCGGTGCTGATCGGACTCTACCGGTTCTATTTCTACAAGGGCCGGCTGGAGGAGGCGTTGGAGGTCGCAGAGATCTGTCTTGAGAAGGCGGCGCGGGATAATCGCCTGCCGACGGATTGGCGGGCAGTGCGCCGCGGCGACGCCCGGTTTGGGGACTATGAGGCGATCGGCCCGCGCTTCTATCTCTTCACTCTCAAGGCCTACGCCTATCTGCAGATGCGACTGGGGGATCTGGCGGTGGGTCGCGCCGCGCTGCAGAAGCTGCTGCAGATCGAGCCCACCGACAAGTTGAACGCCCGCCTGTTGCTGGATGTGTTGGAACGGCTCGACGAGGCCGACGATGACTGATCGCACGAGGGAGCTGGAGCATGTCTGACATCAGCCGCGATAGCGACGTCGTCGAACTGAACGGCCCGCCGTGTTTCAGCTATGGCGAGAAGGTCCGCTCCCGGCGCGTGGTGCGCAACGACGGCACCTTCATGGGCAAGGACATTGGCGAGGTCTTGGCCAAGAAAGGCGAGGAGGGCTACGTGGTCAGCATCGGCACCTTCCTGCAGCAGTTCTACATCTACGGCGTTGAGTTCATCGAGAGCGGCAACCGGGTCGGGATGAAGCGCAAGGAGCTTGAACCTGTCGCGCCGCCCCCCGAGGACGATGAGGACTAGGCAAGGGCCATGCAGGAGCAACGGATCGCGAAATACCAATGGGGCCAGCGGGTGAGCCTTCTGGCGGCGGTCTATAATGACGGCACGTTCCCGGGACGCGGCGAGGAGGAGCTGCTGGCCGAGGCCGGTCGGATCGGCGAGATCGTGCAGGTCGGCCACCACACCGAGGCGGACCTGCCGATCTATCTGGTGGCCTTCAACGACGACCTGGTGATCGGCTGCTTCGAAGAAGAATTGCAGCCTCTGTAGGGTTTGCGACGCACGTCCGACAAACGGGCGACAGTCCGGGCGCCCTCAAGGCGAAGGGCTTTGAATTTTCAGCAAAACCTCCAATGGCATGGCGCTTGCCGCCTCCGTTTGCGGGGTCGACGGATCCCGAAAACGGAGGTGGTCGGTTCATGAAGGTCATGCTGCGTCGGAGCGCTGAGGGCGTGCTTTCGGCCTATGTCGCCAAGAAGGATCTTGAAGAGCCGATCGTCTCCATGACCACGCCGCTCATGTGGGGGGGAGAGATCACCCTGGCCAATGGCTGGGTGCTGGCCCTGCCGGAGATGGCCCCGGAAACCAAGTTGCCGATCACCGTCGAAGCACGCCGTTTGAGCGTCTGACATGACGCTGTCGCCGGACCAGATTCAGGACATCGCGACCGTGCTGCAGGGCTGCGGTCCGGCGGACTCGCCGCTGGACGCCCTGCGCCGTCGATTCCCCGGCCTGAAGACGAGCCGGTGCGACGCCGCCGACATCGACATGGAAACGCCGTTCCGCAGCTTCCCCCAATTCGATCTGCACCTCATCGACGGGCGCGACCATTGCTGGCGGCTGACCGAGGATCCGCAACACGCGACCAGCGTGCTGATCGCCATGCGCGGGAGGGGGGCATGACCGAGGGCGCCATTCCCCTGTCCGATCCCGATATCACCTCCGCTGAACTGGAGGCGGTGCGGGCCGCGCTGCAACTGCCCTCGCTCACCGGCGGCCCTAGGGTCCAGGCGTTCGAACAGGCCTTCGCCGCCTATCTGGGACGTGAGCATGCGGTGGCCTTCTGCGGCGGCCAGATGGCGCTGATGATGGCGCTGAAGGCCTGCGGCGTGGGGGCGGGAGACGAGGTGATCGCCTCGCCCTATTCCTATCGGGAGGCGGTCAACGCCATCGCCCTTCTGGGCGCCAAGCCGGTGTTCTCGGACATCGACTACTGGTCCGGCGCCTTGGTCGCGGAAAAGATCGAGCCGCGCCTCACCAGCCGCACCCGGGCCATTGTCGGCGGAAATCCCAATGGTCATCCGGCGGCTTGGTCCTCCTTGCGCAAACTGGCCGAGTGGCGTGGACTGACCCTGATCGAAGACTCCACCGAAGCGATCGGCTCCAGCTATCGCGGGGCCCTGGTCGGCACCTTCGGCGACTGTTCGGTGTTCGACTTTTCCCAGCCGGGTCCCATCAGTTGCGGCGAGGGCGGCATGGTGGTCACCGACGACCCCCTGGTCGCTGCGGCCCTGCGCCGACACCGGGGCCGCCGACCGGATCAGCGCGCCTCGGTGAGCGGCGGGACGGTGGTCGCCCACCAAGTCGGCATGAGCGACATCGCCGCCGCCCTCGGCCTGGCCCAATTGCAGCGGCTGGACACCATCTTGGCCAAGCGCAAGACGGTCGAACTCTACTACGGCGAATATATTCGGTCGTTCGAGGGCATCAAACCGCCCTTTGTCGCGCCCGAGGTCGATGAGATTCACTGGTTCTTGTACGTGGTGCATCTGGGTACGCGCTTCACCCGCACCAGCCGCGACGCCATTGTCGATGATCTGCTGACTGAGCAGGTGACGGCGGCGGCCTACGCCCTGCCGCTGCATCTTCGGTCCGTCTATCTCGAGGCGGGCTACAAGCGCGGCGACTATCCGATGACGGAAAAGGTCGCTGATCGCGCCGTCGCCCTGCCGTTCCACACCCACCTCACCGAATCCAAGGTCGCGTTCATCGCCCAGACCTTGAAGGACGCGTCGATCAACGTCGGCGCCGGCGCCGCCATCTATCTTTGAGTTGAACTTTCAATCGGAGCCCATTCATGCCCGTCCTGACCATCCTTCCCGCCGGAAAAACCGCCACCGTCGAAACCGGGACGAGCCTGCTGGCGGCCCTCATCGCCGCTGGCGAAATCATCAAGCACAAGTGCGACGGCAAGGCTCAATGCGGTTCGTGCCACGTGTTCGTGCCTGAAGGACGCAAGTCGCTCTCCAAGATGCAGCGTTTGGAGAACGAGCGGCTGGATGAGATCGTCGGCGTCGGCTCCAAGTCCCGGCTCGCCTGCCAGGCCCTGATCGGCGCGGAGGACGTCACCGTGGAGTTGCTCAGCTTCATTTGACCGCCGGCGCCCTCGATCCCTCGGCGCGACCTTAGGAGGCCCATGGCCATGACCACCGAATTTCGAGCGGCGCCCCTCTTGTGTGCGGCGGCGGCGTCATGAGCCATCCGGTTCCCGTCGACCTGTTCGAGGCCCTCGAGGCCGGGCGCTTGGTTCCCTATCTCGGGCCCGGCGTGTTGGCGCTGGCGGGGGAGGGACCCTTGCCGGCCTCGGCTGATCAACTGGTGGCTCGCCTGACCGCCAAGGCCGCCGTGCCGCACAAGATCCGCAACAACCTGACGGCGGCGGCCCAGTTCATCGAGAACTTCAAGCATCGGACCACCGTCACCGCGGTGATGACCGAGTCGTTCGGGCCGCAACTGGCGCCGTCGCCGCTGCATCTGTGGCTGGCGGGCCTGCCCAAGCTGCCGCTGATGGTCCACGTCTGGTACGACGACCTGCCGCAGCAGGCCCTGGCGCGCCGGGCCGACTGGGGCGTGGTGCAAGGCGTCAGCCAAGCCGAGCACTTCGGCGTCTGGCATCACTTCTTCCAGCCCGATGGCGCGCGAAGCGCAGGGGCGGACGGCTGGTCGACCCTGTTGTACCAGCCGCTTGGCTCGGTGCGGCCAGCGGCCAACTTCCTGATTTCCGATTCCGATTTTGTCGAGGTGCTGACGGAGATCGACATCCAGACGCCCATCCCCGAGTGCGTGCAGCAGTTGCGCCAGGGGCGAAGCTTCCTGTTTCTTGGCTGTCGCTTCGCCAATCAGCTGGAGCGGACCTTCGCCCGCCAGGTCATCAAGCGCTCGTCGAACCGTCACTGGGCGGTGCTGCCGGAAGAGCCGACCAAGAACGAAGCGAAATTCCTACAGGACAACAATATTCGGCGGATCGAAGCGCCGCTGGAGGCGTTCGCCGCCGCTCTGATGTCAGACGCCTTGAGCAGTGCGGTTTAGGTGCGCACCTATTCGCTGGGCGCGATCTTCGCCGTCTGTGATCGGCGGGCGTCGTGCTCGCGGATCGCCTTGAGCGTCGCCCGGGCGAAGGCCTTGCCGCGATTGTCGAGACCGCTCCATTTGGCTTGGCGGATGCGTTGGTCGATTTCCACCAGGCGCGCGCCGGCGCTCACCGGCGTGCCATCGCGAACGAGGCCGATCAGCATCCCGTCCAAAGGGGCCAGGATCGAGGCTTGGTCGAGCTTGCCCAGCGCCAACCCCCGGAACACATGGGCGCCGATATCCAAAGGCGTGCGCCAAACCCCAGCTGACGCGGCGGCGATCATCCTGCGGGCGTGGTGATCCGCCGCTGATGGCGGGGCGGCGTCCTCGCCAATGGCGATGTCGCAATTGACGCCAGCCACATAGCCGTCGCCTAAGCCTACCGTCACTCTCGCCAGCCAGCGCAGGTCCGGCAGGGCCCCGCCGGGCTGCCGGCGCGCGTCCACCAGTTGATCAATGCGGCCGAGGACGATCAGGTCCAACAGGCCGATGGCCGTGATCACCACATCTGGATCGCCGTCCATCGCTGCGAGAATTTCGGCGGTCGTGTCTGCGCGCGCCACCCTCACGCCGGCAAGGGCGGTCGGATCGCCGAACAGTGCGTCGTAAAAGGCCATTCCGCGCCTTAAGACCGGCTGGGTCGGATCCTCGGTGAGCACCACGCTCCAGCCCGCGCGGCGCAGCTCCACGGCGAGGGCCGAGGCCACCTCGTTGGCCCCCAAAATGACGGCGTAGGCGCGGCCGCCCCTTCCTGTGAAGCGAAAGGGCCGGTGAGAATTAACGGCGAGGCTCATGCCGCAGGAGTCCGCGACGGGCTGCCGTCAGCTTTGGTGAATGGAAACAGGCCTGCCTTGAAGCTCTTGGTCATGTGCTGGGCTTTGGCCAGGGCCTTCTCCGCATATTCGGCCGGCAAGGTCTCCCGCGCCGCCTCGGCGAACAGGCTCAGCCACTGTTCGAAATGCTCGAAGTCGATCGGCAGGTGCGTGTGGGCGTTGTAAGGGGAGCTGGAATAGCGCGACGTACCTAACAAGACATGGGACCAGAAATCCCGGACAATGCGCAGGTGTTCCGGCAGATTGGGGATCGCTTTCACGAACATCGGACCCAACTGCGGATGCCCGATCGCCCGGGTGTAAAAGACGTCGACACACCGCTCGATGGCAAGTTCGAGGTCGATGGCCGCCTCTGGATTGGGCGGTTCCTCATTGGTGTTGGCGGGGGTCTCGCACATGTCTCTCGAGCCTCGAATTCAGGAGTTTGCGGTCAGCGACTGCAGGGGGATGAAGTCGGCGCGCTTGCGGCCGAGCGCGATGTCGACGCGGTCGCGCACCCGCTCGACGGTGAACGGTTTGACCACGGCGCCGAAGGCTCCGGCCTTGACGCATTCCAGCGCGCGCGGATCGGTGGCGGTCTCGGCCACCACCAGGATCTTGCAGCCGGGATAACGGCCCTGGAGCTCACCGAGGAGGCCCGCGCCCCGCTCTTCGATAAAGCCGAGACCCAGAATGATCAGGTCCGGCGGCCAATCGACCCCCTTGGCGTAAGCCTCGTCGAGACCGGCCAGTTCGTGGGTCTCGTTCTCGTCGTGCAGAATGAATTGCAAGACCGCGCGGGTGACCATGTCGTGCTCAATGACGAAGATACGCTTGTTGTCGATCATGGCGGAAACATCGACCCCGACCTGCATTGGCGCCTCGCTCTTTTCGACCTGCTTCACGTGTGAATTGCCGGCAAGCGACATGCCGTTGCTAAAGGCCCGTCGAGGCGGCGGTTAAGAGGCCGATTTCGCCCGATCCGCGCCCCGGGGCGATGTTTTGTTTGCGACAGAACGCGAAGGGTTTGTCCGTCAGGCGGCGCCAGTGTCGCATTGTCCACAAGCCCGCCGTGTTTTTTCACTCCAAAAAATACAGCAAATAATCAAAGGGTTACGGAACGTGCCGCGAATGGCACGGCGGTTGCCGCCTTGACCTGCGAAGGCGACTGACGCCGTCGGCGCGACCCACTCTTTGGGAAGCTCAAGCGGACCAGGCCCTGCCGATTGGCGTCTCGCGCCCGTCGGATGAACGGCGAACGGATCTAAGGAGACACCCATGTCGCTAAGACAAATCGCTTTTTACGGAAAGGGCGGGATCGGCAAGTCGACCACCTCCCAAAACACCCTCGCGGCGCTCGCTGAGCTCGGCCACAAGATTCTGATCGTGGGTTGCGACCCGAAGGCCGACTCCACCCGCCTCATCCTGCACGCCAAGGCCCAGGACACCATCCTGAGCCTCGCCGCCGAACAAGGTAGCGTCGAGGACCTCGAACTCGAAGACGTGATGAAGATTGGCTACAAGGACATCCGTTGCGTGGAGTCCGGCGGTCCGGAGCCGGGCGTCGGCTGCGCCGGCCGCGGGGTGATCACCTCGATCAACTTCCTCGAGGAAAACGGCGCCTACGAGGACATCGACTACGTCTCCTACGACGTGCTGGGCGACGTGGTTTGCGGCGGTTTCGCCATGCCGATCCGCGAGAACAAGGCCCAGGAAATCTACATCGTCATGTCCGGCGAGATGATGGCCATGTACGCGGCCAACAACATCTCCAAGGGCATTCTCAAATACGCCAATTCCGGCGGCGTGCGGTTGGGCGGCCTGATCTGCAACGAGCGCCAGACCGACAAGGAACTGGAACTGGCCGAGGCGCTGGCCAAGAAGCTGGGCACGCAGCTGATCTATTTCGTGCCCCGCGACAATATCGTTCAGCACGCTGAACTTCGCCGCATGACCGTCATTGAATATGCGCCGGAGTCCAAGCAGGCGGAGCACTACCGCACCTTGGCCCGCAAGATCGACGCCAATGGCGGCAAGGGCATCATTCCCACGCCCATCACCATGGATGAGCTGGAAGACATGCTGATGGAGCACGGGATCATGAAGGCCATCGATGAATCGATGGTTGGTAAGACCGCGGGCGAACTGACCCTGGCCTGATCCGCACATAGCCCCGGCCGTCCACAGGGCGGACGGCCGGGCTAATCCGACAAGAGACGAGGACACAGCCATGAGCTTGGCGACGGCAGAAACCCTTGAAGACATCAAGGCGCGGAATAAGGCGTTGGTCGCCGAAGTTCTGGAAGTCTATCCCGAGAAGACGTCCAAGAGGCGCGCCAAGCACCTCGGCGTTTTCGAGGAAGGCAAGCCGGACTGCGGTGTGAAATCCAACATCAAGTCCGTGCCCGGCGTCATGACCATTCGCGGCTGCGCTTACGCCGGCTCGAAGGGTGTGGTCTGGGGGCCCATCAAGGACATGATCCACATCAGTCACGGCCCCGTGGGTTGTGGACAATATTCCTGGGGCTCGCGGCGCAACTATTACATTGGAACGACCGGTGTCGACACCTTCGTCACCATGCAGTTCACCTCGGATTTTCAGGAAAAGGACATCGTCTTTGGCGGCGACAAGAAGCTCGCCAAGGTCATGGACGAGATCGAAGATCTTTTCCCGCTGAACAAGGGCATTTCGGTGCAGTCCGAATGCCCCATCGGCCTGATCGGCGACGACATCGAGGCGGTGTCCAAGCTCAAGTCCAAGGAATTCGGCGGCAAGACCATCGTGCCGGTGCGCTGCGAGGGCTTCCGCGGCGTCTCCCAGTCCTTGGGCCACCACATCGCCAACGACGCGGTGCGCGACTGGGTGTTCGACAAGCAGGAAGGCAAGCCGGCGCGCTTCGAAAGCACGCCCTATGACGTGGCCATCATCGGCGACTACAACATCGGCGGCGACGCCTGGTCCTCGCGCATCCTGCTGGAGGAGATGGGTCTGCGGGTGATCGCCCAGTGGTCCGGCGACGGCTCCATCGCCGAGCTGGAGGCCACTCCCAAGGCCAAGCTGAACGTGCTGCACTGCTATCGTTCGATGAACTACATCTCGCGCCATATGGAAGAGAAGTATGGCGTGCCTTGGGTGGAATATAACTTCTTCGGTCCCAGCAAGATCGAAGAGTCGCTGCGCAAGATCGCCGCCCACTTCGACGAACACATCCAGGCCGGCGCTGAACGCGTCATCGCCAAGTACCAGGCGCTGACCGATGCGGTGATCGCCAAATACCGGCCTCGCCTGGAAGGTAAGACGGTGATGCTGTTCGTCGGCGGCCTGCGTCCGCGCCACGTCATCGGCGCCTATGAAGACCTGGGCATGGAGGTGGTCGGCACCGGCTACGAGTTCGGCCACAACGACGACTATCAGCGCACCACCCACTACGTGAAGGACGGCACGCTGATCTATGACGACGTGACCGGCTACGAATTCGAGAAGTTCGTCGAGAAGATCCAGCCGGATCTGGTCGGGTCGGGCATCAAGGAAAAGTACGTGTTCCAGAAGATGGGCGTGCCGTTCCGTCAGATGCACTCGTGGGACTATTCGGGCCCGTACCACGGCTATGACGGCTTCGCCATCTTCGCCCGCGACATGGACATGGCGATCAACAACCCCGTGTGGGGCCTCGCCAAGACCCCCTGGAAATAACCGCCTATGCGCCTCCGCCCCTGGCGGGCGGAGGCCTCGCGCACGCCTTGAAGGACGCGACCATGACCCAGACCGCTGAAAAAGTAATCGACCACTTCGACCTGTTCCGGCAGCCGGAATACAAAGAGATGTTCGAGAGCAAGCGCAAGAACTTTGAAAACCCGGTTGCGGACGCCGAACTCGAGCGTGTTCGCGAGTGGACCAAGACCGCCGAATACCGCGAAAAGAACTTCGCTCGCGAAGCCTTGACCGTGAACCCGGCCAAGGCCTGCCAACCCTTGGGTGCGGTGTTCGCCGCGGTGGGCTTCGAAAGCACCCTGCCGTTCGTGCACGGCTCGCAAGGCTGTGTCGCCTATTACCGCAGCCACTTCTCCCGTCACTTCAAGGAGCCGGCTTCTTGCGTCTCCTCGTCGATGACCGAGGACGCGGCGGTGTTCGGCGGCCTGAACAACATGGTCGACGGCCTGGCCAACAGCTACGCCATGTACAAGCCGAAGATGATCGCGGTCTCCACCACCTGCATGGCGGAAGTGATCGGCGACGACCTCAATTCGTTCATCAAGGTGGCCAAGGAAAAGGGCTCGGTGCCCGAGGCCTTCGACGTGCCTTTCGCCCACACCCCGGCCTTCGTCGGCAGCCACATCACCGGCTATGACAATGTGATGAAGGGCATCCTGGAGCACTTCTGGGACGGCAAGGCGGGCACGGTCCCGGCTCTCACGCGTGAACCGGGTGAGAAGCTCAATTTCATCGGCGGCTTCGACGGCTACACCGTCGGCAACCTGCGCGAGGTCAAGCGCCTGTTCGAGCTGATGGAGGTCGACTACACCATTCTCGGCGACAACAGCGACGTGTGGGACACCCCCACCGACGGCGAGTTCCGCATGTATGACGGCGGCACCACGCTGGAGGACACCGCCCTGGCCCTGAACGCCAAGGCCACCTTCTCCATGCAGGAGTTCTGCACCGAGAAGACCTTGTCCTACATCGCCACCAAGGGCCAAGAGGTGGTGGCCTTCAACCACCCCATCGGCGTCGCGGCGACCGACAAGTTCGTACTGGAGCTCGCTCGGGTCACCGGCAAGCCGATCCCGGAGGCGATCAGCAAGGAGCGGGGCCGGCTGGTGGACGCCATCGCCGACTCCAGCGCCCACCTGCACGGCAAGAAGTTCGCCATCTATGGCGATCCCGACCTTTGCCTGGGCCTGGCCGCCTTCCTGCTGGAGCTGGGCGCCGAGCCGGTCCACATCCTGGCGACCAATGGTAATAAGGCCTGGGCGGAGAAGGTCGAGACGCTCCTGGCCTCCTCGCCGTTCGGCAAGGGCTGCCACGTCTATCCCGGCAAGGATCTGTGGCACATGCGCTCGCTGTTGTTCACCGAGCCGGTGGATTTCCTCATCGGCAACACCTACGGCAAGTATTTGGAACGCGACACCGGCACGCCCTTGGTGCGTATCGGCTTCCCGATCTTCGACCGCCACCATCACCACCGCTATCCGGTGTGGGGCTATCAGGGCGGCATGAACGTGCTGGTGACCCTGCTCGACAAGATCTTCGACGTCATGGACGCCACCACCAACGTTGCGGCCAAGACCGACTACAGCTTCGACATCATCCGCTGACCGAACGGGCGGGTCCGCAAGGCCCGCCACCCGCCGGCCCCGCCGGCTGCACCAACCCTATTCGGAGGGTGGCGTGACTTCGATCTCGAGCAAAATTCAAGATGTGTTCAACGAGCCCGGCTGCGACAAGAATCTGACCAAGTCGGACAAGGAACGGAAGAAGGGCTGCACCAAGCAGCTGCAGCCGGGCGCCGCGGCCGGCGGATGTGCCTTCGACGGGGCCAAGATCGCGCTGCAGCCGATCGTCGATGTGGCGCACCTCGTACATGGGCCGATCGCCTGCGAAGGCAATTCCTGGGACAATCGCGGCGCCAAGTCGTCAGGGCCGCAGCTCTACCGCACCGGATTCACCACCGACATCACCGAGACCGACATCGTCTTCGGCGGGGAGAAACGCCTCTACAAGTCCATCAAGGAGATCATCGAAAAGTATGATCCGCCGGCGGTGTTCGTCTACCAGACCTGCGTCCCGGCGATGATCGGCGACGACATCGGCGCGGTGTGCAAGGCCGCCGCCGCCAAGTTCGGCAAGCCGGTGATTCCGATCCAGTCGCCCGGCTTCGTCGGCCCTAAGAACCTCGGCAACAAACTGGCGGGCGAGGCCTTGCTCGACCATGTGATCGGCACAGAGGAGCCGGACTACACCACCCCCTACGACATCAACATCATCGGCGAATACAATCTCGCCGGCGAGCTGTGGCAGGTGAAGCCGCTGCTGGATGAGCTCGGCATTCGCATCCTCGCCTGCATTTCAGGCGATGCGCGCTATTACGAGGTGGCGTCGTCGCACCGGGCGCGGGCGGCGATGATGGTCTGCTCCAAGGCCATGATCAATGTGGCCCGCAAGATGGAGGAGCGCTACGGCATCCCCTATTTCGAGGGGTCGTTCTACGGCATCGAAGACACCAGCGACTCCTTGCGCCACATCTGCGGCCTGCTGGTTCAACGCGGCGCGCCTGACGAGCTGCTGGCGCGCGCCGAGGCGGTGATCGCGCGCGAGGAGGCGCGGGCCTGGGCGCGGCTCGAACCCTACAAGGCCCGCCTGCAAGGGCGCCGGGTGCTGCTGATCACCGGCGGGGTGAAATCCTGGTCGGTGGTGGCGGCCCTGCAGGAGGTCGGCCTGGAGATCGCCGGCACCAGCGTCAAGAAGTCGACGCGTGAGGACAAGGAGAAGATCAAGCAGCTGATGGGCGACGACGCCCACATGATCGAGGACATGACCCCCCGGGAAATGTACCGCCTGCTGAAGGACGCCGAGGCCGACATCATGCTTTCGGGCGGCCGCTCGCAATTCGTGGCCCTGAAGGCCAAGATGCCGTGGCTCGACATCAATCAGGAACGTCACCGGGCCTATGCCGGCTATGACGGCATGATCGAGCTGGTCGCCGAAATCGACAAGGCGCTGCACAATCCGATCTGGGCCCAGGTGCGCCAGCCCGCGCCCTGGGACATCGCCTCCCCCTCGGCCGTCGCGCCGATGCTGGCCGTGGCGGCGGGATAGGCGTCGCCATGGCCAAGCTCGTCAGCACCGGCAAGTCCTGCACCGTCAATCCGCTGAAGATGAGCCAGCCGATCGGCGGCGCCTTGGCCTTCATGGGGGTGAAGGGCTGCATGCCGGTGCTGCACGGCTCGCAGGGCTGCACCTCGTTCGGATTGGTGCTGTTCGTGCGCCACTTCCGCGAATCCATCCCGTTGCAAACCACGGCGATGAGCGAAGTGGCCACGGTGATGGGCGGCTTTGAGAATGTCGAGCAGGCGGTGGTCAACATCGCCAAGCGCGCCAATCCGGAGCTGATCGGCATCTGCTCCACCGGCGTCACCGAGATCAAGGGCGACGATCTGGACGGCTTTATTCAGCTGATCCGGGCCCGTCATCCGGAACTGGATCACATCGCCCTGGTCTACGTCTCCACCCCCGACTTCAAGGACGCGTTTCAGGACGGCTGGTCCAAGACCGTGGCTCAGATGGTGGATCAGCTGGTGGCGGTCCCTGCGCCGTCGAGTCCGCGCGATCCAGGCCGCATCAACCTGTTGCCCGGCAGTCATCTGACCCCGGGCGACGTGGAGGTCCTGCGCGATATCATCGAAGCCTTCGGGCTGCGGGTCACCATCTTGCCGGACATTTCCGGCTCCCTCGACGGCCATATTCCCGAGGACTTCACCCCCACCACCCTGGGCGGGGTCGCCCTGGCCGAGGTCCGCACCATGGGCGCCGCCGTCCACACCATCGCCGTGGGGGAACAGATGCGCGCCGCCGCCGAGACCTTGGAGCGCAACACCGGCACGGCCTTCACCCTGTTCGACCGCCTCACCGGGTTGCAGCCCAACGACGCCCTGATGAGCCTGTTGTCGCAGATCAGCGGGCGACCGGTTCCCGACAAGTTTCGCCGCCAGCGCAGCCAGCTGGTCGACGCCATGCTCGACGCGCACTTCTCGCACGGGGCCAAGAAAATCGCCATCGGGGCCGAGCCGGACCTGCTGTGGAGTCTCGGCGCCTTCCTCGCCGAAATGGGCTGCGAGCTCGCCGCGGCGGTGACCACCACAGCCTCGCCAGTGTTGGAGCGCCTGGCCATCGACGAGGTGGTCATCGGCGATCTGGAGGACCTGGAGGCGCGGGCCAAGGGCTGCGACCTATTGATCACCCACTCGCATGGCCGCCAGGCGGCTGAGCGCCTGGGCTTGCCGCTGCTGCGCATGGGCCTGCCGATTTTCGATCGGCTGGGCGCGGCGCATATCGTAACGGTCGGCTATGTGGGGTCGCGCAACCTGTTGTTTGACATAGGAAATATCTTCATCGGCAGCATCCGCGATCCGGAACCGGACGCCTGGAGACGGCCTGAAATGATCCCCCGTGAAATCCATGCGGCGCCTGCGGCTCATTAGATCCGAAGACACCGCGCTCAATAGGAAAGGGCGTGTTGCTAAGATGAAGGTCGCATTCGCAACCCAGGATATGGTGCGCGTCGACGCCCATTTCGGCTGGGCCAAGAACATCGCCATCTATGAGCTGGATCGGGACGGCTACCAGTTCATCGAGGCGGTGCAGTTCGATGGCGAGCTGCAGGAGGACGGGGTCGAGGACAAGCTGATCCCCAAGCTCGAAGCCATCAAGGACTGCGCCATTTTGTACGTCTCAGCGATTGGCGGTTCCGGCGCGGCCCGAGTGGTGGCCCAGAACATCCACCCGATGAAGGTCAGCGAGCCGGAAGCCATTGTCGATCTGCTCGGCAAGCTGCGCGACGTGCTGCAGGGCTCGCCGCCGCCTTGGCTGCGCAAGGCGCTGCTGAAGGGGCAGGAGCGATCCTTTGAATTCGAAGAGGAAACCGGACATGGATGACGCCGCCGCCGTAGAGGTGCTCGACCTGGTGAAGACCTCGCCGTTCCTGCGTGAGCTCGTCAAGCAATGGCGGGCGCAGGACACCTATGGCGCCTGGGAAAAGAAAAGCGACGCCGAGCTGCTGGAACCCTATGTCATCGACAAGGCCAAGCGTCGGGAAATGCCGATCCTTGGCGATCCTGACCCAGAGACTCTCTGGCGCTTGGAGCTGTTCTACAACGCGGTGGGGTTGGCCATCGAGCGGGCGACGGGGTCGATGGTCTCGCCAATGATGAAGATGCACCACGAAGGATTCGGCCGGTTGGTGCTGATCGCCGGACGCCTGGTGGTGATCAACAAGCAGCTGCGCGACGTGCATCGCTTCGGCTTCGACAGCTTGGCCAAGCTGGCCGAGGAGGGTGAGAAGACGGTCAAGGCCGGGACCGAAATGATCGCTCACTTCCCCGACGTCGCCAAGTTTTGAGGAGGGATTGGCCCCGATGTCCCAGATCGATGAGCTGAAATTAGAGCTTAAGAAGCTCTCGGCCAAGGCTGTTCAGGCGAAGATGAATTTGCACGACCTGTCGGAAGACCTGCCGGTCGGCTGGGAAACCATCCGCGACGTGGCCGAGATCGCTTATCGCGCCTATGCCGAGCTGAACGAGAAGCGCGAATTGCTGAAACAGTTGGAGACGGCGTGATGGCGGCGACGACGCGCGACGGGCGCGGATGGGCCCCGCAATATCTGTTGGCCATCAATGGCGAGATCTGCATCGGCTGCGGGCGATGTTTCAAGGTCTGCGGCCGCGACGTGATGACCTTGCGCGGCCGCAACGAAGACGGCGACCTGGTCGATCTCGACGATGATGATGACGATGAGATCGAAAAGAAGGTGATGGCGATGAACGATCCGGGCGCCTGCATCGGCTGCGGCGCCTGCGCCCGGGTCTGCCCGACCAATTGCCAGACGCACGGCGCGGACGCGGCGGCGGGGTGAGGGCGCTAGATGGGCGCCGGCGACATCTATCAAGGCTTGGCGGGGGGCGAGGCGGCGGTCGACTTCGACACCCACGTCCTGGCCTCGGTGCTGGCGATCTGCATCCTTGAGACAAGGCGGGGCGCGGCCGCCTCATTGACCGAGGCGTCAGGCCTTAACGCCGATCAACTGGTCGATCTCGCCCAGATGCGTTTGCCGCATCTGGCGGAGGAGATCGCCAGGACGGCGGGGTCGGCCGAGCCGGCGGCGGCGGCCGACGAGGCCTGTCTGATCGAACTCCTGGCCCAATGCTCCGCCGATCGCGGGCGTCTCGGGGTCTGGCTCAGCCGGATGATCGCCCGGCGCGCCCAAAGGCCGAACCATCTGTGGCAGGACCTCGGCCTGCGTCACCGCGGCGAGCTCAATGAGCTGATGCGCCGCCATTTCCCATGGCTCGCCCTGCGCAATCGCGGCGACATGAAATGGAAGAAATTCCTCTACCGGACCCTTTGCCGCGATCTCGACCATGGGCTCTGCGCCGCGCCCAGTTGTGCGGAGTGCGACGACTTCGCCGGCTGCTTCGGCGAGGAGACCGGCGACAGCCTGTTGGTCCAAGCGCGTCTTGAGGGTGAGCGGCGCGCCTGACCTGGCCTGAAGTCGACGTTGCGCCATGTCGGACATGTGACACTGTTCGAAATCCGACGTTGGGAAAATCAATAAACTCCTAAGAAAAACAAATGGTTGGAAATGGCACGTCGCTTGCCGGCCTCGGAATATCCGATGCTGCAATTGCGAAGGGCCTGACATGATCCAACTCACCGACAGCGCAGCCAATGCGGTGCGCTCAGCGATCGCCGGAGCGACGCATCCGGTCGGCGGCCTGCGGCTGCAGGTCGAGACCGGCGGCTGCGCAGGCTACAAATACATGATGGGCTTGGTGTCCAGCGCCGCCCCCGACGACATCATTGTCGAGCAGGGCGACCTGAAGCTGTTCGTCGACGCCTCCAGCGCGCCCTTGCTGCAAGGGGTGACGGTGGACTTCGTCATCAGCCTGGATGGCTCCGGCTTCACCTTCGACAACCCCAGTTCCACCAGCAGCTGCTCTTGCGGCAAGTCCTTCGGCTGAGAAAGGCGTCACCATGTGGGAATACAGCGAGAAGGTGAAAGAGTATTTCTTCAACCCCAAGAACTCCGGGGTGTTGGAGAATGCGGATGCGGTGGGCGATGTGGGGGCGATCGCCTGTGGTGATGCTCTGCGGCTGATGCTGAAAGTCGACCCGCTCACGGAAGTGATCCTGGACGCCAGGTTCCAAACCTTTGGCTGCGGTTCGGCCATCGCCTCGTCCTCAGCCCTCACCGAGCTGATCATCGGCAAGACCATCGCCGAGGCCATGCAGCTGACCAACCAGGACATCGCCGATTTTCTGGGCGGCCTGCCGCCGGAAAAGATGCACTGTTCGGTGATGGGCTATGAGGCCCTGCGCGCGGCGGTGGCCAATTATCGCGGCGAGCAGTGGGTCGACGACCACGAAGACGGCGCGCTGATCTGCAAGTGCTTCGGCGTCGACGAGGGCATGATCGAGCGGGCCGTGCGCGCCAACAAGCTGACCAGCCTGGAAGCTGTCACCCACTACACCAAGGCGGGGGGCGGTTGCTCCTCCTGCATGGAAGGGCTGGAGGAGGTGTTGGCGAAGACCAATGCAGCCATGGTCGAAGACGGCTTGATCACCGCCGCCGCCGCCTTCAACCCGGCGGTCGCAGTGCGGCCGGTGCGCAAGCCGAGCCTGGCGAAAACCTCGCCCCTGGCCCCCAAGCCGGCCGCGCCGGCGCCGCGGTTGACCACCGTGCAGAAGATCCGCCTGATCGAAGCGGCGATCACCGAGCTTCGCCCCTATTTGCAACGTGACGGCGGCGACTGCGAGCTGATCGATGTGGATGGCGACACGGTGCTGGTCTCCCTCACCGGGGCCTGCGTCGGCTGCCAGATGTCCGCGGCCACCGTCAGCGGCATCCAGGAACGCCTGATCGAAAAGCTGGGCATGCCGCTGCGCGTGCTGCCCGTGCAAACCGCTCACTGAACTCCGTCCAAGGGAGCGCCCTATGCGCCCGGTCTATCTCGACAACAACGCCACCACCCGGGTCGATCCGGAAGTGGTCGCCGCCATGCTGCCCTTCTTCACCGAGCAGTTCGGCAACGCCTCCTCGATGCACGCCTTCGGTTCTGAGGTCGGGGCGGCGCTGAGGGCCGCGCGCAAAAGCGTGCAGGCCCTGATCGGCGCGGAGTTCGACCACGAGGTTATTTTCAACTCGGGCGGCACCGAGGCCGACAATTCGGCCATTCTGTCGGCCCTGGAGACCCAGCCAGGGCGCGATGAGGTGATCACCTCGGTGGTGGAGCACCCGGCGGTGCTGACCCTGTGCGATTATCTGGAAAAGCGTCGGGGCGTCACGGTGCACCGGATCGGCGTGGATGCGAAGGGGCGGCTGGATCTGAACGCCTATCGCAAGGCGCTGGGCCCCAAGACGGCGATCGCCTCGATCATGTGGGCCAATAATGAAACCGGCAACCTCTTCCCGGTGGAGCTGTTGGCCGAGCTGGCCCATGAGGCGGGGGCGTTGTTCCACACCGACGCCGTGCAGGCTGTGGGCAAGATCCCCATCGACGTGAAGTCCACCAAGATCGACATGCTGTCCTTGTCTGGACACAAGCTGCATGCGCCCAAGGGCATCGGCGCGCTCTATGTGCGCAAGGGCGTGCGCTTCCGCGCCCTGGTCCGCGGGGGGCAGCAGGAGCGCGGCCGCCGCGCTGGCACAGAGAATGCGCCGGCGGTGGTGGGGCTCGGCAAGGCGGCGGAACTCGCCTTGCGTCACATGGCCGACGAACAGACCCGGGTGAAGGATTTGCGCGACCGCCTGGAAAGCGGGTTGTTGCAGCAGATCGGCTCGTGTTTCGTGGCCGGCGATCCGGAAAACCGGCTGCCCAACACCTCCAACATCGCCTTCGAATATATCGAGGGCGAGGCCATTCTGCTGCTGTTGAACAAGGAAGGCATCGCGGCCTCGTCCGGCTCGGCCTGCGCCTCCGGCTCGCTGGAGCCGTCGCACGTGCTGCGGGCGATGAACGTGCCCTACACCGCCGCCCACGGGGCGATCCGCTTTTCGTTCTCGCGCGAGAACGGTTCTGAGGACGTGGATCGGGTGCTCAGCGCCGTGCCGCCGATCATCGCCAAGCTGCGCCAGCTGTCGCCGTTCTGGCAGGGGGACGAAAAGAGCGCGTCCCAGTTCAGCCCGACCTATGCGTGAGGTTTGGCCATGCGCTGCAATATGCCGCCGATCATCGTCAATGACAGCACCTTGCGCGACGGCGAACAGGCGCCCGGCGTGGCTTTCACCCTCGACGAGAAGATCGGCATCGCGCTCGCCCTCGAGGCGGCGGGCGTCGATGAGATCGAGGCGGGCACGCCGGCCATGGGCGGCGAAGAGGTGTTGGCTATCGGCGCCATCGCCGAGGTGTTGACCCGCGCCCAGGCCATCGCATGGTGCCGGATGACCGAAGCCGACGTGGAGGCGGCGGTGGACGCCGGCGTGCGCGCGGTCAATCTCTCCGTACCCCTGTCCGACGTGCAGATCGCCGCCAAGTTCGGGGCGGGGCGGCTGGAGGTGCTCGAGCGCATCCGCCGTGTGGTCACCTATGCTCGGGCCTTGGGCTTGAGCGTGGCCATGGGCGGCGAAGACTCCAGCCGGGCGGACCTGGAATTCGTCTGCGCGGCCATGATGGTGGCCGAGGAGGCCGGCGCGCGCCGGTTCCGTTACGCCGACACCCTGGGCGTGCTGGATCCCTTCGTCACCCATGCCGTCTTTCGTCGGCTGTGCGCGGCCACCGATCTCGAGCTGGAGTTCCACGGGCACAATGATCTCGGCCTGGCCACCGCCAACACCCTGGCCGCCGTGCAGGGCGGCGCCACCCACGTTTCGGTGTGCGTGCTGGGTTTGGGGGAGCGCGCGGGCAATGCGGCGCTGGAAGAGGTGGTGGCGGGACTGCGCCACGTCGCCGGCCGCACCACCCGGGTGGATTTCCAGCGGCTTCCAGCCCTGGCCGAGCGGGTGGCCAAGGCCTCCAGACGCAAGATCGCCGAGGACAAGCCGATTGTGGGCGGCTCGGTGTTCACCCATGAATCGGGCATCCATGTCTCCGGCCTGATCCGCGAACCGAAGACCTATGAGGCGCTCGACCCCGCCAGCTTTGGGCGGTTGCGGTCCATCGTCCTTGGCAAGCATTCCGGACTGAGCGCGGTCGCCTATGCGCTGCGATGCGTGGGGATCGATGCGGACGAGGCCCAGACCCGCCGGGTGCTGAACGAGATCCGCGCCCAGGCGGTGCGGACCAAGCAGGCGGTGGAGCTGTGCGATCTCCACGACATCTTTCACGGCCGCGGGGCGTCGTTATCGAACCGTAGAGCCGGGAGTCATCGCAATGACCATCCTTGACGAACTGCGCCAACTGTCTTCGGCGGAGGAGTTCTTCGCCGTCTTGGGCGTCGAGTTCGATCCGGCGGTGCTGCGGGTCGCGCGGCTGCACATCCTGCGCCGAATGGGCGAATACCTGCACGCTGAGGCCCTGGCGAGCCTCAGCCCCGAGGCGGCCCGCGAGGCCTGCCGCACCCAGTTGCAGCGCGCCTATGACGATTTCGTCCAATCCTCGCCCCTCGACCAGCGCGTGTTCAAGGTGCTGAAGGACGCGGCGAAGCCGAAGGCGGCGCCGTCCAAGCCGTTCGTGCCCTTGAGCGCCCTGACCGGCTCGGAGAGCTGACAATGGTCGGACAGGGATGTCGTCAATGCGACATCGGGCTCGACAATGACCCGCCGCCCCGTCGGGTTGAGCGAAAAATCAAAAAATTTCAATAGGTTAAATTTCTGCTCGCCATGGCACGGCGCTTGCCGAACACCAGATGGCGGGGCTGGGGGGCCAGTCGCGTCCAGGGCCGAGAGGCAGGTGGTGACCATGCATATCGTCGTTTGTCTGAAACAGGTGCCCGACAGCGCCCAGATTCGCGTCCATCCGGTGACCAACACCATCATGCGCCAGGGCGTGCCGACGATCATCAATCCGTATGACCTGTTCTCCCTGGAGGAGGCGCTGCGCTGGCGGGATCGGCTGGGCGGCGAGGTGACCGTGTTGACCATGGGGCCGCCCATGGCGGCGGAGAGCCTGCGCAAGGCCCTGACCTTCGGCGCCGACCGCGCCGTCCTGCTCACCGACCGGTATTTCGCCGGCTCGGACACCTTGGCCACCAGCTTCGCCCTGGCCAAGGCCATCGGCAAGATTTCGGAGCTGTGGGGGGCGCCGGACCTGGTGTTCTGTGGCAAGCAGACCATCGACGGCGACACCGCCCAGGTCGGTCCCGGCGTCGCCAGCCGCCTCGGTCTGAACCAGCTTACCTATGTGGCCGAGATCGATTCCATCGACGTGAAGACCCTGACCATCGTGGCTAAGCGGCGCGCCGAGGGCGGGGTGCAGGTGCTGCAGTCGCGCTTGCCGGCGCTGGTCACCATGCTGGAGGGCTCCAATGAAATGCGGCGGGGCTCGCTGTCCTCGGCGCTGTCGGCGGCCACCGCCGAGATCGTCACCTGGAGCGCCGCCGACGCCGGCATCGAGGACGTGACCAAGTGCGGATTGCGAGGCTCGCCCACCGTGGTCAAGCGCGTGTTCGCGCCGTCGCCGCGCTCGGAAAAGGCGGCGCAGATCGCGGTGGCCCGCCGGTCTGCCGACGACATCGCCGGCGAGCTGATGGCCGAGATTTTCAAGCGCCAACCCAATGTCGAAGCGGACCTCATCCGCTTCGCCAGCGGCCAATGACGGGGAGATTTTGAGATGACCACTCAACCGGCCGCGCCCCCGCCCGCCAATCAGGGTCGGGCGACGATGAAAAAGGCCCTCCCCGAGCACTTCAAGGCCTACAAGCACGTGTGGGTGTTTGTCGAATATGAGCACGGCCAGATTCACCCCGTCTCGCTCGAGCTGCTGGGGGAGGGGCGCAAGCTGGCCGATAAGCTGGGTGTGGAGCTGGCTGGCGTACTCATCGGCGGCGAGCGGGAGGCGCTGCTGCGTGCGGCCGCGCTCTGCCATCAGCACGGCGCCGACCTCGTCTATGTCACCGCCGATCCGGTCTATGGCGCCTATCGCAACGACCCCTTCACCCTCGCCCTGACGGATCTGGTCAACACCTTTAAGCCCGAGATCATGCTGCTCGGCGCGACCACCTTGGGCCGCGACCTGGCCGGGTCGGTGGCCACCACCTTGTTGACCGGGCTCACCGCCGACGCCACCGAACTGGCCATCGACGACGAAGGCTCGCTGGCGGCCACGCGGCCGACCTTCGGCGGCTCGTTGCTGTGCACCATCCACACCCTGAACTTCCGCCCGCAGATGGCGACGGTCCGCCCCCGGGTGATGCCCATGCCTGAACATGATCCCAGCCGGACGGGGCGGGTGATCGAACACCGGGGTAAGGTTGAGGAAGAGACGATCATCACCAAGGTGCTGCGCTTCATCCCCGACCGGCAGTCGGAAACCGCGCAACTGGCCTATGCCGACATCGTGGTCGCTGGCGGGCTTGGGCTGCGATCGGCGGAGAACTTCCAGCTGGTGAAGAGCCTGGCCGAGGTGCTGGGCGCCGAATATGGCGGCTCGCGCCCCCTGGTGCAAAAGGGCTGGATCACCGCCGACCGGCAGATCGGCCAGACCGGCAAGACCATCCGGCCCAAGCTCTATATCGCCGCCGGCATTTCGGGGGCGATCCAGCACCGGGTGGGGGTCGAGGGCGCCGACCTGATCGTGGCCATCAATACCGACCCCAATGCGCCGATTTTCGACTTCGCGCATGTGGGCGTGGTGGCCGACGCCACCGAACTGTTGCCGGCCCTGCAACGCGCCTTCGCCGCGCGCCTGTCGGTGAACCGGATGGTTGGCTAGGAGATGGCCATGAGCGAGATGAAGTTCGATGTCATCGTCGTCGGCGCCGGGCCGTCCGGCAATGCGGCGGCCTACACCCTGGCCAAGCAAGGCCTGAAGGTGCTGCAGCTCGAGCGGGGCGAGTATCCCGGCTCGAAGAACGTGCAAGGCGCGATCCTCTACGCCAACGCCCTGGAGCAGATCATACCGGATTTCCGCGAGGATGCGCCCCTGGAGCGCCACGTGATCGAACAGCGCACCTGGATGCTGGACGACACCTCCTATATCGGCATGCAATACCGTTCGGACGACTTCAACGAAGAAAAGCCGAACCGCTACACCATCATCCGCGCCCAGTTCGACAAGTGGTTCTCCAGCAAGGTGCGCGAGGCGGGGGCCACGGTGCTTTGCGAAACCACGGTCAAGGGCCTGGTGCGCGATCCGCGCGGCAAGGTCGTCGGGGTCAAAACCGATCGCGAGGCGGGGGTGGTCCTGGCCGATATCGTGGTGCTGGCCGAGGGGGTCAACGGCCTGGTGGGGCAGCGCTCGGGCCTGCGCGAGGAGCTGAAGCCGGACACCGTCGCCCTGGCGGTGAAGGAAATGCACTTCCTGCCCCGCGAAGTGATCGAAAGCCGGTTCAATCTGAAGGGCGACGAGGGCGTGGTCATCGAGGCCATGGGATCGGTGACCCTGGGCATGGCCGGCACCGCGTTCCTCTACACCAATCAGGAGTCCATTTCGGTGGGGATCGGCTGCATCGTGGCCGACTTCCAGGAGTCGGGTCAGACGCCCTATTCGCTGCTGGAGCGATTCAAGAACCACCCGGCGATCAAGCCGCTGCTGGCCGATTCCGAGGTCAAGGAATACGCCGCCCACCTGATCCCCGAGGGCGGTTACAACGCCATCCCCAAGCTCTACGGCGACGGCTGGCTGGTGGTCGGCGACGCGGGCCAGTTCGTCAATGCTGTCCACCGGGAAGGCTCGAACCTGGCCATGACCACCGGACGCCTAGCCGGCGAGACCATCGGCCGACTGAAGCGGCGGGGGCTGGAGTTCAGCGAAGAAAATCTGGCGGAGTATCGCCGGGCGCTCGAAAACTCCTTCGTCATGAAGGACATGAAGAAGTATCGGAAAATTCCGACCTTTCTCCATTCCAGCAAACAAGTGTTCAACACCTATCCGAACCTGTTCAGCAAGGCGATGCAGACTTGGCTGCGGGTGGACGGCGTCGACAAGGTGGCGAAGGAAAACGAGATCATCAACGCATTCCGCACCACCCGTAAATGGTCGGGATTGCTCACCGATGCATTCAACCTGGCGAGGGCTTGGCGATGAACACGATCAAGGTGGAAGAAAAGCTGTTCTTCAATCGCTATCTGGTGGATTCCGGTCGGCCCCATATCGAGGTGCGGCCGCATGAAGTTCCGAGCAAGGCGTTGTTGTCGATGACCAAGCTTTGCCCCGCCGGCTGCTATAGCCTCAACGACAACGGGCAGGTGGAGGTGGCGCCGGATGGTTGCCTTGAATGCGGAACCTGCCGCATCGTCTGCGCCAAGACTGCCGATATCGTCTGGGAATACCCTCGCGGCGGCTTCGGCGTGCTGTTCAAGTTCGGATAATCGCGGGGCCAAGCCGGCGCGGGCGGCCCTGCGCGTCGCCGCCTACCCCGCCAGCTTGAGGTTGGCCCGGCGCCGCGAGGAGGTGGCGATGCCCAGGCCCTCCCGGTGTTTGGCCACTGTTCGCCGGGCGATTTTCACCCCTTCCTTGGCCAATTGATCGGCGATGGCGTCATCGGTCAGAACCACGCCGCTCTTGATTTCGCTGGCGATCAAGGCGCCGATGCGGGCCACCACCTGGGCCTGGGTCGCATCCGAGCCATCAAGGGTGACGGCGGCGGCGGCGAAGAAGGCCTTGAACGGAACCGTGCCTCTGGGGGTGAGCATCGCCTTGTTGCTGACCGCGCGGCTGACGGTGGATTCATGCATGCCGAGGGCGTCGGCCACGGTCTTCAGCATCAGCGGCTTTAGCCCCGCAAGACCAGATTCCAGAAAGCCTTCCTGTCGCTTGACGATCTCCGCCGCCACCTCCAGCACGGTGCGTCCCCGCCGGGCGATCAGGTCGCGGTAGCCGCGGGCGGCGCTCAGCCGTTCCTTCAGGTATTTGGCGTCCTCTTGTTTGCGGCATTGCGCCGCCAGACGCTCATAACGTCCCATGCGCACCACCAGACGGGGCAGATGCGGCGCCCAGCTCTCCACCACCCAGCTTCCATCGGCGGCGCGGGTCACCCGCACTTCAGGAGAGATGATGCTCGGCGGTTCGAAGCCGAAGGCGAGGCCGGGTCGCGGCGTCAGGCTTTTCAGTTCCGCCAGCATGTCATCCAGGTCTTCGCGGTCGCAACCCAGCTTAGCCAGCACCTTGTCGCGATGGCCTTGGGCCAGCAGATCGAGATTAGCCAGCAGGCTTGCCATCAAGGGGTCGAGCCGATCGCGCTCCTGCAATTGCAGGGTCAGACATTCGACCACATTGCGGGCGAACACGCCGGTCGGTTCGAAGTCCTGCAGTTTGCGCAGCACGGCTTCGATCATCGGGCGATCCACCCCGAGGCGCTCCGCCAATTGATCGAGATCGGCGCGCAGATAACCATCGGGATCGATCTCGCCGATCAGGGCATGGGCGAGGAAATTCGAGGTCGCATCAAGTCCCGCCACGGAAAGCTGGCTCAGCAGGCATTCGGCCAGGGTTTGCGCGCGGCCGGCGATCTCCGGCCGGTCGAGCCCGGCGGCCCCGGACCCCGCTGCGCTGATCGGGCCCGACAAGGCGGGGGAGATCTGTTCGACTGACGGCGCGGGCGGCAGTACGGCGTCGAGTAATGGATTGGTGTTTACTTCAGCCAAAATCTCCGCCGCCAGCTCGAGATTGGACATTTGCAGCAACCGTAGGGCGAATTGCGCCCGCTGGCTGAACTGCTGGCGTTGGGCCAGGGAAAGGCTCATTCCAACGCCGTTCATGGCATCGGTTTCTCCAATTATTTCAGTGACATTATCCTGCCAAAAGAGGCTGTGCGACCACAGGGAAGCCAAGCATTCGCCGACATTTTCCGGGTCTGCCTTACGGCTGCGCACGGCGCGGACAGGCGCCGTGAAAATGCACATCTCGACCGATGATGGAAAGATGGTGAAGGGATTTGCGAACGAGTCGCACAAGAAATCGGATGATTTATTCGGCGACAATTCAATATTCGCTCAAAAACTTGTCAGTTGCGAAAAATGTGCAACTTGAATCCGACCCGTCCAGAGACGCGAGCCGAGGCCTGCCTTAAAAAATGAAGGCCGCAGTTGGGGGGAGTTCCCATGTCTTCCCGAGCCGAGACCGCCCTGTTGGGCGTCTATGAAATTTCCAAGCTTCTGGCTTCGCCGAATAGGCTGGAGGCCGAGCTGGCGGGGGTGCTCGCGCTGCTGTCCAGCTTCATGGACATGAACAACGGCTTGATCGCCCTGTTGACGCCGGACGGCGCCCCCGACGTGGTGGTCGGATCGGACTGGAATGAAGGCGCGGCCCTGCAATATTTTGAACGGCTGCCCGAGCGGGTGCTGGGTCAGATCGTCGTCACCAAGATGCCCTACCTGTCGCCGGATGTCCGCTCCGACCCCGTGTTCGCCAACGCCGATCTGGGGGAATGGGCGCCGAGCAACGGCGACAGCTATTGCTTGATTGGCGTGCCGATCAAGGAGGGCGATCGCGTGGCCGGGGTGATGACCGTGACCCGGTCCACCGGCGTTGGGCATCACCCGCGCCTGGACGAGGACGTACGTTTCCTAGTGATGATCGCCAATCTGATCGGGCAGACCTGCCGCTTTCACCGGGCGGTGGCGCGCGATCGCGAGCGCTTGCTGTCGGATCAGCGTCGACTGGAAAAGCAGGTCGAACGCCAAGGCGGCGATGTCGCGCATCGCGAACGTCCCGGCGGTCTGAAGGGGATCATCGGCGAAAGCGAGGCCCTGAATAAGGTCGTTGAGAAAATCCACATCGTCGCCAAGAGCAATTCCACGGTGATGTTCCGCGGCGAGTCCGGCACCGGCAAGGAGCTGTTCGCCACGGCGATTCACGAGCTGTCGCCGCGAAATCGCAAACCGTTCATCAAGGTCAACTGCGCCGCCATCCCCGAAAGCGTACTGGAATCCGAGCTGTTCGGGCACGAGAAGGGCGCCTTCACCGGGGCGGTGAACCAGCGCAAGGGCCGCTTCGAGCTGGCCGATGGCGGCACGCTGTTTCTGGACGAGATCGGTGAGATTTCCGCCTCCTTCCAGGCCAAGCTGCTTCGCGTCCTGCAGGAGGGCGAATTCGAGCGGGTGGGCGGGAGCAGCACGCTGAAGGTCGATGTGCGGCTGATCTGCGCCACCAATCGCAACCTGGAGGCGGCGGTGGAAAGCGGCGAATTCCGCGCCGATCTCTACTACCGGATCAATGTGGTGCCCATCCTTTTGCCGCCCCTGCGCGCCCGGGTCGGCGACGTGCATCTGTTGGCCGATGAGTTCGTCCGGCGCTTCAATCTCGACCATGGGGTCGAGCTCAGCCTGTCGCAAAAGGCCCATATGGTGCTCGCCACCTGCTATTTTCCGGGCAATATCCGCGAGCTGGAAAACTGCATCCGGCGCACCGCCACCTTGGCGAAGTCCAATATTATCAATGATATGGACTTCGCCTGCCGCAATGACGTGTGCCTCTCCTCGATCCTTTGGAAGGGCGCGCCGCCGACGCCGCCGAGCTTGACCCCCGAACGGTCCACCGCCTTAGCGGTGGTGTCGCCAAGACCGGACGCCGGGCCGAAAGCCGCCGCAGAGCCGGCGCCGTCGTCGCCGGAGCCGCAGCGGCCAGCGGCGGCGTTCATCTGCCCCGATCCATCGGCCTGTCCGATCCCCGGCGCTGATTTTCGCTCGGAGCGCGAGCGTCTGGTGGAGGCCATGGAGACGGCGGGCTGGGTCCAGGCCAAGGCCGCGCGCATCTTGGGGCTGACGCCGCGCCAGGTCGGCTACGCTCTGCGCAAACACGACGTCAACATTAAGCGGTTCTAGAACTGCGCCGTATTGGCAGGGCGCTTGCCGGTCTGGCGGAAGGCGTCGCCGCAGGGACGCGGCGACAAGGATCCAACGGAGCCAGATATGAACACCATCGCCGCCGCCGAGTCGGTGCAACAACGCATCGCGGGATTGATCGCCGCCAAACCCGTCGTGCTCTTCATGAAGGGCACGGCCGTCGCGCCGCATTGCGGCTTTTCCGCGGGCGTGGTGCAGATCCTCGCCTACCTCGGCGTCGACTATCTCGACATCGATATCCTGCAGGATGAGAGCCTGCGCCAAGGCGTGAAGGTCTATTCCGACTGGCCGACCTTTCCCCAACTCTACGTTCAGGGCCAGCTGATCGGCGGCGCGGACATCGTCAAGGAGATGTTTCAGAGCGGAGAATTGAAGGCCTTGCTCGCCGACTATTCCCGCTCGGGGGCTTGAGGCCCCAGCGGCAGCCCCGAACCCGGCGCCAGCCCTGTCGGGAATCCGACCCGATTGTCGGCTGGCGCACAGACCGCGAGGCCGCCCCTACACCGGGCGGTTCTCGTTCCTGTTGCGCACCGGCGCCATGCGCGCCAGGCCCTCCTCATAGGTGATGAGCGGATAGGCGTCGCTGAACCCCGCCGCCTTGTCGGCGATGGCGTCCTGCTTGGCCGCCGTGTCCATCTTTTTCAGCGGCGCCCGATCCAGATACAGCAACTCCAACAATTCATTATAGACGCCGGCTTCATCGATCGGCAGCACGTTGAAGGTGATGCCGGAGATCTCCACTCGGTATTTAGACAGAAGATCGATGTTGTTGCAGAAGACGAAGTATTTTCCATCCGGCGTGAGCGACTCGCTCAACACCTCCGCCAAAGTGGAGAGGTATTCGAACGACAACAGATAGCAGGCGAAAAAGGTGATTTTGCCGCTGGCGGCGTCGGACACCGCCAGCACCTGATCCACAGCCAGCTCTGGCGGGCGCGCTTCATCGGCGATCTTCGGCGCGAATTTCAGCGCCAGCTCCCCGCGAAAGCCGAACCGACCCGCCACGTGGGTGGGGCCCTTGAGGATCGGGCTGAGTAGCCGCCCCTCGCGTTCGAGAGGCGCAAAGGCGGTGTCGGCGATGAGGGTCATGTCACGAGGTCCTGAGGCCAAACGGCGGAGCTGATGCCTCAAGGCGGCAAGCGCCATGCCAAACGGATATTCCCTCGTTTCGGTGGACACTCATGCGAGCTTTTCGGAGCTGGAGAGGAGTGTCGGAGGGAACGTCGTCAGCACCGGATTTTTCAGGCGCGTTTCAGGCGTGAGGCGGTTGAGCAGGTCGAGATTCGTGGGATGAGAAGTGTAGTCCCGCCCCCCAAACCGCCGAGCGCTAGAGCAAAATTCGATCAAATAGAATCGGATTTTGCTCATACTATATTGAATCTAGAGCATTTTTTGTCCGAAAACCGGTTCCCACTTTTCGGAAAATGCTCTAGCCCCCTCAGCCCACCACGGCGTCGGCTTCCAG
The DNA here is from genome assembly GCA_040757715.1 of Pseudomonadota bacterium. Classification (GTDB taxonomy): domain Bacteria; phylum Pseudomonadota; class Alphaproteobacteria; order Caulobacterales; family Caulobacteraceae; genus CAIMFV01. The sequence continues at coordinate 213,826 of JBFLWS010000002.1, read as the reverse complement.
CTCCACCAGCCAGGCCGGGTCGATGAAGCCGGACACCTGCACGAAGGTGCAAGCCGGGCGGGCGGCGCCGAACACCTCGCCGTGGGCGCGGGCGGCTTCGCGCCACTGGGTGATGTCGGTCATCATGATGCGGGTGCGCACCACCTGATCCACGCTGCCGCCCGCGCCTTCGAGGGCGGCGGCGATGATCTCCAGGCAGCGCTTGGTCTGGCCATAGACGTCCCCGGGCGCAGCGGTCCCGCCGCCGGCGGCGATGGGGGCGGTGCCGGCCACGACGATGAGGTCGCCCACGCGCACGGCCCGGCTGAAGCCGATCTCCGGCTCGAGCGGCGATCCGGAGGAGACAAGGGTGCGCGACATGGGTTCAAGCTCCGCAAAATAAGGAGCCGGACCATGGTCGATCAGGCGGGCGCTGGCAACTTGCGCGCGGACAGATTTGGCGAATTCAAGCCTAGGCGCCGTTGCGGGCGCGCAGGCGCCGCTACTTCAGCCATTCGAAGGTCACGATGACCGTGGTTATAGCGCGGGCTTTCGGCGGCTGCAGATCCAAGGCGGTTTGCGGGGTAAGCGTTCTGGGTTTTAGGAGCGCAACGACCCGCGTATCACTGTACGCGGCTGGCGGGCGCGGTTGGATGGTTTCAGGCGGGCCTGAGTTGACGCTGTGGACCACTGATATCACTCGACCCAGATGGGCCCCGCCGGCAATGGCGAGCTGTTCGGCCTGGGCTCGAGCATCGGCGAAGGCCGCGGCGAGGGCCGCGCGCTCCAGGTCGGGGTGATCATCGAAGTCATTGCTGTCGACAGATACATTATTGGCGCCGCTTTCAATCAGCAGCGCCGCTAGCGCACCAGCCGCCTTGGCCGGGCGCACCGCAAAGGTCAAGCGAATCGTTGCATCGTAGCCCTCAGGCGTGCAGCGGCCGGTATGGTTTCCACCCGGGGAATAGGGCGTGTCGGGCATGCAGCCCACCGGCAGCACCGGGGACACGTCGACCCCCGTCTGCGTCGCGCTCACTGAGTCCGCCGCCTTCACTCCATCCGCGAGGCTCAGCAGCTTGTCGCGCTGCTCCCCAGCAGCCTTCAGGGCGGCGGCGGCGTCCGGCGCCCGGCCCCGGGCTTCCGCCGTCACGTTGATTTTCTCGGCCTCGCGCTCCACCGAGCCAAAGCCCATCACCGCCACGGTGCCTGGGCCGCCCACGTGCATTGATGCATCGCTCTGCGCGAAGGCGCCGGTCGCGCTGGCGCCGACAAGGATGATTGCAGCGCCCATCAGGGCGCTGCGGACACAGGCATTCATGATTGGTCCCCTCCACAGTTCCGCGAAGCTTAACGCTAAGCTTGTGGCGCTGGCAATCGCAGGCGAAGCGGCGCTGCCCGGGGGCGTCTCGCCTCAGCCCCGCCCGTAGACGTGCACCCGGCGGGGTTTCAGCCTGGCGTTGGCGCCGAGGCTGAGGGCGGGGGCCTCTTGCTCGGCGAAGGCGGCGCTGAAGCTGCGGCCGCTGGCGTCGGCGAGCTCGAACCGCGTCACCGGGCCCTGGCGGCCGATGTCCGTCACTCGCACGGCGACGCCGGCGGCGTCAGGGGCGGTGGAAAGTTCGACATCCTGCGGCCGGAAGAGGGCGCGGACCTGGCCCAGCGCCGCGTCGCCGCCCGCCACCGGCGCGGTGAAACCGTCGAAGCGGGCGGCCTCGCCCAGCACTTCGGCCGGGAGCTCGTTGGTCTCGCCGAGGAATTCGAACACGAAGGCCGAGGCCGGGTTGCGGGCCAGGTCCTGCGGCGCGCCGGCCTGTTCGATGCGGCCCTGGTGCAGCACCGCCACCTGATCGGCCAGGGTCATGGCCTCTTCCTGGTCGTGGGTGACGAAGAGGGTGGTGAGGTGGGTCGCTTCATGGATGGCGCGCAGCTGACGGCGCAGCTCCAGCCGCACCTTGGCGTCGAGGGCGCCGAACGGCTCGTCGAGCAGGAGAAGCTGCGGCTGCACGGCGAGGGCGCGGGCGAGGGCCACGCGCTGGCGCTGTCCGCCGGAGAGCTGGGCCGGCCGGCGCTTCTCCAGGCCTTGCAGCTGCACCAGCTCCAGCAGTTCGGCCACCCGGGCCGCGATCTCGGCCTTGCGCGGGCGCTCCGCCTTGGGGCGCACGTCGAGACCGAAGGCGATGTTCTGGGCCACGCTCATGTGGCGGAAGAGGGCGTAGGACTGGAACACCATGCCGATGCGGCGCCGGCGCGCCTCCACCGCCAGGAAGTCCTCGCCGCGCAGCTCCACGGCGCCGCTGTCGGGGCGCTCCAGCCCCGCGAGCACGCGCAGGAGGGTGGTCTTGCCCGATCCTGAAGGGCCAAGCAGGGCCACGAACTCGCCGCGGCGCGCCGTCAGCGACACCCCGTCCAGGGCCGGAAAGCGGTCGTACCGCTTGCGCAGGTCGGTGATGATCAGGCTCATGGACGCTCAAGTTTCCGAAGCGAAGCGGCGCTCGATCACCGTCTTGGCGATCAGCGTGACAAGGGCGAGGCTGGCGAGCAGCGCTGCGGCGGTGAACGCGCCCACGCTGTCGTAATCATTATAGAGCGCCTCCACCTGCAGCGGCAGGGTGTTGGTGAGGCCGCGGATGTGGCCGGACACCACCGAGACGGCGCCGAACTCGCCCATGGCCCGGGCGTTGCATAACAGCACGCCGTAGAGCAGGCCCCAGCGGATGTTGGGCAAGGTGACGCGCCAGAAAATAGTGGGCGCGCGGGCGCCCAGCGTGACGGCGGCCAGCTCCTCCTCCGCGCCCTGGGCTTGCATCAGCGGCATCAGCTCGCGGGCGACGAAGGGGAAGGTGACCAGGATGGTGGCCAGCACCAGCCCTGGAACTGCGAACAGGATCTTCAAGTTCAGCGGCTCGAGGATCGGGGCGAACCAGCCATTGGCCCCGAACACCAACACCCAGACGAGGCCCGACACCACTGGCGACATGGAGAAGGGCAGGTCGATGAGGCTCACCAGCAGCGACTTGCCGGGGAACTGGAACCGCGTGAGGGTCCAGGCGGCGGCGAGACCGAACAGGGTGTTCAGCGGCACGCTGATGCCCGCCACCAGGAAGGTGAGGCCGATGGCGCTCTGGGTCTCGGTGCTCGACAACGAGTCCTTCGCCGCCTCGACACCCTTGGCCAGCGCCTCGGAAAATACGGTGGCGAGCGGCGCGGCCACCACCAAGGCGAGCCAGGCGACGGCGAGGGCCACCAGAGCGACGGCGCCGATTGATTTCACGGGGCGGCGAGGAACGGTGCGCATCAGCGGCTCCGACGTTCGACCGCCGCCTGGGCGAGGTTGATCAGTGTCAGGCTGACGAAGGAGAGCAGCAACAGGGTCAGGCCCAAGCTGGCCGCGCCAACATAGTCGAACTGCTCCAGCCGGATGACGATGAGCAGCGGCGCGATCTCCGACTTGCCGGGCATGTTGCCGGCGATGAAGATCACCGAGCCGTATTCGCCAAGACCGCGGGCGAAGGCGAGGGCGAAGCCGGAGATCAGAGCCGGCGCGAGGGCTGGCAAGGCCACGCGGCGAAAGCGCTGCCAGGGCGTGGCGCCCAGGGTCAGCGCAGCCTCTTCAATCTCAGCGTCGAAATCCTCCAGCACAGGCTGCACCGAGCGGACGATGAAGGGCAGGCCGACAGCGATGAGGGCCACAAACACCCCCGCCGGCGTGTAGGCGATCTTCACGCCGAAAAGGTTGTTCAGCACGGCGCCGAAGGGGCCGGCGGGGCCGTAGAGCGTGGCCAGGGCCACCCCCGCCACGGCGGTGGGCAGGGCGAAGGGCAGATCGACCATGGCGTCGAGCACCCGCCGTCCGGGAAAGTCGTAACGGCTCAAGGCCCAGGCGAGGGCGAGGCCGAAGACCACATTTACGAGGGCGGCGGCCACGGCGGCGCTGAAGCTGAGCCGCAGCGCCTGCAAGGTGCGGGGCTCTGAGATCGCGGCCACGAACGCGTCGGCGCCGTGCTCCCACGGGCGGGCCACGAGGCCGGCCAAGGGCAGCAGCAACAACAGGCTGACATAGGAGAGCGTGACGCCGAGCCCGAGCTTGAACCCCGGAAGGGCGGAATAGGCGTGCAGGCGGGGTAGGGCGAGGCGCACCGGCTTGGTCTCACGTCGGGCCGTCGACAGGCTTGGGCTCACGCCAGCGGCGCGGCCGATCCCGCGACGGGTCAGGCGATGCAGGAACTTTGCCGGCGGGGCGGGGGGGGAGGCAAGAAACTTGTCCGTCAACTCTCTCTCCGCCCAGACTGCGCACGCCGTTGATGCAAATGGTTGGCAATGTCGTCAGCACATTTGCAATTCGCCGCCCGGAAAGTCTTGGCGACGGCGCTCTTGGACACTGAAGTCGGCGCCTACGCCAGCCAAGAAATCCTATGGCTTGGATCATTTCTTCTGGCGTGAGCCCGCTGCTGAGATCATTTCTCTTTAAAGTCTAGGTGACTGTGTTTCACTGGATGCTGAAATATATATACCATCTAGATGGTGAAGTCTCGGACGTAATTCGGTAATGATTGTGACAGTTCTGGATTATATTGGCGCTGCAGAGGTCAAATTTTGATGTTGTGGCGTTAGGGTCTTTTTCAAGGTCTCCGTTGTATGAAGCAGCCACGGAGACCCGTATGAATTTGCTGCGTGACACCGTTGTACCGCTTGAGCCCATTCGGGAGACGACTGATGGATCGTCCCTATACGAACGGTTCAAGGCCGAGCCCGACACGCTCCTCGTGGGGGTGGTGGACGAGGCTGCGCGCCCGGTCGGTCTGGTGGAGCGCAATTCCTTCTTTGTGAAGATGGCTTCGGAATACGGTCGCGCTCTTTATGCGCGGCGCCCGATCTCCATGATCATGGACACCTCGCCCCTGGTTGTGGAAGGCGCGGCGCGCCTGGACGACTTCACCGCCAAGGCCCTGTCGGATCGCCCGTCGGACCTGCTGCGCGGCTTCATCGTGGTGGAGAATGGGATCTATTCCGGCGTCGGCACGCTGCTCAGCCTGTTGAAGGCCACCAGCGACGAGAACCGGCGCACCGCCGAAAAGCTGTTCGATCTCGCCCAGCGCCTGACCCTGGCCAAGAGCGAGGCCGAGGAGAGCAAAGTGTTTGCCGACGCCGTGATCGAGAACATCCCGGCCATGGTCTATGTGAAGGCGGCGTCGGACGGAAAGTACCTGCTGTTCAACCGCGCGGGCGAGGACATCACTGGCTTCAAGCGGACCGGGTGGTCGGGCGCACGCATCGCGAACTGCTGGGCGCCGAGACCGCCGCGCGCATCGATATTGAGGATCGCCACCTCATCAACACGGGCGAGGTTTTCGTCAACGACGACGATCAAATCCGCCGGCGCGACGGCGCCACGCGCCTGTTGCGAACGCGCAAGCTCATGGTGCGCGACGACCGAGGGGCGCCGAAATACATTCTCGGCGTCTCGGAAGACGTCACCGAGCAGGCCTTGGCCGCCGAACGCGTCGCCTATCTGGCGGACCATGACGCCCTCACCGGCCTTGCCAATCGCGCGCGCTTTTCCCGCGAAGGCGAACACGCGATCGCCCGTAGCCTCAAGGCCGGCCACGGCGTTGCGGTGCTGTGCCTTAATCTGGACGGCTTCAAGGCGGTGAATGAAGCCCACGGCCACGCTGTGGGCGACAATCTGTTGGTGGCGGTGGCCCAGCGGCTGAAGGAGCGCGCGGGCGACGCCAGCTTCGTGGCGCGCCTCGGCGGCGACGAGTTCGCCGTTCTGCGCATCGGTGTGGCCAATCCCGAAACCGTCGCGGCGCTCGCCTCGGCCCTGGTGGAGGACATGAGCCGCTCGTTCCAACTTGAGGACGTCAATCTGCATGTGGGCGCGGGCGTCGGCATCGCCATGTCGCCTACCGATGGCGAAGACCTGGACTCGCTGCTGCAAAAGGCGCAACTCGCCCTGGACCAGGTGAAGGGCGAAGGCGGGCGCGCCTTCCGCTTCTTCGAGGCGCGCATGGACGAGCAGCAAAAGGCCCGCCGCGTGCTGGAGGCCGATCTGCGCCAGGCCATCGCGCTGGGCGAGCTGGTGGTGCATTTCCAGCCGCTGATCAATCTCGCCACCGAGCAAGTGGCCGGCTGCGAAGCCCTGGTGCGTTGGCAACACCCCATGCGCGGCCTGGTGCCGCCATCCGACTTCATTCCTCTGGCCGAGGATGTGGGCCTCATCGGCGTGATCGGCGAGTGGGTGCTGCGCCGCGCCTGCGAGGAGGCGGCGTCGTGGCCGGGCGGGGTGCGCGTGGCCGTGAATGTTTCGCCTTCGCAGCTGAGCGATCCCAACTTCGTCGCCACCGTGATGTCGGCCCTCGCCGAGTCCGGTCTCGCCCCCACGCGGCTGGAGCTGGAGATCACCGAGTCGGTGCTGATGCAGGACAGCGAGGCCACCATCAAACTTCTGCACCAGCTGCGCAGTCTCGGCGTGCGCATCTCCATGGACGACTTCGGCACCGGCTATTCGTCGCTGAGCTATCTGCGCAGCTTCCCCTTCGACAAGATCAAGATCGACCGCTGCTTCGTGAAGGACCTGCCGCACGCCCAGGACAGCAACGCCATCATCGGGGCCGTGGCCTCGCTGGGGGCGAGCCTTGGCATGGTGGTCACCGCCGAAGGGGTGGAGTCCGAAGACCAGTTCCATCAGCTGCGGGCCCTGGGCTGCACCGAGCTGCAAGGCTTCTTCATCGGGCGACCGGCCGCGGCGGAACAGATCCGCGCTCGCCTGGGGGCTCCGGCGGACGCGCGCGAAGCCATCCCGCCCACGCCGCTTAACACTGCTTCGAAACGCGGCGGAGCCAAAGAGGCCGCGGCGTCCGACGGCGAGACGGCCGTCTCCAAGGCCTCCTGATCCTGGCTTGCCCCGGCGGCGTCGGGCGTGCAGTCTGGCGATCCTCAGCCAGCAAGGATGGATCATGCGCCTACGCCTCATTCTGATCGCCGGACTGGCGAGCGGTCTATGCGGGCCTGCCCTGGCGCAACACGTCGATCATCCTGAATTGCGCGCCATCGCCGCCAAGGTCGATCCGGCGGAGTTGAAAGCGAACCTGAGCAAGCTGGTGGGCTTCGGCACCCGCCATACCCTCTCCGACACCACGTCGGACACGCGCGGCATCGGCGCGGCCCGGCGCTGGACCAAGGCCCGGTTTGAGGCCATCTCGCAGGCCTGCGGCGGGTGCCTGGCCATCGAGACCCCGTCCGACAGCTTCACCGGCCCGCGCTCGCCCGCCGGCGTGGTGGTGCAGAACGTCCTCGCCATCCAGAAAGGGACCAGCGATCCGGACCGGGTGGTGATCATCGCCGGCCATATCGACAGCCGGGTTTCGGACGTGATGAACGCCACGGCGGATGCGCCGGGCGCCGACGACGACGGTTCGGGCGTGGTCGCGGTGCTGGAGGCGGCCCGCGTGCTCTCGAACCACAAGTTCCCCGCCACCATCGTCTATGCCGTACTGTCGGGCGAGGAGCAGGGGCTCTATGGCGGCAAGCTTCTGGCCAAGACCGCTTCCGCCCATGGTTGGCGCGTGGAGGCCGATCTCAACAACGACATCATCGGCAACATCCACGGCCAGGGCGGGGAGACCGTGGCCGACCAGGTGCGCGTCTTCTCCGAAGGCACCAAGGCGGTGGAGACCTCCGCCGAGGCCAATCGCCGCCGCTACAATGGTGGCGAGGTGGACAGCCCCGCGCGCAACCTCGACCGCTATATGGCCAGCCTCGCCGATCAGTACCTCGCCCCCTTCAAGGTGCGTATGATCTATCGCACCGATCGCTTCGGTCGGGGCGGCGATCAGACCCCCATGCTGGAGGCGGGCTATCCCGCCGTGCGTGTCACGGAGGGCGCCGAGAACTACGACCGCCAGCATCAGGACCTGCGCACCGACAAGGGCGTGCGCTATGGCGACGTGCTGGAAGGCGTGGACTTCGACTACCTGGCCAAGGTGACGCGCCTGAACGCCATCACGCTGGCCTCCCTCGCCCTGGCGCCCGCCCCGCCCGAGGGGGTGAAGATCGAGGGCCAGGTCTCCGCCGACACCACGGTGAGCTGGAACCCGGCGCCCGGCGCGGCCAGCTATCGGGTGTGGTGGCGCGACACCACCGACGCCAAATGGCGCCTGCACAAGGACGCCGGCGCCGCGACCTCGCTGAAGCTCGACCACGTGGTGATCGACGACTGGTTCTTCGGCGTGCAGGCGATGTCCAAGGACGGCTATGCGAGCCCGGTGGTGTTTCCCGGCCCGGCGGGGGCGTTTGTGAGCGCCGCGCCGCCTAAACTGGGCGCGTAAGGGTAAATATTTCCACACGCATGTTTGATGTGGGTATATTGCACTGCGGTACAGACGATATGGGGTTGAGCGTGCCTCCATCTCGTGTCATTGGGGGCGAACCGTCACAGGCCGCACAGCGACGGCCTGGGCCGAGGGAGCGCCATGAAGAATACGGTCGGACTCAGTCTGCACGTTCCGGAGCCCAATTGCCGTCCGGGCGATAAGCCGGACTTCAGCGGGCTGAGGCTGGCGGCGGCGGGGGAAGCCCCGCGCCCGGCCATCACAGCGGCGCCGGAGACCTTCCGTGAGCTGGCCTATTCGCTGATCCGGGTGCTGAACGATGAGGGCGAGGCGGTGGGGCCCTGGGCGCCGCGCCTGGACGTGGATGTGCTGCGCAATGGCCTGAAGGCCATGCTGCTGACCCGGGCCTTCGATGAGCGCATGTATCGCGCCCAGCGTCAGGGCAAGACCAGCTTCTACATGAAGTGCACTGGCGAGGAGGCCGTCGCCTGCGCCCAGGCCCTGGTGCTCGGCATGGGCGACATGTGCTTTCCCACCTATCGGCAACAGGGCCTGCTCATCGCCCGCGGCTATCCCTTGGCCGAGATGATGAACCAGATCTACTCCAACGCCCGCGACCCCATCAAAGGCCGCCAGCTGCCGATCATGTACGCCTCCAAGGCCTACGGCTTCTTCTCCATCTCAGGCAATCTGGCCACCCAGTATCCTCAGGCGGTAGGCTGGGCCATGGCCTCGGCCTACAAGGGCGACGACAAGATCGCCGCCGCCTGGATTGGCGACGGGGCCACCGCCGAGGGCGACTTCCACAACGCCCTGACCTTCGCCGGGGTCTATCGCGCGCCGGTGATCCTCAACATCGTCAACAATCAGTGGGCCATTTCCAGCTTCGCCGGCTTCGCGGGCGGGGACGAGACCACCTTCGCCGCCAGGGGCGTCGGCTATGGCCTGCCGGCGCTCAGGGTGGACGGCAACGACTTCCTCGCCGTCTATGCCGCCACCGAGTGGGCGGCGCAGCGGGCGAGGTCCAATCTCGGGGCCACGGTGATCGAGTTCTTCACCTATCGAGCCGCCCAGCACTCCACCTCCGACGACCCGGCCCGCTATCGCCCGGCCGACGAAGCCTCCCGCTGGCCCCTGGGCGATCCCATCGCCCGCCTGCGCCAGCATCTGGAGCGCCTCGGCGCCTGGTCCGAGCAGGAGCACCACGCCGCCGAGCACCAGGCTCAGGAAAAGGTCCGCGCCGCCGGCCGCGAGGCCGAGGCAGTGGGCGTGCTCGGCCAGTCGCGCCCCAGCGTGAAGGAGATGTTCGAAGAAGTGTTCAAGGAACCGGACTGGCGGCTCCTGGAGCAGCGCCGCGAGGTGGGGATCTAACCATGCCCGCCATGAACATGATTCAGGCCCTGAACTCGGCCCTCGACGTAAAGATGGGCGAGGACCCCGACGTACTGACCTTTGGCGAAGATGTGGGCTTCTTCGGCGGGGTGTTCCGCGTCACCGACGGCCTGCAGAAGAAGTACGGCCGCGCCCGCTGCTTCGACGCCCCCATCGCCGAGGGCGGCATTGTCGCCACGGCCATCGGCATGGGCGCCTATGGCCTGCGCCCGGTGGTGGAGATCCAGTTCGCCGACTACATTTACCCGGCCTATGACCAGATCGTCTCCGAGGCGGCCAAGCTGCGCTACCGCTCGGGCGGGCAGTTCACCGCGCCCCTGACTCTGCGCAGCCCCTATGGCGGCGGCATCTTCGGCGGCCAGACCCACAGCCAGAGCCCGGAGAGCCTCTTTACCCACATCGCCGGGATCAAGACGGTGATCCCGTCCAACCCCTATGACGCCAAGGGCCTGCTCATCGCCGCCATCGAGGACGACGACCCGGTGATGATGTTCGAGCCCAAGCGCATCTATAACGGCCCCTTCGACGGCTGGTACGATCGGCCGGTGCTGCCCTGGGCAGGCCATCCCCTGGCTGAAGTGCCGCTGGAGCGCTACGTGGTGCCGCTGGGCCAGGCGGCCATCGCCCGCGAGGGCTCGGAGCTCACCGTGCTCGCCTATGGGACCATGGTGCATGTGGCCCTGGCCGCCGCCGCCGACACCCATATCGACGCCGAAGTGATTGATCTTCGCACCCTCGTGCCTCTGGACATCGAGACCATTGAGGCGAGCGTGAAGAAGACCGGCCGCTGCGTCATCGTGCATGAGGCGCCGCGCACTTCGGGCTATGGCGCCGAGCTCGCCGCGCTCGTGCAGGAGCGCTGTTTCTATCACCTGGAGGCCCCCATCGCCCGGGTCACCGGCTGGGACACGCCCTATCCCCACGCCTTTGAATGGGAGTACTTCCCCGGCCCCAAGCGGGTGGGGGACGCCTATCGCCAGACCCTGAACGGAGGCCGCGGCTGACCATGGGACGCTACCTGTTCAAGCTGCCCGACGTGGGTGAAGGCACCGCCGAAGCCGAGATCGTCGCCTGGCACGTGAAGCTGGGCGATGTGGTGGACGAGGACCAGCCCCTGGTGGACGTCATGACCGACAAGGCCACCGTGGAGATTACCTCGCCGGTGGCCGGCAAGGTCGCTTCCTTGCGCGGCGAGCCCGGGGCCATGGCGCCCGTGGGCTCGGTGCTGGTGGAGCTGGAGGTGGAAGGCGCCGGCAATGCGACCGAGGCCGCCCCTGAACCGAAACCTGTCGCCGCCGCTGCGCCGCCGCCCAAGCCCGCCCCTGCGCCGAAGTCGGAGCCGGTGAAGGCGCCTGCGCCCGTCGCCGCGCCGACCCCCGCCGCTCAGACGAGCGAGCCGCGCCCCGCCAATTCGCGTCCGCTGGCCTCGCCGGCCCTGCGCCAGCGCGCCCTCGACCTTGGCGTCGATCTGCGCCAGGTGATCGGCACCGGTCCCGGCGGCCGGATCATGGACGACGACCTGGAAGCCCATGTGCGCCGGGCCCAGACGCCCGCCGCCGGCAGCCCCGCGCTGCGACTGCTGAGCGGCGTCTCGGAGGTGAAGATCATCGGCCTTCGCCGCAAGATCGCGGAGAAGATGGCCGAGGCCAAGCGCCACATCCCCCACATCACATATGTGGAGGAGATCGACGTCACCGAGCTGGAGGCTCTGCGCCAGCACCTGAACGCCACCAAGCGCATCGAGCGGCCCAAGCTCACCCTCCTGCCGTTCTTCATCCGCGCCCTGGTGAAGGTGCTGCCCGAGCATCCGCAGATCAACGCCCGCTATGACGACGACGAGGGCGTGCTCTCCCAATATGAGGGCGTGCACGTGGGCATCGCCACCCAGGCCCCCGGCGGGCTGATGGTGCCGGTGGTGCGCCATGCCGAGGCGCTCAGTATCTGGGACTGCGCCACGGAGATCGGCCGCGTGACCCAGGCGGCGCGCGACGGCTCGGCCACTCGCGAAGAGCTCACCGGCTCCACCATCACCCTGACCTCCCTCGGCACGCTGGGCGGGGTGGTGCACACCCCGGTGATCAACTGGCCGGAAGTGGCCATCGTCGGCCCCAACAAGATCATGGAGCGGCCGGTGGTGCAGAACGGCCAGGTGGTGGTGCGCAAGATGATGAACCTGTCGTCGAGCTTCGACCACCGCATCATCGACGGCTGGGACGCCGCCAGTTTCGTGCAGAAGATCAAGGGCTTGCTGGAACATCCCGCCAGCCTGTTCGTGGACTTCTAAGCCATGCCTGGACCGATGAAGACCAAGGTGCTGGTGGTGGGCGGCGGCCCCGGCGGCTATGTGGCGGCCATCCGCGCCGGCCAGCTCGGCCTCGACACGGTGCTGGTGGAGGCCGACAAGCTGGGCGGGACCTGCCTCATCCGCGGCTGCATCCCCTCCAAGGCCCTGATCCACGCCGCCGACGACTATGCGGCCCTGCTGGAGAAGGTCGGGACCGGCAAGATGGGCATCTCGATCAGCGCCCCGCCCAAGCTCGACCTCGCCGCGACCACGGCCTGGAAGGAGACGGTGGTGGGCAAGCTCAACACCGGCGTGAAGGCGCTCTTGAAAAAGGCGCATGTGAAGGTGGTGGAGGGCTTCGCCCGCTTCACCGACGCCAAGACCTGCGAGGTGGAGACGGCCCAAGGCGTACAGACCATCGTGGCCGAGAACGTGATTCTGGCCACCGGCTCGGTTCCGGTGGAGCTGCCGTTCCTGCCCTTCGGCGGCGACGTGATCTCCTCCACGGAGGCTCTATCCCTCACCGAGCTGCCCAAGAAGCTGGTGGTGGTGGGTGCGGGCTATATCGGCCTTGAGCTCGGCATCGCCTTCCGCAAGCTCGGCTCCGAGGTGACGGTGGTGGAGGCCCTGCCCAATATCCTCCCCCTCTATGACGCCGAACTCATCGCCCCGGTGCAGGCCTGGCTGAAGGAGCACGGGGTGAAGCTGCACCTCTCGGCCAAGGCGCTGGGGCTCGGGCCGAAGGGCCAGGGCCTCGCTATCGAGGACGCCGATGGCTCGAAGCACGTGCTCCCCGCCGACAAGATCCTGGTCACGGTGGGCCGGCGGCCCTTCACCGAGGGCTGGGGCCTCGAGACCATGGGCCTTGCCATGAACGGCCGCTTCGTCGCCGTGGACGATCGCCTGCGCACGGCCATGAAGGGCGTCTACGCCATCGGCGACCTCACCGGCGAGCCCATGCTGGCGCATAAGGCCTCGGCGCAGGGCGAGATGGTGGCGGAGATCATCGCCGGCCATAACCGCCGCTTCGATCCTGTGGCCATCCCCGCGGTCTGCTTCACCGAGCCGGAGATTGTCAGCGTCGGCCTCTCGCCACGTGAGGCCGAGGCGCAAGGCATAGCGGTGACGGTGGGGCTCTTTCCCCTCGCCGCCAATGGCCGCGCCCTCTCCATGGAGGCGGGCAAGGGCTTCGTGCGGGTAGTGGCCGAGGCCTCAAGCCACCGCGTGCTGGGCGTGCAGGCGGTGGGCCGGCACGTGTCGGAGCTGTCCGGCGGGTTCTCCCACGCCCTGGAGATGGGCGCGCTGTTGGAGGACGTGGCGGGCACCATCCACGCCCACCCGACCCTCGGCGAAGCCTTCCACGAGGCCTCGCTCAAGGCCCTGGGGCACGCGATTCATATTTGAGCGCTACAGCCACCCGGCCAGGGGCTCGCGGGCCAGCATCTCGTCGAGAGTCGGGCGGCGGCGCACCACCGCCCAGTCCGATCCGTTCACCAGCACCTCGGGGACCAGCGGCCGGCTGTTGTATTCGCTGGCCATCACCGCCCCATAGGCGCCCGCCGAGAGGAAGGCCATGAGGTCGCCGGCGACCTGGGGCGCCAGCGCGCGGGCCTTGGTGAAGATGTCGCCGGTCTCGCACACCGGCCCCACCACGTCATACGGCAGGGCTTCGGCGGCTCGGCGCACCACCGGCACGATCTCGTGATAGGCCTCGTAGAGGGTGGGGCGGATGAGATCGTTCATGGCCGCGTCCAGCACCATGAAGCGCCGACCCTCATTGCCGGGCCGCTCGTGGATGTGCACCACGCGGGAGAGCAGCACGCCGGCGTTGGCCACGATCACCCGGCCCGGCTCGAAGGCGAGCTCGCAGTCGAAGCCCTCCAAGGCCTTGGCCACCATGGCGGCGTAGGCGGCCGGACCCGGCGGCTCGGGGGCGTTGAAATAGGGCACGCCAAGCCCGCCGCCGAGATCAAGGCGCTTCACCTCCAGCCCCTCGGCGCGCAGGCGCTCGGCCAGGGCGCGCAAGGTGGCGAAGGCTTCGGCTAAGGGCGCGAGATCGGTGATCTGGCTGCCGATGTGGGTGGCGAGGCCCACGGGCTTCACCCCGGGCGTCCTGGCGGCCTTGGCGTAGAGCCGCTCGGCCTCCATGAGCGAGACGCCGAACTTGGTCTCGGTCTTGCCGGTGGAGATCTTGGCGTGGCCGCCGGCGCCCACGTCCGGATTGACCCGGATGGCGATCTCGACAGAGCGGCCGAGCTGGGTCGCCACCCGTGACAGGCGGTCAAGCTCCGGCTCGGATTCGATGTTGATCTCGGCGATGCCGGTCTCAAGCGCGAAGGCGAGTTCGGCGTCGGTCTTGCCCACGCCGGAAAAGACGATGCGCTCCGGCGGCACGCCCGCGGCGAGAGCCCGGCGCACCTCGCCCTCCGACACGGTATCGGCCCCCCCGCCCAGCTCGGCCAAGGTCTTCAGCACCGAGAGGTTGGAGTTGGCCTTCACCGCATAGGCCACCAGGAGCTTGCGCCCTGGCAGGGCGGCGCTCAGCGCGTCGCGAAACACGCTGAAGTGCCGCCGCAAGGTGGCGGTGGAATAGACATAGACCGGCGTGCCCACAGCCTCGGCGATGTCGGCCAGGCGCACGTCTTCGCAATAGAGCTCGTCCGCGCCCCCGAGGGCCGGGCGATAGTCGAAGTGGTGCATCAGTTCGGCGGCGTAGTGTTCACCGGCCGACCCATGAGGTCCGGCGCGCCGGCGACGGGCGTGCGCGCGGCCGGAGTCAGCTGCTGCTCGGGCGCCCGGTATTCGCGCTTGGTCTTGGGCGTGTTGTCGTCGTCCGGCTGGTCGGCCGCGCGGGTGGTGTCCGGCGCCTTGTGGGCGGCCTTCTTGTCCGCCGCGGCGCGGGCGTCAGCGGCCTGCTGCGCCTCGTACTCGGCCTTGGCGCGCTCGCCGAACAGGGGCGCGGGCTGCTTCAGGGGGCCCATGCGGCCGCAGCCGCCCAGAGAAAGCGCCAGCGCGCCCAGGCTCGCGGCGCCAATCGCCAGAGTCTTCAAACTGTTCCGCCGCATCATGCGAGGCGCTCCTTCCAAATACCCACTTGCCGCCGCACCTCAGATGGGGCTGCGCCGCCGTAACTAACACGGCTGGCCACGGAACGCTCCGGCGTCAGCACCGCAAAAACGTCTTCCGTGACCCCTGGATGGAGAATCTGCAACTCTTTCAGCGGCAGTGTGGCCAGATCGACACCCAGGCCCTCGGCCCGTTTCACCGCGGCGCCGGTGACATGGTGGGCCTGACGGAAGGGCAGGTCGAGCTTCATCACCAGCCAGTCCGCCAGGTCGGTGGCGGTGGAGAAGCCGGCGCTGGCCGCGGCGGCCATGCGCTCGCGCACGGGGCTCATGTCGTCCACCATGCCGGCCATGGCCTGCAGGCTGAGTTCCAGGGCGTCCATAGCCTCAAACACCGGAACCTTGTCCTCCTGCATGTCCTTGGAATAGGCCAGCGGCAGGCCCTTCATCACAATTGTGAGGCTGGTCAGGGCCCCGAAGATGCGGCCGACCTTTGCGCGGATCAGCTCGGCGGCGTCGGGATTGCGCTTCTGCGGCATGATCGACGACCCAGTGGTGAAGGCGTCGGTGAGTTTGATGAAGCCGAACTGCGGCGTCGACCAGATGACGATCTCTTCAGCGAGGCGCGACAGGTGGGTGGCGCACACCGAGGCCGCCGACAGGGTCTCGAGGGCGAAGTCTCGGTCCGACACGCTGTCGAGGCTGTTGCCGGTGGGGCGATCGAAGCCCAGCGCCTTGGCTGTGGCGAAGCGGTCGATGGGGAAGGGCGAGCCGGCCAGGGCCGCTGCGCCCAGCGGGCACTCGTTCATGCGCGCCCGGGCGTCGCGAAAACGGGACGCATCGCGGCCGAACATCTCCACATAGGCCATCAGGTGATGGCCGAAGGTCACCGGCTGGGCTGGCTGCAGGTGGGTGAAGCCGGGCATGAGGGTGTCGGCCTCGGCCTCGGCCTTGGCGAGGAGGGCGCGTTGCAGGGCCTCGATCTGGGCGATGGTGCGCTCACACACGCCGCGCACCCAGAGCCGGAAGTCCAGCGCCACCTGGTCGTTGCGGGAACGGGCGGTGTGCAGGCGACCCGACGGCGCGCCGATGAGCTCAGCCAGGCGCGCCTCCACATTCATGTGGATGTCTTCGTACTGATCGCGGAAGGGGAACGCGCCGTCCTTGATCTCCTGTTCGATCTGATCGAGCCCGGCAAGGATGGCCTTGGCGTCCTCGGGCTTGAGAATGCCTTGCGCCTCAAGCATCCTGGCGTGGGCGCGGCTGCCGGCCAGGTCCTCCGCCCACAGGCGCTTGTCAAAGCCGATGGAGACATTGATCGCCTGCATCAGCTCGGCGGGCTCGCGTTCGAAGCGGCCGCCCCATATACCTTGCGCCGGGGGCGCGGGCGTAGCGGCAGAAGGTCGATCGGTCATGAGTGGAACGGAACCTCAGGCGGCGAAGGGGCCGAAAATGGGCGGATGGATCAAGTGGGGCCTAACGGGCCTCGGTCTCGTAGGAGTCGCGGCGATCCTATACGTCATGGCGGGCGTCCTCTTCAAACCCGCACCGGTGATGCAGGAGCTGAAACCGGCGCCGCCGCGCGATTCCAACCTACACAAGATACCCAAGCTCTCCACGCCAGACGCCGCGGGGCCGGCCCCCACCGCTGCCTTCGTGGATGGTTCGGGCAAGAGCGTCACGCTCGCCAGCTTCAAGGGCCAGGTGGTGGTGCTGAACCTCTGGGCCACCTGGTGCGCGCCCTGCCGTCAGGAAATGCCCTCCCTCGCTGCCCTTCAGCGCGCCTATGCCGGCAAGCCGCTGAAGGTGGTGGCCCTGTCCATCGACAATGAGGCGGCGGCCGACCGGGCCAAGGACTTCATCCGGGTGAACAAGCCGCTCGCCTTCTATCAGGACGCCAAGTTCGCCGTGCCGTCGTCCATGACGCCGCCATTGGACGGCTTCCCCACCACCCTCTTCATCGACAAACACGGCAGGGTGCGCGGCGTGGTGCAGAGCGACATCGATTGGGCCGGCGACAAGGCCCGCGCCGCGGTGGACCAGCTATTAGCGGAATAGGGACGCGCCATCTTCTCGCCTGCTCGTCGGGGCAGTAAGGGAAGACTGTCGTCCCGGAGCCCTCATGACCCCTGATCGCCGCCGCCTCATCTTCACTGGGGCCGCCCTCAGCCTGACCACGGCCTTCGGCGCCCGCGCCGGCATCGCTACCGTGCGCAATCCGTTCGGGCCGAAACCAGAGGACCTGCCGTTGGCCGACATCCTCTCCGACACCGGCGCGCCGGCCCTGGGGCTCGCGGTGGCTACGGACAAGGAAATCAAGCTCATCAAGGTGACCGGTCGGCGGCGCATCGATCGCGACGATCCGGTGGACCAGGCCGATCTGTGGGACATCGGCTCCAACACCAAGGCCATGACCGCCCTCGCCTATGGCCGGCTGGTGGAGCTGGGCAAGGCCAAGTGGGGCGCCAAGCTGCCCGACCTGTTCCCCGACCTCACCTTTGATGCAAGCTTCAAGGACGTGACAATTGAGGACCTGTTGTCGCATCGCTCAGGCATCAAGGACGACCACTTCATCGACAGCGATTGGTTGATCGCCGCCCAGGGCGATCCGCGGCCGCTGCGCGACCAACGCAGCGATTTCACCAAGCGCGTTCTGTCCTATCCGGCGGACGGCAAGGCGGGCGACTACGCCTACGCCAACGCCAATTACGTCATCGCCGGCGCGGCCATGGAGCGGCTGGACGATCGGCCGTTCGAGCAGATCCTCAATGTGCACCTGTTCGGGCCCTTGAAGCTGGACACCGCCGGCTTCGGCGCCCCCACGGGCGCGCAGCCTTGGGGGCATCGCCTGCAGAACCGCCATCTGCTGCCGGTGAATCCTGAAGGCGTCGCCGACCATCCGCCGGTGTTCGGGCCGGCGGGGCGGGTGCATCTCAGCCTCGCCGACTACGCCCGCTTCGCCCAGGTGTTCCTCACCGATGGCGGCGACTTGGTGGGTCCGCAGACTCTCGCCCATATCGCCCGACCGCAGGGCGCCAGCGCGGCGACCGACGGCTATGGTCTCGGTTGGCAGGTCTATATGGACCGCCCCTGGGCGGATGGGCCGCTTCTCATGCAGGAGGGCTCCAACACCTTCTGGCACTCGCTCATCGCCATCGCGCCGGGCAAGCCCCTGGCGATCATCGCTGTCTCCAACGCCGAAACCGATGGCGCGGAGGCCTGTCGGCGGCTGGCGGAGGCCGCGATCAAGGCCTACGTTCCGACTTCGGTGGAGTGACGACCCGTGAGCGAGGCCATGACCAAGCACAGCTACGCGATCCTTAATCTCCTGGCCATGGCCCTGGTGGTGGTGGTCGAATGGCGGACGGATCAGGCGTCCGTGGTGCTGGCGACCATGGTGATCCTGGCCGCGGCCCTGGGCGCGTGGCGGCCGGCGACCTTCCTCATCCCCACCTTTTGCATCGGCCTTGTACTGCCGGCGACCTATCTCATCGCCGCGCCGCTGGGCCTGAAGCCCGCCTATAGCGCTGCGCCGGTGAACGCGTCCGCGGCGATCTCGCTCGGTCTACTGATCTTCCCGACCCTGGGGGCGGCCTGGTGCGCGGCCATGTTCCGCCGCTGGGTGGAGGAGCGCGCCAACAAGGCCTGACGCGCGCGCGATATTTACCGCTGTGCGGAAAGCTCCACCACCTCTTCGAAGGTGCGCAGGCCTGGGCGCTGGGCGGTGACCAGCACGCCCATGTTCCCCGGCGGGTGCTTGTTGTCGAGCATCTTGTCGTGCGCCTCGGGGATGGCGCTCCACGGGAACACTTCCGACAGGCAAGGGTCGATGCGGCGGTCGATCACCAGTTGGTTGGCGGCCGAGGCCTGCTTCAAATGGGCGAAGTGGCTGCCCTGCACGCGCTTTTGCCGCATCCACAGGAAGCGGGCGTCCATGGTCAGGTTGTAGCCCGAGGTGCCGGCGCAGATCACCACCATGCCGCCGCGCTTCACCACGAAGACGGAGACCGGAAAGGTCTGCTCGCCCGGGTGCTCGAACACCATGTCCACGTCCTTGTTGCCGGTGATTTGCCAGAGGGCTTTGCCGAACTTGCGGCATTCCTTCATGTAGTCGGCGAACTCGGGGCCGTTGACCTTGGGCAGTTGGCCCCAGCAGTCGAAGTCCTTGCGGTTCACCACCGCCTTGGCGCCCATGGAGAGCACGAACTCGGCCTTGGACTCGTCGGAGACCACGCCGATGGCGTTGGCGCCGGTGACCGCGCAGAGCTGGGTGGCGAACACGCCGAGGCCGCCGCTGGCGCCCCACACCAGCACGTTGTCGCCGGGGGCGAGCACGTGCGGCTCGTGGCCGAACAGCATGCGATAGGCGGTGGCCAGCGTCAGCACATAACAGCCGCTCTCCTCCCAGGTCAGGTGCTTGGGCCGCGGCATCAGCTGGCGCGACTGCACCTTGGCGAACTGGGCGAAGGCGCCGTCGGTGGTCTCATAGCCCCAGATGCGCTGCGAGGGCGAGAACATCGGGTCGCCGCCGTTGCACTCCTCGTCGTCCCCGTCGTCCTGATTGCAGTGAACCACCACCTCGTCGCCCGGCTTCCAGCGCTTCACCTTGCGGCCCACGGCCCAGACGACGCCGGCGGCGTCGGAGCCGGCCACGTGATAGGGCTGCTTGTGCACGTCGAGCACGCTTACGGGCTCGCCCAGGGCCGCCCACACGCCATTGAAGTTCACGCCGGCGGCCATGACCAGCACCAACACCTCGTCGTCGCCGCAGGTGGGCGTAGGCACCACCTCCACCTGCATGGCCTTGGTGGGGCGGCCGTGGCGCTCCTTGCGGATGGCCCAGGCGTACATCTTCTCCGGCACGTGGAAGGCCGGCGGCACTTCGCCGATCTCGTACAGTTCTTTCTCGACGGGACGGTCCACGGTGGCGACGTCCATGGCTGCTACCTCTCGGGGCGTGATTTCTGTTGCGACGCGAAGAGCCCGCGATCAGGGCGGCGAAGACGAAACATTTCGCTAAACCATGGTTACTTTAGGTATCGCGCAATGTTTCACCGCCGTCCGGCGGGTTTCCGGATCGGTTCTCCTGCGCCGGAGGTTGTGACAGGGTGGGGCGTCTGGCAAGACATTTTTGCGTCGCAGCATGCTATCCAATCGTTGTACGGGCGGCATAGTGTCCCGCCCGCATCGCACGAGGCTTGGCTTTGAACTACCCATCCTTGTCCCTGCACGGGCGCGTCGCTCTCGTCACCGGCGCGGGGCGCGGTCTCGGGGCGGAGATCGCCAAGGCCCTTGCGGCCGCCGGCGCGGGCGTGTGGCTGAACGGCCGCTCGCGGCGGCCCCTCGTCAAGCTGGCGCGGGAGATCGAGGAGGCGGGCGGCTCGGCCCAGCCCCTGGCGTTCGACATTACCGATGAGGCGGCGACGGACGAGGCCTTCGCCGGCCTGAAGCAGCTCGACATCCTGGTGAACAATGTGGGGGAGCGGGACCGCCGGCCGCTTGACGAACTCGACCGCGACGATTTGCGCCGGCAGCTGGACGTGAACCTGGTGGCGCCGTTCGATCTCGCTCGCCGCGCCGCGCCCCTGATGCGCCAGGGCGGCTATGGCCGGATCGTCAACATCACCTCCATCGCCGGCCCCATCGCCCGCAGCGGCGATGCGCTCTACACCACGGCCAAGGGCGGGCTGGACGCCCTGACCCGGGCCCTGGCGGCGGAGCTTGGCCCCGAGGGGATCACGGTGAACGCCCTCGCGCCCGGCTATTTCGCCACCGAGGCCAATGCCGAGATGGTCGCTGATGCGAGCGTGGCTGAGCACCTCAAACGTCGCACGGCTTTGGGTCGCTGGGGCGAGCCGGCCGAGATCGCCGGGGCGGCGGTGTTCTTCGCCTCCCCCGCCGCCGCCTATGTCACCGGCCAGACCCTGGCGGTGGACGGCGGCTATCTGGCGCATTTTTGAGAGCGCTCGGTTAAATCATCCCTTTTGTCTGCCAAATTGCGCCTCTGACGCAAAACCATTGCTGCGGCGCCGCAAATGCGGCATCAGCGAAGGCGAGGAGACCAGCCCCATGTCCCAGAAGCCGACGCAGCACGCCCCCGACGCCCCCTGGATCTTCCGCACCTATGCGGGCCACTCCACGGCGGAAAAGTCGAACGCGCTCTATCGCTCCAATCTGGCCAAGGGACAAACGGGCCTGTCCATCGCCTTCGACCTGCCGACCCAGACCGGCTATGATCCCGATCACGCCCTGGCGCGGGGCGAGGTGGGCAAGGTGGGCGTGCCGGTGAGCCATCTCGGCGACATGCGCGCCCTGTTCCACGACATCCCGCTCAGCCAAATGAACACCTCCATGACCATCAACGCCACGGCGCCGTGGCTGTTGGCGCTCTATGTGGCCTTGGCGGAGGAGCAGGGGGCGGACCACAAGCTGCTGCAGGGCACCACCCAGAACGACCTCATCAAGGAATATCTGTCGCGGGGCACCTACATCTTCCCGCCCAAGCCGTCGCTGCGGCTGATCTCCGACATGATCGCCTGGTGCTATCGCGAAACGCCCAAGTGGAACCCCATGAATGTCTGCAGCTATCACCTGCAGGAGGCGGGGGCGACGCCGGAGCAGGAGCTGGCCTTCGCCCTGGCCACCGCCATCTCGGTGCTGGACGCCGTGCGCGCCGCCGATCCGGCCCATGAAGAGAATTTCGGCCTGATCGCCTCGCGCATCTCCTTCTTCGTCAACGCCGGCATGCGTTTCGTCACCGAAATGTGCAAAATGCGCGCCTTTACCGAGCTTTGGGACGAGATCCTCCAAGAGCGGTATGGCGTCGATGACGCGCGCCAGCGCCGCTTCCGCTATGGCGTGCAGGTGAACAGTCTCGGCCTCACCGAGCAGCAGCCGGAGAACAACGTCTATCGCATCCTCATCGAGATGCTGGCCGTGACCCTGTCCAAGAACGCCCGGGCGCGGGCCGTGCAGCTGCCGGCCTGGAATGAGGCGCTCGGCCTGCCGCGGCCATTTGACCAGCAATGGTCGTTGCGCATGCAGCAGATATTCGCGCTGGAGACCGACCTGCTGGAATATGAGGACCTGTTCGACGGCTCGCCGGTGGTGCAGGCCAAGGTCGAGGCCCTGAAGGCGGACGCCCGTGCCGAACTCGCCCGCATCGAGGAGATGGGCGGAGCGGTGGCCGCTGTGGAGACCGGTTACATGAAGGCCCGCCTGGTGGAATCCAACACGGCGCGCCTGCAGGCCATCGAGAGCGGCGCGAGCAAGGTGGTGGGGGTCAATTGCTACACCCACCATGAGCCGTCTCCGCTCACGTCTGGCGATGCGGCCATCGAAGTGGTGGACCACGCCGTGGAGGATGCGGCCATCGAACGCATCAAGGCCTGGCGCGCCGGACGCGACGCAGAGGCTGTGACTGCGGCCCTATCGCAACTGCGCGCAGCGGCTGTATCGGGCGGCAATATCATGCCCGCCTCCATCGTCTGCGCCAAGGCAGGGGTCACCACCGGCGAATGGGCCGAGACCCTGCGCCAGGTGTTCGGCGAGTATCGGGCCCCCACCGGGGTGGGCGAGGGCGCGCGGGCGCCCGTCTCATCGGATGCGTTGCACCAGATCGAAGCGGTGCGATCGGCAGTGGACGGCGCCTCCAAGCGCCTCGGTCGGCGTCTGAAGATTCTCATCGGCAAGCCGGGCCTCGATGGCCATTCCAACGGCGCCGAACAGATTGCCGTGCGGGCTCGCGATTGCGGGTTTGAGGTTGTGTACGAAGGGATTCGTCTCACCCCGGCGCAGATCGTCAATGCGGCGGTGGAGGAGGGCGTGCACCTGGTGGGGCTCTCGATCCTGTCCGGTTCGCATCTGTCCCTGGTGTCCGACGTGGTGCACGGCCTGCGCGCCGAGGGGCTCACGGACCTGCCGGTGATCGTCGGTGGGATCATTCCCCCCGAAGACGCTCAACAACTGAAGGCCATGGGTGTCGCGGCAGTCTACACGCCAAAGGATTTTGATCTTACAGCCATCATGGCGGATCTGGTGCGCGTGGCAGAGGTCGCAAGTAAAGCCGCCTAGGCAAACGCAAC
The DNA here is from genome assembly GCA_040757715.1 of Pseudomonadota bacterium. GTDB lineage: Bacteria > Pseudomonadota > Alphaproteobacteria > Caulobacterales > Caulobacteraceae > CAIMFV01. Next base: position 190,695 of record JBFLWS010000002.1, on the reverse strand, counting down.
GAAAAGTTTGTTTTTGCCATTGACCGTGACGGCAGGCGCGGGCAAATAATTGCGCGCAACTCGAAATTTGGACGACCGCTATCGTTCTTCGTCGTACGCATTGCGCGCCCACGTTGAACCGCCGCACCCCAGAAATTGAGATTGTCTAACCGCGAAGTCAAACGGCGCCGGCCGTTTGATCTCGCACTCTGGAACGGCTCCTTAGGAGATGCCAATAATGGCGAACGGTACGGTAAAGTGGTTCAACACCACGAAGGGCTATGGCTTCATTCAGCCTGAAGAAGGCGGCGCGGATGTGTTCGTGCACATCTCCGCGGTGGAGCGCGCGGGACTGCGCAGTCTCAACGAAGGACAGCGCGTGGCTTACGAGCTGCAAAAGGAACGCGGCAAGACCGCCGCCGTGAACCTGAAGCCGCTGTAAGCTTCAAGGCGCTTCCTTGACCGATCGAGGGCGTCCGCTCACCCGGGCGCCCTTTTTGTTTTTGGGCGCGGCCGCCGTGCTCGCAGCTGTGCTCGCAGCCGTGCTCGCAGTTGGGCGGCGCGCGGCGGTTTGGGCCAGCACGACGCCCGCCAACACCAGAACACCGCCTAGGGCCTGCTGCACGGCGAGGCCCTCTCCGAAAGCCAGCCAGCCCAGCAAGGCCGCCACCACCGGCTGAACCAGCATGACCACGGCGGCGACCGGCGCAGGCAAACGGCCCAGCGCCCAGGCGATCAGGCCCTGACCCACCACGTGCACCACGCCGAGTCCGGCCAACGCTGCCCAGTCGCTCGCATGGACTGGCACTATGGTCTCGCCGGTGGCCATGGCTGCGAGCAGCATGACCGGCGCGCTTACGAGGCTTGACCACAGCATCAGCGAGGCGGCGCCCAGATCAGCGCGCGCGTAACGCACCGCAATGACGTAGCCGGCGTACCAGACCGCCGTTGTGGCGGCGAGGGCGTCGCCCATGTGCGGATTGGCGCCGGGAGTGGAGGACTTGGAAAGCGCCACGGCCACGGCCCCGGCGACCGCCGCCGTCATGCCGAGCAGGAACACGGGCGCCGGACGCTCCTTCAGCACCACCCAGGCGAAGGCGGTGACCAGGATCGGCGTCATGTTCGGCAGGACCGTGGCGTTGGCCACGGAGGTGTAGCGGATGGAATAGTGCCAGCACACCAGGTCTGCGGCGAACAACAGGCCCGCCAACAGCGCCATAAGGTTGGGCGGGCGATCGAGACGGATCGGCCCTTCAGCTCGGCGTGTGATGACGTAAAGCGCCGGCAAGGCGAGGCCGGTGCGCCAGAAACCCGTGGCGGCCGGACCGATGCCGGCGGCGAAGGCCTGGCGCACCAGGATCGGCGCAAAGCCGATGGCGGCGGCGCCCAGCATGAGCACGAGGACGGCGCGGCGTTGGTCGGCGGCATGGGACATGCGACCTTTTTGCAGGCGCCTTGCGCGATGGCAATCTGCGGGCGGTTTTAAAGGCCGAGGCGCGCGCGAACCTCGCTCGGCGCCACGCCCTGAGCGCGCAGATCTTGCAACGTTTCGCCCCCGTTGCGCTTGGCCAGACGCTGGCCGTCCGCGCCGAGCAGCAGGCGGTGGTGGCGATAGACCGGCGTGGGCAGGCCGAGCAGGGCCTGAAGCAGGCGCTGAACATGCGCCGCCTCGTGCAGGTCCTCACCGCGGATCACATGGGTGACGCCCTGGGCGGCGTCGTCCACCACCACCGCCAGGTGATAGGCCACGCCCACATCCTTGCGCGCCAGCACCACGTCGCCGAGCCGCTCGGGCTCGGCGTGAAGGCGCCCGTGCTCGCCCGCCGGGCCCCGGCCCTCCTCCACGAAGGCGCGGCCCTCCGCCAGCCAGCGCGCCTCGTCCTCGGCGGCCGATGGGCCGGGCGTCAGGGCGGGCGAGGGGCCATGCGGCGCCGACAGGGCGGCTTCCGCCAACTCCTTTCGGGTCTTGAAGCAGCGATAGATGAGGCCCTGCGCCTCCAGCCGCGCCAGGGCCGCGTCATAGTCGTCGAGGTGGTCGGACTGGCGCCGCACCGGCGTTTCCCATTCAAGCCCCAGCCAGGCGAGGTCCTTATAGATCCCCGCCTCGAACGCCGGCCGGGCGCGGGTGTGGTCGATGTCCTCAATGCGCAACAGGAAGCGCCCGCCCGCCGCCTGCGCGGCGTCGAAGGCGGTGAGGGCGGAAATGGCGTGACCCAGGTGCAGCCGCCCGGTGGGAGAGGGGGCGAACCGGGTGACGAAGGAGGTCGAGGGCACGCGGTCAGTGACGGCCGAAGGCGCCGATCCTTGACAGCACCGCGCGGTAGAAGGCCACCTCGCCGCCGAGAACCTGTTTCAGCGGGTCGAATTGCTTGAACTTGCACATCTCGGCCACGCCGTGGGCGGCGCACCAGGAGGCGACCGTGGCGAGCTCGAGCCCAATTTCATCGCCTGGTTCGGCCCGGCCGGCCGCCAGCAGCGCCTCTTTCACCAGGCCGTAGGAGCTCTCCTCCTTCTCGTGCACGGTGTCGGGCAGGGTCTCGAGATCGCGCGAGCAGTCGTACATCACGCGATAAAGCGCCGGATGCTCCTGGGCGAATTGCACATAGGCGACGCCGATCTCGGTGACGCGCTGTTCCGGCGAAAGAGGCCCTGCGGCCTCGATGGCCCGGGTCATGGCTTCGCCGAGATCGCTGAACCCTTGCTCGGCCACGGCCAGCATCAGGTCGCCCTTGTCCTTGAAGTGGTGGTAGGGGGCGGCCGGCGACACCCCCGCCTCACGCGCCACGGCGCGCAGGGACAGACCCTGGGGGCCGTCGCGTTCCAGGATCGCCTGGGCGGCGGCGATCAGGCCGCGCCGCAGGTCGCCGTGGTGATAGGGCTTGCCGCAAGGGCCGGAAGCGGAATCGGGGCGCTTGAACTTCATCATCGCACCATAGTGGGTGATCCAAACGCCGTAAAGATCATCTTGACAGCGTTCAGATTAGTTTGTATCTAAGCGTCGTCAAGATCGATCCTGGGCGCCTGGAATGGCTGGGCGGGGAGAACCGATCGAACCTGGAGACTCTCATGTCGCTCAATAGCTTGACCGCTTTGCTCGCCCGTTCCGCCGACCAGCTCGGCATGGCTCTGTTGTTGGTGCTGGGCTTCGCCGCCGCGGGCGCTGTCGCCGTCGTTGGGTTGTAAGTCCGCGTGTCCGTGCATCTTGTGGCGGGGAGGGGATGAGGCATAGTCGCGGCCATGTCGACCGCGGCGCCCGATCTCTTCCCCCACCACAGTGAAGCGCGCCTGCGCGAGGCGCGCGACCATCTGGCCGCTGTGGATGCGGCCCTCAAGCGGGCGGACGCTGCGGTACCGCCTCTGGCTTGGCGCAAACGCCCCGGCGGCTTCGCCGGTCTCGTAAAAATGGTGGTGGAGCAGCAGGTCTCGGTCGCCTCCGCCGCCGCAATCTGGCGCCGGGTCGAGGATGGCCTTGGCGAGATTTCCCCGGCCCGAGTGCTCCATCATTCCGAAGATGAGCTGAAGACCTTTGGCCTGTCGCGGCCCAAGGCCCGCTACGCCCGCGCCATCGCCGAGGCGGCCGCCTCGGGCGCCGTGAATTTCGACGGGCTGATCCATCTGCAAGATGATGAGGCGGTGGCCCGACTTACAGCGCTCAAGGGCGTGGGCCGCTGGACCGCCGAGACCTATCTGATGTTCTGCGAGGGTCGGCTCGACGTCTTCCCCGCCGGCGACGTTGCCCTGCAGGAGGCGGTGCGCGTGGCCGACCTCGCCGAAGCCCGCCTCAGCGAAAAGGCGCTCTATGAACGGGCCGAGGCCTGGCGCCCCTATCGCGGCGTGGCCGCGCATCTGTTGTGGGCCTATTATGGCCGACTGAAGCGCGGCGAGATCGCGCCGCCCGCGCTCTGACCGCCTATGCTTAGCGCGTCTCACGCTCGCCCTTGAGGCGCAGCGCCTACATAGCCAAATTATTGAGGCGGCTGTCATGGAGGTGTCGCGCAAATTCGCTTATGGTCCGCCAGCGATTTTGAACGACTCCAGTGATTCTAAGCGTTTACACGAATTAGAAGGAGTTCTGTCTTCAGAACGACGGCGCTGATCATGTTCGGGGCCATGACGCCCAAGAGGTCCGCTCATGCAGGTGCTTGAGCGTCCGCCCTCCGGTTGGCCGGCCCTTGTCCTCAATGCGGACTTCCGACCGTTGTCCTATTATCCCCTCTCGCTGTGGTCGTGGCAGGAGGTGATCAAGGCGGTGTTCCTGGAGCGGGTCGAGGTGGTGTCGACCTACGACCATGTGGTCCGCTCACCGTCCTTCGAAATGCGCCTGCCGAGCGTGGTGGCCCTGAAGAGCTATGTGGCCCAGGACCGCCCCCCGGCCTTCACCCGCTTCAATCTGTTCCTGCGCGACGCCTTCAGCTGCCAGTATTGCGGCGATAGCGAAGAGCTGACCTTTGACCACATCATCCCGAGGTCCAAGGGCGGGCGCACCACCTGGGAGAACATCGTCACCGCCTGCGCGCCCTGCAATCTGGCCAAGGGCGGGCGCACCCCCAAGGAGGCGCAGATGCCGCTCCTGGGCTACGCCGCGCGCCGGCCCACCATGTACGAGTTGCAGGAGCTCGGCCGCCGCTTTCCGCCCAACTATCTGCACCAGTCCTGGCTCGACTACCTCTACTGGGACATCGAACTGGAGGCGTAAGAGGCGGCGCTCAATCTTCGCTTTTGGCGGCGGCCGAAGCCTTCAGCGCCCAGCGCGCGATCAGCGTGCCGAGCGCCATGGCGCCGGCGAAGACATAGGCCGGCGGACCGGCGAAACCTACCGCCACCAGGGCCGGCCCCGGGCACAGTCCGGCTAGGCCCCAGCCCAAGCCGAATATGGCCGCGCCGCCGATTAGCCGTCCGTCAAGCCCGGTGCGCCGTGGCAATTGCAGCGGTTCGCCGGCGAGGGTCTGCTGGCGCTTTCTGGCCAACTGAAAGGCCGGTAGCGCCACCGCAATGGCGCCGCCCATGACGAAGGCGAGCTGCGGATTCCAGTCGCCCGCCAGGTCCAGAAAGCCCAATACGTTGGCGGGGTCGAGCATCCCCGAAATCAGGAGACCGATCCCGAAAATCGCGCCGAACAGGGCTGACGTCGCCACCTTCATGCTTCAGGGCTCCCAGGCGCGCGCCAAGTGGTGCGTAAAGAACACCGTGGCCGCCGCGACCGCCATGAAGGTGGCGGTGGCGGCCAATGAACGCAGCGACAGGTTGGAAAGGCCGCTGACGCCGTGGCCGCTGGTGCAGCCTGAACCGATCTGTGTCCCAATCCCCACCAGGAGCCCGGCGACGGCCAGCAGGCGGAAATCAGCCTCGGCCAGCGCCTGAGGCGCGGTTCGCCCCAACAGCCCCGCCGCAACCCCGACGCCGATCAGGCCGGCCAGGAAAGCCCAGCGCCATAAGCCTGGCCGCAGGGTCGCCGCATTGCCAAGAATGCCGCTGATCCCGGCGATGCGGCCATTGACCAGCAGCAATCCGGCGCTGGCGACGCCGATCAGGGCGCCGCCGATGAGGGATTGCAGAAAAGGATGCACCGCGGCGGCCTTAGTGTTTCCAGCCCACGCTGAGGCCGACGACGGTCTCGCCGAGCGAAATGTCGGCGTCGCCGCCGCCGAACGCGGGCGGAATCGAACCCGATCCGTGCAAGGTGTGGCGCGGCGCGACCTCGGCGTAGCCGGTGACCTGGAGCCCGGACGGCCGGGTCCAGGTGGCGCCGACAGCGTAGTGATTGGTCACCACCGCCGGCGCCAGGATGTTGAGCAGGGTCTGGTTGGCGGGAACCGGATTTTCCGCGTGGTCATAGCCGGCGCGCAGGGTCCAGGATGGGCTCAGGTGATAGGCCGCGCCCAGCTTCACCACATTGATGTCGCGCCAGCCGAAGCCAGGGCCGTTGTTCGAGCCGAACGGCTGGCCGGCGAACAATTGCGCCACCGAATTCCCCACCGATTTGACTTGGCTGTAGTCGATGCGCCGCCACTCCGCCACGAGGTCGAGAGCCTTGGTCGCCTTGTAGGCTGCGCCGACGCCGTAGGTCGAGGGGGCGTCGAACCCGCCCTGCTCGGCGAACAGGCCGCTATAGCGGTGGAAGGCGTCGAAGCTGGTCTTGGACTGCCAGAAGGCGCCCACGGACAGGCGGCTGCTCACGCGGCCCAAATAACCGAGGCGCACGCCATAGCCGAACTCAGTGTCGACGCCGTTGTTGGTGAAGTTGGCCGGCGCTGCCGAAAATCCGGCGAAGGGGCCGATGCCCCGGGCGCGGAAGGTCTGACCGGCGACGTTGAGCGATACGCCAACACTCTGGCCCGGCGCGAACCGGTAGGCGAGGGTGGGGGAGATGAACAGCTGTTGCAGCTCTACGCCGCCGCCGCCCGTGGCGCCGAAGCGCGCGAAGGGGTTGGAGCGGTAGGAGGTGATCATGCCGCCATTGCCGTAGAGCGCGACGCCCACGGACCATTGCGGGCTGATCTGACGCACATAGCCGGCTTCCGGAATATAGGCGGTGGCCTGAGCGTTGCCGTTGTAGGAGGCGTCCAGGGCCGTGCCGCGATAGGCGGCCTTGCGGTCCGGCGTGAACACCTGCAGGCCGGCGTCCCAGCGATTGCCCAGCTCAGCGGCGGCGGCAGGATTGACGGCGAGGGCCAGACTGTCCTGCGGATAGGCGATGACGCCGCCGCCCAGCCCCTTGGCCTGCGCGCCGTAGCCGCTGCCGAAATAGCCGTCCGTGGCCGCCGCGGGCGTGGCGGCGATGAGGGCGAGGGCCAGACTTCCGCTCGAAGCCGCCGCCAAGGTCCAGCGCCGGATGGATTGAATATTTCGCATGAAAAACCCCACTTATTTGGTGGGAGTTCAATCATGGGGCGGCGTCGACAGCCACGGAGTTTTTCTAGACTCCGGCCCTCGTTTCCTCACAGGTCGGGCTCGACCAACCTAGAGGCGCATCGAGTGGAAGCTAAAAGCGACTAGGCCTGCATTTCCTTCAAGGTCGCCAACAGGTTGTCCACGCCGCCGCCTTCGAGGCTACGCTGGAGCTCCAGCGCGATGCGCAGTTGCTTGGCGGTGAGGGCCAGCTGACGGTGCTGATTTTCGGTGTGCCGCCCTAAGGTCTCGGCCTCCAAGGCGTCGGCCTCAGCCAAGAGCTTACGCACCTCGGCCAACGTACGTTCGTTCTGCACGCCCGCCTTCTGCAAGTGCGCCTTGATGGCGTTCAGGCCGTCAGCTGCGATGGCGTGCAGTTCGTCGCGAACGGTCGTGTTGGCCCGTGGGTCAGCGATGGCGTCCAACGCTCGGCCTAGCGCCTCATTGAGTTTGGCCATCAAGCCCAGTCGCGCATCACCGCCCCAGGCGGGCGCGATCACTGATTCGAGCGTGATCTGGACGTTGCAACCTGTCGAACTGGGCAGTCGAGCGCGCCGAAGGGCGACAAACGCGCGCACGATGGTGCGGCTGGCGGCGGCCGCCTCGGGCGATTTCAAGACGGTGGCGGCCATGACCACGCCGTGCTCAGTCAGCGCCCAGGGCGGCTTGCGCCGTCCGCCCCGCAAGTTTGATGTCGCAAAATGCGACATCAAACCCGTCCACTCGGCGAAGGTCAGGTGAAAGGCGAAATCGTCGCCGAAGCGGTCAAGATTGCGGCGGATCTGCTCCGTCAATCGCCGCGTGGGCACGCCGAACAGAACCGCGACATCGAAGTCGAGCACCACGAGCTCGCGGCGAATTTCGACAATGGACGGGGCGTTCATCGGCAGGGGCGGCGTTTCGTCGGCCATGCAGCTGCATCCCATTGATGTCGCAAATTGCGACATCAAACGGAAAAATAGCAACACAAACTAATAAGTACGCGCATTGAGCGCGTCTTTGGCCGGCCGTGGGCGGCGCAGCCTAGGCGCCTGGTCCGCAGAACGCTATCACCGTCCCGTTATCGAGGGGCGGATGCGCAAGTTCTACACGCTGGACGGCTTGCGGGGCGTGGCGGCTCTGGCCGTGGCCTACAGCCACTTCGCCAATAACGGGCTGTTGCCCAAGCTGCTGCCCAGGTTCTACCTGGCGGTGGACCTGTTCTTCGTCCTCTCGGGCTTTGTCATCGCCCACGCCTACGAAGAGAAGCTGAAGGCGAGCGGCTACAGGCGCGGCTGGTACGTGGCCGCGCGAGCGCTGCGCCTCGGGCCCATGCACGTGCTGGGCGTCGTCCTCGGCGTCGCCAGCCTCTTCGCCTTCGACTATATCTGGGGCCTCGCGCCGCAGATCGAGGACCGGCTGGAGGCGGGCCTGCAGACCCTCGCCTTCTGGCCCACCGTGGATCTCGCCGACCCTCGCCACGTGAACGCCTATCCCGCCAACGGTCCGGTGTGGTCCCTGGCGCTGGAGCTGTGGGTGAACCTGATCTACGGCGCCTTTGTCCTCACCCTGACCACGGGGCGGCTGCGCTGGATCGTCGGCCTCGCTGGGCTCGCGGTGACGGGCATCGCCCTGTGGACCGGGGCCAACGCCAGCGGCGGCGACGTGAACAATGTGCACCTCGGCGTGCCGCGGGTGGTGTTCGGCTTCTTCGCCGGGGTTCTCATGTATCGCGCCCACGCGGCGGGGCGGCTGAAGCTGCCGGGCCTGCCCGCCTGGCTGCTGGGCGTCTTGGTGATCGCGGTGCTGTGGGTTCCAGCCGTGAAGGACAACGCTCTAAACGGCCTCGCCGATGCGGGTCTCAGCCTGTTCGCCCTGCCGCTGATCGTGGCCCTCGCCCTCAACGGCGGCTCCGGCGATGATCCGCCCACAAGGTTTCTGGCGAGGCTCAGCTACCCCATCTATGTCTGCCACTTCCCCTTAGTCATGCCGTTCAAGAGTCTGATGCTGCGCTACGGCCATGGCGAGATCTATGGCGCCGTGGGGCTCGGCCTCGCCATCCTGGTGGCCGTGGCCGCCGAGCGCTGGTACGACGCGCCGCTCAGGGCCTGGGCCAAGCGCTTCCTGCCGCGCAGTCCCTCGATCGCCCCCGAGGTGTCCGCCCTCGCCAACCGCCCACCCTCGGCGGCATAAGGGGGCATGAGCCTTGATGCGCAGATCGACGCGGGGAGGGCGGCGCTCGGTCGCGGCGACCTCGCTTCGGCGGCGGAAAGCTTTGAGGCGGCCCTCGCCATTCACGCCGATCACGCTGAGGCGCTGAACGGTCTTGGGGTGACGCGACTGCAAGCCGGCCAGGTGCAGTCAGCCGTGGCCTTGATCCGCAAGGCTATCGCCCGCGACCCTCGCGCCAACTACTACGCCAATCTCTCGTTCACCCTCCTGGCGGCCGGCGAGGCCACGGAAGCGCTTTGGGCCGCTCAGCGCGCGGTGGAGCGCGACCCGTCCGCGGCGGTGGCTCGGGCCAATCTCGGCGCGGCCTTGGCGGCCTTGGAGCGGTTCGGCGAGGCGGAAAAAGCTTTTCGCTCGGCGCTCGATCGGGCGCCCAGCCTGTTGGCGGCGCAGGTCGGCCTGGGAAGCGTGTTGCTGCGCCAGCAGCGGGCGGCGGAGGCTCTGCCCTGGCTGCAGGCGGCGACCAAGGCGGCGCCGCGCCACGCCGAGGCTCTGCTCAATCTCGGCGTCTGTCTGGAGGCTTTGCAGCAGCGCGATGAGGCCGCGGCGGCGCTGATGGCGGCCCTGGAAGCGCGGCCGGACTGGGATCAGGCGGTGCTCGCCCTCGCCAAGGTGGAGGCGGGGCGCGAGCATTATCCAGAGGCCATCGCGCTCTATCGTCGCGCCATAGTCGCCTATCCCGAGGCCGCCGCGCTGCGCGCCAGCCTCGCCGGCCTCCTCAGCGAAACCGGCGCGCTTGACGAGGCGCTCGCCCATTATGACCAGGCCGAAGCCCTCGATCCGCATCTGGCCCACGTTCCGGCCGGCCGCGGCGTCGTGCACCTGCGCAAGGGGATACTCGGCCTCGCCGAGGCCGAACTCGACCGCGCCATCACCCTGAAGCCCGACTGGCCGGAGGTGCGCTTCGCCCGCGCCCTCGTCTATCTGAAGCAGGGACGCTACGCCGAGGGCTGGCCGGAGTACGAGTGGCGGCTGCGTCTGCCCGGCCACGGCTGGTCGGGGGAGGATCTGCCGCAGCCGCGCTGGGACGGCGGCGATCTCGCCGGCAAGACCCTCTTTCTGCATGCGGAACAAGGGCTTGGCGATGTTATTCAATGCGCGAGGTTCATCCCGGAGCTGACCTCGCGCGGGGCCAGCGTCATCATGCGCGCGCCAAGGGGCCTGCGCCCGATCCTGAAGCCCCTCGGGGTCAGCGCCTTTGTGGGAGAGGCGGGGGATCCGACCCCGCCCTATGATCTGCACCTGCCGCTCTTCAGCCTGCCCCTGGCGCTCGGCGTGCGCCTGCCGACCATTGTCGGGGCCAAGGGCTACCTCGCCGCCGACCCTGACCTCGTATCGCAATGGGCGGAGCGCCTGCCGGAGGGGTTCCGCGTGGGCCTCGTCTGGCAGGGCTCCTACGGCTCGAAGGTGGATCGCGGCCGGTCGCTGCGCCTCGCCGACCTCGCCCCTTTGGGCGACATCCCAGGCGTAAAGCTGATCAGCTTACAGAAGGGCCACGGCCTCGACCAGCTCGCCGCGTCCGGCTTCGAAGTCACCGACCTTGGCGAAACCTATGCCGAGGGCGACTTCGCCGACACCGCGGCCATCATCGCCAACCTTGATCTGGTCATCGCTTGCGACACCTCTGTGGCGCATCTCGCAGGCGCTCTCGGCAAGCCGGTGTGGATCGCCCTTGCCAAGGCCAATGACTGGCGCTGGCTCACCGAGCGCGCCGACAGCCCCTGGTACGCCAGCGCGCGCCTTTACCGCCAGACGACGCCTGACGATTGGGCGGCGCCGATCGCCGCCATGGCCCACGATATCGCCAAGCTGGCGATGGTCATGCCGGCAACTTGACGTCGCCCGACCGCGCGTCTTTGATCCAGCCGTGCGCCGTTTGCGCCGGGGAGGAAATAGCTTTGCGTCTTCGTCTGTTCGCCGCCGTCGCGGCCACGTGTCTCGTTGCGCCCGCCGTCGCCCTGGCCGCCCCCGCGCCGATCCCGCCGGTGAGCGAGGCGAGCTTCCCCGGCCGCATCACCCTGAAGGTCGACGCCACCGACCTCGACCACAAGATCTTCAAAGTCGAAGAGACCATCCCCGTGGCCGGTCCCGGCCCCCTGACCCTGTTCTATCCGCAGTGGCTGCCCGGCAACCACGGCCCCACCGGCCCGGTGGACAAGCTGGCCGGACTGATGATCAGCGCCGGCGGCCAGCCCGTGCCCTGGACCCGCAGCTCGGCCAATGTCCACGCTTTCCAAGTCGAGGTCCCGCCCGGGACGGATCACCTCGATCTCAGCTTCGAATTCCTCTCGCCCTTGGACACGACTCAAGGCCGCGTGGTGATGACCCCCGCGCTGCTCGACCTGCAATGGAACACGCTGGTGCTCTATCCGGCGGGCTATCGCGCCTCCGCCATCGAGGTGGCGCCGCAGGTCGTGCTGCCGGCCGGTTGGAAATTCGGTACGGCCCTGGAGGTCGACGAGGCTCAGGGCGATGCCACCCGTTTCAAGCCGGTGAGCCTGGAGGTGCTGGTGGACTCGCCCATGTTCGCCGGGCGGAACTTCAAGCGGGTAGCGATCGGCGCGATGGGCGGCGCGCCGGTCAACCTCGACATCGTCGCCGACAAACCCGAACAGCTGGAGGCCAAGCCGGAGCAGATCGAGCTGCACAAGGCCCTGGTGCGCCAGGCCGAGGCCCTGTTCGACGGCCACCACTTCAACCACTACGACTTCCTTTTCGGCCTCTCCGATCAGATGAGCGGCATCGGCCTGGAGCATCACCGCTCCAGCGAAGATGGGACCACGGGCGGCTATTTCACCGACTGGGACAAGAACAGCGGCGCGCGGGCCCTATTGCCGCACGAATTCACCCACTCCTGGGACGGCAAGTTCCGCCGGCCCGCCGATCTCGCCACTCCCAATTACAACACCCCCATGGGGGACAGCCTGTTGTGGGTCTATGAGGGCCAGACCCAGTATTGGGGCGAGGTGCTCACCGCCCGTTCGGGCCTGCGCAGCAAGGAGGACGAGCTCGACGCCCTCGCCCTCACCGCCGCCGCCTACGATCACCGCACGGGTCGCGCCTGGCGGGCCCTGCAGGACACCACCAATGATCCGGTGGCGGTGATGCGCCGGCCGGAGGGCTGGCGCAGCTGGCAGCGCAGCGAGGACTACTATTCCGAAGGTCTGCTGGTCTGGCTCGACGCCGACACCCTGATCCGCGAACGCACGGGCGGGCATAGGTCGCTGAACGACTTCGCCCGCAGTTTCTTCGGCCGCGACAATGGCGTATGGACCGTCGCGTCCTACACCTTCGAGGACGTGGTCGCCGCCCTGAACGCGGTGACCCCCTACGACTGGGCGAGCTTCCTGCGCGAGCGCCTGGACGGCCACGCCAAGGCGCCCCTGGATGGCCTCGCCCGCGGCGGTTATCGCCTCGTCTATAGGGACACGCCCTCCAACTACCAGAAGCTCACCGACGCCGCCCGCAAGGTGGCCGACTTCGCCTATTCGCTGGGCCTCGTTGTGGGCAAGGAGGGCAAGCTCGTCGACGTGGAATGGGACGGGATCGCCTATCGCGCGGGGCTCGTTCCGGGCGATCAGCTCATCGCCGTCAATGGCGACGCCTATAGCGACGAAGGCCTGAAGGCGGCGGTGAAAGCGGCCAAGGGGACGACCACGCCCATCGAGCTCATCGTCAAGGTGGGAGATCGCTACCGGATAGTGCGCCTCGATTACCACGACGGTCTGCGCTACCCGCGCCTGGAGCGCGACCCCGGCCAGCGCCCGCGCCTGGACGACATCCTGGCCCCGAAGGAGTAGGATGCCTCAACGGCGCTGCGTCTTGTGCAGGGCCTCGTTACGCATTATCATGCTTAGGGTTGTGTTCGCGCGGTCACGATGCGCGCCGCAGCGGCGTTGCACTCGGCATTGCAGGGAGGTCTGACATGTCTGCCGTCTTTGACCGCCGCGATGAGCCGGAGGCCGATCGCCAGGTGCGGCGCGTGGAGGCCTACGTCGATCGGGTCCGCGTAAATCCGCAACAGGCTCGGGACGAATTGCGGCGCGTTTACATGGCCTATAAGCGCACGCGGGCCCCACGAATTCACCCAGCGGACTAGCCTTGCAGCTGCCGTTTGATCCGGCGGAAATCGAATATGCGCCGCTTTCGGCGAGCTGTCCGAGAACCGCGTTTTCGTGCGACGACGACATCGTGGATCGATGGTTCCACGAGAAGGCGCTGGAGCACCATCAGCATCATTGCAATGTCCAAGTGGCCATGGCGCCCGGCGATCCTGCGCCCGTGGCGTTTTACGCAACGAACTTTCAGGTCAGCCAGCTGAACCGGAAAATCCTGAACCTGATCGGTCGGGTGGACCAATTCCCGTCTTTTCACCTGGACTGGCTTGGTGTTCGCAGCGAGTTTCAGGGCGATGGATTGGGTGAAATCGTGATGGGGCGCGTGTTCGATGATTTTCTCCGCGCCTACGAACTTGGTCGAGTGCCAGCCATGACGTTGATACCAGCGACCAAGCGCTCACGGGACTTCTACCTGCGCTTAGGCTTCGTCGATTTGATCCCCTCCCAGCCCATGAAGAAGATGGTCCTTCCGGCCCGGGATTTCTTCGCCGCGGTTCCTCTCGCAGACTTGGATGTCGACGAGCCTTAGCCTTAGAGCCTCAGCCGCAGGCCAGCCCTCACCGTCAGGGGCGCGTCGAGGCTGACCGTCCCGTCGGCGGACCGGGCGGTCTCCACATGCGATGAGGTCAGGTTGTCGACGCCGATATAGGCTGTGGCGGTCTTGGCGATCTCCTGCTCCAGCCGGGCGTTCAGCACCACCGCCGGGGCGAGGCGGCGGGTGTTGAGATCATCGTCGTAGCGCACGCTCTCATAGCGCAGATCAAGGGCAAGGCGCAGGCGGGGCGCAAGGCGGGCGTCGGCCCCTGCAGTCACGGTCCAGCGCGGCGACTCCGCCGGCCGCTTGCCGGTGAGCCGCGGCGCGGCGGATTGGCCGTCCACCCGGGCGTCGGTGTAATCGAGGGAAAGACGCGAGGCGATGGCGGCGGTCCATTGGGCCTTGGCGTCGAGCTCGGCGCCCACGGCGTCGATGCGGCCGATGTTTCGACGCTGATAATAGGTCCCGCCGGCGGGGATGAAGCCCGCCACCGGGAAGGTAGCCGGGCCCAGTCCCAGCGTCACATTGGTCACGGGATCGCGCACCCGGTTGGCGAACAGAGTGGCGTCGAGGCTGAAGCGCCCACGGGCGACGCCGAGCCCCGCCTCCGCCCCGGTGAGCACTTCGGGCTTCAAGGCCGCATTGGCCTCGGTGACGTCATTGCCCACCCGGAACGGGCGATAGAGCTCATTCAGGGTCGGTGGGCGAAAGCCGCTATAGGCCGCCGCGCGCCAATAGAGCCCGCCCGCCAGCGTACGCTTCACCCCGAGGCGCGCGCTCGCCGCCACGCCGCCGCGATCGGCGGGGCGCAGATCGAGCGTCGTGGCGCCGCTGGCGATATCGCTCTCCCGCCGATGGCCGCGGTAGGTGTCCCAGCGATCGGCGCGCAGGCCGAGCGCCACCAGCCATGGTCCCGGCGACCAGGCGCTCTCCACATAGGCGCCGCCGACGCTGGAGGCCCCGCCGGCCACGCGCAGGCGGGTGAAACCGGCGCCCTGATAGCGGAAATTCTCCTCCGAGCGGCCCTCGGCGCGGCGGAGGTCGAGCCCGGTCTCCAGGCTGAGCTGCGCCCACGCCCCGCGCCAGGCGGCGTTGAGGCCATAGCCGTCGGCGGGGGTCTTGAACTGGGTGTTGGCCGGGGTGTCGATCTTGCGGCCGGGGGGCACGGACACCGAGCTGTTCTGCAGGTTGGAAGTCCGCCCCCAGGCCTGCACGCGCCAGCCGCCGCAGCAGGCGTCCGGTTGAGCGAGAGCGAGGCTCACGTCCTGGCCCGAAGCTGCGCTGTTGGCGCCGACGAGGCCCGAGCCGCGCGCTTCGCGATAGGCGTCGATGCGCGTGGAGAGGCGCACCTTGCCGAGCTGGCTGTCCAGCCGCGAGGCGAGGCTCCAGTCGGAGAGCGTCAAGAGGGCGTCGGCCGCGCCGCGGCCGGTCTTCACCGGAATCCAGCCCTCGCTGTGCTCGCCCGACGCCGCCAGGAACAGCTTGCCGAGCGGCGAGGTCGTCTCGCCGGCCAAGGCGGCGCGCTGTTGGCCGCGACTTGCGCCCTCCGCAGTGAGCACTTCGGTGTCGCTGGACTTCTCGTCGAGGGCCACCACGCCGGTGAGGGCGCCCGCGCCATAGGGCCCGGCCCCGGCGCCGCGCACAATGCTGGCGCGCTCGATGTCCACGTCCGGCAGGCTCGACCAGATCACCCAGCCGCCGAAGGGGTCGTTCTGTGGCGCGCCGTCCAGGGTGACGAGGGCGCGCCCGGCGCCCGAGGGCGCCACCGCGCGAAGGGCGAGCCCTTGCGTGGTCGGATTGGCGGCGAGGCTGGAGGTGCGTCGGAACAGGGAGACGCCGGCCTCCGAGCCGAGGGCGGCGTCGAGGCGGGTGGCACTTTGCAACGCCTGCTCGCCGATCTGCGCCAACGAAAAGGCGGGCGCGCCGGCGGGGTCGGCCAGGCGTGCGCCCGCGACCACCACCTCCTGCACGGGCGGGGGAAGGTCGGGGCTCATGGCCTCAGGGAGTCTTCAGCGCCAGGTCGGCAGCGCGATAGACCACCTGCCCGTCCACCACCGTCAGCACGGCGTGGCCTTTCGGAATATCCGCTTCCGGGGCATGCATCAGGTCGACATTGAAGCTTGTGAGGTCGGCGCGCATGCCGGTCTTGATCCGGCCAAGGTCGGTTTCGGCGAAGCGGGCGTAGGCGGCGGACGAGGTGAACAGCTTCAACGCCTCGGCGCGGGTGAGCCGCTCTTCGGGATGCCAGCCCGGGCCGGAAAAGCCTTTCAGGTCCTTGCGCGCCACAGCGGCGTAGAACTCGATCAGGGGATCGCCCCGCTCCACAGGCGCGTCGGAGCCGCCCACCACCACGGCGCCGGACTTGATCAGGCTCTTCCAGGCGTAGGCGCCCTTCAGCCGCTCCATCCCGAGGCGCGCCGGGGCGAAATGCAGGTCGCCGATGGCGTGGCTCGGCTGCATGGAGGCGATGACGCCGAGCTTGCCGAAGCGGGGAATGTCGACGGGCCGGATGATCTGCGAATGCTCGTCGCGCCAGCGCGGCGAGGTCTTGGGCGGATGGGCCGCGAAGGTCTTCTCGTAGAGATCAAGCACCAGGGCGTTGCCGCGGTCGCCGATGGCGTGGGTGCAGACCTGGAAGCCGTGGGCGTAGGCTTCGGCATAGAGCTTTTCCAGCACCGCCGGCTCGGTGATCAGCGTGCCCTTGCCGTCGAAGTCGCTGTACGTGTCGAACAGGGCCGCGCCGCGGGAGCCCAGGGCGCCGTCGGCATAGGCCTTGATGGCGCGGGTGACCACGCGCCCGTCCGCCGTGGCGCGGGGTCCGGAGGCGAACAGGGCCGGGGCGTATTCGCGATCCACGGCGTTGTAGACCCGCAAGGTCTCAACGCCCGCCTTGTCCATGGCTTCGAGGTCGTTCACGTCCTGCAGGCTGGCGCTCATATTGTGCACGCCGGTCCAGCCGTAGCGGTTCTCCACCGCGATGCCGGCCTTGAAGGCTTCCAGGCGCCGCGCCGGACTGAGCTTGGGCTCAAGCCCCGCCACCAGCTCCATGGCGTTGTCCACGAGGACGCCCGTGGGTTCGCCCTGCGCATCCTTGAGGATCTGCCCGCCCGCCGGCACGGGGGTGTCGCGGGTGATCCCGGCGGCCTTCAGCGCCGCGGTGTTGGCGGTGAGGGCGTGGCCGTCGGCGCGCTCCATCAGCACCGGCCGGTCCGCGAGCACGGCGTCCAGGTCCTGGCGATTGAGGAAGCGCTTCTCCGGCCAGTGGGTTTCGATCCAGCCGCGGCCGATGACTGTCTCGCCCGGCGCGGCCTTGGGAAGATAGGCCTTCAGGCGCGCGGCGACCTCGGCGGCGGAGGCCGAGCCTTCAAGGTTCAAGGTCAGCTCACGCTCGCCGATGCCGAGGAGGTGGGCGTGGCTGTCGGTGAAGCCGGGATAGAGGCTGGCGCCCTTGAGGTCGGCGACCTTGGTGTTCGTCCCCACCAGCTTCGCCGCGCCGGTCTTGGACCCCACATAGACGATGCGATCGCCGCGCACGGCCACCGCTTCGGCCTTGGGGGTCTTGTCCACGCCGGTGTAGATCGGCCCGCCCCAGATGACGAGGTCGGCCGGTGTTTTGCCCAAGGCAGGCGAGGCGAGGGCGGCGAGGGCCGCAGCGGCGGCGATCAGGTTACGACTCAAGACTGGACGACCTTCTGTTCAATGGCGCCGAACAGCGTATGGCCGTGGTCGTCGCGCATTTCGATGCGCACCTCGTCCCCCGCCTTCAGGAACGGCGTCTTTGCCGCGCCGTGCAGCAGGGTCTCCACCGTGCGCACCTCGGCGAGGCAGCTATAGCCGAGCCCGCCTTCGGCGATGGGCTTGCCGGGACCGCCGTCGGGGCCGCGATTGGACACCGTGCCCGAGCCGATGATGGTCCCGGCGCTAAGGGCGCGGGTCTTGGCGGCGTGGGCGATGAGGGTGGGGAAGTCGAAGGTCATGTCCACCCCGGCGTCGGCCTCGCCAAAGGGCTGGCCGTTGAGATAGACCTCCAGCTTGCCGTGCAGCTTGCCCTCGCGCCAGCGCGCGCCGAGCGCATCCGGCGTCACCGCCACCGGCGAGAAGGCCGAGGCCGGCTTGGACTGGAAGAAGCCGAAGCCCTTGGCGAGCTCGCCCGGAATCAGATTGCGCAGGGAGACGTCGTTCACCAGCAGAACAAGGCGGATGGCGGCGGCGGCTTCCTCGCGGCTGGCGCCCTGGGGTACATCGCCCACGATCACCGCCACCTCGCCTTCCAGGTCGCAGCCCCACGCCTCGTCAGCGAGGGGGATCGCGTCGCGGGGGCCAAGGAATCCGTCCGAGCCGCCCTGGTACATCAAGGGGTCGGTCCAGAAGCTCTCCGGCATCTCCGCGCCGCGCGCCTGGCGCACCAGGGCCACGTGATTGACGTAGGCCGAGCCGTCCGCCCACTGATAGGCGCGGGGCAGGGGCGAGGCGGCTTCATGCTCGTGGAAGCGGTCCAGCGGCACGCCGCCGGTCTCCACGCTGGCGGCGAGGGCCCGAAGCATGGGCTCGCAGCGGTCCCAGTCGTCGAGGGCGGCTTGCAGAGTGGGGGCGATAGTGTCGGCCGGCGTGCACCAGGCCAGATCAGCGGAGACCACGACGAGGCGGCCGTCGCGGCCGTTTTTCAGCGAAGCAAGTTTCATGGGAGGCGAGCTTATCCACGCTGCGCAGCGCTGAATAGGCGCCCTGAAGCGGACTAGTGACGAGGCCTTGGAAGACGAATGGCTGCGCCCGCCGCCAGGGCTTCATCGATGGCGCGCAGCTGGCTCATCACGCTGGTCTCATTCCATTGGATGGCGAACCTTTCGATGGCTTGGCGCGCGGCGATGGTCTGCTCCTCGGTGGTCATGGCCCGCTCAGGCGCGGCCGGCGGCGGCGTCCTTGGCGCATCAGCGGGTTCGCCTCGGCCGCAATGACAGGGCAGTCGCTCCGCCGTCCCCGGCGCGCGCGAGCCGCCGCCGCCGGAGACCACGGCGGGTCCGCCGCCGAAGCGCTGGCCGCGCCGCCGCCTGCAGACGCCGCGCTCGCTGACGCGCCGGGGGTCGACACGGTCACCGTCGGCGGCTCGGGCGCCCCGCAGACGCAGCGCCCGCAATTGCACACCAGGGTCTGCTTCACCCTACCCCGGGCCACTTCGCCCAGGTCCTTGAGGGCGCCCGCCAAAGGAGCTGCGAAGGCCAACAGGGGACCGAAGCGCAGCTGCACCTCGTTCACCAACGCCGCAGCGGCGTTGATCTGGGCGCTGCCGGTGGCCAGCAGCGCTCCTTTGAGTTTCAGGTCCACCGCCCTGAACAGCGCCTTGAACGCGCGCTCGCGTCGCGCCTTGTCGAGCCGCGCCTTGATTTCGAGAGTCAAGGTGACGGTGACGGCGAGCGCCAGAGTCACACTGAGGACGACGGACAACAAGCCGCCCGGCGACAGGTCTAGGGCGGAAAAATGCGCCGCAAGCGCCGCTTCGCCGCTCAAACTCGGCCCAGATGACATGAAAACGAGTCCCCCAACGCTCACCCGTTAACCATAATGTGATGAATGCGAACTCAACGCAATGCGCGGTTGGCGGTTCCCGTTAGGCGAAACTTTCGTGACGGCGTGTCGAAGTCGCCTCTCGTGATCGGGCCAGAAGCCTGATAGCAAGGCGCGCTGTGGGGCGCTGGAGACGACTGTTCCGTGATCCGTAAGTCTTATGATCGCATGATGGTGCTCGCCGAGAGCCGCCACGCCGTCTGGTGGCTGGGCGTCGAGGCCTTCTGCGAAGGCATATTCTTTCCCATTCCGCCCGACTTGATGCTGATGCCCATGGCCTTGGCGCACAAGGATCGCGCCTTTCTCTACGCCGGGATCACCACCGTGGCCTCCATCGCCGGCGGATCAGTGGGCTACATGGTGGGCCTGTTCCTGCAGCCGGTGGGCGAGGCGATCCTGGCCATGACCGGCCACACGGGGGGGCTCGACAGCTTCCGCAGTTTCTACAATCAGTTCGGCCTATTCATCATGGCCATGCCGATCCCCTTCAAGCTGATCGCCATCGCCTCGGGCCTCGCCCACTTCAACTATTTCGGCTTCGTCGCCGCGGCGACCGTTTTGCGCGGGGCGCGCTTTTTTCTCGAAGCTTGGCTGCTTCGCCATTACGGCGCCCCGATCCGCAAGTTCATTGAGGAGCGACTGGCCCTGGTGCTGTCAGGGGCGGCCCTGGCGGTGCTGGCCGCCGTGTTCATGTTGAAATTCATTGGCGCAAGCGGACCCCATTGATCATGACCGCCTTTCTCGCACCCGCCCGCTGGCTTCTGGCCGCCATCGTTGTCTCCGCCGCCATGTTGGCGACAGCGCACGGGTTCGAGACCTTCGCCCACCTGCCGCCGTGCGAGCTGTGCCTGCGCCAGCGCGAGGTCTACTGGACGGCGCTGGGCGTGGCGGCGGCCGGGATCGTGGCCCAGCGCCTGTGGCCGCGCACCGGGCTCGCCTCTTTCGCCTGCGTCCTTCTGGCTCTTGTATTCCTGGCGGGCGCGACGGTGGCGGCCTACCACGCGGGCGTGGAGTGGAAGTGGTGGCCGGGGCCGACGGCCTGCAGCGGCGGGTCGCATCGCCACTTGTCGGCTGCCGACATGACCAGTGTGCTTTCCGGCGCCAAGCAGACCTTCGTCCGCTGCGACGTGGCGGCCTGGCGCATGTTCGGCCTCTCCATGGCCGGGTGGAACGTCTTGGTTTCGCTGGGCCTGGCGGGCGCCAGCGTCCTGGCGGCGGTGAGGAGGCGATAGGCTCATGAGCGATCAGGCGCGTACGCCGCAGCCGGGCCCTGGGGCCTTTCGCGCCCGACTTGGCGAGATTCTGCGGGTGGATCACGCCGGCGAACTCGCCGCCGTGCACATCTATCAGGGGCAGCGCGCGGTGTTTCAGGCCGCCCGCGGGCACGAGAAGATCGCAGGCCAGCTGGCGCATATGGAAGCGCAGGAACAGCATCACTACGACACCTTCTGCCGACTGCTGACCGAGCACGAGGTGCGACCCACGCTGATGACGCCGATCTGGCGCGTGGCGGCGTTCGGCCTCGGCGTCGGCACCGCCCTCCTGGGCGAGAAGGCGGCTCACGCCTGCACCGAGGCGGTGGAGACGGTGATCGAGGGCCACTACGCCGGCCAGATCGCCGAGATGGCCGAGCGTGATCCAGAGCTGACCAAGGACCTTGTGGCCTTCCGCGACGACGAGATCGAGCATCGCGACACGGCGGTGGACCAGGGCGCCCACGAAGCGCCCGCCTATCCCCTGTTGTCGGCGGTGATCAAGGCCGGCTGCCGCGCCGCCATCAAGCTGTCTGAGAAGGTCTGACGGCGAAAGAAAAGCTGACGGCGCGTCAACTTTGTGTTGAACCTGTGATTGCGTCAGTCTAGCCTCCCCCAAAACAAGCAAGGGGGAAGCTCAGCATGACCGATCTGGAGGCCGTTCGTCGCGGTGCGGAAAGTCCGGTGGCGGCGAGGCGCGATCAGGTAGAGGGCTCGGCTGCCGACTTGGCCGCCGCTTTCATCAATGATCCGATTCTCGATTGGTTCATGCGCGCCGACGCCAAGCGCGACGCCGCGCGGTTGCGGTTCTTCAAGGTGCTGCTGGCCGAAGCGGTCTTTCCGGACGGAGTGATCGAGCGGCCGGAGGCGGGGGGCGCGGCGGCGGTGTGGGTCCCGTCCGAAAAGCTCACCGGCCAGCCCCTGCATCGGGAGCTGCGCGCCCTGCCCATGTTGCTGAACGCCACGGGCCTCGGCCGCTTCCCGCGCCTGTTGTCGCTGCGCGAATCCATGGACATGCACCACCCCTCGGATGAGCCGCACGACTATCTCTGGTTCCTGGGCGTGCGGCCCGACTGCCAGGGCGCGGGCATCGGCTCACGCCTGATCAAGGCGCACCTTCAGCGCCTGGACGCTGAGGGACGACCGGCCTTCCTCGAGACCGCGACTCCGCGGAATGTGCCGCTCTATCAGCGCCACGGGTTCCAGATCATCGACGAGTACCGGCCGGGCGACGGCGGTCCGCTGATCTGGGCCATGTGGCGCGACCCCAAAGGCGCTTGAGGAAAGACTCGCCATGATCCGTTTCATCGCCATCGCCGTCCTCTTGGGCGGCGGTCCCGTCATGGCTGCGGCCAGCGATCCTATCGCGGCGCGGGTGGACAAGGTTCTCGCCAAGACCCCGCTCATCGACGGCCATAACGACCTGCCCTGGGAGCTGCGGGAACGATTCTCCAGCAAGCTTTCGGCGGTGGACCTGATGAGCGACACCTCCAAGCTGAAGCCGCCGGCTGACGGCCTGCCACTGGAGACCGATATTCCGCGCCTACGCGCCGGACATGTGGGCGGTCAGTTCTGGTCGGTATGGGTTCCGGCCGAGCACGTCGGACCGCGGGCGGTGGAGGAGACGCTGCAGCAGATCGACCTCGTCAAGCGCATGGTTGCGCGCTACCCGACGACTTTCGAACTCGCGACCACCGCCGCCGACGTGAAGCGCATCCACAAGGCCGGCAAGATCGCCTCGCTCATCGGGGTGGAGGGCGGGCACCAGATCGACGAGTCGCTCGCGGTGCTGCGCCAGTTTTACGACCTCGGCGCGCGCTACATGACCCTGACCCACTTTGCCAACACGCCCTGGGCGGACTCGGCCACCGACACGCCGCTGCACGGCGGTCTCACCCCGTTCGGCAAGGAGGTGGTGCGGGAGATGAACCGGCTCGGCATGCTGGTGGACCTCAGCCACGTCTCGCCCGAGGTCATGCGTCAGGCCCTGGCGGTGAGCGAGGCGCCGGTGATCTTTTCCCATTCCAGCGCCCGGGCGCTGGACGACCATCCCCGCGACGTGCCCGATGACGTGCTGGCGCTGGCGGCCAAGAACGGCGGCGTGGTGATGGTGAACTTCTACCCGCCCTTCGTTTCCGAGAAACGCCGGCAGTGGGACGCGGCGCGGGCGGGGGAAAAGGCGCGACTCGACGTGCTCTATGTGGGCCAGCCGGACAAGGCCAAGGCAGGGCTGAAGGCTTGGGAGGACGCGCACGCCAAGCCGGTGGTGACCTTGGCTGATGTCGCCGACCACTTCGACCATGTGCGCAAGGTGGCGGGGATCGACCACGTGGGGATCGGGTCGGACTTCGATGGCATCCCTGAGGCGCCGGTGGGGCTCGATGGCGTGGACAAGTATCCTGCGCTGCTGGCCGAACTCGCCAGCCGGGGCTGGAGCGACGAGGATCTGGCCAAGGTCGCTGGCGGCAATGTGCTGCGGGTCATGGCCGAAGCTGAAACCGTCTCGATGAGGCGGCGGCATGTTGGCGCCTCGGAAGCGACCCGCGCCGAGCTGGATACGCCCGCCAAATAGGGCTTAGCCGCGATCGAGCGCGCCGGTCTGCGCCAAGGCTTTGAACCAGGCCATGGAGCGCTTGGGCGTGCGCACGCCGCTCTTCCTGTCCATGGCGCAGAGGCCGAACTTGGAGGTGAAGCCCTTCTCCCACTCCCAATTGTCCACCAAGGTCCAGACGAAGTAGCCGCGCACCTTGGCCCCGCGCTCCATGGCCACGCGCACGGCCTTCAGATGCTGGCGCAGGAAGTCGATGCGGAAGCCGTCGTCGAGGATGGCTGGGCCGGTGGAGAAGGGATCGGAACAGCCGTTCTCGGTAATGATCACCGGAGGATTGCCGTATTCGGTGCGCAGTCGATCGAGGTTCTCGGTCAGCCCCATGGGATCGATCTCGCGACCGAAAGCGTCGAGCTTCACCCCCTTGGGCGGGGCACCCAGGGCCACATGGGCCGGATTGTCGAGCACGAACTTCATGAAGGCCGGGGCGTAGTAGTTGACACCCACGAAGGCCACCGGCTGGTGGGTGATAGCGAGGTCGCCGGGCTTCAGAACCTTGTCCAGCGAGGCGTGCAGCAGGTCCGGATAGGTCCCCTTCAGCAGCGGGTCGAGATAAGCCTTGTTCCACAGGGCGTCGAAGCCGTCGGCGGCCAGCTTGTTGAGGCCGAGCATCAGCCCCGCCTCCGGTCGGACCGGCATCAGGGCGAGGGTTGCGCCAATCTCCAGATCAGGGTGGCTGGCGCGCAGGGCCTGGATCGCGAGGCCCTGGGCGAGGTTCTGATGGTGCGTGACCGGTCCGATGTTGGCCGCGTCCTTCAAGCCGGGTGCGTGCTCGCCCACCACATGGCCGGCGAAGGTGTGCACGGCGGCTTCGTTGAGGGTGATGAAGTGCTTCAACCGATCGCCGAGACGTTGGCCGACCATGGCGGCGTAGTCGGCGAAGCGGGCGGTGGTGTCGCGATTGAGCCAGCCGCCCTTGTCCTGCAAGGCCTTCGGCAGGTCCCAATGGAACAGGGTGGCGTAGGGCTGGATGTTCTTGGCCAAGAGCGCGTCCACCAGGCGGCTGTAATAGTCGAGCCCCTTGTCGTTGGCCGGGCCGACGCCCTCGGCCTGGATGCGCGGCCAGGCGATGGAGAAGCGGTAGGCGTTCATGCCGCCCGCCGCCAGGAGCCCCACGTCCTCCTGCCAGCGATGGTAACTGTCGGTGGTCACCGACGCATCCGACCCGTCGACAATTCGGCCCGAGGTCTTGGGGAAGTCGTCCCAGATGCTGGGACCGCGACCGTCCTCCTTCAACGCCCCTTCGATCTGCAGGGCGGCGGTGGCCGCGCCCCACAAAAAATCCTTCGGGAACTGTGATGACTGCGGGGCAGGCTCGATAAGAGCTTTCGGGGCGCAGGCGGCGAGGGCCGCGGCGCTTGCGCCCACTGCCAATCCCCGCCTTGACGGGCTGGTCATTCGCTTCATATCGGCTTCCCCCCTAGGGATTTTGTTTTCGGCAGCCTAACGCAGCGGGGAGGGAGAGCAAGGCGCCCGCGTGCGACGCGATCGCAGCCTTCTTCAGCTTGTCATCGCCTGGCGACTGTGAGCCCTTAGCGCCATGATTGCAGCATCCGTCCGTTCTCCGCGCAAACCAAAGGGTTCAGGCGCCGAACGCCGAGAAGAGATTCTCGACCATGCTTTGAAGCTGTTCAGCGAATACGGCGTGCACACCGTAACGACGCGTCAGATCGCCGCCGCCGTCGGCATTTCGCAGCCTTCGCTCTATGCCTATTTCCCCACCAAGCAGGCCCTGGTGGAGGAGGTGTCGGCGCGCGCCTTTCAAGCGCTTTCGTCCCGCATGCAGCAGGTCTCGCACACCCTTCGCGGCGTCCGTCGCATCGAGGCCTTGGCCCGCGTCTACATCGATTTCGGCCTTGAACAGCCGGACGCCTACCGTGTGGCCTTCATGTTGGAGCCGACGAGATCGTCTGAGCCCGGTCAACCCGATCCTATCTTGCAGGCCGGCCTCAGCGCGTTCGATGGGCTTCGCCAGGCCGTGGCGGTGGAGTTGGGAGAGGGGCGCACTGATGAACAAATTGATCTACTCGCCCAGAGCTTCTGGGCGGCGACGCATGGGCTGGTGTCGCTATTGATCGCCCGTCCGAATTTCCCCTGGTGCGACCGCGAGGCGTTGATTGAATTTCACCTGAAGCGGCTGGCTGCGGGCTTTTGAGCGGGCGAGGCGGCCGACCGGCCGACAAGTTCGCCCGCCCGAAGCGAGGCTGCGAGACGTTCTCTTGGTGCTTAAGCGTACATTAGGCCCGTCATCCTAAACTCTAGGTCTGCAACGTGAGGCCTGGCGTTGGTATGATCGTGTCGCCTGAAGAATTCGAGGACTTGGCCGAAGCGATCCGGGTGCGTCGCTCGGTCTTGGCGCGGCGCGCTCTGCTCACCTTGGCCATTGGCGTCGTTGCGACCGGATTGATTGGCGTCGGTACGGCGACGGTCTGGACCCTCATCGTCGTTGGACTGCACGGTATCGAGGCGGTGTTCTTCCGCGCGCCGGGTTTGGCCGAACAGCGGCCCCGCCTCACCTTGCTCCTCTTCAGCGCTACCAGTTTCGGTTTTTGCTCGCTCGCCCTGCCGGTGGCGCTCTTAGGCGGCGGTGTCGGGCTCGTCGGCGGCGGAATGTTGCTGGCCTCCACCGGCTACGCCTTCGCGGTGACGGCGAGGGCGTCAAAGGCCTTGTTCGTGGCCTGGCAAGTCCCTGTGGTGTGCGGGTTCGTAGGCCTTGTGGTCGTCGCCGGTCTTGATCATACGCCGCTCGCCAATCTGATCGCCCTCGCCTTCATGGCCGGGGTATGCATGCTCGGCGTCCTCTCCACCTGGCGCGAAAGCTGCGCGAGCATTCGAGCGGAGCAGGCAGCGCGTCGCGCCGCCGCCATGTCGGCGCTGACTGAGCGCAAGGCCTGGCAGGTGGCGATGATGGCCGAGGAACTGGCCAGCATCGGCCACTGGCGATTGGAACGCGACGCGCCAGCGTTTCAATGCTCGCGCCAAGTGTTCCGAATCTTCGGTCTGGAGCCTGCCGACGGATTCCCGGTCGACCTCGCCCTGGCCTTTTACCATCCGGACGATCGCGAGCAGGTCCGACAAGCGATTGAGACCATCTTCGTCACGGGCGAACCAGTAACACTGCACACCCGGATCGTCCGCACGGATGATGAAGTGCGCCACGTCGTCAGTCAGACACTCAGCGAGCGGGATGCGGACGGAAACGTCTGCGCCATTTTCGGGGTGTTCCAAGACGTCACCGACCATGTGCGCGCTGCGGAGGCTTTGAAACGAAGCGAGGCGCAATTCCGCCGTATAGCCGAGAACGCCAGCGACCTGATCACCTATTCCGACGCCAGCGGTCAGCTCGTCTATGCCTCGCCCGCGCTTGAGACCATCACCGGCTACAAACCCGAGGAGTTGTTCGGCGCCCGCGCGTTGAGGCTGCTGCACCCTGACGACCATCCGGCCGTGCAGGTGCGAATTCAACAGCTTGCACAGCGTCCGGATCAGCACCTGCCGCCCTTCGAATGTCGCATGCGGACAAAGGATGGGCGCTGGGTCTGGCTGGAATCGCGTCCCTCGCCCATGATCGATCCCACGACGGGCAAGTTCCTCGGCGTCACGGACGTGGTGCGCGACATCACCGAGCGCAAAGCCATGGAGACGGCGTTGCAAGAAGCCCGGTTGGAGGCCGAGCGCGCCGCCAAGATCAAGGGCGAGTTCCTGGCCAATATGAGCCACGAACTGCGCACGCCGCTGACCAGCATCATCGGCTTCAGCCAGCTGCTGAGGGAGGAGGCCAGGTTCTCGCCGGAGGCGTTGGGTCATATTGATCGTGTGGTCACCGCCAGCGAGGTGCTGCTCGCCACCGTCAACGACATCCTCGACTTTTCGAAGCTGGAAGCCGGCCAAGTGGAGATACGCCCAGAGCCGGTGCGCGTCGCCCAAATCGCCAGCGACATCGTGGGCCTGTTCGCCCTACAGGCCGAAGCCAAGAAGATCGAACTCAGGCTCGACTGCGCTGAAACTCTGAACCGTCCCTTGCTGCTGGACGGCGATCGTTTGCGGCAGATCCTGCTCAATCTTGTCGGCAACGCGCTCAAATTCACATCTGAGGGCCACATCGCTGTCGAAGCTCGGCTCAGCCACGACGATGCACGCCTATGGGTTTCCGTCACCGATACGGGGCGCGGCGTGCCCGCCGATGAGCTGGGGCGTCTATTCCAGCGGTTTTCCCAGGTCGACGGCTCCATCGCCCGCGATCACGGCGGTACGGGCCTCGGCCTCGCCATCTGCAAAGGGCTGGTGGAGGCCATGGGGGGCGCCATCTACGTGGAGAGCACGCCCGGCCAGGGCAGCCGATTCTGGTTTGAGACGCCGGCGATCTTCGTCGACGCCGAAGCCGATGCGCCGACGAGCGAGGGCGCGTCCTTGGCGGCGCTTGAAGGGGCTTGCGTGCTGGTGGTGGACGATCATGAAGCCAACCGGGCCTTGGTCCAGGCGCTGCTGGCGCCGCTGGGCTGCCGGGTGGAGACCGCCAGCGGCGGCGCTGAGGCGATAGCCGCGGCCGGCGAGAGTCGCTTCGACGTCATTCTCATGGACCTGCGCATGCCCGGGATCGACGGGGCCAGCGCCTGCGCGGCTATTCGCGCATCTCACGGCCCCAACGCCCGCCAGCCCATCCTCGCCTTCACCGCCGATGCGTCCGATGGTCGGGCGGCGGAGGTGATGGCCACCGGCTTCGACGATCATGTGGCCAAGCCTATCATGCCCACGGACCTTCTGACCCGGGTGGCCGGCTGGATCGGGCGTCAGCACGTGGCCGAGAAATACGCCATCACCGCATGACGTCCGCCGCGGTGCGGTGTATTCGGACGGTCCCCGTTTCGCTCCCGGAGACCGCCCGTGAAGCTCGCCGTGCAGATGGACCCCATCCGCGATGTGAAGGTCGACCACGACACCAGCTTCGCCTTCATGCTGGAGGCGCAGAGCCGGGGGCATGACATCTTCTACTTCTCGCCCCGCTCGGTTCGCTTCGACGCCGGCGTGGTGCGCGCCGACGTGCACAAGGTGCGGGTGCGGGCGGTGCAGGGCGAGCACGTGACCTTCCTCGACGGCGCCTCCACGGCGCTCACTGATTATGACGCGGTGCTGATCCGTCAGGACCCGCCGTTCGACCTCGCCTACTACGCCAACACGCTGCTGCTCGACCTGATCGAGGACGACGTGGTGGTGCTCAACTCGCCGCGCGGCGTGCGCAACGTGTCGGAGAAGCTGTCGGCCCTTCGCTGGAAGCAGCACATCGCGCCCACCTTCGTAGGCTCGGACCTCGATCAGATCCGCGCCTTCAGCGGCCAGTTCCCGCAGGTGGTGCTGAAGCCCCTGTTCTGGATGGGCGGCCAGGGGGTGATCCGCACCTCCGTGGATGCTCCGGACTTCGAGGAGCGCACTCGCGAGCTGCTCGGCGACGCGGGCGCCGATCCCATCATCGCCCAGCAGTTCCTGGAAGGTGTGTTCGAGGGCGACAAGCGGGTGATGGTGCTCGACGGCGAGGTCGTCGGCGTGGTGGGCCGCATGCCCCAGGGCGGCGATTTTCGCGCCAATCTGCACGTGGGCGGCAAGGCGGTAGCTGCGGACCTCTCGCCGGCCGAACGCGCCATCTGCGAAGAGGTGGGCCGCGATCTGATCGCTGACGGCGTGCTGTTCGCCGGACTTGATCTGATCGGCGGATATCTGAACGAGGTCAATGTCACCTCGCCGACCCTGGTGCAGGAACTGCGTCGTCTCGGCGGCCCCGACGTCGCCAAGCTGTTCATCGATGCGGTGGAGCGCCGCGTGGCCGCTCGCGCCTAAGGAATAAGATCATGGTTCATCTGCGCATCGGCTGCCGCCCGAGCCGTCTCGCCGTCACCCAGACCGAACAGTCCGCCGCCTATCTGTGCGCGCGCTCACCCGGAACCACCTTCGAGCTCGTCAAGATCGAGACCAGCGGCGACCGCACCAAGGGCGATCTGAAGCCCTTCGGCGGCAAGGGCCTGTTCTCACAGGAGATCGAGGCGGCGCTGGGCCGCGGCGACGTCAATCTGGTGATCCATTGCCTGAAGGATCTGCCGGGAGATAAGCCGCCTACGGAGGGTTTGGAATTCGCCGGCTATCTGCCGCGGGAAGACGCCGCCGACGTGCTGATCACCCGCGGCGACGTGGGGCTGGCCGACCTGCCGCAGGGCGCCACCGTGGGCTCGTCCTCGCCAAGGCGCCTGGCGCAGCTGCGCGCCGCCCGGCCGGATTTCACGCTGCAGACCGTGTTTCGCGGCAATGTGGACACCCGCCTCGCCAAGGTGAACGACAAGGTGGTGGACGCAACGTTGCTCGCCGCCGCCGGTCTCAATCGCCTCGGCATGAAGGCCGGACGGCGTCTCGATCCGTGGGAATTCCTGCCGGCGCTGGGCCAGGGCACGCTGGTGTTGCAGCATCGGGCGGGGGATGAGGCCGTGGCCGCCATCTGCGCCGCCAGCAATGATCCGACCACGGACTATGTCTCCACCACCGAGCGCGCGCTGCTGGTGGCGCTGAAGGGCGACTGCTTCTCGGCCATCGCCGGGCTCTGCGCGCCCGCGGGGGACGGTTATCGTTTTGAGGCCGCCGTGTTCGATGTGCACGGTTCCGACGTGGCGCGCGCCAGCCTTGAGTCTGATCCGGGCGAACCCGCCGAGGTCCTCGGCCTGCGCATGGCCGACGCTCTCAACGCCCAAGGCGCCGCCGAGCTCATCGCCCGCGGCCGGGGTTAGTCCGCGAGCGCCGCCTCATAGGCCTCGGCGGCCTCCATCCAGGCATGTTCGGCGGCGTGCAGAGCCGCTTGCGCCGCCTCGCGCTTGGCTGAAAGGGCACGGGCCTTGGCCGGGTCTTGGCTGTAGAGCGCGGGATCGGCGAGGGCGGTGTCGATCTTCTCTAACGCCTCGGCTGAGCGGTGCATGACTGTCTCGGCGGCCTCCATCTTGCGACGCAGGGGCGCGGCGGCGGCGGCCCCGCGCGGTTTCGGCTTGGCCTTGGGCGGGGCAGGCGGGGCGGCGGCGCGGGCGGCTTCGGCCTCGGCCTTGGCGGCGGCGCGGGCCCGCTCCAGCACGAGGCTGGCATAGTCTTCCATGTCGCCCTCATAGGGCTTCACCTGGCCGTCCGCCGCCAGCCACAGCCGGTCGGCCACCAGGTCCATCAGCGAGCGGTCGTGGGTAATGAGGATCACCGCGCCCTCATAGTCGTTGAGAGCGTCGAGGAGCGCGCGGCGGCTGTCGATATCCAGGTGGTTGGTGGGCTCGTCGAGAATGAGGAGGTGCGGCGCGGCCATGGCCACCAGATTGAGCAACAGCCGCGCCCGTTCGCCGCCGGAGAGATTGGCCACGGTGGTGTCCTGCTTCTCGATACCGAGGCCGAACTGGGCGAGCTTGGAGCGGCGCTGGCTCTCGGCCGCGTCGGGCAGGGCGCGGCGGATGATCTCCACTGGCGTGTCATTGGGGTCGAGGGCCTCGATCTGATGCTGGTGGAACCAGCCCACCTCCATGCGCCGGTCGCGGTGCACGGTTCCGGAGAGCGGCGGCAACGCCCCGGCGATCATCTTGGCGAAGGTGGACTTGCCCGCGCCGTTGACGCCGAGGAGGCCGATGCGGTCGTCCGGGTCGAGGGACAGATTGAGGTTCTTCAGCACCGGCTGGCCGTCATAGCCCACGCTGACCTTCTCCAGCCGGATCAGCGGCGGGGGCAGGGCCCTTTGCGGCGAGGGCAGAGTGAAGGGCGCGACGCGGTTCTCCACGATAGCCTCCACCGGCTGGAGCTTGGCCAGGCGCTTCAGGCGCGATTGGGCTTGGGCCGCCTTGGAGGCCTTGGCGCGGAACCGGTCGACAAAGCTCTGCAGATGCGCCCGCTCGGCCTCCTGCTTGGTGCGGGCCGCGGCCAGCAGCCGCGCGCGCTCGGCGAAACGGCGCTCAAAGTCGTCATAGCCGCCGGCGTAGAGCTCAAGCTTGCCCTCGCGCAGGTGCACGATGTGATCCACCGCGGCGTTGAGCAGCTCGCGGTCGTGGCTGATGACGAGGGCCGTGTGCGGGTACTTCTGCAGCCGGTTCTCCAGCCAAAGGGCGCCTTCGAGGTCGAGATAGTTGGTGGGCTCGTCCAGCAGCATCAGATCCGGCTCGACGAACAGCACGGCGGCGAGGGCCACCCGCATGCGCCAGCCGCCGGAAAACTCGGCCATGGGCCGGCGCAGGTCGCGCTGGGAAAAGCCGAGGCCCACCAGGATTTCCGCCGCTCGAGAGGGCGCGCGGTCGGCGTCGATGGCGGCGAGGCCGGCATAGATTTCGCCGATGCGCTCGGGCGGCGCGGTGTCGAGCTCGGCCAGGAGCCCTGCGCGCACCGTGTCCGCAGCCAGCACCGTGTCGAGCAGCGACACCGGCGTCGCCGGGTGCTCCTGATCCACCGAGCCGATGCGGGCGTTGCGCGGCAGGGAGATGTCGCCGCCGCCGGCCACAAGCTCGCCCTTGATCAGCTTGAACAGGGTCGACTTGCCCGCGCCGTTGCGCCCCACCAGCCCCGCATGCGCCCCCGGCGGCAATATGAGGCTCGCTCCGTCGAAGAACTGGCGGCCATAGGCGTGGAAGGTCAGATCGGAAATGGCGAGCATTGAGCGAAGTGGTTTCGGGGAGGGGCGCGGGGCGCAGGCCTAGGGCGCGGCGCCGTCCGACGCAATCGTCAGAAAGCCTCGCCCACGCGAGATTCTGGATTTTGGAGCGTGATGCGGGCGGAAAACCGGTTCCCACTTTTCCTCATCACGCTCTATAAGCCCGCGACCTCCCCAAGGACGCAAGCCCGCGTCCAGATAAAAAAGGCCGGAAGCCAATCCTATGACCGAACGCACCTTCTCCATCATCAAGCCGGACGCCACCCGCCGCAACCTCACCGGCGCCATCAACGCCATGATCGAGGCCGCTGGCCTGCGCATCATCGCCCAGCGTCGCATCCGCATGACCCGCGAGCAGGCCGAGCGCTTCTATGGCGTGCACAAGGAGCGCCCGTTCTTCGGCGAACTGGTCGACACCATGATCGCCGCCCCGGTGGTGGTGCAGGTGCTGGAAGGCGAAAACGCCATGGCCCGCTACCGCGAAATCATGGGCGCCACCAACCCGGCCAACGCCGCCGAAGGCACCATCCGCAAGGCTCACGCCCTCAACGTCGGCGAAAACTCGGTGCACGGCTCCGACAGCCTAGAGAACGCGGCCATCGAAATCGCCCAGTTCTTCAGCGAAGCCGACATCGTCGGCTGATCTTAGTCAGTTCAAAGCGGAGCGCGCGGCGGCCATGTCGTCGCAGCGCTCCAGCTTGTCCAGCACCTCGGCGGGGGTGGAGCGCTTTAGTTCGCGCATGACCATGGGCCGCGCGCCGGCCAGGATCACCCGCGTCCCGCCGTGCTCCAGCCGGGCGATGAGCTTGCCCAGCGCATGGGCGCCGGTGGCGTCGATCATCGGGCTTTCCTCGAAGTTCAGCACGAAGACGCGCTTCTTGGCCCCGATCTGGTCGAGGGCGTCCTTCAGGAGGCTGGCGGAGCCGAAGAACAGCGGCCCGCGGAAATTGATCACCCCCACATCCTTGGGCAGGGCGAAGTTCGGGGCGTAGGCCTCGCCGTCGCGCTTGAAGTCGTCCTGGTCGCCCTCCACCAGCGCGCCCTCGTGCTCGATGCTGGCGAGGCCGGCCATGCGATGCATGAAGATGAAGGCCGCCAGCACCATGCCCGCCTCGATGGCCATGGTCAGGTCCACCAGCACGGTGAGGCCGCAGGTGGCCAGCAGCACCGCCCGCTCGCCCCGGGAGGAGGTGAGCAGGGTCTTGAAGCGGTCGATCTCGGCCATGTTCAGCGCCACCACCATGAGGATGGCCGCCAGCGTCGCCAGGGGGATGTAGCTGGCGAAGCGCGCGAACAGCAGCATGAAGGCGAGTATGAACACCGCGTGCAGCATGCCGGCCACCGGCGTGCGCGCGCCGGAGCGGATATTGGTGGCGGTGCGGGCGATGGCCCCGGTGGCGGGCAGACCGCCGAAGGCCGCCGAGGCGATGTTGGCGATGCCCTGAGCCACCAGCTCCACATTGGAGCGATGCCGCCGGCCGGTGAGCTGGTCGGCCACCACGGCGGAGAGCAGCGACTCCACCCCGGCGAGGAGGGCGATGGTGAAGGCCGAGGGGGCCACCTCCTTCACCTTGGCGAGGTCCCAGTGGCCGAAGCTGGGGGCGGGGAGGGAGGAGGGCATGGCCCCGAACACCGAGCCGATGGTGGGGATGGGCAGCTTCAGGAACACCGTGGCGAGGGCGCCGACCACGGTGGCCAGCAGGAAGCCGGGGACCTGCGGCGCATAGCGGCGGCAGCCGAGGATGATGGCCAGGCTAAGGCTCGCCACCCATACCGCCTGCAGGTTCAGCGTGCCCCGCGCCTCCCATAGGGCGGCGAGCTTGGGCAGGAAGTCGGCCGGGGCGTGGAGTATGGAAAGGCCGAAGAAGTCTTTGATCTGGCTCGTGAAAATGATGATGGCGATGCCGGTGGTGAAGCCGGTGGTGACCGGGTCTGGGAAGTATTTGATCAGGTCCCCGGCGCGCAGCAGCCCCGCGGCGATGAGCATCAGCCCGGCCAGAGTCGCGGCGATGATCAGCCCGTCATAGCCGTGCTTGGCGATGACCCCATAGACGATGACCACAAAGGCGCCGGTGGGGCCGCCGATCTGGAAGCGGCTGCCGCCGAGGAGTGAGATCACGAACCCCGCCACCACGGCGGTGATCAGGCCGCGGTCCGGCGTCGCCCCCGAAGCGATGGCGAGGGCCATGGACAGGGGCAGGGCGACGATGGCTACGGTGAGCCCCGCGATGGCGTCAGCGCGAAAATCGCTAAAGCCGTAGCCCTTACGGAGCACCGTATAGGTTTTGGGGACGTAGAGACGCCAATCGGCCAAGGACATGGCGGGACCTCGCTCACGCGCGAAGTCATGGGACGCCGCGTCGCATGAGCTTGGGGTAGCAAACCGCCCCCCTGGCGGGTCAATTCAATTGTCCGGTGACAATCGGAAACAATATTTCATCGCGCGCGCGACTCAGCCCGCCTTGGCGCGCGTCGCCACCAGCTCTTGCGCCACCTTGGCGAGGCAGGCCGGATAGAGCCGGTGCTCTTCTGCAAGGATACGGTGGGCGAGGTCGTCCGGCGTATCGCCCGCCAGGATCGGGACACGGGCCTGGCCGACGATGGGGCCCTCGTCCACGCCCTCGGTGACGAAGTGCACGGTGCAGCCGGCCTCGGCGTCGCCCGCCGCAATGGCTCGGGCATGGGTGTCGAGGCCAGGATATTTGGGCAGGAGGCTTGGATGGATGTTCAGCATCCGCCCGGCCCAGGCCTTCACCAGGAACGGGGTGAGCACGCGCATGTAGCCGGCGAGGGCGATGAGCTCGACCCCCCGTTCGCGCAATAGGGCGTCGATGGCCCGCTCATGCGCCTCGCGGTCCTTGCCGAAGGGCTTGTGATCCACCGCCACCGCCTCGATCCCCGCCGCGGCGGCCGTTTCCAGCCCCTTGGCGTCGGGACGGTTGGCGACCACCAGCACGATCTTGGCCGGATAGGCCGGGTCGCGAGCGGCGGCGATGAGCGCTTCCATGTTGGAGCCGCGCCCGGAAATCAGCACGGCGACGCGCAGCTTGTCGGTCATGCGCGGGCAAGCTCGCCGATGACCATGGCCTCCTCGCCGGCGTTGAGCAGCGCCGCCAGCACCGGGGGCGTTTCGCTGGCCGCCACGATGATCATGAAGCCAATGCCGCAGTTGAAGGTGCGGCGCAGCTCGTGATCGGAGATGGCGCCGGTCTCCTGCAGCCAGGCGAACACCGGCGGCAGGGTCCAGGCGTTCCAGTCGAAGCGGGGCACGAGGCCTTCGCGAATCGCCCGAGGTGGGTTCTCGATCAGGCCGCCGCCAGTGATGTGGGCCGCGCCCTTGACGAGCCCGCTCTTGATCAGGGGCAGGGTGGAGCGGACATAGATTCGGGTGGGGGCCATCAAAGCCTGGGCGAGCGTCAGGCCGGCCGCGAAGGGGGCTGGGTCCTCCCAGGCGAGCCCCGAGCGCTCCACCACCTTGCGCACCAGGGAATAGCCATTGGAATGCGGGCCGGAGGAGCCAAGCCCGATCAGCACGTCGCCGGGGCGCTGGGCGTCCAGCTTCGGGAGCACGCCGTCGCGATTCACCGCGCCTACGGAGAAGCCGGCGAGGTCGTAGTCGCCGGCGCCATACATGCCCGGCATTTCCGCCGTCTCGCCGCCCACCAAGGCGGCGCCGGCCTGGCGACAGCCCTCGGCGATGCCGGCCACCACGCGCCGCGCCGTCTCCACCTCGAGCTTGGCCGTGGCGTAGTAGTCGAGGAACATCAGGGGCTCGGCGCCTTGGGCCAGCAGGTCGTTGACGCACATGGCCACGAGATCGATGCCGACTTCGTCGTGACGTCCGGTCTCGATGGCCACCTTCAGCTTGGTGCCTACCCCGTCGGTGGTGGTGACGATCAGAGGATCATCGTAGCCGGCGGCCTTCAGATCGAACAGGGCTCCAAATCCGCCAAGGCTCGCTTCCGCGCCGGGACGCCGGGTGGCCTTGGCCAGCGGCTTGATCGCCTCGACAAGCGCATTGCCGGCGTCGATGTCCACGCCCGCCGCCGCATAGGTCAGGCCGTCGCTCGGATGGCTCATGTTATAGAATTCCTTGCGTAATCGTCGCCCCGCTCTTGCAACGGATAGGGCGGCGCGGGCAATAGCTAGCGCATGACGCCGATTATCGCCAATGCGCAGCTTTCCGACTTTTGTGCGCGTATCGCTCACGCTCCCTTCATCGCCGTGGACACCGAGTTCATGCGCGAGACCACCTACTGGCCGAAACTGTGCCTGATCCAGGTGGCCTCGGCCGACGCGGCGGCGGTGATCGATCCCCTGGCCGAGGGGCTTGACCTCAAGCCGCTGTTGGAAATCCTCGCCGATCAGCGGGTGGTGAAGGTGTTCCACGCCGCGCGCCAGGACGTGGAGATCTTCCACAATCTCGGTGTCGCTCCCACGCCCCTGTTCGACACCCAGATCGGGGCCATGGCCGCCGGCTACGGCGAGCAGATCGCCTATGACGCCCTGGTGCGGCAGATGCTGCGCATTGAGATCGACAAATCGAGTCGCTTTACGGATTGGGGGCGCCGACCCCTGTCCGACGCTCAGCTCGCCTATGCCCTCGCCGACGTGACGCACCTGGCCAAGCTCTACCCCAAGCTCCGCGATCGGCTGGAGCGGGAAGGGCGCCTCGCCTGGGTGTCGGAGGAGATGGCCCAGGTGGCTGATCCGGCCAATTACAATTTCGATCCGGAAATGGCCTGGAAGCGGCTGAAGCCGCGCAAGTTCCAGCCCAAATATCTCGCCGTGTTTCGCGCCGCCGCGGCCTGGCGCGAACGCACGGCCCAGACCCGCGACCAGCCCCGCGGGCGGGTGCTGAAGGACGAGGCCATCGACGAGATCGCCACCCAGACGCCCACAGACCTCGAGGCCCTCGGCCGGCTGCGGTCCGTCCCCAAGGGCTTCGGCGGCTCGCGTTTTGGGCCCGAGCTCATCGCGGCGGTGAAGGAAGCGCTGAAGGACCCGGAAGGCTACGCCCCGGCGGTGGAGCGCACGGCGCCCTCGCCCCAGGCCGCGGGCGCGGTGGTGGAGCTCCTGAAAGTGCTGCTGAAGGCGAGGGCCGAGGACGCCGGCGTCGCCTCCAAGCTTATCGCCACGGTGTCTGACCTGGAAAAGATCGCCGCCGACGACACCGCCCCGGTGCAGGCCCTGACCGGCTGGCGCCGCGACCTGTTCGGCGCCGACGCCTTGAAGCTGAAGCGTGGCGAACTCGCCCTGGTGCTCGACGGCGCCCGGGTGCGGGTGGTGAACGTCGGGCGCTAGGGGTTGCGCTGACTTGACGCGGCGACGGCGGGTCTTTAGCCCGCAGCGCAGTTCAACGCTGACGCGCCAAGGGGCCATTGCATGTCCACCCTCGTTCTTCTCCGTCACGGCCAGAGCCAGTGGAACCTGGAAAATCGCTTCACCGGCTGGGTGGACGTGGACCTGTCGGCGCAGGGCGTGGCCGAGGCGACGCGAGGCGGCGAGCTGATCAAGGCCGCGGGGCTGGAGTTCGACCTCGCCTATACGTCAGTGCTGACCCGAGCCATCCGCACCGCCAACCTGGCCCTTCGCTTCTCCGGCCAGCTGTGGGTGCCGTTGGCCAAGTCCTGGCGCCTGAACGAGCGCCACTATGGCGGCCTCACCGGGCTCAACAAGGCTGAGACGGCGGAGAAGCATGGCGATGAGCAGGTGAAAATCTGGCGCCGCTCCTATGACGTGCCGCCGCCGCCGCTGGACCCGGCCTCGGGCTACGACTTCGCCGCCGATCGCCGCTACGCCGGGATCGACACGCCGGCCACCGAGAGCCTGAAAACTACGCTGGACCGGGTGACGCCCTATTGGGCCGAGGAGATCGCGCCCCACCTCGCCGCCGACAAGAACGTGCTGGTGGCCGCCCACGGCAACTCCCTGCGCGCGGTGGTCAAGCTGCTGTTCAACGTGGGCGAGGCCGAGATCGTCGAGGTGGAAATTCCCACTGGCAATCCGCTGGTGATCGAGCTCGACAGCACCGGCAAGCCAGTCTCGGCGCGCTATCTCGACGCCGCCCGCGCCACGGCGATCCCGGCTTTGCCGGGCGCCTGAACGGTTCAGGCGAATTAACGCTTTACGCCGTCGGAGTCTTAACGCTCCCGCCCGCACCATGATCAACCATCGTGGTTTGTCGGGCTGTCATGTCTGCAACGCTCGCCAGTGCGCTCTATCGAAGACTGACCCAGCTGGAGCTGGATCAGATTTGCGCGCGCCATGACCGCCTGTGGCAGGCCAAGCCGGGCGGAGCGAGGGCCGTCTTAGCCTATCTGGACCTGAGCGGCCTCGACTTTCGCGGGCGCAATCTCACCGACGCCGACTTCACCGGCTGCCTGTTGGCCGACGCTGATCTCACGGGCGCCCGACTCGACCACTCCAACTTCTTCGGCGCGGACATGCAAGGCGCCATCCTGGCGGACGCCTCTTTGCGCCGGGCCGATCTGCGGGGGGTCTGCCTGCGCGGCGCTAATCTCTGCGGCGCGGACCTGTTTGAGGCCGACCTGCGCGAGGGAACCATCGCCGCCGCCGACAAGCGGCACGGCCTGCGTTTCCTGGAGCATGAGGCTCGCGTGACGGAAGCCAGGGGCGCGATTCTCGCCGGCGCCAACCTGCAACGGTCGAAGCTGTCGGGCGTGGTCGCGATCCGGGCGGACTTCTCCGACGCCGTCATGAAGGACGTGAAGCTCGTCCGGGCCAACCTGAAACAGGCCACCATGACCGGGGCCGACCTTTCCGGCGCGGACCTATCGGGCGCCGATCTGGAAGGCGCGGACCTGCGCGACACGGTGCTGGTGGGCGCCAAGACCCTGCAATGGAACGTCAGCTCGGCTAATCTCGCCGGGGCCCTCACCGACCGGCCGGTGGGCGCGGACGTCTCGTCCTTGCCCTATGAGGCGATGCTGAAGGCCCACGCCCAGTGGTGCGAAACCTCAGGCAAGGAGGGCGCGCCATCCAGTTTCGAAAAGGCCGACCTGCGGGCCTTGAAGTCGATCCGCGGCTTCAATCTTACCGCGCTCATCGCCCGAGGCGCGGTGCTCTACGGCCTCGACATGGAGGGGGTGCAGCTTCAGGGCGCGCAACTTCAGGGCGCCGACCTGCGCAACTGCAATCTGCGCCGCGCCGACCTGCGGGGCGTACAGCTCAATCAGGCCAAGCTCGCGGGGGCGGACCTGCGCGAGGCGCAGCTCGGCCCGCTGTTGATCGCTCCAGACCGCCTGTTGCCCGCCAATTTAACTGGCGCCTCAGCCAAGTTCGTGGACTTTTCCGGCGCCGACCTGCGTCGATGTCTATTCACTGGCGCGGACCTGGAGCGCTCCACCTTCACCGGCGCCTTGACGAGGCAGATGGACGTGCAGGACGCGCGCCTGGTGGGGGTGAAGGGGCTTGTCCTGCCGCTGTGAACAAAAAGAGGCGGCGTCGCCACCGCCTCTCAGGATGTCGGGGGAGGGTAAAAAAATTAGGCGGCCTGATGCTCGATGGCGCCATTGGTGGCGATGGGCACGCGGCGCGGCTTCAGCGATTCCGGCAGCTCACGCTTCAGCGCGATCACCAGGAGACCGTCTTCCAGGCGGGCGTCGGTGACCACCACATAGTCCGCCAGTTGGAAGCGGCGCTCGAAGCTGCGCGCGGCCAGGCCGTGATGCAGGTAGCGCTTGCCGTCTTCATTGGCGGTCTTCTGACCCGATACGGTCAGCATGTTTTCCTTCGCCTCGATGGACAGCTCGTCGGGCTTGAAGCCGGCGACGGCGATCTCGATGCGATAGGCGTCTTCGCCCACGGTTTCAATGTTGTAGGGCGGGTATCCGCCAGTGGTCTCGGCCTTGGAAGCCGTCTCCAGCAGGTTGGCCAAGCGGTCAAAACCCACGACCGAGCGATAGAGCGGAGTAAAGTCCACGGTACGCATAAGCATCCTCCTAATTCAGCAAGGTTGCACTTCGCAACGAAACACCCGTTTCGCCGCGCTGATGTTCGAACCTGTCGAGCCCGGCTGGGCCTCGACTTGCGGTCCGCTGAGCCCAGTCTTCCGGCGCCCAGCAGTGCGCAGATAGGCGCCGCTCTTCCCGGTCGCAAGGGCCGCGATCGCCTTCTCGTGGACAGGTTTTGACGCTTGCGGGCCGCCGCGCTAGACCAAGACCTTGGTTCATCGGTGGATGGAGCGTCGGGGTGGGTTTGTTGAACGGCGAGGCGGATCAGCCCACGCGCCGCAGCGCCATGAGTCTCCTCGCCGCGAGCGGCTTGACCTCGGCCCTGTTGGCCGCGTGCGGTCGCAAAAGCGCTGCGCCCACCGCCCCTCAGCCGGCGGCGGGGGGCAAAGGCGGCGGCCCAGCCAGCCTGGCGGACTTCGTCGCGGGGGCCTGGCGCAGTCCCGCTGACCGCGCCCGCGACGCCTGGCGCCACCCGGTGGAAACGCTGCAGTTCTTCGGCCTCCAGCCCGGCATGACGGTGGTGGAGATGTGGCCGGGCGCCGGCTGGTACACGCAGATCCTCGCCCCCTACCTCAAGACCACCGGCGGCAAGCTCTATGCGGCGACCTTCGTGGTTCCCAACGCTGACGATCCCGAAGCCCAGCCCATGGT
Organism: Pseudomonadota bacterium; assembly: GCA_040757715.1. Taxonomy (GTDB): domain Bacteria; phylum Pseudomonadota; class Alphaproteobacteria; order Caulobacterales; family Caulobacteraceae; genus CAIMFV01. Next base: position 150,273 of record JBFLWS010000002.1, on the reverse strand, counting down.
GGCCGAATACCAGAAGATGCTGAAGGCGCGGCCGGACCTCTATGGCGACGTGGCCCTCACGGCGTTCGGCCCGCTCACCGGGCCCCTCTGCCCGGACAGGACCGCCGACCTCGTGCTGTTCCTGCGCAACCTGCATAACTGGATCGCGGCGGGCTATGCCGAGAAAGCCTTCCACGACGCCTTCGCCGCCCTGAAGCCAGGCGGAGTCTTAGGGGTCGAGGAGCATCGCGCCGCGCCGGGCGGGGCGCAGGACCCTGTCGCTGCTTCAGGCTATGTTCAGACCGACTATGTGAAGAAGCTCGCCGAGGAGGCTGGCTTCGTGTTCGACAAGGTAAGCGAAATCAACGCCAATCCCAAGGACGCCCGCAATCATCCGTTCGGGGTCTGGACCCTGCCGCCTACGCGCCGGTCCTCGCCGCGCGGCGCGCCGCCCAATCCCTTCTTCCTGCACGGCAAGTTTGACGCCATTGGCGAGAGCGACCGCATGACCTTGCGGTTCGTGAAGCCCAAGTGAGCCGGGATCCCACCAGACGCGCTCTGGCGACGGCCGCCGCGGCCTTGGCCCTGGTCGCGGGGGCGGTACACGCTGCGCCGCCGAAGGGCGAGCCGCCCGCGCCGGCCAATGGCGAGTTGGCCGCCACCTTCTTTCCCTATCTGGACGTCTATCTGCAGCTTGCGCCCAGGGACCGGAGCCTCTTCGCGCCCGAGTATTTCGTGCGCGCAGGTGGTCGAAGCACAATACCGCCGCATGTGATCCTGGTGCGCGAAGGTCGCCGCACGCCCGTGCCTCTGGACGCCGAGGGACGGGTGCTCTCGGTGCCGGACCTGGCTGATCTGAGGGCTGGCGCGGTGGTGGAAATCACGCCGAGGCCCCGCGACTCGGTGTCCGCGCACCTGGAGATGCGCGCCCTCGCGCCGGCCGCTCAGACTATGGATGCGGGCCAAATCGCCGAGGCCATTGCGCAGGTGGATCACGCCGTGCATCGCTCGGCCGGCCTGATGAGCTTCGCTGTGCCGCACTTCGCCCGCGCGGTGTTCGTGGGCGCCGGAACGGGGCGGGCCCTGTTCGCCGACGGCCGCCAGGCGCCGCTGCCGCCGGGACGCAATGGTCCGTCGTACGACCCCTCGCAGATGAAGAACGTGCGCGCCCTGGTGTTCGAACGGGCGCCCGCCAGGGTCTACATCGTGGCTGGCCTCTAGGCAGCAGGCGGTTTTCCCCAGGAACAGGATCGAATCGCCGCTGCCTGCCCTTGTCGCGCGAACCGAGACAGGCTTTTGTGGTCGGGACCGCCAACTCCCCCCGCGGTCCTCACACAGGATTGCCCCTCATGGCGACGCTCGACGAGATCACCAACCGGTTCAAGGAAGCGGTCGGGGCCGATTCCGGGCTCGGCAAGACGTTGAAGTTCGACCTCAAGGGCGAGGGCTTCATCCATATCGACGGCGGCGAGGTCACCAACGAGGACAAGCCGGCCGATTGCACCATCATCGTCTCCAAGACCGACTTTGAGGCCCTGGGCGAAGGCAAGCTCGACCCCACCATGGCCTTCATGCAGGGCAAGCTGAAAATCAACGGCGACATGGGCGTCGCCATGAAGCTGCAACCGCTGCTGGCCAAGGCCCGCGGCTGATCCGCAAGGTTTGAGCACCATGATCCTGGAACCGGCGCCGCTGGTCGCTGTCCCCGGCGCGCCGATCCCGGCGGGCGGCGAAGCTCATTGGCTGCGCGCCTATGACGAGCTGCGCCTGCGCGCGGCCTATTTCCCGCCGACGGGCGCCGCGCGCGGGTCGGTGGTGCTCAGCCCTGGCCGCACCGAACCCATCGAGAAGTATTTCGAGGTGGTGGCGGAGCTGCAGGCGCGCGGCTTCGCCGTCCTGGTGCATGACTGGCGCGGCCAGGGCCTGTCGGGGCGGCTGTCGGACGATCCCTTGAAGGGCTGCGCCAATGGTTGGCGGCCGTTCCTGGCCGACTATGAGACGGTGATCGAGGCCTTCGCTGATCGACTGCCGAAGCCCTGGATCGCCATGGGCCATTCCATGGGCGGGGGGCTCACCAGCCTCGCGCTGACGGAGGGGGAAGGGCGCTTCGCTGCCGCCGTGCTTTCGGCCCCCATGCTGGGGATCAATCTGGGCGGTCGCGACGCTGTCCAGACCCGCTGGGTCGCCTGGCTGATGACGGTGATCGGGCGCGACGAGGCCTATCCCGCACCGCCCACCGATCCCTGGGCCGACAGCTTTGAGACCAACGCGCTCACCCACGACCGGGGGCGCTGGGAGCGCACGCGGGCCCAGTTCGCCGCCGCTCCCGAGCTGATGCTGGGCTCGGTGACCTGGGGCTGGCTATACTTCGCCCTCGCCCTCGCGCGGCGCATCGAGAAGAGCCGGCGGGCGGAGAGCCTGACCTTGCCGGTGACCATCGTCGCTGCGGGAGAGGAAAAGCTGGTGGCCAATGTGGCGTCGAAAGCCTTCGCCGGACGCTTGCAAAAGGGGCGCTGGCTGCAGGTTCCGGGCGCCTATCACGAGATACTGCAGGAAACCGATCCGGTGCGGGCGGTGTTCTGGCAGGCCTTCGACGAGACCGTGGCGGGGGTGCTTTAAGCGCTGAGCAGAGCGGTCGCGGGGGCGATCAAGCCCTGATCGCCGACGATGAGGACGCGGCCGCCCTCGCGTCCCACCAGCGCGCCGGTCCAGTCGGCCACCATGCCGCCCGCGCCGGCCAGCACCGGAATGGCGGCGTCCACGTCCCAGGCCTTCAGTCCCGCCTCCACCACCAGGTCCATGCGCCCGGCCGCCACCATGGCGTAGGCGTAGGCGTCGCAGCCGTAGCGGGCCAGGCGCACGGCGCCGCGCAGGCGCTCGAAGGCCGCGAAATCATCGCCCTGGAACAGGTAGGGATCGGTGGTGGCGATGACCGCCGTATCGAGCTTGGCGCAGGGGCGCGTCTTCAGCGGCCGCTCGCCGGCGGAGTCCACTAGGCGCGAGCCGCGGGCGGAGCCCACGAACACTTCGCCGAGGAAGGGCTGGCTGATGGCGCCCACGGCCGCTTCCCCGCGCACGCGCAGACCGATGAGGGTGGTCCACACCGGGAGGCCGGCGATGAAGGCCCGCGTGCCGTCGATGGGGTCGAGCACCCAGACATATTCGGCGTCGGTGCGGTCGGCGCCGTATTCTTCGCCGAGCACGCCGTGATGGGGAAAGCGCGCGCTGATCAGCTGGCGCATGGCCGCCTCGGCGCCGCGATCGGCGTCGGTAACCGGATCAAAGCCGCGCCCAGACTTGGGGCCCTTGTCGTAGAGGCCGTGGTCGGCGCGGAACAGGGGCAGGATCGCCTGGCCCGCCGCCTGGGCGAGTTCCAGGGCGAAAGTTTCCAGCGTGGCGAGCTCAGCAGCAGAAAGGGCGTCGGGCATGCCCAACGCCTTAACTGCACTCAGTAAGCATGGGAAGACGCAGGTCCGTCCGTTACAGGGAATTGTCGTTGTTCAGCGACTTGGCGAGGTCGAGGAGACGCCGACGCGGACGCTCGCCGAGCTGATAATAGGCTCGGATCAGGTCCATGGTCTCCTTACGCGCCATCATCTCGCCCGAACGCGGCTCGGCGGCGGCGGCCGCTTCACGCTTCTCGCGGGCCTCGGCGAGACCGTCGTAGAAATAGCCCACCGGCACTTCGAGGGCTTCAGAAAGCTGCCACAGGCGCGCCGCGGAAATACGGTTGGCGCCGCACTCGTACTTTTGGATCTGTTGAAAACGGATGCCCACGGATGCGGCCAGCTGCTGCTGGGTCAGCCCCAACAGACGGCGACGGCGGCGCAGGCGCTTGCCCAGGTGCAGGTCGATGTCATTCGCCATGGGGCTCTTCCCCTCCGGTCCTTTTTGGCGTCCCAGGGTGAGACGGCTGCCCCTGGCGGGCGCAAAGCCCATGCCGCCATTCCCCGGTCGCGCGAAGGAGCCGCACGTTAACTATCGCCCTTTGAAGGCGATGATGTGACGAAAAGCACCCCGAGCCCCGAATTGTTGCAGCTCGTGTGACGGAAAGCCGCCACACGGATTCCTGCTAAGAGCTTCACCCTAAAGGATAAATTGACCCTCGCCCTGGGGCCGAATGTCGCCGCGACGATTCGCCCCGCTGGGGTGCGAGCCGGACCTCAGTCGTCCTTGGACTTGCGCTTGCGGAACGAGGGATTCAGCACCTGCTTGCGCAGACGGATGGCCTTGGGAGTCACCTCCACCAGCTCGTCGTCGTCGATATAGGCGATGGCCTGTTCCAGAGTGAGACGACGCGGCGGGGTGAGGCGGATCGCCTCGTCCTTGCCGGAGGCGCGCACGTTGGTGAGCTGCTTTGCCTTCATCGGATTGACGTCGAGATCGTCCCAGCGCGCGTTCTCGCCGATGATCATGCCCTGATAGGTTTTCTCCCCGGCGCCTACGAACATGACGCCGCGCTCCTCCAGGTTCCACAGGGCGTAGGACGCCGTTTCGCCGTCGGAGTTGGACACCAGCACGCCATTGCGGCGGCCTTCGATGGAGCCGCGATAGGGCTCATAGTGCGAGAACACGCGGTTCAGCACGCCCGAGCCGCGGGTGTCGGTGAGGAACTCGCCCTGATAGCCGATGAGCGAACGGGACGGCGCCTCCAGGGTGATGCGGGTCTTGCCGCCGCCAGACGGACGCATGTCCTTCAGCTCGGCCTTGCGGGCGGAGAGCTTTTCGATGACCACGCCGGAATATTCGTCGTCCACGTCGATGACCACTTCCTCGATGGGTTCGAGGCGCTCGTTGGTCTCCTCGTCGTTGCGATAGACCACGCGCGGACGGGAGATGGAGACCTCGAAGCCTTCGCGGCGCATGTTCTCGATCAGCACGCCGAGCTGCAGTTCGCCGCGGCCGGACACCTCATAGGCGTCCTTCTCCTCGGTCTCGCGCACGCGGATGGCGACGTTGCTTTCGGCCTCGCGCAGCAGGCGCTCGCGGATCACCCGGCTCTGCACCTTGTCGCCATCCTTGCCGGCGAGGGGGCTGTCGTTCACCGACACGGTCATGGAGATGGTGGGCGGGTCGATGGGCTGGGCCGGCAAAGCTTCAGTGACTTCCAGGGCGCAGAGGGTGTCGGCCACGGTGGCCTTGGAGAGGCCGGCGATGGCCACGATGTCTCCGGCCTCGGCCGTGTCGATGGGCTGACGCTTCAGGCCGCGGAAGGCGAGGATCTTGGTCACCCGGCCGCGCTCGATCTCCTGGCCGTCGCGGTTCAGGGCCTTGATGGCCATGCCCGGAATGAAGCGGCCGGCTTCCACGCGGCCGGTGAGCAGGCGGCCCAGGAACGGATCGCTTTCGATGAGCACCGACAGCACCTGGGCCGGCTCTTCGGCGCGGGCTTCGGCCTTGGGCGAGGGCACGTGCTCGACGATCTTGTCATAGAGCGGGGCGAGGCCTTCGCGGGGATCGTCGAGGTTCACCACCGCCCAGCCTTCTTTGCCTGAGGCGTAGAGGTGGGGGAAGTCGAGCTGCTCGTCCGTGGCGCCGATGGCGGCGAACAGGTCGAAGGTGTCGTTCAGCACCCGGTCGGGGTCGGCGTGCGGGCGGTCCACCTTGTTCAGCACCAGGATGGGCCGGAGGCCGAGCTTCAGCGCCTTGCCGAGCACGAACTTGGTCTGGGGCATGACGCCTTCTTCGGCGTCCACCAAGAGGAGACAGCCGTCCACCATGCCGAGGATGCGCTCCACCTCGCCGCCGAAGTCGGCGTGGCCGGGGGTGTCGATGATGTTGATGCGGGTCTCGCCGGCCTTGCCGTTCCACAACACCGAGGTGCACTTGGCCAGGATGGTGATGCCGCGCTCGCGCTCCTGATCGTTGGAGTCCATAGCCCGCTCCACCGTCGCCTCATTGGCGCGGAAGACGCCGGACTGGGCGAGCAATTGGTCGACGAGGGTGGTCTTGCCATGGTCGACGTGGGCGATGATGGCGATGTTGCGCAGGGACATGAAGCGAGTTTCTAGCGTCGCGGGGCGACGGCTGCTGAGGAGGCTTGAGGGGAGGCGAAGTTGCGCGCTTGTACGCGACGCGACGCAAAACGCCAACCCTTCGCAGGTGCGATAGACTTTCCGCCTCAATTCATGAAGGCGGCCAGGGGCGGCGGGTCGTAGGCGGTGGTGGCGACAAAGCCGGGATTGAGGAAGCCGGGCTTGCCGTAGGGAAGGTCGCGACCGTGGATGTCCAGCACCCTTCCGCCGGCGGCGCGCAGGATGGCTTCGCCAGCACAGGTGTCCCATTCCATGGTCGGCAGGGGGCGGGGATAGAAGTCCGCCTGGCCGGCGGCGAGCACCCCGAACTTCAGCGACGAGCCGAGCCGCACCCTTTCGCCAACGGGGATCAGGGACAGGTAGCGCTCGGTCCCGGCCGAGGTCCTCGTGCTGGAGAGGAGCACGGTGAGGTCGTCGGGCGCCTGGCGCGTGTGGATCGGTCGCAGCGGCGCGGCGCCATCCTGCATCACCGCTTCCCCCGTGGTCGCATCGCCAGCATAGAAGCGGTTGAAGGCTGGGGCGTAGATGACGCCCAAGGTGGGCTTCAGCCCTTCGACAAGGCCGATATTGACGGTGAACTCCTTGCCGCCGCGGATGAAGTCGCGGGTGCCGTCGAGGGGATCCACCAGGAAGAAGGTGCCCTTGACCTGCGGCGCGCGGCCGGCGGCGGCCTCCTCCTCGGCCACCACGGGCACGCCAGGGGTGAGGCGGGCGAGGGCCTTCAGGATGATGGCCTCGGCGGCGTGATCGGCGGCGGTGACGGGCGAATCGTCCGCCTTGCGGATCACCTCGGCCCCGGTGCGATGAAAGGGCATGATGGCGTCGCCGGCTTCACGGCTCACTACGATCAGCGCCTGCAAAAGGCGGCGACGGAAGGCGTGATCGGCGAGGTCGGACATAGCCCCGTCATAGGGGATGGATTCTTAGGCTTTGCAAGCGCGGCGGGACGACGCTTGTGGCGGCGGCGCGATTTGCCTAACTTCCGCCCCTTCCAATTCCCCTTCCCCGTCAGGATGGAATGAGCGCGTCCCCCCGTCATTATCTCGAATTCGAGCGCCCGATCGCCGATCTCGAGGGCAAGATCAATGAACTGTCCCGCCTGTCGGAGAGCGCCGGCCCGGGCGTATTCGACAATGAGATCGCCGCCCTGCGCGATCGCGTACAGGCCATGCGCCGCGAGGCCTACGCCAATCTCGACGCCTGGGAGAAGACCCAGGTCGCGCGCCACCCGGAGCGGCCGCATTTCGTGGACTATCTCGGCGAGCTGATCGAAGAGTTCGTGGAGCTGCGCGGCGATCGAAAGTTCGCTGACGATCAGGCCATTGTCGGCGGTCTTGGCCGGTTCCGCGGCCTGCCGGTGGTGGTGATGGGCCACGAAAAGGGCGCCGACACGACGACGCGCCTGAAGCACAATTTCGGCATGGCCAGGCCCGAAGGCTACCGCAAGGCGGTGCGGCTGATGGACATGGCCGAGCAGTTCGGCCTGCCGGTGATCACCTTCGTGGACACCGCCGGCGCCTATCCCGGCGTCGGCGCCGAGGAGCGCGGACAGGGCGAGGCTATCGCCCGCTCCACCGAGCGCTGCCTGACCCTGAAGACCCCTATGGTGGCCACCATCGTCGGCGAGGGCGGCTCTGGCGGGGCCCTGGCCATCGCCGCCGCCAACAAGGTGCTGATTCTCGAGCACTCCATCTATTCGGTGATCTCGCCCGAGGCCGGCTCGTCGATCCTGTTCCGCGACCGCGCCGAAGCGCCGCGCATGGCCAAGTCCATGAAGATCACCGCTCAGGACCTCATCGGTCTCGGCATCGTCGACCGTATCGTGCCCGAGCCGCCGGGCGGCGCCCACTCGGACCGCGCCGCAGCGATCCAGGCGGTGGGCGACGCGGTGGAGGAGGAGGTGAGGGGCTTGCTCAGCCTTACGCCGGATGCTCTCCTGCGCCAGCGGGCGGACCGCTTTTACGCCATCGGCCGTCAGGGCCTCGGCTGACCGCTCGCGGACGAGGACGAACCATGTGGCGTTTGCTGGCCATGACCACGCTGGGCGTTGCGCTCGCCGCCGCCGGGACGGCGGGGGCGAAGGACAAGGGCGGCTATTCGCCGGCCTGGAGCGCTTGCATGGACAAGGCCAACACCACCCTCTTCATGGACCAGTGCAATCGCGCCGAACTGAAGCGGCGCGATGCGGCGTTGAATGCGGCCTATCAGCACGCTCTCGCCAAGATGCCCTCCGAGGAGACCCGCCGCATCCTGAAGGAGGCCGAGGCCAAGTGGATCGCCTTCCGCGACGCCGACTGCAGCCTCTATGGCGATCGCAATGACTTCGGCACTATGGGGGTGGTGGAGGGCGGGGCCTGCCTCATCGAGCGCACCATGCAGCGCACCCGCGAGCTCGAAGCCCTGGCCCCCGGCAGTGACGAGTAGCGCGCTGCGTTTGCCGCCCGCGGCGCAAAGCGCTAAGAGGCGCGCATGAAATTCGCCCTCTCTTTCGGCTCCGACCGCGTGTTTTTTGCGGCCTGCGGCGTTCTGGCGCTCGGGATGATGTACCTGGCGGCTATGTGGCCTCAGGGCGACGGCAAGCGCGCGCCGGCGCCCTTCGGCCACGCCACCACCTTCGAACAGGCCGCTGCAGCAGCCAAGGCCGGCAAGGCTTATCCTGAAGCCTCAGCGCAAAAGGCGAAGTTGAAAGGGCCGTTCTGATGCCGGAAGCCAAACTTCGCGCACAATTTGACGCTGTGGCCGTCGGTCGCCGGGTGCTGGCCGTGGAGGCCGACGCCCTTCTGCAGATGAGCGCCAGCCTCGACGGGCCGTTCGCCGCCGTGGTGGATTGCATCGCCGCCGCCGAGGGACGGGTGGTGTGCACCGGAGTCGGCAAGTCCGGGCACGTGGCGCGCAAGATCGCCGCCACCATGGCCTCCACTGGCCAGCCGGCGCTTTTTGTGCACGCCACCGAAGCCAGCCACGGCGACCTTGGCATGATCGGCGCCGGCGACGTGGTGCTGGCCCTCTCCAAGACTGGAGAGACCAAGGAGCTGGCCGACGTCATCGCCTACGCCAAGCGCTACGCCATCCCGCTCATCGCCCTCACCGCCGAGGCCGACAGCGCGCTTGGTCGCGCGGCCGATCACCTGTTGCTCATCCCCAACGCCCAGGAAGCGGCGCACACGCTGAACGCCCCCACCACCTCCACCACCTTGCAGATCGCTATGGGCGATGCAGTGGCCGTGGCGCTGTTGGAGCGACGCGGCTTCACGCCGCAGGACTTCAAGGTGTTCCACCCGGGCGGCAAGCTTGGCGCGGCCCTGATCACTGTGAGCGATGTCATGCACGGGCGCGACCAGACCCCGCTGGTGGGCGAAAAGGCTATGATGCGCGAAGTGCTGGACGAGATCAGCGCCCGGGCCATGGGCTGCGTCGGCGTGGTGGACGAGGCTGGCAAGTTGGTCGGCGTCATCACCGACGGCGATGTGCGCCGGCACGTGGATGGGCTCCTGGAGCGCTGCGCCGGCGAAGTCATGACCCGCGGTCCCAAGGTCGCGCCGCCAGACATGCTGGCTGGCGAGGCTCTCAACAAGATGGAGGGGCGGATCACCGCCCTCTTCGTGGTCGAGGACGGACGTCCTATCGGAATCGTGCATGTGCACGATTTGCTGCGCCGCGGCGTTATGTAGGCGGCGGCCGCGTTGCCGTTGTCATCATCGCAAGCTAAAAGCGCGGCGCTCAACCCCTTCAGAGAGTGAACCCCATGGCCGCGCCGCGCTTTGATCTCGTTCCCAACACCCTGGCGTTCGAGACCGAGCCGCTGATCAAGCCCACTGGCTTTCGCGAATATGACGCGCGCTGGATTCTAGAGAAGGAGATCAATCTCCTGGGTATTGAGGCGCTGGGCCTGGCGCTCGGGACCTACATCCAGGAGCTGGGCGTCGAGCCCAAGATCGTGGTGGGTCACGACTTCCGCTCCTACTCCTTGTCGGTGAAGCAGGCGCTGAGCCTCGGCCTCGTCAGCGCGGGCTTGGAGGTGTTGGACATCGGCCTCGCCCTCTCGCCCATGGCCTATTTCGCCCAGTTCGATCTGAACTCGCCCTGTGTGGCCATGGTCACCGCCAGCCACAACGAGAACGGCTGGACCGGGGTGAAGATGGGGGCGCAGAAGCCGCTCACCTTCGGGCCTGACGAGATGAGCCGACTGAAGGCCATCGCCCTAGCCGGTGCCGGCGTCGCCCGACCGGGCGGCGTGCTTCGCCATGTGGACGGGGTGCGCGAGCGCTACATCGCCGATGTGGCCGGCCGCATCTCCATGAAGCGCAAGCTGCGCGTCATCGCCGCCTGCGGCAACGGCACGGCGGGCGCCTTCGCCCCCGAGGCCCTGACCCGCATGGGCGTCGAGGTGATCCCCATGGATTGCGACCTCGACTGGACCTTCCCCAAATATAATCCGAACCCGGAAGATCACGAAATGCTGCACGCCATGGCCGAGGCGGTGAAGCTCGAGGGCGCGGACTTCGCCTTCGGCTTCGACGGCGACGGCGACCGCTGCGGCGTGGTGGACGACGAGGGCGAGGAGATCTTCGCCGACAAGATCGGCCTCATGCTGGCGCGCGATCTCTCCGCCCAGCACAAGGACGCCACCTTTATCGTCGACGTGAAGTCCACTGGCCTCTACGCCACCGATCCGGTGTTGGCGGCCAATGGCGCGACCACTGTCTATTGGAAGACCGGCCACTCCTACATCAAGCGCAAGACCGCCGAGCTGGGCGCCCTGGCGGGCTTCGAAAAGTCCGGCCACTTCTTCTTCAACGGCCCTTACGGCCGCGGTTATGACGACGGCCTGGTGGCCGCCGCCGCCATCCTCGGCATGATGGAGCGCAACCCGGACAAGACGCTGTCGGACCTGAAGAAGGCCCTGCCCACCGCCTTCACCTCCCTCACCATGAGCCCGCACTGCGCCGACGAGGCCAAGTATCAGGTGGTGGAGAAGGTCACCGCCGAGTTCGAGGGCGTGGCCGCGCAGGGCGGCGCTTTGCTGGGCCGGCAGGTGAAGGAGGTCATCACCGTCAACGGCGTGCGCGTGCACCTGGACGACGGCTCCTGGGTGCTGGTGCGCGCCTCCTCGAATAAGCCGGAGCTGGTGGTGGTGGTGGAGAGCCTGACTAGCGAGGCGGACATGCGGGCCCTGTTTCGCGAGATCGTGAAGCCGACCCTGGCGCGACATCCCGAAGTGGGCGCCTATAATCAGGAAATCTGATCAGGTTCGGGGGCGAGAGGGCGTTCATGAGGGCCGCACGCAGTTGGGCCGCCGCCATGGCGTGGCTGTTGGCCGCTTCCGCCGCCATCGCCGCGGCCCCGATCCCGACTCCGGCCCCGGCTCCCCCGCCATCCCTGGGAAGCGACGTCGCCAACCAGCTGGAGGATGTGGTGGTGATCGGCCGCCCGCCGGGACCGTCCATGTGGGTGGCGACCAAGGGGAACTCGCAGGTGGTCATCATCGGCGCCCATTCGCCCCTGCCGCACATGCTGGCCTGGCCGAGCGGGCGGGTGGAGCGGGCGCTCTCGGGGGCCAAGGTGTTGCTGTTGCCGCCATCGGTGAAGCCGGGCCTGTTCGACCTCGTCATGCTGAAGTTCGACCATGGGGCGGTGGAGAACCCGCGCGGCCGCACCCTGGATCAACTCCTGCCGTACCTTCCCGATAAGCGGCTGCACGATGATCTCGCCTCTATTCGGGGCGACTACAAGAAGTATGAAAAGCTAAAGCCCGTGGTGGCGGGGGTGCAGCTGATTTCAGACGCGCGTCTGGCCTGGGGCTTTTCCAACGCCAAGCCGGGCTCCACCATCAAGCACCTGGCCGAGGCCCAGCACGTGCCGGTGCGCGAGGTGGGCAAGCTGAAGTTCGGCTCCCTGGTGCGCATCGGCGAGAAGCTGAGCGAGGCCGAAAGCCTGCGTTGCTTCAACCACGCCCTCGATGAATTCGACTGGGAGCGCAGCCGCGCCCGCGAGGCCGCCTCAGCCTGGGGCGACGGCAAGCTGCGCGACCTCGCCGCCACGCATCAGCCGGCAGGTCTGATCGCTTGCCTGATGGAGGTTCCGGGGACCCAGGCCATGGTGGATCAGGGGATCGAGGACGCCCGCATCGCCGCTGACGAGGCCCTGGAGCAGCCGGGCAAGACGGTGATGGTGGTGGACCTGAACTTCCTCCTCACCCCCAACGGACTTCTCGACCGGCTGAAGGCCACCGGAGCGACGATCTCCGTCCCGCCGGGCTAGAGTCACTCCGCTGCGGCGCGGGCGGCCGGAGGCGGCTCGGGCGTGTCCACCACGAAGCGCTCCACAGATGCAGCCTTGCGGGCCAGATCGAGCAGCTCAGGCGGGGCGTCGTCGGCGCTATCGGCCACGAAGGCGGCGAGCGCCTTGGCGATCTGCATCAGCTTGGGGGCCGAGGCGATCAGCCGCGCCTGGGCCTCGAACTTGCGCGGGTCGCGGTCATATTCGGCGCCGGGCAGCCGCCAGCCGCCCCAGTCGTTGGGGTCGGTGACCACCACTGGGAAGGTGCCGGGATAGGGATGATGGCCGCAGTCCTCGGGCGATTGCCATTTGTTGCGCCCGCGCAGCACGCGCCAGGGCCCGTCGCTCGGGTCCACCTGCTGCAGCGGAGCCTCGGCGGTGAGCTCGGCGGCCAGGAATTCGCGCCCCAGGCCCACGTCATAGGTGATGCGCACCGGCTCGTCGAAGCCTTTGGCCCAGACGGGCACGATCCGCTCCACCACCGCCCACGCGCCCACGGCCTCCACCCACACGCGCTGATGCTTGAGGAACTGCGCCTTGGCCATCGGAAAACCCACCGCTGTTTTTTGACGAGTTTGCGCGGCAATCCTTGACGCGAGGTCAATCTTTTCCCCGCGAAACACCGCGCCTATGGTGATTTCCAATGACACGAGCGAGCTCCGCGAGGGCGCGCCGGGAACGGGAACGCGGCCATGAATTTCGACTATTCCGACGACCAGAAATTTCTGAAGGGGGAGGCGCGCAAGTTCCTCGACGCCCGCTGTCCGGCGAGCGTGGTGCGGGGCGTTCTCGACGACAACGCCAAGTCCTATGACGCCGAGCTGTGGCAGGCTGTCGCCGAGATGGGCTGGCTCGGGACGGCTATTCCTGAGGCTTATGGCGGATTGGGCCTCGGCCATGTGGAGCTCTGCGCCATCGCCGAGGAGCTGGGGCGGGTCGCTGCGCCGATCCCCTTCTCCTCCACCGTCTATCTGTTCGCCGAAGGGGTGATGCTGGCCGGGTCCGAGGCGCAGAAGTCCGCCCTCCTGCCCAAGCTCGCCGCGGGCGAGCTGATTGGCGCCGTGGCGGTGTCAGAAGGCCCGGGCGCGGCGACGCCGGCCAGCCTTGCCGCCGAGGTGCGGGACGGCAAGCTCTATGGAACCAAGATCCCCGTCACCGATGGCGACGTGGCGCACTGCGCCGTCGTGCTCGCCAAGGACGGCAAGGGCGCGTCCCTGTTCCTGGTGGACCTCACCGGCGCCGGCGTCTCGCGCGCGACCCTGAAATCGCAGGACCCCACCCGGAGCGTGGCGCGCATCGTGTTTGAAGGCGCGCCGGCCGAGCGCCTCGGCGCCGTGGGCGAGGGCTTCGACCTGATCGAGGCGATCTATGACCGCGCCGCCGTGCTCATCGCCTTCGAACAGGTGGGGGGATCGGAAAAGTGCCTGGAGATGGCCAAGGCCTATGCGCTGGGCCGTTACGCCTTCGGCCGCACCATCGCTGGCTATCAGGCCATCAAGCACAAGCTGGCCGACATGTATGTGAAGCTCGAGCTGGCCCGCTCCAACGCCTATTACGGCGCCTGGGCGCTGAACACCGGCGCGGGCGAACTGCCGCTGGCGGCCTCGGCGGCGCGGGTGGCCGGCACGGAGGCCTTCTGGTTCTGCTCCAAGGAGAACATCCAGACCCATGGCGGCATGGGCTTCACCTGGGCGGTGGACTGCCACCTCTATTACCGCCGGGCCCAGCAGCTCGGCCTGATGGTGGGGGCGGCCCGGCTCTGGAAAGAGCGCCTGGTGCGCCAGCTCGAACAACGCAACGCGGCTTGAGGAAGGGACTCGCCATGGACTTCAACGACACCCCCGAAGAAGCCGCCTTCCGCGCCGAGTCCCGCGCCTGGCTGGAGGCGAATGCGCCTAAGCCTGGTCAGGCGGGACGCTCTGAAGCTGAACTCCTCAAGGCCGCCAAGGCCTGGCAGGCCAAGAAGGCCGAAGCCAAGTTCACCTGCATCACCTGGCCCGCCGCCTATGGCGGGCGCGGCGGCACGCCATTGCAGCAGGTGATCTTCAATCAAGAAGAAGCCAAGTTCGATCCGCCGCGGGGCTTCTTTGAAATCGGCCTTGGCATGTGCCTGCCCACGGTGATGGCCTTCGCCAATGAGGAGACCAAGCAGCGCTTCGTCGGCCCCGCCCTTCGCGGCGAGGAGGTCTGGTGCCAGCTGTTCTCCGAGCCGGCCGCGGGCTCCGACGTGGCGGGTCTGCGCACCAAGGCCGTGCGCGAGGGTGATGAATGGGTGATCAACGGTCAGAAGGTGTGGACCTCGGGCGCCCACTACTGTGATTTCGGCATCCTCCTTGTACGGACGAACCCCGACGTGCCCAAGCACAAGGGCCTCACCATGTTCTGGATCGACATGAAGGCGCCGGGGGTGACCGTGAAGCCGATCCACCAGATGTCGGGCGGCTCCAACTTCAATGAGGTCTATTTCGACAATCTGCGGGTGAAGGACAGCCAGCGTCTGGGCGAGCCGGGACAGGGCTGGAACGTGGCCCTGGTCACCTTGATGAACGAGCGCCTGGCTGTGGGCGGGTCCACCGGACCCGGCTGGCGCGACGCTTTGTCGCTGGCGAGGTCCACCGCCTCAGGCGAGAGCTCGGCCCTGGAGGACCCCGCCTTCCGAGCCAAGCTGGCCGACTGGTACGTGCAGGCCGAGGGTCTGAAGCTCACCCGTTTCCGCACCATGACCGCCCTCTCGCGCGGCCAGACTCCCGGACCGGAGTCGTCCATTGGCAAGATCATCTCGGCTAATCAGCTGCAGGAGCTGACCCACGAGGCCATGGACCTGATGGACCAGTACGGCATCCTGTCCGGGACGGACGAAGCGCCCATGCAGGCCATGTTTCAGCAGTCCACCATGTGGGCGCCGGGTCTGCGCATCGCGGGCGGAACCGATGAAATTCTCAAGAATATCATCGCTGAACGCGTGCTGGGACTACCGGGGGATGTGCGCGTGGACAAGGATACGGCCTTCAAGGACCTGCCGACCGGACTGTAATCCTGACATGGGGCATGCCGCGTTCAGACCTTCCTAAGCCCTTTGCCCTAGTGTTGGAGGTATGAAACGGGCTCGCAAAACGAGTGACGCCTTGCTCCTGGACGCGTTTGTTCAGGAGTATAAGGGATTTGTTCCTGTGCGATTGACCACCGTGGCGGCGATCACGGCGACGATCGCTGTATTCGCTTCGCCAATTGTTGCGGCGCTTTACGGCTTCACGGGGTGCCTCACCTATGGAGCCCTTTACCAGTCTTTACGCCGGGCGACGCAAAGTCTTTCGCCCAATCGCGGGATACGGCTCCTCCGGCTGACATCTGGTCTGGCCATGTCCACCATGTCCTTCGCGGTGGCGCTGGTGGGACTCTACCTCCGATTTTCCACGCATTATGCCGTTGAAGCGGCCCTGTTGCTCATCGGCATGCTGGTGTTCGGCGCTCTGCAGCCACACATGTCGCGCATCTCCTTCGTGGCCTGCGTGGCTTGGCCCATGGCGGCGCTGATCCTGATCGCCGCGCAGATCGGCCTTCGCGACCATGATCCCGTCGTGTTCGTGGGCATGATGCTGTTCATCGTGGGGGTGACCTCGATGACCATGCGCCACAGTATGTCCAATCGCCGGCTGATCTTCATGCGCGCGAGACTTTCCGGCAAGAACGCCCGCCTGAAGGACGCGCTTATGGACGCCCAGCAACACCGCGCCGAAGCCGAGGCCGCCAGCCTCGCCAAGTCCAACTTTCTCGCCGTCACCAGTCACGAGATCCGTACGCCGCTGAACGCGGTGCTGGGTCTTGGCGAAGGCCTGCGTCGCGAGGCCATCACCGAGCGCCAGCGCGAGCTCGCCACCGGCGTAGTGGACGCCGGCGCCATGCTGCTGCGGCTGCTGAACGCCGTGCTCGACCTGTCGCAGATCGAGCAGGGCAAAATGGCGCTGCGCCCCACCAAAGTGGATTTGCGCCAGACCTTGCACGCCATAGCCGGCCTCTGGCGTCAGCGCGTCGAGGATCGGGGACTAACGCTGGTCCTGGAGCAGGCGGGCGATGCACGGGATTTCCTCGTGGAAGTCGATCTCGGCAAGCTCGAGCAGACCATCATCAATCTCGTCTCCAACGCTGTGAAATTCACCGAGGCGGGAGACATTCGCCTCGTCGCCCGCGCGACTCCCTCGGCGGACGGTCTGCGATCGCACCTGCGGGTGGAGGTGCTGGACCGGGGGCCGGGCGTAGATGAAGCCGATCGCGAGCGGGTGTTCGCTCCTTTCGAGCAGACCGAAGGCGGGCGGCGCGCCGGCGGCGCGGGCCTGGGGCTCGCTGTGTCGCGGGCCATGATCGATATGATGGGCGGAAAGATTGGCTGTCGTCCCCGCGCAGGCGGCGGGACTTGCTTTTGGTTTGAATTGGATCTGCCCTTAACGGCGGCGACGAGCGCCGAGACGCCGCTACCGGCGACGGCATCGTCAGAACGCGGCCTGCACGTCCTCGCCGCCGAAGACAACCCCGCCAACCGGGAAGTCCTGAAGGTGCTGCTGCAATCGGCGTGCGCCAGTCTCACCATCGTCGAGGATGGCGCTGAGGCGGTGGCCGCCGCCACGCAGCGCGACTTCGACCTCGTGCTGATGGACGCGCACATGCCGCGCATGGACGGGGTGGAGGCCCTGCGACTGCTGCGCGATCAGGAGCGGCAGAGCGGCGTCCGGCGGCTGATCTATATGCTCACCGCCAATGTGTTCGACGCCGATGTGCAGCGCTATCTGGCGGCGGGTGCGGACGGCGTGTTGAAGAAGCCCATCGAGCTGGCCGAGCTCTATGCCTGCCTGCAAGAGGCTGAACAGATCGCCTACGCCCAGACCGACGGCCCGCTGCGCGCAGCGCAGCTCTGACTTTAGGCGATTTGAGACCTCGCGCGAACGAGCCGCTCCACCCCTTCATCCAGCGTTGCATCGGTCTTGGCGAAGCAGAGCCGGATGACGTGGGTCGGCGCATTCTCGACGTAGAAGGCCGACACCGGAATGGCCGCCACGCCGGCTTCCTCCACCGCCCGCAGACAGAACTCGGCGTCGCCCAGCGCGATCCCTGACTGACGTAGATCGACATTGAGGAAATAGGTCCCCGCCGAGGGCAGGGTCGCGAAGCCGGCGGCGCGCAGTCCGGCGGTGAGCCGATGTCGGCCATGCTGATATTCGCCGCGCATGGCCTCGAAGCTGTCGTCCGGCTTGCCGAGGCCATAGGCGACGGCCGCCTGGGTCGCCGGGGCCACAGTGAAGGTTAGGAACTGGTGCGCCTTGGCGATGGCGGGGACGAGGCGCGGCGGGGCCAGCATCCAGCCCACCTTCCAGCCGGTGAGGGAGAAGACCTTGCCCGCCGAGCCGATCTTCACGCAGCGCTCGGCCATGCCGGGGAAGCTCATCAGCGGTCGATGCCGGCGCCCGTCGAACACCACGTGCTCCCACACCTCGTCGCAGATGGCGATCAGGTCGTGCCGCACACAGGCCTCGGCCAACAGCGTCAGCTGGTGGTCGTCAAACACCACCGCCGCCGGATTGTGCGGGTTGTTGAAAAGGACGAGCTTCGTCTTAGGCGTAATGGCACGGCTAAGGCCCTCCTCGGTGAGGCGCCAGTCCGGCGGGGCGAGGGTGACGAAGCGCGGGACCCCGCCGGCGCGCCGCACCAGGGGCGCATAGGCGTCATAGAGGGGCTGGAACAGCACCACCTCGTCGCCGGGCTCGATGAGACCGAACAGGGCGGCGGCCAGGGCCTCGGTGGCGCCAGCGGTCACCGTCACCTGGTCGGCGGTGATATCTAACCCCTGCCAATGCCGATAGTGCGTCGCCACCGCCGCCCGCAGCTCGGGAATCCCGGCCATGGGCGGGTACTGGTTCCAGCCGTTCAGCAAGGCGTCAGCGGCCGCCGCGCGCAAGTCCTCCGGCCCGTTGTGGTCGGGAAAGCCCTGACCGAGGTTTACGGCTTGGTGCCGGCGGGCGAGGCCGCTCATGACCTCGAAGATGGTCGTCGGCAGGTTCGAAAAGACGCTGTTGCTCACTGGAAGGGCGCGGCCTCAATCGGGAAGGGCAGGGTGTCCGCCGCCGCCACCGGTCCG
This sequence comes from Pseudomonadota bacterium, assembly GCA_040757715.1. Taxonomy (GTDB): domain Bacteria; phylum Pseudomonadota; class Alphaproteobacteria; order Caulobacterales; family Caulobacteraceae; genus CAIMFV01. Next base: position 131,853 of record JBFLWS010000002.1, on the reverse strand, counting down.
CCGGTGAGCTCGGCGTAGAGCCGTGAGAGACCTTCGAAGGTGGCGCTCCAGTCATAGCGGGCCACGGCGCGCGCGCGGGCCGAACGGCCCACCTCAGCCAGATCGCGGTCGAACAGGGCGAGCACAGCGTCGGCCATGGCCTCGGCGGTGGCGCGGGGGGCGAGCTCGCCCACCTCGCGGTCCACCAGCTCGGCGATGCCGCCGGAGGCCACGCCCACCATGGGCAGGCCGCAGGCCATAGCCTCCAGGGCGATGAGGCCGAACGGCTCGCGATCATTGGCGTGCACGAAGGCGTCGCAGCTGGACAGGAGGCGCGCCACGTCCTCCGGCTCGCGCACATAGTCGAGGAAGGTCACATTGTCCTGCGGCTTGCACTGGGCCCCGGCGGCGATGAGCAACAGATGATAGTCCTCGCCCAGCAGGTCCACGGCCTCCAGCAGCACGTCCACATTCTTCTCCCGCGCCGGACGGCCGGCGAAGACGAGGAGCTTGGTGCGGGGCGAGAGGCCGAGCTCCTGGCGCAGGCCGTCAGGGTCGGCGCGGCCGGGATGGAACAGGGTGGTGTCGACGCCGAGCGGCTGCACGAACACATTGGGCACCCCGGCGAAGTCGAGGCGCTCGGCGATGTGACGTGAGGCGGCCACCACTCGGTCGAAACGCCGGAACAGCGCGGCCCAGCGCCGGCGAACGGGCGGCTCGGCCCAGGAGCCCAGATGCAGCGCCGCCAGGGCCGCCGGGTCGGAATGACAGAACCCCACCACTGGAACGCCCAGCCGATCGCCGGCCTCCAGCGCCGCGTGGCCGGGGCCGTAGGGATCGCCGGCCTCGATGAGGTCGGGAGCGAGGGCGACGAGGCGGTCGGCCCATTTCTTGGTCGCCGCCGGCCAGCGATAGCCGTCGCCGAAGGGGAGACGCGCGGCGGCCACGGTGACGAGGCCCTTGCCGTTGTCACGGTTCTTGTCCCCTGGCACCACCAGGGTGTGCTGCACTCCAGGTCGATTGCCCGCCAGCCAGGCTCGCTTGGCGAGGAGATAGCGTTTCACCCCGCCCGAACGCGGCGCATAGAGCATGGTGGTGTCGATGAGATGCGAGCGCCGCGCGCCGGGACTCGGCGCCGGATCGATCCACGCGGTCTGCGGGGCGAGATGTTCAAAGCCGCCGCCGGCCGGTCCGTTCATGCGCCACTCGAGCACCTTCACCATCCCCTGTGCGACCCCCCCAGCCCCGAGGCGGCGAGAAAATGCACTATCCGGCCCACGAATCTGGGTTCAATTGATACAAACCAGAAAACCCGCCGCGACTTAGCCTTAACTAAGGCGTCTCAACCTGGGTGAGGAGTCAAGCTCTTGCATGTGATCGTCGTCGGCGCCGGCGTGGGCGGCCTGACCTGCGCGCTCAGCCTGGCGCGACGGGGCAATGTCGTGACGGTGCTGGAACGGGCCGAAGGCCCTGCCGAGGTGGGTGCTGGCCTGCAATTGAGCCCCAACGCCACGCGCGTGCTGATCGACCTCGGGCTGGAAGACGAATTGCGCGACACGGCCTTCGCTCCCGAAGCGGCCATGGTGCGCGATCGGGCCACTGGGCGAGTGCTGCTGGAGACCCGTCTCGGTTCGTTCGCCGAGCATCGTTGGGGCGCGCCCTATCTGCAGATTCACCGGGCCGACCTGCACGGTGTTTTAATGCAGGCGGTGCGGGCCGAACCCGCCATCAGCGTGCGTTTCGGCTTCCCGGTGGACGGCGTGCGCCAGAGCGAGACGCGCGTGGCGGCTGTCTCGGGCGAAGGATCCGTGGAGGGCGACGTGCTGGTGGGGGCCGACGGCGTGCGCTCCAAGGTGCGCGAAATCCTGTTCGGCCCCGAAAACCCGCGCTTCACCGGTCAGGTGGCGTGGCGGGGCGTGGCCAAGGCCGACTGGCGCTTGCGCGGGCTGACGCCGCCCTTCGCTCAGGTCTGGACGGGGGAGGGCCGCCACTTCGTCCACTACTATCTGCGCCGCGGCGAGCTCATCAATGTGGTGGGCGTGGTGCAGCGCGACTGGCGCGAGGAGTCCTGGACCCGTCCAGGCGATCCGGCGGACTTCGCGGCCGACTTCGCCGGCTGGCCGGAGCCGGTGGCCAGTCTGATCGCGGCGGTGGAGCAGCCGTTCCTCTGGGCGCTCTATGGGCGAGACCCCCTGCCGCATTGGACGCAAGGCCGGGCGACCCTGTTGGGCGACGCCTGCCATCCCATGCTGCCCTTCCTGGCTCAGGGCGCGGCCATGGCCATCGAGGATTCCGCCGCCCTGGCGCGGCTGCTGGCCGAATCGTCCGACGTGCGCGGCGCCCTCGTCGCCTACGAGGCCCTGCGCAAGCCGCGCACCACCAAGGTGCAGGAGCGGGCCCGGCTGAACGCCCATCTGTTCCACATGCCGCCGCCCTTCGCCGGCCTGCCGTTCCGCATCGCCGCCATGATGGACGGCAACGATCCTGGCCGGCGCGCCACGCACTTCGATTGGATATATGGAGAGGGGGCGAGGTGACTCGCGCCACGACCATTCCATGAGGCCTGCGCTTGACCGCTTATTCTTCCGTCGCCGCTGAAATCCCGGCCCTCCTGGCCAAACTGGGCGTGAAGCCCGAAGCCCTGCAAGGAACCCTCGCCGCCCGTTCGCCCATCACCGGCGAGACCGTGGCCCAGGTGCGTGAAGCGCCCGTGGCCGCTGCGGCGGAGGCGGTGCGCCGGGCCGAGGCGGCCTTCGCGGCGTGGAAGGACGTTCCCGCCCCCCGTCGCGGCGAGCTGGTGCGGCTGCTGGGCGAGGAACTGCGCGCCCACAAGACCGAGCTTGGCCGCCTGGTGACCCTGGAGGCGGGCAAGATCCTCTCAGAGGGCCTCGGCGAGGTGCAGGAGATGATCGACATCTGCGACTACGCCGTGGGCCTGTCGCGGCAGAGCTTCGGCCTCGTCATCGCCTCCGAACGGCCGTTGCACCGCATGATGGAGAACTGGCGTCCGCTGGGCGTCGTGGCCATCATCACCGCCTTTAACTTCCCTGTGGCTGTGTGGTCGTGGAACGCGGCTATCGCCCTCGTTTGCGGCGACCCGGTGATCTGGAAGCCTTCGGAAAAGACCCCGCTCACGGCGCTGGCCGTGCAGGCTTTATTCGACAAGGCCGCCGTGCGCTTCGGCGACGCCCCCGAAGGCCTCGCCCAACTCGTCATCGGAGGGCGTGAGCTGGGCGAAGCCCTGGTGGACGATCGCCGGGTGGCGCTCGTCTCGGCCACCGGCTCCACGGCCATGGGGCGGGCCATCGCTCCGAAAGTGGCGGCGAGGTTCGGACGCAGCCTGCTTGAGCTCGGCGGCAACAACGCCGCCATCGTCACCCCGAGCGCCGATCTCGACCTCACCCTGCGCGCCGTCGCCTTCGCGGCCATGGGCACGGCGGGGCAGCGTTGCACCACGCTGCGCCGGCTCATCGTGCACGAGAGCGTGGCCGACGGCCTCTTGACCAAGCTGAAGGCCGCCTACGCTTCCGTGCGCGTGGGCGATCCACGCGAGACTTCGACCCTGGTGGGGCCGCTGATCGACCGCGCCGCCTATGAGGCCATGCAACGGGCCCTGGACGCTGCGCGCGCCGCCGGCGGCCAAGTGGTTGGCGGCGAGTGGGTGGAGACCGGTTCGGCTGACGCCTTCTATGTCCGGCCGGCTCTGGTGGAGATGTCCGCCCAGATCGAAGTGGTGTGCAAGGAGACCTTCGCGCCCATCCTCTATGTGCTGCGCTACAAGGACTTGAGCGACGCCATCGCCCTGCAGAACGACGTGCCCCAGGGGCTGTCGTCGTCCATCTTCACCAACGACCTGATCGAGGCCGAGACCTTCCTCGCCGCCTCCGACTGCGGCATCGCCAATGTGAACATCGGCCCCTCGGGCGCCGAGATCGGCGGGGCCTTCGGCGGCGAGAAGGAGACCGGCGGCGGCCGCGAGGCGGGCTCGGACAGCTGGAAGGCCTATATGCGGCGGGCCACCAACACGGTGAACTACGGCCGCGCTCTGCCCCTGGCCCAGGGCGTCGTGTTCGACGTCTAGTTCAGCGCCACTTCAAGGTGAGCGGCCCCAGCAGCGCGCCCAGCGCGGCGGTGGCCAGCATACCCAGCGTGTACCAGGTGGCGAGGAAGGGCGCGGCGCTTTCCGGGCAATGCAGGCAATAGACCGCCGCTCCTAGTCCGCCGGCGAAGAGACCGCAGGCGAGACCTGCGAGCCTTGGCTTGGTGGGCGCGCCCTGCCTCGTCGCCAGCAGCGCCGCCGCCAGCATCGGCAGGGAGAGGGTGAGGATATAGGCGCCGCAGACGCTGTAGCTGCCGCCCAACCATGTTGCCAGCCGCTCCGGCGCAGGGGTGAGGTAGAGGGCGGCCGCGCCCCACACCGCCATGCCGAAGATCACCCGCACCGCCGAGGCGGCCGGGCGCTGGAACGGCGCGGCGGGACGCGACAGGCGCTCGGCCATCAAGAATCCCGTGAGCGCGAGGGCGAGGGCGTAGGCCAACTTCACCCAGAAGAAGCCGCTGAACACCGCCTCGGCCAAGTCTTGGCGCAGGTGCAGCCACATCACCATCACCGCCGCCGACACGGGGAGGACGGCCAGGGCGTAGACGCCGAGGCGCTTGGCCACGGCGCGCCGGTCCACGGGGGCGACCTCTGTGGCGAGGGCCGCGATCAGGTCGTCAGTCCGCATCGCTGGCGCCTCCCACAAACCGCGCCAAGCGCTTCAGGCTGCGGTGCACGGTCACCTTCACCCCGGATTCCGAGAGGCCGAACCGCGCTGCGGTCTCCTCCACCGAACGCCCCTCCAGTTTCACCGCTGTGACGAGGGCGCGCTGGCGCTCCGGCAGGCGGGCGAGCAGCACGGCCACATCGCGCTTGGCGTCCGTCGCCTCGCTCACGTCCTCGGCCATCACCGCGTCGGCATCGTCCAGAGGCGCGGTGGGGCGAGCGCCCGATCGGCGCAGGTGGTCGATCAGCTTGTAGCGGGCAAGGGCATACACCCAGGGCGTCAGGGGCAGGCTGACGTCATAGGTCTCGCGCTTCAAGTGGATGGCCAGCAGCGTCTCCTGCACCAAATCCTCCGCCTCGGAGGCGTCGTGCAGACGCTTCCGAAAATAGCCGCGCAAACGGCCAGCCAAGGCGGCGAGCAACCGGCGATGCGCGCCGGCGTCCCCCGCCAAGCCCGCGGTCATCATGGCCTTCAGCTCGGCTTCGGTGTGCAAACGCCGCTCCTGGACGGGAATACGTTGCGCCAGCTTCCACGGTTACACGGGAAGCTTTCGCAAAGGCCAGGGAAGATGGCGAGAGGGAAGAATTTTTCGCGGCGCGTAACCGATCCTGCGCGCTTGCGAATATCTCTCATGTCGGCGGCGCGGATCGCGCGTCGGCGCGCTTTCGAGTCTCGAGTTGGTCAGGCCGTTTGCTTCCCATCGCCCATACGCCCCCGGGCCCTGGCGAACGGCCTTGTCGCAAGCATGGAGCCTCAAGGCCGCGCCGGCGTTCGGCTCCGGGTCGCCGACGCCCAACACCATAAAGGATACCCCATGACCAAGACCAAGTTCGCTCTCGCCCTGGCTGCTGCAGCCGCCCTTTCCCTCGCCGGTGCGGCTCAAGCCCAGAACGCCATGGGTTCCGACGCCATGCACTCTGGCGCTATGAGCTCGGGCGCCATGCACTCTGACAGCATGAAATCGAGCAGTATGACGTCAGCCAACGTGAAGGCCGACAAGAAGGGCAAGAAGGCGAAGAAGACCGACAAGGCGGCCAAGGGCGACGCCATGAAGTCCGAATCGATGAAGTCGGACGCCATGGGTTCGGGCAAACACTAAGGAACTTGCGAGGCCGGCGGCCCAGGACGCCGGTTTAGCCGCGCTTGATCGCCTCGTGGTGGCGGATCACTTCCTGCACGATGAAGTTGAGGAACTTCTCGGCGAAGTGCGGATCGAGCTTTGCGGTCTCGGCGAGGCTACGCAGGCGCTTGATCTGCTCGGCCTCACGGTTCGGATCGGCCGGGGGCAGGGCGTAATCGGCTTTCAGCACCCCAACCCGCTGGGTGAACTTGAAGCGCTCAGCCAACAGATGGATGAGGGCGGCGTCGATATTGTCGATGCTGTCGCGTAGGGCGAGGAGCTCGGCCCGCCAGGGGGCTTCGGCGCTGTCGGATGAGGGCTCGGGCGCGACGGTCATGCTTCGGCTATAGTCGATCGCCCGCGCGGCGCAAAGGCCTCCTTGCGGCTCAGAAAAAGCCCTGACGATGATAACCCCGGCTAGAATAACCGGGATGGCGATAGCCTTGGCGATAATCGTGATGACGGGGCGGCGCGTACCAAAGCTGCGGCCCATGGCAGGCGCGCAGGTCCTCAGCGTGATAGGGACCGCAGTCGATCCGCCGATGCCGTACGGCCCGGCCGGCGCCGCGATGTAGCGGGCCCAAGCGATGGCCGGGGGCGTAGGAGCCCACTTGGGCGGGGGTATAGACGCCGTAGGCCGCTTCGGCGGCGGGCGGCGGCGCAGCGGCGGCCAATTGCAGCAGGACGAGCAACAGCATCAGCGTAACTCCCACGGCGATCCCGCATGGGCGCACGCGGTCTTTCGGCGTCAAGCGCCGGGTTCGGCTGTGTGAAGTCTTGCGCTTTGCACGGCGGGCGAGTCCAATACCGGTTCAAACCTGGACGAGGACATGACCCTTCGCGAACCCCGCCTGACCCCGACGCCGATCCGCGACCTGCGGCCGACCCAGATCACCGTGGGCCTGCGCGAGGTGCATGAAAAGCGCCGCCGCTGGCGCGAGGAAAGCGCGAGCCAGGGCGCGGAGTTCCTCGGGCGGCACATGGTGCCGGTGGTGCTGGGGCCCAAGGGTCGGCCCTATGTGCTCGATCACCATCACCTGGTGCGCGCCTTGCACGAAGAGGGGGTGGAGGATGTGCTGACCACGGTGGTGGCCGACTTCCGCCATCTCAGCCGGGAGTCCTTCTGGGTGTGCGCCGATATGCGCGGCTTTTGCCATCCCTATGACGCCGCTGGCCGGCGTCAGGACTTCGACGCCATCCCGAAGAGCATCGCCAAGCTGGTGGATGATCCCTATCGCAGCCTCGCCGGCGAGCTGCGCCGGGCCGGCGGTTTCGCCAAGGACACCACGCCGTTCAGCGAGTTCCAGTGGGCTGAGCACATGCGCAGCCGCATCAAGCTCAAGGCGCTCGATGAGGATTTCGAGGCGGCGTTGAAGCGCGCCCTCGCCCTCGCCAAGCGGCAGGAGGCCTCCTACCTGCCCGGCTGGTGCGGTCCCCTGCCGCCGGCGTGAGGCGCTTTGCGCTAGTTCAGGCCGCGCTGTCGGCGGCCCGTTCTCTGGCGGTCATGTCCCAGGCGCAGGCGGCGCAGACTCCGGTGTCGAAGAAGGCGTTGCGATCAGCCAACTCCGGCGCTTCGCCGCAGACGAGGCAAACGAGCCCTTGCGCCTTCACCTGGCTTTTCCAGGTCGCCAGGGTCAGGTCGTGATCCGCATGGATGATGGCGTCCGGCTGCATGGCGACCTCCGACCAAGCTGAGTCCCTAGGACTTTAGGCCGCATTAACCACGTCGGCGACAGGTTTTTGCCGCGATCCGGTCACAATTGGTTTATGCCGTACGGGTGTGGCGCCGTCGCGTCAGTGCTTGGCGGTGACCGCCTGCAGCCCGTCGAGAATGCGATCCACCTCGCCGTCAGGCAAGCCCAGGCGCAGCAAGCGCAGGCTGTCCATGTGCACCAGGAGCGCCGGCGCGCTGACCTCGCCCTTGGTGTCGAACCGGTCCAAGAGGTCGCACAGGCTGTAGGCCGCGCGGCCCACGTCGCCAAGATTGAACACACCGGCGATGCCCACCACCTCGTTGGACAGGCGATAGAGCTCGTGCAGCGCTTCGTGGTCATCGCCATCGCGCAGTTTCGGGGCCACTTCGGACATCTGCTCCAGGATCAGGTCGAGGGCTTCGATACAGGCGTCGCGAATCTCGTCGAGATTGGTCTCGGCGTCAGCGATGGCCTGGGCGATCGGCTTGCCCCCCGGCTTGCGCACCAGGGCCGCCAGGCGATTGGGCACCATGCGGCGAATGACAGTCATTTGGCGATCCGTTGCGGCTGGAGAAGAGCGTCGATTTCGTCTTGCGACATGTTGGGGGTCTGGGCCTCGCCCACTTCCAGCGGCAGGTCGTCGGACCGTCGGCCCTCCATGCCCGGCGGGGGGCCGACGGAGTGGAAGCGGCGGTCGGGGCCAAGATAGGTTTCGCACTCGATGAAGGGGCGGCTTTCCTTGGCCACGAAGATCACCCGCTCGAGAATGATCTTGGGCGTAAGGGGCTTGGAGACCACGAAGTTGGCGCCGCAGTCGCGGGCCTTCTTCACCTTGGAAAGCTGAGTGTGGCCGGTGACGATGATCACCGGGGCGTAGCAATTGGGTTCGAGTTTCGAGCGGCGCAGATTGGCGACGAAATCGTAGCCGTCGATCTCGCCCAGCTCGGCCGAGCAGAGGATCAGATCGAACTCGATGCGGCGGATCAGGTCCATGGCCTCGTCTGCGCCGGAGGCGCGTTGCGGCGAGCGGGCGCCGAAGCCGGCGAAGATCTGCGACAGGATGTCCATGCCCTGCTGATTGCTTTCAATCAGCAGAATGCTGGCCGCTTCCAGGTTGATCCTGGGCTTTCCGGAACTGGGCGTTGCGGCCATCGACACTGCTCATTCGGCGACCTCACGGCGAGGCCGGGCGATATCGCCATCCGAGCAGTCGTTCCGACTCTTCGGACAGACCTCGATCCTAAGCGTTCCTCTCCTAAGATAGCGTTTATTCGGCGGCTCCGGGCGGAGCGAAGCGCCCGGCGCGCCGCCGCCGCCGGAACCACCGTTGAAAGGTTGTACCAAAATCTATAGAAAGTGATGGTAACGATACCAAGACCACTGAGGACACGACGGACAGGGCATGATCAGGATCGCACTTCTCGCTTCGGCCGCCCTTTTGGCCCTGGCCGGGGCCGCTCACGCCGACGCGAACGCTGTGGTGAAATCCAGCGCGGGCGTGGAGATACGCACCGGCGGGAGCGTGGCCATCGTCGAGCCGGTGTCCGATCGGGTGGTGCATGTGCGGTTCGGCCCGGCCGGCTTCAAGGGCAATTACAATCCCGCCGTGATCGCTCAGCCGAAGCCGGCGGCCTTCACCGTGACCGAGGCCGGCGACAACGTCACCTTGACCACCGCGGCGCTCAAGGTACGGGTGGGCAAGTCCTGTGGCTGCGTGACCTTCCTGACCCCCGACGACAAGGTGCTGCTCAGCGAGGGCGGGCGCGACCTGCGCCATGGGGTGCGGCAGGACTTCTACGCCTCGGGCCCCTTTTACGGTCTTGGCCAGCACCAGAACGGCTTGTTGGACTACACCGGCGCCAGCGTGCACCTGCAGCAGGCCAATCGCGACGTGGCCGTGCCCATGCTCACCTCGGCGGCGGGCTTTGGCCTGTTGTGGAACAACGCCGCCGTCACCGACGTGGATGTCGGCCTGCCTTCCAAGGCGAGCCTCGTGTTTCACTCCGGCGCCGGGGGCGGGGTGGACTACGACTTCATCTACGGCCCCGAGATCGACGACATCATCGGCGGCTATCGGGCGCTCACCGGCGAGGCGCCGATGATGGCCCGCTGGACCTTCGGCCTTTGGCAGTCGAAGGAGCGCTACGCCACCCAAGATGAGCTCCTCTCCGTGGCCGCCAAGTACCGGGCCCTCGGCCTGCCCTTCGACGCGGTGATCCAGGATTGGCAATACTGGCCGGCGGGGGGCTGGGGCAGCCATCAGTTCGATACGGCGCGCTACCCCGATCCGGCGGGCATGGTGAAGACCCTGCACGACGAGCATGTGCACGCCATCATCTCGGTCTGGGCGAGGTTTGATCCGGGCCTCGCCAACACCGCGGCGCTCGACAAGGCCGGCGCGCTCTTCCCCAAGACCTATCCCAATGTCTATCCCGCCGGGACCGGGCGTTGGTACGACGCCTGGAACGCCAAGGGGCGCGCCCTCTATTGGCGCCAGGTGATGGACGGGATCGGGCGGTTCGGCTTCGACGGCTGGTGGCTGGACGGCTCTGAGGCCGAACTCGGCGGCGGCTGGGGCGAGATGGCCGATCTGACCACAGCGGCGGGACCCGGCGCCGAGGTCTACAATTCCTATCCCCTGCTGCACACCACCGCGGTGCATGACGGCATGGTGCAGGACCAGCCGCAGAAGCGCGCCTTCATCCTCACCCGCTCGGCCTATGCTGGTCAGCAGCGCAACGCCGCCATCACTTGGTCCGGCGACACCACCGCGTCCTGGGATGTGCTGCGCCGGCAAATCCCGGCGGCGCTGAATTTCAGCCTGAGCGGCCTGCCCTATTGGTCCGCCGACATCGGAGGCTTCTTCGGCGGCGACCCCAAGGATCCGGCCTATGCCGAGCTCTTCACCCGCTGGTATCAGTTCGCCGTCTTCAACCCCATGTTCCGCGTCCATGGCACGGGGGAGGGCAAGGAGCTGTGGGCCTTCGATGCGCCGACGCAGAAGGTCCTCGCCGACTATGACCGCCTGCGCTACCGCCTGTTGCCCTACATCTACTCGACCGCCTGGGAGGCGACGAGCCGCCACGGCACGCTGATGCGGGCGCTGGCCTTCGACTTCCGCCAGGACGCCGTGGCCTTGGAGGTCGCCGATGAATACCTGTTCGGCCGCGCGCTCCTCGTCGCGCCGGTGCTCTCGCCCAAGTCCGAGACGCGGGCCGTCTACCTGCCGGGCGCGGACGACTGGTACGACTTCTGGACCGGGGCGCGCGTCGCCGGCGGGCGGACCGTCACCGCCAGGGCCGATCTCGCCACCCTTCCGCTGTTCGTGCGCGCCGGGAGCATCCTGCCGCTGGGGCCGGTGAAGCCCTACGCCGATGCGCCTTCCAGCGAGCCCATCGAGCTGCGCGTCTATCCGGGCCGCGACGGCGCGTATGAACTCTATGACGACGCCGGCGACGGCTATGACTATCAGCACGGGCGCTACGCCACGGTGCGCCTCGCCTGGTCGGACAGCGCCCGCCGCCTCGACATCGGCGAGCGCCACGGCGTCTTCCCCGGCCTGAAGCCGCAGCAGGTGTTCAGCGTCCGCTGCGCCGCGAGCGCCGCCCCGCCCAAGCTCATCGCCTATGCGGGCAAGGCCTTGTCCGTCACCCTGGACGAGTGCCGGGGCAGGTGAGGGGGCGAGCCCTAATTGGTCTCATTGGAGAGGAAAGCACAATGAAAGTCGGTCGACGGCGGTTCATCGCATCCACGGCGGCTCTGGCCGCCGCGAGCCAGGCCTTTGGCGTCGGCGCGGCGGCCGCGGCGCCCGGCCCCTATCCGAGCTACAATACGAGCCCGATCCCGCCGGAGCCGTCCGGTGTGACCCACACGGCCGTGGAGATCGCCTCGCGGATCAAGCTTGGCTGGAACGCCGGCAACACCATGGAAGCCATCGGCGGCGAAACCGCCTGGGGAAATCCGCTCATCACCCAGGAGCTGATCAACAAGATCAAGGCGCTGGGCTTCGATGCGGTGCGCGTGCCCTGCGCCTGGGACCAGTACGCCGACCAAAAGACCGCCAAGATCTCCACCACCTGGCTCAATCGCGTGAAGGAGGTCGTGCAGTACTGCATGAACGCGGATCTGTACGTTCTGCTCAATATCCACTGGGACGGCGGCTGGCTGGAAAATCACATCGATGTCGCGGACAAGACCGCAGTCATCGCCAAGCAAAAGGCGTTCTGGGAACAGATCGCCACCCACCTGCGCGATTTCGACGACCGGCTGATGTTCGCCAGCGCCAATGAGCCCGACGGCAAGACGGCCGAACAGGCCGGCGTCCTGATGGCCTACCACCAGACCTTTGTCGACGCCGTGCGCGCAACGGGGGGCCGCAACGCCTACCGCGTGCTGGTGGTCCAGGCGCCTCAGACCAATACGGAATTGGCGGTGTCCTTGTGGAAAGGCCTGCCCGCGGATCCGGCGCCGAACCGCCTCATGCTGGAGGCGCACTACTACACCCCGTCCCAGTTCATGATCCTGTCCGAGGACGCCTCGTGGGGCAAGATGTTCTACTACTGGGGCAAGGATCATCACTCCAAGATCGAACCGGACCGCAACGCCACCTGGGGCGAAGAGGACTATGTCGATCAGCAGATGGTGGCGATGAAAACCCATTTCACCAGCGCCGGCATTCCGGTGCTTCTGGGCGAATACGCCGCCTTCCGCCGCAGCAAAGGGCCGAAGGACATGGCCGCGCATAACGCCTCGGTGACGCACTGGATGAAATACGTCACCCAGAGCGCGATCGCCAACGGCGTCTTGCCCTTCCTGTGGGACGCCGGCGGCTTCATCGACCGGCGCACGCTGGCCATCAAGGACCCCGACAGCCTGAACGCGTTGCTCCAAGCCGCCGGGAAGGCGTAGGACCCAGAGCGGCGTATGGCGGCGACGATGTCGTGTGTCGCCGCTCCAGCTCGAATCCGCTTCGGCTCTGAAGGAGTCCGGAAGTGTGGAGATGAGCTTGCTCGGCAAATACCTGCGCTCGCGCAGGGGCGTGGAGGCGACGCCCGCGATGATCACCGGCGGAATGCAGCCAAGCCGGATCAGGCGCGACATGGGGCGACGAGATGTGCGCAGCAAGGATGAACGCCTAGGCGAGCATCAGGGCCCGAATATTTCGCATCATTGTCCCGCGAAATCAGGTGGATGGCCCAATGGGTTACGCAAGCCGTCGTGGGCGGCCATGAGAATACGTATGCGCACGGCCATCCGATGGGCGGACGTGCTGGATTAGCCGGCGCGGATGACGTCAAATCTTCACGCCGTCGCGCGAGCGCCCTGTCCATTGGATGGCGTTGTCATTCGCCGATCAGGTTTCACCGACGAACTTGGGATTTGGAGTGACGCCGCCATGTTGAAGGCCCTCGCCCTGGCTGCAGCAGCGATGCTGACCGCGACCGCCTCGCCGGCAGGCGCGGAGGCGCCGACCTGGTCCTATGCCGGCAAGACCGGCGTCGGCACGGCCTATGCGCCCTATGGCCCAGATCGCGCGCGCTCCAGCGTCTGGTTCTCCATCGCCCGCGGTCAGCTCACCGAGGTGATGTACGGCGACATCCATGAGGCGCAGATTCAGGGGCTGCGCGTTGTGGCGCGCACGGCTGATGGACAGCTGATCGACCTCTCGAACCAGGATGGCGAGATCGCCTATCTGGATGTGGACGCGCACGGGCGGCCCCTGGCCCCGGCCTATCGCCTGACCACGCGCGATCAGGCGAGCGGCCTCGTCATTGAACAGCGGATTTTCACCGATCCCCGCCGCAACAGCCTGTTCCTGCGGGTGACTGTCCGCGCGGGCGCCAAGGCGGCGACGCCGCTGGTGGTGCTTGATCCGCGGGTGGGGGGCGTCGCCCTCGACAATCATGCGCAAGCGTCTCGACGCCTGTTGCGCGCGCACCGTGGCGACGTGCACCTGGCCCTCGCCGCCGACAGGGATTTTGCGGGCGCGTCCGCCGATCTGGCCAGCGCCAAATTGGAGGTCTCGCATTCGCTCGAAGCGCAGGGCGTGGTGCGCCTGATCGCGGCCTTGCCGACTGTGCAGGCCGGCCAGACCGTGACCCGGGACTTCGCCCTCGGCTTCGGATCGAGCTCAGCCGACAGCGCCGCGACCGCAAAGGCGACGCTGCATGATGGCTATGATCGAACGCTGGCGCGGTTCGAAGGCCGCGCCGGGGCGCCCGGCTGGGAGACCTACATCCACAGCCTGTCACAGTTGCCGCGAGTGGCTGCCGCGGCGGAGGACGGCGGCAAACTCGCCTACGCCAGCGCTCTGGTGCTGAAGACCCACGAGGACAAACGCCATCCCGGCGCGCTCATCGCCTCCCTGTCCACGCCCTGGGGCGACACCGTGGCCGCCACCGCGCCCGCCACCGGCTATAAGGGCGTTTGGCCGCGCGACTTCTACCAGTGCGCCATGGCCCTCGCGGCTCTCGGCGATCGCGAAACGCCGGTGAAGGCGCTGGACTATCTGCGCACGGTGCAGGTGCGCGCGGATACGCCGGGTGTCTCCGGCGCGGTGGGCTGGTTCCAGCAGAAATCTCATGTGGACGGCATGGCCGAGTGGTCGGCGGTGCAAATGGATCAGACGGCCATGCCCATCATGCTGGCGTGGAAGCTGCACCGCCTGGGGCTTATCGACGACAAACATCTGGCTGGGCTTTGGGCGAGCATGCTGAAGCCCGCGGCCGATTTCCTGGTGGATGGCGGAACGGTGGGCCTCGACTGGAACCACGCCAAGGTCACACCCCCGGCGACGCAGCAGGAGCGGTGGGAGGAGCAGTCCGGCTATTCCCCCTCCACCATGGCCGCTGAAATCACGGGTCTCGCGGCTGCGGCTGACATTGCTCGACGCTTCGACGCCACCGCCGCCGCGCGCTACTCGGCCGCCTCGCGTCGTTATGACGAAGCATTGGACGCGCGCACCTTCACCAACTCCGGCCCGCTAGGCGGCGGGCGCTACTACCTGCGCATCAGCCCCACCGGCGATCCCAACGACCAATCGCTCACCGAGGCCCGCAACGGGCGGCCGTCCCTGGTGGCGGCCTCCATGCTGGACGCGGGCTTCCTGGAGCTGGTGCGCTATGGCGTTCGACGCGCCGACGATCCGCACATTGTCGCCAGCCTCAAACTCATCGACGACCAGAGCCTCCCCGGCGATCTGCGGGTGCGTTACGACTTCACAGATCCCCAAGGCGGTCCCGCCGCTCCGGGTTTCCGGCGTTATGGCGGCGACGGCTACGGCGAGGATGAGGCCCTTGGGACCAATTACGCCGCCAACAACGGCGAGAGCAGCGAGCACCAGCGCGGGCGCGTCTGGCCGATCTTCACCGGCGAACGCGGGCATTACGCCCTCGCTTTGGCAGGCTTGTCCGGCCGGCCCAAGGCCGCGGACCTGGACGCTGTCCGGCGCGTCTATGTGCGCGGCATGGAACGGTTCGCCAATCGCGGCCTGATGTTGCCCGAGCAGGTGTTCGACGGGGTCGGTGCGCCGATCGAAGGTCGTCCGGCGCCGGGGCAGGGCACCGGGTCGGCGACGCCCCTGGCCTGGGCCCATGCGGAATATGTGAAGCTGCTGCGCTCGGTGGCTGACGGCGCGGTGTTCGACGCCTATCCCGGCGTGATCGAGCGTCGCCAGCCCTAAGGACGCTCAGCTCGCGGCGGGAGCTTGGCGCCGCAGCTTTCGCGCACCACCAGGCGTACGGGCAGGGGGGCGGCCGCCACGGCCTCGCCGTCGATCAGTGCGATCAGGGTCTCGACCAGCTTGGCGCCGGCGGCGTTGGCTTCCTGCGCCACAGTGGTGAGGGGCGGGCGCGTGACGCCGGCGGCCAGGATGTCGTCGAAACCGGTGACCGCCACCTCGTCCGGGGTCGTGATCTTGGCCGCTTGCAGGGCTTCCATAGCGCCGATGGCGATGAGATCGCTCGCCGCGACAATGGCGTCGAAGGGCTGTGCCCGCGCAATCAGGGCCTCGGTCGCCGCCCGTCCCGCATCGTCGGACGAGACGGCGTCGATCCGCAAATCATCCGGCGCGCTCAAGTCAGCCTCTTCCAGCGCGTGCCGGTAGCCGCGCCAGCGATCCTGGAACTCCGGGAAGCTGGAATCCGCGGCGCCGATGAAAGCGATGCGTCTACGGCCGAGCCCGATCAGGTGGCGTGTGACCTCATAGCCCCCGCGCCAATTGTCGCAGCCGAGGGTGACCCCAGGCTGGCCTTCCTGCATGGAGCCCCAGCGCACGAAGCGCGCGCCCTTCTCCACCAGCTGCTCCAGACGCCAGCGGTATTCCTGGTAGTCGCCATAGCCGAGCAGGATCATGCCGTCGGCCTTGCCGCTGTCCTCGTAATCCAGGTGCCAATCGCCATCGATGGCTTGGAAGGAGATCAGCAGGTCATAACCCCGCAGCGCGCAGTGGCGCGTGATAGAGCCGAGCATGGCCAGAAAGAAGGGGTTGATGGCGCTTTCGTCGGGCGAGGGGTCTTCAAACAGCAAGAGGGCGAGGGTGTGCGTCTTCTGACTGCGCAATGCCGAGGCGCTCTTGTCCACCGTGTAGCCGAGCTCGCGCGCGATCTCGATGATCTTCCGGCGGGTGGCTTCGGACACCATCGGGCTGCCGCGCAGGGCCCGCGACACGGTGGGCTGGGAAACGCCGGCGCGTTGGGCGATGTCGAAAGACGTCGGCCGGTCCTGCATGGAACGCCTCTCTCCAGCCACGCCAATTCAATCCTTGACCATGCAGCGATGCTGCAGTGCAATATTGATACTGCCTAAACTTGAACGCGCCAAACGGGCTCGGACATACGTATGCGACCCGAGCGAATACGTATGCATACCCATTGCTTGCGTCCAGTGTCTTCGGACAACCTAAGAGCCAGGTTGGATAGATATCCGGTCTAAGAAGCAAACGAATACAACCGCTCAAAACGCGGATTTCATAGAGGGGGAGTTCATGGAATTCTCTTGCGCCCGCCGCAAGGAAAGCATCGCCGTTCGTCTGACGCAGGGCGTCAGCGTCCACGCTCTCGGCCTTGCTCTCATCGCTTCGCTCGGCGCCGTCGGCGCCGCCCACGCCGCCGATGACGCTGCCATCGCCGCCGCGGCCAATGCCGCCGCCGCTCCAGACGCCGCTACGCAATCGGCGCCCGCCGCCGACGCCAACCTGATCGTCGTCACCGGCATTCGGGGCGGCATCGAGCGCGCCATCCGCACGAAGAAGGCCAGCGACGACATCGTTGAAGCCGTCACGTCGGAAGACATCGGCAAGCTGCCCGACACCTCCATCGCCGAGTCCATCGCTCGCCTGCCGGGCCTTACCGCTCAGCGTCTGAACGGCCGCGATCAGGTGGTGTCGGTGCGCGGCTTCGGTCCGGACTTCACCACCGGCCTCCTGAACGGTCGCGAGCAGGTCACCACGGGCGACAACCGCGGCGTGGAATATGACCAATATCCGTCGGAACTGATCGCCTCCGTGGTGGTGGACAAGACCCCCAACGCCAGCCTCATCGGTCAGGGCATGGTGGGCACGGTGGAGCTCAACACGCTCCGCCCGCTGGATCAAAGTCACCGCATTCTGTCGGTGCAGGCGCGCCGCGACTGGGACGGCTATTCGGCGCTGAATCCCGGCCGCGCCAATGACGGCTATCGCTTCAGCGGCATCTATGCCGACCAGTTCAACAATGGCGAGCTTGGCATCATGCTAGGCTTGGCGGTGCAGTCTACGCCGACCCAGAACAAGTCCTACAACTCTTGGGGCTTCCCCACTGACGGCGCCGGCGACCTGATCATGGGCGGCGGCAAGGAGTACGGGCAGTCCGACCTGCTGCAGCGCACCGGCTTCGTGGGCACCATCGAGTACAAGCCCAACGACCGCTTCCACTCGACCATCGACGCCTTCGTGTCGAGCTTCACCGAAACCGACTATCTGCGCGGCATCGAGTTCCCGCTCGCCTGGGGCGGCGGCGTCACCGAGACCAACATCCAGGCCTCGGGCGGCATCGTCAATTCGGTGCAGTACAACAACGTGCACGCCATCCAGCGCAATGACTACAACCAGCGCAAGGCTAACACCTTCTCGCTGGGCTGGAACAACAAGTACCAGGTGAGCGACAAACTCCAGGCCACGGTGGACGTGAGCTGGAGCCACGCCAAGCGGAAGGACTTCCTGCTCGAGAACTATTCGGGCTTCGGCTACGGCGGTTCGGGCCCCGGCGACACCATCACCGCCACCCGCAACGGCAACGGCACCTACACGCTGCACCAGGCGCTGAACTACACCAATGTCAGCCAGCTCTACATCACCGATCCGGGCGGCTGGGGCGGCAACTATCTGGGCAGCCCGTACAACATCACCCAAGCGGGTTATCTGAACCACCCGTCGTTCTCGGACGACATGCGCGCCCTGCGCGCCGACCTGAAGTATCAACTCAACAATCCGGTGTTCAAGGACGTCGTGGTTGGGGCGAACTACAGCCGGCGCGAAAAGGTCTCGTCCTTCACCGGCTTCTTCCTGACCCTGGGCAATGACGCGCTCGGCAACCCGATCCGTCAGGTTCCGATCCCCGCCGCCGCGATTGTCGGTCCGGCCAGCCCCATCGGTTACCTGGGCGTTTCGCCGACCCTGGCGCTGGATCCGCTCTATCTGTGGAACAACGTCTACACCCGTTTGGCCGACAACCAGCCGAACGACCTGGCGCGTCAGTATCTCGTGCGTGAAAACGTCGGCCTCTTCTACTTGAAGGGCGATATCGAGAGCCAGGTGGCCAACATTCCGGTGCGCGGCAATGTGGGCTTCCAGGTGGTGTCTACGGATCAGTATTCCAGCGGCGCGACGCCCACCGTGGTCACGACCACCACGCCGAACAAGGTGGTGCTGTCGTCAATCAACGGCTCTAACTCCTACATGAACTTCCTGCCGAGCCTGAACCTCGTGTTCGATCTCGGCGACGGCAAGGACATCCGCTTCGGCGCCGGCCGCACCCTGGCCCGTCCGCGTCTGGACCAAGAGCGCATCTCCTCCACGGTCAACACCAACCTGACCTATCTGGCGGTGAACAATCCGCTGGCCGGTCAGAGCTACTTCTCCGGCTCTGGCGGCAATGTGCGCCTGCATCCATACCTGTCGGACGGCATCGACCTGACCTTCGAAAAGTACTTCGGCTCTTCGGGCTACTTCTCGGTGCAGACCTTCTACAAGCACCTGACCCAGTACGTGAATCCAAACCTCAGCCACCTGCAGGACTTCTCCAACCTGGCCCCGCTGCTCTTGACGCCGGCGCAGTTGGCGACGTTGCAGAGCAGCGGCACCACGCAGGGTCTGGTCAGCGCACCGGCCAACTCGGGCTTCGGCGACATCTACGGCATCGAGGTCACGCTCTCGGTCCCGCTGAAGATGCTGCACCCGATGCTGAACGGGTTCGGCTTCGAGTACTCGGGCTCGTTGGTCGACTCAGAAGTGAAATACGAGTCGACGGACAAGAAGTACCTGCCGATCGAAGGTCAGTCCAAGGCGGTGCAGAACCTCACCGTCTATTACGAAAAGGATGGCTTCCAGTTCCGCACAAGCACCCGTTATCGCTCCAAGTTCCTCGGCGAAGTGTCGGGTCTGTCGGCGAGCCGGGTATTCACCGGCGTGAAGGCGGAGACCATCATCGATGCTCAGGTGGGCTACACCTTCCAGTCGGGCCGCCTGAAGGGCCTTCAAATCCAATTGGAAGGCAAGAACCTGAACGACGCGCCGTTCGTGACCTACCAGAACAACGATCTGCGCCAGGTCACCGACTACCAGAAGTACGGCCCGACCTACATGCTCGGGGCCTCGTATAAGTTCTGACCCGCGATGTATTGAGCAAGCGGTGTTAGCTTGAGACTCGGCCAGGGGAGAGAGGTCCGCCTTTCTCCCCGAACCGAACCTCCTTTGAGCGTAGGACACGGCGTCGCAATGCTCGCCATGCCCATCTTTCCCGGATAACAGCCCATGTCCGCGCCCGTCAGGATCGTCATCGTCGGAGGCGGCACGGCCGGATGGATGACGGCGGCTCTATTCTCCCGCTTCCTGATCCCCGGCTTCGATATTCAGCTTGTCGAGTCTGACGACATCGGCACGGTGGGCGTCGGCGAAGCCACCATTCCCCAAATCCAATTGTTCAACGCCGCCCTTGGCATCGACGAGGACGATTTCCTCCGCGCCACCATGGGCACCATCAAGCTGGCCATCGAGTTCGTCGACTGGTTCGAGCCTGGCTCGCGCTACATGCACGCCTTCGGTGCGGTGGGCCGCGATGTGGGCCTCATCCCCTTTCATCACTATTGGCTGCGGGCGAAGGCGCTCGGCCTTGCGGAGCCGCTGGGCGCCTACAGCCAGAACTACGCCATGGCCATGGCCGGGCGCATGCAGCGCGGGCCTGCCCGTACCTCGCGCACCTTGCCGGAAGTGCAGCGGGCCTATCACTTCGACGCCAGCCTCTACGCCGCCTATCTGCGCCGCTACGCCGAACCCCGAGGCGTGCGTCGGATCGAGGGGCGGATCGAGACGGTGGACCTGCATCCCGAGACCGGGTGCGTGGAAGCGCTGCGCCTCGCCGGCGATCGCCGTGTCGAAGGCGACGTGTTCATCGACTGCTCCGGTTTCCGGGGACTGTTGATCGAGGGCGCGCTGGGCGCAGGCTTCGAGGACTGGTCGCGCTGGCTGCCCTGCGATCGGGCCCTGGCGGTTCCCTGCGCCTCGGTCTCGCCCCTGACGCCCTATACCCGCGCCACCGCTCGGCTCGCGGGCTGGCAATGGCGCATCCCCTTGCAGCACCGCATCGGCAACGGCCACGTCTTTTGCAGCGCCTTCATGGACGAGGACGAAGCCGCGCGCCTGCTGCTCGCCAATCTCGATGGCGAGCCCCTCGCCGATCCGCGGCCGATCCGCTTCAAGGCCGGCATGCGCAAGAAGGCCTGGGTGAAGAACGTCATCGCCGTCGGCCTGTCGTCAGGGTTCTTGGAGCCGCTGGAGTCCACCAGCATCCACCTGATCCAGTCCGCCCTGTCGCGGCTTTTGAAGTTCCTGCCGCGCAAGGAGATGATCGAGGCCGACATCGCCGAGTACAATCGCCAGAGCGCCTTCGAATACGAGAAGATCCGCGACTTCATCATCCTGCACTACAAGGCCACGCGCCGCGACGACACGCCGTTCTGGCGCGCCTGCCGCGCCCTCGACGTGCCGGACGGGCTGAAGGCCAAGTTGGAGCAGTTCCGCGCCTCGGGACGCATCTTCCGCGACGCGGACGAGCTGTTCGCCGAGGTGGGCTGGCTGCAGGTGATGGTGGGGCAGGGCGTGACGCCGCAAACCTGGCACCCCCTGGCCGACGCCACCTCCGAGGCTGATCTTGGCGAGTACATGGCGTCGGTGAAGGCGATCATCGATCGCGAGACGGCCCAGGCCGACACCCATGAGGGGTTCATCGCCAAGCATTGCGCCGCCAATCTGCGCGGGGCGGCATGAAGACGCTGAAGGCCCTGCTTACCGCCAGTCTCGCCTGCGCGACATTGGCCGGACCGCCTCCGGTCCAGGCCGCAACAGAGGCGGCTTACCGAGCGCGCGCGCCCGAGGACGAGGTCATCTATTTCCTGCTGCCGGACCGCTTCGCCAACGGCGATCCGGCCAATGATCGCGGCGGGCTCTTAGGCGATCGTCTGAAGACCGGCTTCGATCCGACCTCCAAGGCCTTCTACAATGGCGGCGACCTGAAGGGCCTGATCGGCAAGCTCGACTACATCCAGCGGCTTGGCGCCACGGCCATCTGGGTGGGGCCGATCTTTCGCAACAAGCCGGTGCAGGGCGAGCCTGGCCAGGAAAGCGCCGGCTATCACGGCTACTGGATCCTCGACTTCACCGACGTCGATCCGCACTTCGGCACGAAGAAGGACTTCAAGGACCTGGTGAACGCGGCTCATGCCCGCGGCCTCAAGGTCTATATGGACATCGTCACCAACCACACGGCGGACGTCATCCGCTATCGCGAATGTCCAGCTAATGACTGCGTCTATCGCGCCAAGGGCGACTATCCGGTCACCCGTCGCGGCGGGGCGGCTGGCGCGCCGATCAATGACGGATTTAGAGGCGACGACGACCACAGTCCGGCGAATTTCGCCAAGCTGACCCGTCCGGACTTCGCCTACACGCCCTATGTGCCCAAGGGCGAAGAGCACGCCAAGACGCCGGATTGGCTGAACAATCCCATCTACTACCACAATCGCGGCGAGACGACCTATCGCGGCGAAAGCGCCACCTATGGCGACTTTTCCGGGCTGGACGATCTCTACACCGAGAATCCGCGAGTGGTTCAGGGCTTCATCGACATCTACTGCGCCTGGATCGACGCCTACGGCGTGGACGGGTTCCGCATCGATACGGGCCGGCACGTGGACAAGGCGTTCTGGCGCGCCTTCATTCCTGCCATGCAGGCGAAGGCGCTGGCCAAGGGCGTGCCGAACTTCCACATCTTCGGCGAGGTAGCCGACAGCGATCCGGCCTTCCTGGCCAGCTACACCCGAACCGCCGCCTTTCCCGCCCTGCTCGACTTCAGCTTTCGCCAGACGGTGGTCGACGTTGTCGCGAAAGGGGAGGCGGTCTCCAAGCTTGAGCACCTGATCGCCGCGGATTCCACCTTTGCCGACGGCGAGGCCGGCGCGCGCCGGCTGCCGACCTTCATCTCCAGCCACGACGACGGCCGCTTCGCCTATTTCGTGCGCCAGGCTCAGCCTACCGCCACTGATGACGAAGTGCGCGATCGGGTGGTGCTCGCCTACGCTATGAGCTTCTTCCTACGCGGACAGCCGGTGATCTACTACGGCGACGAGCAGGGCTTCGCCGGCTCCGGCGGCGACCAAGCGTCGCGCCAGTCGATGTTCGCAAGCAAGGTCGCCGCCTACAACGCCGAGAGCCTCGTGGCGACCTCGGCCACCACGGCCAGGGACAATTACGACACCACCCACCCCATCTTCCGCGCCCTGGCGGAAATGGCGGCCATCCGCACCGCCGAGCCCGCCTTGCGCCGTGGCGACGAGGTGGTGCGCCTGACGGGAGATGGGCCGGGACTGTTCGCCGTCTCGCGTCGGGTCCCCGGATCGAACGCCGAGGTGCTGGTGGTGTTCAACACCGACCGCAAGCCGCACGCCGCGGGAGTCGAGGTGAGCGCTTCGGCCGCCGGCTTTGTCTCGCTGCACGGCGCCTGTCCCAAGGCGCCCTTCGCCCCGGGCGCCGCCAAGATCGAGGCGCCGCCCCTGTCCTATATCGTTTGCAAGACCACCATCGCCGCCCCATGACCCCTCCAGCTCCCGCGCAAAGACAGGCGACGCAGCCGGCGACGACGCCCTGGTGGAAAGGGGCCGTGCTCTACCAGATCTATCCGCGCAGCTTCGCCGACTCCAATGGCGACGGCGTGGGCGACTTGCCCGGCGTGCTGCAGCATCTCGACTACATCGCCGCCCTGGGCGTGGACGGCGTGTGGCTGTCGCCCTTCTTCCGATCGCCGATGAAGGACTTCGGCTACGACATTTCCGACTATTGCGATGTCGACCCGATCTTCGGAACGCTCGAGGATTTCGACCGGCTGCTGGCGCGGGCCCACGCGCTTGGCCTGAAGGTCATCATCGACCAGGTCTATTCCCACACCTCCGACCAGCACGCCTGGTTCCGCGAAAGCCGTCAGGATCGCAGCAATCCAAAGGCCGACTGGTATGTGTGGGCGGACGCCAAGCCCGACGGTTCGCCGCCCAGCAATTGGCAATCGGTGTTCGGCGGCCCAGCCTGGACCTGGGACGCCGCCCGCTGCCAGTACTATCTGCACAATTTCCTACCCTCGCAGCCGGACCTCAATCTGCACAATCCGGAGGTTCAGGATGCGGTGCTGCAGGCGGCGAAGTTCTGGCTGGATCGCGGCGTCGACGGGTTTCGGCTCGATGCGGTGAACTTCAGCATGCACGACCCGGCGCTCAGGGATAATCCGCCCGCCCCGCCCGGACGCCGCACCCGCCCGTTCGATTTCCAGCTGCACCTCTACAACCAGTCGCACCCGGACATCGCAAAGTTCCTCGAGCGCGTGCGCACGCTTACCGACAGCTATGGCGAGGCGCGCTTCACTGTGGCCGAAGTGGGCGGCGCCGAGGCCGACGCGGAGATGAAGCTCTACACCGCCGATGATCGGCGGCTGAACAGCGCCTATAACTTCGACTTCCTCTACGCCGATGTGCTGACGTCGACGCTGGTGTCGAGGTCCCTGGGTTCTTGGGGCGGCGGCGCCGACGAGGGGTGGCCGAGCTGGGCCTTCTCCAATCACGACGCGCCGCGCGCGGTGACGCGTTGGGCGCTGCCCGAGCATCGCGACGCGGCGGCGCGGATGAACCTTCTCTTGCTCGCCTGCCTGCGCGGCAACATCTTCCTCTATTACGGCGACGAGCTCGGCCTGCCGCAGGCGGACATCCCCTTCGAGGCGTTGCAAGATCCGGAAGCCCTGGTCAACTGGCCCTTGACCCTTGGGCGCGACGGCGCGCGCACGCCCATGCCTTGGCTCGCCGAAGAGGCGCAGGGCGGGTTCACCCCGGCCAAGCCCTGGCTGCCCATGCCTATGGATCATCGCCGACTGGCGGTGGATGTGCAGGAGGCGGATCCGAACTCGCTGCTGCACTTCACGCGCCGGATCATCGCCCTGCGAAAAGCCTATCCGGTGTTGCAGACGGGCGCCTTCCAGCCGCTCGCCAGCGCTGGCGATGTGCTCGCCTTTGAGCGCCGGAACGGAGCGCAGCGTATGCTTTGCGTGTTCAATTTGTCCTCGGAGCCGACGTCCTTCCCGCTGCCGGACGGGTGGAAGCTGGTCGAGGCGGTCAACGGCTGGCGCGAAGAGACCGGCGTGCTTCCCGGCTACGCCGCCTTCATCGCCGAGCGAGGATGAAGCGAGTTTCTTCTCGTCCACTGCCGAACGTAGGACCCAAGTCGATGCTCAAGACCAAACTTTCGTTCGGCCGGATCTGGAACATGTGTTTCGGCTTCTTCGGCGTGCAGATCGGCTTTGCGCTGCAGAACGCCAACACCAGCCGCATCTTCCAGACCCTGGGCGCTGATGTCGACAAGCTGCCGATCCTGTGGATCGCAGCGCCGCTCACCGGGCTTCTCGTGCAGCCGCTGGTGGGTCATTTCAGCGATCGCACCTGGGGACGCCTCGGCCGCCGGCGCCCCTATGTGCTGGCGGGCGCCGTCCTCACCACCCTGGCCCTGACCGTGATGCCCAATTCGGCTGCGCTGTGGGTGGCCGCCCTCATGCTCTGGCTGATGGACGCCTCCATCAACATCACCATGGAGCCGTTCCGCGCCTTTGTCGGCGATCTCCTGCCCGATGAGCAGCGCACGCAAGGCTTCGCCCTGCAAAGCTTCTTCATCGGCGTGGGCGCGGTGTTCGCCTCGGCCCTGCCTTGGCTGCTGACCACGGTGCTGGGCATCCCCAACGTTGCGCCCGAAGGCCAAATACCGCCGTCGGTGAAGACCGCCTTCTATATCGGCGCGGCGCTGCTGTTCAGTTCGGTGCTGTGGACGGTGCTGACCACGAAGGAACACCCGCCGGAGGCCCTCGCCGCCCTGGAGCCTGAGGCGGTGTCGTCGCCCCCCCGCAGCCTGCGCGCCAATCTGATCGGAGGGGCTCTCTGCGTCGTCGCGGGGCTCGTCCTCGCCGCGATGGTCGCCGTCTTGCAGCTGCAGAAGGAGATGTTCGTGCTGGCGGGGCTGATCGGCGGCTTCGGCCTTGCGCAGATCGCCGCGGGCGCCCTCAGGGGCCGCGGTGGACTGGCTGCCGTGCTCACCGAGGTGGTGGACGACCTCTTCGCCATGCCCAAGGTGATGCGGTCCTTGACCCTGGTGCAGTTCTTCACCTGGTTCGCACTCTTCGCCATGTGGATCTACACCACGAGCGCGGTGACGAGTTTCCATTACGGCGTCAGCGATACCGCCTCGCGCGCCTACAATGAGGGCGCCGACTGGGTCGGCGTCCTGTTCGCCATCTATAGCGGAGTGGCGGCTGTAGCCGCCTTGGCCCTGCCGAGCCTCGCCGCCACGGTGGGTCGCACTGTAGCTCACGCCATCAGCCTCACCCTCGGCGGGATCGGCCTCTTCTCGTTCCTGTTCATCCGCGACCCGCACCTGTTGTGGATCGCCATGATCGGGGTGGGCGTAGCCTGGGCCTCGATCCTGTCCGCGCCCTATTCGATCCTCTCTGGGGCTATCAGCCTGCGCAAGATGGGCGTCTATATGGGCATCTTCAACATCTTCATCGTGGTGCCGCAATTGCTTGCGGCCACCGTGCTCGGGGCCATCGTCAAAGGCCTCCTGGGCGGACAGCCGATCTACGCCCTGGCCGTGGGCGGGGCTTCGTTCCTCATCGCCGCGGTGCTCTCTTTGCTGGTGAACGACACCGCCGACCCCGCGCGCCGCCGGGCGTAGGCCGTACCTTGAACCGCCCGGCGTCGAACACAAGAAGGCCGGCGTCCGCGGTGGCGGGCTCCGGCCAGTTGGGGGAGGAATAGGTCGAGCGTCAGGCGGCCTTGGCGCGCACGGTCTCCTCCGGCACGCGATCCACAGCGATGTGGAACAGCTTGGCCGCGTTGAGGCCGAGCACGGCGGCTTTTTCCGATTCGGTCAGGCCGGGCAGGCGGGCGAAACCTTCCGACAGCACCTTTTGAGTGAAGGGGAAGGTGCCCTCGGAGTGCGGATAGTCTGACGAGAAGACGATATTGTTCAGGTATTCCTTGCGGATGCTGAGCGAGCCCACGTCGTTCTGGAAGGCCGCATAAACCTGATCCTTCAGCACCTGGCTCGGCGGGCGGCTGAGCTTGGGTTCCACCCATGGGGCGTGACCGAAATAGACCTCGTCCATGCGCTCGGCCAAGGGCTGCAGCCAGCCGGCGCTGCATTCGGCGAACATGATGCGCGCCTTCGGATTGCGGTCGAGCACGCCCCCCGCCACCAGACGCAAGGTGGCGTCCTGGGCGTCGAACATCTGGCGGGTGTAGTTGAACACTGCGCCGCCCGGACCACTCAGCGCCTTGATGGTGGCGCCGCCCGTGGCGGTATGCATGACGAAGGTCGCGTCGGCTTCGGCCGCGCAGGCGAACACCGCATCCCACGCCGGATCGGTGTAGCCGGGCAGGGCGTTGCCGGCTACGGGCGGCAGCATGATGGCCGTGAAGCCCTTGGCCAGGGCCCGTTTCATCTCGGTCAGCAGTTCGTCGAACCCGGTCAGGGGCACGAAAGCCGCCGGGACGAACTTGTTCCGCACGCCGTCGAAATAGGCCCAGATCCAGTCGTTCCACACATGGGCGTGGGCCACGGCGGCGTCGCGATCGGTGATGCGCGCGGCGGTGAGGGCCATGGTGGGGAAAATGAGCTCGGCGTCGATGCCGTCCTTCTCCATGTCGGCGATGCGCTTGCGCAGGTCGCGCGCGCCTTGGGGCTTCATCAGCGAGCCCTCGCCCAAGGTCACGCCGGCGCCCACCTTGTGGTCGAAGATATTCACCGGCACCCGATAGACCTGGGTCTCGCCGATAAAGCTGCACAGAAATCCATCGATCACCTTGGTGCTCAGCACCTGGTGGTGCAGGCGCGCCGGGACATTGCTGGTGTAAAGATCCAGCGGCTCCACCACATGGGCGTCGCAGCTGAAGGTGAACGGTCTCGTCATTGTGCGTTTCCTTCCGTCTTGCGCAGTTGCGGCGATTGGATCGGGACCGGTCAGATGAATACCGACCGATCGGTACAATCAACTGGAGCCTAGGCGGGAAGCGCGTCGACGAAATTGCGTCAGGACAAAAACCGGCAACCTCACGCAGGGCGGCGGTCAGCGGCTCGCCATCGACGCATGCTCAAAATGCAGGAAGAACAAAAGGTTAGTATGATTTCACAATGCGGGCCGCCGCCGGCGCTGCATCGCTCATGCGATCATCGCGGTCTCAAACCATCCAGCATGAGATCAAGATAGGCGTCGGCGATGTCTTCCGGCGACCTTGGTCCCTTGGCGTCGATCCAGTTGAAGGCCTGGCTCATCATGCCGAGAAAGCCGCGGAACTGGACGTCGTCCACTGGCTTGATCAGGCCGGCGGTTTCGCAGGCGCGCAGAGCATCACGCCAGAGCTGCTGGTACTGGCGCTGCAACCCCCGCAGCTCGCCCCGATGCGGTGGCGACAGGGCGTCAAGATCGCGACTGGAGACGGTCCAGGCCGGCTTCATGTCGATGAGAGAGCGCAGATGGCCGCGCGCCAGATCGCGCAGCTTGTGCTCCGGCGGCGCGTCGGAGGCGAGGATGGCGTTCGCCCTGGCCACCACCTGTTCGTGCGGCGCGCGCAGGACCTCGTAGAGCAGTTGGTCCTTGCTTTTGATGTGATAGTAGAGCGCGCCGCGCGCCAGCCCTGCGGCCTCGCCGATTTCCTGGATGCCGGTCCCGTGGAAGCCCTTCTCGGCAAAGAGCTCTGTGGCCACGCGCAATATCCGCGCGGTGGTGGTCTCGGCGGCGATCGGGACAGCGGAGTCGGCACGAGGCATGGCCCATCCTAGCCGCCTGCTCCCGCCGCTGAAAGCGCGTCGCCTTACAGCGTTCGGGCGATGATCATGCGCATGATCTCGTTGGAGCCGCCATAGATGCGGCTGATGCGCGCGTCGCGATAGAGTCGGCTGATGGGATATTCATCCATGTAGCCATAGCCACCGTGGAATTGCAGGCAGGTGTCCACCACCTTGCCCTGAAGTTCGGTGACCAGCAGCTTGGCCATGGAGGCGTTGGCGGTGTCGAGCTTGCCGCGGAAATACTGCTCGATGCAGTAGTTGACGAACACCATGGCGGCAGTGGCCTCGGTCTTGAGATCGGCCATCTTGAACTGGGTGTTCTGGAAACTCAGGATGGGCTGGCCGAAGGCCTTGCGCTCGCGGATATAGTCAAGCGTCACGGCCAAGGCGCGTTCGATGGACTCGATGGCCTGGATGGCGATGACCAGGCGCTCACGCGGCAGTTCGGTCATCAGTTGGCGGAAGCCCTGGCCCTCCACCTCGCCCAGCAGGTTCTCCGCCGGCACATAGACGTCGTCGAAGAACAGTTCCGAGGTGTCGGCGGCCTCCTGGCCCATCTTCTTCAATTTGCGCCCGCGGCGGAAACCTTCGGCGCCGTCGGTCTCCACCACCAGCAGGGACACGCCCTTCGCGCCGAGGCTGGCGTCGGTCTTGGCCGCCACCACCACGAAATTGGCCAGCTGGCCCGAGGAGATGAAGGTCTTGGCGCCGTTGATGCGATAACCGTCGCCGTCCTTGCGCGCGGTGGTCTTGATGTTCTGTAAATCCGAGCCCACCGCCGGTTCGCTCATGGCGATGGCGGCGATCAGCTCGCCCTTGCACAACCGCGGCAGCCAGCGTTGCTTCTGCGCCTTCGTGCCATGGGTCACCACATAGGGGACGACGATGCCGTTGTGCAAAGCGGCGGCGAAGCCCTCCACGCCGCTGCGCACCACCTGGCGGAACAGGGTGATGTCGTGGCGGAAGTCGCCGCCCGCCCCACCATAGGCTTCGGGCACCGACACCCCCAACAGGCCCGCCTCGCCGCATTCGGTCCAGAATTCACGATCAACGCAGCCATTGTCGCGCCAGCGCTCCACCCGATCGGCCGGGGCGTGTTCGGCGAAGAACTTGGCGAGATTGTCGGCGAAGAGCGTCAGCTCTTCATCCTGCAAGATCTCGGGATCGGCGACGTTGAGGACGGGCATAGGAACTCCGTACGGGGGCGGTTTCGTTCGACCTCGATAGCACTTCTCCAAGGGATCGGCGGATCGAGGACGCGATAACACAGACGCTAGAGCATTTCCGAAAAGTGGGAACCGGTTTTCGGGTCTAAAAATGCTCTAGATTCAATTGGGTATGAGAAAAATCCGATTAAGCAGAATCGGATTTTTCTCTAGGGCTCGCGCTCCGGATAGCGGCCAAGGGACAGGTAGGCGACCGCCGCGAGGGCGAAGGCCGCGGCCGCGCCCATCAGGGCGAGATCATAGCTCTGGTAGCGATCGAACACCCAGCCGAAGGCTACGCCGGCTACCGATGCGGTCATGGCGATGGCGAACACGGTGAGGCTGTAGATGGCGCTATAGGCCGTCACGCCGAAATAGCGGGCCACCACATAGGCCACCACATCGATCTCGGCCCCCTGGGCGAGGCCGACCATGGCGATGGCGACGCTCGCGCCGACGACGCCGGGCTTTGCGGTCAGCAACAGGGCGAGACCGGCGACGGGCAGGAGGGTGAACAGGCTGCCGATCAGGGGCGCCCACACCCGGTCCACCAATAGGCCGGTGATCAGCGTGCCGGCGACCACGGAAATGGCCAGGATCGAGGCGAGGCTGGCGGCCGTGGCCGGATTGATCGCCTTGGAGGTCAGCAGCGGCTGCAAGTGGGTCAAGACCCCAACGCTCGGACCATAGGTCCCGGCCGCCGCCACGCACACCGCCAGGACCCGCCAATCGCGCAAGAGGCCGCCCCAGTGGCGGAACTCCTCCAGCAGCGATCCCTTGGCGGGTTTGGCCGCTTGGGGCGGGTCTTTGATCCAGGCGAGACTGGCTGGGAAGGCGATGAACAGGCAGAGCGCGCCCATGGTGTAGAAGCCGGCTCGCCAGTCTAGGCGGTGAATGACCTGGAAGAGCAGCGCCGGAGTGAAGGCCCCTACCAGGGAGAGGCCGATGCGGGATACGGCCAGCGCCGCGCCGCGGGAGAGCCGAAACCAGCTGATCACCGAGCGGGTGAAGGCGACGCCCGTGGTGGCGAGCCCGGCGGAATGCAGCAACAGGCAAAAGCCAACGAAGATCCAGTAGTCGCCCGACGTATTGGCGAGGCCCACATAGGCGGCGGCGACAATCAGCAGGCAGGGCAGCAGCACCGGCCGCACGCCGACGCGGTCGATCAGCCGCCCGAACACCGGGGCCATGAAGCTCAGGAAGAAATTGACGCCGAAAGCGAAGGCGATCTCGGCCCGCGACCAGTGGAACGCCGCCTGCAACGGCTGCACGAACTGGCTCTGCACATAGTTCCAGGCGGGCAGGGCGAAGCTCATGCCGAACAGGGTTCCGGCGACGATGCGCCAGTGCGCCCGCCATTCCCCTAGCCGCGTCTCCGTCATGCCTGCGCTCCCTCTCCAGAGCTCAGCATTCGGCCGCGGGGGCGGGGCGTCCAGGCGCCGCGGCAACTGTTCGAATAGGCGATGTCGCGCCGGCTGGGCTCAGACGGCGAGCTGGCCCTTGATGTAGGCGTCGATGGTGCCGGCGCAGCCGATGTGGTCGTCCGCGCCGCCTTGGCTATAGCGGGTGATGCTGTCGAGGATGGTCGGACCAGGACGTCCGCAGGCGCAGGTGGACTGGAAGTCGACCTGCACCTTGTCGCCGGAAATCAGCCCGCCCCAGCGGCCCTCGTAACTGAGGTCGAGGAAGGCGAAGCGGCCCTCCACCACGCCATTCTCGCCATCCTCGGGCCCGAGCAGTCGCTCGCCGGGCTGGTCCAGCAGGAGCCAGATCAGCGAAGCGGGCTGGTGATAGCGGCCATGTTCGCAGCGCGGCATGATGGCCAGGAGCTCGGTCATGCCATAGGCGCCAGGGCGAATGACCTTGCCGTAGAAGCGGTCCACACGCTCGCGATAGTCGGCAGGAAGGGCGACGCCCTTGACCCCGCCGCCGGCGCTGATCATCGACTCCGGATGGAAGTCGCCGTCGGGCACGCCCATTTTCCGCGCCTGATCGATGATCACCATCTGCTGCGCCCAAAGGGCTGTGACCACGATGGGCTCGTGACGGTGGGAGACGATCTTTTCGGCTAAAGCTTCGAGCGAGGCCTGCATGCGTGCGGCCTTCTCCGCCGCCGCCCTCTCCGCCGCCTCGATCTCGCCAGGCGTGGCGAGCCCCTCGGCGATGCGGTTGCGCAGCGCCGCCATCCGGCTGGTGTCGGAGATCAGGATCGGCTCGTCGGTGAGGAAATGGGCCTCGCCGGGCCGCGCCCAAACTGCGGCGGTGTTCTGATAGGCTTCCACCGCGCTGTTGGGGCCGTCCGAGGGGCCGACGATGAACACACGCCGGCTGTTGTCGGCGCGCAGGTAGGGCCAGCCGGAGATGTTGCGATAGTGCCGGCGCTTGAGCTCCACGTCGGCGCGGCTGTGGTTGAGGAACGACACCTTGCCGGTGCTGCCGCTGGTGGCCTGCACCATGTGGCCGGCCGCGCGCAGGCGGCGGATCCAGTCGTCCACATCCGTCACCCCGTCGATATCGGTGTCGGAGAGGTCTTCCACCGCCAGGGTCTGCAGCCATTGCAGCATGCGGTCCCAGCGTCCCTGCTCCATGAACGAGGCCGGGTAGGACTTGTAGCTGGTGTGGGCGAGCAGCAGCGGCACGAGATCGTGGAAGCTGTTGATCTCGGTGATCCCCGCTTCGTCGGCGCGGCGGCGGACGATGGCCAGTTGTTCGCGCCGCTCCTGGAACAGCTCGCGCGCCGCCGCCAATTGCTTGGCTTCCAGATCATCGATCCGCCGATCAAGGGCGCCAGGCGCAATGAAGGCGTCGAGAAGTTCTTGACGGGGGGACATGGCCGGATCGCTCCCTTGAATGCGATCCCAGCCTAGAGCCCGGCGCCGATGCGCCACGAGGGACGGACTGGACAGAGGCGAGGGCGATCCAGACAGGCCGCGCTTAGGTCAACGTTTCCAGGTGCGCCTTCTCGAACGGGCGACGCTCATCCAGCCGGCCTTCGCGCACCTTCTCCGCCCAAGCCGGATCGGCGAGGAGCGCGCGCCCCACGGCGATCAAATCGAACTCGCCGACGTCAAGGAGGGCCTCGAGCTTCTCCACGCCGTCCAGATCGGCATCGGCAAACGAGATGCTGCCGCTGGAGACTTCAGACGGCGGGCGCTTGGCGGTGGAGGCCACGCCGCCGAGGCCGACGCTGCCCACGGCGATGGTCGGCTTGCCGGTGATCTTGCGCGTCCAGCCCGCCAAGGTGAGGGGTGACAGGTCGCGGAAGGCGGCGTCCCAGTAGCGGCGGGTCGAGGCGTGAAAGATCGACACCCCCGCGTCGGCCAGGGCTTCCAGAAAGGGCGCCAGTTCCTGCGGCGTTTGCGCGAGCCGCGCCTTGTAGTCCTGCTGCTTGAACTGCGACCAGCGGAACGAGATGGGGAAGTCCGGACCCGTCGCCGCGCGCATGGCCCCCACCACCTCCACGCCGAACCGGGCGCGGGCGAGGAGATCGCCGCCATAGCCGTCGTCGCGACGGTTGGTCTCGCCCCAGAAGAAGCTGTCGATGAGGTAGCCATGGGCGCCGTGGATCTCCACGCCATCGAAGCCGAGCGCCTTGGCTGAAGCGGCGGCCTTGGCGTAGGCCTCGATCACCTCGGCGATATCGGTCTCGGTCATCGGCTTGGTCACATGGGTGGTGTTCTCGAAGGCGTTGAGGTTCGCCGAGGGGCCGAAGCCCGGCACGGCGGGGTCTGGCGCCATGCCGATTTCGCGGAAACTGCCGGTGTGCCAGAGCTGCGGCATGATCTTGCCGCCCTCGGCGTGAACCGCGTCGGCCACCTGTTTCCAGCCGGCGAGGGCGTCCTCGCCATAGAAGCGCGGCACGGCGGCATAGCTGTGGGCCGAGGGGTGCGGGATATAGGTGGCCTCGGTGATGATCAGGCCGACGCCATGGCGCGCGCGCCTAGCGTAATAGTCCGCGACGCCCTGGTGCGGCGCCTCGTCCGGGCAGAAGTAGCGCGACATGGGCGCCATCACCACGCGGTTCGGCAGCGCCAGACGGCCCGCCAGGAGCGGCTGGAACAGCGGACTGGAATGGGCAGGCTGGGCGGCGGTCTTGATCATGGCGACCTAGCCTAGGACGCAAGACGGGAAAGGCCATGCCTCGCCGGGCTCGACGCGGCGATATCGCTCATGCGGACTCATCTTGGGGGGCGTCGACGGTGCTGGCGTGACGGAACTGGCTCGGCGTCATGCCGGTGTGGGTGCGGAACACCTTCTTGAAATAGCCGGGGTCGGAATAGCCTACGAGGTAGCTGATGCGATCCACCCGCCGCAGCGAGCGGGTCAGCATTTGCTTGGCCGCCTCCACTCGCAACAGCTGAAGATAGTCGAGCGGGGTCATGCCGATGCTGGCTTCGAAGCGCCGTACCAAGGTGCGCTCGCTCACGGCGAGGGTCTCCGCCAGCTCCTTCAGGCGCGGCTTTTGCGAAAAGCGCAGCTGCAGCCAATGCTGGGCGCGGCCCACCAACGGGTCCTCGCGCAAGATCTTGGGCGAGAACAGCGCCCACGGCGGCGGTCCGTCAGGATAGGGATCGACCAGCGTGATCTTGGCCAGCCAATGCGCCACATTGGGGGAGGCGAGGCGCTCCACCAGCCGATGGGCGAGGGCGAGTTCCGCCCTGGCGGATCCTGCGCAATAGAGGTCGCCGGACTGGGAAATGTCCCGCGCCGTATCGATCTCCACGTCGGGATAGCGGCGGTGGAAGGGACGCTCCAGCCACCAGGGCATGGCCGCCACCTCGCCATGCAGCAGCCCGGCCTCGGCGAGCAGCGCCACGCCAGCGCCCGAGGCGGCGATCACTGCGCCGGCGGCCTTCTGCCGCGCCACCCAGACCGCCGCTTCGCCAAGGCCTGCCATGCGCGCCTTCAGATCGAGCTCGCGGCCCAGTTCGAAGGCAGCCACATAGACAAGGTCAAATTGGTCCGATCCGCGGATGTCGCCATCCGCGCGCAGGCTGCGACCACCCAGGAGGCTGATCTCAGTCCCCGCCGCGCCGATCAGCTTCACTGTAAATGGCGCCGGCAGTTCCTCCCGATCCTCGTACTGCCGGGTGGAATAACGGTTGGCGAGTTCGAACATGTCGAGCACCGCGGCCAGGCTGGCGAGGTGCGCGCCGTCCACGCCGAGCACGGCGATCCGGGGCATGGCCTTGTCCTTCAGCGGCGCGCCGGCGACGGGCGCGTCCTGTTCGTCCGCCAAATTGTCCGAACCGTCACTGGTGAACAATGCGCGGGCGCGCAGACTTGATGCATGAACGCAACCACGATGCCGAAAATCTCGTCAGCCCCTGTGGCCGTCCGCCATGTGGTGAAGGGCCGAACGATCGCTAGCGCTGACCTGGAATTTGGGCCGCCGAACGCGCGCTTCACCACGCCTGCGCTCGATCTCGGCACGCTGATCTGGCGACGCGACGAAGTCCCGCCCCTGGCGGCGGTCCTGGTGGACGAGATCATCGATATCCTGGTGGCCGCTGGGGATTACCTCCGTCGCGATCCCGAGGGCGAGGTGGCGAGGACCGCCGCGCTGAGCGCCGCCACCAGCCCGCATCCGCGCGATCTGGTGGAGCGGGCCTACGCCACGCTCGGCCTGATGTTCAATCGGTCCTCCATGGAATTCATGCTGGCCCAGGAGCTGGGCGGCAAGGATGTGGTGGACGGCTGGCGCGAGGTGGCGCGGCCGTCGGGCAAGCCGGCGCGCATCCGCGCATTTCCGCCGCGGCTCATTCACATCATCGCCGGCAACTCGCCAGGCGTGGCCGCCCAGACCGTCATCCGCGGGGCGTTGGTAAAGGGCGTGCACCTGATGAAGCTGCCGTCCAACGAGCTGTTCAGCGCGGCCCTGATCCTGGAGGCGCTGGCCAAGGTCGCGCCGGGCCACGCCATCGCGAGATCGTTCTCCGCCGTCTATTGGCGCGGCGGCGACGAGCAGGTGGAGCGCCGGCTGTTTCGGCCGCAGTATTTCGACAAGCTGGTGGCCTGGGGCGGGGAGGCGACCATCCGCAGCGCGGTGAAGTATCTCGGCCCCGGCTTCGAATTGGTGTCGTTCGATCCCAAGACCTCGATCTCCTTCATCGGCAAGGAGGCGTTCCAGTCTGAGGCGGTGCTCGATCAGGTGGCCGAGGCCGCCGCCGACGACGCCACCTTGATGAACCAGCAGGCCTGCACCTCCAGCCGGTTCCAGTTCATCGAAGGAAGCGAGGCGGAGGTCGATCGCTATTGCGCCAAGCTGCAGGCCAGGCTGGGCTTGGAGCGGCGCACCGCCTCAGCGACGCCGATCCCCCTGCCCAACGCCCTGCGCGACGAGATCGGCGGCCTGCGCGACCTGCCGGACTTCTATCGCGTCTGGGGCGGCTATGACGGCGCAGGCGTGGTGATCCGCTCGGAGGAGCCGGTGGAGTTCTACCCCGACGGCAAGGTGGTGAACGTGGTGCGCGTGCAGGCGTTGAAGGACGCGGTGCGCTTCGCCACTGTGGCCACCTCCACCGTGGGCGTCTACCCGCCCGAGCGAAAGGCCGATCTGCGCGACGCCTTGGCCGCCCAGGGGACGCAGCGTATCGTCGCCCTTGGCGGCGCGGGGCCGGAGGTCGGCCTGCCCCACGACGGCTTCTATCCGCTGCAGCGCTTCGTGCGCTGGGTCAACGACGAGGGCTGAACCCGATATCGGCGCGGCGATGTCGCCCCTCTTCCGATTGAGCTTTGCCGCTGCGCTCGCAACTATGCCCCGCTTGGATCGAGGAGGGCGTATGAGCCGTCGCGGACGTCTGGAAGGCAAGGTCGCCATCGTCACCGGCGGCGCCGGCGGGATCGGCGCAGCGACATGCGCGTTGTTCTGCGCGGAAGGCGCCAAGGTGGTCATAGCCGACCTGGCGGGGGAGGCGGCGGAGAGCCTGGCGAGCGAGCTGCGCCGCGCAGGGGGCGAGGCGAGGGCCTTTCGGCTTGATCTCGATGATCCGAAGTCGGTGCAGGACATGGTGGCCTTCGCGGTCGATCAGTTCGGCGCCCTGCACATCCTCGACAACAACGCCGCAGCGGCACACCTCGCCGCCAATGTCGACGGCCCCTTAGAGACCATGGACCCGGACGTCTGGGACGAGACCATGCGGGTGAACCTGCGTGGGCCGATGCTGGCCATGAAGGCGGCCATCCCGCACCTGCGCGCGGCCGGCGGCGGGGCGATCGTCAATATCCTGTCCAACAGCTACGCCGGCGGCGACATGGGGCCCACGGCCTACGCCTCATCCAAGGGCGGGCTCGCGGTCCTCACCAAATATGTGGCGACCCAGCACGGCCAGGAGGGCGTTCGCTGCAACGCCATCTCGCCCGGGCTGATCCCCATCGCCGCCAAGGCGACTCCCGCTCGCGAGGCCTACCGCCAGCGCATGCGCGACCACGAGCTGACGCCGCGCTCAGGCCTGCCGGAGGACATCGCCCACGCGGCCTGTTTTCTTGCTTCCGACGAGGCCGGCTTCATCAACGGCCAGGTGCTGCATGTGGACGGCGGCGTGAGCGCGCATCTGTCGCCCTTCGTGGACGGGGTGCGGCTGAAGCGGGGCGTTCAGCTCACTTGAGGCCGCTCACTTGAGGCTGGAGTCGGCGACGTAGTTGAGGGCGAGACGCCCGCCATCGGCATAGATGGTCTGGCCGGTGATGTAGCTGGCGTCGTCCGAGGCCAGAAAGGCGGCCACCCCCGCCATCTCCTCCGCCTGGCCGAACCGCCCCAGCGGCGTGCGCGACAGCATCATCTTGCGCACCGCCTCCGGCAGGTGTGCGGTCATGGGCGACTCGGTGGGACCCGGTCCGATGGCGTTCACCCGCACGCCGTGCTTGGCCAGGGCGAGGGCCATGGTCTTGGTCAACATGCCAAGGCCGGCCTTGCTGACGCAATAGGCGTAGCTCTCCGGCACGCCGAGCACCGCGCCCACCGACGAAATGTGGATGATCACCCCCGGCCGCTGCGCCTCGACCATCCGTCGGGCCACCGCCTTGCCCATCAGGTAGGGACCGACGAGATTGATCTTCAACACCTGTTCGAAATCGGCGGTGTCGCTCTCGTAGAAAACCTTGCCAGCCCTGGTGACGCCGGCCGAACAGACGACGATGTCCACCGGGCCTTCCCGAGCCTCGATGGCGCCGATCAGCGCCTCGATGGCGGTCTCGTCAGCGGCGTCCAGCTTGGCGAAGCGCGCATATAGGCCTTGGTCGCGCAGGGCCTTGGCTTCGGCCTCCCCCTGATCCTCCAGCAGGTCAGTGAGGATCACCTTGGCCCCGTCGCGGGCGTAGCGCTGGGCGATGGCGAGGCCGATGCCCCCCGCCGCGCCGGTGATCACGGCGACCTTGTTGGCGAGGTTCATGCCGCGCCTCCCAATTTCGGCTTGGTCTCCC
This sequence comes from Pseudomonadota bacterium, assembly GCA_040757715.1. Lineage (GTDB taxonomy): Bacteria > Pseudomonadota > Alphaproteobacteria > Caulobacterales > Caulobacteraceae > CAIMFV01. The sequence continues at coordinate 94,048 of JBFLWS010000002.1, read as the reverse complement.
AGAAGGAGCCGCCGTCCACGCGGATATTGGCGCCGGTGGTGTAGCTCGACGCATCCGAGGCGAGATAGAGCACGGTGGGTACGATCTCTTCCGGCCGGCCCCAGCGTTCCAAGGCCGCGGTTCGCTGGGCCTCCTCCTCCGTGGCCCAGGCGCCGGCCACATCGGTGAGAAAGCCCCCGGGCGAGATCACATTCACTCGCACCTTGGGGGCGAACTCCTGGGCGAAGGCGATGGACATGGCGTTCAGCGCCGCCTTGGCGCCGGCATAGGTGGTGATCCAGGGCGAGGGTTTCAGCGCCCCGATGCTGGAAATGTTGATGATCGAGCCGCCGTCGCCGGCCGCCATGCGCGATCCTACCAAGGCCGTGAGCCTAAACGGGCCCTTGAAGTTCACGCCGACGATGCGGTCGAACAGAACCTCGCTGGTCTCCACCGTGGAGGGAGTGACCGGAGACATGCCGGCGTTGTTCACCAGGATGTCGATCTTGCCGAAGGCGGCGTAGGCGGCGTCGCTGAGGGTCTGCAACTCCTCCCAGCGCCCCACGTGGGTGGCGATGGGCAGGGCCCGACGTCCCAGCGCTTCGACTTCCCGGGCCACAGCTTGGCAGGCCTCCAGCTTGCGGCTGGAGATCACCACGTCGCAGCCTGAGCGGGCGAGGCCGAGCACGATTTCGCGCCCGAGGCCTCGGCTGCCGCCGGTGACGATGGCCGTCTTGCCGGCCAGGTTGAAGCTCGTGGCGCTCATTCGACGGCCGCCAGAAGCCCGGCGAGGCGGGCCCGCGCTTCGGCGCGGCGGGTGGGCAGGTGCTCGGACGGATCCGGACCAGGCGCAGGCCGATAATGCTTCAGCACCATCTTGGCCACGGCGGAGCGGTGGGTTTCGGTGGGACCGTCCGCCAGGCCCAGCATCGCCGCCGTCATCAGCATGTGCGCGAAGGGCATCTCGTTGGAGACGCCCAAGGAGCCGTGCAGGTGCATGGCCCGCCAGACCACGTCCTTGGCGATGTTGGCGCTGGCCACCTTCAGCGACGAGATGGCCTCGCGCAGCGCCCGCGGGTCGCCGCCGTGATGCTCCTGGTCCGCTAGCCAGGCGCAGTGCAGCACCTGCAGGCGGAACTGGCGCAGCGCGATATGGGTGTCGGCGATGTCGAACTGCACCGCCTGCTTGCGCGACAGCGGACCGTCGCGCAGCTCACGGGAGAGGGCCCGCTCGGCCATCATGTCGAGGCACTTCTGCACCAGCCCGATGGTGCGCATGGCGTGATGAATGCGCCCGCCGCCGAGGCGCGACTGGGCGACGTCGAAGCCCTTGCCGCGCGGCCCAAGCCGGGCGCTGTCCGGCACGCGGACCCTGTTGTAGCGCACATAGGGATGGCCGCCCTTGGCGTCCGGCGCTTCGGTGAAAAGGCCAGTCTCGCGCACCCACTCGACGCCGGGCGTGTCGGTGGGGACGATGAACATGGTGGCCCGCTCATAGGGCGGCGCCTGGGGATCGCTCACCGCCATGACGATGAGGAAATCAGCGAAGTTGGCGTGCGAGGAGTACCATTTCTCGCCGTCGATCACCCAGTCGTCGCCATCGCGCACCGCCGAGCACGTGAAGAGGGTGGGGTCGGAGCCGCCCTTGGGCTCGGTCATGGAGAAGCAGGAATATTTCTCCCCCCGCAACAGGGGCTCCAGATAGAGCGACTTCTGATCCGGCGTGCCGTAGCGAGCGAGAATCTCGGAGTTGCCGCTGTCGGGCCCCTGGCAGCCGAATACCACCGGGCCCCAGTTGGTGCGCCCGAGGATCTCGTTGATGAAGGTGAAGCGCACCTGCCCGTAGCCGGGCCCGCCAAGCTCCTTGTCGAGGTGGCAGGCGAAGAGGCCCTGAGCCCGCACCTCGTCCTGCATGGGCTTGAGCAGCTTGCGCGCCTCGGTAAGCGAGCGATCATAGGGCGCGGTGGGGTCTGGCCAGAGGGCGTCCAGCAGCTCCACGCGCTCGCGGACGAACCGCCTGGTCCATTCCACCTTGGGCTGGAAATCCGGGTCAGGGCTGAAATCGAACATCGCCGTCTCCCCAGAGTAAAATCCGTCCAACTGAATCGGATTTTACTCATAACCATTTGAATCTAGAACATTTTGCATCCGAAAACCGGTTCCCACTTTTCGGAAAATGCTCTAGGCAAGACCGCGCGCCATGGCCTCAGCCTTGGCGATCAGGCCCGGCACGAAGGCCTCGGCGAAGCCGCCGAGCGCCCTCGACTGTTTGCCATTGAGCACCCGAGCGTGCTGGCGCTCCAGGATCACGGCCATTTTGAATTGAATTAACACCATGTAGTAATTGATGTTTTTGACCTTCCGGCCCGAGCGTTCGGCCCAACGCTCGGCCAATTCCTCGCGATAGGGGAAGTCGGTCGGGTCGAAATAGCCGGCCGGCGGCGTGCGTTCTTCGCGTCCTCGGAACGGATAGAGCACCAGACCAAGATCCAGCAGCGGATCGCCGATGGTGGCGAGCTCCCAGTCGATCATCGCCGCCACTTTGGCTGGCTCCGGCCAGGCCACGTCAAAGGGGGCGAACATGCAGTTGGCGAAGGACAGGTCCCCGTGCAGAACGCCGGGAGGCGACATGGCGGGCGTCTCGCCGCGCAGCCAGTCGATGACATAGGCGAGGCCGGGCAGGTCGCGCTGCTGGTAGTTTTCGCTTTCACCGTAGGAGGCCAGTTGCGCGGTCCAGCGATCCACCTGGCGCTCCAGAAAGCCGTCCGGCTTGCCGAAGTCGCTGAGCCCGACCTTGCCAAAGTCGGTTCTCGCGAGCTCCGCCAAGGCGTCGATGAGCGCGAAGGCCAGCTGTCGTTTGGCGGGCCCCGGCTGATCATAGGGGGCGGGCAAGTCTTCGAAGGGATAGCCGGTGAAGCCCTCCACCAGGCCCATCACATAGAAGGGCGCGCCGATCACCGCTTCGTCGGCGCAATAGGCGCGAAAGTCGGGGCAGGGCACCGGCGTGGGCGTGAGCGCTTCCAGCACCTTGGCCTCCCGCGCTATCACCTTGATGCTGTCAGGACGCAAGCTCAGCGGCGGTCGGCGCACGATGAGCGGCCGTCCGCCACGATCCACTTTGACGACAAGATTGCTCGATCCGCCGGCCAGCACCTGTTGTTGCAAGGGGCCGTCGCCTAGCTCCGGCAGCGCCTGGTCCGCCCAGGCGGTGAACCGCTCGGCCGGCAGGAGCTCCGCCAGGGCGACGGCGGGGTTCATGACGCGAAGTACCGCGGCTCGCCATCCACCTGCCGAATCTCGCCCTGAGCGCCGGTGCGGGCGCGCTGAAACTGGCCGAGGCGACTGGGGGCGCTGGTGATGAGGATGTCGCCGCCCTCGTTCTCCAGGGTCCATTGGCCGGTGTCGAAGCGCCCGCCGCCGCCGTCGCACAGGTCCACGGCCAAGGTCGGGCCGAGCCAGAACACACGCCACGGCTTCAGGCCTTTGGCGGCCAATCGCTCCCAGGCGCCGGGGAAGGCCACCACGGTCTCGGCGCTGGAGAACACCTTGGCGATGTCGTGGCCGGCGCCTTCCAACCCATCCAGCAGGGCGGACGAAGCGCCGAAATGCAGCTTCATCTTGAACAGGCGCAGATAGGTTTCGAGCCTGTAGGAGTCCCAGGCGGTGGGCATGCCGCTGCCCATATGGCCGCCGCGATCATAGGTGGCCTTCATGAACGGCCAGAACTGCGCCGACTGACCGTAGAGGAACGAGTAGAAGCAAAGGTCGCCCGACTTCAGCCCCATCAGGTCGAGAATCCGACCCGCGAAGGCGATGTCGTGATCGATGTCCGCCCAGGAGAGGGGCTGGTCGACCACCACGCCGTCCGCCAGATCGACCCGGCCGATGGCCCAGGTGTCGGAGGCGCCGGGGATCGGCGGCTTCTTCAAGCCGCGGCCATAGCCCTCGATCAGCTTCAGGAGCGCGGGGTCGTTGGTGGCGGGCACGCCGCCGAACAGGCCGTAGTGTCGCATGGTCTGCCTCAAGCCTTGGCGGTGCGGGGGATCTTGTGCGGCGGACCGAGCTTGACGATCTCCGCGTTGGGCGTCAGCAGCACCACAGGCCGGATGCCGATGGCGCCTTCGACGGCGTCCTGCACCGCGCGTTCCACGGCCGCGAGATCGGGCGCGCCCTCATAGCCCACGCGGAGCTTCAGTTCGTCCATGTCGCGCACGGGGCGGATGATCTGGAACAGGCCGGCGGCGGTCTCGGGCACGTCTTCGATGGCGCTCCAGATGTCCCTCGGCAGCACGCTTTGACCGCGCACGAGGATTTCGTCGGTGGTGCGGCCGATGGGCCACACGCGCGCATGGGTGCGCCCGCAGCTGCACGTCTCGGCGCTCCACTGCACAAGGTCGCCCGAGCGGAAGCGGATCAAGGGGTCGATCTCGTCCACCAGATTGGTGATGACAAGCTCGCCCCGCCCGCCGGAGGGCACAGGCTCGAGCGTCGCCGGATCGAGCACCTCCATGAGGGCGAGGTCCTCCCAGGCATGGAAGCCGTCCTTGGCCCGACACTCCCACACCGTGCCGCTGTCGCCGAGACTGGAGAATTCGTAGATCGGCACGTCCCAGCGCTTCACCAGCTCGCGGGCCTGCCGGCCCATGGGCTCGCCGCCATAGATGCAGGCGGTGAAGCTGGAGAACACCTCCTTCAAATCCACGCCGGTCTCAGCCTCCAGCCGCGCCAGGCCGTAGATCAGCGGCGAGGAGAGGTGGAACAGCCAGGTGGGGCGGTACCTGCGGCAGATTTCCACGAAGCGCGGCAGATCGCTGGCGTCGTGATTGATGAGAATGGGGATGGCGCCCATGTCGTGGAAATAGAGCCGGCCGACGCTGCGCAGCACGTGGTTGAACTCGGCGATGTGGTCGCCGGGGCGTAGGCCAAGGCTCCACATTTCCCGCGGGGTCCAGACCCAGTCGCCGGGATGGGTCCAGCTTTCGGCGAAGAAGGTGGGGTCGCCCGTGGTGCCGGAGCTGGTCCCCATCAGGTCGACCTTCTCCATGTCCACGCAGAGCACGCCGCCGAAGGCGTCATGGTTGGCGTCGCGCCAGGCCCGCAGCGAGTCCTTGTCGATGAACGGCGCCTTGGCGAGAAAGTCGTCGATGCTGCGGATGTCTTCCCGCTTGACGCCGGCATCGGCCCACACCTTGCGGATCAAGGGCGACCGCGCGCAGACGTAATCGAGCTGCGACTGCAGCCGGACTTCCTGCAGCGCACGGATCTCGGCGCGGGGCAGGGTCTCCACCGGATCGAAATAGCGGCGATTGGGATCGAGCTCGACCGGCGGGGCGGAAGGATCGGACAAGGCGGGGTTCCTCGATACGCGCGGCCCTGTTTGCGAAGACGTCGGGGCCTTTTCCGCAGGTTAGAAGGCGCGCGCCTCGGAAGCGAAGGCGAAAATGACCTCCGCCCCTCCTTGGAGGGACTTATCGATATGCCGATGCCGTGAAGATGGCGGATCAGCCGTCAGTCATCGGATTGCCGATGTCTTGGCGTCGGCTCGCGAATTATGGTCGCCGTGGCGCAAGGTTCGCCGGATAAACGCGAAGCATCATTGAAAAGGCCCGTAGCAAGCGTGTCGCTGATCCACCAATTCACCCTGACCTCGCAACTGGACGAACTGGCCCGTTCCCGCGGCGGACACACGGCCATCGTCTGCTCCAAGGCTCGCTACGACTATCGCGCCCTGCGCAGCCGGGTGATCCGCCTGGCCAACGCCTTGGAGGGCGCGGGCGTCGGCAAGGGCGACCGGGTGCTATGGCTTGGCCAGAACTCGTCGCGCATCCTGGAGGGGCTTCTGGCCTGCGCCCGCATCGGGGCCATGATCTGTCCGATCAATTGGCGGCAAAGCGCCCACGAGATGGCCTTCGTTATCGACGATTTCACGCCCAAGGTGGTGTTCTGGCAGGATCTCGAGATCGGCGCCGCGGTGCGCGAGGCGCGCGCCCTCGCCAAGCATCAGGCGACGCACTGGTACAAGGCCGACGAGGACGAGGGCGGCGCCGAGTACGAGGCGTTCCTGGCGTCCGGCTCCGACAGCGATCGCGACCGCGACGTCTCGCCCGACGCGCCGGTGCTGGTGGTCTACACCGCCGCCTTCTTCGGCACGCCCAACGGGGCGATGCTGAGCCAGAACGCGATCCTGCACCAGAATCTCTGCGTGCAGCAGACCCAGGCCATCACCAACCGCACCGTGTTCCTGAACTCGGGGCCCATGTTCCACGTGGGCACCTTGATGTTCACCTTCGCCGCCTTCCACGCGGGCGGGACCAATGTGTTCGTGCGGCGCACCGAGCCGGAAGAGCTGTGTCGGCTGATCCACGACAACCGCTGCACCCTGGCCTTCCTGGTCACCAAGACCTGCGCGGAAATGGCCGAGATCAACAAGGATCGTCGCTACGACCTCACCTGCCTGAAGTCGCCCTCGTACCATCCGGATTTCGACGAGATGGTCACCATCAACACCCACGACTATCGCGACACGCCCTACGGCTACGGCCAGACCGAGATGATGGGCATCGCCATCTGGGTGTTCTACTCGGAGAACAAGGGCCTTGGCGTGCATGGCGCCGTGGGGCCGCTGAGCCAGGTGCGCATCGTCGGTCCCGATGACGAGGACCTGCCCGACGGTCAGGTGGGCGAGATCGTCATGCGCGGGCCCACCATCATGAACGGCTATTGGAACCGTCCGGAGCTCAATGCGCAGCGCCAGCGCAATGGCTGGCATCACACCAATGACCTTGGCCGGCGCGAGGCGGACGGCACGCTGACCTTCATCGGCCCCAAGACCCAGATGATCAAATCGGGGGCTGAGAACATCTATCCCGCCGAGGTGGAAGGCGCCTTGAAGCGGCACCCAGCCGTAGCCGACGCAGCCATTATCGGCGTGCCCGATCCGCGCTTCATCCAAAGCGTCAAGGCCATCGTGGTGTCGAAGCCCGAGGCCAAGGTTTCGGCGGACGAGCTGATCGAGCATTGCCGGGCCCAGCTCGCCTCCTACAAAAAGCCGCGCTTTGTGGAGTTCACGGAGCGCCTGCCGCGCACCCCGGCTGGCGCGGTGGACTATCGCGCCCTCGACGCGGCCTATGGCGGCGGCAACTATCCCGGCGGCGCGCTGAGGGGGAGCTGACATGCTGCAAGCGCCGTTGAAGGACTTCAAGTTTCCGGCCACCAGCCTCACGCGTCCGTTCTGGGAGGCTTGCAAGGCGGAGCGGCTGACGTTCCAGCGTTGCACCGCCTGCGCAAAGCCGTTCTTCCGCCCGGAGCTCGTCTGTCCGCATTGCCTTTCCAAGGACTGGGTCTGGCAGGACAGCCAGGGGCTCGGGACCCTTTACAGCTTCTCGGTTTCGCATCGTGCGCCGACGCCCGCCTTCACCGCGCCGTTCATCTTCGCCGTGGTGGATATGGACGAGGGCTATTCCATGTTCTCCAACCTCATTGGTCTTGAGCCGGAGGCGGCGAAGATCGGCCAGCGTGTCCAGGTCACCTTCCACGCGGTCAATGACGAGATGACCGTTCCCCTCTTCAAGCCGGTCTGAACCATGGCAAAACTCCCGAGCGCAATGGAAATGATGGCCGCGGCGCGCCAGGCGACCGGCCTAGACGACTTCGGAGATGAGCTGTTCCGCGAGCCCTTCGAGGTGCTCATCGGTGATCTCAACAGCACGGCGGAGCTCACCGAGCTCGGCGCCAAGCGGGCCTATCGGCGCCTCTTCGACACCCTCTGCCAGCGGCTGATGCTCACGGAGGATCGCAAGCGCTTCCCCGCCATCGCCGACGAGGAAGTCAAGGCGCCGATCTTCGTGGCCGGACTGCCGCGTTCGGGCACCACCTTTTTCCACAACCTCCTCTCGGCGGACCCGGCCAATCGCTCGCCGGCGACCTGGGAGATCATGTATCCCTCGCCGCCGCCCGAGGCCGAAACCTACGGGCGCGATCCGCGCATCGCCGCCGCGCGCGCGGCCATGGAGCAGGAAGGCTTCATGGGCGAGGCCCTTCAGGCGGTGCATCCCTTCGACGCCGTGCGGCCGGAGGAATGCAACTTCATGTGGGAGCTGTCGTTTCTCACGGTGAACTATTCGGCCTGGTGGGAGGTCCCCAACTACACGGCCCTGTTCTATCGCACCGATCCGACCCTGATTTACCAGGAGGAGCGCAAGGTGTTGCAGCACCTGCAGCACCGGTTCAAGCGCGATCGCTGGGTGCTGAAGACCCCGGCGCACAATCGCTCGTTGGCCGAGCTGTTCACGGTCTTTCCGGATGCGCGCGTGGTGCAATGCCACCGCGATCCCGCCAAGATCATCGCCTCGCTGTCCAAGAACCTGGCCATCTGGCGCAAGGTGTTCTCCGACAAGGTGCCGCCGGGCGCCTTCGGCATGCTGGAGCTTCAGGCCGAGAGCCTGGCGCGTATGGCCGCCTTTCGCGAACGGCCCGGCATGAAGGACCGCTTCTTCGACGCGCATTATGTGGCGGTGCAGGCCGATCCGATCCGTGAGCTGCGGCGCTGCTACGACCAGTTCGCGGTTCCCTATGACGCGGCGCGCCTCCAGGCCGTGACGGACTGGACCGAGGAGGACCGCGCCGGCCACGCCAAGGGGCCGCGCCACACCTACAGCCTCGACGACTACGGGCTGGACGCCGCGGCCGTGGACCAGGCCATGGGCGCCTATATCGCGCGCTATGGCGTGCAGCTCGAACGCTAGGAGACGGGCATGGACGCGCCGCGCCGCTGGCTGATCACGGGCGTTTCCAGCGGTCTTGGCCGCGCCATCGCTGAAGCGGCGCTGGCGGCGGGCGATCATGTGGCCGGCACCTTGCGCAAGCGCGAGCAGTTCGCCAGCTTCGAGGCCTTAGCGCCTGGGCGCGCCCACGCCCTCGCCCTCGATGTCACCGAAGACGCCGCGCCGGCCCTCGCGGTGGAGGAGGCTGTCGCGCGGTTGGGCGGCCTCGACGTGCTGGTGAACAACGCCGGTTACGCCCTGGTGGGGCCGGTGGAGGACATCAGCCTGGCCGAGGCGCGCCAGGAGATGGAGACCAATTTCTTCGGCGTGCTGAAGATGTGTCAGGCGGTGCTGCCGCATTTCCATGCGCGAGGCGGCGGGCGGATCATCAACGTCTCTTCCGTGGCGGCGGTGATCGGCTTTCCCATGAACGGGCTTTACGGCGCCTCGAAGATGGCGGTCTATGGCCTCACCGAGACCCTGGCCAAGGAGCTATCGCCCTATGGTGTGAAGGTGACCAGCATCGAGCCGGGCGGATTTCGCACCAACTTCGCCCTCGGCAGCATGGCCTTTCCGGAGAAGGTCTCGCCGCACAACCGCATCGCCGTCGAGGCCACCAAGGCTCGCATGGCCGACTTCGCCCGCATCGCCCAGAACGATCCAGCCAAGGGGGCGCAGGCCGTCCTCGCCCTGGCCACCATGGACAAGCCGCCGGTGCATCTGAGCCTGGGCGAAGACGCTCTGGCCATGATCACGGGGGCGCTGAAGGGGCGGATCGAGGAATACGAGCGCTTCCGCGACATCGGCGCCAAGACCGCCTTTGGCGGCTAGACCGGCTTCGTCGCCACAAACCCTGGCGGCTTGTAGGAGCGATCGAGCAGCTCCGGGTCCGGCCAGTAGAGCCGCGCCACCACTTGAAACGGCCGCTCCGGCACAGGCAGCCAATTGGCCCGCAGCGCCGGCTCAGGCTCCTGGTTCTGCAAATAGAGGGTGAGGCTCCCGCCGTCGCCCCGCACCATGTCGCGGTCGCGGTCCCCCAGCTTGTAGCGGCCGGACGGATGGGCCACGAGCAGGCGTGTCGCCGCGTCATAGACGGTGAAGCTCCAGAAGCCTCGGGCTGGCGGGGCGCGATCGAAGCGCAGCTGGTAGGCCGAGCGGGCTCCGTCCAGCGGCGCGCCCTCAGCATCGACTTCGGCGCTCATATAGACGACTTCTTCCGCTTGCGGGCCCCAGATGGCGAAGCGCGCCGCCGCGGCCCGGCGCAGATGGGCGTCGTCGCCGCCGGCCAGGATGTCGCGTCCCCCGCGCAGATCGAGGGGGTAGAGCCAGCCGTTCACGGGATCGTCGAGGTGAGCCAGCTTTTTCTGAATCCGCGCGCGGCTCTGATCGATCCCACGCTGGATCGCTTCAGCTTGATCGGGCGTTAGCATCGCGACATCGAACGCCGCCCCAGGGATCGCGCCGATCCGGCGGAAGCGCTGGAACAACGCCGCCTCGTCCGGATGCACGCGTGCGAGGCTCATGAGGAAGTTGAAGCTGGCGATGAAGTCGGCGGTGGGCTGCTCGAAGAAGGGGCCCTGGAAGCCGGCCGCGGGAGGCGTCAGCCAGGCTGGTTCCGCCGGCGCGGGCGGCGGAGGCTCGCCGAGGAAGGCGCTGAGCGGTTCCAGCCGGTATTGGTCCTGAAGCGCGGCGATGGCCGTCTCATCGCCGGGGCCCTCCACCACGATGCGGGCGAACATCTTCACGATCTGGCCGTCGGAGGCGATCACCTCGTCGATTCCCGCCGGCGGCGCGCCGCTCCAGTCCGGGCCGGCGAGCAGATAGGTTCGCGCGCCGTTGCCCACATCGCGCGTACCCCGGGTGAACAGGGCCATGGTGAACCAGTCGCAGCCCTGGATGTCCTGGAAGCGATGAGCCTCGAAGGCCGGAACCTGCAGCACCATGGGTTCGGCGCGCAGATCGAGCCACACCGCCGAATAGAGCGTGTCGGTGTTGATCCAGGGAATGGTGTTGTTGAGCGTCGGGCTCGACAAGGTGCGGAAGTGGGTGAAGCGGTTGAAGGCCTGCTTCTCTGGCGCTTCCGGGCCCATGACCTGGCGGTGGAAGAAGCCATAGGCCACGAGCATGGGATAGGCGTAGAGATAGGCCTCCGCCGCGATGGCGGCGATCTCGTCGGCGTTGAGAGTTTCGTCGATCACGGTTCAGCCTGCGAAGCGAGGGTCGGTGGGGACGTCGTAGCGCGCCTGATAGACGGCCACGCGCCGGCGCAAGTCGGCGAGGTCGAAGCCGAAGTCTGCGGCGTCATAGTCATGGCGGCCATGCTTTTCCTGACGATTGTCGGCGCTCCACGCCCGCATGCGGGCTTCGGCCTCCGACGACAGCTGGTCCTTGGAGGCGGCGTAGATGCGCCGCACCATGCCGATCGGGTCGGCGATGAGGTCGGCGAACTGGATGTCGACGAAGCGCGGATCCTGCGCCGGACGATCCTCCATCCCCTTTCGCAACAGGCGCTCGACGATGGCGGCCATGTCGGCGCCCACGGCGATGGGGTTCGGGTGATCATAATAGCGTCGGCCGCCATAGGTGGTGAGGCTGGCGAGAGAAATGATGGCCGGAACCGGGTCGCGATGGGTCTGCACCAGGGTCGCGTCCGGGAAGACGGCGAGGAGGGGACCGAGTTGCTCCAGATGCTGGGGCGCCTTCAGCACCCAACGCTCGCCGCCGCGGAGCCATTGCAGCGTCTGCAACACCTTCCTGAAGTAGCGATAGCCGTCGGTCTGGTCGGTCGCCTGGTAGAACTTGGCGTAGCTCGGCACGCGATAGCTCCACTCGAACTGCATGGAGGCGAAGGCGAACAAGAGAAGGCTGAGGTCCTCGTCCGGCTCGTCCACCAGGAGTTCATGCATGTTCTTCAGCTCGGGGGCGATGGTGTTCACCACCTCGATGGAGCCGGCCACCAGCGCGCGCCGGGGGTCCGGCTCCGGCTGCGTCGCCTCCGGATCGCCAAGGGGCAGCGGGATCACCTGCTCCCAGAACGGCGAGCACCGCTTGGCCGGATCCTGCGACAGCAGCCGGTGCAGGATGGTGGTGCCGCTGCGGGGCAGGCCGATGATGATGATCGGGCGCTCCACCGGTAGGTCGAGGATTTCCGGGCGCTTGGTCCACAACGCCTCGAAGCGGAGTCGCGTGCTCAGGAGACCGAGCAGCTGCTGGCGCACATAGCTGCGGCCGAGGGCGTGGAACTCCAGCTCCTCGTTGAGCGAGCGACAGAGTACGGTCAGGGGATCGAGGAGCGGGGCGGCGCCGAAGTCTTCCAATCCGGTGGCGCGCTGCGCAGCGGCCATGAGCGCGGCGGCGGAAAAATCGAGCGCGCTCCCCTCTGCGTCGGCCTTGGCCTTGGCGAACGCCACCAGCGCCGCGGGGGTCAGGTCCGGAAAGGCGAAGGCTTGCGCCCGCGGAGTGAGGGTCTTCAGCGGCGGCAGGGGGGCGGCTCTGAGCATGGTGGGTGTCGCGATCTCGAGCTGGGTTCGCCCTTACCGCGGGGCCATGCGGATGGCGCCGTCGAGGCGCACATCCTCGCCATTGAAGTAGCCGTTGGTGATCATGGTCAGAGCCAGCTGGGCGTACTCTTCCGGGTTGCCCAGGCGCCGGGGGCAGGGCACTTGGGCCGCGAGGGCGTCCTTCACCTGCTGGGAGGCGCTTTGCAGCAGCGGCGTGTTGAAGATGCCGGGCAGGATGGTGTTGACGCGGATGGCTTCGCTAGCGAGGTCGCGAGCGATGGGCAGGGTCATGCCCACCACCCCGCCCTTGGAGGCGGAATAGGCCGCCTGGCCCATCTGCCCGTCCTCGGCGGCCACTGAAGCCGTGTTGACGATGGCGCCGCGGTCGCCGTCTTCCAGCAGCGGCAGGGTCAGCATACCCGCCGCCGATTTGGCGATGCAGCGGAAGGTGCCCACGAGGTTGATCTGGATGATCATGTTGAAGGCGTCGAGGGGGAAGTGCTTGATCTCCCCGGTCTCGCGCGAGCGGCTGGCGGTCTTGGCCGCATTGCCGGTGCCGGCGCAGTTGACCAGGATGCGCTCCTGGCCGTGGGCGGCTCTAGCCTTCTCGAAGCCGGCGTCCACGTCGGCGTCGGAGGTGACGTTGACCTTGCAGAAGACGCCGCCGATGGTCGCGGCCACCTCTTCGCCGCGAGCTTCGTTCATGTCGAAGATGGCCACCTTCACACCGTGGGCGGCGAGGGCGCGGGCGGTGGCCTCGCCGAGGCCGGAGGCGCCGCCGGTGACCACCGCGGCGATGGAGGAATCAAGTTTCATGGCGGGCTCCCTTGGCGTGCTGTCGGGTTAGAGGCGTTCGATGATGATGGCGGGGGCCATGCCGCCGGCGGCGCACATGGTGACGAGGCCGCGCTTGAGGTCGCGCCGCTCCAGCTCGTCGAGCAGCGTGCCGATGAGGATGGAGCCGGTGGCGCCGATGGGATGGCCAAGCGCCATGGCCCCGCCGTTCACATTCACCTTGTCGCGGTCGAGTTTTAGATCACGGATGAACTTCTCGGCGACGACGGCGAAGGCTTCATTGATCTCCCAGAGGTCGATGTCGTCCACGGTAAGGCCGGCCTTGGCCAGAACCTTCCTGGCCGCCGGGACCGGGGCGTTGAGCATCAAGGTGGGGCAGTCGCCCACATTGGCCATGGCCAACACCTTGGCCCGCGGCTTCAGGCCGTGCTTGTGGGCATAGTCGGGGGAGGCGAGCAGCACCGCCGCCGCGCCGTCCACGACGCCGGACGAGTTGCCGGCATGGTGGACATGCTCGATCTTCAGATCGGGATACTTCTCATTGATCAGCTTACGGAAGGTCGTGCCGGCGGCGTCCAGCGGCGCGTCGGCGAGGGCGGCGAAGGACGGCTTCAGGGCGGCTAGGCCCTCTAAGGTGGTCTCGGGCCGCGGGAACTCTTCGTGGTCGAGGGCGAGCGTCCCGTCGGCCTTGAACACCTTGACGAGGCTCTTGTCGAAGCGGCCTTCCTTGATCGCCTGCGCCGCGCGCTTCTGGCTCTCCAGCGCCAACGCGTCGAGGGCTTCGCGGCTGATGCCTTCCATGGAGGCGACGGCGTCGCCGCACAGCCCCTGATGCGACTGTGGATGACTGTGGCGCAGGCGCTCATTGCCCGCATCCATGAAGGCGGGCGGCTCGCCCGCGGCCATATCCTTAGTCGCCATGGCGGCGATGAGGGACATCATCTCCGTGCCCCCGGCGATGACCAAGTCTTCCATGCCGGAGTGGATCATGCCGGCCGCCAGGTTCACCGTGGTGATGCCCGAGCCGCAGAAGCGGTCCAGGGTCACGCCGGAGGCGCGGATGTCATAGCCGGCGTCGAGGGCGGCCATGCGGCCAAGATCATTGCCTTGCCGGCCCCTTTGACCGGAGCAGCCCCAGATGATGTCGTCCACCTCGGCGGTGTTGAGAGCGTTGCGTTCGGCGATCGCCTTGAGCACCGTGGCGGCCAGATGCTGCGGGTGTATGTCGGAAAGGGCGCCCTTGCCCACCTTGCCGATGCCGCGCGGCGTGCGCACCGCATCGATGATCCAGGCTTCGCTCATGACATGCTCTCCTGCTCGCGCCATCCCATGGGCGGAGTGCTAGCACAGGGCGAAACCGCCTCGCGTGGTCCGGGCCGCAGCCATCGGAAGAGCGATCAAGCGACCTCGCGGAAGGCTCCCAGCGATCGCGCATGCGATGCGCGGCCGATTGCCGGTTTTTCGCCGTGGCTTAGTCTTCGTTCCGAACAGGAGAGGCGAGGCCATGTCCCCCATCGACCCGGCGCTGCTGGCGCGCATCGAACGTCTGGAAGCGGTTGAGGCCATCCAGGCCCTGGCGGTGCGCTACGCCATGGCGGTGGATGCGCGCGACCTGGACGCCTGGCTCGCCATGTTTCCCGAGGATATCGACTGCGGCCGCCGCGGTGTGGGCCGGGCGGCGCTGCGCAGCTTCATCGCACCTGCCGTGAAGGACTTCTATCGCACCGTGCACATGATCGTCGGCCATGTGGTGGACGAAGTGGCGGGCGATCGCGCGACGGGGCGGGTCTATTGCCGTGCCGAGCATGAATATGGCGACCAGTGGATCGTGCAGGCGATCTGCTACTTCGACACCTATGAGCGCCATGGCGGGGAATGGCTGTTCCGTCGCCGGGTGGAGGACTTCTTCTACAGCTGCGACGTGCTGGAGCGACCCCAGGAGGCGGCGTTCCAGCGTTGGCCCGGTCCCGCCCCCAGACACGTCCCGCCGATGATGGCGGCGCGTTTTCCCTCCTGGCTGTCCTTCTGGGCCGAGGCCACGGCGGACGAGCTCGCCAAGATCACCCGCTTCCCGGTTTAGAGCGCGGTGTAATAGCCGCCGTCCACCGGCACGGTGAGGCCGGTGACATAGCGCCAATAGTCGCTGCTGAGCGCCACCACCGCCGCCCCGATGTCGTCGCACATGTCTCCCATGCGGCCGAGGGGGAAGCTCTTCATGGCGGCGGCGCTGCGCGCCGGATCGCTTTCCAGATAGACCTTGGCCGCGTCGGTGAGCGCCGCCGGCGCCACCGCATTGACCACGATGTCGTAGGGTCCCCACTCTCGGGCCAGGGCCTTGACGAAGCCGCGCTGGGCGCTCTTCGTGGCCGTGTAGACCGGGTTCATGGCCCCGCCGTGCAGCCCTTGCGAGGAGTTCAGCACGATGAAGCGGCCGCGGCCGGTGTCCCTCAGGTGCGGGAAGCTTGAACGCGCCAGCAGGAAGGCGGCGCCGAGGGCGACCCCCGCCTGTTCGGCGTAGTCGGCGGCGTTGATCTCCGCAAGCTTGAACGCCTTGCCCGACAAGCCGCTGGAGGCGTTGTGCACGACGATGTCTAGGCCGCCGAACTGGCCGACGGTCGCGTCGACCAGCTGCTGCACCGCCGCAGGATCGGCCACGTCGGTCTCCACGGCGAGCGCTGAACCGCCGGCGGCGTGGATGAGCGCGGCGGTCTCCTCGCCGGTGGCGGCGCGGCGGGCGGCGATGACCACATGGGCGCCGGACAGGGCCAGGGCCTCGGCAAGGCCGCGGCCGATGCCGCCCCCCGCCCCGGTGACGATGGCGACCCGGTCCTTGAGGAGATCGGGCGTGCGGGTCCAGTCCATGGGCGTCATGGCGTCATCCACTCCCCGCCGTCGAGGGTCAGGGTCTGGCCGGTGAGCTTGCGGCCGGCCGGCGTCGCTAGAAAGGCGAGCACCGGCGCGATGTCGCGCTGCAGATCCAGCGGCCCGCCCAGGGCCACGCTCACGGCGTCGGGCTTGGCGGCCAAGGGCGCGTCCGCGAAGGCGGCGGAGAGGGCTCGCGGCGCGGCGGCGATCCAGTTGACCGTGGTGTTGCGCGCGCCCCATTGCCGGGCGAGCGACTTCACCAGGCCGCGCTGGCCCTCCAAGAGGGTGGTGAGCGCCACGAGCTCAGGGCACCCCACCAGGGACAGGGAGGGGCCGATCATGACCACGGCGCCGCCGCGATCCACAAGGTGCGGCTCCAGGGCCTGAAACAGGCGGATGGTCTCGAAGAGCCCGTCCTGCGCCGCCTCTTTCCAGGTCTCGAAGCTCTGCTCGGCGAGGGGCTGGCGAGCGAGGGCCGCGTCGGGGACCAGGCAGAGGACGGCCAAATCTGGCGCCGGCAGCTCCGCCGCGAGACGGTCCACCGACGGCCGCTCGGCGACCTTGAGGGCGATCTCCAGGGCGATGTCGGCGCCGAGCTCGGTCAGCCCGTCGGCCAGAGGCTGCAAGACGTCGGCGCCTAGACTTCCCGCGCCAATCAGCCAGACGCGAAGATCAGCCCTCATGCTCGCTCCCTTCCGCACTGCGCGCATCCTCGTGGGCCAGCCAATGACGGAACCGTTCGAAATGGCTGGGATCGCGCTCCACGAACACGCCTGAAGCGCGCGCCAGCACCGCGCCGGTGGCGGCCAGACGTAGCTCGCCACGATTGTAGCGCCGGCCGCGCTCCACCTTGTCGCACCAGGCCAGGGCGATGAGCGGGCGCTCGATAGGCACGGGGCGCAGGAACTCCACGGTAAGCTCGGCGGTCACCGCCATCTGGCCCATCAGGAGATTGATGTGGCCCAGCACCTCGTCCATGGCCGCGGTGGTCCAGCCGCCGTGTGCTACGCCCGGGCCGCCTTCGTGCTCAGTCGGGCAGACAAGGTCGGTGCGCGAGAAGCGCTCGCCCTCCAGCCGTTCGAGAGTGAGGCCGAGTCGACAACGACCGGTCTTGCGGCAGGCGAAGCAGAGATGCACGGTCCCGTCGAATTCCATCATATGCGGCTCAGGTGGTGATGGGTCGGTGACCATGGCCGCTCTTGGCCAGGTGCTTCAGTTGGGCGGCGAGGTGCCGGGTCCACAGCTGAGCCGCCGCTTCGGCGCGATGCGCTCGCAGGTGCCCGATCAGCTCGTCCTTGGCGGCGATGTGGGCCTCCACGGCCTTTTTCGACGGCTTGGCGCCGAAGGGCGGCTCGCCGCCCAGCGCCGCGGACTGCCAAGCGATGAGGTCGCGGAAGATCAGCAGGAAGAGGGCGAGGGTCTGATTGGGCGAGGCGGCGGCGAGCAGGTCGTAGAAGCGCTGGTTCTCGGCGTTGAAGGCGGCCATGTCGTCGGCGACGTCGCGATGTCGCGCCACCGATTGGGCCAGGGCGTCGATAGCCTCCGCCGCGCCGTCCCGGGCGATGAATGCCACGATGGCCGGTTCGAGCTGGAGACGGGCCTCGGTGAGATCGGCCTGGGTGGCGCCGCGGGTCTCGAGAAAGATGCCGGTGTGCTCGGCCACCATGTCGATGTCCGGCAGGCGATAGCGCGCGCCGCCCGCCGCGCCGCGGACGATGCGCACCAGCTGCTGCGCTTCAAGAATGCGCAGGGCTTCACGCAAGGTCGGGCGCGACACCTCAAAGCGCGCCTGAAGTTGGTGCTCCGGCGGCAGGGCGCCGCCCGGCTGCAGCTTCTGGCGCACGAAGTCCCGGCGCATGAGGCGGGCGATGATTTCCGAGGCCTTGGGCACGCGCACGGCGGCGCCGGGCGGTCGGCGCAGGGGCGGCGGTTCAAGGGATCGAAGGGGCTCGGACATGACGCTCCAACTTGGACAATTCCCCTAGCCGTCGCCAAGGGGTTGCGGCATCGCATACGCAATAGGTTATATAATTGATCTAAATCAAGGGCTGTTGCAAGCTGCTCGCAACTGGATGGAGGCAAGCGCCATGGCCAAGGACGGGAAGATCTGGGTGAACTCGGCGGACAGCCACGTATGGGAGCCGCCGAAGCTGTGGGAGGAGAACCTTCCCGCGGCGATGAAGACGCGCGGCCCGCGCATTGAGCGCGACGACCGCTATGACGTCTATCTGGTGGACAACAAGAAGGTGTTCTTCTCCCGCCCCGAAATGCTCGACTCCATATCGCCGCCGGGCATGCTGAACCTTGATCTGCGCCTCGCCGATCTCGACCAGCAGGGCATCTGGGCCGAGGTGGTGTTTGCTTCGGTGGGCCTCTGGATGACGGTGATCGAGGATCGCGACCTCGCCCGTGAATGCGCCCGGGTCTACAACGACTGGGCCTATGCCGATCTGGCGCAGCGCTCGGAGCGCTATCTGCCGGCAGCCATGCTGTCGTCAGTGAACATCGACGACGCGGTCGCCGAGGCGGCCCGCGTGGCCAAGTTGGGCTTCAAGGCCATCTGCCTGCCCACCACCTTGCCCAAGCACCTCGAATACAACATGGCCGAGTGGGACAAGCTTTGGGCCGTGGCCGAAGAGGCCAAGATGGTGGTGTGCTTCCACGTGGGCACCGGCACGGCGGAGCTGGTGGTGACCCGAGGTCCCGGCGGCGCCATCATCAACTACTGGGAAACGACGGTGCCGGCGCAGCGCTGCGTGGTGCACATGGTTTCGTCGGGGGCGCTGGATCGCTTCCGGAACCTGAAGGTGCTCACCGCCGAAGCCGGCTGCGCCTGGATTCCGGCCCTGGCCGATCGTCTGGACGAGGCCTATCGCCAGCACAAGGCGTGGGTGAACCCGCCGCTGCAACGCACGCCGGGCGAAGCCATCTACGCCCAGGTCTATTCGTCCTATCAGCACGACGTGTCGGCCATCCCGACGTTGCAGCATTTCGGCTATCGCAACGTGCTGTGGGGCTCCGACTACCCCCACCTGGAAGGCACCTTCCCCCATACCCAAAAAGTTCTGCAGCACATGTTCGAAGGCGTGCCCGCGGATGTCCGCCACCGCGTGACCCTCGGCGCCTTCGAGGAACTGTTCGGTCTCACCATGCCCAAGGAGCTCATCGGCTGATGCGCAATCCTCGCCAGGCCACCATCGCCGGCCTCTACGTCACCAAACAGGCGCGCAAGCTCGAGGGGCGCACCCTGCTCGACCTTCTGATGGAGTCGGCGCACGGGGCCCTGGAGGACGCGGGCCTCGACAGCCGCGACGTGGATGGGGCTGCGATCAGTTGGCCTGGCCCCGGGGGCATGCCGAACGAGACGGCGAGCTGGGGCAAGATCTTCAAGACCCCGCTCGCCTTCACCCAGGAGCATTGGAGCGACCAGGCCGGCGCGCGGGCGCTGCTGAAGGCCTCTGCGGCCATCGAGGCTGGCCTGTGCGACGTGGTGGTGATCGGCTCCGGCTCAGCGGGACTCTACGAGGCCGGCGGCGCGGCGGTAGGGGCCGGCGACGGCCTCGAATTCGCCGATCCGTTCGGCTCCACCGCCATGTTGCAGTTCGCCACTGTGGCGCAGCGCTACATGCACGAGTTTCAAGTCCCGCCGGAAAAGATCGCCCATGTCGCGGCCGCCATCCGCAATCATGGCCACGTCAATCCGGAGGCGGTGATGTATGGCGCGGGGCCTTTCACCGCCGCCGACATCCTCGCCTCGCCCATGATCGCCTCGCCGCTGCACCGCCTGGAGTGCAGCCTGGTGGCGGAGGGGGCCTGCGCCCTGGTGGTGACCACGGCGGAGCGGGCCAAGGACCTGCGCCAGCATCCGGTGCATCTGGTGGGCGGGGGCATGGAGTTCTGGGGCGCGGCCTACGCCGACCCGCCGCGCTACGCCGAAGTAAAGGACCTCGGCAAGGCCGCCGTGGCGCGCACCTTCGTCAAGGCCGGCGTCGCGCCCAAGGATGTGGACGTGTTCAATCTCTACGACGCCGTAGCGTTCGAGGTGGTGCGTCAATTCGAAATGCTCGGCCTCTGCGGCGAAGGGGAGGGGCCTGACTTCGTGGCCGGCGATACTCTTTGCCGCACCGGCAAGGCGCCAACCAATCTGGACGGCGGGCTGTTGTCGCACACCTGGATCATGACCGGGCAGCTGACCCTGAAGCTGATCGAAGGCGTGCGGCAACTGCGCCAGTCCTGCGGCGATCGCCAGGTGGCGGGGGCCGAACTCGCCTTCGCCAGCAACGCCGGTTCGGGCGCGCGCCACATCGAAATGGCGCTCCTGGCGCGCGGCTGACGGCGATGGATCTGGGGATCGCAGGCAGGGTCGCCGTGGTGGCGGGGGGCAGTCGCGGGTGCGGTCTTGGCGTCGCCGAAGCGCTCGCCGCCGAGGGAGCGCACGTGGTCTTGAGTGGGCGCGTCGCCGATAAGGTTGCAACTGCGGAGGCGACCATCCGCGCCAAGGGCGGCGCGGCGTGCGGTGTGGTGGCCGACATGACCCAGGAATCGGGCTGTAGGACCATTATCGAGACCGCGCGCGCGGTGTTTGGCGAACCGCTGATCCTGGTGGTGAATTCGCCTGGTCCGTTCCCCGATCCAGAAACCCAGCGCGGGCGGGGATTCGATCGTTGCGACGATGATCTCTATCGCGAAGTCCACACGGACTTTGTCATGAGCCAGGTCTGGCTGACCCGTGAAGTCCTGCCCGCTATGAAGGCGGCGCAGTGGGGACGGCTGGTCAATCTCGGCTCCATCGCCATGAAGGTTCCACACCTGGAGGACCCCATGCCAGCGGTGAACACCCGCGTCGCCGTCGCCGCCCTGATGAAGTCGTTCGCCCAAGAGTTCGGACCCTATGGCGTCACCGCCAACACCATCGCCACCGGTCCGTTCGAGAGCGAGCTGTCCCAGACTTACCGCGGGTCCGGCACGGGCGTGAAGACCGCCAACTGGTATCGGACCATGCTGCCGGTGGGACGGTGGGGTCGCCCCGATGAAATGGGCGCGCTGGTGGCCTTCCTCTGTTCGCAGCAGGCCGCCTTCCTCACCGGCGAAACCATCCGCATCGACGGCGGCTACACGAAGAGCCTGTTCTGAAATCCAACCCATTGAATTTGCTTTTGGAGACGCTTCATGCCTGAACGCGCCAATCCTTTTGACCTCACCGGTCGCGTCGCCCTGGTGACCGGCGCCTCGTCGGGGCTCGGCGTGCAGTTCGCCAGGACCCTCGCCGCCGCGGGCGCCAAGGTGGTGCTAGGCGCGCGGCGGGTGGATCGCCCGCAGGCGCTGGCGGCCGAGATCGCCGCGGCCGGCGGTGAAGCGCTGGCGGTTCCGCTCGACGTGGAGGACGAGGCCTCCATCATCGCCGCCTACGACGCCGCCGAGGCGCGCTTCGGCACGGTGGACACGGTGGTCGCCAACGCCGGCCTCAACGCCGAGGGACCGTCGCTGGAGCTCGGCGCAGAGGCCCTCGCCCAATTGCTACGGGTGAACGTGCAGGGCGTCTATCTTACCGCTCGCGAAGGGGCGCGGCGGCTGGTGAAATCGGCCAAGGCGGGCCAGGGCCGCATCGTGCTCGTCGGCTCAGTGGGCTCGTTCCGACCGCTCGCCGGGCTCACAGCCTACAGCCTCTCCAAGGCGGCGGTAGCCATGATGGGCCGCGGCTTCGCCCGCGAGTGGGCGCGGTACGGGATCACGGTGAACACCATCGGGCCGGGCTGGATCGAGACCGAGCTCAACGCCGAGTGGTTGGGCGGCGAGGCCGGTCAGAAGCTGGTCAAGACCTTCCCGCGTCGACGGACCATGAAGCCGGCGGACCTCGACGGCATCCTGCTGTTCCTGTGCTCGGACGCTTCGGCCTCGATCTCCGGCGGGGTGTTCGCGGCGGACGAGGCCCAGTCGCAAGCCTGAGGGCCGCGCGGCGGCGGCGGGGTCAGATGACCCCGCTCGCCCGCAGCGCGGCGATCTCGTCCGCCGTGAGGCGCAGCCGATCCTTGAGGATCTCATCGGTGTGTTGACCCAGCGTCGGCGGGGCCGCGGGTCGGTCGGCCGGCGTGGCGCCCATATGGGCGAGCGGGCTGGCGATGATGTCGATGCAGCCCGACGCCGCGGTGGGGTGCGGCACGCTTACCTTCAGACCGCGGTGGCGCACTTGGGGGTCGTTGAACACGTCCGGGAGTTCGTTGTAGCGCGCCGCCGGCACGCTGATGCCGTCGAGCGCCGCGAGCATCTCGCCGGTGGTGAAGGCTGAGCTCCAGGCGTTGATGATAGCAATGAGGGCGTTGCGGTTCAGGCCGCGCTTCGGGTTAGTGTTGAAGCGCTCGTCCTGGCGCAGCTCCGGCTGCTGCATCAGATCGGTGAGGCGGATCCAGTGCTCGTCCGTGCCGGCGGTGATGTAGACGAGGCCGTCCTTGCAGGTGATGAGGTCGGCCGGGCCGCCGCCGTTGCCGCCATTGCCGAGCCTCGGCGGCGCGACTCCCGACAGGAGGTAGTCCTGCATGATGTGCGAGACCATGGCCACCGAGCAGTCGAGCAGCGCGATGTCGATGTACTGACCCTCGCCGGTGCGCTGGCGGTGGATCAGCGCGCCAAGGATGGCGATGGCGGCGTTGTGCCCGGTGAACAGGTCGACGAGGCTCGGCCCCGCCTTCAACGGTCCGGCGCCCGGCTGGCCGTCGGGCACGCCGGTGACCGCCATCATCCCGCCCTGGGCCTGGAACAGACCGTCGTAACCTGGGCGCTTGGCGCTCGGGCCGTCCTGCCCGAAGCCGGTGACCGAGCAGTAGATTATCCCCGGATTCAGCGCCTGGATGGCGGCGTAGTCGAGCCCGTAGCGGGCGAGATCGCCCACCTTGTAGTTCTCGATCAGCACATCGGACTGGATGGCCAGCTGACGCACCAGGGCCTGGCCCTCAGGCTTGGCCAGATTGGCGGTGACGGATTTCTTGTTGCGATTGGCGCTGATGAAGAACGAGGACTCGAGGGTCTTGTTTCCGTCCTTGTCCATGACGGCCGAGAAGCCGTAGTGGCGCCCGTCGTCGCCGCCGCCCGGACGCTCGACCTTGATCACCTCGGCGCCGAGATCGCCCAGGATCTGACCGCTGAACGGGCCCGCCAGCACGCGGGTCAGGTCGAGGACGCGAACGCCGGAGAGGGCGCCTTTCGATGGGGTCACGGGTGAAGACTCCAGAGGATCATGATCTAGCCCAGGGTGCGCTCATTGCCGCCCCGGGACAGGCGAGCGAAGCGGGCGAGGTGTTCGTCGGTATGGCCGAGCAGGTTCCGCACCAGCACCAGACGCTTGTAGAAATGGCCGACGGCGTATTCCTCGGTGACGCCGATGCCGCCGTGCAGCTGAATGGCGTCGGCGCAGACGAAGTACCCGGCCTCGCCGATCTGCGCCTTGGCGGCCGAGACCGCCTTGGCCCGCTTCAGCGCATCGGGCTCCGAAAGCGCCGCAACGCCGTAGAGCAGCATGGAGCGCGCCAGCTCGGTCTCCACCAGCATGTCGGCCATGCGGTGTTGCAAGGCCTGGAAGGTGTTCAGCGTCACCCCGAACTGCTTGCGGGTCTTGAGGTAGTCCCGGGTCAGCCAGAGCGCCGTGTCCATGGCGCCCAGGGCCTCGGCGCAAAGACCGATGGTCAGGTGGTCGAGCGCCGTCTCCACGGCGGGGCTGGCGTCGCTATCGCTAGAGAGGCGCGCGTCGGCGGGCAGGAGGAGATCCTCGAAAGCGAGGTCGCAAACCCGCCGTCCGTCTACCGCGCGATAGTCGGTGATCGTCAGCCCCGGCGCGCCCCGCGCCACGCTGAACACGCCGATGGCGCCGTCGGGGGTCGTCGCCGTGACCAGGAACAGGTCGGCCGCGGCGCCGGAGAGCACGAAACGCTTGCCGCCTCGCAGTCGCCAGCCCTCTGGCGAAGGCTCAGCTCGGGCGGCTAGTCGATCGTCGACCTCGCCATGAGCCAGAACCGCGATGGTCTCGCCGCCCACGATCTGGGCGATCAGCGCCTCCACCGTCTCGCTCGGCGGCAGGGCCGCCAGCAGTTGCAGCGCGCCCACCGCGCAGGCGAGGATCGGCTCCAGCACAAGGCCGCGAGCCAGTTCTTCCAGGATCAGGGCGTTTTCCACCGTGCCGCCGCCGTAGCCGCCCTTGTCCTCGCTGAGACCGGCGCCCAGCCAGCCGAGCTCGGCGAAGGCGGTCCAGTGGGCGCGGGAAAAGCCCTCGGCGCTTCGCAGAAGGGCGGTGCGGTGTTCAAAGCCGTACTCGCGCTGGACGAAGCGCGCGACGCTGTCCTTCAAGGCGGCCTGTTCGGGAGTGAGCTGGAACTGCATCATCTGGTCAAAGCCCGAGCACCGCCTTGGCGATGATGTTGCGCTGAATTTCATTGGCGCCGCCGTAGATGGTGGTGGCGCGGCGGAAGGTGGCCTTGGCCAGCCAACCGGCAGCGTGATCAGGGGCCGGCGGTTTGGGCGTGGCGGGGTCGACGCGGGGCGCGCCTTCGTCGGGATAGACGGCGAGGCCGATGTCCCCCAGCGCCTCCACGGCCAGGTCCGCCACCCGCTGGCGCAGCTCCGCGCCGCGCAGTTTCAGCACCGAGGCCACCGAAGTCAGGGCCGGATCGTCCTCGGCCATGTGCAGCACCCGCAGCACGGCGGCTTCGAGCGCCATCAGATCGACCTCGAACCTGGCGAGTTTGGCGGCGAACAGGGGATCGTCCAGGATCGGCCGGCCGTGCCGCAGCTCGCGTGCGGCCAAGTCGCGCAGCTGCTCCAAGTCCGCGCGCGTGTGCGGCGTCTCCGCGCTCATGGCCCGCTCGTTGGTGAGCAGGAACTTGGCGTAGGACCAGCCGCGGTTCTCTTCGCCCACCAGGTTCTCCGCCGGAACCCGGACCTCGTCGAAGAACACCTCGTTCACCGACAGGCCTTCGTCCAGGGTATAGATCGGCCGCACCGTGACACCGGGCGAGGCCATGTCGATGAGCAGGAACGATATGCCGGCCTGGGGCTTGGCCTCGGCGTCGGTGCGCACCAGGGCGAACATCATCTGGGCCTTGTGGCCTTCGGAGGTCCAGGTCTTCTGGCCATTGACCACGTAGACGTCGCCGTCCCGCACCGCCCGGGTCTTCAGCGAGGCGAGGTCCGAACCGGAATTGGGCTCGGAAAAGCCCTGGCACCAGAACTCGTCGGCGTTGCGTATGGCGGGCAGGTAGCGCGCCTGCTGAGCTTCCGTGCCGAAGGTGTAGAGCACAGGCCCCACCAGCTCGAAGCCCGTCTGTTGCAGCAGCGGCGCGCCGGCGGCCCGGAGTTCGATGTCGAACAGGTGCCGCTGCAGGGGCGACCAGTCGACGCCGCCATGTTGCTTGGGCCAGTGGAAGGCCGCCCAACCCTGGGCGTTGAGAATGCGGGTCCAGCGTCGCACGGCGTCGGGATGGGAGTGGTAGCCCTCGCGACCGCGACGGGCGAGCTCGGGCGGCAGGTGGGCGCGGATGAAGGCGCGCACCTCCTGGCGGAAAGCTTCGTCGTCGGGGGAGAGCTCGATGTCCATGGCTTGGTGATAGGCGCTTTTTGGCGGAGGCGCGTAGTGTGCGCGCCTTGGCCCCGGGGTCAAATCGCGTGCGCGATGATGGGGCGATTGAAGCGGCGCTCGCGTTGACGCAGGGGCGCTCGACTCCCTAGGCCGGTAGTCGAACTGACCATCGCCTCTGTGGGAGACCATCCGTGAGCACCGTCGATTATCGTCTGGCTGGGGATGTCGCCGTCCTGACCGTCAACTACCCGCCGGTGAATGCGCTGAGCCACGCCGTTCGCGAGGGGCTGTGGGCCGGCCTGCAACAGGCGCTCAACGACGACGCGGTGAAGGCCCTGATCATTCGCGGTGGCGGGACCACCTTCATCGCCGGCGCCGACATCACCGAATTCGGCACCGCCAAGTCCACCGCCGAACCGCGGCTGCAGGACATCCAAACCGCGCTGGAGCAGAGCCCCAAGCCAGTGGTTGCGGCGATCCACGGCACGGCCCTCGGCGGCGGCCTGGAGCTGGCGCTCACCTGCCACGCCCGGGTGGCGTTGGCCTCGGCCAAGGTGGGACTGCCGGAGGTGAAGCTGGGGCTGTTGCCGGGCGCTGGCGGCACCGTGCGCCTTCCGCGCCTGACCGGTCCGAAGGCGGCGCTGGAGCTGATCACCTCCGGGGATCACATCCCCGCCGCCCGGGGCAAGGAACTCGGCGTGGTTGACGAGATCGTCGCCGATATCGACGAGGCGGCGGTCGCCTTCGCCCGCAAGCTGGCGACGGAGGGCGCGCCGAAGCCGGTGATCGCCCGCAATGACAAGGTCACGGGCGTCGATCCGGCGGTGTTCGCCGAATTCCGCAAATCCATCGCCAAGAAGGCCCGCGGCCAGCTCGCGCCCTACAAGATCATCGAGTGCATCGAGGCGACCTGTGCGAAATCGGCCGCCGACGCGCTGGCCTTCGAGCGCGAGGCCTTCAACGCCCTGCTGAATGGTCCGCAGCGTAAGGCGCTGATCTATTACTTCTTCGCTGAGCGCGAAGCCCGCAAGATTCCCGACGTGCCGGCCAGCATCCAGCCTCTACCAGTGAAGAAGGCGGCGGTGATCGGGTCGGGCCTCATGGGCGGCGGCATCGCCATGGTGTTCGCCAACGCCGGCATTCCCGTGGCGCTGGTGGACGTGGATGAGGCGGCGGTGCAGCGCGGTCTCGGCATCGTCGAGAAGACTTACGCCACCTCTGTCGCCCGCGGGTCGCTCGCCCAGGAGCGGATGGACAAGGCCATGAGTCTGATCCGGCCGACCACCGACTACGCCGATCTTGGCGATGTCGATCTTGTGGTCGAGGCCGTGTTCGAGAACATGGACCTGAAGAAGGACATCTTCGCCCGCCTCGACACGGTCACGCCGGCGCACGCCATTCTCGGCTCCAACACCTCGTCCTTGAACATTGACGAGATCGCCTCGGCCACCGCGCGTCCGGACAAGGTGATCGGCGTGCACTTCTTCAGCCCCGCCAATGTGATGAAGCTGTTGGAGAACGTGCGCGGCGCCAAGAGCTCGCCGGAAACCATCGCCACGGTCATGGCCCTCGGCAAGACCTTGAGCAAGGTCCCGGTGCTGGCCGGCAATTGCGACGGCTTCATCGGCAATCGCATGCTGCAGTACTACACCGGCGAAGCGGAATACATGGTGGAGGAGGGCGCGACGCCCGAGCAGGTGGACCGCGTGGCCGAGAGCTTCGGCATGGCCATGGGCCCGCTCGCCATGCGCGACATGGCCGGTATGGCCACCTCGGTGCAGATCCGCGTCATCCGCCGCAAGACCCTGCCGCCGGACGAGCGCCTGCCGGAGTTGGTGGAGGCCCTGGTGGCCGCCGGCCGCATCGGTCAGAAGTCGGGCAAGGGCTATTACCGCTATGAAGGGCGCGAACGGATCAACGATCCGGAGGCGCTGGCCATCATCGCCGAGTGCGCCAAGGCGGCGGGGGTGAAGCAGCGCAGCTTCACCGACGATGAGATCCGCGACCGTCTGTTCCATCCGCTGGTCAATGAGGGCTGCAAGGAGCTGGAGGAGGGGATCGCCCTGCGCGCCAGCGACATCGACGTGGTGTGGGTGAACGGCTACGGCTTCCCGGCCCACACCGGCGGGCCCATGTTCTGGGGCGAGCAGAACGGTCTCGATCGCGTGCTGGCCACCGCCAAGGCCCTTGGGGCCAAGAACGGACAGCGCTGGCGTCCGGCCCGGTTGCTCGAACAGCTGGTGGAAAGCGGCAAGGGCTTCCTCGACGCTGGCGATTTCCTGAAAAAATAGGGCGCGCGATCATGAGCGAACTTCCAGCGACGGTGGCGATGCAAAAGTCGCTGGAGGCCCTGGCGCTCAAGCTGGCGACGGAGCCCCGCGTGCTGGCGGCGAAGGCGGCGGCGCGGCGCGCCTTTCTTGATCACCCCAACGCCAAGACCAGAGACGGGGCGGCGTCGCTGGAAGACGCCGCGGAGCAGCACTTCTTCGGCGCGCTGCAGCTGGCGGTGAACCTCGATCCGCATCGGCCGAAGCTGCAGAGCCTCTTCCTCTACGAGCACGCCACCGATGGCCAGGTGTTTCCATCCTCGCTGCATGGCGGGATCGAGAACCCAGACAATGTGTATCGCGCCATCCCCGTGAGCCACGAGCGCCGCTATGTGCTGCACGGGCGCCGGCATAGCCCGCCGCCGGCCCAGGTGACCTTTGAACTGATGGATTCCATCCCCGGCCTCGACAGCATCGGCCATCAGATCGCCATGCTGAAGGATCGCGACATGGTCGTGGCCGCGGACGGGTCCTATCAGATCACCCTCGACGCCGACGCGGCCGACGGTCGCGCCAACCACATTCAACTCACCAGCGCCGCGCGCTGTCTGTTCGTGCGCGATTCCATGGCGGACTGGAGGCTGCAACAGCCGGACAGCCTGCACATTGAGGTGCTGCCGGGAGAGGCCCCGCCGCCGGCGAGCTACGAGCAGTTGGTGGAGACGGCGGCGTGGCTCGCGCCGCACTACGCGAAGTTCTGGCAGGACCTGCGCGACCACTATGTGGTCCACATGGACGTAAAGACCAACCAGCTGGACGCGCCCTTCATGCGCCCAGGCGGCTGGCAGTTCATTTCCAACGCCCACTACGACCTTGGCGAGGATGAGGCCTTTGTCTTCACCACGCGGCCCATGGGCGCGCCCTACCACGCCGCTTTGGTGGCCAATCACTGGTGGATCACCGCCGATGCCGCGCACCACACCGGCTCGTTCAACGCCGCTCAGGCCGAAGCCAACGCCGACGGGAGCATCACCTTTGTAGTGGCGGCGCGCGATCCAGGCGTGCACAACTGGCTCGACACGGGGGGCGTGCACACCGGCATCTTGCAGGCCCGCTGGCAGGGGCTGCCATCCGAGGTGACGACTTTGGAAGCGGGCATTGTCGACTTCCAGGTGGCTAGGCTGAGTGATCTGAAATCGCTGCTGCCGCCGGAAACACGCTGGCTGACGCCGGCGGAGCGCGACGCTCAAAGGGCCGCACGCCTCGCCGCCTATCAGCTTCGATTGAGCCAGGGCTAATCCAGTTAGGCGCGCATTAGCCGCGCGGCAGGCCGAGCGCCCGTTCGGCGATGATGTTCTTGATCACCTCATTGGCCCCGCCGGCGATGGTCCAGGAATAGCTGAACAGGAAGTCGTACATGCGGTTGCCGGTCTGCAAGCCGCCGCCGAGGATGTTGGGGCGCTGCTTCTGCGCTTCGATTCCTTCGATCTTCAGGCGAAGATCCGTGTACCGACGTAAAAGCTCCGAGAACTGAATCTTGATCAGGGACGGCTTGTTGGCGTCGCTGATCTCACCGTGGGTCTCCACGTCGGTCATCATGTCGCGGATGAGCAGGCGCAGTCCGTTCATCTGCGCGTAGGCCGTCATGAACTCCCGCCGGAACTGAGCATCCTCGAACCAGTTGGCGCGACCGTCGGCGACCTCCTCCAGGTCCTTGGCCAGGGCGTGAGCCATGCGCTCGGAATATTCGAAGATGATCAGCCCACGTTCCGCCGACAGGGTCGACTGGGCGATCATCCAGCCCTGGTTCTCCTGACCGATCAGGTTCTCCGCCGGGATCTCCACATTGTCGAAGAAGATTTCGCAGAACTCGGCTTGGCCGGTGGGCTGGCGGATCGGGCGCACCGTGACGCCCGGCGTCTTCATGTCGAGAATGAAGTAGGAGATGCCCGCCTGTTTCTTGGGCGCATTGGGATCGGTGCGGGCGAGCAGAAGGCAGTAGTCGGCGTGGCGGGCGTAGGAGGACCAGACCTTCTGACCATTCACCACATAGACCTCGCCCTTTCGCTCGGCGCGGGTGCGCAAGGAGGCGAGGTCCGAGCCGGCGCCGGGTTCGGAAAAGCCCTGGCACCAGACCTCGCCGCGCTCCTGCACGCCTTTCAGATAGCGCGCCTGCTGCGCCTTGGTCCCATGGGCGAACAGGGTGGCCGGCAGGTGGTAGAGCGAGATGACGAACAGGTCGGGATTGGGCGCGTCGAGGCGGGCAATCTCCTCGAAGATCAGGGTCTGGTGGCGCAGGGATAGCTCGGCGCCGCCCCATTCCTTGGGCCAGTGCGGAGTGGCGAGCCCCACCTTGCGCATCTCCTCGAACCACCAGCGCTGATAGGCCACATAGGCGTCTTCCGACGCGCCGGACATGCGCTCGCGCCAGTCGCTGGGCACTGTGGCTTGCAGCCAGGCGCGCACCTCGGCGCGAAAGGCCACGAGGTCGTCGCGCATATCCAACGGCGCAAAGGAGGGTGTGGCGAGGGTCATGGGCGGGCGGCGTTCAGCAGGAGGTCGGCGGCGCGGTCATAGGCGACGGCGGTGGTTCCGAAGAGCGCCTGATTCAGCTTGGCCCGCTTCAGATAGAGGTGGCAGTCGTGTTCCCAGGTGAAGCCGATGCCGCCATGGAGCTGCACCGCGTCCTCCGCCGCCTTGGCGTAAACCTCGCAGGCATAGGCCTTGGCGAGGGCGCACATCAGCGGCGCGCTGGCGGCGCCGTCGGCGAGGAGGCGCGCGGCCTCGCGCACCACCGCGGCGGAGGCGGCCAGCGCCACCTTGTGGTCGGCGCAGCGATGCTTCAGCGCCTGGAACGAGCCGATGGGCTTGCCGAACTGCTCGCGTGTCTTGAGGTAGTCGAGGGTGCGCTCGAAGATCGCGTCTGCGCCGCCCACGGAGTCGGCGGCAAGGGCGAGGTCCGCCTCGGCCTGTAGGGCGCGGGCGAGGTCCGCCGCGGCGCTGGCGGCAAGCAGCCGATCGAGGGGTAGGCGAAGGCCGCTCATCTGGAGGCGCGCGAGGTGGCGCGTGCGGTCCTGCGTGGCCTCTACCGTGAGGGGCGCGCCGTCGACCGCCGGCTCCACCGCTACGAAGGCGGTCTCCTCCGTCTCCAGCCGCACCGGCACGATGAGGAGAGCCGCCTCGCCGCCTTGCAGCACATTGGCCGCTACGCCCTCGATGACGAGGAGATCGCCCATCCGCCTGGCCAAGGGCGCGGACGTCCCCCGTTCCGCGACCGGCGCCGCAACCGCGCCCTTCAGCGCTCCCGAAGCAAGACCCGGCAGCCACCGCGCCTGCTGCGCCGGGCTGCCTCCGAGCGCTAAGGCCCGAACTGTCAGTAACGATCCAAGCAAGGGAAGGGGCGCCAGAAACCGGCCCAGCTCTTCGCCTACGGCGGTCGTCTCCACCGCGCTGAGGGCGAGCCCATCGAACGCCTCCGGGACGGCGAGGGCGGTCCAGCCCAGTGCCGACGCTTCCCGCCACAAAGCCTCGTCGTGAAGCCGGCCGCTGTCGACAAATTGGTGCAGACGCGCCGAATCGCTCTCGCGGGCGAGCACGTCGCGCACGCTATCGCGCAGGGCGTCGGTGACGCTGTCGGTGGTCAAGCGCGGCCTCCGTTCAGAACTTGATGTCGTCGCTGAAGTCCGCCGGCGTGCGGGTGTTCATGGCCGCCATGGCCTTCTTCGCCTCGTCGCCGGAGAAGTTCACCATCTCGAAGGCGAGGGCGAGATCGAACACCGGCTGCGCCTGGCGGAGCCAGTGGTTGAGCACGTACTTGGTCATGCGCACCGCCGTGGGCGCGGTGGCGGCGAGGGTGGAGGCCACCTCCACGGCCTTGTCCTGCAAGGCTTCGGCGTCCACGGCCAGCGCCACCAGATTGTTGCGCTCGGCCTCCTCGCCGGTCATGGCGGTGTTGGTCATCAGGAAGTACTTGGCCTTGGCCATGCCGCACAACAGCGGCCAGATCATCGCCGCGTGGTCGCCCGGCGCGACGCCGAGCCGCAGATGGCCGTCGAGCAGCTTGGCGGTCTTGGCGGCGATGGGGACGTCGGCCAGGAGGGCGATGGCGAGGCCCGCCCCCACCGCCGGTCCGTTGATGGCCGAGACGATGGGCTTCCTGGCGTTGATGATCCCGGCCACCAGACGGCTCGCCTCGGCGAACCCCTTGGAGAAGGTCTGGGTGGCGTCCATGGGCGAGTCGAGCGGCATGTCGTCGAACGCTCCCCCGGCGCAGAAGCCGCGCCCCTTGCCGGTGATGATGGTCACCCGCGTCTGCGGGTCTTCGTCGATGGCCGCCCACACCGTCTCCAGCTGACGATGCGTGGTCTGGTCGAGGGCGTTCATCTTGTCGGGATTGTTGAGCGTCAGCCGCAGCACATGGGCGGCGGGACGGTCAAACAACAGGCGATCGAAGCGGGCGTAGAGGTCGGTCATGGCGTGGCAGTAGATACCTTTCGGCGCGCCGGATCACGGTGGAATCGTCGCCCTGCGGCTGTTTGATCGCGCCCGCGATCAGAGCACTTCGAACAGGGCCGCCGCCCCCATGCCGCCGCCGATGCACATGGTGACCACCACCCGCTTGGCGCCGCGACGACGCCCTTCGAGGAGGGCGTGGCCGGTGAGCCGCGAGCCGCTCATGCCGTAGGGGTGGCCGATGGAGATGGCGCCGCCGTCCACATTCAGCCGCTCGTCCGGGACGCCCAAGCGATCCCGGCAGTAGATCACCTGCACGGCGAAAGCCTCGTTGAGCTCCCAAAGATCGATGTCGTCCACGGTCAGGTCGTGCCGGGCGAGCAGTTTCGGCACGGCGAACACCGGCCCGATGCCCATTTCGTCCGGTTCGCAGCCGGCCACTGCGAAGCCCACGAACCGCCCTAGCGGCGCCAGACCTCGCCGCGCCGCCTCCGCCTCGCTCATCACCACACAGACGCTGGCGCCGTCGGAGAGCTGGCTGGCGTTGCCGGCGGTGATGAAGCCGTCATCGCCCTGCACCGGCTTCAGCGCGGCGAGACTCTCGGCGGTGGTCCCGGGACGGTTGCCTTCGTCTTGGGCTAACAGCACCTCTTCGTGCCCGATTGTCGCTCCCGCCTTGTCGGTGAGCAGCTTGCGGGCGGCGATGGGGACGATCTCGGCGTCGAAGCAGCCGTTCGCCTGACCCTCCGCCGTGCGGCGCTGGCTTTCGGCCGAGTAGACGTCCTGCGCCTCGCGACTGATCCCATAGCGCCGCGCCACCGTGTCGGCGGTGGCGATCATCGACCAATAGAGTTCCGGCTTCACCGCCTTCACCGCCTCGTCCTGGCGGCGGACCTGGTTCATGTTCGGCTGGGTGAGGGAGACGCTTTCCAGTCCCCCGGCCAGGAAGATCGCGCCTTCGCCGGTCATGATGCGCTGAGCGGCGAGGACGATGGTCTGCAGGCCGGATGAGCATTTGCGGTCGAGGGTGAAACCCGGGACCGAGGCTGGCGCGCCGGCCAGGAGCGCGGACTGGCGGGCGATGTTGTTGCCGGTGGCCCCCTCAGGCGTGGCGCAGCCCAGCAGGACGTCCTCGATCTCGGCGAGATCGATCCCGGCCCGCTCCGCCGCTGCACGGATCACATGGGCGCCCATGACCGCGCCATGGGTGTCGTTGAGCGCGCCACGGAAGGCTTTGCCGATGGGCGTGCGCGCGGTGGAGACGATGACGGCGCGGGACATGGAATTCTCTTGTTCTGCCTGGATCAGGCGACTTGTGAGCGGCGGACGAGCTCCGACCAGACGGAGTCGGCGCCGATGGCGGCGACCTGCCGTCCCAGGCGCTCGGCCCAGAAGCGGTCGGTGCCGAATTCAGCGCGCCAGGCGATGAGCCGACGGGTGAAACGATGCAGCGGATATTCCTGGGTGAAGCCGATGGCGCCGTGCACCTGGTGCGCCGTGGCGGCGCCCACGCCGGCGGCGAAGTTGGCGCGCAGCTTGGCGGCGGAGACTTCCAGGTCTGGGCGTCGGGCGTCGGCGATGCGCGCCGCGGCCTGCCCAGCGCAGTTCACTGCGGCCGCTTCCTCGGCGAACAGGGCCAGGGCCTGTTGCACCGCCTGGAACTTGGCCAGCGGCTTGCCGAACTGCACCCGCTGGTTCACGTGCTCGATGGAAAGGGCGAGCGCGGCGTCCAGCGCGCCGGCGATCTGGGCGGCGCGCACCAGGGCGCCCAGAACGAGAAGGCGTTCGGTGCGCTCGCTGGGCGCGACCTCCGCGGCGGCCTCGTCAAACACAAGCGTGTCGCGCGGCTCTCCGGCTGGGTTGACGCTTTCGATGACCTGGTGCGCGGCCTTGGCTTGCACGCGGATCACCCGACCATCGATCTCGCCAACGATATACTTTGCGCGACGGCCGAAGGGGACTTGTCGAAAACGTCCGGTGAACCGGCCATCGGTCACCACGCCGTCGCCGGCCAGGGCGGGCACGCTCAGCCCTTGGACCTCGTCGAGGCCGCTCACATGGGCGATGCCGGCGGCGAGCACGGCGTCGGCCACGGGCAGGGGCAGGGCGTGGACCCCGGAAAGGCGCGCCACCGCGAACAGGTCCTTGCAGTCGCCGCCGAAGCCGCCTGCCGCCTCCGCCACAAGCAGGCTTGGGAAGGCCGCATCGTCCACCGCGCGCCACAGCTCGTCGAACGGAGCGCCGTCGCGGCCGGCGAGGTCGGCGAACAGCCGATCGGCCGTCTCGGTGATCAGGGTGAGGCTCTCGCTCATCGCAGTCCCAGCCCCCTTGCAATGATGCCCCTTAGGATTTCGCGGGTGCCGCCGCGCAGGGAGAAGGACGGCGAGACCTGCAGCAGGAGGGCGAGGCAGCGGGCGAAGTCGGTGTCTTCACAAAGCTCGACGTGATCGAGCGCCGCCAGCACTGCCCGCGGCAGTTCCTGTTCAAAGCTGTTGCCCAGGTCCTTGACCATGGCCGCCTCCAAGGACGGGTCTTCACCGACGGCGAGCTTGGCGGCGGTGGACATGGACATCTGCCGCAAGGTCCAGAGCTCGGCGGTGAGGCGGCCGATCAGGGCGGCCATGGGCGCGTCGGGCTCGGCGCCCGCCCGGCGGATCAGCTCCACATAGAGGGCGAAGCTCGACAGGTAGCGTTCCGGGCCGGAGCGCTCCAGCGACAGCTCCGCCGTCACCTGCCGCCAGCCCGCGCCTTCCTCCCCGACCCGCAGAAAGTCGGGCACGAACACCTCGTCGAGGAAGACTTCATTGAAGTCATGGCCGCCCACCAGATCGATGATCGGCCGGATGGTAACCCCCGGCGATTTCAAGTCGATGAGGAACTGGGTGAGGCCTTCCTGGCGCTCCGAATGCTCGTCGGTGCGCACCAGGGTGAGCATGAGGCCG
Source organism: Pseudomonadota bacterium (assembly GCA_040757715.1). Classification (GTDB taxonomy): domain Bacteria; phylum Pseudomonadota; class Alphaproteobacteria; order Caulobacterales; family Caulobacteraceae; genus CAIMFV01. Next base: position 58,924 of record JBFLWS010000002.1, on the reverse strand, counting down.
GCGTTGTGGGCGTTGGTGGTCCAGACCTTCTGCCCCGACACGCGCCAGCCGCCCTCCACGCGCACGCCCTTGGTGCGGACGCCGGCGAGGTCTGAGCCAGCGCCCGGCTCGCTCATGCCGATGCAGGTGTAAAGCTCGCCCTTGGCCATCAGCGGCAGGAAGGCCTGGCGCTGCTCCTCGGTCCCGTAGCGCAGCAGCAGCGCGCCGGACTGGCGATCGGCGATCCAGTGCATGCCCACGGGGGCGCCGGCGGCCAGCAGCTCTTCCAGCACGGCGTAGCGCTCCAAGGGATGGCGCTCATGTCCGCCATAGCGTTTGGGCCACAGCATGCCGATGTAGCCGGCCTGGCCGAGCTTGCGGCTGAAGACCGCGTCGCCCACCGCCCAGCAATTGGCGCGCCGCTCGGCTGGCTGGGCCGGCAGATTGGCGGCGAGGAAGTCCCTCAGCTTCTGGCGAAGCGCCGGAAGCCCCGGGGGCGCGTCGAAAGGTCTGACATTGAAGGTCTGCACCCTCTGGAAATCGCCCACTCGTGCGGGGGTGGCAAGCGGCGGTCCTGGGGCTATCGCAGCTATGATATGCGCCCATACGTCGCACCGGCGGGTCGTGTCGGCGAAGCTGGGAGTGCTAAGCCCAAGGGTGAAGATCAGAAGGAGCGGCTCATGCTCGTAGAGACGACTATCGACGACGGCGTCGCCATCATCACCATCAATCGGCCCGAGCGGAAGAACGCCATCACGCTGGCCATGCGCACGGACATCGAGCACGCCTTTCTGAGGGCGCAGGACGACGAGGCCGTGCGGGTGATCGTGTTCACCGGCGCCGGCGGCGACTTCTCCGCCGGAGCGGACGTCAGCGAAATGGGCGGCGGCGGCGTCAACGGCTCGCTCTACCGCATGCGCCACCTGCACCGCATGGCGCGGGGCGTGGCCGGAACCAACAAGCCGGTGATCGCGGCCGTGCGCGGCGTCTGCATCGGCATGAGCTGGGCCATGGCGCTAGCCTGCGACATGGTGGTCTGCGCCGAGGATGCCCGCTTCCAGTTCGCGTTCCGCCATATCGGCCTGGCGCCCGACGGCGGCTCGGCCTTCCTCTTGACCCGCTATGTGCCGATCCAGCGAGCCAAGGAGATCATGTATTCCGGCCGCTTCGTCAGCGGGACCGAAGCGCGCGACCTTGGCCTCGCGCTCTACGCCGTGCCCAGCGAAGAGGTGATGGGCAAGGCGCTGGAGATCGCCCGCAGCTTCGTTAACACGCCCACCCTCGCCATCTCCATGGCCAAGCGCATGTTCGACGCGGCCTCGGCTCAGACCTTCGATCAGGCGCTCGATTTCGAGGCCAACATCCAGCCGCTGATGACCCAGACCCAGGACTTCATCGAGGGCACCAATTCCTTCAAGGAAAAGCGCAAGCCCAAGTTCGTGGGGAACTGAGGGTGAACGAGACAGGCCCGGACGAAACCTTCCGCCGCTTCCTCGGCGAGGGACGCTTCATGCTGCAGCGGTCGGCCAGCGGACGCTACACCTTCTATCCGCGCGTTGCCGAGCCGGGGACCGGCGCAGCGCTGGATTGGGTCGAGGCGAGCGGTCGCGGCGTTGTCCATGCGGTCACCGTGGTGCGCAAGAAGCCGCCGGAGCCCAGCTACAACGTGGTGCTGGTGGACCTCGAAGAGGGGGTGCGCATGATGAGCCGGGTCGAGGATCTGGCCCCGGAGCAGGTGAGCATCGGCCTCAAGGTCCGCGCCAGGATCATCGAACAAGACGGCGAGCCGGCGGTGGTGTTCGTCCCGGCGGAGGCCTGAGGCCATGAGCATCTCCTCGGATGATCGTTTTCCGCGCGGGCGCACGGCCATTGTCGGCGCCGCCACCTTCGGCCAAGGCCGGGCCCCCGGCTTCGAAGCCTCCGATCTGGCGGCCAAGGCCAGCCTCGCGGCGTTGGCGGAAGCCGGCCTCCCGCTGGCCGAGGTGGACGGCCTGTTCTTCTGCCACGGGTCCGACACCTTGGGCGGGCTCTCGTTCGCCCAGTATCTCGGCATCCATCCGAAGGTGGTGGACAATAACCGACTCGGCGGCTCGGCCTTCCAGGCCTATGTGGAGATGGCGGCCTGGCTGCTTGACGCCGGCATGATCAATGTCGCCCTCATCGCCTATGGCAGCAACCAGGCGACTGCGGCGGGCAAGCTCGTCAACACCGTGCGGCCCATGCCCTACGAGGCGCCGTACCGGCCGATCAATCCGGTGAGTTCCTACGCCCTGGCGGCCTCCCGGCACATGTACGAATTCGGCACCAAGCGGGAGCAGTTGGGCGAAGTGGCGCTGGCGGCGCGGCGATGGGCGCAGCTCAATCCCGAGGCGTTCAAGCGCGATCCCCTGTCCATGGACGACTACCTCGGCTCGCGCCTGGTGTCGGACCCCTTGAGCGTGCTCGATTGCTGCCTCGTCACGGACGGCGCCGCCGCGGTGGTGATGACGCGATCCGATCGCGCGCGGGATCTGGCGGGCAAGCCGGTCTATGTGTTGGGCGCAGCCAGCGAAACCACCCACCGCGAGATCGCCTGGATGCCGGACCTCACCACCACCGGCGCCGCCCGGTCCGGCGCGCGCGCCTTCGCCCAGGCGGGGATCACGGCCTCTGACGTGTCGGTGGCGCAGCTCTACGACGCCTTCACCATCAACACGATCCTGTTCCTGGAAGACCTCGGCTTCTGTCCCAAGGGCGAGGGCGGGCGGTTCGTGGAAGGCGGTCGCATCGCTCCGGGCGGCGCCTTGCCGGTGAACACCAATGGCGGCGGGCTCTCCTGCGTGCATCCGGGCATGAACGGCCTCTTCGGCATCGTCGAGGCCGTGCGCCAGCTGCGCGGGGAGTGCGGGCCGCGTCAGGTCGAGGGCGCGAAGATCGCGCTCGCCCACGGCAATGGCGGGGTCTTGTCGAGCCAGGCGACGGTGGTGCTGGCCGCCGCCGCCTGATCGCTTCCGCTTCAGCCGGCGCGGAGCATCGGCTCGGCGATTGGCCGGCCTGGCACCCGCGAAACCGCCACCGGGCCGAACTGACGCGAGACCGCGGCGCGGAGCAGCCGCACCAGCTCATCGGTCCGGGCGGTGATCATCGACGCATTGCCGCAGATGCCGAGGGCGAGTTGTTCGCCATGATTCGACTGCGGCAACAGCACTGCCAGCATGCCGCCGCCGGTTTCGTGTACGCCGAGAGCATAGCCCTGGCCGCGCACGCCCTTCAGGTCGGCGATCAAGCTGTCTGCTGACACCCGCAGTTCAGGGCTCGATTCGGCGTTCAGCCGGTGGACGATCTTCCGCACGTAGTCGGCGTCGGAGCAGGACAGCAGCGCCTTGCCCACGGTGGAGTGCAACAGGAGACCCTTGGCGCCCGGCGACCAGCTTTCGTGGGTTTCGCCGGTGGGCGAGACGGTGTGGATATACTGGATTTCCAAGCCGATGCGGGTGGCCAGGACCACGGTGGCGCCGGCTTCTTCCGCCAGGCGATCCATCATGTTCGGCAAGGCGCCGCGCCGGAAGAAGTGTGGCTGCACCCAGGAGCCGATCAGGGCCACTCGGGCCGAGGGACGGTAGGTGCGAGCCTGACGGTCGCGGTGCAGGTAGCCCAGGGCCACCAGGCAACTCAGCAGTTCCGACGTGCTCGACTGCGGATACCCCATGGCCCGGGCGATATCCATGACCGTGGCTTCCTCGCGGTCATGGGTGAAATACTCCAACACCTCCAACACGCGCTGAGCGGACTTGATCTTTTTCGGATCGAGGGCGCGACCCATGACAACCTCCCACATTTATTATGACGTTATGTTGTTATGACAACATGAATTGTGACGGTTGGCAATGCCGAGTATGGGCTGTGTCGATCCTCTTATCCGTGCGTCTTGCCGGCCTGAAATTCGATGGCGTAGCGATAGCGCTGGGGGTGGTAGCGCACGAACACCGCCTCCACCGGCCGCTCATCGGCGGCGTAATAGATACGAGCGACGCGCAGCACCGGGTCGGTGGGCTTCAGCAGCAGGTGCGGCGCGGCCTTTTCGCCGGCGAAGTCGGCGTCAATGAACTGTTCCGCGCGGGCGATGCGCAGGTTCAGCTTGCGCTCGATCATGCGGATGGTGGGGATCCGTTCTTCGATGTCGGCGCGGGTGATGGCGGCGCCCACCCAGCGAGGAAAGAATATTTCGAGATAGGCCACGGGCTGGCCTTCCAGGCGGCTGGCCAACTCCACTCGCACGGCTTCTTCACCGTCGTCCAGGCGAAGCGCTTCGGCGGCGGCCGCTGGGGGGATTACCCGATCCAGCGACAAAAACACCGACTCGAGGGCGCCGGCGGAGCGCAGGAACTCGTCCAGCGATCCCACCAGTCGCACGGAGCGCACGCCCGCATCGCCTGCGCGCACGAACGAGCCGACCCCCCGCCGGCGGGTGATCAGGCCTTGAGAAATGAGCGCGTCGAGGGCCCGTCGCACGGTGATGCGGCTGACGCCGTAGTCCGAGCACAGGCGCTCTTCCGTCGGCAAGGCGGCGCCCGACGCGAACTCCCCGCCATGGATGCGGTCGCGCAGGTCGTTCTCAAGCTGGTGGTACAGCGGGATGGGGCCTGGATCGAGCTTCACGCGGTCCCTCGGGGCGGGGTGATGTACAGTCCGAACATAGCGTCCGAGAATCGCTAGCCTCAGCCAAGAGCGGCGTTCAGCATACAGGAGGAGGGCGCCTGATCGTACTGGCGATGCGGATTTCGCGCCGCGGCCCCGTCGTCAGACTAGATTGACGCAATCGGCGTCGATCATAGTGGTCGGCGCCGCTTAACTGATCGTGTTCGTCCTGATGCTTGATCTCTCCCGCTTTCTGGAAGCTGACGGTTCGCCCAAGATCGGCGCGCCGCTCGGTCTGTTGACCGGCGTCTATGCGGCGCTGGAGCCGGACCGCCCGGCCCTTACTGCAGATGGGCGGGTTTATAGCCGCGCCGAGGTGGAGGCGTTGGCCAACCGTCGTGCGCGTCAGCTGGAGGCCCTCGGGGTCGGTTCCCATGACGCGGTGATCATCGCCCTTCCCAACGGCGCGGAATTCTATCTGACCACCCTGGCGTGCTGGAAGCTGGGGGCGACGCCGGCCCACGTGTCGTGGCGGCTCACCGAGCCTGAATTCGCCGAGATCGTCGACTGGGCCCGGCCGAAGCTGGTGGTGGGCGGCCCGGCGGCTGATCGCGACTGGGGCGCGCCGAGCCTTCCGCCCGGCGTCGCGCCTGATCCTGGCGTCTCCGCCGAAACCCTGGGCGAGCGCGAGTGGGGCCCCTGGAAGATGGCCACCAGCGGCGGCTCCACCGGACGGCCGAAGCTGGTGGTCGATCCCAATCCGGCGGTGTGGGGCGATGGCAAGACCTCGCTGAACCGCCGCTCGGGCTGCACCGTGATCAATCCGGGGCCGCTCTACCACTCCGCCCCGTTCGGCATGATGATTCCCGGCCTGTGCGAGGGCTGCCACGTGGTGGACATGCCGCGCTTCGACGCCGAGCGCTGGCTGCAGCTGGTGGACCAGCACCGACCGGAGTGGATCTACCTGGTGCCGACCATGATGGCGCGCATCGCGAACCTGCCGGAGGCTGTGCGCGCGAAGTACGACGTCTCCTCGATCAAGACCTTGCTGCACATGGCCGCCCCGTGTCCGCCATGGGCCAAGGCCTTCTGGATCGACTATCTCGGCCCCGACGCAGTCTGGGAAATCTACGGAGGCACGGAGCGCTTCGGCTCCACCATGATCAGCGGCCGCGAATGGCTGCAAAAGCCCGGCTCGGTGGGCAAGGTACGCGCCGGCATCGAAATGCGCATCCTCGACGAGGATGGAACGGAACGACCTGTGGGCGAGGTGGGCGAGATCTTCTTCCGCCGACCAGGCGCCCTCGGCAGCACCTATCGCTATGTGGGGGTTGAGCCGCGGCGGCGGGGCGAGTGGATCACCTTCGGCGATCTCGGTCGGGTGGATGAGGACGGATATCTGTTCATCGCCGATCGCCGCACCGACATGATCGTTTCCGGCGGCGCGAATCTCTATCCGGCGGAAATCGAGAGCGCCATCGACAGCTTGCCGGGGGTGCTGAGCAGCGTGGTGGTGGGGCTGCCGCACCCGGACCTCGGCCTTGTCCCCCACGCGGTGGTGCAGGTGGCGCCTGACCGCCTGGCCTCGGCTGACGGCGCGGCCATCCTGGCCGGGCTGAGGGATCGCCTCGCGGTCACCAAGCATCCGCGTAGCATCGAGTTCACCAGCGAGACTATCCGCGACGATGCGGGCAAGAGCCGGCGCTCCGCCTGGCGCGACCGCTGCATCGCCGCGCAAGAGCGCTCAGCTTGAACGACTGATCGTCCGCGCGGCGAAGGCGTAGCAGGCGAACGCGGCCAGTACCGCAGAGGACGCCACGATGAGGGCGAGGCGCAGTCCCTCGGCCGGTCCGGCGCCAGTCACGCTCAAGCCGCCGATGGCGAAGCCCTTGTTGAAGGCGTCGCTGAGCAAGCCGACGCCCAAAGGACCGAGCCCGAGACCAATCAAGTTGCTGATCAGCAGATTGACCGCGGAGGCGGTGGCGCGGGCCTCCGGCGGGGCCGCGCCTTGGATCACGGAGAAGGACGGTCCGTACCAGGCCGAGGTGAGGGCCGCCGACAGGGCGAGGAGCGCCAGCATGGCGGGAACGCTGCTCGCCGTCACCGCGCCCACCAGTACAGCGCCGCCGATCACCCCGGCAAGGGCGGGCCAGAGGATATGACGGCGCACGTCGCCCCTGCCCGCGAGGTCGCACAGTCGGCCGCCGAGCCACGAGCCCGCGCCGCCGCCAAGACCGAGGGCGAGGCCGAGCAGCAGGCCCGCCTCGCCCACCTTCAGGTGATGCACGCGGATCAGGAATGAGCCGAGAAACGCCGCTTCGCCGAGGCTGAGGAACGACATGAAGGCGTTGCCCAGCGACATGAACCAGAGGGTGGGGCGCTGGGCCAGCTCGCTCAGGCTGCGCCAATTCAGTACCGCGGACCGCGCGCCGGCGACCTCGCTGGACCCTCGGGGCTCTTTCAGCGTTCGCCACACCAGAGCGGCGAGAACGAGGCCCGGCGCGCCGACCAGAGCGAAGGCCGCTCGCCAGCCGAAAGTCTGGGCCATGCCCCCGCCAAGCCCAAGACCGACCAACTTGCCCACGGGAATGGCCAGGGCGTAGAGCCCCATGGCCGAGGCGCGCCGACGCTCGGGCACGATGTCGGCGATCAAGGCATGGGCCGCGGGGGAGCAGCCGGCTTCGCCCACCCCGACCCCGAGCCGCGCCAGAGCCAACTGCACGAAGTTGGCCGGCAAGCCGCAGAGCATGGTCATGCCGCTCCATAGGGAGAGGCAAATGGCGATGAGCCTGGGTCTATTCGTCGTCGGACGATCGGCGAGGGCGCCCAGCGGCAGGCCAAGCACCGCGTAGAACAGAGAAAAGGCGAGACCGGACAGGAGGCCCACCTGCCAGTCGGTCAGATGCAGCTCGCCCTTGATGGGCTCCGCCAGAATGTTGAGAATCTGCCGGTCGATGTAGCTGCAGGCATAGACCGCGAACAGCAGCCAGACGGCGTAGGTCTCCCCGCCGCTGGCCCGCTCATTCACCCTGGTGTCGCTCGCCGCTGTCATCACGAGCGAACCCTAGCCAAGGATTAGATTCCTTTGAACACCGGCTTCCGCTTTTCGGCGAAGGCGCGGATGCCTTCCTTGTAGTCGGCCGAGGCGTAGCAGGTCTGGAACATGGCCTCGCAGCGATCGAGATCGCGGGCGTCCGGATCGAGGGTGATGGTGTTCAAGGTGTACTTCACCTGCTTGGCCGTGAGCGGCGCACCCACGGCGATGCTGGCGGCGGTCTTTTCGATGAAGGCGTTGAATTCCTCGCCTTCCTGCACGACCCGCCCGATCAGGCCTTTGGCGTAGGCTTCCGGGGCGTCGAATTGCAGCCCGCCCAGCAGCATGTCCTTGGTGGCCGGCACGCCGATGATGTCCACCAGGCGGCGCAGGCTCTTGTAGCGGTAGCCGATGCCGTAGCGCATGGCCGGCTGGCCGAACTTCGACTTCGAGGAGGCGTAGCGCAGGTCGCAGGACACGGCCACCGAGATGCCGCCGCCGATACACCAGCCGTCGATGGCGGCGATGGTCACCTTCTCGGAATTGTAGAGGGCCGACAGCGCGCGCTCGCCGGTCTGGGCGTAGTGCTCTTGGGCGTTCTCGCCCATGCGCTCTTCTTCGTACTTGGAGACGTCGGCGCCGGCGATGAACGAGACCCCGCCCGCGCCGGAGACCACGATCACCCGGATGTCCGGATCGGCCTCGAAGGCCTCCACGGCCTTACCCATGCCTTCCCACATTTCCAGCGAGATGGCGTTCAGCTTGTCCGGGTTGTTGAAGATGAGACGGCCGATCGCGCCGTCCTTGCGGGAGATGATCTTGTCGGTCATGCCGAGCTCCGAATTGTCAGTAGGCTGAGGCGTCAGACGACGCCCTGATTGCGTAGGGACTGGATGGCCTTGGCGTCATAGCCGAGGGCCTTCAGCACCTGGTCCGTATCGGCCCCCACCGCCGGCGGAGGGGTGTAGGTCTCGATGGGCGTCTCCGAGAAGCGGATCGGATTGCGCAGGATCTTCACCTCGCCGACGCCGGGCGTGGCCACGCTCTGCACCATCTGGCGATGGACGATCTGAGGATTGGCCAGGGCTTCGGGCAGGTTGTTGACGGCGGAACAGGGCACTTCGGCCGCGTCGAGCCGCTCCAGCCACTCATCGGCGGGGCGGGTCAGGAACACCTCGTCGAGGAGGGCGAGCAGGGCGTCGCGGTTGGTGATACGCTGGGCGGTGCTGCTAAAGCGCGGGTCGGCGGCGATATCCGGCCGATCGATGGCTTGGCACATGCGGCTGAAGAAGGCGTTGTTGCCGGCCACCAGGAAGATGTCGCGGTCCTGGCAGCGGAACGATTGCGAGGGCACGCCGCCATAGCCGCCATTGCCCCGGCGCTGCGGCACCTCGCCGGACACCAGATAGTTCATGGCGAAGTGCGACAGCGAGGCGAGGCCGCAGTCGAGGAGGGCGAGGTCGATATACTGGCCGGCGCCGCCGTGCACGTCGCGGTGATAGAGGGCGGCGAGGATCGCGTTCACGGCGTACTGGCTGGTGAGGATGTCGACCATAGAGATGCCGACCTTCATGGGACCGCCGCCCGGCGCTTCGTCGGGCAGGCCGGAGACGCTCATCATGCCACACATGGCCTGGAACACGCCGTCATAGCCGGGCTTGTGCGCCATGGGTCCGGTCTGGCCGAAGCCGGTGATGGAGCAATAGATCAGCCGCGGATTGAGCTTCTTCAGGCTGGCGTAGTCGAGGCCGTATTTGGCCAGGGCGCCGGTCTTGAAGTTCTCGATCACCACGTCGGCGCGGCTGGCCAGTTTGCGGATGATCTCCTGGCCGTCAGGCGAGGAGAGGTCCACCGCCACCGACTTCTTGTTTCGGTTGCAGCTATAGTAGAAGGCCGCGTCCGAGGTCTCGTCGCCGTCAGCGTTCCTGACGAAGGGCGGGCCGTATTCGCGGGACTCATCGCCCTTGCCCGGGCGCTCGACCTTGATCACTTCCGCGCCCATGTCGCCCAGGGCCTGGGTGGCCAAGGGCGCCGCCAGCACCCGGCTCAGATCGAGCACGCGCACGCCGGCGAGGGCGCCCTGCGGCGCCGCTTGAGCTTGTTTCGACTGTTCAGACACGGCCAACATAGGCCCATGAGCACTGAAGCATCGGTCTGAAACAAGCCAATCCTCATAAGACTCCGCGCCATATCGTGTCACCGATATGTCCCGCCTAAGCTGGTCTGACGGTTGCTGAGGACCGCGATTACGGGAACCTGACGCTGGCGGCCGGACCGGTCGCGACGTTTCCTGCGAGGTTGGTTATGAGCGCCCCATTCGTGGTCAGCGAGAAGGACGGGCGGATCGTCACCCTGACGCTCAACCGCCCCGACAGCCGCAACGCTATCGCCAGCCACGCCGACTGCGCAAGCTTTGTGGAAGCGGTGCAGGCCGCCAACGCCGATCCGGAGGTGAGCGTCGTCATCCTCACCGGCGCCGGCCAGGCCTTTTCCGCTGGCGGCGATCTGAAGGCTATGAAGCTGCGCAACGGCATCGGCCCCCTGGCCACGCCCGCCGACACCCGCGCCAACTACAAGAGGGGGGTGCAGAAGGTGGCTCTGGCCCTGGCCGAGGTGGAGGTGGCCACCGTGGCGGCCATGAACGGCCACGCCATCGGCCTTGGCCTTGATCTCGCCTGCCTATGCGATGTGCGGGTGTGCGCAGAGACCGCCAAGCTCGCCTCAAGCTTCGTCAAGATGGGCATCGTCCCCGGCGACGGCGGCGCCTGGATCCTGCCGCGGGTGATCGGCTACGCCCGCGCTGCGGAGATGATCCTCACCGGCGACACCATTTCCGCGGCGGACGGCCTCGCCATGGGGCTGGTGAACCAGATGGTGCCGGCCGACCAGGTGATGGTCGCGGCCCGCGCCCTGGCGCAGCGTATCGCCGTCAATCCGCCGCGGTCGATCCGGCTGGCCAAGCGCCTGCTGCGCGAGGGCCAGCATGCGCGCCTGCCCGACATTCTGGAGCTGTCCGCCGCCTTCCAGGCTCTGGCTCATGAAACCGCGGATCATCAGGAGGCGGTGGACGCCTTCCTCGAGAAGCGCTCGCCCCAATTCACCGGCGCCTGAGAGGAGCCCGTGACCCTGCCCAAGGACGAACGCCGCGACCACTATCGCTTCGCCATCAACATCCCCACCCGCTGGGCCGATGGCGATCCCTATGGTCACGTGAACAATGTCATCTACTACAGCTGGTTCGACACCGCCGTTACGCGAATGATGTACGGCCGCGGCGTGCTGCAGCTGGAAGGGGAGGGGGCCATCGGCCTTTGCGTGGAGAGCCAGTGCGCGTTCCTGGCGCCGGTGTCCTTCCCGCAGATCGTCGACGCCAGGGTGCGCATCGGCCGGCTGGGCGACAAGTCGATCCGCTATGAGATCGGCCTCTTCCTGCCCGAACGCGTGGAGCCGGTGGCGGTGGGCCACTTCGTGCATGTGTTCGTGGACCGGGCGTCGCGGCGGCCGACCCCCTTGAGCGCCGAGCACAAGGCGGCGCTCGCCGATCTGGTGGTGGAGCTATCCTAATCCGGCAAGCCCGAGGCGTGGCGGGCGGTGCGGATCACCGCCTCGACATAGCGGTCGCGGTGCTGCTCCATCCGCTCCTGCGGCGCGCCGAGCGAGAGGGCCGCGAGGATGGCGCCGTCCGGGCCGAACACGGGCGCGGCGGCCGCCGCTGAGCCCGCCACCGCTTCGCCGACGCTGAGCCAGTAGCCCTGGTCCCGCGCCTCGGCGAGCTGACGGCGCAGAACGCCGCGATCGGTGTTGGTCAGCGGCGTGATCGGAGCGAGCTTGGCGTTGTCGATATAGGCGTCCTGGAACGCCGCCGGCTGATAGGCCAACAACACTCGACCCGCCGCGGTGGCGTAGAGCGGACCGCTCATGCCGATGCGGCTGGCGTAGCGCACGGGCTGCGGGCTCTCGATGGCGTCGATATAGACGAAGCGGCGCATCTCGAAGTCGAGCACGGCCAGGGCCGCGGTCTCCTGAGTGCGCTCGGCGAGGGAGAAGATGTAGCCGCGCAGGGTCCTAGGCAGCGACCAGGCTGAGCTCACGTCGGCGGCGAGGCGAAACGCCCGGGGGCCCAGGCGATAAAGGTTGCCCTCCGCGATCAGGAACCCCTCCATCACCAGCGGCTTCAGAGAATTGAGGAAGGTGCTCTTGGGCACGTCCAGACTGGCGCTGAGATCGGACAGGGACAGGCCCTCCGGTGCCTTGGCCAGGCAGTCGAACAGGCGCAGCACGCGGGTCATGGCGCGCGGACCGCCGGCGTCCTTGTCCTTGGGGGCGCTGGGATCGAAGTCGAGGCTCATGACCTTCATTGCGCCCGCGGGGCTTGCTGGCGCAAGAGCGGCGAGCTGCTTCCATCGCAGACGCGGTGAAACGGGCGCCTCGTCACTCCTAGTTTGTCTGGCGCCGCGACGGAACCTAGGGTCTTGGCGCCGCGGCCCGCCGCTTCTTCTTTGCTCTCTTCGCGACCATGGACCTCAATTACAGTCAAAGCGACCTTCAGTTCCGCGAAGAGGTGCGCGCCTTTCTGCGGGCGGAGCTGCCAGCGGCCACGCGAGCCAAGATGGAGGCGGGCCGGGCCCTCTCCAAGGCCGAGATCGTGGACTGGCAACAGCGCCTGAACCGCCGCGGCTGGGCGACGCCGAGCTGGCCCAAGGAGGCCGGCGGGCCGGGCTGGAGCGCCGTGCAGCGCCATATCTTCCTCGACGAACTGCATCAGGCCCCGGCGCCTGAGCCGCTCTCGTTCAACTGCACCATGCTGGGGCCGGTGCTGATCGCCTATGGCACGGAGGCGCAGAAGGCCCGCTTCCTCGCCCGCGCCGCCAATCTCGACGACTGGTGGGCGCAAGGCTTTTCCGAACCCGAGGCCGGCTCTGATCTCGCCAATCTGAGAACCACCGCCCGCCGGGACGGCGACCATTACGTGGTGAGCGGCCAGAAGATCTGGCAGGGCATGGCCCATTGGGCGGACTGGATGTTCACCCTCGTGCGCACCAATCCCGACGCGCCCAAGAAGCAGGCCGGAATCAGCTTCCTGCTCATCGACCTGAAGAGCCCCGGCGTGACCATTCGTCCGATCATCACCCTCGATGGCCGGCACGAGGTCAACGAGGTGTTCCTGGACGAGGTGCGCGTGCCGGTGGAGCTGCGCGTCGGCGACGAGAACGACGGCTGGACGGTGGCCAAGTATCTGCTTTCGAATGAGCGCACGGGCATCGCCCGCATCGGCATGACCAAGCGCCTGATCGCCCGGGTGAAGACCCTGGCCGCCGATCCGGAAACGGGGCTTGGCGAAGCCGCCAAGGCCAAGGCGCTCACCAAGGCGGCGCAGATCGAGGCGGAGTTGAAGGCGCTGGAGATCACACAGCTGCGCATCCTCGCCGCCATGCGCCCCGGCGCGGCCGATCCGCGCTCGTCGCTGCTGAAGATCAAGGGCGTGGAGCTGCGGCAGGCGGCGTCGGAGCTGTTGTTACGCACGGCAGGTTGTCGGGCTCTGGAGTTCGCTTACGAAGGCGATGGCCTCGCGCCCCTGGAAGCAGCGTCCAACTACCTCACCCTGCGCGCGGCCTCGATCTATGGCGGCGCGAGCGAGGTGCAGAAGAACATCATCGCTTCCACCTTGCTGGGACTTTGAGCGCGGCCATGGATTTCGATCTCACCGACGAACAGGTCCTGCTGAAGAATTCCGTGGAGCGGTTGCTGGCGGATCGCTGCCCGTTCGATGCGCGGCGCAAACTGGTGGCCAGCGACGTGGGCTGGAACCGCGAGACCTGGGCGCTGCTCGCCGAGCAGGGCCTGCTCGCCGCCCCCTTCGACGAGGCGGACGGCGGGCTGGGCGGCGGGCCGGTGGAGTTGATGATCTTGGGCGAGGCCTTCGGGCGCAGCCTGTTGGCCGAACCGTTCCTGGCCTCCATCGTGCTCGGCGGCGTGGCCTTGCGGGCGTGCGCCGACGCGACCTTGAGGGCCGAACTCACGCCCCCAGTGACGGCGGGGGAGCGGCTACTCGCCTTCGCTGACGACGAGGCCGGGGCCCGATCGTCGGAAGCCCGACCGAACACGAAAGCGGGGCTTGATGGCGGCGTCTGGCGTCTGTCCGGAACCAAGACGGACGTGCTGCACGGCGCCTCGGCCGATCTCTTGGCGGTGAGCGCCGCCACGCCGAACGGCACAGCCCTCTTCCTGGTGGAGACCGCCGCGCCGGGTGTGAGTGCGCGCGGTTACCGCACCTTCGATGGGCTGCGCGCCGCTGAAATCCGCTTCGACAACGCCTCCGCCCAGGCGGTGCTGGCAGGCCCTGAAACCGCGCTTGATGTCTTGGCCAAGGTCCGTCAGGCAGGCATCGCCTACATGGCTGCGGAGGCCGTCGGCCTTTGCGACATGGCCCTGGCCGCCAGCGTCGACCACATCAAGACTCGCAAGCAGTTCGGCCAGACGCTCGCCTCATTCCAGGCGCTGAAGCACCGGGCGGCGGAGATGATGGTGCAGCTGGAGCAGTTGCGCTCCATGGCCATCTATGCCGCGGCCATGCTCACCGAGCCGGACCCGCTGGAACGCGAGAAGGCCTTCGCCGCAGTGAAGGCGGTGGTCGGTGCGGCCGGGGTCCAGATCGGCCAGGCCGCCGTGCAGATGCATGGCGGGGTCGGCGTCACCGAGGAGTATCGCGTGGGCTGGGCATTGCGGCGCCTGCACGCCATCGATCTGATGTTCGGCGACTACGAGACCGCGGCGGCGCGCCTGGGCGAGCTGGGCGGCCTGGTTCCGGCGGCGTGAGGTTGGCGCATGGATAGGGTCGATTGCGTCGTGGTCGGCGCCGGGGTGGTGGGGTTGGCCGTCGCCCGCGCTCTCGCCTTGGCGGGTCGGGAAGTGCTGATCCTGGAGGGCGAGCGGCAGTTCGGCTCCTGGACCAGCGCGCGCAATTCCGAGGTGATCCACGCCGGAATCTACTATCCAAAAGGCTCGCTGAAGGCGCGCCTGTGCGTCGAGGGGCGCGATCGCCTTTACGCCTTTTGCGAGGCGCGCAACGTGCCGCACCGGCGTTGCGGCAAGCTCATCGTCGCCACGCAAGCGGCTCAGGAGGGCGACCTGTCTCAGATCGAGCGCGCGGCGCGCGACAACGGGGTCGACGGCCTACGTCGGCTGACGGCGATCGAGGCGAAGGCCCTGGAACCCGAGGTGATCTGCGCCGAGGCGCTGTTGTCGCCGGACACGGGCGTCATCGATTCCCACGCCTACATGTTCGCCCTGCTCACCGAGGCGGAGGCTCACGGCGCTCAGCTGGTCTGCAACACCAAGGTGGAGCGGCTGACGCCGGAGAGCGGCGGGTGGGCTGTGCATTGCCAGGGCATGGACGAGCCCCTGTTGGCGCAGCTGGTGGTCAACTCCGCCGGGCTCGCGGCCCAGGCCCTGGCGGCGCGGACTGATGAGTTGGCGTCGGATTTCGTCCCAACCCTGCACCTCGCCAAGGGCGTCTATTTCACCTACGCCGGCCGCGCGCCGTTCCAGCGGCTCATCTACCCCGTGCCGGAGCCGGGCGGGCTCGGCACGCATCTGACCCTCGACCTCGCCGGGCAGGCGCGCTTCGGGCCCGACGTGGAGTGGGTAGAGGCGGTGGACTACAGCGTCGATCCCGCTCGCAAGGCGAAGTTCCTGGCCGCGGTGCGCCAGTTCTGGTCCGGCGTCGATCCGGAGCGTCTGGCGCCTGGCTACGCCGGCGTACGGCCCAAGCTCTCCGGCCCGGGCGAGCCGGCGGCGGATTTCTGCATTTCCGGACCTGAGGCCCACGGCCTGAAAGGGCTGGTCAACCTGTTCGGCATCGAGAGCCCCGGGCTTACCGCCTCCTTGGCCATCGCCGCCGAGGTGGCGCTTAAGTTGGGATTGGAGGCCGCGGGATGACCAGCCTTGGCGTGTTCGATTTCATCATCGTCGGTGCGGGGTCGGCGGGCTGCGTTCTGGCCAATCGCCTGAGCGCCGACGGTCGCCATCGCGTGCTGTTGCTGGAGGCCGGGGGGCAGGACCTCAATCCCTGGATTCACGTCCCCCTCGGCTATGGCAAGCTGTTCCTGGACGAGAAGGTCAATTGGCGTTTCCACACTGAGCCTGAGCCTAACCTCGACAATCGGCGCATCTTCCAGCCGCGGGGCAAGGTGCTCGGCGGGTCGAGCTCCATCAATGGGCTCGTCTATGTCCGCGGCCAGCGCCAAGACTTCGACGGTTGGCGCCAGGCGGGCAATGTCGGCTGGGGCTTTGAGGACGTCCTGCCCTATTTCATCCGCGCCGAAGATCAGGCGCGCGGCGCGGACGCCTACCATGGCGTGGGCGGGCCGCTCAGCGTTTCGGATCAGGGCGAGCCGCACCCCCTGTGCGACGCCTTCATTCTCGCCTCGCAGCAGGCGGGGCACCCGCGCAATGACGACTTCAACGGCGCCGAGCAGGAAGGCGCCGGCTACTTCCAGACCACGTCGCGGCGCGGGCGGCGCTGCTCGGCGGCGGTGGCCTATCTCAACCCGGCCAAGGCGCGGAGGAATCTGAAGATCGTCACCCACGCCCATGTCGCTCGCGTGTTGTTCCAAGACCGCCGCGCAGTGGGGGTCGAGTGGCGGGACGGGGGTGAGACCGTGTCCGCCACGGCCCAGCGCGAAGTCATCCTCTCGGCGGGCGCGATTCAGACGCCGCAGCTACTGCAGTTGTCGGGTGTGGGCCCCGGTGCGCTCCTGCAGGACCTGGGCATTCCAGTGGTGCGCGATAGCGCCGGGGTCGGCGAGAATCTTCAGGATCACCTGCAGGCGCGTTGTGTCTTCCGATGCAAGGAGAAGATCACCTTCAACGACGACATGGCCAATCCCTTGCGCGCCGCAATGACCGGGCTGCGCTATCTGTTGCAACAGAAGGGGCCGCTGACGGTGAGCGCCGGATATGCGGGGGGCTTCTTCCGCACTGACCCGCGTCTCGCCACTCCCGATATTGAGGTGCATTTCATCAATTTCAGCGTCAACAAGATGGGGGACGCGCTCGATCCGTTTTCGGGCTTCACGGCCTCGTCCTGCCAGCTGCGGCCCGAAAGCCGCGGCCACGTGCGGGCCAAGACGCCGCATGCGCAGGACGCGCCCGCCATCTTCTGCAATTTCCTCGGAACCGAGACCGACCGTGCGGCCCAGGTGGCGGGGATCAAGCTGATCCGCGACATCATCGCCCAGCCGGCCATGCAACCGTTCTTTGAGAGCGAGCGCCTGCCGGGACCCGAGGTGCGCTCCGACGCCGAAATCCTCGCCTATATCCGAGCCAACGGCGGGTCGATCTATCACCCGAGCTGCACCGCCCGCATGGGCGTCGATCCTGGTGCGGTGGTCGATCCGCGTCTGAACGTGCTGGGGGTCGAGGGGCTGCGCGTGGCCGACGCTTCAATCACCCCCAGCGTGGTCTCGGGCAATTGCAACGCCGCCGTCATCATGATCGGCGAAAAAGCCGCTGACCTCGTTCTCGAAGACGCGCGGCGCTGAGGTCTGAAATCTGGAGCATGGCCATGTATCCGCAGCTTTATCTCTACATCGACGGCCAGTTCCTCGACGGCGTGGGCCGCGAGAGCGAGCCGGTGATCAATCCCGCCACTGGCCAGACCTTGACGCTGTTGCCGCACGCGACGCCGGGCGACCTTGATCAGGCCCTGGCGGCGGCGGCGCGCGGCTTTTCGGCGTGGAAGCGTTGGAACGCCTATGACCGGGCCAAGCTCATGGCCAAGGCGGCCGATCTGATCCGTGAGCGGATCGACGCGATCGCCCGCACCATGACCCTGGAGCAAGGTAAAGTGCTGGCCGAGGCGCGGGCGGAAATCCTGCACGCCGCGGACCTATTCGACTGGTACGGTCAGGAGGGGCGACGCACCTATGGACGGGTGGTGCCGGGACGAGATCTGAGCGTGCGGCAGACGGTGCTGATGGAGCCGGTGGGGCCCGTCGCCGCCTTCACGCCCTGGAACTTCCCCGCCCTGACGCCGGCGCGCAAGCTGGCCGGTGCGTTGGGCGCCGGCTGCTCCATCGTGCTCAAGGCGGCCGAGGAGACTCCCGGCACGGCCTTAGCTCTCATACAGGCCCTGCACGATGCGGGTCTGCCGCCCGGCGTCGCCAACCTGGTGTTCGGCGCGCCGGCGGAGGTGTCCGCCCGGCTCATCGGCGATCCCGTGATCAAGAAGATCACCTTCACCGGCTCCACCCCGGTGGGCAAGCACCTGCTGCGCCTGGCCGCAGACGGGGCCAAGCGGGCGACCATGGAGCTGGGCGGCAACGCGCCGGTGCTGGTGTTCGCGGATGCCGATCTTGAGGCGGCGGTGGCGACCTGCGTGGCCGGCAAGTACCGCAACGCCGGCCAGGTGTGCGTCTCGCCCTCGCGGTTCTTTGTGCAGGAGTCGGTCTATGACCGGTTCGTGGAGGGGTTCGTGAAGGGCGCCCAGGCGGCGATCGTAGGCGATGGACTCGAGCCGTCCACCACCATGGGGCCTCTCGCCAACGCGCGTCGCCTGGAGGCCATGGACCGAGTGGTGGCCGACGCCCTGGCCAGAGGCGGCAAGGTTCGCACCGGCGGGGCGCGGATCGGCAACACCGGCTATTTCTTCCAACCCACCGTGGTCACGGATATGGGCGACGCCGCCTTGCTGTTGTGCGATGAGACCTTCGGCCCGGTGGCGCCCATCACGTCCTTCAAGACCTTTGACGAGGTGATCGCCCGGGCCAATGCCGTGCCGCAGGGCCTCGCGGGATATGCCTTCACCCGCGACACCCGCACCGCCGCCGACCTCGCCGACGCTTTGCAAACGGGCATGCTGGGGATCAACACCTTCGCCGTCTCCACGCCGGAGACGCCCTTCGGCGGCGTGAAGGAGAGCGGTTACGGGCGGGAAGGGGGGCTCGAAGGGCTGCAGGCCTATCTGCACGAGAAGCTAGTGGTGCAGGCATAGGCGCAATTCTCTTGGATTGACCATCCTACCGCCGGTTCAATTCAAGATGAAGAAATGGACAAACCGCACCGATCTTTAAGACGATCTGGTCAAATCGCGCTCGCGCGAGACCTGAAGCGGTAATCCATTGCCGATCGACCCGTCCTGGGGGAGATCGCAGCCGCGATGCCTAGCAAGTCATCGCATCTATTCCAAGCCAACCAACTTCCGTCGCGTTATGGTCCCCTCGAATGTTTAGCTTAGGCCGCTCATCCCGCGGCATGCGGCGTTCATCCATGAATAAGCGCTGCGGGCATACATAATCCGCAGCCAAAAAACAGGGGAGGTGCAAACCATGCGTCGAAATCAAACCTACCAAAGCCTGCTGCTGGCCACGACCATCTTCGGGTTGGCTGCGCCATGCGGCGCTTTTGCTGCGGACGCGACCGCTGCCGCCGCCAGCGCTGGGGCCACTGCGACTGAAGTCGTCATCACTGCCCGCAAGCGCGAAGAAACCGTCCAGAAAGTTCCCCTGGCCGTGACCGCCCTCGGCGCAGCGGCGCTGGAGCAAAAGGCGGTGGTGAGCGCGGCCGATCTGCAATACCACGTGCCGTCTCTGCAGGAGAACAATGGCGCCTACTTCCTCGGCGCCGAGCCGTCGTTCGTTCTTCGCGGTCTTTCCACCACGGCGCCCGGCACCAACGCCGACCCTTCAGTGGCCTCCTACTTCAATGAAGTGCCGCTGCTGAACACCCGCCAGATGGCCAACGAATTCTATGACCTGGCCAGCGTCCAGGTTCTGCGCGGTCCGCAAGGCACCCTGTTCGGCAAGAACAGCGACGGCGGCGCCATCCTGTTCACGCCCCAGCGTCCGACTCACCGCAACGAAGGTTTCGCCCAGCTGGAAGGCGGCAACTACAATCAGCGCCAGCTGACGGCGGCGGTGAATGGGGCGCTTGCGGACAATCTCGACGTGCGCCTGTCTACCCGCCTCTCGGCGCATGACGGCTATATCAAGAACGTCTCCGGCGCGAAGCTCGACAGCCAGAATTATCAATCCGGTCGCATCCAGGTCGAGTATCGCCCCACTGAAAAGCTGACCAACAGCCTGATGCTCGACGGCTATCACGCCCATCAGAACGGCACGGCGCTGATCCCGACCAATTTCAGCGCCATTGCCAAGGGTATCTACAACGGTTTCGTCAATCCGTTCCCGGCCCTGATCTCCAACGCCGACTATTTCGCCTTGGTGCCGGTCCCGCTGGCGACTCAGCTGGCCAATCAGCAGGCTTGGGGCCCGCGCAAGGTGTCGTCGCCGATCACCAACCCGATCACGCTCGACGTCTATACGATCTCCAACATCACCAGCTACAAGCTGTCGGATGATCTCTCGCTGAAGAACGTGCTGGGCTACCAGCATCAGCGCACCAAGTGGCTGCTGAGCCAGGCGAACGAGCCGACCCTGCTCTTGATGGATGATTTCCGCGACACCCAGGATCAGCTCAGCGACGAACTGCAGTTGCAGGGCCGCTCCTTCGCCAACCGGCTGGATTGGATCTTGGGCGCCTACTACGCCCACCAGGATGAGACGGCGCAGAACGGCAACACCATCCTCAAGCCGCTGATCACCAACCAGCTCAATTCCACCAGCAAGACCGACTCGACCGCGCTTTTCGCGCAAGGCACCTACAAGCTCGACGAAATCCTCAAGGGCCTCGAGTTCACCGCCGGCTACCGCTACAGCTGGGATCACAAGCAGCAGAGCGCTACCGACATCGGGACCAATATTCCGTCCGGCATCTTTGTGCCGTCCTGCGAATTCCCCGGTATTGCGCCCGGCGCCCCCTGCGTTCGCAGCCTGTCCAAGACCTTCTCGGCTCCGAACTGGACGATCGGCTTGGATTATCACTACACCGACAAGTTGATGCTCTACGTGGCCTCGCGGCGTGGCTACAAGGCCGGCGGGTTCAATCCCACCAGCTATGCGCCGGGCAGCGCGGCTTATGGGGCTGAGACCATCACCGACGTGGAAGGCGGGATGAAGTCGCAATTCACGCTCGGCGAGGCGCCGGGCCGCCTGAACTTGGCGATCTATCACGCCGACTATGGCAATCCGACCGTGGCGCCGGTGGTGCCCTACTTCGGCAACGCCGTGCAGGTCGTGGAGAACGTGCATGAAGGCGCCACCATCAATGGCGGCGAGCTGGAAGCCGCTTTGAACCCGACCCGCGATCTGCAACTGTCCTTCTCGTACGGTCTGGCCGACGCCAAGTTCAAATCCTCGGCGCAGTTCATCTCCGGATACACCGGCACTTTGGCCTCGCCCGTGCCTGTTTTCACCTCGCTGGGATCTCAACCGGTGCCGGGCAGCTCCAAGACCACGATCTCGGCGTCCGCCCGCTACACGCTGCCGCTGAATGAATCGATCGGCAAGATCGCCGGCGAAGTGGACTATTCCTGGCGCTCGTCCCAGACCCTGGCCGGCTTCCCGGTGGCGCATCTTCCGGCCTTCGGCGTCGTCAACTTGAAGATCGACTGGACTCATGTCCGCAACAGCAATGTCGACCTGTCGGTTTGGGTGAAGAACCTTGGCGACAAGCTCTATGTCACCAACCAGCAGCTGCTGTCGGCGGCTCTGGGCGTGGACCAGAACGAATATGGTCCGCCGCTCACCTTCGGCGTCAACCTGACCTACCACTGGTAACCAACTGCGTTCCGATCCTCCCAGGAGCGCAACGCCTTCGGCCGCCCCATACCGGGGCGGCCTTCTTTTTGAGCGCCGCGGGTCAATTTCAGTCGCTGAGCCGCCGCCGAAACGGATCGCCGATGACGAACCAGCCCTTACCCCACATGACCGGCCTCGACGCTGATGCCGCGCGCTTTCTGGAGCCGGGCGAGATCATGCTCTGCTATGCCTGCCGTCCCGCCGGACGCTGCCGCGCGGGCGTTCAGTCGGTGACGCCCAGCGATCGCCAGGGACTGGTGATGCGGCTCGTTTGTCCGGCGGAATACGAGGGCGGACCGCAGGTCGCCCACGGCGGCTGGACCGCGCTCGCTTTTGACGAGGCGCTCGGACATGTGGGGCCGCTCAATCGCGCTTACACGGTGACCGGACGGTTGGAAGTGGACTTCATCAAGCCCGTACCCATCCTCACCGTGGTCGAGATCAAGGCCTGGGTCGACGAGCACGAAGGGCGCAAATGGCGTTTGCGGGGAGAAATGACCCTCGTCTCCACCGGCGCGGCGTTGGCTCGGGCCAGCGGCCTGTTCATCGAGCGCCGTCCGACGCACTTCGAGGACCACAAGGCCTGGCTTGAGGCTCAGAACCGCTAACGCGTCGCAATCAGCGCAGGTGCGATGTTGCGCTCGAAAAATCGAACGCGCAGTGAGAATTGGTTATATAATTGAACTGGATTGAAATTTGGCCGACGTCGGTGTGCGCTGGCCTTATGGGAGAGAAAGCATGGCGCGTCCGTTCACTTTCAGCTGCGATGCTCACGTGGTCGAGCCCAGCGATCTTTATCTGTCCAAGCTGCCGGCCGGCATGAAGAAGTTCGCTCTGCATGTGGAGCAAAAGGACGGCTATCACCTGTCCATGTGCGGCGACACGGTGGTGCACCGCATGAAGCTGCCTACCAAGGGCGAGGAAGACGTGATCCGCATCTCCCGCAAGGGCGCGCGCGACATCAACGGCCGCTTTGAGGACATGGCGGCGGACGGCATCGACGCCGAGCTGATCTTCCCCTCCATCGCCCTCGCGGCGCACCATGTGGAGGATCCGGAAGCCGAACTCGCCACCGCGGAAATCCATAACGACTGGATGTGGGGCTACTTCAGGGAGCACCTCGACAAGTTCGTGCCTACCGCGCTTCTGCCGGTGCAGAACCTCTCCAACACCGTGGCGGAACTGAAGCGCGCCGCGCAGATCGGCTTCACCGCCGCCATGCTGCCCGCCGTGACCCCCGAGGGCGTCCCGGGCTACAATAGCGATCGGTGGGATCCGGTGTTCGCGCTTGCCGGCGAGCTCGGCATTCCTTTCTGCCTGCACACCTCCACGGGCCTGAAGAACCTGGTGTTCGAGCGGGGCCCTGGCGGGGCCATCTACAACTATACGCGCCAGATGTGGGACGCGGCCTCCACCATCACCCTGATGACCGCCGGCGGGCTTTTGGACCGCAATCCCAAGGCGCAGGTGTGCTTCATCGAATCCGGCGCCTCCTGGCTGGCGGGGGTGGCCGAGCGCATGGACGAAACCTACCACGCCCACCAGGTCTATGTGCATCCAAAGCTGTCGCGTCTGCCGAGCGAGATCGTCGCCGCGCAGGTGAAGTGCGCCTTCCAGACCGATCGCGCCTGCGTGCTGTCGCGCAAAACCCTGGGCCACCAGACCCTGTTGTGGGCTACCGACTATCCGCACATGGAAGGCACCTTCCCGCACTCCATGGAGGTGCTGAACAAGCTGTTCGACGGCGTGGACATTTCCGAGCGGGAGAAGGCCGACATCGTCGGCGGCACTGCGGCGCGCCTGTTCCGTCTGCGCCGCCCTGAGTTCATGGCCGCGGCGTGAGCGCGCCCGTACTAGATGCGCCTGGGCTGGATGTCCCCGTGCTCGACGTGAGGGCGTTCCGTTCGGCCCTGGGCGCCTTCACCACCGGGGTCACCATCATCACCACCCGCAGCCCAGACGGCGGGACGTGGGTCTGACGGCCAACAGCTTCAATTCGGTCTCGCTCGACCCGCCCATGGTGCTGTGGAGCATCGCCAAGACCTCGGCCAACTTGCCGGTGTTCATGCAGGCGGAGACCTTCGCCGTGCATATCCTGGCGGCGCATCAGGAGCAGCTCGCCAACACCTTCTCCCGCCGGGATGTGGACCGGTTCGCCGGTCTGCAACTGTCGCGGGGTCTGGGCGGCGCGCCCCTGATCGAGGCCTGCGCGGCGCGGTTCGAGTGTCAGATCGCCCATCGCTATGAGGGCGGTGATCACATGATCATCGTCGGTGAGGTGAAGACCTTCGAGCGTTTCCAGCGGCCGGTGCTGGCGTTCCATGCCGGCAAGTACGCCCTTGCCCTTCAAAAGACCGCCGCCAAGGCCAAGCTCGACCATCCGCCCGAGGGCGAGGAGGCGCTGGTGGACACCAACGAGCTCAATCTGCTGCTCGGCGTGGCGCACCAGCACATGCTGAACCGCTTGGCCCCCGCCCTGAAGGCGCGCGGGCTCAACGAGCACGACTACTGGCGGCTCAACATCATCGGCGGTCGCGAAGGCCGCACGGTGGGGCGGCTCAATGACATCTTCCGCTTCACTGGCAAGCGCCACAACCGTGCGAGCCTCGCTAAGCTGGTACGGCTTGGGCTGATCAACATCGACGGCGCTGGCGCGGCGGCCACTGTGGAGCTCACAGCGGTTGGGCGCGAGCATCTGGTGGAGCTGGCCGCGGCGTCCAAGGCGGCGGAGACGGCCATGGAGGCTGGTCTCGACTACGCGGAGGGCCAGCTCATGTGGCAACTCCTGCGCCGTTTCGTGCTCAGCCTGGCGCCGCTGGAGCCGGGGAAGTAGGCCGCCGCCTCTCTGTCCGATTACTCTATCATTATGACGCTATAGACACTCGCTGAACGCGGTCAAAAGGCAAATTCTAACTCCATAAACACGGCCCTCGCGGCCCAAGTCTAATGGAGATAGGGAGCATGACCGCCAGTCTTCCAGAGGTCATCAAGCTCGAACCTTTTGGTTGCGAGATTCGGAGCGTCGACTTTACGCAAGACTTGTCGCCAGAAGTGCAGGCGGCGATTCACACAGCCTTTGTCGAGAACGGCATCGTGTTGGTGCGCGAAGGCATTCCCGACAACGACGCCCATATGCGCCTGTCGCATTGCTTTGGCGAACCGCAGCCGGCGGTGACCAAGAAGCTCAACTCCAACGAAAACCCCTACATGATGATGCTGGACTTCGATCCGGCGAAAAACCCCGCCAACACCTATGAGGTGGACGGCAAGCGGCTGAACCACTGGCTCGGCTGGCACTGGGACCAAGCTTTCGTGCCAGAGATCGTCCGTGGCGCATGCCTGCGCAGCACCATGCCGGCGCGCGAGGGCGGCGTCACCGGCTGGATCTACGGCGGCCAGGCCTATGATCGCCTGTCGCCGGCCCTGCGGGCGCGGATCGAAGGGCTCGACGTGGTCTACAAGTTCCAGGGCGCCCAGGAGAAGAACCCCTTCGGCTATCCATGGGACGTCAAGTCGGTGAACCGGTCCGCCGAACAGCTCGCTTCGCTCGAGAAGTACGACGCGGCTTTCCCGGCGGTGGTGCACCCGCTGGTGATCACCCTGCCGGAGACCGGGCGCAAGATTCTCAACCTCTCGCCCATGCATGCGCGTTATGTGCTCGGCGTCGATGAGAGCGAGAGCGCGGACCTGCTCACCGAGCTGGGCGACGTGCTCACCGACGAACGCTACGCCTATTTCCACAAGTGGGCCGCCAACGACGTGGTGGCGTGGGACAATTGGGCCACGGTGCACATGGCCTGCGGCATTCCTGAAGGCGTCAGCCGCGGCGCGCGACGCACCACCATCAGCGGCGACTACCGGCTTGGCCGCTATCTCGACGCCAGTCTCGACGCCGCCAGCTATCGCGAAAGGCTGCCGGACTGACGCTGCGCCTTATGGCTGAAATGATAGAGGCCAGGCGGCGACGCCTGGCCTCTCGCCGTTCAGAGGCGCAAGCCGCGGTCAGGCGGCGATGGCCGCGTCCAACCGGGCCCGGGCGGCTTCAGCCTCGGCCACGATGCGGGCCATGAGCTCGGCCACCGGCGGCAGGTCATGCACCAGCCCGACTGACATGCCGCTGGCGGTCATGCCCTTCTCCAGGTCGCCGGTGGTGAGGGTGATGGTGTGCATCTGCAGCATCTGCGACATACGCATCATGTTCAGCGTGTTGGCGGGGCCGGAGGCCAGCACCTGCAGGAACAGCTTGAAATAGGGGATGTCGATGTCCCGGGCGATGGCCAGCGAGTCCAGGAACACCTTGAACGGATTGATCTGCGCCTTGGAGGCCCTTTCCGCCGCAATGGTCTTCATCACCCGGTTGGGGATGCCGTCGAAGCGGTCGGAAATGATGGTCTCGTTCACATCGAGGGATACCGCCTTTTCCTTGAAGTTCTGATGCATGGGGCTTTCCTCGGTGGTCAGGAAACGCGTGCCCATGGAGACTCCATCCGCCCCCAGGGCCAGGGCCGCGGCGAGGCCCGCGCCTGTGGCGACCCCGCCCGCGGCGATGATCGGGATGTCGAGCACCTCCGCCAGGCGCGGCGTCAGCACGAAGGTGGTGACCTCGCCGGCATGGCCGGCCGCCTCGAAGCCGGCGGCGATCACCCCGTCCGCCCCGTGCGCCTGGGCCCGTTCGGCGAAGTGCACATTGGTCACCGAGGCGATGACCTTGCCGCCATAGTCATGCGCCGCCTTGGCGATCCAGTCGCCCCGGCCCATGGAGTAGTTGATGATCGGCACCTGCTCTTCCAAGAGAACCTTGGCGTTCTCCATGCCGTTGGGAATGGCCAGGGGCGCATTGGCGCCGAAGGGCTTGTTGGTGAGGCTGCGGATCTCGCGGATCGCCGCCCGCGTCACCTCCGGCGGGTTGGAGCCGGCGCCGAACACGCCGAGCCCCCCGGCGTTGGAGACCGCGGCCACCAGCTTGGGGACCGCCACTCGGCCCATGCCGGCCAGGAGGATGGGATATTCGATGCCGAACATCTCGGTAATGCGGGTCTTCATGGTCAAAGTCCTCCGCGGTTCAGGAGTATTCGGGCTCTTCCCACCAGGGGAAGTAGTCCGGCATGTCGGTGGAGACCTTGCAGGGGAAGTGGGGCAGCCGCTTCTCAAGGAACGACTGCACGCCCTCCTTCGCGTCGGGGCTCTTGCCGCGGGTGGAGATGCCGCGGCTCTCGATGCGATGGGCCTCCATGGGATGCTGCATGGCCTGGCCGCGCCACAGCATCTGCCGCATGAGGGCCACGGACACCGGCGCGGTGTGGTCGGCGATCTCCTTGGCGATGGCCTTGGCGTGGGGGATGAGTTGGTCGGGCGCCACCACGTCGCGCACCAGGCCGCCTTCTTTCAGCTCCTGGGCGGGCATGACCCGGCCGCTGAAGCTCCATTCCAGCGCCCGGCTGATGCCGACGATGCGCGGCAGGAAGTAGCTGGAGCAGGTCTCGTGCACGATGCCGCGGCGGGCGTAGACGAAGCCCACCTTGGCGTGTTCGCTGGCGATGCGGATGTCCATGGGCAGGATCATGGCTGCGCCCACGCCCACCGCCGCGCCGTTGATGGCGCCGATCACCGGCTTCAGGCAGTTGAACAGGCGAAGGGCCAGATAGCCGCCGCCGTCCCGCGCCGAGGGCTTGGAATAGTCGATGCTGCCGTCCTCGCGCACCGGCGAATCCGCCCGGTCGCGCTTGTCGAAGATCGATGCGCCCTTGGAGAGGTCGGCGCCGCCGCAAAAGCCGCGCCCGGCCCCGGTGACGATCAAGGCGCGGACGTCATCGTCCTGATCCACCAGATCCAGGGCCGCCAGCAGCTCCTGGGTCATGAGCGGGTTCATGGCGTTGAACACTTCGGGGCGGTTCAGGGTCAGCAGCGCGACGCCGTCCTCCACCTGGTAGAGAATGGTCTCGAACGCGGCGGGGGAGATTTTGGCGGCCTCGGTCATGGCGCTGGCCTCACTTGTTGCTGAAATGGGGCGCGCGCTTCTCGAAGAAGGCGGCGCGCTTCTCGGCGGCGTCGGCGGTGGACTGGGCCATGAACACGGCCCGGGTCTCCATCTCCATGGCCTGTTCCAGGCTGCCGGCGTGCAGGTTCATCCACAGAGACTGCTTGGTGGTCCAGACGCCCATGGGCACATTGACGGCGATGGCCTTGGCGAGGTCGAGGCACGCGTCCTGCAGCTCCTCGTCGGGCACCGTCTTCAGCACCAGACCGATGCGCTCGGCCTCGTCGGACTGCACGGCCCGGGCGGTGAGCAGGATTTCCGCGGCCCGCTGAGCGCCCACAGCCCGCGGCAGCAGATAGCTCATGCCCAGCTCGCAGCCCGTGGCGGCGTTGTGGATGGAGTTGACGAACTTGGCCGACTTGCCGGCGATGGCGATGTCGCAGGCCAGCGGCAGGGCGTAGCCCATACCGGCCACGGTTCCGTTCACGCCGCAGATCACCGGCTGGGGCAGCGAGCGCAGCAGGGGCGGGATCTGCGCCAGCACGCTCATCGTATATTTGGTGTTGTAGGCCTTGCCGAGCTCGGGATCGACCCAGGCGGGCTGGCCGCCGTTGCGCAGATCATGGCCGGTGCAGAAGGCCTTGCCGGTGCCGGTGAGGATCACCACCCGCACCTTGGGATCGAACTTGATCGCGGTGAGGAGGTCGATGAACGCCTGGTACATGGCGAAGGTGAAGGCGTTCATCGCCTCGGGGCGATTGAGGGTGATGCGCTTCACGCCTTCGACGGGCTCGTCGATGAGGAAGTCTTGGGACACGGTGTTCGTTCCTCTTACTTGGAGAGCCAGTGGGCCTTAACCATGCCGTCGCCGAACGGCTCGTCACGGTTCTTCAGGGCGGTCTTCAGACCGTGTTCGGCCATGTCGGCGCGGAACTGGGTGCGGCGCGGCCCCTTCGAGAGGTGCGCGCGGGCGTCCATCTCGGTGGCGAAGCGCTGCAGCGTGCGCGCGCCCTGCAATTCGAGAGCGGCGTTGACGATGCGTTTGTGCGCCGACAACAGTTCGCCGTCGACGAAGCTGAGCCGCCGAGCCAGCTCGTTCACCGCCTCGTCCAGCGCGTCGGCCGGCACGGCGTCGAGCACGAGGCCGATGCGCACGGCGTCGCGGCCCCACAGGCAGTCGCCGGTCATCATCAGCCGCTTCGCCCACTGCGGCCCCACGTGGTAGACCCACATCTGGTTGGGCGGCGTGCCGTTGGCGCGGGTGGCGGGGAAGCCGATCTTGGCCTCCTCCGTACAGATGATGAAGTCGCACATGAGGGCGAGGTCGGTGCCGCCGGCCATGCAGTTGCCCTGCACCTTGGCGATCACCGGCTTGTGCATGTCGAACAGGGCGAGCGTCAGCTTCTGCGTCTGCTCCATGTTCCAGCAATCGTCGTCCAGGGAGCCGTTCACCGTGCGGTAGAGGCTGTCGTCCCAGGGCGGGGTCTCGCCGTCCTTGTAGCCGGCGTAGGCGCCTGCGAGGTCGTAGCCGGCGCAGAAGTCCTTGCCCGCGCCTTCCAGGATGACGACGTTGACGTCGTTGACCGCGTCCGCCTCTAGGAGGGCGTCGCGCAGCTCAGCGAGCAGCGCCGGATGCAGGGCGTTGCGCTTCTCCGGCCGGTTCAGGGTGATGCGCGCGACGCGATCCTGGACGCTGAAGAGAATGTATTCCGTGCTGCCCAGATACTTGTGCATGCGACCTCCGAAGGCGTTCAAATTTTCGAACAATGTTCAATAATACGGCGCGGCGGGTCGTGGCAACCCGATGTCACCGCCCCTGCGATGCCTGGCCGATCGCATCGGCGATGAGGCGGGGAGGGGCCTCGCCTGACAGCGGCGACGGCGCTTTACTCCGCTATCCGCAGCCGCCTCGGGAGCGCCGCCATGAGCGCCAACGCCTTTGATCCCTTCTCGCCTGAAGTCGTCGCCGATCCGGGTCCCGCCTACGGCAAGCTGCGCGCCGAATGCCCGTTCCATCGGGTGGATCGGCCGGGCCAAACCTTCTGGATCGCCAGCGACTACGCCGAGATCAAGGAAGACATCCTCCAGGAGAGCCCGATCTGGTCGTTCCGCTGGGGCAACGCCCAGAAAGACACCATCAGCGACGTGGGCTTCAAAACCGATCCGCCTTTCCACAAGGCCTTCCGCACCGAGATCGCGCGCGGCGTCACGCCCAAGGCGCTGAAGCGGTACGAGGGCGAGATCGCCCGCATCGTCGATGAGCTGATCGACGCCATGCTGGCCAACTCCGCCGGAGAGGGCGACTTCTACCCGCTGTTCGCCTTCCCGCTGCCCGCGCGCATCATGTGCGTCATGCTGGGCGCGCCGGAGAGCGCCTACAAGTCCTACAAGGTGTGGGCCGACACCTTGCAGAACCTGCTGTTCAACGATCCCGAGCCGGGTTCGTTCGAGCCGATTCTCAAAGAGATCTACGGCCACTTCAACACCCTGCTCGACGAGCGCGTCGCCCTGTTGGCCAAGGCCGGCGTCGACAAGCCTGCGCATGAGGATCTGGGCGGGGTGCTGCCCGACGACTTCATGTCGCGCAGCATCGTGTCGCAGGTGGAGGGGCGTTATCTCACCCGCGAGGAGCAGCTGAACATCTGCCTCGCCTTCCTCACAGGTGGGCAGGAAACCACCATCAGTCTCCTCGGCAATCTCATGTGGCGTCTTTTGGAGACCCCGGAAAACTGGGAGCGTCTGAAGCGCGAACCGCAGCTGGTGGAGGGCGCGATCGAGGAGAGCCTGCGCTTCGACCCGCCGGTGCTTGGCCATTTCCGCACCAGCCTGCAACCCACCAGTCTGCACGGCGAAGCCTTGCCGAACCGGGCCAAGCTGATGTTCTCCATGGTGGGGGCCAACCGCGATCCGGACCTGTTCCCTGATCCCGACGTGTTCAAGGTGGATCGTCCGGCGAACGAGGCCCGTAAGCACCTGTCCTTCGGCGCGGGCGTACACATGTGCCTGGGCGCCCCGGTGGCGCGCCTGGAAGCCAAGACGGCCCTGTCGCGTCTGATCGAACGTCTACCCAATCTGCGCCTGACCGGGCCGACCACCCGCCTGCCTGGCTGGATGCACTGGGGCCGGGCCTCTTTGCCGGTCGCCTGGTCGTGAAATTTCTGCATTTCGGCTTCAAGGTCCACGATATCGAGCGCACCGCCGCCGCCTATGGCGAGCTGCTCGGTCTCGACTGGGAGCCGGTGCGCGAGTTCGAATTGATGACCCGGGTGGGGACCACGGAGGGCCTTGCCCGCAGCAAGGTCACCCATGCGGTCACTCAGGATGGGGTGGAGATCGAGCTCGTTCAGAGCCTCTCCGGCCCCTCCGTCGACGACAGCCTGCTGGGCGAGCGCGAGGGGCTGTCCCACATCGCCTTCGTGGTGGACGATCTGGCCCTTGAGCGGGCCCACGCCGAGGCCAAGGGCATCGAAGTGCTGTCCGAGGGGGAAGCGCCGCGCGCCCGCTGGATATTCCTCAAGGACGAGCGGTTCGGCGGCGCCTTGGTGCAACTGGTGCAGATGGCGATTTAAGCTGCTTCATACCCCTTCAGATAGTCCTGCCAGCCCGCCGGCGCCTTGCGGGTGCGCGGCTGGTAGAAGGGGGACAGCACCTTGATGAGTTCGGGGATCGCGGTGCGGGCCATCTTCTTTTTGAAGGCCTGTTCGCGGGCGAAGGAGGCCTGGCGCTCTTCGTCGGTCATCTTTTCCCGATCGATGGCCAGCAACAGCTCGGCGGCGCGATCGCCGAAGCCGAGCAGATGCCGGGCCGTGAAGATGAACACCCCCACCCGATAGATCCAGGCGTCGAAGACGTTCTTGCGACCATAGAGCTCATGGAACACGTTGAACGCCACTTCGCGGTGCTCGTACTCCTCGGCCATATGCCACTGCCACATGGCCACCACGTCCTTGTCGGCCCCGTCCAGATAGTCTCGGTAGCAGTTGAACCACATCTCCGCCCCGAGCGCGCCCAGGGCCTCGAACCCTTCGGCGTAGGCGACATTGAACTTCAGCGACTTGGTCTCCAGGAACCGATTGAGGTCCGCTTCCAGCGCTTGTTCGATGGCCAGCAGGCCCTCATAGCCCTGGGCCCGCAGCTGGGCGTTGAAGACATTGTGCTGCTTGTTGTGCTGCGCCTCCTGCTTGCAGAACACCACCACGTCCTGATCGAGCGCGGTTTCGCTCGGGCGGATGTGCGGGCGCGCCTTCAGCATCACCTTCACGAGGTAGGGCTCGACATAGCTTGGAATGATGCTGGAGGCGTTGGCGCGCTGTGCGAACTCGATGCACGGCGCCCAGTGCGCCTTCGCCGTAGCGAAATCGAAATTGGGATAGCGAACCTTCATGACCCGTTTCCTCTGGTTGCGTGGGTTCAAAGCCGCCCGTGGAAGAAGGCGCGAATGTCGTCGGCGAGGGCGGCCGGCTGCTCCATGGCGGCGAAGTGGCCGCCGGCGGCCATGAGGGTCCAGCGTTCCAGGCGGTAGTAGCGCGCCGCTGTCGCCCTGGGCGGCGGGGGCAGGAACTCGCCGGGGAACACCGCCACGGCGGTGGGCGCCTCGACCTTCAAACCGTCGAACCGCCCGCTCGCCCGCTCCATGGCCGCGCCGCGATAGAGCCAGATGGCGGAACCGGCCTTGTCCTCGGCGAGATAGAACATCAGGTTGGTGATCAGCTGGTCCTTGCTGAAGCAGCGCTCGATGTCGCCGCCGCAATCGCTCCAGCCGTGGAACTTCTCCAACATCCAGGCGGCGCAGGCGACCGGGCTGGCGCTGAGGGCCGCCGTCACGGTCTGCGGCTTGGTGGCGTGCTGCACCATGTAGGCGCTCTCGCGCTGCTGCACCGCTGCATAGGCCTGACGCCAAGCCAGCTCCTCCGGATCGTCGGTGGGGTCGCTTATGGGCGGGACGCAGAGATTGAGATGCACCCCCGCCACCTGCTCGCCGGCGTCGCAGCCGAGCCAGGAGGAGACCGCGCTGCCGAGATCGCCGCCCTGCACCCCGAATCTCTCGTAGCCGAGGCCTTCGCTCATCAGCAGCCGCCACAGCCCGGCGATGGCGCGGGGGCCGAGGGGCAGGTTCGGCGCGGCGGAAAAGCCGACGCCCGGCAGGCTCGGAATCACCAGGTCGAAGCTGTCTTCCGCCTCGCCGCCGAAATCCTGGGGCCGGGTCAGTGGCCCGACCATGGCGGCGAACTCATAGGCCGATCCGGGCCAGCCATGCGTGAGAAGGAGCGGGCGCGGCCGGCTGGCTGAGCCCTTGATATGGAAGGCGTGGATGGCGAGGCCGTCGATCTCCACCAACACCTGGGGCCAGAGATTGAGCGCCGCTTCGTGGGCCCGCCAGTCATAGGCCGTGGCCCAGTGGTCGAGGAATTCGGCGAACCATTTGACGTCGAGCCCGTATTTCCAGTCGGCGTCGTCCTTGGGCGCGCGCAGGGGCTTGGCGCCCGCCACCATGGCGCCGATCCAGTCGAGCTGCGCCTGGGGCACGGCGATCTTGTAGGGCTTTACGGTCACGGACATGGGGCGTGTTCCAGGGCGAGGCCGGCGCCGACCAGGACGAAGTCCACCACCTGCGCCACATCGGGGGGGCGGATGCAGCGTGGAAAACAGAAGGGCACTGCATCGTACTGTTTCAGCGATCCACGGCGGGACGCAACTTGCCGACGGTTCACGTCGCGCAAGATCGCAGGGCCGATGTCGAGCAGCTCAGCGACCTGCCGCCAGGAGGATTCGGTCGGCGGCGAGCCAGGCCAGGGCCATCACCGGGCCGTTGGTGTTGCCTGAAGGGATGCTGGGCATGACCGAACAGTCCACCACCCGAAGCCCTTCAACGCCGCGCACCTTGAGGTCGGCGTCGGTGACGCTTTCGGCATCCGCGCCCATGCGGCAGACGCCGACCGCGTGATAGCCGGAGGAGCCGTAGGGTCCATAGGCGGCGAGGATCGCCTCGTCGCTGTCGCAGTCCGCGCCGGGTGTGACCTCGCCCTCCACCATGCCCTGCAACGGCGCCTGGAGCATGATTTCGCGCACCTTGCGCACCCCTGCGGCGGCGGAGGCCCGGTCTTCTGCGCTGGTGAGATAGCGCGGGTCGATGTGGGGCGGGGCGTCGGGATCAGCACTCGTGATGTAGAGCTCGCCCTCGCTGGTGGGGCGCACCGGCAGCACCAGACATTGCAGGCCCGGCGCGCGCTCCAGGGTCACCTGCCCGTCGCGGGCGCCGGCGAAGTCCATGGAAAAGGCGCCCATGAGCAGTTGTACGTCGGCGGCGGGCAGGTCCGGACGCGAGCGCAGAAACGCCCCTGTCTGATAGGCCGCCATGGCCATGACCCCGTGGCGCAAAGCGGCGTATTTCAGCACATTGCCGACGAGGCGCAGGCCCGCATATTCGCGGTTGTGACTGAGGGCCTGTCGGCTGAGGCGGAACTGCATGAACATCACCCGGTGCTCGCGCAGGTGCGCGCCCACCGCCGGGCGATCGAGCAGGACGGGCACGCCAGCGGCTTCGAGGCGGCAGGCGGGGCCGATGCCGGACAGCTGCAACAGCTTGGCCGAGCCAAGGGTTCCCGCCGACAGGATCACTTCGCGGCCGGCGCGGTAGGTCTGCGGCGCGCCGTTCTGGCGTCCGGCCACGCCCACGGCCCTCAACCCGTCGAACAGCACCCGATCGGCCCGGAAGCCTGTGACCACGTGCAGGTTGGACCGCTTGCGCGCCGGCTTCAGGAAGGCGTCCGCCGCGCTCCAGCGGCGCCCGTTGTGGATGGTGACCGAGCAATAGCCGACGCCTTCCTCCGTGGTCGGATCATTGAGGTCCTGTTTGATCGGTAGACCGACGGCTGCGCCGGCTTGCAGAAAGGCGCCGAAGGCGGGGGCGCGGCCGCGGGTCTGGGAGACGTGCAGCGGCCCGCCTGCGCCGCGCCAGTCGCACGGCCCGAGCACATGGTCCTCGATGGCCACATAGGCCTCTTTCACCGCCGCCCAGCTCCAGCCAGCGAGGCCGGCCCCGCCCCAGGCGTCATAGTCGGCGGGGAAGCCGCGGGTATAGACCATGCCGTTCACCGAGCTTGATCCGCCCAAGGTGCGGCCGCGCAGCCAGACGGCTGGCTGGCTGTGATTGCTGAAGCGCTCCTCCACGGGATAGCGCCACACGTGCTCGGGATCGGTCAGCAGCTTGCCGATACCTTTGGGCATGGCGATCAGCGGGCTCCTGTCCTCGCCGCCGGCCTCCAGCAGCAGCACCTGATGGCGGCCGTCGCGAGTCAGGCGATCGGCGAGAACGCAGCCGGCGGATCCGCCGCCGACAATGATGTAATCGAACGCGCTAGCTGCGATCGCCTCGGGCATTGGCGCCTCCTAGGCCTGGCGCCGCGGCACGCGGACCACCAATCCATCCAGGGCCTCGCTCAGTTTGATCTGACAGCCGAGCCGACTGCCCGTCTGCAAGTCCTCCACAAAGTCGAGCATGGTGCTTTCCACCGGTGAGGGCGGCGGGAGCTTGGCGCGCCAGGCCTCGTCCACATAGACGTGGCAGGTGGCGCAGCTGCAGGCGCCGCCGCATTCGGCGTCGATGCCCGGCGTCTGGTTCTGCACCGCGACCTGCATCACTGAGGCGCCCGCCGGAGCATCGAGGGTGCGGGATTGGCCGGTGTGCTGGATGAAGGTGATCTTCGTCATGGTCGGTCTCCAAGACGTCCGGCTCAGCCGATGCTGACACCGACGCCCTTGATGCGGATGAACTCGTCCAGGCCTGCGCGTCCGCCCTCGCGGCCGAAGCCGGAGAGGCCGAGGCCGCCGAACGGGCTGGCGGCCAGGAAGGCGGGGGTGGCGCGGTTGATGAACACCGTGCCGGCGTTGAGGCGACGGATAAGCCGCTGCGCGCGGTTGAGGTCGTGGGTCTGCACATAGGCGCTGAGGCCGTATTCGGTGTTGTTGGCCAGGGCCACGGCCTCGTCTTCGCTGTCGAAGGCCATCACCGCCAGCACCGGACCGAACACTTCCTTCTGGGCGATCTCGCAGTGGGGATCGATCTCGGCGATCAGGGTGGGCTCGACGAAGCAGCCGCTCTCCAACCCTGCCGGCGGCGGACAGGCGCCGCGCACGAAGCGGCCGACCTGGCTCGTCCGCGCCCGTTCGATCAGGCCGTTCACGCGTTGCAGGGCGGCGGCGTTGACCATGGGGCCGATCACCGTGTTCATGTTCAAGGGATCGCCCAGGGTCACCTGATCGATGGTGGCGGCCATGGCCTCGACGAAGGGGGCGTAGATGTCGCGATGCACCAGCACCCGGGTGGGCAAGGCGCAGCCCTGACCGCTGTTGGAGAAGCCGAAATAGGTGGCGTAGGCCGCGGTCTCGGCGAGGTCGACGTCAGGGAAGACGAGATTGGCCGACTTTCCGCCCAGCTCGAACACCAGGGGCTTCAGGAAATCCGCCGCCGACTTCATGATCGCCCGGGCGCCGATCGGCCCGCCGGTGAAGCTGATCTTGTCGACGCCGCTATGGCGCACCAGGGCTTCGCCCGCCGGCACGCCGCCCGGCACGACATTGATGACGCCGGCCGGAATTCCAGCCTCCAGGGCCAGCTCGGTGAAGAGCTGGGCGGTGAAGGGGGTGAACTCCGCCGGCTTGATCACCACCGTGTTGCCGGCCGCCAGGGACGGCGGAATCTTCATGCACAGGGACAGCAGCGGCGCGTTCCAGGTGATGATGTGACCGATGACGCCATAGGGCTCGGCCACGGTGTATTCGAAGTTCTCCGACGGGTTCAGCCCTGTGACCAGACCTTCGATCTTGTCGGCCCAGCCGGCGTAGTAGCGCAGCCAGGTGACGCAGCGATCGGCCATGCCGCGCATGAAGTTGCCGCGGGGGATGCCGTTCTCCAGCGCGGCGATGTCGGCGAAGCGCTCGATATTGGCTTCCAAGAGGTCGGCGAAGCGGTCCATCACCTTGCGCCGCGCGTAGGGGCGCAGGTCGCGCCAGTGAGGGAAGGCGGCGCGGGCGGCGGCCACGGCGTCGTCGACGTCCTGCGCATCCCCGAGGGGCGTCTCGCCCTGAACCTCGCCTGTCGCGGCGTTGACGTGCGCAAAGACGCCGGCGCGCCCCGTCGCGCGCCGCTCGGCGCCGATCATCAGGTGCGGCTTGGGCAGGTCCGCGGCCAGCTGGCGGTGGCGCTCTTTGTCGACGGGGATGATGTGGCTCATGCTCGGGTCTCGGCGGATGGGATGAGGGTCAGCGGGGTTCGAAGGTGATCCAGAGGCTGTCGGCGGACAGCACATGGCCGGCGCGAATGGCGGGCGGCGCGCCGGGCTTCAGGCGGATGGACTTCAGGCGCTGGGTCAACTGCAGGAACAGGATGTTCATCTCCATCCGGCCCAGATGCCGCCCCACGCACTTGTGCGCTCCGCCGCCGAAGGTGACGTGTTCTGCGGCGTTGTCGCGATCGGGGTCGAACCGCAGCGGATCGGCAAAGGCGCGCTCGTCGATCCCGCCCAGGATCATGCACAGGTTCACCATCTCCCCGGCGCGCATGGGCACGCCCAGCGCCTCGGTGTCCCGCCGCACCATGCGATTGGTGTTGGTGAACGCGTAGCGGCGCAAGCTTTCGTCCACAAAGCCGCCTACCGCCTCGGGCTCGCGGAACAGGCGTTCTTGCAGCGCCGCGTCGCCCGCCAGATGGCGCATGGCGAAGCCCATGGCGTTGGCCACTGTGTCCATGCCGCCGATGAATAGCAGCACGGCGATCATGCGCGCGCCCTCGACCCCCAGCGGCCGGCCGTCGATTTCGGTGGCGATGAGCTGGCTGATCAGGTCGTCGCGGGGCTCCTTAGCCCGCGCCTCGATCACCTCGTTCATGAAGCCGAAGATGCGGCCATAGATGGCCTGGCGCTCGGCGGTGTCGGCGGTCTGGAAGGAGGCGTCGACCCAGGCGCGGAACTCCCACAGCCGATCCAGCGGCAGGCCCACCAGCTCCATGAACACCGACACGGGCAGGACGCCGCCGATGGCGTGGACGAAGTCGCATTCCCCCGCCTCGATCACCGCATCGATGAGCCGGGTGGTCCAGCTGCGCACCGTCTCGTCCAGCCGCCGCACCGCCGGAATGGAGAAATAGCCCATCAGGGCTTGGCGGTAGGGGGTGTGCTCGGGCGGGTCGAGGGAGAGGGGGGCGAGATCGGACGGCGCGTCTGACTTTGGAATGTTCAGGTAGCGGTTGGTGAAGTCGGCGGTGTTGCGCAGCACATCAAGAATGCCTTCGCGCCGGGTGACCACCCAGTGGCCGCCATTGAGCGGGGTATAGAAGACGTCCGGTATGTCCGCGCGCAGGGCCGCCCAGCCCTGGTGTGGATCGGGGGCGAGGCGCGGGTCGTGGAAGATGTCGAAATCGAACACCCGCTCCAGCGGCACGTGGTCTGGAACGCCAGGATTGCTCAGCACGCTCACCTCCCGCCTTGCGGCTGTTCGGCGTTGTGGATCGCCGTTGGAGGCAGGATGACGGGCGCCCGATTAAATGCAACACTATCGTTTCATTAAGTGCGTTCCATCGGCCATGCGATGAGGCGCTAAGGTTGTTGCGGATGGCGTGAGATCGCGGCGACGGGAGAGGCTAGGCGAGCTGTGAAGCGTGAAGCTTATGGAATCTGAAGCGGTAAATCCCCAGGGCCGGCGCGGCCGGCCGACGCCTAAGAGCGCCGAGGCGCGCAATCAGCGCATCGAGGCCGTGGCGCGCGAAGCCTTCACCCGCCAGGGCTACGCCCGCGCCAGCGTCGACGATATCGCCCGTCGCGCGGGAGTGGCCAAGCGCACCATCTACAGCCTCTATGGCGGCAAGGCCGGGCTGTTCGAGAAGCTGATCGGTCAGACCGCCAGCCCGTTGCCGGACGCCCAGGCGTTCGAGCATCTTGAGAGCGCGGCTGAGGTCCTGGTCGCGGCCGCGCTCGCCCTGTTCATCGGTGAGACGGCGGAGCTTGGCCTGAAGGTGCTGCGGGTGGTGATCGCCGAAGCGGCGACCCAGTCTGAGCTGGTGGGTCAGGTGCAGATGAACGGCCGCCAGCGGGTGATCGGACAATACGCTGAGGTGTTCGCCCGCCTGTTCGCCCGAGAGCTGCTCAAGCCCGCGATGGGTCCAGCGCGCGCGGCAGAGCTGTTCATCGACGCCGTGGTGGGCGGGGCCATGATGTTGCGCCTCTCCGGCGCGGATCAGGATATCAAGGCCAAGCTCGAAAACCTGGTGGACCTGTTCGTGGCCGGGTATTCGCACTGGGCGGCCAAGGACCGGCGCTGAGATTTTCCTGAAGAAGCGAACAGGGTCGGTGGACGCTTTCGCGCGCTTGGTCTCTGAGCAAAGGCTTGACCTTCGCCGGCGCCGGCGCTCATGCCTTGCAGATGAACTGCGCCGTACACATTGGGCCAGCCGCGCCCTCAAAGCATAGATGAGCAGACCGACGCACCCGTTTTCCGTCGCCCCCATGATGGACTGGACGGACCGGCATTGCCGGGCCCTGCACCGCCAGTTCACGCGCCGGGCGCTGCTCTATACCGAGATGGTCACCGCCCCCGCCGTGATCCATGGCGATCGTGCGCGGCTTCTGGGCTTCGACGCCTGCGAGCATCCGCTGGCGTTACAGCTCGGCGGTTCGGACCCGGCCGAGCTCGCCGAAGCGGCGCGCATCGGCGAAGACCTTGGCTATGACGAGATCAACCTCAATGTGGGTTGCCCGTCGGACCGGGTGCAGTCGGGCCGCTTCGGCGCCTGCCTGATGCTGGAGCCGCAGCTGGTGGCCGAATGCATGGCCGCCATCCGCGCCGCCGTTTCCGTGCCCGCCACGGTGAAGTGCCGCATCGGCGTGGATGATCAGGACCCTGAGGTGGCGCTCTATTCTCTGGTGGATGCCTGCGCCGCCGCGGGGGTGGAGACCTTCATCGTGCACGCGCGCAAGGCCTGGCTGCAGGGTCTGTCGCCCAAGGAGAACCGCGACATTCCGCCGCTGGACTACGCCCTGGTGCGACGCTTGAAACAGGATCGTCCGTCGCTGACCATCGTGCTCAATGGCGGCCTGCCGGACGCGGAGGCGGCGCTCTCCGAGATGCACGGCCTGGACGGGGTGATGCTTGGCCGCGCGACCTATCACACCCCCGAAACGCTCGGTCGGGTGGACCGGCTCTTCTATGGCGAGGGCGAGGACGTGGACGCCGAGACCGCTATCGCGCGCTATCGCCCCTATATGGCGGCGCGCCTCTCCGAAGGCGTGCATCTGGCGGCCATGACCCGGCACATGCTCGGCCTTTTCCACGGCGCGCCGGGGGCGAGGGCCTGGCGGCGCATCCTCACCGTGGAGGGCGTGCGCGCCGGGGCGGGGCTGGAGGTGCTGGACAAGGCGCTCGACGCCGTGCGTCAGGCCCTGGCGCAGCGGGAGACGCGGGACGCCGAACGGGCCAGCGCCTAAAGACTAGCGCTTGAGGATCAGGGCGTTGTCGCGGCCTTCAAAGCCGCTGAGCCGGCCCAAATAGCTCATGCCCAGCAAGGAGGCGGGCAGACCCTGGCGCACCACCAGCGCGCGCACCCCCTCGATCCTGGCCGCGCCCACGGTCACGGCGGGCAAGGTCACCTGGGCGGCGTAGAGCTCGCCCCTGGCGGTGGCCACCTTCTGGGTGAAGGCGAGATGCTCCACATCAAGGCCGAGCCGGCCGGCATCGGCGGCGGTGAGGGCGACAGCGCTGGCGCCCGTATCCACCAACAGGCGCAGCTTGCGCCCCTCGATCTCGGCCTCGGCCCAGTAGTGGCCGTCGGCGGCGCGGGCGGCCACCCCGGTGGGGGCGCTGGCGGACGCCTTCACGCTGGCGCTCGCCCCCATCACGGCGAGGCCGCAGCAGGTGGCCACGCTGGCCGCGGCGGCGATGGCGAGGAGCGGGTTCATGAGACGACCCTAGCAGGGCGCGGTTGTCATCTCGTGAATCAACCCGACCTCAAGCTTCGCCCAGCTTTTCCGGGGCGATGCGGCCGCGTCGGTCCGGCAGCTCAGCCATGATGCGCGCCCGGTCAGCCGGCGTGTAGCCGCTCCAGCCGCCGATCTCCGAGAGGGTGCGAAAGCAGCCGAGGCACAGGCCCGAGGCGTCGTCGATGAAGCACACCTTCACGCACGGCGTGACGATGGGCGTGACCATGGGCGCGGGCGGGGCGGCGGACATGCCCTGATCCTAATGGCCCATGTGCAGAGTTCAATCCGCCGTGCGGCGGCACGTCAAGAATTATAACTCAAATGTAATCTAACCTTGGTTTCATGAATTAAAGTTCATGTGAAATGGTGATCACATTAAACTTCAGCAATGGGGATAACATGTACGGTATTTAACTTCAATAAACGAGTGCGATGAGGCATTTCGGCGATGTCGATATTTCACATCGCCCGCCCCGAACGAGTCAACCGAAGGAAAACTGTCATGCGTCTCATCTCTCTTGCCCCCATGGTCTTCGCCGCCACCATCCTCGCCGCTGGCGTGAGCGCCATCGCCGGTTCCGCTAACGCCGCTGAGCCCCGCCTCACCGACGTCCAGTATTGGCAAGCCTCCCAATGCGCCGGCGCGGCCAAGGCGCTCGGCGACGACACCCGCGCCCTCGACGCCTTTCTTGATCGCCAGTCCCTGCAGCACGACTCCTATGTGATCGACCACGGCGCGGAGCTGGCCCAGCAGAGCGCCTTGCAGGTGAAGCGCGGCGGTTTCTCCCGCCTCGCCGCTCAGCAGGCGCACGACGGCGCCTGCCAAGCCTATCTGCATGGTCCGACGGCGACGGCGACGGCGACGGCCAGCGGCCGCTAGGTTTTCTCCGCTCAAACGTCTTCCATAAGTGTCCCTACTGGCGTCGGAGGTCGAAAAGGCCGCCGACGCTGTCTTTTTTGAGCGTCCGCCTTCGCTTCCCCGGCTGAAACCGGTTATGGCGGGGCCATGACCGACACCGCCGCCCGCCCCGCCCCCGAAGCCGACCTGCGCCAACTTCTGATCGACGCCCCCGCGCCCAACGTGGCGCTGATCGCGGAGGTCCGGCGAAGCATAGACGCCATGGCGGCGCACGGCGGCCTCGGGGCCGAGGCCGAGCAGGCAGTGCAGCGCCTGGCCGGCTGGCGGCGCGAGGGGCGGCCCATGCTGCAACGACCGATCCTCTGCCTCTATGCGGCGAGCTATGTCTGGCGCCCCGAAGCGGCCAGCCTCACCCGCGCGCAGCTGGAGGCTCTGGCGCAAGGGGAGGGGGCGGCCAACGGCCTGGCGCGGGCCCAGGGCGCCGGCGTGGAGGCCTTCGATCTCGCCCTCGACCGGCCCTCGCCCGACGCCGCCCATGCCGACGTCATGTCCGTGCGCGAAGCGGCGGCCACGGCGGCCTTCGGCATGGAGGCCCTGGCCAAGACCCCCGACCTCCTCATGCTGGGCTCCATGGCCCTTGGTCAGAGAGAGTCCGCCGCGGCCCTGGCCCTCGCCGCCGGCATTGAGCTTGAGGCCGGCGACTGGAGCCGCGCCGCCGCCGCCCGAGCGGTCGCCCAAGGCGTCGAGGCGCCGCTCGACCTGCTGCGCCGCACCAGCGGGCGCGACGTGGCGGCGCTGCTAGGCGCGCTCATCGCCGCCCGTTCGCAAGGCGCGCCAGTGGTGCTGGAAGGTCCCGCCGCCCTGGCAGCGGCGCTGGTGGCCAAGCGCCTGCACCCTTCGGCCCTCGATCATGTGGCGGCGGTGGCCGGGACCTGCGCGGTCTGTCGCGCCATCAGCGAGGCGCTGGAGCTGCCGGTTCTGACCACCAGCCTCGGCCCCGGCCCTGGCGAAGGCGTCAGCGCCCTCGCCACCCTCGCCGTGCTCCGCCTCGCCGCCGAGTTGTTTGATCTATAGACCTCCGGCGTGGTCGGGTTAGGGTGGCGGCGATGTCGATCCTCCTCGCCCTGGTCCTACAGGCCGCCGTCTCATCAGCTCCGGCCGCCATCGTGGCTGCGCCGGTCGCACCCGCGCCGCCGCCGCCTGTGTCCGGCGACGTCAAGCCTGCCAAGTCGGTGGTTCGCCCCACCTGGGTGCGTCGCCCTACCGCCGCCGAGCTGGAAAAGGTGTTCCCGCCCGAAGCGGCCAAGGCCCATGTGAGCGGGCGCGCGGTGATCGAATGCCAGGTGGCCCTGGACGGGACCGCCCGCGCCTGTCGCGTGGTGCAGGAGACCCCGGCCGAGCAGGGCTTCGGCGCCGCCGCTCTGGCCCTCGCTCCCGTGCTCCGCCTCACCCCGGCCGTGGTGGATGGACAGGCCGTGGACGGCGCTGTGGTGCGCATTCCGGTGAACTTCGACGCCAACCCGCCGCCGGCGGCGGCCAACACCTATGATCTTCTGGCCATGCTGAACCTGGAGGAGGTGGAGCGCTGCTCGGGCTACGCCGCCGCGGCGGCGGAGGTCGATCCGGCCTCGCTCAACGCTCAGATCCGCCTGTTCTACTTCCGCACCGGGCTGATGCAGAAAATGGCCCAGGCGCGCATGAAGCCGTCCGAATTCGAAACCCGCATTGTCGCCGCGCGTCAACGCGCCACGGAGCGCATGGCCAAGGGCGAAGGCGTGGCCGAACAGGCCGCCTGCGAGGCGGAGGGGCCGCCCCTGCTGCCGCCGGCCGCCGCCGGGGTGTCCAACGCCGCGCCGACCACGGGCGCCTTCGCTATGCCGCGGCTCGCCCCGCCGCAGTAGTCGAGAAAATAATCTTTACGTTTACGCGCGCGTCAATCTTGGCTTTTGCGACGCGTCTCCTATCATCGCGGGCAATTGACGACCGG
This sequence comes from Pseudomonadota bacterium, assembly GCA_040757715.1. Classification (GTDB taxonomy): domain Bacteria; phylum Pseudomonadota; class Alphaproteobacteria; order Caulobacterales; family Caulobacteraceae; genus CAIMFV01. The sequence goes on along the minus strand of JBFLWS010000002.1, from coordinate 15,806 downwards.
CTCACCGCCGGCCGCGCGAAGGGAGCTGCGTCATGAATCTCGATTTCTCCCCCGAAGACCTCGCCTTCCGCCAGGAGGTGCGCGCCTTTATCGCTGAGAACTACCCTGCCGAACTCCGCGCCAAGATCGACGAGGGTGAGGAGATGGGTAAGGAAGACTTTCTCGCCTGGCACCGTATCCTCGGCAAGAAGGGCTGGGTGAACCCGGCCTGGCCGACCCAATATGGCGGCCCGGGCTGGACCTCGGTGCAGCGCTACATCTGGTCGGAGGAGTGCGCCGCTGCGGACACCATCCCGATCCTGCCCTTCGGCATCAACATGGTGGGGCCGGTGATCTACACCTTCGGCACGCCGGAGCAGAAGGCCAAGTTCCTGCCGCCCACCCTGTCCGGCGACATCTGGTGGTGCCAAGGCTATTCCGAGCCGGGCGCGGGTTCCGACCTGGCCAGCCTCAAGACCAAGGCCGAGCGCCAGGGCGACTATTATATCGTCAACGGCCAGAAGACCTGGACAACCTTGGCCCAGCACGCCGACTGGATCTTCTGCCTGGTGCGCACCGACTCGTCCGTCAAGCCGCAGGAGGGCATCTCCTTCCTGCTCATCGACATGAAGACCCCCGGCATCACCGTGCGCCCGATCATCACCCTCGGCGGCGAGCACGAGGTGAACGAGGTGTGGTTCGAGGACGTGAAGGTGCCGGTGGAGAACCGTATCTACGAAGAGAACAAGGGCTGGACCTGCGCCAAGTTCCTGCTCGCCCACGAGCGTTCCGGCATCGCCGGCGTCGCCCGCTCCAAGCGCGGCGTGGAGCGCATCAAGTCCATGGCCCGCAATGAGCAACAGGACGGCCGGCCGCTGCTGAAGGACCCGTTCTTCAAGCGCAAGGTGGCCGAGCTGGAGATCGACCTTACGGCCCTCGAATATACCGAACTGCGGACCTTGGCCTCGGAGTCCGCCGGCAAGGGCCCCGGCCCGGAATCCAGCCTCCTGAAGATCAAGGGCACCGAGATCCAGCAGCGCATCACCGAGCTCGCCCTCGAAGCCGCCGGCCACTATGGCGCGCCCTATTTCCGCGGCTTCCCGCCGGAAGGGGACAATGCGCTGGCCATCGGTCCCGACTACGCTCACCGCACCGCGCCGACCTATTTCAACGTCCGCAAGACCTCGATCTATGGCGGCTCCAACGAGATCCAGCGCAACATCATCGCCAAGATGGTGCTGGGGCTCTGAGCTGAATTGATGGTCCGCGAACGGCCACCCTCTGTGGAGTTAGCGCCTACTCTTCCCTCTCCCCCCTTGCGGGGGAGAGGGCAGGGTGAGGGGGGTGTTGTGCGCAGACGTCGCCAACCGGGGCCCCTTGTCGCCAGCGACCGGCAGGTGGCGGATGATCTCGACGCCGTGTTGGCCGAGGTGGAAGTCTCGGTGAAGTCGCGCACCTCACCCCCACCCCCTACCCCCTCCCCGCAAGGGGGAGGGGACTTGGAGGTTAATCCCGTCTCCGCCGCGCAAGGGGAAGGGGAGCGACGCCAACTCTCCTCTCCCCCCTTGCGGGGGAGAGGGCAGGGTGAGGGGGGTGTCGCCCGCCCGCGCCGAAATGATCGGAATATTTGAAGCAGCCCGTCCGCTTCGCCCTGCAAGGGGCCCGGCGGACCTCCAACGAAACACCAACTGGGAACGCACCGATGGATTTCAATTTCACTGAAGAACAGTCGATGCTGCGCGATCAGGTCGCGCGCTTTGTTCAGAACCAGTACGACTTCGACACCCGCCGGGCCATCGTGAAGTCCGAGGCCGGCTGGCGTCCCGACTACTGGAAAACCTTCGCCGAAGAGCTCGGCATCCTGGGCGCGCCCTTCGCCGAAGACTTCGGCGGCCTGGGCGGCGGGGCGATCGAGAACATGATCGTCATGGAAGAGTTCGGCAAAGGCCTCGTCATCGAGCCCTATCTCGGCACGGTGGTGCTGGCGGGCGGCGTCCTGAAGCACGACGGCGGCGAGCTGGCGGCGGAGTACATTCCGCAGATCATCGAGGGCACAGCGGTGTTCGCCTTCGCCTACGCCGAGCCGACCGGGCGCTATAACCTCGCCGACCTCTCCACCACGGCCAAGAAGGCGGGCTCGGCCTACAGCCTCACCGGCCGCAAGGCGGTGGTGGTGGGCGCGCCCTTCGCCACCCACTTCATCGTCACCGCCCGCACCGGCGGGGCTCAGCGCGACGCCGGCGGCGTCTCGGTGTTTCTGGTGGAGGCGAACGCCGCGGGCGTCACCCGCCGCGACTATCCCACCGTGGACGGCAATCGCGCCTCGGAACTGCAGTTCGACAACACGCCCGCCTTGCTCATCGGCGAGGAGGGGGCGAGCCTGCCCCTGATCGAGCGCGTGGTGGACGAAGGCATCGCCGCCACCAGCGCCGAGGCCGTGGGCGCTATGCGCAAGCTGCACGCCGGCACCCTCGACTACGCCCGCCAGCGCAAGCAGTTCGGCGCGCCCATCGCCAGCTTCCAGGTGCTGCAGCATCGCCTCGTGGACATGTTCATGCACGTGGAGCAGGGCGTCTCCATGACCTACATGGTGACCATGAAGCTCGACGGCGACGCGACCGAGCGGGCCAAGGCAGCCTCGGCGGCCAAGGTGCAGATCGGCAAGGGCTCGCGCTTCGTGGGCCAGAACGCCATCCAGATCCACGGCGGTATGGGCATGACCGACGAGCTGGCCATCGGCCACTACTTCAAGCGCGTCACCATCATCGAGGGCCTGTTCGGCTCGGTGGACCATCACCTGGCCCGCTACGAGCACCTGAGCCTCGACGCCGCGGCGTGATCCTGGAGAGGGCTCGGCGCGCGTGGCGTCGAGCCCCAGTTCCCCTTACGGCTTGATCTTGCCCACGATGAGACCGCCGGCGGCGCGACCCATATAGACTGTGCCGTATTCAGTGGGGTCGCCGGTGAGATTGCCGCCGTCGCTGAAGCGATGCACGTCGTCATTGATGCGGACCCAGCTCTTGCCCTGATCGTCCGAGCGCCAGAGTCCGGCCTGGCCCTTGATCTTGCCGGCCAGGAACACCGTGGCGCGGGTCTGACCGGGGGCGGCCTTGCCGAAGCCGATCTGCCAGGCCTCGTTGATGTCCTTGACGCTGACCATGGGCGAACCCGGATCAGGAGAGTGCAGGAGCCCGAACGGACCCGCCAGCCATAGGTCGCGCGCCGCGCCTGGGGCGGTGGCCAGCAGGGCGCTCTCCCAGCCGTTGAGGGAAGGCAGGCCGGTGATGGTCGGCTTGAAGCTCTTGCCGCCGTCGACGCTGATCAGAATTTTGCCGCTGGCGCGGTCATGCACATAGAACACCCCGTTCACGGCCTTGTCGGCCACGGGATTCAGCCTGCCGTCGACATCCTTCGGCCAGCCCTGCGACGGGGTCCAGGTCTTGCCCTTGTCGAAGGAATAGTAGGCGGTGTCGCGCGGAATGTTCCAGACCATGGACGAGCCGCCGGCGGCCACGGCGATGGCGCCCTGGGTGCGCCAGTTGCCTTGCGCGTCCTGGGGCGAATAGGGCGGGGTGGTGGGGAAGGTGTTCCAGGTCTGGGCCCCGTCCTCGGAATAGTAGCCGTAGGGCTTGCTGTCGAGCGTGCGGGCCATGAGGTTGGGCTTCAGCCAGGCCACACCCACCGAACGATGGGTGCCGCCCTTGAACACCGCGCTGGCCGGCGGCGACTTGGTGATGTCGTCCCAGGCCGCGCCGCCTACGTCGCCAAAGGCCACCACTAGCGTTGCGCCCGCTGGGGGCGACACCAGATCGATGGTCGCGGTCTCTTCCAGATTGTCGTCGGCGAAGTCGAACTCGACGGTCTTGCCGCTGTCGGCCGCGGTGAGGTTGCGGCTCATCCAAAGGCCGCCGCCGGTGCCGTAGATCAGCTCGTCCGGATTGAACGGATTGATCTTCACGTCGGAGATCCAGCTGCCCATCCATTCGCCTTCGCGCCAGGGGAAGCGCGTCGCGCCATGGGATTGCTTGCGCAGGGACGACCAATGAGACCCGCCGTCCCTGGAGATGAAGATGTCGTCCGACTCCGGCCACCAGTGGTCGAGGGTGGAGGCGACGATGGTGCCGGGATGGGAGGGATCGACGTCGACGCCGGACCAGCCGCCTTGCCACCCGCTGGTTTTCACCGGGGTGATCTCGGTCCACTGGCCGGTTTTCAGCGCCATCTTCCACACCCCGCCCGTGGCGGCGTTGCTGGGATTGATCTCGTTCTTGTTCTTGCCGTCGCCGGCGGAGAAGGCGACGTAGAGATAGCCGTCGGCGCTGATCACCGCACGCTGGGGCGATTGCAGCGGCGCGCCGGGGACGAGGGCGAAGCTCGATCCGCCGTCGTGGCTGACCCACAGCCCGCCCTTGTCGGCATTGGAGCCCACAAAGATGGTCTGGCTCGCCGCGCCCTTGGCGCCTGAGTTCGGGTCGAACAGCACCAGCGACACATTGGCGTTGGGGAAACCGACCTTGGCGAAGCTCTTGGCCCCGTCCGTGCTCTTCCAAAGGCCGTCCTGGTTGGAGCCGAGGAAGAGGATATTGCCGCTGTTGGGGTCCACCTGCAGCCGCTCGCCCGCGCCGCGGCCGTCGGAATTGCCGCCGAGCTTGATCTTCAGCTCGGTCTTCTTCCAGGTAGCGCCCTGGTCGTCCGAGCGCATCACCGCCCCGTCGTGGGCCCACTGGCCAAGGTAGAGGCCGCAGGCCACGTAGAGCTTGTTGGCGTCGTTGGGGTCCACAGCGATGCTAAGAATGCCGGTGAAGTCGCCGTCCTCGCGGGCCAGACTGTCCTGCAGGGGGATCCAGCGCTTGGCGGCGTAGTCGTAGCGATAGGCCCCGCCCACATCGGTGCGGGTGTAGAGCAGGCCCTTGACCTTGGGGTGATAAACGAAGCCGTCCACATAGCCGCCGCCGCCCCAGGGCACGGTGGCCCAACTATAGGCTTGCGAGGTCGGGGCCGCCGCGGCCGTGCTAGCGCTAACAAGAGCCGCCGCGGCGGTAAACGCTGCGATATAAAGGTGGCGCGAACGCATGGATGAACTCTCCCCAAGTCATCGGTCTTGGCGGCGCACCACGCCGCAGCCGATTGGAGGGTGAGCATAGGACCTTTTGAATTGTCCGACAATAATCAGATTGCGTGCAGGCGCCCGCTCCGCACGAAGGGGGCTGGCATCAGTGGAAGACCCCTGATTGAGGGTTGCTTAGACAACAGCCGCCGTAAGCGCTTCGAGGCGAGACACAGGGGCCGTCCATCCCATCAGTCGAACGATAAAACACCTGTTGCTAGGTCTTCCGCCCTCGTCGCGCTCGCGGCTGGTTAACTTGGCAAAGCCCTTTCCCCAATCTTGCGTCTGCTGGGCAGATTCACCGCTCAATAGGATTCCAATATCCCGCGTCGGCGTACATCGAGCGTCACGCAGTGAAAACCGCCGCCAAACGCATAGAGCGGCGAGGCGTCGAACGGGATCGGATCGAAACCCCAACCTTTCAGGGCGGCGATCAGCGGCTCCTGTCGGGCGTCGACTAGCATCCGTTGCGGGTCGATGGAAACCATGTTCATCGAAATCCAGTTGGAGACGAAGCCCCGCACGGAATGCGGATAGGGCGCCGGCTCGGGCGCTTCGAGAAATTCCCAGTGGCGGATCGCCTCGGGGATGGAGGCGCGATCAAGGAAATCTGGGTTCACCAGCACGCGCCCCGGGGCCAGCGGCACAAAAGTGGTGTCGATGTGGAAGGCGCAATCATCGCGGCTGCTGATCAGCGAGACCCGGTAGTCGTCACCCAGGAAGCGCTGCAGCCATTCCACGCCTGAGCGATTGGTCACTTCGCTGAGCTGACCGACAATGTCGCGCCCGCAGCGGACAAAATCAGCGGCGTCGAAGCACGGCTCGAATTCCGTGATGGAGAACGGCCCGTCGGTGAAATCGGGATCGTAGAGCGCGTCGGCCAGCTCCGGCTTGGGCGCGGCCACCCAGCGGGCGCCGGCGCGGAAATATTCCTTGAGGAGCGGCTTATAGGCCCAGGATTCAAAGTAGCGTTCGCGCGAGGACATCGGCGTTTCGAGGATCGTCTCGCCGATCACCAGAAACAGGTCGCGCGGATTGCAGGAATTGTAGCCGCAGTTCACCGCCCAGTGCGGCGTGGAATATTGCTTACTGAAGGCGAAGGACTCTGGCCGACGCACGGTCACGCCCTCGGCCGTGAGCAGCCGCGCCATCTCCTCGAACCTGCGGTTGGCGGCGGTGATGCGCTTGGTGGAATAGGTGGAGTCCGGCTGGATGCCCAGCATGTCCATCAGCTCGCCAACATCGGTGACATCGGCGCAGCAGTAGTCGTCGGGGTCGATATATTCGGGCAGACAGGCGTAGTCGGCGCGCCCCACGATCACTTCTTCCAGCGGATCCCATTCGTTGTGCGAGCACACCGGCGAAGGCGAGGCCTTGCTGACGGGGGGCAAGGTTTCGGGGCGATCAAGCACAAGCGAACTCATGGATTTCTGTCCTTCTTGCGGGGATGCGAATAGCCGGGGGTGTCGAGCAGCGGCCCGTCGTCGACACAGACGAAAGCCGAGGCCTGAAAACCGTTGAAGTCGGAGCGCAGGGTCGAGCCGTAGGCGCCATGCTGGCCGATCTCGATCCAGTCGCCCTCGGCGACCGACTCCGGAAGCAGAAAGGCGCCGCCCAATTTGTCCGTGCCATCGCAGGTGGGGCCGAAAATCTCGAACGGCACGAGATCGCCCGACGACCCGCCTAGCAAACGTAGCGGCAAGCCGAGGTTCGGCGGCGGTGGACCGGGGGAGGCCAGGCCGCCATACTGGCCGTCGTTCAGGAACAGTTGGCGTCCCCGCCGGCCGAGCACGCGAACCACGACGCTGCCCCCCGGCGCGCTGAGTGCGCGACCAGGCTCGGCGCAGATGGCGGCGTCAGGACGCAGCGGCAGGTCGGCAAGACCGGCCGTGATCTCCGCCATGTAGTCCGCCAGCGGCGGCGGGGTCAGACCGTCGTAGGCGACCGGAAAGCCGCCGCCGACGTCGATCAGATCCAGACCACCGCCCGCCCCCCGCGCGACTTGCCCGCACAGTCCGAGGGCCTGGCGATAGGCCTTGGGGTTGAGGCACAAGGATCCGACGTGAAAGGTAAGCCCCGTGAGCGCTGCGGACCGGCGGGCCGCGCGCAGCAATTCGATTCCGTCCGGCACGCTAGCGCCAAACTTTGAGGAAACGTGCCAATCGGAATGCCCATCCGGCGTCGCCAGACGAACCACCAGCCTGAGATCGCGGGCGCCGCCGGTTTCCCGCAGGATTTTCGCCAGTTCCCATTCCGCATCCAGCGCAAAGGTCCTGACGCCGAAGTCGAAATAGGCGCGAGCGATGGCGCTCCGCGGCTTGACCGGGTTCATGAACGCCATGCCCGCCCGCGGCAAATGGGCGGCGACATGCTCGATCTCGCCAATCGAAGCGACGTCGTAATTGCGCACGCCCGCGTACCACAAAGCCTTCAGCACCGCCTCATGGGGATTGGCCTTGACCGCGTAGTAAACCTTCCCCGGGAAGGCCGCGGCGAACTGGCGGGCTTGGCCGGCGATGACGTGCGGGCGCAGACAATGCAGCGCGATATCGGGGTGAAGAACGCCGACGGCGTGGGCGGCGTCGGCGAAGCTGCGGAGCGCCGTTTCGCAGTTTGAGGCCTTTGGACTGACCGCAATCACCGCGCGGGTTCCTGAAGGACGGTCGGCTGTCCCATCAGCTCGGCGAAAACCTGTGAGTGCTGGGCGAGCTCGGCGGGGGCGCCATCGTCGACGATGGCTCCCGCCTCCAGCACGATCGCCCGCTCCACCAGGCTCAGCAGGTCGGGATCGTGCGAAATCAGCACCAAGGTGCGCCCCTTGCAGAAGCGGGCGATGGCCTCGACGATTGTGGCTCTCGCAGCGCCGTCGAGATGGGCGGTGGGTTCGTCGAGCAGGACGATGCTCGGGTCTTGCAGGATCAGTCGCGCCAGCCCGACCAGTTGACGTTCGCCCCCGGAAAGGCGTTGCCCGCGTTCGCCGACGTCGGACTGGAGGCCGTCCGGCAGCCGCGCCAGGAACGCTGCTCCCCCTGCCGCCGCCAGGGCCGCAACCAATTCCTCTTCGCTGGTGCCGGGTCGCGCGAGACGCAGATTGTCGGCCAGATCGCCCCGAAACAGGAAGGTGTCCTGGAGCATGATCCCGACGAGCGGCGGCTTGTTCCCGCTGGCGCCGCCGATCTGGATGGCGCCTTCGCTCGGGGGGCGCAGGCCGGTCAGCAAGTCGAACAGGCTGCTTTTGCCCGCGCCATTGCGCCCGATCAGCGCCACATGTTCACCGGCGCCAATGGCCACCGACACGCCATCCAGCAGTGGTCGCTCGGCGCCAGGATAGGTCAGGCGGACGTTTTCCAGGACGATCTGCTCCGCACGCTGCGGCGAAGCGGAGACTGCCGCCGGTTCCGTGGGCGCCAGAAGATCATCAACACGGCCGGCGACCCCGCGACAGGACTGCGCGACGTAGACATATTCGCCCGCCCGGTTGATCGGACCGGCGAGCAATTGCTGATAGGCGATGAACGCCACCAAGGCGCCGATCGAGATGACGTGGCCTTGAACCAGAGCGCCGCCATAGGCGAGGACCACCACGATCCCCAACGCCTCGGCGAAGTTCCACAAGGGCGTGATGCAGGCCCTGACCAGTCCGGCGCTCATTCCCAAGCGGCGCACCAATCGATTGTCGGCGTCCATGCGGGCGAGGAACACGCCCCCCGCTCCGAGCGCGCGCACGGTCTTTACGCCCGCTAGGGCCTCCTGCAGCTTGCCTGCGAGGCGTGCGCCCAACATCTGCTCGGCCCGGCGATAGACCGGCAGACGCTGTCCGGCGCGGTTGCTGACCAGGCTCGCCACCGCCATGACCGCGACGACGATCAGGGCCAGGAGCAGGTTGGTCGCGGCCATGGCGGCGAAGGCCCCGCCGGCGACGAGCAGATCAAACAGCCCTTCGCCGAACAATTGCCCGATCAGGCCTTCCAGCAAGGCGACATCGTGGGTCGCGCGGAACGCCAGACCGCCGCTGCTGTGTGTCGACAAAGCGTCGTAGGGCAAGGTTTCAATGCGTGCGTAGATGCGTCGGCGCAGGTCGAACGAGCCGCTGGCCAGCATGCGCGTCTCGCAGACCAGCGTCGCCCCGTGGCAGGCGACGATGGCCAACACCACCGCCAGCATCGCCCAACCGACCTGGGCCAGCGGCCATGCGGGGGAGGCGCCGACCACCGTATCGATGCCCTGGCGCATCAGCCACGGAAAGGCGACCTCCGCCACGCCGCCCGCCAGGGTCGCGGCTACCGCGCCGGCCAGCAGCCAGGGCCGCGCCAGCATATAGGCGCCGATCGCCAGTCCCGCGGTAGGTTTTCGCAAGGCCATCGTCGCGCGCCGTCTCGCCGCCGCTCCTAGATGATCCGCGTATCGAACGAGAAGCGGTTGAGGTGCATCACCATGCATGACAGCAACGCGCCGCTCTTGAAATACTCGGAAAGATTAAACATCACCGGCTCCAGCCCGCGCGCAGCGCAGATGTCCTCGAGGAAGCGGTTCTTGTTCAATTCGGGCTGGTAATCCTCATGCCCGGGCTTCAACTCATGAATACACGAGGCGTTGACGATCAAGTTGTTGAGCCGCAACGAATTGCAGATGCCGTAGAAGGTGTGGTCCTCGCTGGCGTCGATGATGCCGGTCACCTTCTCCAGCGCCTTGATTTCTTCAGGCCGGAACAGCTTGGTGCAGACCAGCGTTTCTTCGCGCGAAATCGGGAACACCGAGCAGTCGAGGTGATAGAAGTGCGGATCGCGCTCCTCGACGGGGATGATGTCGAGGCCGAATTCGTCGCGCATCCAGTCATAGACTCGGCGGTCGGTGCGCTCTCCGTAACCGCCGATATAGGTGTTGCCGTGGAGGTGCTTGATCTCCGCCTCCCCCTCGAAGCGGAACGGCGCATCGACGACGCGATAGCCCATCAAGCGGAAATAGGCGCGGCCAAAGCCTTCCTCTCCCTTGCGTGGGGCCGACGTGTAGTTGGCCATGATGACCGTCTGGCGGTCGCCGATCTCGGGCACGAAGGCGAGATTGGCGGTGAACACCTGATCCTGAAGTCTGGACGTGGCCGGGGCAGGGAGGAGGTAGACCAAGGCCTCCGCGGACAGGAAATTGTAGAGGTCGAGAAACTGCACAAGGCTGCGGCGTCGGTCGACCTCGCCGGCGCCGTCCTTGTATTCGGTCATCCATACGTTGTTCGCCTCGTGCGCGGCGTGGGAAAATGGCGGGCACATGAGATAGGCGGGACGATCAACGCCCGCCGCCGAGAACGGATTCGGTTGGACGCCGGCGGTTGCCGCAGAATGCGGACGGGTGGCGGTCAGTTCGGTGGTCAGCGTCATGGCGGTCAGTCTCGGATGAACTTGGTGGCGATGGAGGGGGCGGCGGTGGCGCTGTCCTTGGTGAAACCGTGGATCTGGACGAGCGCGTCCAGGCCCGCCTCGACGTGCTGACCGGTTTGAACCCGCGGCTCGAACCGGTAGGTCTCGGTCAGCGGAATGATCAGATCGACCTGTGAGCCGAAGCGGATCTGGGAGAACCTTTGGCCCTGAAACACCGGCCGGTTTTGCGCGAGATCGAAGGTGACGATGGTCGAAACGTCGTAATCGCCGATCTGCAACAGGTGGTAGTCCAACCCCAGCCCGCGGGCGCTCACCCGGCTCAGCATGCGCTGATTGGGGAACAGGTAATCGGCATGATCAGGGTGAAAGCCATGACCGCGCAGCAGGCTTTGCTCGACGTCAAGCATGGGCCGGTTGCATGTGTGCAGGGGCGGCAGTTCGCGATAGGTCAGCGTGCCCGAATAGGGGATACGGTTGATGTGCACGTCATAGGCGGTCATGAAGATGCCGATGACAAGGCTGCGCTGGGCGTAGTCGTCGTCTCGCAGCGCCTGACGCAGGGTGTAATTGCGGCCCTTGATTTCGAGCAGCGGCTCGTCCGGCTCCAGTTCGCGCGCATAGAGCACGACGCCATCCGCCGGCGATAGGAATACACTGCTGTCGGCGCAGACGGCCCGCACCGGGTCGCGGAAGAAATATCGTTCAGAAAGCCAACGAAGCGGTTGTCGCTTCGCGGAGCGCACTTCCGTCTCGACCCATTCCTTCAGGGGCTTTGGCATGCACTCTTCCATCCCTAGCGCATTCGAGCTGCCGAGAGCGGGATGGCCTGGCGCTCAATTGTGAAACGGAACTGATTTCGCCGCGCCGCAGTTGAGAGGGGAAAAAATCCACTCGCGCGCCGGACCTTCGCCTTCACGCTCGCGATGGGAGTCTCGATGAAGTAACAAGGGTGGATCCTTCTGGCGCGAATCGATTGTATTCACTGAATCCGTAATGGCTCCCACAACCCCCTCCACCGAACCCGGAGACGGTCTTGTGGGACTGTTTGAGCGGCACCGTTCCGAGTTGCGGCGCTTTCTTGAAGCCCTTTGCCAAGATCCCCACGACGCCGAAGACCTGCTGCAGGAACTCTGGATCAAGGTGGCGACCAGCCCGGCCGGTCCGGTGGGGAACGGCCGCGCATACCTGTTCCGCATGGCCAACAACCTGGCGATTGATCAGTTCCGATCGCGCCGCCAAGCCAAGGCAAGGCAGGCCAGTTGGCTCGAAAGCCAGGGGCGCGGCCACGGACTGCCCGAGGAACAGCCCGATCCCGCCCCGGATGCGGAATCGGTGATATCCGGGCGTCAGGAAGCCGAAGCGCTGGCTGAGGCTATTCTGGCGCTTCCACCGGGCGCACGGCGTGCATTGACGCTGCATCGCCTGGAAGGTCTCAGCCATGCGGATGTGGCGCGGGCCATGGGCATTTCCCGCAGCGGCGTGGAAAAGCATTTGGCGCTGGCCATGCGCCACCTGCGACAATTCTTTTATAATCCCGTTAAAATGGGGTGCGGTAACCCCGAAACGCCGCCGTCTAACGAAAGAAGAGATCAGAACCGAGATCAAACGGATCAGGGACAGTGATCATGCGCGCGGACGAAATTGCGGATCGCGATCCCATCACGGAGGAAGCCATCGCCTGGCGCCTCTCCGCGGCGAGCGACGACATGAACTGGGATGCATTCACGCTCTGGCTCGAGGCCAGCCCCGAACATCGCGCGCGCTATACCGAGGTCGCACTCGCCGACGCCCGGCTAGTGGCGCAGCGCGAGGCGGTACGGAAGGCCCTCGCGGCCGCTGAGTCAAAGGTCGTCAGACGTCCACCGCTGAACCGCGCGGTCTGGGGGATCGGCGCTGCTGCTGCGGCTGTCCTGGTCGCGGTATTGGCCTTGCCGCTCCTCCTGCGCGAGCCCGAGGTCGTCTACGCCAGCGACGCCGGGGCGAAGACCATCGCTTTCGTGGACGGGTCGCAGGCGACCTTGGCCCCGCATAGTCGCTTGATCGTCAAGGGCGCCGGCATGCAGCAGATGCGCCTTGAGGGTGGGGCGTGGTTCGCGATCCGCCATGACCCCACGCGTGCGCTCGAAATTACCGCTGGCCCTGTGGTCATCCGCGATATCGGCACGAGCTTCGACGTGCGTGTCGACGGGACGCTGGCGCGGGTAAGCGTAACGGATGGACAGGTTTCCGTTGCATCCACCGCGCTTGAAAGACCCCTGACGCTACAGCGCGGCAAGGAATTGCTGTATGATTCAGCGGCGGGGCGCGCAGAAGTGCAGGATGTCGACCCAGCTGCGGCAGGAAGCTGGCGCAGCGGCGAATTGCGCTACCAGCGGACGCCATTGTCATTGGTCGCACTGGACCTTAACCGTTATGCGGGAATTCATCTGGGAGTGCCGCCGGAGTTGCGGGATCGGCGCTTTTCGGGAATTCTGACGGTCAAGGATGCTGAAGCCACCAAGCGCGATCTTGCTCAGCTTATGGGCCTCACGCTTGTGCGTGGCGCTGGCGGTGATCGTTTGTCCGCTTCCAGGCGTTGACGCCACAGCGCAGGCTGAAACTGCGCGCCATGACGAGATAGATATTCCCTCGCTTCCCTTGGCGGACGCACTGGAAGTGCTGGCCCGACAGACTGGCGTCTCTGTCGGCGTCGACGGCGACCTCCCGAACATTCGAACACCCGCCTTGCACCATCTTCACGGCGCAGGCCGCGCGCTGACGCTTTTGCTGGCCGGCACCGATCGTGAAGCGAAGCAGGTCGGGGCCACCGCTTGGCGGATCGTGAGGCGAGCACCGCCGCCCGCGCGCCCAATCTCCTCTATGGCCCCCCGCATTGAGGTGGGTGAGGAAAGCGTCATCGTAGTGACGGCCACCAAACAGAAAACTTCGCAGTTCAATGCAGCCCAGGCGATTTCCGTGTTGAGGCTGGCGCGCGGCGACCGCCATAACCCGGCCCACGACACCAGCTATGTCGCGAGCGAGGTGGACGGGCTTAACCTGACCGCGCTGGGACCCGGCCGTAACCGCCTTTTCCTGCGCGGTGTAGCCGACAGCCCGTTCAATGATGCAAACCAGTCGCCGGTCGCCGTCGTTCTCGACGAGACCCGCCTGACCTATTCCGCCCCCGATCCCGATTTGCGGCTGGTTGATGTCGAACGCGTAGAATTGCTCAAGGGGCCTCAGGGCGCGCTCTATGGCCTCGGCACGCTGGGCGGGGTTTACCACATTGTCACGACGAAGCCTGATCTCGAGCATTTCATGGGCAGCGTGTCGGCCGGGCTGAGCATCGTCACGCACGGGACCGGGGGGGAGGGCGGATCGGCAGTTGCCAACATTCCGATTGTTCCGGGTCGGATCGCAATGCGTCTGGTCGGCTATGACAGCCGCGAGCCAGGCTGGATCGACACGAACGATCGCCAGAACGGTAATTTCACCAAGGTCAATGGCGGCCGCGCTGGGCTCGCCGTTGACCTGGGCGCGAGTTGGCGCGCGGACCTTGGCGTCGTGACCCAGCACCTCGATACGTCCGACAGTCAGTACACCTACCAGGTGGGCAGTTTTGCGCGGCCTGCGCAACTTCCGGAGCCCCACGACAACGACTTCGATCATTATTCTCTTCGCCTCGCCGGTGACATCGGCGGGCTGAAGGCGGTGTTGCTCGGGGGCTATACCACGCACGAAGTGAGCGACACCTTCGATGCCACGACGGGGGCCGCGGCTTTCGGCGTTGCGAAACCGCGCCTGTTCGTCGATGAGCGCAACTATCGTTTCTCGGAGGCCGAGCTTCGTGTCAGCGGCACGTTCAGTGGCGCAACCTGGCTGATGGGCGTCGCGCGCGTGGCCGGACAGGAACGCGGCGTTCGCACATTATCGTCCTTCGATCCCGGACTCGGCATGACCATCGACAGCTCCTTGCGCAAGATCCGGGAGACGGGGCTGTTCGGACAGGTGGATGTGCCTCTGACCGGGCGCATCGGGCTCGAAATTGGCGGGCGAGCCTATCGCAGCGCCCAGCGCAGCAATTTCACCGGCGCTGGACAGAATTTGACCCAGGCGAGCAATGGTTGGACATTCACGCCAGCCGTCGCCTTGTCCTGGCGGAGCAGCGCCCAGCAATTGCTCTATCTCCATTTCGGTACGGCGGCTCGGCCGGGCGCTACGGATTTCAGCTGGAAAGGCAAGGTTCGCCAGCTTGTCGGCGACGATGTTCGTACACTGGAAGCCGGCTGGCGCCAGGGTTTCGCCGGCGGCGGCGATCTTGAGGTGGTCGGGTTCGCCACCTGGTGGCGCAACATCCAGACGGACCATGTCCTGCCCAATGGATTGATCGCCGCCCATAATGCCGGCGACGCCCGCATCATTGGGGCGGAGGGCAGCCTTAGTCTGCCGCTCGCAAATGGCTGGCGCGCCTCCACCGGGGTGACCGTGCAGGAAGCGCAATCCATCAACGCCAGCCCCACGATTTTGGCGCACCACCTCAAGCTTCCCGCGATTCCTACCTATACCTTGCGGTCCGGCTTTGGCCGCGAATTTCCAGTTGGACCGGCAGTGGCGAACGTGAAGCTGAATCTTCGCTATTTGGGACCGGCCAACCTCGGCTTGGATCCGGTGTTGAACCGCTCCACCGGGCATGTGCTGACCAGCCGGCTCAATGCTGGCCTCGTTTGGGGGCGAACCCGGTTTGATCTTGAGCTTTCCAACCTGCTCAACCGGCTCGACAACCGCTTCGCCTATGGCAATCCGTTCCGGCTGCGCACGCCGCAATATACGCCCCAACGCCCATTTGGAGCGTCTTTCGCCATCACCAGGTCATTTTGACACTTGATAAGCAATTAACCACGCCGCCCAAATATTTGGCGCCGTCCATACTTGCTGTGAAAATATCTTCGTCGCCAACTGCGGCAGCGTGAAATCAAAATCGTCCTAATTCTGAAACCAGGATCTCCTGTTTTGTCCAGAGCCCGCGCGCCTGGAGCCGGAAAGTGCATGCCCAAGCCTCTGAGGGACCAGGTCAATGCCAAGGTGCGCGTCACAAGTTTATGTGAAATATTTGTTACTATCCATTCCGCTCTTTGCGGCCACCGCGCCTCAGGCCCTGCTCGCCCAGCAAATTGATCACCCCGTCACATCGCAGTCGGCCACACCGGCGCAGGCCGCCGCGCCGGCGCCACAAGGTGCAGACTGTCAACACCGGGATAAAAACGGGCCAGGCACCGGTTTAAAAAGGGGCCAGTTGGGTTGAATAAAAAGCCCCATGGTTGAGGCTGGACAGCATCGGCAGCGGGGAAGCGGCTGTAGCGGAGCGGAAG
>JBFLWS010000001.1:0-343474 GCA_040757715.1 Pseudomonadota bacterium | reverse complement strand
AAGGGCCCTATCACGGCCCACTCCGCGTCCGACAAATCCCCTCGACCCAAGGCGCCCTCCCTCCAAGAGGAATCCTTGAATCACTGCGCCGATGATTTGGGAATCCCTTTTGTCAACAGGGCCTAGACCAGTACTTTCCCAGCGGCGGGCAGCACGAAGGCAGGAACCACTTTCTGCCGAACCAATTCAAGCACTCTCCAACCAAGGCCTGAACAGCAGAGCGTTTCCCAAATTTGATTTTCATTTGCAGTCCAGCGCGATGTAATCGATTGCAAACGCTCATTGTCCTGAAGCGTTAATTTTGCGCTCGGGATGCCACGGCGACGGATGGCCGCTCTCCATGTTGCAGTGCGGAATTTGCTGGACAGAACGTTAAAGCCGTAACAACCTTGCCGCAGTTGGGGCTGCAGGTGGGCAAGTCCGCATGACCGACGTCGTGGTCACATTGGCGGTGCACGCGGGCGAGGAAGATCGCCTGTTCGGCCAATATATCTCCAGCTTCATCGAGGGGCATGGCGACGATGTGGCGCGCTTCGCCGAGGAGTGCGACGCGCCGTTCCTGATGGTGCGTTCCGACCCGGCCCTGGGCGAGGCGGTGCGCATCGTCACCTTCCAGGCAGCCGAACTGGCCTCGGCCTTTTCCGCCGGATGGCGCGACGCCCTGCGCCGTCTGACGAACTAGCCCGGCGGGTTGCCGCGCTCCGCCGACGCGCCTAGATCATCTCGCAGACTAATCATCTCGAAGAATGAACGCGCGAGGAAATGCGGCCCCATGTCCGGTTTTTGGCTGAACGACGATCAGGAAGCGATTCGCGAGGCTGTGGCCAAGGTCTGCGCCGCCTTCGACGACGAGTACTGGCGTCGCACCGACGAGACCGGGACCTTTCCTGAGGCGTTCGTGGCGGCCATGGCCGAGGGCGGCTGGCTGGGCGTGGCCATGCCCGAAAGCGTGGGCGGGGCGGGGCTCGGCCTGACGGAAGCCTCCATCGTCATGCAGGCGGTGGCGGAGAGCGGGGCGGGCTTTTCCGGCGCCTCGGCCATTCACCTCAACATCTTCGGGCCCATGCCCATCGTGAAGTTCGGCACAGCCGAGCAGAAGGCCGAGTGGCTGCCCAAGATCATCGCCGGAGAGCACAAGATGTGCTTCGCCGTCACCGAGCCCAACAGCGGTCTTGATACGGCGAGCCTGGAGACGAGGGCGGTGCGCACCGACACCGGCTATCGCCTGTCCGGGCGCAAGATCTGGACCACCTCGGCTCAGCGCGCCAACAAGGCGCTGATCATCGCCCGCACCACGCCTAAGGCCGAGGCGAAGAAGCCCACCGAGGGGCTCAGCCTCTTCTATATCGACTTCGACCGCAGCAAGATCGAGGCTAAGCCGATCCCCAAGATGGGCCGCAAAGCCGTTGAATGTAATACGCTTTTCATCGACGACCTCGACGTGCCGCACACCGCGCTGATCGGCGAGGAGGGGGCCGGCTTCAAATACCTGCTGCAGGGCCTGAACCCGGAGCGGGTGCTGTTCGCAGTGGAGGCGGTGGGCCTCGGCCGCGCCGCCCTGCGCAAGGCCGCCCAATACGCCAAGGAGCGTGTGGTGTTCGGCCGTCCCATCGGCCAGAACCAGGGCGTGGCCCATCCGCTGGCCAAGTCCTGGGCCGAGCTCGAGGCCGCCAATCTGTTGGCCTACAAGGCCGCGGCTCTCTACGACGCCGGCAGGGAGTGCGGGGCCGAGGCCAACGCCTCCAAGTACCTCGGCGCCGAGGCCGGCTTCCACGCCTGCGAGGCCTCTGTCCTCGCCCACGGCGGCATGGGCTACGCCAAGGAATATGACGTGGAGCGCTATTTCCGCGAGGCCATGATCGCCCGCATCGCCCCGGTGAGCCGGGAGATGATCCTCAACTTCATCGCCGAACGGGTGCTGGGCCTGCCCAAGAGCTACTGAGGCGCGCGCAGCTAGCGCCTCGATCCTTCTGGATCAGGCGGTTCGCGGTCGGCCTCGGCCGAGGGGATGGGGGGTAGGCTGGCGACGTTTGTCAGACGTCGCCGGGATGGCCGAGGCCTTCCCCGGTGGGTGCGACGTTCGGGAGACAGGTCGCCGAGTCCGCCCCATGGCCCACATGGAGCGTCGTCGGCGAGGGTGTCTCTTTCGCCTCGCCAAGGGCGTCGAGTTCCGGAACCCGACGCAGCACCATCATGTCACGACATTGCAGGTCGGGGATTGGCGCGCCTGACGCGGGAATCTTGAATTCGGCGCATTTTTGATCCGAATACCGGTTCCCACTTTTCGGAAAATGCTCAAACGCCCACGAAAAAGCCGCGGAGGTCGCCCTCCGCGGCTCCATCAACTGATCGCAGGAGACCCGATCAGCAGCTGTAGTACATGTCGAATTCCACCGGGTGCGGGGTGATTTCGAAGCGCTTCACTTCGCCCAGCTTCAGCTCGATGTAGCTGTCGATGAAGTCGTCATCCATGACGCCGCCCTTCTTGAGGAAGGCGCGGTCCTTGTCGAGGTTCTCGAGCGCTTCACGCAGCGAGCCGCACACTTCCGGCACCAGGCCCTGCTCTTCGGGGGGCAGGTCGTACAGGTTCTTGTCCAGCGCCGGACCCGGATCGATGCGGTTCTCGATGCCGTCGAGGCCGGCCATGAGCATGGCCACGAAGGTCAGGTAGGGGTTGCCCATCGGGTCGGGGAAGCGGACTTCCAGGCGCTTGGCCTTGGGGCTCGACACCCACGGAATACGGATCGAGGCCGAGCGGTTGCGCGACGAATAGGCCAGCTTCACCGGGGCTTCATAGCCGGGCACCAGGCGCTTGTAGCTGTTGGTGGTGGAGTTGGAGAAGGCGTTGATGGCCTTGGCGTGCTTGATGATGCCGCCGATGTACCACAGGCACAGGTCCGACAGGCCGGCGTACTTATCGCCGGCGAACAGCGGCTTGCCGTCCTTCCAGATCGACTGGTGGCAGTGCATGCCCGAGCCGTTGTCGCCGAAGTACGGCTTGGCCATGAAGGTGGCCGACTTGCCGTAGGCCGCGGCCACGTTGTGGATCACGTACTTATAGAGCTGCATCCGGTCGGCCATGGTGAGCAAATCGGAGAACTTCAGGCCGAGCTCGTGCTGAGCCGGGGCCACTTCGTGGTGGTGCTTTTCCGGCTGCAGGCCGAGCTCGCCCATCACCGCCAGCATTTCGCCGCGCAGGTCCTGGCTGGAGTCCACCGGGTTCACCGGGAAGTAGCCGCCCTTCGGGCCCGGGCGATGGCCCATATTGCCTTCCGGATATTCACGGCCGGTGTTGGCCGGCAGTTCGGCGGAGTCGAAGCTGTAGCCCATGCTGTTGGAGCTGGTGCTCCAGCGCACGTCGTCGAACACGAAGAATTCGGCTTCCGGACCGAAATAGACCTGATCGCCCACGCCGGCGCTCTTCACGTAAGCAAGGGCCTTCTTGGCGATGGAGCGCGGGTCGCGGTTGTAGTGCTCGCCCGTGTCCGGGTTCAGCACGTCGCAGAACAGGAACATGGTGGTCTGCTGGTAGAACGGATCGATATAGGCCGTGGCCAGATCCGGCTTCAGCAGCATGTCGGACTCGTTGATCGCCTTCCAGCCGGAGATGGACGAGCCGTCGAACATGGTGCCTTCGTTGAGGAAGTCCTCGTCCACCAGGTCGATGTCGAAGGTCACATGCTGCAGCTTGCCGCGGATGTCGGTGAAGCGCACGTCGACGTATTTGACGTCCTTCTCCTTGATTTGCTTGAGAATTTCAGCAGCTTTCATAGGTCTACTTTCCTTATGCCCCGGGGGTTTGGAAGGGGAGGTCGACGCTGGGCTCTAGAGGGCCTGCTCGCCGGTCTCCCCGGTGCGGATACGAACGACCTCGATGAGGTCGGTGATGAAGATCTTGCCGTCGCCGATGCGGCCGGTGCGCGCGGCCTTGCAGATGGCGTCGATGGCGGCCTGCACTTGATCATCCGAAACGGCGATCTCGATTTTGATCTTGGGCAGAAAGTCCACGACATATTCGGCGCCGCGATAGAGCTCAGTGTGGCCCTTCTGGCGGCCGTAGCCCTTGACTTCCTCCACCGTCATGCCCTGCACGCCAAGGTCCTGCAGCGCTTCCTTGACCTCGTCCAGCTTGAACGGTTTGATGACGGCTTCGATTTTCTTCATGGCGTTCCGGCGTCCTCTAGGGGCGACCATTGACGTTATTATTGCGGCGCCCAACCAACATTTTCCAGTCGCCTGCTCAAGCCCTCCCGCCGCCATGCCTAAGGATGCGGCAACGAAGCTTAACTAATGGGCGTCCTGGTTAATTTTTGATCAGGCCTGCCGCAGGTTTCGGCCTTGCCCCGGTGAGCCATTTCTAGGATCACCGGTCTAACAAGGTAAAGCAACAAATGCAGGGAAGAGACCAATGGACAGTCGGACGCCAGTCCTGATTGGCGTGGGCCAATACACCTACAAGGGGCCATTGACGGAGTCGCCGACGCCGTTCGATCTCCTGGAGCGCGCCACGCGCCTGGCGGCGGCGGACGCCGGGCTCGGCGTCGAGACCTTGGCGGCGCTGGATACGCTCTATGTGGTGGGTTTCGCCGTGGATGCGGGCGGGGAGGGCGCGCGCACCCAGCTGCCCCGGCCGCGCAATCCGCCCAAGAGCCTCGCCAAGCGGTTCGGCGCTTTACCCCGCACGCAGGCCTACAGCCACATGGGCGGGAACACGCCGCAGATGCTGGCCAACCAGGTCTGCGCCGACATCGCCGCCGGCGCGTGCGATTTCGCCCTCATCACCGGCGCCGAATTTCTAGGCTCCCTCACCAAGCGCATGAAGCAGGGGCTGGGCTTCGCCGGCTGGGATGACGAAGAGGCCGAGCCGCCGGCGCGAATCGGCGATCCGCGTCCGGGCGCGACGCCGCAGGAGATCGCTCACGGCCTCGCCTATCCGGTGAACACCTATCCGCTGTTCGAGAACGCCTATCGCGCCCACAAGGGCTGGAGCCTCGATGAACACCGGCGGCGCATGGGCGAGCTGTTCGCGCCCTTCACCCGCGTGGCCGCGGCCAATCCCCACGCATGGTTCCCCGCCGAACGCAGCGCCGAGGAGCTGGTCACGGTGAGCGAGACCAACCGCATGGTGGGCTTTCCCTATCCGAAATACCTCAACGCCATCATGGAGGTGGACCAGTCCGCGGCGCTGATCCTCACCAGCGTGCAGAAGGCTCGCGAGCTCGGGGTCGATCCGGCCAAGTGGGTGTTCCTGCACGGCTGCGCCGACGCCGCCGATCTCTGGTATCCGCTGGAGCGGCAGAACTATCACTCCAGCCCCGCCATGCGCCTCACCGGCAAGCTCGCCTTGGAAATGGCCGGCAAGTCTCTGGCGGATATGGACTTTTTCGACCTCTATTCATGCTTCCCCGTAGCTGTGGAGATCGCCTGCGAAGAAGCGGGGCTCAGCGTCGATGATCCGCGCGGCCTCACCCTCACTGGCGGCTTGCCCTATTTCGGCGGGCCCGGGAACAATTACGCCATGCACGGCATCGCCGAGGCCGTGGCCCGCTGTCGCGCGAGGCCGGGCGGCTTCGCCATGACCACCGGCAACGGCTGGTTCCTCACCAAGCAGTCCTGCGGCGTCTGGTCCACGACCCCGGTGCAGGGCGCCTGGGCTCGTCAGGACCCGAAAGTGTTACAGGCCGAGATCGACGCCCTGCAGCACCCGGAGATCATCGCCGCCCCCGACGGGCCGGCCAAGATCGAGACCTACACCGTGGTGCATGACCGCGCCGGCTACCGGCTCGGCATCATCATCGGGCGTGACGCGGAGGGCCGGCGCTTCGTCGCCAATACGGATAACGACCCCGCCGTGCTGGCCGAGCTCGAATCCCGCGAAGGGGTGGGTCGCCCGGGCCGCGTTCGGCATGATAGAGAACGGGGCCTCAACCGCTTCGAACTGGACTGATCATGGCCGCGGGCCGCCTCTACCTCATCCGTCACGGCAAGCCGGCCTCCACCTGGGGCGACCATGGGGCGGATCCCGATCCGGGGCTGGACGAGCTGGGCCGAAGCCAGGCCGAGGCCGCGGCGCAGGCCTTGCTCGCCCTGCCCGAGGCGCTGCGCCCCACCCGCGTGCTCACCTCGCCCCTGAAGCGCTGTCGCGAGACCGCCGCCCCCTTCGCCACTGCGCTGGGCGTGGAGGCGTTGGTCGAGCCGGCGGTGGCTGAAATTCCTACCCCGGCCGGCCTCGAAGGCGCGGCGCGGAGCCAGTGGCTGCGCGAGGCCTTTCAAGTGAGCTGGAGCGAAGTAGAGGGCGGCGACTACGCCGCCTGGCGGGCGGGCGTGGCCAAGGCCCTGATCGGCGCGGCCCCGGCGGCGGTGTTCTCGCATTTCGTGGCCATCAACGCCGCGGTGAGCTTCGCCGAGGGCCATGACCGCGTGCGCGCCTGCCAGCCCGGCCACGCCTCCATCACCGTGCTGGAGGCCGACGGCGAGGGCGGGCTCAGGCTCATCGCGCTGGGCGCCCAGGCCGAGACCCAGGTGCTCTGACATGGCCCGCCCCATCCTCACCGTCGCCGAGATGAGCGCCGCCGACCAGGCCGCCGTGGCCGCCGGCACGCCGGTCGCCATCTTGATGGAGCGGGCCGGGGACGCCGTGGCCGAAGCGATCAAGGCCCGCTGGTCGCCCCGCCCGGCGGTGGTGCTGTGCGGTCCCGGCGACAATGGCGGCGACGGCTATGTGGTCGCCCGCAAGCTCCTCGAGGCCGGCTGGCCGGTGCGGGTGCTGGCCATGACGGCCAAGACCAAGCCGAAGGGCGCGGCCCTCGCCGCCGCCGAGCGCTGGACGGGGGGCGTGGAGGCGCTGGACCCGCTCGCCCTGCAAGGGGCGGAGCTGATCGTCGACGCTCTGTTCGGCGCCGGCCTGTCGCGGCCGCTCGACCTCGCCCTGCGCGACGTGCTGCGGGCGGCGGAGGCCAGCGGCGCGCCCATCGTGGCGGTGGACCTGCCCTCCGGCCTCTCCGGCGACCTCGCTCGGCCGCTGGGTTACGCGCCGCGGGCGGGGCTCACCGTCACCTTCCACGCGCGCAAGCTCGCGCACGCCCTGGAGCCCGGCCGCAGCCTGTGTGGCGAGATCGTGGTGGCCGACATCGGCCTCGCGGCGGCTCAGACGCCGACCTTCGAAAATGCGCCGGAGCTGTGGGCGGCGCGCCTGCCCTGGCCGGTCACCGAGACGCACAAGGTGGAGCGCGGGCGGCTGCTGGTGGTCACCGGGCCGATGTCGGCCACAGGGGCCGCGCGACTGGCGGCGCGGGCGGGCTTACGCGTCGGCGCCGGCCTCGTCACCCTGGTCTCGCCCCCCGACGCCGTGCTGGTCAACGCCGCCCAGGCCACCGCCGTGATGGTGCGCGCCTTTGGCGGCGATGCGGACCTGCAGGCCATGGCCGACCAGGCCGACGCCCTGGTGATCGGACCGGGCGCCGGGGTCACCGACGCCACCCGCCTCAACCTTCAGGCCGTGGCCCGCACTGGCGTCGCCCTGGTGGTGGACGCCGACGCCCTCACCGTGTTCCGCGACGATCCCGAAGAGCTGTTCGCCGTGCTCGATCGCGACGACGTGCTCACGCCTCATCTTGGCGAATTCGAGCGGGTGTTCCCTGGGGTGATGAAGTCCGCGCCGGAGCGCCTCACCGCGGCGCGGCGGGCGGCGGCCGAGGCGGGGGCCATCGTGGTGCTGAAGGGCCCCGACACGGTGATCGCCGCCCCCGATGGCCGCGCGGCGGTGAACCTGAACGGCTCGCCCTGGCTCGCTACGGCCGGTTCGGGGGATGTGCTGGCCGGCCTCATCGCCGGGCTGGTGGCCCAGGGCATGGAGAGCTTCGACGCCGCCTGCGCCGGGGTGTGGATCCACGCCGAAGCCGCGCGCGGCTTTGGCCCTGGCCTCATTTCCGAAGACCTGCCGGAACTGACCCCGCCGGTGCTGCGCCGGCTGTGGGAGGCGCATCAGGGCGGGTAAGAGCGGCGCCAATAAAAAACGCCCCGGGCGCAAGCCCGAGGCGTGGAAGTCGATGTTGGAAAACTAAAAGATTACGCGCGCACGCCCGAGAACGGGAACGAGCCGAACGAGCCGGCCTTCACCGAACCGCTGATCTTGTCGCCCTCGACCTTGCCGGAGAATTCCAGGGTCATGGGGAAGGGGGTAGTGATCGAGGCCTTCCAGGACACGTTGTCGCCGTCGACCTTGCCGTCGGCGATGTCCTGCGAGCCCTGCGGGGTGGACGCGGTCCCGGTCAGGGTCGAGCCCGACGAGGTGAGCGTCAGGGTATTGGTCTGGGGGCCCATGGGGGATTGGACAGTGACCGTCCAGGCGCCATCAACCGACATGCTGTTTCCTCCGTTTGCAAGCAGCCCTCGCCCATACGGCTAGCTGACAAAACTGTCAATTGCCGGATGGCGAGAGTCTGCTCAACCAGCGAAGCCGAGGCTGTCCTCAAAGTCGAGCAATATGTCCATCAACTCGTCGGGACCGATCAGGCGCCGCTGATCGTTCGGGAAGCGGTAGCGCCAGAAACTGATGATGTGCTGGATGGCGCCCAACTGCTTGCCGAGGTCGAAGAACATGCTCGGCGCCTCGATGAGGAAGTTGCGGAAGGCGCTGGGGTCTTTGCGGCGGGTGAGGCCGTTGAAGGCATCGTCGTAGACCGCGAGGCTTTTCTGGGCGCTCTTCGTGGTGCGGATCATGCGATCGACGATGCGCTGCTTGGCCTCGGGGATATAGGCGGCGGCTTCGGCGTTCTGGGGCCCGCGACCGCGGATGGCGGCGATCTCGTCCATGACCTGGCCCATGGGCATCATCAGGTCGCGCATCTGCCATTTGTAATAAAGGAAGCCGCGCCAGGAGAACATGCCGTCGGCATATTCCTGCGGCGACAGCTTCAAGGTCTCGCGCAGGGGTTCGAACCCGGCGTCGGGGGCGTTGGAGAGGAGCTTGTTCACCAGGCGCGAGGCGTAGGCCGCCGACACCTGATCCCCGCCCGCTGACAGGGTGACCAGGGCCATGACCTCGGAGCGGACAAAATCCACCATGCGGCGGATGTCCCCGTCGGATACGGCGAAATAGGCCCTGGCCGGATGGAAGCCGTCGCGCGCCAGATATTCCTTCAACAGGAAGGGGTCGAGGGTGGGCAGGCGGGCCACCAACTCCAGCACCATGCGATCGTGCGCGCCCGGCTTCAGATCATCGCCCAGATATTCGTCCAGGACCCGGTCATAGTCCTTCTGATCGATGAAGAAGGAGTGGGCCCCATAGCGCAGGTCCTTACCGTCGATGGGCAGCAGCACCTTGGTGGTGCTGGGCGGCGGAACCTTGAACAGGGCGTATTCGTCCGGTCGCAGCTTGTGCTTCAGGATGATGGCGTGATTGAGGACCTTGTTCTCGAAGAACGGTTTCTCGATCAGCTCCTGGTCGTCGGGGAAGCGCTTGTGCGTCTGCAGGAGGTTGAGCACGCGAGCGGTGGACGCCGAGTCCTGCAGCGCCGACAGCTTTCGTACAGTACGTTTGTCAGACATCGCCGGCCGTCGCAGGAACTCGAGGAAGATGATCCTGTTCTAGCCGCCAATTACAAACAATGGTTTTACCTTATGGCCGTCGCGGCGCTCACGGCCCTGTCCGGCGCACCGGCGGCAGCCGCCAGGTCCCGTCGAGGATCTCCGCCTTGGGCCAATAGGCGCGGAAGGACAGGTTGAAGGGCGTTTTCGGCGCCGGCAGCCAGTTGCGGCCAGGACCAGGACCGGGGTCGTCCGCCTGGATCAGGAGATCGAGCGAACCGTCGGGATTGTAGGCAAGGTCGTCCCGATCGCCGATGGCGAAGCGGTTCTGCGGGTTCGCCGCCTGGAAGCCCTCTCGGTCATAGAGGGTCAGCGACCAGAAGGCGCGCACGGGCGGCAGGTCGGCCTTGTTGAAGTGCAGCTGGTAGCGATGGGCGCCGTCCAACGCCTGGCCGTCCGCGTCGGCGCTGGTGGAGGGATAGACCGCATCCTCCTTCAGATTGGCGCCGAGCCCGTTCTCGGCCACCACCGCCCGCTGGTGGTAGTCCGCGCCATAACTGCCCATGGCCGCGATCTGATAGCGCCAGCCGTTGCGGGCCTCGCCCCGATCAAGACCTGAGGCCGCCAGGGCCGCGTGACCATCGGCGGCGGCGTGGGACAGCGCCTCGCGGGTTGAGGCGGGCAGGGCGCTCCAATCGAAGGCGCGGCCGGGGACAAGGCCGATGCGGGCGAGGCGCGGCAGGATGGTCTGGTCCTGCAAATGCACGCCATAGCGGCTCATCAGCGACGCCCCGAGGCTGTAGAAGCGCTCCGCCGACATCTGCGCCATCTGTCGTTTGGGCGGGGTCCTTATATCGACGGCGGGATCCACCGCGCCTGTGGCGTCCTGATGCGGCTTGCCCCATTGCGACAGGGGCGTGGCCTTGATCCCGGCCTGGAGGGCGTGGACATTGGCGTAGTCCTTCACCCCATTGGTCTGGAGGCGGCCGATGATCCAAACGACGCTGGTGGGCGATTCGATGCGGCTGACGCCGGCGGGCAGGGCGCCCTTCCAGCCCGGCGCGGTGACGGCGAAGGCCTGCGCGCCCTCGCCCGTGGTGCGCGTGCCTGGCGAGGCGAACACGTCGGTCCACATGTCCATCAGCGGCAGCAGGAAATAGCGATCGCCCATGTCGCCGGTGGAGACGATCACCGGCTCCTTGGCCACGTCGAGCCAGACCACCGAGTAGAGCGTGTCGAAGTTCGGCCGCACCACCATGCGCGCCCCGGCGGGCGGAAAGGTGGGCGCATGGCCAAACGCGTTCATGGGCGCATGCACGCCGAAGCCGTCGCCCACATGGACCACATTGGTGAACTGCTGGCGGGTGAGCTCCATCACCACGATGGGGAAGAGGAAATCATAAGCCTCGCGGCCGATCTCATAGGCCTCGTCGGGCTTGGGCGCGCTGGCGACGGGGGAGGGGCTCGCGGCGAGGGCGCCGCCGGGCGCGGCCTGCGCAGTCGTCAAGGCCGCCAAGGTCATGGCCAGCAGGAGCGGCGTCTTCATCTGCATCTGTCCCTCCTGAGGGGCTTCGTCCCGGATCGCCGCAGCTTCTCACTGAGCGCGTGGATGGGCGATGATAGGCGGTTTGCGCTGCGGGACGGAAGGGGGCGGGACGATGTTCTTAGGACGCTCAGTCATCTCATCCGAGCCGGCGGAGGTAAGCCCACGCCCCCGACTTAGCATGGATGATAGGCGCATCTCGCCGCGCCTAGGCGGCGCTGTCTTCTCGGGCGAGGGCGGCGCGGACCAGGGCGGGTTCGCGCCGGATCACCTCCAGATAGGCGCGCGCGGATTCGTCGGCGACCTTTCTGCCCGCCTCCCAACCCTGCACGGTCCTGACCTTGAGATGGTAGGCCTCGGCGAATTTCGCCTGAGACAGTCCGGTCGCTTCCCTGGCTTTGCGCGCCAGCCACCGCGTGCGCCCGCGCGCCCACTCCACCTCGGTCATAGGCCGGTTGTCCGGGTCGTTGTCCGCAGCCGCCTCGACCTCAGCGTTCGTCATCGCGCTCAGGCGGGCGCGCTGCTCGTCCGTGACCTTCGGCGGATTGTGGGGGTCGTAGGTTTTCCTAACCATGTTCATATCGGCGGCGCTCCGAGATGGAGCGATACGCCGACGGCGTGTACGCTGCAAGCGTATAGCTTCGCGACGGCACTCCCAGCATGCCAGGGCTTGAACTTGATCTAGTATTAAACTAAGTTCACTAAACTAAGCAGTATGGTGGCGGCATGCGCACTGTGAACATCCACGAGGCCAAGACCCACCTCTCGCGCCTGATCGAGCAGAGCTTGGCGCGGGGCGAGGGCTTCATCATCGCCAAGGCTGGCCGGCCCGTGGTGAAGGTCACGCCGGTGGATCAGGCGGAGGCGCCCAAGCCGCGCCTCGGCTTCATGCGCGGCCGCATCCAGGTCCCGAGCGATTTCGACTCCATGGGCGCCGAGGCGATCGAGGCCCTGTTCGACGGTCGGTCGTGAAGCTGCTACTCGACACCCATGTGCTGTTGTGGGCGGCGGCGGGGGAGGGGCTGTCGCACAAAACGCAGGCGCGGCTCGCCGATCCGGACAATGAGCTCCTGTTCAGCGCCGCCAGCATCTGGGAGGTGGCCATCAAGTCCGCGCTTGGTCGCGCCGATTTCGACCTCGACGCGGCGGTGTTCCGGCGTGAGCTCCTGGAAAGCGGCTATGCGGAGCTGCCCATCGACGGCGCGCACGCCGCCGCCGTGGCGCGGCTTCCGGACCTGCACCGTGATCCCTTCGACCGGATCCTGGTGGCTCAGGCGTTGGTGGAGGGGATCACGCTCCTGACCCTGGACGAGGCGGTGTTGCGCTATCCCGGGCCCATCGAGCGCATTGATTAACGCTCGGATTCGAGCGAAAAATGCTAACAAAATCAAGTGGATGTAATGGTGGGCGGCGAGGGATTCGAACCCCCGACCCCCTCGGTGTAAACGAGGTGCTCTAACCAGCTGAGCTAGCCGCCCGTGTCGCCACAGATAAAAAAGGGGACGCGCCGCGCGGGCGCGCCCCCTCATGCTTTTGCCTAAGATCGCGCCTTAGTTCAACGCGCTCTTCAGGCCTTCGCCCGGACGGAAGCGCACGGTTTTGGAGGCCGGACGCTCCACGGTCTGGCCGGTGCGCGGATTGCGCGCGGTGCCGGCTTCACGGGTCACCGGCACAAAGCTGCCGAAACCGACGATACGGACTTCGTCGCCGGCTTTCACGGCGGCCGTGACCGCGTCGATGAAGGCGTCCAACGCCTCCTTGGCTTGGGTCTTGTTGAGACCCGACTTCTCAGCGATCGACGCGACCAGTTCGGCTTTGGTCATATGTTTTCTCCCAGGCCCGGGCGAGATCAACCCGCGAGTCGCAGATTCGATCCCAGTTGAAGCGGCCATAAGATGCAGGTTTTTCCTTGCCGTCAAAGGGAAAGCGCGGGTTTTGCCCGTCCTTGCGCGCTCAATCCATGTTGCTGCGTCGCAAAACCGGCGAATCCGCGCTTTGGCGCGGAATAGTCTCCGCCGGACGCGCTCAAATCCGCCGGCTGAGGGTCACAGTTAGGCGGAGGGCGGACGAATCAAGCGCGCTGTGGTCCTGGGAAAGAATCTGTCCGCTCGACCGATCCCGCAGGAAATTCATGTCGAGCACGCTGGGGGCGTCGTTCAGCAGATTGTCCACCTGCAGCCGCAGCGCCGTGTTGTCGGCGCGCATCTCGACGAAGGAGGAGAGACTGGAGAGCGCCCCCACCTGGCGCACACGGCTGGCCGAGAAATCAGCGCTGGGGCCCGTGAGGTGGGCGCCCAGGCCCCAGCTCCAGCGTCGATCCAGGCTGGCGAGGGCGAGATCGAGCCGCCCGTCATAGGCCGCTTCCCCGGAGAGGGGCCGCAGGACCCCGGTGAGCGGATCGCGCAGGCTGGAGGCGCGCTGGGTCCAATCGCCGGCGAGGGTGGCCGTGCGATCGGCGAGCAGGAACGGCCATTCGAAGCCGAGGCTCATATCGGTGCGCCGCCCACCGGCCACCAGAGTCGGCGCCGCCGCGCCCATCTCCTGGCTGGTGATGAGTTGCGAGTCGCTCAAGCCCAGCTTCAGCTTGGCCGCCCCGAACTGGTGCACGGCGGTGACGGCGAGCCGCCAGGCCTGGTCCGGGCGATAGGCCCGGCCGAGCAGGGTCGGATCGGCGAGGCCGCTGCCCGCGATGGCGGCGAAGCGGCCGGCGTCGAAATTGGAGGCGGTGCGCCCATAGGCGATGTTGAGGTCCGCGCCGTTCCAGGGACGCGCGGCCAGCTCCACGGCTGGCAGGTCCACGGCGGCCACGGCCTGGCTCGCGCCGCGGCCGCGCCACACCACGTCGGCGTCCTCCAGGCGTTGCGACGCCTTCAAGGCCACGCCGGGCACGGGCTTCCACTGCACGCCGGCGGCCACGGCGTCGCTCACCCGACTGACCTGCATGGCGCCGGTTTGGCCGAGGGCGGCGTCGCTTTGCGCCACCTCGCCCGCTAGGTCGAAGCTGAGGGCCGGGTTGGGGGCGAGGGCCGCCTTGGCCCGCGCGCTGGCGTCGGCGCGATAGCCGCCTTCGGCCGGCTGGCTGAGGCCGCTGGCCGCCTCCAGCGACAGCTGCAATGGCCGGCCGGTCCAGCTGGCGGCCGCAGCCACCCTCAGATCGTTCCAGCGCTTCAGCTCGCCGCTGGCCGAGGTTGCGCCGGGGGTGGTTGATCCGGCGTCCACCGCCAGCGACACACGCGTTTCGAGATTCTCTTGAGCTTCCGCCGCGGTGACGCTCGATGCGAGGGTGCGGCCTTGGCCATCCAGGCGCACGCTCGTCGTCGCGCCCGCAGCCGTGCCGTCGGCGAGCGCCGGGGACGCCACGAGCAGCGCCAAGCAGAGGCCAAAACCGAGCCTATGGTACGACAATTTCGCCACGCCTCGGTTATAGACGATCTTCGCTAGGAAAAAAACTAAGAGGCGGTCCGTCGCCGAACCGCCTCTTCACTGTGACTTCAAAGTTCCAGGATGATCAGCTGGTGATCAGTGGGTGATCACGGGTTCCACATCGTGCTCGTCCGCCTTGGCGGGCAGGGCGGCGCCGTCCTCGGTCCACTCGATGGGTGTGAGCGGGCGGGTGAGGGCGCGGGCCAGCACCTCGTCCACCGTGGCGACGGGCACGATCTCCAGCCCGGCCTTCACGTTGTCGGGGATGTCGGCCAGATCCTTCTCGTTCTCCTGCGGGATGAGCACGATCTTCACGCCGGAGCGCAGGGCCGCCAGCAGCTTCTCCTTCAGGCCGCCGATGGCCAGCACCCGGCCACGCAGGGTGATTTCGCCGGTCATGGCGAGATCCTTGCGCACCGGCACGCCAGTGAGCACTGAGATGATGGCCGTGGCCATGGCCACTCCGGCGGAGGGACCGTCCTTGGGCGTGGCGCCCTCGGGCACGTGCACGTGCACGTCGGTCTTCTCGAACAGGGGCGGGGCGATGCCGAAGGCGGTGGCCCGAGCGCGGACATAGGAGTTGGCCGCCGCCACCGATTCCTTCATCACGTCCTTCAGGTTGCCGGTGATGCTCATGCGGCCCTTGCCGGGCATCTTCACCGCCTCGATGGTGAGGATGTCGCCGCCGAACTCAGTCCAGGCGAGGCCGGTGACCATACCCACCAGGTCCTCGGCGTCGGTCTCGCCATAGCGGAACCGGCGCACGCCGGCGTACTTGGCGAGGCGCGCCTCATCCACGGTGATGGTCTGCACCTGTTCCTTGGCGAGGTCGCGCACCGTCTTGCGGGCGAGGTTGCCGAGCTCACGCTCCAGCGAACGCACGCCGGCTTCGCGGGTGTAGTAGCGGATCAGGTCGCGGATGGACTCGTCGGGAACGATCCACTCGCCGGCCTTCAGACCGTGGTCCTTAGCCAGCTTGGGCAGCACGTGACGCTTGGCGATCTCCACCTTCTCATCCTCGGTGTAGCCGGGGATGCGGATGATCTCCATGCGGTCCAGCAGGGGCTGGGGCATGTTGAGGCTGTTGGCGGTGGTGACGAACATCACCTGGCTGAGATCGTAGTCCACCTCAAGGTAATGGTCGTTGAAGGTGGAGTTCTGCTCGGGGTCCAGCACTTCCAGCAGCGCGCTCGACGGATCGCCGCGCCAGTCGGCGCCCAGCTTGTCGATTTCATCCAGAAGGAAGAAGGGGTTGGTGGCCTTGGCCTTCTTCATGGACTGGACGATCTTGCCCGGCATGGAGCCGATATAGGTGCGGCGGTGGCCGCGAATCTCGGCCTCGTCGCGCACGCCGCCGAGGCTGAGGCGCACGAACTCGCGCCCGGTGGCCTTGGCGATGGAGCGGCCCAGCGAGGTCTTGCCCACGCCGGGAGGGCCGACCAAGCAGAGGATCGGGCCCTTCAGCGAGCCGGTGCGCGCCTGCACCGCCAGATATTCGAGGATGCGCTCCTTCACCTTGTCGAGGCCGTAGTGGTCCTCGTCGAGGATGCGTTCGGCGGCGCTAAGGTCGATGGTCTTGGTCTTGGACTTGGTCCAGGGGATCGACAACAGCCAGTCGAGATAGTTGCGCACCACGGTGGATTCCGCGGACATGGGGCTCATGTTGCGCAGCTTCTTCAGCTCGCCCTCGGCCTTGGTCCGAGCTTCCTTGGACAGCTTGGTCTTCTTGATGCGCTTCTCGAGCTCGATCAGTTCGTCGCGCTGGTCGTCCTGCTCGCCCAGCTCGCGCTGGATGGCCTTCATCTGCTCGTTGAGATAGTACTCGCGCTGCGTCTTCTCCATCTGCCGCTTCACGCGGCTGCGAATCTTCTTCTCCACCTGCAGCACCGAGATCTCGCCTTCCATGAGGCTGTAGACCTTTTCCAGGCGCTCGGCGACGTTGAGGACTTCCAGGAGCTGCTGCTTGTCGGCGATCTTCACGCTGAGATGGGCGGCGATGGCGTCGGCCAGCTTGCCCGGCTCGGTGATGGCCGGGATGGAGGCCAGCGCTTCCGGCGGCACCTTCTTGTTCAGCTTGACGTAGTTCTCGAACTGCTCGGTGACGGCGCGGGTGAGGGCCTCGGCCTCAGGGGCGTCAGCGCCGTCTTCCAGCACGTCGATGCACTCGGCTTCGAAATAGTCGGTCTGGGGCGTGAAGCGCAGCAGGGTGGCGCGGCTCTTCCCCTCCACCAGCACCTTCACCGTGCCGTCGGGCAGCTTCAGCAGCTGCAGCACGGTGGCGATGACGCCCACGTCATAGATGGCGCCCGGTTGCGGGTCGTCGTCGGAGGAAATCTTCTGGGTGGCGAGCAGGATCTGCTTGTCGCCGCGCATCACCTCTTCGAGGGCGCGGACCGATTTTTCACGGCCGACGAACAGCGGCACCACCATGTGCGGGAACACCACGATGTCCCGAAGGGGCAGCACCGGGAGGGTTCGAGTCTCAGTCATTCACAACTCCATGGCCGGCGGGGCGCCCGGCCTTGCGGGGATGGCCCGTTGTCGCAACGTCACGGCTCGGGGCAGGCGTTTCGACCTGGACCGCCCCTCTCTAGGCGACGATGACAGGATCGACACAACATGTGGCCGCTTCGTCGCTGGGTTCAAGCGGCTACATCAATCGAAGAGCGACCGATCGCCGCATTCGCCTGTCACGACAGGGAAATTCCCGGAAGATTTTCTTGTGGATCGCGGGTGGGCGCGAGGTTGGCCAGCTTGGCTGGCCTACCCTTAGCCGGTCCAAGCCTAGCTGGCCCAAACTTAGCTGGCCCAACCTTAGCTAGCTTGGCCGCCGCGCTTCTCGGCGTAGATCATCAGCGGCTGAGCGCGGCCTTCCACCACCTCGCCATTGACCACCACCTCTTCCACGCCCTGATAGGTCGGCAGCTCGAACATGGTGTCGAGCAAGATGCCTTCCATGATCGAACGCAGACCGCGGGCGCCCGTCTTGCGGGCGATGGCCTTGCGGGCGATGGCGTGCAGGGCGTCGTCGGTGAAGGTGAGGCCCACGTTCTCCATCTCGAACAGGCGCTGGTACTGCTTGACGAGGGCGTTCTTGGGCTCGGTGAGAATCTTCACCAGCGCCACCTCGTCGAGGTCCTCGAGGGTGGCGATCACCGGCAGACGGCCGATGAATTCGGGGATGAGGCCGAAGCGGAGCAGGTCGTCCGGCTCCACGGCGCGCAGGATTTCGCCCGTGCGGCGGTCTTCCGGATCCTTCACCTCGGCGCCGAAGCCGATGGAGGTGCCCTTGCCGCGGCCGGAGATGATCTTCTCGAGGCCGGCGAAGGCGCCGCCGCAGATGAACAGGATGTTGGTGGTGTCCACCTGCAGGAATTCCTGCTGCGGATGCTTGCGCCCGCCCTGCGGCGGCACGGAGGCCACAGTGCCTTCCATGATCTTCAAGAGCGCCTGCTGCACCCCTTCGCCCGACACGTCGCGGGTGATGGAGGGGTTGTCGGACTTGCGGCTGATCTTGTCGACTTCGTCGATATAGACGATGCCGCGCTGGGCGCGTTCGACATTGTAGTCGGCGGCCTGCAGCAGCTTCAGGATAATATTCTCAACATCTTCACCCACATAGCCCGCCTCGGTTAAGGTGGTGGCGTCGGCCATGGTGAAGGGCACGTCGATGATGCGAGCCAGAGTCTGGGCCAGCAGGGTCTTGCCCGAGCCGGTGGGGCCCACGAGCAGGATGTTGGACTTGGCCAGTTCGACGTCGTTGTTCTTCTGGCTGTGGTTGAGGCGCTTGTAGTGGTTGTGTACCGCCACGGACAGCACCTTCTTGGCGTGGTCCTGGCCGATCACATAGTCGTCCAGCACTTCGCGGATTTCGCGGGGCGTGGGCACGCCGTCCTTGGACTTCACGAAGGCGATCTTGTGCTCTTCGCGGATGATATCCATGCAAAGCTCGACGCATTCATCGCAGATGAAAACGGTCGGTCCAGCGATCAACTTGCGCACCTCATGCTGGCTCTTTCCGCAGAAGGAGCAGTACAGGGTGGACTTGGTGTCGCCGCTCGCGGCTTTGGTCATAGGCGTATCTCACAATTCCGCGGCGGCTTGAGTACGGCGCGCCAGACGACCCTCGTCCGGTTCCGCAACATTCCGACACGCTTGGCCCAACGGCAGGCGTATAAACAGGTTATACGCCGGAAGGCTAACGGAACCCTGACGACGGACGGAAAAGCATTCGAGCACAGGACCTTCCTTCCGTGCAAGAGGCATGGCGCCGCTACGGCGCCTCCCTTGCATAAAAGTCCCCGATAGGGTTTGGAGTGCACCATATGGTGACGTCGTACGAAGATAACCAGCGCCCCGGCGGCGGCTCCCGCTCCTCCATGGATCGGGCCGGCCCCATCGTGGCCTTCGATTTCGACGGCACGCTGACCACGCGCGACTGTTTCATGGCCTTTCTGCGCTGGCGGATCGGTCCGATGAGCTACTGGTTCGGCATGGCGCGCCTGTTCCCGGCCGCCTTCTCCTATCTGTTCCATCGCGATCCGGGTCGCTTGAAAGCCAAGGCCGTGCGCGTGTTCCTCAAGGGCGTGCCGCGGGCTACCCTGGAAGGGGAAGCGCTGGAGTTCGCCTCGGCCGCAGCGCCGTTCCTGTTGCGTCCGGACGCCGTGAAGACCTGGCGCCGCTATCGCCACAACGGCGCGCGGCTGGTGATCGTCTCGGCCTCGCCGGAGTCCATCGTCGCCCCCTTCGCCCGCGGTCTTGGCGCCGATCTTTTGATCGGCACGCGCCTGCGTTTTGACATGAATGATCGCGTCGAGGGTGGTTTCGACGGCCGCAATTGCCGGGGCCAGGAGAAGCCGAAGCGGATTCGGGAAGTGTTGGGCGACGATGTGCGCCTGGCCGCCGCCTATGGCGACACCGAGGCCGACCGGCCCATGCTGGCCATGGCCGACGAGAAATATATGCGCCTGTTCGTGGGCGACCCCGGCCGGGGGTAAGGGATTTCTTCCGCAAAAAACAAATGCGCGCGATCCTGAGACCGCGCGCATCTTATATTTCCAGACCTCGCTCACGCGAGGATGGGCTGGGGTATTGGCTTACACCGCCGCCAGTTCGGGGCCTTCGCGGCTCTCATAGACGTGGTCCACCAGACCGAAGGCGCGGGCTTCATCGGCGGTCATGAAGTTGTCGCGGTCGAGGGCGCGCTCGATCACCTCCACCGGCTGGCCGGTGTGCTTGGCGTAGAGCTCGTTCATGCGCCGCTTGGTCTTGATGATGTCCTCGGCGTGACGCTCGATGTCCGAGGCCTGGCCGCGGAAGCCGCCGGAGGGCTGGTGCACCATGATGCGGGCGTTGGGGAGCGCGATGCGCTGGCCCTTGGCCCCGGCGCCGAGGATGAACGAGCCCATGGAGGCCGCCATGCCGATGCACACGGTGGAGACCGGGCTCTTGATGTATTGCATGGTGTCGTAGATGGCCATGCCGCTGGTCACCACCCCGCCCGGCGAGTTGATGTACATGGAGATTTCCTTCTTCGGGTTCTCCGATTCCAGGAACAAGAGCTGCGCGGTGATCAGCGCGGCCATGCCGTCCTCGAACGGTCCGGTGAGGAAAATGATCCGCTCCTTCAAGAGGCGGGAGAAGATGTCGAACGCCCGCTCGCCGCGGCTGGTCTGCTCGACCACCATGGGGACGAGATTCATCATAACGCTGTCAGGATCGCGCATAGACCAAGCCTTTTCTCGACGTGCCGAATGGACCGACGTGTAATGTGCGGCGAGTCGGCCGCGCCGATCGCCCCCCTTCCGATATCGCCCCGGCCCGCGCAGCTTGCAAGACGGCAGTTGGCGACACGGGCGAGGGTGCGACATCCTCGCCGCGATTTATGGACAGGCGGTTAGCGCCTTTTGAGCATTTTCCGAAATGCGGGAACCGGTTTTCGGACGAAAAATCCGACTCCCGCAAATCGAATTAGGCAGATCGAATTATGCTTAGGCCGCATAGCCTTCCGGCAGATCGTCGTCGGCCAGCAGCTCGTCCTTGCTCACCGGCTTGTCGGTGATCTTGGCCGCGGCAAAGATCAGGTCCACCACCTTTTCCTCATAGACCGGCGCGCGCAGCTGGGCGGAGGCATTGGGGTTCTGACGGTAGAACTCGATCACCTGACGCTCCTGGCCCGGATAGCGGCGGGCCTCGGCGATCAGGGCGGCGTTCATTTCCTGCTCGGTGACCTGCACATTGTTGCGGGCGCCGATCTCGGCCAGGACGAGGCCCAGGCGCACCCGGCGCTCAGCGATCTTGCGATATTCCGTGCGCAGCTGCTCTTCGGTCTTTTCCTTGTCCTCGTCGGACAGTTCGCCGGCGGCGCGCTCGGCCTCCACCTGCGACCAGATCACGCCGAACTCGTTCTCCACCATGCGCGGCGGCAGCTCGAAGGCGTGCTTTTCGTCCAGCACGTCCAAGAGGGCGCGCTTCAGCTTGAAGCGGCTGGCGCCGGCGTATTGCTGGGCGAGCTGGCCCTTCACGGCTTCGCGCAGGGCAGCCACGTTTTCCAGCCCCAGCTTTTCCGCGAAGGCGTCGTCGAGCTCGGAGTCCTTGGCGGCGCGAATTTCCTTCACCTTCACTTCGAACTCGGCGGGGCGGCCCTTCAGGGTGTCCACCGGGTATTCCTCGGGGAAGGTGACCGACACGGTGAGCTCGGCGCCGGCCTTGGCGCCCTTGAGCTGGTCTTCGAAGCCGGGGATGAAGCGGCCCGAGCCGATCACCAGTTCGGCGTCTTCCGCCGCGCCGCCTTCGAAGGCCTCGCCGTCGATGCGGCCGAGGAAGTCGATGACCACCATGTCGCCTTCAGCGGCCTTGGGGGCCTTGCCGCCCTTCTTTTCATAGGTGCGGTTCTGTTCGGCGATGCCCTTCAGCGCCTCGCCCACCTCTTCATCGGTGGGCTCGTAGGTGGGGCGGGTCAGCTCGACGCCGGCGAAGTCCATGGGCTCGAATTCGGGCATCAGCTCAAAGGAGAGATCGAACGCGAGGTCGCCGCGGCCTTCCAGCACTTCGTTGAACACGGCCTGGTCGAGATTGATGTCCGGCTCGGCGGCGGGGCGGCGCTTGGCGTCGGCCAGGGCCTTGGACTGGCCCTCGGTGACGGCTTCCTGCACGATCTCCTGCATCAGGCCCTTGCCATAGAGCTTGCGCACGTGGGCGGCGGGGACCTTGCCGGGGCGGAAGCCCTTCAGGTTCATCTTCGGGCGGATCTCTTCGATCTTGGCGGTGAGGCGCTCATTCAGCTCGCCGACCGGAACGGTCACGCCATAGACGCGGCTCAGGCCCTCGCCCGACTTCTCAACAATCTGAATCGACATGCTCTGGTCTTCCGTCAACAACCGCCGCCGGGGCGCACGTCTTGGCGCCCAATCCTTCGGCCCTGCGGGAAAAATGCCGACGCCGCCCGGAACTTAACGTCCGCGAGCGGCGATCGGGGTCTTATGTCATGGCCCGCGTCGCCGTCAAAGCATAAACGCGCGAGGATGATGGTCTCGGGGCCTCCGCGAAGACCCTGGTGCGGATGAGAGGGCTCGAACCTCCACGCCTCGCGGCGCTGGAACCTAAATCCAGTGCGTCTACCAGTTCCGCCACATCCGCCCCTGCGAGGGGATCAAGCCGTTATCCGTTGCGCCAGCGCTTGGCAAGCGGCGCGGCGATCAGTGAGCCGCCTGGAAGGCGAGTTGCAGGATGCGCACCAGCACGAGACCGCCGGCGAGCACGAGGTAGCCGCGCAGCACCCCCATCCACATTTTTTCGGCCAGGGTCATGGCGCGAGGGGGGAGAAGGTCCACCGGGAGCATGCGCCAGTTCGTCTTGCCGCTGCGGTCGATGGGGGACGTGGCGGCGCGCCCGCGCAGCTGCCCTCGGAGTTGAATGCCGCTCCAGGCGAGGAAGGCGAACAGACCGCCGCCGCCCAGCACGCCGAAGATCATGCCCTCGCCCAGGTCGGGGAACAGCACCGCGGCGGTGAGAATCACCGACAGCATGACCAGGACGGCGATCACCGCTCCGGTGAAGAGGTTGAGCCAGCGGCCGTTGCGCCACGGGCCGAGCACCGACTTGTCGTTGCAGAGCAAGAGCAGGAACACGGTGGCGCTGGGCAAGAGCACGCCCGCCAGGGTCTGCACCGCATTGGTGAGGAGGCCGAGCGGCGTGCCCGGGATCAGCACCAGCGTGGCGGCGAGGGCCACGAGGCCGGCATAGACGAGATAGAAGGCGAGGGCGTCCGTGGGGCTGCGGCGGAAATGGCGATGAGAGCCACCGCGCCCACCACCACGAAGCCGATGCCGATCCACAGGTCGATCTTTTCGTAGATCATGAAGCGCGGGGTGATGCGCTTGTCGATCACATAACTCTGCTGGAA
This sequence comes from Pseudomonadota bacterium, assembly GCA_040757715.1. Taxonomy (GTDB): domain Bacteria; phylum Pseudomonadota; class Alphaproteobacteria; order Caulobacterales; family Caulobacteraceae; genus CAIMFV01. The sequence goes on along the minus strand of JBFLWS010000001.1, from coordinate 320,576 downwards.
GAACAGCTGCCAGGGGGCGATGGTGGTGCCGACGATGGCGATGATCAGCAGCATCACTTCGCTCAGCTTGCCGCCCGCAGGGAGATTCGGCACGAGGAAGTCGTGCGCCATCAGCGCGCCCGGCGGATGCAGGGTCAGGGCCACCGGGATGAGGGCCAGGCTGCCCCCCACAAGCACGATCATAAAGCGCTCAAAGCGCTGGAAGTTGCCGGTGCTGGCGGCGCCGATGGTGGCGACGGCGGCGGCGATGACGCCCCACAGACGCGGCACGCCGAGATAGTCGAGGCCAAGCGTCACGCCGATAAACTCGGTGACGATGGTAAGGGCGTTGAGCAGGACGAGGTCGACGAGGCTGAACGCGCCCCAGAAGCGGCCGAAGCGGGCGAAGATAAGCCGTGCGTGGCCGACGCCGGTGACCGCGCCCAGACGCAGGACCATCTCCTGGTTCACGTAGAGCACGGGCACCAGCAACAGCAGGGTCCACATCAGGCTGGCGCCATAGGTCTGACCCGCCTGGGCGTAGGTGCCGAAGGCGCCGGCGTCATTGTCGCCCACCATGACGATGAGACCGGGACCGACGATGGCCGCGAGGGTGATCAGACGAGCGCGCCAGGTGGTGCGCTCGCCATGGTCATGCTGGGAGATGGCGCCGAGGGCGCCCTTGATGTCGCCGACATGCGCCGAATCAAGATGAGCGCTTGGCGGCGGCGACGCCGTAGCCGGCTTGGCTGCGGCGTTGGGACGGTGGAGCGTATCAGTCATGGCGCCCTCGCTAATCTTGGCGCGAAACACAATGAGTTAGACTTGAACGGCGCTTCGCCGATCAGGCCTTGGACTCGACGCTGAAGTGCATGAAGGCGTGGCCGTCTTCACCCACGTGCCAGTGCTGCACGGGCGGGGCGAGGTTCGGCTCTTCCGTCGGCGCGCGGGCGGCGTCACGGACGGCTTCGTCTTGATGGGCCTCAGCCGCGGAGGCGAAGCTCCACAGGGGCTGCATGGGGGGCAGGTGGTGGGACATTGCGCCACTCCTCTCGGTTCGGTTTGGGGCCGACCAGGGAGTTGAAGCCTGCGGATCGCCGCAGGCCGGCGATCTCAGAGGCGACAGCTTCCCGGTGCGAAGGCGCGTTCCGAAGAAGACGAATCAGACAACGACGTGGTGCGTCGACTGTCGTCCTCGCGGGACGCGTGGCTAGATCGCGGGTGCATGGGGTCCGTCGGTCTGGTGGATGGGCGTCGGGCCGAAGTCCGGCGGCGAAGGGTGCTCTCACCGATCGCAATGTCCGCCTATACCCCTAGGGGCTATAGGTCAAGGGTGAATTTGCCGTGGTCGCACGCCAGGCGAGATCGAGTCGCCTCGTGAAGTCCGCCTTTGCATTGGCGGCCCAGGCGACGCGGAGCGACCAAAGCTGGTTATCTAAGGTCTATTATAATGAGTAAGCACCCGTTCGGCAGGCGAGCGCGCTCTGCACTGCAACCAATTAACGTCGTGCGCTGATTTGCAATGTTGCGCCGCAAACGCCCGCTCGGGTGTGTTGACGAGAGTCAATTGTGACCTGCGCGCAATGTGTGAAAAATGCGACGATTGTCTATCATGCGTTCTGACCGCCCGTATTGTAATCAAACTGTCGTAGTTCGCTTAGAAAAACGTAGTACTGCGTGACTATCAGACGCGACTAAGGGGCGGAGGATGTCCGACGCCTCGGGGATGTGGAAGGATATCTGACAACATGACGATCAAGGGTCATCTGGCCGGCGGCGTTGCGCTCGCCGCCATCATCACTCTCGGCGCCGCCCCGGCTTTCGCCGCCGAAGCTAAGGCCGACGCGAAGGCTCCGGCCAAGGCCGCCGCCAAGCACCATGCCAAGCATCACGCCAAGAAGGCCGTGGTGAAGGCTCCGGTGGAATCCAAGGACCACGCTGAGCTGGAAGCTCTGCGCGGCGAACTGGCCGCCCTGCGCGGCGAGTTGGCCGAAGTTCGCGGCGCCCAAGCCAAGACCGCGGCCGACAACGCCGCCCTGGCTCAAACCGTGTCTCACGACTCCGTGGTGATCAAGTCGCTCCCGGGCGAACTGAAGTCGGAAGTGAAGACCGAAGTGGCCAAGGTCGCTCCGAAGACCGACAAGATCTACTACAAGGGCGTGACCGTCACCCTCGGCGGCTTCCTGGCGGCTGAAACCATGTGGCGTCAGCGCACCCAGCTGTCGGACATCCCGTCGCGCTTCGACAAGATCCCGCTGGCCAACAACCCGCAGTACAACATCGGCGAAACCCGCTTCTCGGCTCGCCAGTCGCGCGTGTCGGCCCTGATCCAGGGCGATGCGGCGAAGGATACGCATCTGGCCTTCTACAGCGAGCTCGATTTCCTCGGCGCCGCTCAGACCGCCAACTCCAACGAGTCGAACTCCTACAACCCGCGCATCCGTCACGTGTACGCGACCGTGGACTGGGACAACTTCTTCGACGGCGGCAGCCTGCACCTCCTGGCCGGTCAGACCTGGTCGCTGATCACCATGAACTCCAAGGGCATCACGCCCCGTAACGAAGTCACCCCGCCGCAGATCGACGCCCAATACGTCCCGGGCTTCGTGTGGGCCCGTCAGCCCCAGATCCGCGTCACCGGCGACTTCCTGAACAAGACCCTGTGGGTCTCGGCTTCGGCTGAAAACTCGCAAGCTGGCACCATCACCGGCAACACCAGCAACACGCTGGCCAACGGCACGGCCGCCAACTCGACCTTCTTCAACGCCACCAACTACTCCTACAACCAGCTGCCGGACCTCGTGGCCAAGGTCGCTTACGAGACCAAGATCCTCGAAGTGCCGACCCACCTGGAAGTTTTCGGCCTGCTGCGTGACTTCAACGGCCGTCAGTTCATCAACCCGACCACCGGCGGCGCTGGCTCCTCGTCGTCCGTGCCTTCGGCCACCAACGCGCCGTCCAACAAGGACGTGTACGCTGGTTCGTTCGGCGGCGGCGTGATCGCCAACCTGGTTCCGGGCGTGCTCGATGCGCAAGCGTCGTTCATCGCCGGTCGCGGCATCGGCCGTTACGGCTCCTCGCAGCTGGCCGACGTCACCACCGACTCGGTGGGCAACCTGAAGCCGCTGGAAGAAGTGGCGTTCCTCGCCGGCGCCACCTGGCACTACGACAAGACCCTCGACCTCTACCTGTTCGGCGGCGAAGAGTCGCTGAAGCGTCAGGCTTACCTGGTCGGCGGCGCTTTCGCGGCTGGCTACGGCGATCCGACCGTCAATCTGTCGCAGTGCGGCATCGAAAACGGAACCTGCAAGGGCGTGAACCACTACGTGGATCAAATCACCGGCGGTTTCTGGCACAAGCCGTACGTCGGTTCGTTCGGCCGCGTTCAGTGGGGCGTGCAGTACTCCTACACCCAGCGCGCCCTGTTCAGCGGCAACCCCGCCAGTGCGCCGAACACCTACAAGGCTTCGGACAGCATGGTGTTCACCTCGATCCGCTACTACCCGTTCTGATCTCGCTTGCGAGATTGAACGAAAGTTCGAGGGGAGGGGGGCTTCGGCCCCCCTCTTTTTTGTGCGCTGAGGGCGGGTTAGGGGCGCGTGCAGGCGCAAGCCGATCTGTTGCGGCCATGCTCGCCAACGCGCCTGTGGCGCGCGTGTAGAGGCTGATCTGAGGGGATAGGAAGGGACGCTGGTGTCAGCGCCAAGGCTGGGCGTCTGACCGCCCCAACCGAACGAGAACATGGCGCGAGTGACGGGGCTCGAACCCGCGACCTCCGGCGTGACAGGCCGGCACTCTAACCAACTGAGCTACACCCGCATATTCTCGTCTCACCGAACAGCCCCAAGGGCCCCGCCCGGCGAGGGGCGTGGAATAGCCTTGCTGCGCCGGGGGTGTCAAGCGCTGGAAACGCCTGAATTTCCGCCAATTGTGAGTTTCGTCTATTTCCGACAAACGGCTGTTTGAAGCGTCGCGCCCCTTGGGCTACAGAGGGCCGCGAGTCATATGAGAGGACGCGATGGACGCGTTTCTGCTGCAATATCTGCCGATCGTCATTTTCCTCGGCATCGCCGCCGTCTTGGGCCTGGCCTTCATCCTGGCCGCCTTCGTGCTGGCGCCCAAGAGCCCGGACCCGGAGAAGATCTCCGCCTATGAATGCGGCTTCCCGGCCTTCGACGACGCGCGCATGAAGTTCGATGTGCGCTTCTATCTGGTGGCCATCCTGTTCATCATCTTCGACCTCGAGGTGGCCTTCCTGTTCCCCTGGGCGGTGTCGCTGATGAAGCTGCCGCACGACGCCCAGGTCTATGCCTTCTGGTCCATGATGGCGTTCCTCGGCGTCTTGACCGTGGGCTTCTTCTACGAGTGGAAGAAGGGAGCCCTCGAATGGGAGTGAGCGACGTGCAAGGTTCGACCTCGGGTCTCATCGTGCCGGCGGGGTCCGCCGGACGGGCGGCGGTTCCGGGCTACGATCCCAAGATCCACGACCCCTATTTCAACACCATGTCCGACGCCCTGGCCGACCACGGCTTCATCCTCACGGCGCTGGACGAGGTGATCACCTGGGCCCGCACCGGCTCCTTGATGTGGATGACCTTCGGTCTCGCCTGCTGCGCGGTGGAGATGATGCAGGCCTCCACGCCGCGCTACGACCTGGAGCGCTTCGGCATGGCCCCGCGCGGCTCCCCGCGCCAGTCGGACCTGATGATCGTGGCCGGCACCTTGACCAACAAGATGGCCCCGGCTCTGCGCAAGGTCTACGACCAGATGCCGAACCCGCGCTACGTGCTGTCCATGGGCAGCTGCGCCAATGGCGGCGGCTATTACCACTACAGCTACTCGGTGGTGCGCGGTTGCGACCGCATCGTGCCGGTGGACGTCTATGTGCCCGGCTGCCCGCCCTCGGCGGAGGCGTTGCTGTACGGCCTTCTGCAACTGCAGAAGAAGATCCGCCGCACCGGCACCATCGAGCGCTAAGGGGAGGGGACAAGGATCATGACTGACGTTGTCGCCACGCTCTCGCCGCTGGAAACCCTCGGCGAGACCATCAAGGCCAAGGGCGGCGCGGCTGTCCTTGGGACCTCTGTCGCCTATGGCGAGCTGACCATCGACGCCGACCGCGACCATCTCGTGGAATTGATGACCGTGCTGCGCGATGATCCGGAGCTGCGCTTCGTGCAGCTCACCGACATCGCCGGGGTGGATCGCCCCAAGCGCGCCGAGCGCTTCGACGTGGTCTATCAGCTGCTGTCGTACAAGAAGAACGTGCGCGTGCGCGTGAAGGTGAAGACTGACGAAGACACGCCGGTGCCGTCGGTGGTGGGCGTGTGGCCCAACGCCAACTGGTGCGAGCGCGAAGCCTTCGACATGTACGGCATATTCTTCTCAGGGCATCCGGACCTGCGCCGGATTCTCACCGACTACGGCTTCCACGGCTATCCGTTGCGCAAGGACTTCCCCATGACCGGGTATGTCGAGGTGCGCTACGACGAGGCGCTGAAGCGTGTCGTCTATGAACCAGTTAAGCTTGTGCAAGAGTTCCGGACCTTCGACTTCCTATCCCCGTGGGAAGGAGCGAGCTATGTTCTCCCTGGCGATGAAAAAGCCGGGGGAAAAGGACATGGCTAACTACTCACTGCGGGCGTCGATTGCGTTCTTCATTGTGACCTTCTCGATCGCGTTCCTGATGACCATCGGCATCAGGCTGACCGGATGGTTCACGCACGTGCCGGTGATCACACCGCAGGCGACCCAGGATCTGGGCATCGCCATCATGGCGGGGGTGGTGACGCTGGTGGTTGGGTTCGGCATTCGCCGGATGGGAGCCCATGAGCTCCGGAGCGCCCTTCTGGGGGCGGCCTCGGTGCTTCTGGCCATCCCCACCTCGGCGTCGGCCATTTTACATACCTGGGAGTTCTCCTACACCCTGATCACGGTGTTCGGGTTCGTGGCTCTCGGGATCGGACTGTTGGTCTCGGTGACCTGGGCGAACGCGCCCACGGAGGATTGATGAGCGGGCAAGACGCGCTGGCGACCTTGGAACCCACGACCCTCGATACGGCGGGGGCCGGCGAGGAAACCAAGGTCCGGAAGTTCACCATCAACTTCGGGCCCCAGCACCCGGCGGCGCACGGCGTGTTGCGCATGATCATGGAGCTGGACGGCGAGATCGTCGAGCGCGTCGACCCGCATATCGGCCTCCTGCACCGCGGCACCGAAAAGCTGATGGAGGCGAGGACCTACCTCCAGAACGTGCCCTATTTCGACCGCCTCGACTATGTGGCGCCGATGAACCAGGAGCACGCCTATGTCCTGGCCATCGAGAAGCTCTTGGGCGTCGAGGTTCCCTATCGCGGCCAGGTGATCCGCGTGCTGTTCGACGAGATCGGCCGCCTCCTGAACCACCTCCTGAACGTCGGGGCCCAGGCCAACGACGTGGGCGCGCTCACCCCCATCTGCTGGCTGTTCGAAGAACGCGAAAAGCTGATGGTGTTCTATGAGCGGGCCTGCGGCGCGCGCCTGCACGCCAACTATTACCGCCCGGGCGGGGTGCACCAGGACCTCACCCCCGCGCTGATCGACGACATCGAAGCCTGGATGAAGCCCTTCCTTCAGACCCTGAAGGACATCGACAAGCTGATCACCGGCAATCGCATCTTCATGCAGCGCAACGTCGACATCGGCGTGGTGAGCAAGGAGCAGGCCTACGCCTGGGGTTTCACCGGCGTCATGCTGCGCGGCTCAGACGTGGCGTGGGACCTGCGCAAGGCCCAGCCCTACGAGATCTACGCCGACCTCGATTTCGATGTGGTGGTGGGCAAGAACGGCGACTGCTTCGACCGTTATCTCTGCCGCATGGAAGAGATGCGCCAGTCCTGCCGCATCGTGCAGCAGTGCATCGACATCCTGCGCAAGACCCCGGGGCCCGTGCTCTCTACTGACCACAAGGTGGCCCCGCCGCGCCGGGCCGAGATGAAGACCTCCATGGAGGCGCTCATCCACCACTTCAAGCTCTACACCGAGGGCTTCCACGTGCCCGAGGGCGAGGTCTATGCCTGCGTCGAGGCCCCGAAGGGCGAGTTCGGCGTCTATCTGGCGTCGGACGGGACCAACAAGCCGTACCGCTGCAAGATCCGCGCGCCGGGCTTCCCGCACCTGCAGGCCATGGACTGGATGAGCTACGGCCACCTGCTGGGCGACGTCTCCGCTATCCTCGGTTCGCTGGACATCGTGTTCGGCGAGATCGACCGCTAATTTTCGCTTTCGCGCTGCTATTCAAGGCCCTTCGCCATGTCCGCTCGTCGCCTCGCCGCTGATCAGCCCAAGAGCTTCGCCTTCACGCCGGAGACCCTGGAAAAGGCCGACTGGTGGATCGCCAAGTACCCGCCGGAGCGCAAGCAGTCGGCGGTGATCCCCATCCTGTGGCTGATCCAGAAGCAGGAGGGCTGGGTGTCCGAGCCGGCCATGCGCGTGCTGGCCGACAAGCTCGGCATGCCGGTGATCCGCGTGCTGGAAGTGGCCACCTTCTACACCATGTTCCAGCTGGAGCCGGTGGGCTCGGCGGCCCTGATCCAGGTCTGCGGCACCACGCCTTGCATGCTGCGCGGCGCCGGCGCCCTGATGGACGTGTGCAAGGCCGAGATCGGCGACAAGGACCACCTGTCCAAGGACGGCAAGTTCACCTGGCAGGAGGTGGAATGCCTGGGCGCCTGCGTGAACGCCCCCATGGCTCAGATCAACGACTACTATTTCGAGGACCTGACGCCGGAATCCCTGCGTGAGATCATCGCCGAGTTCCGCGCCGGCGGCTCGCCCAAGCCCGGCTCCCGCGCCGGCCGCCACAGCTCCGAGCCCGAGGGCGGCGCCGTGACCCTGAAGGATCCGGCGCTCTATGACGGCTCCAAGGCCGCCAAGATCGCGCTCCCCAATGCGGTGGACCCGAACGCGCCGGCCCCCGCGCCTGCGACCGCCTAAGCCGTCATAGATGACCGATCAGCCCCCGCCGACCGACGATACGGCGAAGCTGCGCCAGCGCTTTCGCCGCATGGTGCTGGTGGAGCTGGTCGCCGGCGCTGTGGCCATCTTGAGCCTCATCGCCTATTTCGCCCTGCGCCTCGACGCCGGGCTCTACCTCTTCATCGCCAGCCTTATCGGCGGCTTCGCAGGCCAGGTCTGGTTCGTGGCCGGCATGGCCGGAAAGTCTAACGCGGGCGACGCGGCAAGGCGAGCAGGCCGAGACTAGTCGTAAGAAACCCCAGCGCCACCAAAGGTAAATGCATCCAGCGGAATGGCGTAGTCACGTTTGAATAGATCATATAAACACCAAAAATGCTAAAAAAGACGAGCTGCGCCGTGTAAATTTTTGGGTTTTTCTCCTGGCGATTTAAGAATGCGATTGGAAATCCAAGCGCCAAAGAAATCAATATTATCAGTCCACCAATGGCCATCATTGGCTCGGCGATTGCCGGCGGCGGCTTTTTGGTTGGAAACAACATAACAAAACTTGCAAGCATCAAGGCAATGCCAATCGCCGCGCCGATGGCCATCGGAATTCTTACGCGTCGCTTCCATGCCTTGGCGGCCTCGTTCATTTCCGTCGGTTCCAAGGCCGCAACTCCATCAAATTTATACATTTCAGGGTAGAGCGCCGGTGCCCGCCTGTCGATTGCCCGCGTGTGACGAATTGCTGGGGAAATGCGCTTCGACCAAGGAAGGCTGGGGTTCCTAAGACTTCTCGGTTGGTTTCGCTCTCGACAGGCGCTATGTCGCTGGCCAACACGTCCAAGGACGGCGAATCCGGCTTCTAGCCAGGCGTTCGCCGCCCCGGATGGATGAGACGTCGCGGGGCTGATGTACGAAGTCCCGTTTCTGGAGCGGACCCATGGCCGGCATCTTGGAAGACAAGGATCGTATCTTCACCAATCTCTATGGCCTGCACGACTGGGGCATCGAGGCGGCGAAGACGCGCGGGGCCTGGAATGCGACGCCGGATATGCTGGCCCAGGGGCCGGACTGGATCGTCAACCAGATCAAGAATTCGGGCCTGCGCGGCCGCGGCGGCGCCGGCTTCGGCACCGGCCTCAAATGGTCCTTCATGCCCAAGGAAGTGGGCGCGCGGCCGCACTATCTGGTGGTCAACGCCGACGAATCCGAGCCGGGCACCTGCAAGGACCGCGAGATCCTGCGCCACGATCCGCACCTCCTCATTGAGGGCTGCCTGATCGCCTCCTTCGCCATGCGGGCCCACGCCTGCTACATCTATCTGCGCGGCGAATATGTGCGCGAGCGCGAGGTGCTCGAGGCGGCTGTGAAAGAGGCCTATGAGGCCAAGCTCATCGGCAAGGGCAATATCCACGGCTGGGACTTCGACCTCTACGTCCACCACGGCGCCGGGGCCTATATCTGCGGCGAAGAAACCGCGCTCTTGGAAAGCCTGGAAGGCAAGAAGGGGCAGCCGCGCCTGAAGCCGCCGTTCCCGGCGGGCGCCGGCCTCTATGGTTGCCCCACCACGGTGAACAACGTCGAATCCATCGCCGTGGCGGGCACCATCCTGCGCCGCGGGGCTCAGTGGTTCGCGGGCTTTGGCCGTCCCAACAACACCGGCACCAAGCTGATGTGCGTCTCCGGCCACGTGAACAAGCCCTGCAACGTGGAAGACGCCATGTCCATTCCGCTGAAGCAGCTGCTGGAAGACCATTGCGGCGGCGTGCGCGGCGGCTGGGGCAATCTGAAGGCCATCATCCCCGGCGGCTCCTCCGTGCCCATGATCCCGGCCGAGCAGTGCGAAACCGCGCTGATGGACTTCGATTCGCTGCGCGAGCTGCGCTCGGGCCTCGGCACCGCGGCGGTGATCGTCATGGACAAGTCCACCGACCTCGTCCGCGCCATCGCCCGCATCAGCTACTTCTACAAGCACGAGAGCTGCGGCCAGTGCACGCCGTGCCGCGAAGGCACCGGCTGGATGTGGCGGGTGATGGAGCGCATGGCCCGCGGCGAGGCGGAGATGCACGAGATCGACATGCTCTTGGAGGTCACCACCCAGGTGGAAGGCCACACCATCTGCGCCCTCGGCGACGCCGCCGCGTGGCCGATCCAGGGCCTGTTCCGCCACTTCCGCCCCGAGGTGGAGGCGCGAATCGCCAGCTATCGCGCCGGCAAGGCCGTGTTCCAGGGCCACGCCGTCGCCGCCGAATAGGGGCTGAATGGCGGCGCGCCGCCGTTTCTGCTAGTCTTGGCGCATGGAAATCGCGCCGAGGATCACTGCTGAGCCTGGCAAGCTGGGCGGCCGGCCCTGCATCAGGGGCCTGCGCTTCCTGGTGTCGGACCTGTTGGAACTGCTCGCCAACGGCGTCAGCGTGGCCGAACTCCTGGAAGATTATCCGTACCTTGAGCCGGAAGACATTCCGGCGGCCCTCAACTACGCGGCGCGCGAGATCAATCATCCCATTGTCTCCGCAGCGGAATGAGGTTTCTGCTCGACGAGCAGCTCTCTCCGGTGATCGTGCGCTGGTTGCGCAGCAAGGGGTATTCCGCCGACCACGTGGCGGAACACGGGCTGTTGGCCATGGCCGACGCGGCTGTCGTCGCCAAGGCGGTCGAGCTTGGCGCTGTGATCGTAAGCAAGGACGCGGACTACCTTGCCTGGCCCAACGGCCTGCCCGTTCAGCTGGTGTCGATCCGAATCGGAAATGTCGGCAACGCCCAGCTTATTTTGACTTTGGATGCACAGTGGGCTGGCGTTGTGGAGCGTCTGCGAGGCGGTGAGCAAATTGTCCGCGTGTTTTAGACGTTCTGGCACTTGAACCTTTCCCGCAAATGCGCGAACACCCCGCCCGAGACGGTCGGCGCTGCTTCGCGGCGGTTCGGCTGTGGCCGGGGGGCGCAATGCGCGCCCCTTTGTCGTGGTCCGGCGCCGCTCTGAGGATTCGTAGATGCCTAAAGCCAAGGTCAACGGCGTTGAGGTCGAGTTCGAGCCCGGGATGACCGTGCTGCAGGTGGCCGAGCTGGCGGGTGAGGAAATCCCGCGCTTCTGCTACCACGAGCGCCTCTCCATCGCCGGCAACTGCCGTATGTGTCTGGTGGAAGTGAAGCCCGGCCCGCCGAAGCCGCAGGCGTCCTGCGCCCTGCCGGCTGCCGACAACCAGGAGATCTTCACCAACACCCCGATGGTGAAGAAGGCCCGCGAGGGCGTGATGGAGTTCCTGCTGGTCAACCACCCGCTGGACTGCCCGATCTGCGACCAGGGCGGCGAGTGCGACCTGCAGGACGAGGCCATGGGCTATGGCCGCGGCGGCTCGCGCTTCGAAGAGAACAAGCGCGCGGTGGAAGAAAAGTTCATGGGGCCGTTGATCAAGACGGCCATGACCCGCTGCATCCAGTGCACCCGCTGCGTCCGCTTCATCACCGAAGTGGCCGGCTCGCCGGAAATGGGCCTCGTCAATCGCGGCGAGAACGCCGAGATCACCACCTATCTCCAGTCCGCGGTGACTAGCGAACTCTCCGGCAACGTGGTGGACCTGTGCCCCGTGGGCGCTCTCACCTCCAAGCCCTACGCCTTCAACGCCCGCCCCTGGGAGCTGAAGAAGACCGAGAGCGTGGACGTGATGGACGCCCTCGGCTCCGCCATTCGCGTGGACGCCCGCGGCCCCACCGTGCTGCGCGTGCTGCCGCGCGTGAACGAGGCGGTGAACGAAGAGTGGATCTCCGACAAGACCCGCCACGCCTGCGACGGCCTCATCCGCCAGCGCCTGGATCGGCCCTATGTGCGCCGCGAGGGCAAGCTGGAAGCCGCCAACTGGGGCCAGGCCTTCGCCGCCGTGGCCGCCGCCGTGAAGGCGACCAAGCCGGAGCGCATCGGCGTCATCGCTGGCGACCTGCAGGACGCCGAGTCCATGAAGGCGGCCCTCGACCTCTTCCGCGCCCTTGGCGTCCCCAACCTCGACTGCCGTCAGGACGGGACCAAGCTGGGCGCCGGTCCGCGCGAGAGCTGGCTGTTCAACTCCACCCTCGCCGGGATCGAAGAGGCCGACGCCCTGATGATCATCGGCGCCAATCCGCGCCTGGAAGCCCCGGTGCTGAACGCCCGCATCCGCAAGCGCTGGCTGTCGGGCAAGCTCCTGGTGGGCGTCATCGGCGAAGAGGCCGATCTCACCTATCGCTACAATTATCTGGGCGCTGGCCCCAACGCGATCCGCCAGTTCCTGGATCACAAGCCCCCCGCCAAGGAGCGCCCGATGTTCCTGGTGGGGCAGGGGGCTCTGGCGCGCAACGACGGCGCGGCGGTGCTGAACCTCATCGGTCAGGCGGCCAAGAGCCTCGGCGTGGTCAAGGACGGCTGGAACGGCTTCAACGTGCTGCACACCGCAGCGGCGCGAGTGGGCGGCCTCGACATGGGCTTCCTGCCGGCGACGGGCGGCAAGGACGTGGCGGGCATGATGGCTGCGGCCGAGGCCGGCGAACTCGACGTGGTGTTCCTCCTGGGCGCCGATGAGATCGACACCTCCAAGCTCGGCAAGGCCCTGGTGGTCTATGTGGGCACGCACGGCGATGCCGGCGCGAGCCGCGCCGACGTGATCCTGCCGGGCGCGGCCTATACCGAAAAGCCGGGCATCTATGTGAACACCGAGGGCCGGGTGCAGATCGCCGAACGCGCCGTGTTCCCTAAGGGCGACGCGAAAGAGGACTGGACCATCTTCCGCGCCCTCTCCGAAGACCTCGGCCACAAGCTGCCCTATGACAGCCTGGACGCCTTGCGCGCCAAGCTGATCAACGACCATCCCACCTTCGGCCAGGTGGACTATGCGCCGGGCTCAGTCACGGCGGGCGGCTTCGATGTCGGGGCCATCGGCGTCGCCGGCGCGGTCTCCGACACGCCGTTCACGAGCCCGATCAAGGACTTCTACCTCACCAATCCCATCGCGCGCGCCAGCGTGACCATGGCCGAGTGCTCGCGCACCGTCGGCCAGGCGCGGGCCAAGGCGCTGGCGGCGGAGTAAGCGACCATGAACGACATTATGGCCGTCCTCACCAATCCGCCGGTGCTGTGGACCATCGTCACGGTGGCTCAGATTCTGGCGGTGATGATCGTCGTCCTGATCAGCCTCGCCTTCCTCCTGCTGGCGGACCGCAAGATCTGGGCGGCGGTGATGCTGCGCAAGGGCCCCAACGTGGTGGGCGCCTTCGGCCTCCTCCAGTCGTTCGCCGACTTCATCAAGTTCGTGCTGAAGGAAATCACCATCCCGGCGGGCTCGGACCGCGTGGTGTTCCTGGCCGCGCCGCTGATCACCTTCATCCTCGCCTTCGGCTCCTGGGCGGTGATCCCGTTCGCCCCGGGCTGGGTGGTGTCGAACATCAATGTCGGCATCCTCTACCTTTTGGCCATCTCCTCGCTGGGCGTCTACGGCATCATCATGGGCGGCTGGGCGTCCAACTCAAAGTATCCGTTCCTGGGCGCTCTGCGCTCGGCGGCGCAGATGGTGAGCTATGAAGTCTCCATCGGCTTCGTGATCATCACCGTGATCCTGTTCGCCGGCTCCATGAACCTCTCCGAGATCGTCGAGCATCAGAAGGGCGGCATTCTCAACTGGAACATGCTCGGCGGGCGCGGCGTCGAAGGCCTGCCCATGGCTCTCGTCATGTTCCCCATGATGATGGTGTTCTTCGTCTCGGCGCTCGCCGAAACCAACCGCCCGCCCTTCGACCTCGCCGAGGCTGAGGCTGAGCTGGTGGCCGGCTATCAGGTGGAATATTCCTCGACGCCGTACCTGCTGTTCATGATCGGCGAGTACACCTCCATCGTGTTCATGTGCGCCATGCTGACCATCCTCTTCATGGGCGGCTGGAACGCGCCCTATCCCACCGAGGGCGGGATTTTCGCGGCCGGCACGGTGCTCGGCACCATCCACGCGCTGTTGTGGTTCGCCCTGAAGGTCCTCTTCTGGTTCTTCATGTTCGCCATGGTGAAGGCCATGGTGCCGCGCTACCGCTACGACCAGCTGATGCGCCTGGGCTGGAAGATCTTCCTGCCGACCTCGCTGGTGGCCGTGGTGGCGGTGTCCGCCTGGCGCGTGTTCGGTCCGGCGGCGAGCTGAGGGAGCCCAAAGATGTCGTTCTTCTCCCGCATCAATCAGGCCGTCCGGGGCGCGCTGCTGCTCGACCTCGCCGGCGGCTTCGTCCTGGCGCTCGGCTACTTCGGCAAGCCGAAGTCCACCATCATGTACCCCTTCGAGAAGGGGCCGCTGTCGCCGCGCTTCCGCGGCGAGCACGCCCTGCGCCGCTATCCCAACGGGGAAGAGCGCTGCATCGCCTGCAAGCTCTGCGAAGCCATCTGCCCGGCCCAGGCCATCACCATTGAGGCCGAGCCTCGTGGCGACGGCAGCCGCCGCACCACCCGCTATGACATCGACATGGTGAAGTGCATCTACTGCGGCCTCTGCCAGGAGGCCTGCCCGGTGGACGCCATCGTCGAAGGCCCGAATTTCGAGTTCTCCGTCGAGACGCGCGAAGAGCTCCTGTACGACAAGGAACGCTTGCTTTCCAACGGCGACCGTTGGGAACGCGAGATCGCCAAGAACCTGGAACTCGACGCCCCCTACCGCTAAAAGGGCCGCCGAGTCACACGCTGTCCGCAGGACGACCTTCTTAAGGTCCGAAGGCGGGCGAGGGGACTGATCAAGCCGGCGATCCTCGCCGGGCAAAGGGGTTGAAAGCCGCACCGATGGAGCTTCAGGCCATCGTATTTTACATCCTTTCGGCGGTGAGCGTCGGGGGCGCCTTGGCGGTGATCACCGCGCGCAATCCCGTGCACTCTGTGCTCGCCCTGATCCTCACCTTCTTCTCGGCGGCGGGGCTGTTCGTGCTCCTGGGGGCCGAGTTCCTGGCCATGCTGCTGGTGGTGGTCTATGTGGGCGCCGTGGCGGTGCTGTTCCTGTTCGTCGTGATGATGCTCGACGTGGACTTCGCCTCCCTGCGCACCGGCTTCGCCCAGTACCTGCCCGTCGGCCTCATCGTCGCCGGCGTGCTCTTGGTGGAGATGATCCTGGTGTCCTCGACCGTGGCGCAGCAAGGCGCGGCGGCCCTGGCCAAGGCGCCCACGGCGGCGGCCAAGGCTATCCCCAACACCGAGACCATCGGGCGGGTGCTCTATACCGACTACGTCTACTTCTTCCAGGCCGCGGGCATGGTGCTGCTGGTGGCCATGATCGGGGCCATCGTGCTGACGCTGCGCCACAAGCCGCACGTGCGCCGTCAGGACGTGTTCCGTCAGACCGGCCGCTCGGTGAAGAAGGGCATGGCCGTGGTGAAGGTGAAGATCGGCGAGGGGATTTCGGAATGATCGGCCTAGCGCACTACCTCACCGTCGCCGCCATCCTGTTCACCATCGGCGTGTTCGGGATCTTCGTGAACCGCCGCAATATCATCGTCATCCTGATGGCCATCGAGCTCATCCTGTTGGCGGTGAACATCAATCTGGTGGCCTTCTCCATGTATCTGCATGACGTGGTCGGCCAGATCTACGCCATGTTCGTCCTCACCGTGGCCGCCGCGGAAGCGGCCATCGGCCTCGCCATCCTGGTCACCTTCTTCCGCAACCGCGGCGACATCGCGGTGGACCACGCCAACATGATGAAGGGCTGAGCGTGCAGCTTATCCTCACCATCCTGGTGTTCGGGCCCCTGGTCGGGGCGGCGCTGGCGGGGCTGTTCGGCCGTCGTCTCGGCGATCGCCTGTCCATGGCCATCACCACCGGGCTTCTGTTCGTTTCCTGCGGCCTGGCCTGGGATGTGTTCTGCCAGATGACCTGGGCCGGGGCCCCGGCGCATCAGACCTTCGAGCTCTTGCCCTTCATCAATGTGGGCGACTTCCAGTCCGCCTGGTCCATCCGCCTCGACCAGCTGTCGGCGGTGATGCTCATCGTGGTCACCACGGTGTCGGCCCTCGTGCACCTCTACAGCTGGGGCTACATGGCCGAAGACCCGTGCAAGCCGCGCTTCTTCGCCTATCTGTCGCTCTTCACCTTCGCCATGCTGATGCTGGTGACCGCCGCCGACTTCATGCAGCTGTTCTTCGGCTGGGAAGGCGTGGGCCTCGCGAGCTACCTCCTGATCGGCTTCTGGTTCACCAAGGAAAGCGCCTCCAAGGCGGCCATCAAGGCCTTCGTGGTCAACCGCGTGGGCGACTTCGGCTTCGCGCTCGGCATCATGACGGTGTTCTGGATGTTCCACACCATCAAGTTCGCCGAGCTGTTCCCGCTCATCGCCTCGCGCGCCACCGCCACCTGGAGCTTCGCCGGCCAGGAGTGGAGCGCGCTCGATCTCGCCGGCGTGCTGCTGTTCATCGGCGCCATGGGCAAGTCGGCCCAGTTCTTCCTGCACACCTGGTTGCCGGACGCCATGGAAGGCCCGACTCCGGTGTCGGCCCTGATCCACGCCGCCACCATGGTGACGGCCGGCGTCTACATGGTCTGCCTCCTCTCGCCGCTCTATGAGTATGCGCCGGTGGCCAAGAGCCTGATCACCGTGATCGGCGCGGTGACGGCCCTGTTCGCCGCCACGGTGGGCCTCGCTCAGAACGACATCAAGCGGGTGATCGCCTATTCCACCTGCTCGCAGCTCGGCTACATGTTCTTTGCGGCCGGCGTGGGCGCCTATCAGGCGGCCATGTTCCACCTGTTCACCCACGCCTTCTTCAAGGCGCTGCTGTTCCTGGGCGCGGGCTCGGTGATCCACGGCATGCACCACGAGCAAGACATGCGCCGCATGGGCGCGGTGGCCAAGTTCATGCCGCTCACCACCCTCGTCATGTGGATCGGCACCATCGCCATCACCGGCGTGGGCATCCCCATCCACGGTTTCGAAGCGGGCTTCGCCGGCTTCTACTCCAAGGACACCATCATCAGCGCGGCCTTCGCCGCCTCTGAGTCCACGCCCTTCGGCCACTTCGCCTTCATCATCGGCGTCATTGCCGCGGGCCTGACCTCCTACTATTCGTTCCGCCTGATCTTCATGACCTTCAACGGTAAGCCCCACTGGGCGCACGGCCATGGTCATGACGACCATCACGCCAAGGACGACCACGCCGCTCATGGCCACGGCCACGACGACGGTCACGGCCACGGCGAGTTCAAGCCGCACGAGAGCCCAGTGGTGATGCTGATCCCGCTGGTGCTGCTCGCCTTGGGCGCCATCGCCGCCGGCTTCCTGTTCGTGAACCTGTTCGTGGGCGAGGGCCGCGACGCCTTCTGGCGCGGCGCCATCTTCGTGGCCCAGAACAACCACGTGCTGTCGGCCGTGGAAGAGAACCCGGCCTGGGTGGGCTGGCTGCCGCTGGGCGTCACCGCCCTCGGCTTCCTGGTGGCCGCCTTCGTCTATCTGTGGAACGATGGCCTGGGCGCCAAGCTCGCCAAGGCCTTCGGCCCCCTGCACGCCTTCCTCTACAACAAGTGGTACTTCGACGAGCTCTATGAGCTGGTGTTCGTCAACGGCGCCAAGGCGCTGGGCGACCTGTTCTGGAAGGGCGGGGATCAGAAGCTCATCGACGGTCTCGGCCCCAACGGCGCCGCCTGGCTCTCGGCCTTCACCGGCCGCCAGCTGGCCAAGCTGCAGACCGGTTACGTGTATCACTACGCCTTCGTGATGTTGCTCGGCGTTGCGGGACTACTGTCCTACGCGCTCTGGGCCTGGACGCACTAGGGAAGCCGGGCCATGGACAATATCCTCTCCATCACCACTTTCTTCCCGCTGGTGGGCGTCGCGGCGATCCTCGCCGTGAAGATGCTCGCCGGGACCAAGAACGAGGACGGCGCCGGTCGCGCGGCCCTGTGGATCGCGCTGGCCACCACGCTCGCCACCTTCGCCCTCTCGGTGATCATGCTGCGGGACTTCGTGCCCGGCATGGCCGGCTTCCAGATGCTGGAAGACATCCCCTGGTTCAGCGTGGTGCACTACCGCATGGGCGTGGACGGGATCTCGGTCCTGTTCGTGCTCCTCACCACCTTCCTGATGCCCATCTGCATCCTGGCCAGCTGGAGCTCGGTGAAGACGCGCCTGGCGGACTACCTCATCGCCTTCCTGGTGCTTGAGACCCTGATGATCGGGGTGTTCACGGCGCTCGACCTCGTGTTGTTCTACGTGTTCTTCGAGTTCGGCCTCATCCCGATGTTCCTGATCATCGGCATCTGGGGCGGCAAGAACCGGGTCTATGCGGCCTACAAGTTCTTCCTCTACACCCTGCTCGGCTCGGTGCTGATGCTGGCCGCGATCTTGGCCATGATCTACTACGCCGGCACCAGCTCCATTCCCGAGCTGATGGTCTACAAGTTCTTCCCCGAGCTGCAGACGGTGTTCTGGCTGGCCTTCTTCGCGTCGTTCGCGGTGAAGATGCCCATGTGGCCGGTGCACACCTGGTTGCCGGACGCCCACGTGGAAGCCCCTACCGCGGGCTCGGTGATCCTGGCCGGCGTGCTCCTGAAGATGGGCGGCTACGGCTTCCTGCGCTTCTCCCTGCCCATGTTCCCCCTGGCCAGCCAGTACTTCGCCCCGCTGGTGTTCGCCCTCTCGGTGATCGCCATCATCTACACCTCGCTGGTGGCCTTCCGGCAGACCGACATGAAGAAGCTCATCGCCTATTCGTCGGTGGCGCACATGGGCTTCGTGACCATGGGCATCTTCTCCGGCACGCTGCAGGGCGTGGAGGGCGCGGTGTTCCAGATGCTGAGCCACGGGGTGATCTCCGGCGCGCTCTTCCTCTGCGTGGGCGTCGTGTATGACCGCATGCACACCCGCGAGATCGCCTTCTACGGCGGCCTCGCCAACCGCATGCCCTGGTATGCGGCCACCTTCCTGCTGTTCACCATGGGCAATGTCGGCCTGCCCGGCACCTCCGGCTTCGTCGGCGAAATCCTCACCATGACCGGGGTCTATGGCGCGCCGAGCGTCTGGGGCACCTGGACGGCGCTGTTCGCCGCTTCGGGCGTGATCCTGTCGGCCGCCTACGCCCTGACGCTCTACAAGCGCGTGGCCTTCGGCGAGCTGGTGAACCCGAAACTGTTCGACATTTCTGATCTCGACTACCGCGAGGTCGTCATTTTCATCCCGTTGATCGTCGGCGCCCTGGCGCTGGGCGTCTATCCGCAAGCCGTGTTCAACTTCACCGAAGCGTCGGTGCTGCGGGTGGTGGACGTCTGGCGCGTGGCGACGGGCGGCTGAGCGGGGAGGGCGCTTCATCACCATGGACCAGGTCCTCAGCATCGCTCTGCCTGAACTGACCCTCGCCGGCGGCGCCCTCGCGCTGCTGGTGCTGGGCGCGCTCGGCGGGCCCAAGTCGTCGGGCTTCATCGGCTTCCTCGCCATCCTCGTGCTCGGCGCAGCGGCCTATTTCGCCGCCGTGGGCGATCTTGGCGTGCTGTTCCGCGGCAGCTTCATCGCCGACCAGGCCGCAGCCTTGGCCAAGGTGGTCATCTACGGTCTCTCCGCCGTGGCGGTGCTGCTCGGCGTGCCGTGGCTCAGCCGCAAAAAGGCCCCGGCCTTCGAATATCCGGTGCTGATCCTCTTGGCCGCCCTCGGCATGGGCATGATGGCCTCGGCGGGCGACCTCATCTCCACCTATGTGGGCATCGAGCTACAGTCCCTCGCCCTCTATGTGCTCTGCGCCTTCCGTCGTGATGATGCGAGGGCGAGCGAGGCGGGGCTGAAGTACTTCGTGCTCGGCGCGCTCTCGTCAGGCCTGCTGCTCTACGGCGCCTCGTTGATCTACGGCTTCGCCGGCTCGGTGCGCTTCGTCGACATAGCCGCCGCGGTGCAGGCCCATCCGGGCTCGGGCGTGGTGTTCGGTCTCGTGTTCCTGATGTGCGGCCTCGCCTTCAAGGTCTCCGCCGCGCCGTTCCACATGTGGACGCCGGACGTCTATGAGGGCGCGCCGACCCCCGTCACCGCCTTCATCACCGCCGCGCCCAAGCTGGCGGCCATGGTGCTGTTCGCCCGCGCCCTGATGCAGGCCTTCCCGCACGCAGTGTTCGAGTGGCGCCAGGTGCTGGTGGCCATCGCCATGATCTCGGTCACCGTGGGCGCTTTCGGCGGTCTGGTGCAGAAGAACCTGAAGCGGCTCCTCGCCTATTCCTCCATCGCCAATATCGGCTACGCGCTTCTCGGCCTCGCCGCAGGGACGCAAGCCGGCTTCCAGTCGATGCTGATCTTCATGGTGCTCTACAGCATCGACGTCACCGCCTTCTTCGCCTGCCTCATCGCGCTCAATCGCGGCGGCCAGGCCATGGAGACCCTGCCGTCCATGGCGGGCCTGCGCCGGGTGCGGCCGGGCCTCGCCCTCGCCATCACCATCCTCTCCCTGTCGTTCCTCGGCCTGCCGCCCTTCTCGGGCTTCTTCGGCAAGTTCTATGTGTTCGGCGCGGCGGTGCGCGATCCGCAGCTGGCCCCGTTCGCGGCCTATGGCCTTGTGATGAGCGTGGTGGCGGCCTTCTATTATCTGCGCATCATCAAGACCATGTGGCTGGACGAAGCCCCCGGCGACACCGACGCCCCGGCCCTCGACGCCCGTGCGGTGGCCCTGGTGGGCGCGGCCTTCTCCGGCGTGCTCGTCTGGTTCGCGCTGGCGCCGCTCGACCAGTACGCCAGCGCTGCGGCCAAGGCCTTCGGCCTCTAAGTTGGGTCTCAATGTCCTGGCCCTCGCGGCCGTCGATTCCACCAATCTGGAGGCCCGCCGCCGGGCCGAGGCCGGAGAGGCGGGACCCTTGTGGATCACCGCGCAAGTGCAGACCGCCGGGCGCGGTCGGCGCGGGCGAAGCTGGTCCACCGGCCCTGGCGACCTGGCGGCCACGCTCCTCACCACCACCGCCCGCCCGCCGGCTGAAGCCGCGCAGGTCTCCTTCGTCATGGCCCTCGCCGTACACGAGCTGGTGGCGAGTTTCGCCCCGCCCACCCTCGTCAAGCTGAAATGGCCCAATGACGTGCTGCTGGCAGGCGGCAAGGTCAGCGGCATCCTGATCGATTCCGGGCGACTGAAGGAGAGGGACGGGCTCTGGCTCGCCATCGGCGTGGGTGTGAACCTCGCCGGCGCCCCCAGCGACGTGGAGCGCCCCGCCAGCGCCATCGCCGACCACCTGGCGGGCGAGGCCGTCGCCTCACCTGCCGCCGACGCGGCCCTGGAGCGCCTCGATGCGGCATTCGCCCGCTGGATGCGGGTCTGGGACACGCAGGGTTTCGCCGCCATCGCCGAGGCCTGGACCGATCGGGCTCAAGGTTTGGGCGCGCCCTGCCAGGTGCGCCTCGATAGCGAACAGTTCGCCGGCGTGGCCGAAGCGCTTGAACTCGACGGCGCATTGCGCGTGCGCCTCGCCGATGGTCAGGTGCGCCGCGTGAGCGCGGGCGACGTATTCCCGTTGGAGGGCTGATCCATGCTTTTGGCCATCGAGCAGGGCAACACCAACACCATGTTCGCCATCCATGACGGCGAGCGGTGGGTGGCCCAGTGGCGCGCCGCCACCGACTCCTCGCGCACGGCCGACGAATACGCTGTCTGGCTGCACCAGCTGCTCGACATGGACGGGCGCAAGTTCAATGACATGCGCGGCTGCATCATATCGAGCGTGGTGCCGCAATCCATGTTCAACCTGCGCAACCTGGCCCGCCGCTATCTGCATGTGGAGCCGCTGGTGATCGGCGAGAACGCCCGTCTCGACATCCCCGTGCGCATCGATAAGCCCAGCGAAGCCGGCGCCGACCGTCTGGTGAACGCCGTGGGCGCCCACATCGCCTATCCGGGCCCCTTGATCGTCATCGACAGCGGCACCGCCACCACCTTCGACATCGTCGGCGCAGACGGCGGCTTCGAGGGCGGCATCATCGCGCCGGGCGTCAATCTGTCGGTGCAGGCCCTGCACCAGGCCGCGGCGCGTCTGCCGCGGGTGGCCATCCAGAAGCCCGGCAAGATCATCGGCAAGGACACGGTGTCCGCCATGCAGTCCGGCATCTTCTGGGGTTATGTCAGCCTCATCGAGGGGCTGGTGGCGCGCATCAAGGCCGAGTACGGCCAGCCCATGACCGTCATCGGCACGGGGGGCGTCGCCTCCCTGTTCGAAGGCGCCACCGGCTCCATCGAGCATTTTGATCCTGATCTCACCATCCGCGGCATGCTGGAAATCTGGCGCCGCAATGTCGGAGCCGTTTCGTGAAGGCGTCCCAAAACAACGAGCTCGTGTTCCTGCCGCTCGGCGGGTCCAACGAGATCGGCATGAATTTCAATCTCTACGGTTTCGGCCCGCCCCATGATCGCAAGTGGATCGTGGTGGACCTCGGCGTCACCTTCGGCGATCTGACCACGCCCGGGGTGGAGATTATCCTGCCCGACCCGGCTTTCATCGCTGAACACGCCGACGACATCCTCGGCATCGTGCTCACCCACGCCCACGAGGACCATATCGGCGCGGTGGGCTGGCTGTGGCCGCAGCTGAAGGCGCCCGTCTATGCGACGCCCTTCACCGCCTTCCTGGTGCGGGAGAAGCTGCGTGACGCCGGCATTCTCGACGAGGTGTCCATCACCGAGGTGCCGCTCAGCGGGACCTTCCAGCTCGGCCCGTTCGAGCTGACCCTTGTCACGCTCACCCACTCCATCCCCGAGCCCAACGGCCTGGCCATCAAGACGCCGCTGGGAACCATCCTGCATACCGGCGACTGGAAGATCGATCCCGACCCGCTGCTGGGCGGGGCCACGGACGTGGAGTTCCTGCGCAGCCTCGGCGACGAGGGGGTGCTGGCCATGGTGTGCGACTCCACCAACGTGTTCGTGGACGGCCGCGCCGGGTCCGAGGCCGACGTGCGCGAGGCCCTGACCCGGCTCATCGGCAGTCTCTCGGGCAAGGTGGCCGTGGGCTGCTTCGCCTCCAACGTGGCGCGCATGGACAGCGTCATCCGTGCGGCCGAGGCGGCGGATCGGCGGGTCTGCCTCATCGGCCGCTCCATGTTGCGCATGGCCGCCGCGGCGCGCTCCGTGGGCTTCCTCAAGGACGTGGCGCCCTTCGTCACCGAGCAGGAGGCGGGCTATTTCCCGTCCGACAAGATCCTCTACCTCTGCACCGGCAGCCAGGGCGAGCCGCGCGCGGCGCTCGCCCGCATCGCCGACGGCTCGCACCCGCATGTGAGCCTGGGGCAGGGGGATTGCTGCGTCTTCTCTTCAAGGGTGATCCCGGGCAACGAGATCGCCATCCGCAATCTGCAGAACAAGCTCGCCGACCGCGGCGTGCGCCTCTACAGCGACCGCGACCATCCGGGCATTCACGTGTCCGGCCACCCGTGCCGGGACGAGCTCTCGGACATGTACCACTGGGTGCGGCCGCGCATCGCCGTCCCCACCCACGGCGAGCGCCGGCACCTGCTGGAGCACATGGCCTTCGCCAAGGACCTGCAGGTGCCTGAGCAAGTGGCCCCCAGGAACGGCGACATGGTGCGCCTCGCCCCGGGCCGGGCCGAGATCATCGACGAGGTCCCCGCCGCGCGCCTGTTCGTGGACGGCCGAGTGCTGACCCCGGAGAACTCCGAGCCCCTGCGCGAGCGCCGTCACGCCGCCCACAATGGGGTGGTGATCGTCTCGCTGGCCATCGACCGCAAGGGCCGCCTCGCCGACGGCATCGACGTGCGCTCCATTGGCCTGCCGGGGGAGAGCGATCGCGACCTGGAAGAGGCCCTCGATGATCTCGCCGAATGCGCCGAGCGCGCGGTGACGGGGCTCGACAAGGTGCTGCGTCAGGCCGACGATGAGGTGGAGACGGCGGTGAACCGCGCGGTGAAGAAGGCCTGCCAGCGCATCTGGCAGCGCCGGCCGGTGGTGGAGACCATCGTCGTTCGGGTTTGACCCACGGAGGACGAGCATGCGGCTGTTGATCGCGATCGGTGGGGGCCTGCTCGCCAGCTCGGCCATGGCCGCGCCAGCGCCCCCGACTCCGGGAGCCCTGATCCACCGCCTCTATGCGGCCAAGGACATGCCCATCAGTCATCGCGATTTCGCCCGCTATTTCAGCGCCGATCTCACGCGGGCCTATTGGCGCGATCGGGCCGCAGCCGACCGTCGGCATGAGGTCCCGTTGCTCGACGGCGACTTCCGCTATGACGCCCAGGACTTCGAGATCACTGAGCTGGCCATCGCCACCGTGAACGCCGGGCCCGAGCGCGCCGACGTCGCCGCCAGCTTCAGAAATTTCGGCAAACCGACAAAAATCCGCTACACCCTCTGCCGACGCCCGAACGGCGCCTGGCGGATCATGGACGTGTCCATGCCCTCGGGCGGTTTGCGCGAGCTCTACCACTTGCCGCCCGCGCTGCAGTCGCCGGGCTGCTGAACACAACGGATGCGATCATGATCGGCAAGCTGAACCACGTGGGCGTGGCCACCCCCTCCATCGACGAGAGCGTGAAGCTCTATCGCGACGTGCTCGGCGCCACCTCCATCACCGAGAAGTGGGCCATGCCGGAACAGGGCGTGTGGGTGTGCTTCGTCAACCTGCCCAATTCGCAGATCGAGCTCATCGAACCCTATGACGACAAGTCCCCCATCGTCGGCTTCCTGGCCAAGAACCCCGCCGGCGGCCAGCACCATGTGTGCTTCGAGGTGGAAGACATCTACGCCGCCCGCGACGACATGCGCGCCAAGGGGGCGACGGTCTTGGGCACGGGCGAGCCGCGCATGGGCGCCCACGGCGTGCCGGTGATCTTCCTGCATCCCAAGAACATGGGCGGCGTTCTGGTGGAGCTGATGGAGACGCCGAAGGGCGCCCACTGAGCATGGGCCTCGTCTGGACCCTCTCCATCTATTTCGTCACCTGGTGGATCTGTCTCTTCGCCATCCTGCCCCTCGGCGTGCGCAATCACACCGAGGACGGCAGCGCACCGGAGCCGGGCAACGACCCCGGCGCGCCGGTGAACCCCAACATCAAAAAGAAGTTCCTGACGACGTCGTGGGTGGCGGCGATTGTCACCGCCGCCATCTGGATCACCTACACCTTCCACCTAATCCGCCTGCCGGACCTGCCGGGCTGAGCGCTTTAGGCTGGTCGGTTACGCTGCGTCCTGATCTTCGGCCAGAGCTCGCTCCACCGCCTCGGGGTCCTTGGCGATCACGGTCATCAGCACGGCCGCAGCGATATCGATCCGGCGGCCTTGCTCCCACCCCTCCACGGTGCGGGCGGGAACCCGAAAACGGCGCTCGAATGCTTTAGTGCTCTTGGCCACGCGCTTGCGGATCGCCTTGACCTGCTCGGCGGTCATCGGCGCCACCACTCGTCCTGGCAGGGCGAGTTTTCCGTCCAGGTGATCTCGGACTTCCTGCAGGCTTTCCAGCAGGTCCCGTCCAAACTCAGTGTCGTGCTCGACGATCTTCACGGCAGTCCCTCGATGAAGGCTTTGATGGCCTTGCGCTGGTCATTGGAAATTTCCGCCTGCGCGGACTTGGCGTAGGCCAGGAGCAGGTAGGCGACGTCCCTGACCCGCACCACGACATAGATCGCGCGCCCGCCGCCGCTCTTGCCTTTGCCGGCCATGGCGAAGCGAATCTTGCGTGCGCCTTTCAAGCCTCTGATCACATCGCCTGCATCTGGATCGGCGGCGATAGCGGCTTCGAGGGCTTGCACCGTCTCATCCGTCACCCCTAGGGTCCGGACGCAACGTTCGAACGCCTTGGTGCGAAAAATTTCCACGCCTTAATTTACGCTACTGGCGTATAAAGGCAATCAAAATACGCAACTAGCGTAACTATTGGCTTGGGATGATGCTGAAGCCCCAGGCTTCGGCGCCGGCGCTACCAGGCGAGGGCGCCTCACCTGCGCCCCGGCGTTGCCAAACAAGGGCCACCGGCGCTATGTCCGCTCACCCCTTGTCCTGGAGGCCGCATGCGCCTGTCGCGCTTTTTCCTGCCCGTCCTGAAAGAGACGCCCTCCGAGGCGCAGATCGTCTCCCACCGCCTGATGCTGCGCGCCGGCCTGATCTGCCAGGAGGCCGCCGGCATCTACGCCTGGCTGCCGCTGGGCTTCCGGGTGCTGAAGAAGATCGAGCAGATCGTGCGCGAGGAAATGGACCGGGCCGGGGCCATCGAACTCCTCATGCCCACCTTGCAGCTCGCCGACCTGTGGCGCGAGAGCGGCCGCTATGACGACTACGGCCTCGAGATGCTGCGCATCACCGACCGCCACGAGCGCGAGATGCTGTACGGCCCCACCAACGAGGAGATGATCACCGAGATCTTCCGCTCGTCCGTGCGCAGCTACAAGGACCTGCCCAAGAACCTCTACCACATCCAGTGGAAGTTCCGCGACGAGCAGCGCCCGCGCTTCGGCGTCATGCGCGGCCGCGAGTTCCTGATGAAGGACGCCTATTCCTTCGACGTGGACGAAGAGGCCGGGCGCAGGAGCTACAACCGCATGTTCACGGCCTATCTGCGCACCTTTGCGCGCATGGGCCTCACCGCCATTCCCATGCGGGCCGAGACCGGCCCCATCGGCGGCGACCTGTCGCACGAGTTCATCGTGCTGGCCGAGACCGGCGAGAGCGTGGTCTTTTGCGACGAGAACGTGCTCAGCCTGCCGATCCCGCCCGCCGACGTGGACTATGACGGCGATCTCACCGACATCGTGCGCCAGTGGACCACCCTCTACGCCGCCACCGAGGACGTGCACGATCCGGCCCGCTATGAGGCC
The DNA here is from genome assembly GCA_040757715.1 of Pseudomonadota bacterium. Classification (GTDB taxonomy): domain Bacteria; phylum Pseudomonadota; class Alphaproteobacteria; order Caulobacterales; family Caulobacteraceae; genus CAIMFV01. The sequence continues at coordinate 293,905 of JBFLWS010000001.1, read as the reverse complement.
GAGGTGCCGGCCGAACGCCGCCGCGAGACCCGCGGCATCGAGGTGGGCCAGGTGTTCTTCTTCGGCGAGAAATATTCCAAGCCCATGCGCGCCCTCATCGCCGGCCCCGACGGGGTGGAGCGCCCGGCGCAGATGGGCTCCTATGGCGTGGGCGTCTCGCGCCTCCTCGGCGCCATCATCGAGGCGAGCCACGACGAGGGCGGCATCATCTGGCCGGACAGCGTCGCCCCCTATGGCGTCGGCATCATCAATATGCGCCCGGGCGATGCGGCGGTGGATGGCGTGTGCGAGGAGGCCTATCGCGCCCTTGCCGCCGCCGGCAAGGAGCCGCTCTACGACGACACGTCTGAGCGGGCCGGGGCCAAGTTCGCCACCATGGATCTGATCGGCCTGCCCTGGCAGCTCATTGTCGGGCCCAAGGGCGTGGCCGAGGGCGTGGTGGAGCTGAAGCGCCGCGCCACCGGCGAGCGCCTCACCCTGCCGCTGGCCGAAGCCCTCGCCAAGGTGGGCGCGTGAGCGATCCGGCCCAGTCGTCCTTAAACTCCAAGCCGACCCTGGCCTCCAAGCCGTTCGGCCTGTGGGAGCGGACCCTGGCCCTGCGCTACCTGCGCACCAAGCGCAAGAACGGCGGCGTGGCGATCATCTCCATCATCAGCTTCGTCGGCGTCATGCTGGCGGTGATGGTGCTCATCGTCACCATGTCGATCATGAACGGCTTCCGCGCCGAGCTGGTGAACCGCATCGCCGGCTTCAACGGCCACATCTACCTCCAGGGCCCGGCCATCAACGGCTCCGGTCGCGAGGCCATGCTGAGCCGCCTGCGAGCCATTCCCGGCGTGGTCCAGGCCGCCCCCATCGTCGAGGCCCAGGCCATGGTCATCGGCCCGAACCAGGTCTCCGGGGCCATCGTCCGCGGCATGCGCGCGGCTGACGTGAAGGCCACCACGCTGGTGTCCAAGACCCTCAAGGACGGCTCCATGCGGGGCTTCGGCGAGGGCGAGGAGGGGGGCGACCTAGTGCTCGCGGGATCGGGGCTGGCCGAAAGTCTGGGCGTCAAGGCGGGCGATAGCATGACCATCATCTCCGCCTCGGGCGGGGCCACCGCCTTCGGCGCCGCGCCGCGCCGCAAGCCCTATACGGTGGATGGCGTCTTCACCGTGGGCATGAGCCAGTATGACGCCGCCTTTGTCTATATGCCGCTGGAACAGGCCCAGCTCTTCTTCGGCCGCGGCGATAGCGTCGACGTCATCGAGGTGAAGCTGGACGATCCCGACCACACCGAGGCCATGGCGCCCGCGGTGATGAAGGCCGCCGGGTCGGGAACCGTGATCACCACTTGGCTTGATCGCAACCGCGCCTATCTCGGCGCCCTCGTCGTCGAGCGCAACGCCATGCGCCTCATCCTCATGGGCATCGTGGCCATCGCCGCCATGAATATCATTTCCGGCCTGATCATGCTGGTGAAGAACAAGAGCCGCGACATCGCCATCCTACGCACCATGGGGGCGAGCCGGGGGGCGGTGTTGCGCATCTTCTTCATGGTCGGCTCCATCGTGGGCGTGTCGGGCGCGCTCACCGGCCTCGTGTTCGGCTCGCTGATCTGCGTCTATATCGACCCCATCCAGCAGCTGATCGAATTCGTCACCGGGACCAAGGTGTTCGCCTCCGACGTCTATTTCCTCTCCCGCCTGCCGGCCAAGATCGACTGGGGCGAGGTGGCCCTGGTCATGCTCTGGTCGATCCTCGCCAGCTTCGTCGCCACCTTGCCCCCGGCCTGGCAGGCCGCCCGCCTCGATCCGGTGGAGGCGCTGCGCTATGAGTGAGCCGAAGACCGCCTCCCGCAAGCCGGCCATCCAGCTCGCCCCCACACTCGCCCTGCGCGGCCTGGAGCGCAGCTATCCCGTGGGCGAGCAGCGCAGCCTTCCCGTGCTGAAGGGCGTCGACCTCGACGTGGCCCCGGGCGAGATCGTCGGCCTCATCGGCCCCTCGGGCTCGGGCAAGTCCTCGCTGCTGCACTCCGCGGGCCTCCTGGAGCGCCCCACCGCCGGGCGCGTGTTCATCTGCGGCGAGGACGTGGGCGAGCTGGGCGATGATGCGCGCACGCGCCTACGCCTTTCCTCCATCGGCTTCGTCTATCAGTTCCACCACCTGCTGCCCGAGTTCTCCGCCCTCGACAATGTGGCCCTGCCGCAGATGATCGCCGGCAAGGCCAAGGGCGCGGCGCGGGAGCGGGCCGCCCACCTCCTCACCCAGCTCGGCCTGGCTCAACGTTTGGAGCACCAGCCGGCCCAGCTCTCCGGCGGCGAGCAGCAGCGCGTGGCCATCGCCCGCGCCCTCGCCAATCATCCCAAGCTCATCCTCGCCGACGAGCCCACCGGCAACCTCGACCCCGCCACCTCCGGCGCGGTGTTCCAGAGCCTGTTCGACCTCGCCCGCATCGAGGGCGTCGCCGCCCTCATCGCCACCCATAATCTTGAGCTGGCCAGCTTCATGGACCGGGTGGTGGAGCTGAAGGACGGCCGCCTGGTGGAGAAGACGGCTTAAACCCCTCCAGGCGAACAGGGTTGACGCTTGCGTCTCGGCCCGTTCAGTTCGCGTCTAAGAGCCCTTTCCGAAAAGTGGGGACCGGTTTTCGGATAAAAAAGGGCTCTTCTTAAGGGGAGACTTCATGGATCCGGGGCTCTACGCCGCCATTGTCGGCGCCGCCGCCACCTTGGCTGTGGGCGTGCTCGGCTTCCTGCAATGGCTGTGGTCGAGCCGCGCCCGCGCCCGCCAGCGCGACAAGGAGCTGTTCGCCTGGGGCGGCGAGGTGATCCAGCTCATGGCCGCCATCGAGGGCCAGGCCCGCCCCGACGCCGTGGGCGACGTGGCCATCCGCTGCGAGACCTACGCCGCCCGCGCCTCAGCCATGGTGGACGTGGGCCGGCTGTTCTTCCCCAATATCCAGACCCGCGGATTGGATTTCCGCCCCGGACAGCCGGCCGTGACCCGCGACGCCTATACCGGCCATCGCGTGGCCATCCTCGACGAGGTGCTGCGCGCCTATCACGGCGCCCGACACCTGGCCGACCATGGCAAGGCCGCCGACTGGAGCCTCTACCAGCACTTGCGCGACGCCCGCCGCCGCTTCGTCACCCACCTGCAGAACGAGATGCAGAGTTCTCTCCGCAAGACCTCCTCCGACATGCGCGGCAAGCCGGTGCCGGAGAACCCGGCGGAGTGGTGAGGGGGGAATGTGGTTAGAAGCTGGGGGCAACGTCATTGCAAACTCGCCGCACATTTCGCCCCACCACCTTTTCCCAATCCATCCTGAGGATGGACCGGATCGAACGCGACGCGGTCTAGGGTATATATGCCCGATTTATGGATCGGGGGTCGGGCATGGCGGTCGGGGCGCGGGAAGACCCAAATTCAGACACGAGCGCCGGTTTGATCCCGAATCGCCGATCCGCTCTCATTGCCGAAGCCCGCCGCCTCTACCAGGAACACGGCCTTCCCGCTCTTGCGACAGAAGCGCTCAACAAGGCGGGTGTGAGTGAGGGTAAGCTGCGTAGGGTTGGGCTGAGCCATGACGACCTTTTGGCTGAGCTGGGATTGGCCAACGAATATGCGCGGTGGCGCTCCGAGACCTTCACCTATGCCGGCAAGCGTAAGCCGCGATGGACGTGGGAGCGAGCGGTTGAGGTCGCTCGCGAGTTGATCGCATCACATGGAGACCTGCCGACCGTGCAATGGTGCCGGCTCAATGGTCTCAGCCAGCTGACGAACACAGTCCATCGCCTCGGTCGAGATTGGGAAGACCTTCGTGCCGCGGCCGGCCTTTCGACAACCGTTATGCGCGACGGACGCCCGAGATATTTCGACTCGCGGACCGGCCTCCGCTGGCGAAGCCGCCCGGAAGCTTGCTTGTCGAATTTCCTCTATGCGCGAGGCATTCCGCACAAGCGAGGCGAGAGGTATCCCGAAGATTACGCGATCCAATCGGGTCGCACTTACGGACGCTATGACCTCCATTTCACGTCACAGACTGGGGAGCAAATTGATGTTGAGATTTGGGGGGACATCCCTGATGCTTATTCACACGGTCGGTATGCGGCAACACGACGTAAAAAAGAAGAATATCATGCGGATCGTTCAAATTTTCTCGGCCTGCATTATTTGGATTGTCAATCGGAGAATCGGTTAGCTCAATTGCTCGCCCCGTATATTGGGTTCATCAAGCCGTTTCAGTTCACTAAGCCGCACGATCGTCAAATCGAAAGCGCACACTGGTCGGATGCAGACGAGATGCTCGAAAGCTGCCGCCAGCTTGCGGCGCTGCAGCCTGACGGTATCTTTCCGAACGAACAGTGGCTGAGGAAACGTGGAAAGTACGCCAGCCGCCAGGGCGACACGTACAACACACTCGCCGCGTACGTTCAAACCAAGCTGGGCGGGACGCGCAACGTACGGACGCTTCTCGGCCAAGCCGACGCCAACACCGCAAAATGGACGTCTGAAAGCGTAGTAGAGGCCTGGCGCGAGTTTGAACGCCGAACCGGATTGACGCCCGCGCAGTGCAAAGGAACCTACCGCCGCACACACACCAATCACGACATCTTGGCGGAAGGGGCGAAAATCTACGAGGCCGCGAGGCGGCTTGGCGCTCTTGCACGGGCTCACGAAGACCAGATCGGGCGAAAACGGAAATGGACGCCGGAGCGGGTCGAGGAAGAATGGCGTGCCTTCTGCGCAGAGACCGGACGGAAGCCGACAGAATGCATGAGCCAGTTCCAGCGCTATAATCTGCCAAGGAATATCACCGATCGAGCTACGCGGATTTACAGCGCGGCCAGCAGGCTTGGATTACTGGAAAAATTGAGGCGCGGTTGAACTTCAATCCTTCGGATTATTTTTGAAGGGGACGGCTAACGGCAAATCGAGGTGCCAAGAATGCGGCTCATCCGGCCGGTGCCATTATCCCGACTCCCCTTGCGTGCGGAACAAAACACGAATATAGAACATAGGCAGAACGCAATTGGGAGCCGCCGCCATGTCCTTCGCCGTCCGCGAATTCGCCACCCTCGCTTCGCTCGCCGTGGTGGTGTGCATGATCTGTCAAATGGCCCAGGCGCTCGCCTGATCCCCCAAATCTTTGGCCGACTCTTGCGTCCCGAGTCGGCTAAGGATCGGGCCGGCCCTAAAGAGGGAGGTCGCGCCGCATGACCGGATTGAACGACGCCTTCGTGCACCTGCGCGTGCGCTCGGCCTATTCCTTGCTCGAAGGGGCCATCAAATGCGCCGAGATCGGCCAGCTGGCCCTGAAGGCGGGCATGCCCGCCGCAGCCCTGGCCGACCGGGCCAATCTCTTCGGGGCGCTGGAGTTTTCCCAGGTCACCAAGGACCTTGGCGTGCAGCCCATCATCGGCTGCGCCCTGCCGGTGGCGGGGCTGGGGGAGGGGCTGAAGGGCGCCCGCGCCCCCACCCTCATGCTGCTGGCCCAGAACGAGGCCGGGTGGCTCAACCTCATGGCCCTCTCTTCGGCCGCCTATATCTCCAGCGCCCTGGAGGATGAGCCCGCCGTGGCCTGGCCCGACATCGTGGCGCGCGGGGAGGGGCTGATCCTCCTCTCCGGCGGCCCGGACGGCCCGGCTGATCCGCTGTTCGCCGAGGGCAAGACGGAGGAGGGGCGCGCGGTCTTGGCGGCCATGCGCGAGGGCTTCGGCGATCGCTTCTATGTGGAGCTGCAACGCCACGGCCGGCCGGAGGAGCGCGCCGCCGAGCCGGGCCTGGTGGCCTTCGCCTACGACACCGACACGCCCCTCGTCGCCACCAACGACGTTTATTTCGCTGAGCGGGCCATGCACGAGGCGCACGACGCGCTGCTGTGCATCGCCGACGGCGCCTTCCTCGGTCAGGAGGAGCGGCGACGGGTGAGCGCGGAGCACTATTTCAAGTCCGCCGCCGAGATGCGGAGCCTGTTCGCCGACCTGCCCGAGGCCTGCGACAACACGATTGAGATCGCCCGCCGCTGCGCCGTGCTGGTGAAGAAGCGCGACCCCATCCTGCCGCGCTTTCCCACCGGCGACGGCCGCTCCGAAGACGAGGAGTTGGCCCACCAGGCGCGGGAGGGCCTGCGCCTGCGCCTCGCGAAAAACCCGCCGGCGGCGCCCGAGGCCGACTACTGGGCCCGGCTGGAGCGCGAGATCGGCGTCATCGTCGGCATGGGCTTTCCCGGCTACTTCCTCATCGTGTCCGACTTCATCAAGTGGGCCAAGGCCCATGGCGTGCCGGTGGGGCCGGGGCGCGGCTCGGGCGCCGGGTCTCTGGTGGCCTATGCGCTCACCATCACCAATCTCGATCCCTTGCGTTTCGGGCTGCTGTTCGAGCGCTTCCTCAATCCGGAGCGGGTGTCCATGCCCGACTTCGACATCGACTTCTGCCAGGAGCGGCGGGAGGAGGTGATCGATTACGTGCAGCACCGCTACGGCGTCGACCGGGTGGCGCAGATCATCACCTTCGGCACCTTGCAGGCGCGGGCGGTGCTGCGCGACGTGGGCCGGGTGATGCAGCTGCCGCTCGGGATGGTGGACCGCCTGGCCAAGATGGTGCCCGCCAATCCCGCCAATCCGGTGACCCTGGACAAGGCCCTGGAGATCGAGCCGCGCCTCGCCGAAGCCCGCCGCCAGGACGAGTCCGTGGCCCGGCTCCTTTCCACCGCCCTGAAGCTGGAGGGGCTCTACCGCAACGCCTCCACCCACGCCGCCGGGGTGGTGATCGGCGACCGGCCGCTCACGGAGCTCACCCCCCTCTATCAGGACCCGCGCTCGGAGCTGCCGGCCACCCAGTACAATATGAAGTGGGTGGAGAGCGCGGGCCTCGTGAAGTTCGACTTCCTGGGCCTCAAGACCCTCACCGTGCTCGACCGGGCGGTGAAGCATCTTGCCAAGCGCGGCGTCGCCCTCGACCTCGACACCCTCGCCCTCGACGATGCGCGCACCTATGAGCTTTTGGCCTCGGGCCAGGCCATCGGCGTGTTCCAGCTGGAAAGCCAGGGCATGCGCGACACCCTGCGCAAGCTGCGCTGCGGCTCCATCGAGGAGATCACCGCCCTCATCTCGCTCTATCGGCCGGGGCCGATGGACAACATCGACACCTATGTGGACCGCAAGTTCGGCCGGGCCGAGCCGGACATGCTGCACCCGAGCCTGGAGCCGGTGCTGAAGGAGACCTTCGGCGTCATCATCTACCAGGAACAGGTGATGCAGATCGCCCAGATCCTGTCGGGCTATTCGCTCGGCGAAGCCGACCTGCTGCGCCGGGCCATGGGCAAGAAGAAGAAGGAGGAGATGGACGCCCAGAAGGTGCGCTTCCTCGCCGGGGCTGCTGAAAAGGGCGTCGACCAGACGAGAGCCGACTTCATCTTCGAACTGGTGGCCAAGTTCGCCGGCTACGGCTTCAACAAGAGCCACGCCGCCGCCTATGCGGTGATCGCCTACCAGACGGCCTGGCTAAAGGCCAATCACCCGGTGGAGTTCTTCGCCGCCTCCATGAGCCTTGATCTCTCCAACACCGACAAGCTCGCCGTGTTCTATCAGGACGCCAAGCGTTGCGGGGTGAAGGTCCGGGCGCCCGACATCAACCGATCGGGCGCGGACTTCGAGGTGGAGGAGGGGGAGGTGCTCTACGCCCTCGGCGCGGTGCGCAATGTGGGACTGGAGGCCATGCGCCACGTGGAGCAGGTGCGCGCCGAGGGCGGGCGCTTCCGCGACCTGTTCGACTTTGTCGAGCGCATCGATCCGCGCCAGGTGAACAAGCGGGCCCTCGAGAACCTCGCCCGGGCCGGGGCCTTCGATGCTTTGCACCCCAATCGGGCCCAGATCGTCGCCGCCGCCGACGTGCTCATCGCCCACGCCCAGACCATGGCCGCCGACCGCGCCGCCTCCCAGGTTTCGCTGTTCGGCGACGCCGCCGTGCAGCGGCCGCGCCTGCCCGTGGTGGAGCCCTGGACCCAGCCGGATCAGCTGGACGAGGAGCTGGCCGCCGTGGGCTTCTATCTCACCGGCCACCCGCTGGAGGACATGGTGGAGCTCATGCGCCGGCGCCGGGCGGTGCTCTACGCCGAGGCCCTGGTGCGCGCCGAGGCGGGGGACGAGGCCTTCCGCATGGCCGGCATGGTGCGCCGCAGGCAGGAGCGCGCCTCGCAGTCGGGGGACAAGTTCGCCTTCGTCTCCCTCTCCGATCCCTCCGGCGAATATGAAGTGCTGTTCCCGCCTGAGGCCCTGCGCCGCTGTCGCGACGTGCTGGAGCCCGGTCAGGCGGTGATGGTGAAGATCCGGGCCAAGAACCGCGACGGCGAGGTGCGCCTGTTCGGCGACGACGCCGAGCCCATGGACGCCAGCCTTGATGCGGTGATGCAGGGCCTGCGCGTGCATCTGGCCTCCGACGGGACGGACCTGGCCGCCCTGAAGCGGCGGCTCGATCCCGCCAAGGTGGAGCGAGGCGGGACCGATCGCGGCGGCGAGCTCACTTTGGTGGCGCCGCTCGCCGGGGCGCGGGAGGTGGAGGTGCGCCTGCCCGGCCGCTTCCGCCTTGACGCCGCCTTGCGCGGGGCGCTGAAGACCAGTCCCGGCGTGGTCTATCTCGAAGATGTTTGAGCCCTTGCGGCGCTTTTCGCCTTTGCCGCTTGCTTTTCTTGGGGGCGACGCTTAGGAAGCGCCCCATCTCACACGCAGGCGTTCGGCTGCCCGCGGGTGCGCTCGCGCATTCCGCAAGGTCGCCGTTCCGGCGCCGAGTTATCGGCGATGGCCTGCGGAGGCGCACCGGAAGAAGGAAATTGATCATGGCGCTTCCTGAATTCTCCATGCGTCAGCTGTTGGAAGCTGGCGCGCACTTCGGTCACCAGACCCACCGCTGGAACCCGAAGATGCAGCCCTACATCTTTGGCTCCCGCGCCAATATCCACATCATCGACCTGTCCCAGTCCATTCCGCTCCTGCACCAGGCCCTGGTGAAGGTGCGCGAAGTGGCCGCCGGCGGCGGTCGCGTGCTGTTCGTGGGCACCAAGCGCCAGGCCGCCGAGGCCGTGGCCACCGGCGCCCGCCGCTGCGCCCAGTACTATGTGAACCACCGCTGGCTCGGCGGCACCCTCACCAACTGGCGCACCATCTCCCAGTCCATCGCCCGCCTGCGCGAACTGGAAGGCGTCCTCGACGGCGACGGTCAGGGCCGCACCAAGAAGGAGCTGCTGCAGCTCACCCGCGAGCGCGAAAAGCTGGAGCTCTCCCTGGGCGGCATCAAGGACATGGGCGGCATCCCCGACCTGATGTTCGTGATCGACACCAACAAGGAAGCCATCGCCATCAAGGAAGCGCGCAAGCTGAACATCCCGGTGGTGGCCATCCTCGACACCAATTGCGACCCCGACGGCGTCACCTTCCCGATCCCGGGCAATGACGACGCGGCCCGCGCGCTGCAGCTCTACTGCGACCTGATCGCCGACGCCGTGCTCGACGGTCTGGCCGCCGGCCAGGCCGCCCTGGGCGTGGACCTCGGCGCGGCGGAAGCCCCGTCCGAGCCAGTGCTGCGCGCCGTGGCCGCCGAGGAAGCCGCCGCCGCCGCCCCCGAGGCGCCGGTGGAGGCCGTGGCTGAAGCCGAGCCCGCCGCCGAGGCCTGATCGCTCAATCGATGATCGCCGCGCGGCGGGCTTAGCGCTCTATCGCGGCGATCGTCGCAAAACTCACATGGTTCCGCTCTAGGGCGGTGTCGCAAGTCTGGCCGAAGCGATTCGGCTGAAGAAATTCGAAGGAGGTCGTCATGGCCGAGATTACGGCTGCGCTCGTAAAGGAGCTGCGGGAAAAGTCCGGCGTTGGCATGATGGATTGCAAGAAGGCCCTGGCCGAGACCGACGGCGACATGGAAGCCGCCCTCGACTGGCTGCGGGCCAAGGGCCTCTCCAAGGCCGCCAAGAAGGCTGACCGCGTAGCCGCCGAAGGCCTGATCGCCATCGCCGCGCGCCGCGACGGCAAGGGCCAGACCGCCGCCGTGGTGGAGCTGAACGCCGAAACCGACTTCGTGGCTCGCAACGAACTGTTCCAGAACGCCGCGCGCCAGGTGGCCCAGACCGCCCTCGACGTGACGGGCGAAGTGGAAGCCCTCGCCGCGGCCACCATGGCCGACGGCGTCACCGTGGCCGACGCGGTCACCCAGCTCATCGCCACCATCGGCGAGAACATGCTGGTGCGTCGCTTCGCCGCGTTCGCGGTGGAAGAGGGCGTGGTGGCCAGCTACATCCACAATGCGATCGCCCCCGACCTCGGCCGCATCGGCGTCCTGGTGGCGCTGGAGTCCTCGGCCAACCCCGAGGCCCTGAACGACCTTGGCCGTAAGATCGGCATGCACGTGGCGGCCACCTCGCCGCTGGCCCTCACCGTCGAGGAAGTGGACCCGGCGGCGGTGGAGCGCGAGCGCGCCATCTTCTCCGAACAGGCCGCCGCCTCCGGCAAGCCGCCGCAAGTGATCGAGAAGATGATCGAAGGCCGCATCCGCAAGTTCTATGAAGAGGTGGTGCTGCTGAAGCAGGCCTTCGTCATGAACCCGGACCAGACCATCGAGCAGCTGCTGGCGGAACAGTCCAAGACCCTCGGCGCCCCGATCAAGCTGGTGGGCTTCGCCCGTCTCGCCCTCGGCGAAGGCGTGGAGAAGAAGACCGACGACTTCGCCGGCGAAGTGGCGGCCCTCACCGGCCAAGCCTAATCGTCGCATTGAGTTGAGTTGAGCGCGCCGGCGCGGCTTCATGCCCGCCGGCGTTTGCATGTCGGCGGCCCTTTGCGCGCTTGCGGGGTGCGTCCGCCGGCGGGATTGGATTAATGTAGCCCGATTGAGTCGCGGGCGGCGGAAGGTGATGGCGCATGACGGTGGTGGACACTTCTGAAGCCGGTTCGTCGAACGCCCGCCATGGACGCCGCACCTATCGGCGCGTGCTGCTGAAGGTCTCCGGCGAGGTGCTGATGGGGGAGACCCCCTATGGCATCGACATGAAGACCGTGGACGCCGTGGCCGCCGACATCGCCGCCATCGCCGCCCTCGGGGTCGAGCTGTGCCTCGTCATTGGCGGCGGCAATATCTTCCGCGGCCTTTCCACCGCCGCCAGGGGCATGGAGCGGGCCAGCGCCGACTATATGGGCATGCTGGCCACGGTGATGAACGCGCTGGCCATGCAGAACGCCCTGGAGCGTATCGGCGTCGACACCCGAGTGCAGTCCGCCATTCCCATGCAGAGCGTGTGCGAGCCCTACATCCGCCGCCGCGCCGAGAGGCACCTGGAGAAGGGACGAGTGGTGATCTTCGCCGCCGGCACCGGCAATCCCTTCTTCACCACCGACACCGCCGCGGCCCTGCGCGCGGCGGAGATGGGCTGCGATGCGCTTCTGAAGGGCACCAGCGTGGACGGCGTCTACACCGCTGATCCCAAACGCGACCCTGGCGCCGTGCGTTACGAACGCCTCAGCTATCTTGAGGTTCTGTCCAAGGACCTTAAGGTGATGGACGCTTCGGCCATCAGCCTGATGCGGGAGAACGGTATTCCCATCGTCGTGTTTTCGATCCGTCGTCCGGGCGCCCTGCGCGACGTGATCGCCGGCGACGGCGTGTTCACCGTCATCAGCGAAGACGCCGCCAACTGAACCGGTCGCGTCCGCGGACCAGTATGCGGCCGCGCATCTGACAATTTCGAGATCGCTCAAAGATCGCCCAAAGATCGGCCGGAGAGGGCCAAGAGACCATCATGAGCACCAAGCCCGAGCTTCCCAAATATCGCGACCGCATGGACAAGGCGGTCCTGGCCCTGAAGGACGAATTCGGCGGCCTGCGCACCGGCCGGGCCTCGGCGACCCTGCTGGAGCCGATCATGGTGGAGGCCTATGGCTCGTCCATGTCCATCACCTCGGTGGCGGCCATCAGCGTGCCGGAGCCGCGCATGATCACCGTCAGTGTCTGGGACAAGGGCACGGTGGTGGCGGTGGAGAAGGCCATCCGCTCCGCCGGTCTTGGCCTCAACCCGGTGGTGGACGGCCAGACCCTGCGCGTGCCGATCCCGCCCCTGACAGAAGAGCGCCGCAAGGACCTGGTGAAGCTGGCGGCCAAATACGCTGAGCAGCAGCGCGTAGCCGTGCGCAATGTGCGCCGGGAGGCCATGGAAGACCTGAAAAAAGCCGAAAAAGACGGCGTAATTTCCCAGGACGAACTGAAGCGGATGGAAACCGAGGTGCAGGGCTTCACCGATGCGGCCGTGAAGCGCATCGACGAAACCTTGAAAACCAAAGAACAAGAGATCATGCAGGTATAGGCCTGGGCGAGGCCGCGGCGCGTCGCGGCCCTGGACGGGCTTCCAGGACAGATTCCATGTCGGCCAACACCGGTCTTCCGGGCCATTCGCCCTCAAGCGGCGTCGCGCAGCACGTCGCCATCATCATGGACGGCAATGGCCGCTGGGCGAAGCAGCGGGGCCTGCCGCGCACCTTCGGCCATCGCGAGGGCGTCAAGGCTCTGAAGCGCACCGTGGAGGCTGCGCCCAGGCTGGGCATCGAATGGCTGACCGTGTTCGGCTTCTCCACCGAGAACTGGAGCCGTCCGGCGCAGGAAGTGGCCGAGCTGATGAGCCTCCTGAAAAGCTATGTGCAATCAGATCTGGCGCGCTTGGAGCGTGAAGGCGTGCGCGTGCGCATCATCGGGCGGCGCAACGACTTGGCGCCTGACCTGCTCGAAGTGATCGAACGGGCCGAGAGCCGAACGCGCCAGAACGACAAGTTCAATCTTCAGGTGGCCTTCAATTACGGCGGGCGCGACGACATCGCCGAAGCCGCCAAGCGATACGCTGAAGCCCTGGCCGCTGGCGAGGTCGACCCCAAGGCGCCGGCTACTGAGACCTTCGCGCGGTATCTCTCCACCGCCGCCGCGCCTCCGGCCGATCTGATCATTCGCACCTCGGGCGAGCGCCGCCTGTCCAACTTTCTTCTCTGGGAAGCGGCCTACGCCGAGCTGGTGTTCCAGGACGTGCTGTGGCCCGACTATGGCGAAGAGAGCCTGGCCGCCGCGTTGCAGGATTATGCCCAACGGGACCGACGCTTTGGCGGGGTGGAAGCAGGTGGCGTCCTTGCCGCCGGCTAAGAGGTTCGAAGCCAAGCGCTTCGATTGGGGCAATCTGCGTTTGCGGGTGATCTCGGCGGCGACCCTGGCGCCGGCGGCGCTTGCGCTCACCTGGCTGGGCGGCTGGCCCTTCATGGTGCTGGTGTCCGTGGCGGCCTCGCTCCTGGCCATCGAGTGGGGGCTGATGGCCGCCCCGGAGCGCCCGGCGCGCATCGCCATCATCCTCACCGCGGCCATGCTGCCGGCCATTTTCGCCGGTTATTTCAACGTGTTCGGACTGGCTTGGATTCTGTTGCTGGCGGGCGCCGTCGCCGTGGGCGCGGTGTCGCGCTGGTACGGCCTTGCCGAGCGCCCGCTCGATGTGGTGTTTGGCGCGCTCTATCTCGGCGGCCCCGGGCTGGCGCTGATCTGGCTGCGCAGCGGCGATCAGGGGCTCGCCTACACTATCCTCATGTTGGCCATCACCTGGAGCGCCGACATCGCCGCTTTCGCCGCCGGCAACCTGTTCAAGGGGCCGAAGCTGTGGCCGCGAATCTCGCCCAACAAGACGTGGTCGGGCTTTATCGCCGGCCTGATCGGCGCGATGCTTGCAGGCTATCTGGCGTCGCTGTTCTTTTCGGGACGCGGCGCGCCTTCGGCGGCAATGGGTGCGGCGATCGGCCTTGCGGCGGGTCTGGCGACCATGGCCGGAGATTTGTGGGAGTCGTTGGTGAAGCGCAGGTTCGGCGTGAAGGATTCAGGGGACTTGATCCCCGGCCACGGCGGCCTGCTCGACCGGGTGGACGGCATGATGTTCGCGGTGCTGGCGGTGGCCGGCGCGCGGCTCCTGCTTCTGGGGAGCGCCGCTACATGACCCTGGTGCGCAAGATCGCTGTGCTCGGCTGCACCGGCTCGGTGGGGACCTCCACCCTCGACCTGATCGAGCAGGGCGAACGCAGCGGGCGCCTCGCCGTGAAGGTGACGGCACTGGCGGCCGGCCGCAACGTGGAGCGACTGGCGGAACAGGCCAAGCGCTGGCGCCCTGATCTGACGGTGATCGCCGACGAGCGCCTGCTGCCCGAGCTGCGCGAACGCCTGGACGGGCAGGGGCTGCAGACCGCGGGCGGCGAGGCCGCCGTGGTGGAGGCCACCGTGAGCGGGGCCGATTGGGTGATGGCCGCCATCGTCGGCGTGGCGGGCCTACGCTCGACCCTCGCCGCCGCCAAGGCCGGCGCGGTGGTGGCGCTGGCCAATAAGGAAAGCCTCGTCTGTATGGGACCGACCCTGCTCGCCGCCGCCAAGGCGGCCGGGGGGGCGGTGATCCCGGTGGATTCCGAACACTCGGCCATCTTCCAGGTGCTCGACCCGCGCTGCGCCAAGCGCATGGCGCGTCTGATCCTCACCGCCTCGGGCGGGCCGTTTCGCACCTGGAGTCTGGAGCGTATGGCGGCCGCCACGCCAGCTGAGGCCGTGGCCCATCCCAATTGGAGCATGGGGGCTAAGATCTCCGTCGACAGCGCCACCATGATGAACAAGGGCCTGGAGATGATCGAGGCCGCCTATCTGTTCGACGCCGCGCCAGACCAGGTGGAGGTGCTGGTGCACCCGCAGTCGGTGATCCACAGCCTCGTGGAATACCAGGACGGCTCGACCTTGGCTCAGCTTGGCGCGCCGGACATGCGCACCCCCATCGCCTGCGCGCTGGCCTGGCCCGATCGCCTGCCTTGGGACGCACCGCGGCTGGACCTGGCCGCGGTGGGCAGCCTCACCTTCGAAGCCCCTGACCTCGAACGCTTTCCGGCGCTGAGCCTGGCGCGGCAGGCCTTGAGCGAAGGCGGCGCAGCCCCCGCCATCCTCAACGCCGCCAATGAGGCGGCCGTGGAAGCTTTTCTTGCCGGACGGCTCGGCTTTCTCAATATTGCCACGGTTGTGGCGGACACCTTGCAACAGATGTCCGCCGGGCTGGGAGGGAGCGCCGGGGGCGGGGGAAGCCTGGAAGCGGCTCTCGCGATCGATTTGGAAGCGCGACGCGTGGCGCAAGACGCTGTTGGGCGTCATTGGGCCTTGAACTGAGGTTAGCCTGGGGATCATCTGACGACATGCCGGCCTATCTGTCCTTCCCGATCTACTATTCGATCCCCTTCCTGCTGGTGCTCACCCTGGTGGTGACCATTCACGAAATGGGGCACTTCCTGGTCGCCCGCGCCTTTGGCGTGGCGGTGGACCGCTTCTCCATCGGCTTCGGCCGCACCCTCTTCAGCTGGCGCGACAAGAGCGGCACCGAGTGGCGCATCGCCCTGATCCCGCTGGGCGGCTATGTGCGGTTCGCGGGCGATGCAGATGCAAGCTCGGCTGTCCCCGACGCGCATGATCTCGACGAATTGCGCCAGCGTGTCGTCGCACGCCAGGGCAGCGCGGCGGTGAAGCGCTACTTCGCGTTCAAGCCCGTGTGGCAGCGTGCGCTCGTCGTGGCGGCGGGCCCGATCGCTAATTTCATCCTGGCCATCTGCATTTTCGCGTCCCTGTCCTTCGCCCTCGGCGCAGACGTATGGGCGCCGAGGATCGGCTCGGTGCAGGCCGGCTCGCCGGCGGCCAAGGCGGGGCTCCAGGTGGGCGATGAAATCGTCGAGATCGACGGCTCGGCCAT
The DNA here is from genome assembly GCA_040757715.1 of Pseudomonadota bacterium. Taxonomy (GTDB): domain Bacteria; phylum Pseudomonadota; class Alphaproteobacteria; order Caulobacterales; family Caulobacteraceae; genus CAIMFV01. The sequence continues at coordinate 278,154 of JBFLWS010000001.1, read as the reverse complement.
CCAGGATTTTCGCGACATCAGCCTGCATGTCCGGCTGCGCTCCGGCGAGCCGATTCGTCTGCTCGTGCGCCGCGCCGGGCAGGTGCAGACGATTGAGGCTGTGCCCGTGCGCCGGGTCTGGACCGACCCGCTGACGGGGCGCGCCGCCGAGCTCGGTTTCCTGGGCGTCGGTCAGTCGCGCGATCCGGCGGACTTCCGTCACGTGCGCTATACGCCAGTGGAGGCCCTCGGCCATGGCGTGCAGTCCACCTGGGACATTCTGGCCACAACCGTCACCTATCTGGAGCGAATCTTCCAAGGGAGAGAATCGCCGAACCAGCTGGGCAGCTTCATCGGCATGGCCCAGACCTCGGGCGCCGTGGCCAAGGCGGCGGCGCATTCGACGCCGAACTTTGGCTTGAAGCTTGTCAATATCGCCTTGAGTTTGTTGGGTTTATCCGCGGTTCTCTCCACCGGAATCGGCTTTATGAACCTATTGCCGGTTCCCATCCTCGACGGCGGGCATCTGATGTTCTACGCCTATGAGGCGGTGGCGCGCCGGCCGGTGTCGGCGTCCATCCAGGCGATCGGTCAGCGCCTAGGACTTGCCTTACTCTTAGGTTTGATGTTGTTCGCCACCTGGAACGATCTCCAGCAGCAAAGCGTGTTTCAGAAACTCGGCGGGTTGTTCTTCTAAGCGCCCCGCTGCCCGTCGACGGTTGATGAATGTCCAAGCCCCGCGTCCGCTACACCGCCTTGCTCACGGGAATGAGCCTCGCCGTCGGGGCCGCCGCCTCCGGCGTCTCAGCCCAGACCGCGCCGCCTCCTGCGCCTCCTACGGCGGCTGCGCCGGCCGCCGCGCCTTCAGCCGTCGCCGCTCCGCCCCAAGTCGCCGTGGTGCGGCACATCACGGTCAAGGGCAATGAGCGCCTCGACGCCGGGACGGTGATCTCCTATCTGCCGATCGGCGTGGGCGACGCGGTGGATGCGGCGCGCATCGACCTGGCGCTTAAGGCGCTGGCGCGCACCGATCTGTTCTCCGACGAGCGCATCGATCTCAACCCCGCCACTGGTGAACTCACGGTGCGGGTGGTTGAAAACCCGATCATCAACCAGGTGCTGTTCGAAGGGAACAGCGCGCTGGGGACGGACAAGCTCAAGGACGAGGTGACCATTCACCCGCGGAGCATTTTCACCAAGGCGCACGTGCTGCAGGACGTGCAGCGCATCGTCGAGCTCTATCGCCGCTCTGGCCGCATCGCGGTGCAGGTGTCGCCTAAGATCATCGAGCTGCCGCAAAAGCGCGTCGACCTCGTGTTCGAAATCAGCGAGGGTCCGAAGACCGGCATTCTCCGCGTCAACTTCCTCGGCAACAAGTCGTTCAGCGAAAACGCGCTGCGCGATGTGGTGGTGACCAAGGAATCCCGCTGGTATCACTTCTTCACTTCGAACGACAACTACGACCCGGATCGCATCGAGTACGACCGCGAACAGCTGCGGAAGTTCTACACGAACAAGGGTTATTACGATTTCCGGGTGATTTCTTCGACCGCTGAGCTCCAGCCGGACCAGAAGAACTTCGTCGTCACCTACACCCTCGAAGAGGGGCCGAAGTACAAGTTCGGCAAGCTCAAGGTCGAAACCGATCTGAAGAAGCTGAACGCCAACGTCATGCGCGCGCTGCTGCCGATCCGCGAAGGCCAGCTCTATCAGGGCGATAAGATCGAAACGGCGGTGGATTCGCTCACCTTCGCCGCGGGCGCCGCCGGCTTCGCCTTCGTGGACATCCGTCCGCGCTACTCGGCCAATCCCAAGACCCGCACGGTGGACGTCACCTTCGATGTGAAGGAAGGCCCGCGCGTCTACGTCGAGCGGATCGAGATCGTCGGCAACACCCGCACCCTCGACTACGTCATCCGGCGCGAGATGCGCATCGCCGAAGGCGACGCCTATAACCGCGTGCTGGTGGACCGCTCCAAGATCGAGGTGAAGCGCCTCGACTTCTTCAAGACCGTGGACATTGAGCAGCTTCCGGGCAGCGCGCCGGACCGCACCGTGCTGCGGGTAAAGGTGCAGGAGCAGCCGACAGGCGAACTGTCCTTCGGCGCCGGCTACTCTTCGGTGGATCAGCTGCTGCTCGACGTGGGCATCAGCGAACACAACTTCCGTGGCCGGGGCGAAGACGTGCGCCTGCGCGCTTCGGTGGGCTCGCTGCGTCAGCAGATCGACGCCGCGTTCACCGAACCGCGCTTCATGGGCCGCGATTTGCGCGCCGGCATCGATCTCTATTCCTACCGGTACGACTATTCGAGCCAGGCGGGTTTCTCGTCGCAATCCACCGGTCTCAGCCTCAATCTCGGCTTCCCGCTGAACGTCAACGCCTACTTCTCGCCGCGCTACTCGCTCCACGCCGACCGGGTGTCGGTGAGCTCGGGATCGTGCTCGGCGGGCGTCGTGTCGGTGGTGGTGTGCGACCAGACCGGCTCGTTCCTCGCTTCGCAGCTGGGCTACACCCTGGGGGTCGACATGCGGAACGATCCGCGTCGACCCAGCCGCGGCTTCTACGCCAACCTGAAGCAGGACTTTGCAGGCGTGGGCGGCGACGTGCGTTACCTGCGCACCGAATTGGAAGGCGGCTGGTATTACGGCTTCAACGCCGACTACATTGTGAGCGTGCTCGCTTCGGGCGGCTATGTGGGCGGTTGGGGCGGCGACACCATTCGCATCAACGACCGCTTCTTCAAGGGTGGCAACACCTTCCGTGGCTTCCAGATCGCCGGCATCGGCCCGCGCGACACCCAGTTCGACGAAGCCCTTGGCGGCAAGCTCTTCGCCATCAGCACCGTGGAGCTGGCCTTCCCCAATCCGCTGCCGGAACAATACGGCATTCGCACCGCTCTGTTCACCGACGTCGGCACGCTCGGCCTCGTGGACAAGTCGGCGAAGATGACCGGTCTCAACGGCGCACAAAACCCGAAGATTTCGGATACTCTGGGCCTGCGCGGCTCCGCCGGCCTCAGCGTGTTCTGGACCTCGCCCATGGGCCCGATCCGTCTCGACTTCAGCCAGGTGTTCTCAAAGGAATCTTACGACAAGGTCGAAAGCTTCCGCTTCTCCACCAACACTCAATTCTAACCCTCAAGACAACCGTGATGACCCCGATGAAAACCTTCGTCACCGCTTCCGCCGCGCTTCTCGTGATGGCCGCGGCCCTGCCAGCCGCCGCTCAAACCAAGCCTGCCGCGAAGCCGGCGGCGAAGCCTGCCGCTGCGGCGGCCGCCCCGGCTGCGGCGCAACCGCAGCTGCAATTCGGCCCGGCCGTTCAGGGCGTCTGCCTGTTCAGCCAGGAACGCGCCGTCGCGACCTCCAACGCCGGTCAGGCCGCCAACCAGCGCATGCAGCAGCTGCGCGCCCAGGTGCAGGCCGAGCTTGGCCCCGAGCGCACCAGCATCGAAGCCGACGCCAAGACCTTTGAAGGCGAGCGCGCTTCTCTCACCCCGGACCAGCTGCAACAAAAGGGCGGCGCTCTGCAAAAGCGCGCCAACGACTATGAGCAGAAGGCCCAGCTGCGCGAGCGCGAACTGCAGGTGACCGGCCAAAAGGCCCTGCAACGCATCGGCGTCGAACTCGAGCCGATCGTGCGCAACGTGTTCCAGCAGCGCGGCTGCAGCCTGTTGCTGAACGCCGACAATGCCGTGTTCGCCGCCAACCCGACCATGGACATCACCTCGTCCGTGTCTCAGGCCCTCAACTCCAAACTGCCGACGATCTCTTTCGATCGCGAACATCTGGATGTGGGCGGCGCGGCGAAGTAAGCCTGACCGAATTTGAACGTGGGAAACGCCGGCTGAAAGGCCGGCGTTTTTCTTTGTCCGGACATAATCTGTAACGATTCTTTCTTCGCGCGGTGCGGTTAGACTTGCTACTAGACGCCCATCGCCGGGGGCGGAGTCGCGCTTTTCGGCCTTATTGGCGAGGTGGCATGCCTGATCCGCGTTTCTATGAGGCCCTTGGGCCGACCACTGCGGCCGAGCTGGCCGCTGTGGTGGGGGGCGAGTTGACGTCCGCCGACCATGGCGCAAGATCGGTGCTGGAGGTGGCGCCGCTCGGGCGCGCGACGCCCCAATCGGTGAGCTTCTTCTCAGATCGACGCTATCTCGCCAGCCTGAAGGACACGGCCGCCGGCGCCTGTTTCGTCACCGCCGCCCATGTGGAGGCTACGCCCGAGGGCTGCGCCGCGATCGTGGTGCGCGAGCCGCAAAGCGCCTACGCCAAGGCCGCACTGAAGCTCACCCGCGCAAGGCGGCTCGACCCCGCTGCGGCAAACGTCGATCCCTCGGCGAAGCTGGGCGAAGACGTGTCTATCGGTCGCGGCGCGGTGGTCGGCGCCGGCGCTGAGATCGGCGATCGCACGGAAATCGGGCCAGGGGTCGTGATCGGTCCCGGCGTGGCCATCGGCCGAGACTGCCGCGTGGGCGCCAACGCTGTGATCGGCTTCGCCCTCATCGGCGACCGTGTGCGTATCTTCGCGGGCGCGGTGATCGGCGAGGAAGGCTTTGGCGTCGCTCAAGGCGCCGAAGGGGCGGTGGACGTGCCGCAGCTTGGCCGCGTGATCCTGCAGGACGACGTCACCGTGGGCGCCAACAGCTGCATCGATCGCGGCGCATGGGACGACACGGTGGTGGGCGAGCGCACCAAGATCGACAACCTGGTCCAGATCGCCCACAACGTCCGCATCGGCCGCAACTGCATCCTGGCGGCCCACACCGGCATTTCCGGCAGCGTCGCCGTGGGCGACAACGCCATGTTCGGCGGTCGCGCTGGCGTCGCCGACCATCTGACCATCGGCAGGGGCGCGCGGGTCGCCGCCGCTGCTGGCGTCATGAAGAGCATTCCGGACGGCGAGATCTGGTGCGGCGCGCCGGCGCGGCCGCTGCGCCGGTTCATGCGCGAAACCGCTTGGCTGGCGAAGCACGCCGTCCGCGGCGACGGGGGAGAATGATGACGAACGACGTTTCGAGCGAAGACGCCGCGCCCGGCCCCTCCGTCGAAATGGCGGAGATTCTGCGGCGTATTCCGCACCGCTATCCGTTCCTGCTGGTGGATCGCTGCGAGGACTATCGCCCGCACCAGTCCATCATCGGCTACAAGAACGTGACCATGAACGAGCCCTATTTCCTGGGCCACTTCCCCAATAATCCGGTGATGCCCGGGGTGTTGATCATCGAGGCCATGGCTCAGGCCGGGGCGGTGATGATGTCCAAGTCGCTCAACGCCGACGTCGAGGGCAAGACCATCTTCTTCATGACGGTGGACAATGTGCGCTTCCGCGCCCCGGTGCTGCCCGGGGCGGTGCTGCGCATGCCGGTGAAGGTGCTGCGCGCCCGCGCGGACGTGTTCAAGTTCGGCGGCCAGGCCTTTGTCGGCGACAAGCTCGCCGCCGAAGCCGAATGGGCCGCCATGGTGGTCGAGACCCGCTCATGACGACGATACATCCCACGGCCCTGGTGGATTCCGGCGCCCAACTCGCCGACACCGTGGAGATCGGCCCCTTCTGCATCGTCGGCCCCAATGTGACCCTGCACGCCGGGGTGCGTCTTGGTCCGCATGTGGTGGTGGACGGGCATACCGAAGTCGGCGCCGACACCACGGTGCAGTCCTTCTCTTCGCTGGGCGGACCGCCGCAGCACTTGGGCCATCGTGGCGAGCCCACCAAGCTGATCATCGGCGAGCGCAACTCCATCCGCGAGCACGTGACCATGAACACCGGCACCGTGGCCGGCGGGGGCGTGACCCGCGTCGGCGACGATGGCCTCTACATGGTGGGTTCGCACGTGGCGCACGACTGCATCGTCGGCGACAAGGTGGTGTTCGCCAACAACGCCACCCTGGCCGGCCACGTGCAGGTGGGGGACTTCGTGTTCATGGGCGGGCTCTGCGCCGTGCACCAGTTCACCCGCATCGGCCGCTATTCGTTCATCGGCGGCGGCGGCATCGTCACCAAGGACATCATCCCCTACGGCTCGGTGTGGGGCAACCACGCCCACCTGGAAGGGCTGAACCTGGTGGGATTGAAGCGTCGCGGTTTCACCCGTCAGGCCATCAACGACCTGCGCGCCGCCTGGCGTCTGCTGTTCGCCCCGGAAGGCACTTTCCAGGAGCGTCTGGAAGACGTGGCGCGGGTGTTCTCGGGCTCGCCGGAGGTCAGCGAAATCGTGGAGTTCATCCGCGTGGACGCCAACCGGCCGCTCTGCCTGCCGTCGCTCTAGGACATTCCATGGAAAAGCTCGGCCTCATCGCCGGGGGCGGGGATCTGCCGCGGCGCCTGGCGGAAGGCTGCGTCGCGGCTGGACGGTCCCTGTTCGTGGTGCGACTGAAGGGCTTCGCTGAGCCGGACATGGTCGAGTTTCCGGGCGCGGAGGTGGGGATCGCCGAGATCGGCAAGGTGATGGAAGCCCTGAAGTCGGCCGGGGCGGTCAGCGTCTGCTTCGCCGGCAATGTGGCCCGCCCGGACCTCTCCAAACTGAAACCGGATCTGCGCGGCCTGCGCGTCTTGCCCGGCGCCATCGCCGCCGCACGCAGGGGCGACGACGCCCTGCTGCGTTTCCTACTGGCCGAGTTCGAGGGCGAGGGATTTCGCATCGAAGGCGCGCACGAGGTGGAGGCCAGCCTCACCTTGAGCCAAGGTCCGCTCGGCGCGCTGTCGCCCGACGCCGCCGCCCGCGAAGACATGGCCCACGCCCTGAAAATCGCCCGCGCCATCGGCGCCCTCGACATAGGTCAAGGCGCGGTGGTGGTGGATGGGCTTGTGCTGGCCGTGGAAGCGCAGGAGGGCACGGACGGCATGCTTGAACGGGTGCGTAATTTGCCGGCGGCGCTGAAAGGCGAGGCGGAAGCCCGGCGCGGCGTGCTGGCCAAGTGCCCCAAGCCGATCCAGGAGCTGCGCGTGGACCTGCCCACCATCGGCGTCGCCACTGTGGAGGCCGTGGCCGCCTGCGGCCTCGCCGGCATCGTGGGAGAGGCCGGGCGCATGCTGGTGATGGACCGGGCCGGCGTCATCGCCGCCGCCGACCGCCTGGGCGTGTTCGTCTATGGCGTGGTCCCGGAGGCTTTGCCGTGAGCGCGCCCAGGCCGGTGAAGGTCATGCTGGTGGCCGCCGAGCCGTCCGGCGACACGCTGGGCTCCGGTCTCGCCCGAGCTTTGAAGGCGCGTCTCGGCGATGGGGTGAGCTTTGTCGGCGTCGGCGGGCCTAAGATGGCGGAGGAGGGGATCGCGAGCCCCTTCGACATCGGCGAGCTTTCTGTGTTGGGCATCATCGAGGGGCTGAAAGCCTATCCCCGCGTGGTGCGCCGGGCGGACGAGACCGCGGCGCTCGCCGCCCGCGAGCGGCCGGATGTGGCCGTGCTCATCGACAGCTGGGGCTTCACCCTGCGCGTAGCCAAGCGGCTGAAGGCGCTGACCCCGCCGGTGCGGGTGCTGAAATATGTGGGCCCGCAGGTGTGGGCCTCTCGCCCCGGTCGCGCGGCGACCCTGGCCGCCACGGTGGACGGGCTCCTCGCCACCCAGCCCATGGACGCGCCCTTCTATCAGGACCTCGGCCTGCCGGTGACCTTCGTCGGCAATCCGGCCCTGGCGCGGGATGTCTCCCATGCCGATGGCGATCGCTTCAGAGCGATGCACGATCTCGCCCCCGACCAGCCCATGTTGCTGGTGCTGCCGGGCAGTCGCACAGGAGAGGTGCAGCGCCTCCTGAAGCCGTTCGAGGCGGCGGTGGCGCAACTCCACGCCACCCACCCCGATCTGGCTATCGTGGTTCCCGCGGCCGCCAACGTGGCGGGCCTGTTGCGGGCCGAGATCGCCGGCTGGTCGACGCCGGTGCTCATTGTCGAGGACGAAGCTGCGCGTTACGACGCCATGAAGGCGGCCACGGTGGCTCTCGCCTGTTCTGGCACCGTGACCACAGAGCTCGCCCTGTGCGGCTGTCCCATGGTGGTGGCCTATCGTCTGAGCCCGCTCAGCCATTTCATCATCAAGCGGATGATCACCACCCGCTTCATCACGCTCTTCAATATCGCCGCCGACCAGGAGATCGCGCCTGAACGGGTGCAGGACCAGTGCACCGGCGACATCCTGGCCAGAGATATTGATCTTCGCCTGACCGATGCGAGCCTGCGCGAGCAGCAACGCGCCGACCAGTTCGCCGCGCTGGCGAAGATGGGCCGTGGCGGAGGGGACCCGGCGGAGCGTGCGGCCGAAGCGGTGATCGCCGACCTGTAGCATGCAGGCGCTCTGAAATAAGACCCCACAGAAATTCGCTTGACGGTGTCATCCGCCCGACGCCAGTTTGCGTATAGATTTAGAAAACAAGTTCGGTAGGCGAGGCGGGGATGCTGAAGGTCCACCATCTAAATAATTCGCGTTCGCAGCGGGTGCTGTGGCTGCTGGAAGAGCTCGAGCTCCCTTACGAGATCGTCCACTACGCCCGCGACGCCAAGACCATGCTCGCGCCGCCGGAGCTGAAGAATATCCACCCCCTGGGCAAATCGCCCGTGCTGACTGATGGCGATCTCGTGGTGGCCGAGACCGGCGCCATCATCGACTACATCATCTCCACCTATGGCGAAGGCCGGCTGATCCCGGCGCCCGGCACGCCGGAGCGGCTGCGCTATACCTATTGGCTGCACTATGCCGAGGGCTCGGCCATGACGCCGCTCTTGCTGAAGCTGGTGTTCCAGGTCTTGCCTGAGCGCTCGCCGATGTTGCTGCGGCCCCTGGTGCGCCAGATCGCCGCCTCAGCCCAGGCCCGTATGATTGATCCGCAGATCAGCCTGCACGCCGGCTACTGGGAAGAGGAGCTTTCGAAGAGCACCTGGTTCGCGGGTCCGGAGTTCTCCGCCGCCGATATCCAGATGAGTTTCCCCCTGGAGGCGGCCTCTGTGCGCGCGGGCCTTGGCCCCAACTATCCGCACATCGCCGGCTTCCTCGCCGCCATCCATGCCCGGCCGGCCTATCAGCGGGCCCTGGAGCGCGGCGGCCCCTACGCCTATGCCTGAAACAAAAAAGGCGGGAGCCTAAGCTCCCGCCCTTGATGTCTTGCCGCGCAGACTCGATCAGCCGCGCTTGTCGAGCGGCACGAAGTCGCGCTGCACCGGGCCGGTGTAGATCTGGCGCGGACGGCCGATCTTCTGCGACGGATCCTCGATCATTTCCTTCCACTGGGCGATCCAGCCCACGGTGCGCGCCAGGGCGAACAGCACGGTGAACATGTCGGAGGGGAAGCCCATGGCCGACAGGGTGATGCCGGAATAGAAGTCGATGTTCGGATAGAGCTTGCGCTCCACGAAATAGGGGTCGCTGAGGGCGATCCGCTCCAGCTCCATGGCCACTTGCAGCAGCGGCTCGTCCTTCTTGCCCAGCTCGTCCAGCACCTCGTGGCAGGTCTTCTGCATGACCTTGGCCCGCGGGTCGTAGTTCTTGTAGACGCGGTGGCCGAAGCCCATCAGGCGATAGCGGCGGTCCTTCACGCCCTGGACGTATTCAGGAATGCGGTCGACGGTGCCGATTTCGCGCAGCATGTTGAGCGCTTCTTCGTTGGCCCCGCCGTGGCTCGGACCCCACAGGCAGGCGATGCCGGCGGCGATACAGGCGAACGGATTGGCGCCCGAGGAGCCGGCCAGACGCACCGTGGAGGTGGAGGCGTTCTGCTCGTGGTCGGCGTGCAGAATGAAGATGCGGTCCATGGCGCGGGCCAGCACCGGATTGATCTTGTAATCCTCGGCTGGCACGGCGAAGCACATGCGCAGGAAGTTCTCGGAGTACTTCAGCTCGTTGCGCGGATAGACGAAGGGCTGACCCACCGCATACTTAAACGCCCGCGCCGCGATGGTCGGCATCTTGGCGATCATGCGGTGCGCCGAGACCTTGCGCTCGTGCTCGTCATGAATGTTGATGCTGTCGTGGTAGAAGGCCGACAGCGAGCCCACGGCGCCGACCATGATGGCCATGGGGTGCGCGTCGCGGCGGAACGTCTGGAAGAACCGGTCGAACTGCGCGTGCAGCATCGTGTGGTTGGTGATGGTGCGCTCGAAGTCGGCGAATTCCGCCGCGGTGGGCAGTTCGCCATAGAGCAGCAGGTAGCAGACCTCGAGGAAGCTCGAATGCTCGGCCAGCTGGTCGATGGGATAGCCACGATAGAGCAACACGCCCGCATCGCCGTCGATATAGGTGATCTGGCTCTCGCAGCTCGCCGTCGAGGTGAAGCCCGGATCGTAGGTGAAGACGTCCGTCTCGCCGTAGAGCTTGCGGATATCCACCACGTCGGGACCCGTAGAACCCTTGAGGATCGGAAGCTCTACGCGCTTATCGCCGATCTGCAACGAGGCGGCGCCTCCGGGCGTGGCCTTGCTTTCCATGGCTGAACCTTTTTTGCGAACTGACCGCGGTCATGCGGCCGGGAGGAATATGCTCTGGCCTTCGAACACGCACATCAGTCTTAAGGCCAATGCGCCTTATAACGACTTAATTAGGGTGGGGAAGCGCGTCCGCCAAACGTCGAAGGCTTTCTTCCTGTCCCAGCGCCACCAGGGTGGTGGCGAGGTCCGGGGCCGGCGCGCCGCCGGACAGCACGCCGCGCAAAGCCGGTCCGATCTTGCCAAGACCCACGCCCTCGGCCTCGGCGAATCCGCGGATCAGAGCTTCCAGGGCCGGGATCGACCAGTCGTTGGCGTCGCTCAGTCGTGAGGAAAGCCGCGTAAGCCGCTCGAAAGTCTCGCTATTAGCCAGCTGGCCTGCGGTCTTGGCGTCGAGCTCGAATGGCCGGGACCGCAGCACGAAGGCGAGGGCGTCGGCGATGTCGAGCACGGTCTTGGCGCCTTCCTTGACGAGGGCCACCAGCTCGGGGAGGCGCGGCTTCAGGTGGTCGGGCGCAGGCGCGTCGCGGCTCGCCAGCACCTTCTCCACCAGGGCGGCGAGACGGGCGTTGTCGGCGAGCTTGATATAGTGGGCGTTGATGAAGGCGAGCTTCTGCCAGTCGAGCCGCGCCGGCGACTTCACCACGTCGGCCACGTCGAACCAGCTCTCGGCCTCGGCGTCGGAGAAGATCTCCGCGTCCGCGTGGCCCCAGCCGAGCCGGGCCAAGTAGTTGCGCATGGCCTCGGGCAGGTAGCCCATGTCGGCGAACTCGCCCACCGCCTGGGCCCCGTGGCGCTTGGAGAGCTTGGCCCCGTCCGGCCCGTGGATCAGCGGGATATGGGCGAAGGACGGCACGTCCCAGCCATTGGCCTGATAGATCAGGCTCTGGCGGGCAGCGTTGTTGAGGTGGTCGTCGCCGCGAATCACGTGGGTGACGCCCATGTCGTGGTCGTCCACCACCACGGCGAGATTGTAGGTCGGCGCGCCCTCGGAGCGCAGTAGGACGAGATCGTCCAGCTCAATATTGCGGAAGGTGACGTCGCCCTTGACGAGGTCGCGCACCACCGTCTCGCCGTCCAGCGGGCCCTTGAAGCGGATCACGTGCTCGCGGTTCGGATCGGCCGGCGGGGGCTGATCGCGCCAGGGCGAACGGATGGCGCGGCCCTCGGCGCGGGCCTTCTCACGCTCGGCCTCCAACTCCTCCACCGTCATCCAGCAGCGATAGGCGCGGCCCTTGGCCAGCATGTCCATCACCACCTCGCGGTGCCGATCGGCCTGGGCGTACTGGAACACCGGCTCGTTGTCGGGCTTCACGCCGAGCCAGTCGAGACCGTCGAAAATGGCCTGCACCGCGGCCTCGGTGGAGCGTTGCCGATCGGTGTCCTCCACCCGCAGCAGAAATTTACCACCCGTATGACGTGCATAGAGCTGGTTGAACAACGCGGTTCGCGCGCCTCCAATGTGGAGGAAGCCCGTAGGCGAGGGGGCGAAGCGGGTGACGACGGTCATGGATGGAGCTGCCGGTAGCGAAACGGAGGGGCGCTGGGCCGAGGGCGCGGTGTCTAGCACGGGGGCGCGGCTCCGTCCTAGGCGCCGGCTTTGGTGGCGCGACGGCCTTTCAGCTATGCGCATTGAGGCGGCGGCGCAACTGGAGCGCTGGACTTTGTGGCCGCCAGCAGCCTTCGGATTGGGTTCGGCGCTCTATTTCGGCTTGCCGGACGAGCCGCCGCTGGCGCTCCTGCTGGCGGGCGCGGTCGTGCTGGCGGGGGCAGCCATGGCGGCGCAGGGTCGGGGCTGGCCACGGAGCTGGGCCGCGGCGTTGGCCTTGCTGGCCTTTGCTGCGGCAGGCTTTTCCGGCGCGGCCCTGAAGACCACGCTGGTGGCGAGCCCGCGCATTCCGGCGGGCCTTGGGCCGGTGCGGGTGGAGGGGCGGGTGGTGGACCTCGCCAGTCCGAGCAAGGCGCGTCGACGCCTGCTCATTGCGCCCGACTCCATCAGCCGCCTAGGCGAGGAAGATCTGCCGCGGCGCATTCGCCTGGTGATGAACGACGTGGCCGGGATCGCGCCGGGGGATCGGGTTCGCCTCGTGGCCATCCTCAACCCGCCGCCCGGATCGGCCAGCCCCGGCGGCTACAATTTCGCCCGCGACGCCTATTTCGAGGGGCTCGGCGGGGTGGGCGCGGCCCTCGGGCCGGTGCAGGTGGAACCCGACAATCAGGACCTTGACCTGGAGACTTCCCTCAACCGCCTGCGCTGGCGCACCGCCGAGCGGCTGGTGAGCGCCCTGCCGCCCGGCGACGCCGCCGGGCTCGCCGCCGCCGTGGCCACCAGCCATGAGGACTGGCTGTCGCCTGAAGCGGAGGACGACCTGCGCGGCTCCGGCCTCGCCCACATGCTGGCCATCGCCGGTCTGCACACGGCGGCGGTGTCCGGTTTCGCCTATGGCCTGTTGCGGCTGCTGGCGGCGGCGGTCCCGGCGCTCGCCTTGCGGGTTTCGGGCAAGAAACTGGCCGCGGCGGGCGGGCTCATCGCCGTCGGCCTCTATTTCATGCTCTCCGGCGCCCACGCCCCGGCGCGGCGGGCGGCCATCACCGCCAGCGTGGCCTTCCTCGCCATCCTGTTGGATCGCCGGCCGGTGAGCCTGCAATCCCTGTCCCTGGCGGCGCTGGTGGTGCTCGTCTTGCAGCCCGAGGCGGTGACCCAGCCCGGCTTCCAAATGTCGTTCTGCGCCACCGGCGCCCTGGTGGCCCTGGCGGAAGCCTGGCCGCGACGGCAGACGAAAGCCGTAGGCCTGCCCTGGCCGCTCGTCCTGATGCAGAGGGGCGGGGACGTGCTGAAGTCGCTGCTGGCGGTGAGTTTCGTCGCCGGCCTCGCCACCGGGCCCTTCGCCATCCAGCATTTCAACCGCTCCGCCACCTTCGGCCTGTTCGCCAATCTTGTGGCCGACTTCATCGCCAGCGCGGTGATGATGCCGGCCCTGGCCGTGACCTTGGCGGGGCAGGGGGCGGGGGCGAGCGACCTCATCTTGGCCCCGGTCCTCGCCACCGTCCGCTGGGCGGCGGAGGGGGTGCTCGCGGTGGCGCACGGCTTCGCCCACGCGCCGTTCGCCCAGACCGCCATCGCCAGCGCGCCTTCCCTGGCGCTCGTGGTCTCGATGGTCGGTCTAGTGTTCGCGATCCTGTGGAAGGGAAGGCTGCGCTGGATCGGCGTCGGCCTTTCGCTCGCCGTGCTGGTCTGGCCGCGATCGCCGCCCCCGGTTCTGTGGATCGCCGCCGACGCCGGCAACGCCGCGCTCATCGACAAGGGCGTTGGGGTCGCCATGAAGCCCAACAAGCGCGCCTTCGCCGTGGGCGCCTTCCTGCAGCATCGCGGCCTGGCGGCCCCAGCCGATCCCGACGCCGCGTCGGCGCAGGCGTTCGACTGTTTTCGATCCTATTGCGTCACACGGGGCGCCATTTCGCCGCGTCTCGCCGTGTGGTTCGGCGCGCATGATCCGACGCAATATGAGCTGGCAAGCCTCTGCCAGAGAACGGAATTCATCGCCTTGGCTGTGATCATGGATGAGCCGGAAAGCTGTGGCGCGACCTGGCTCGACCGGCGCGCCTTTGATCTCGGCGGGGCGCTGGAGGTCTATCGCGAGGGCGCCGGCTATCGTCTGGCCTGGGCGGCGCTCGCCCAATCCCGCCGACCTTGGGGAGGATTTTAGAGGGCGTTTTTGTCCGAAAACCGGTTCCCACTTTTCGGAAAACGCCCTTAGTCCCGTTCGGCGGCGGACATCAGCCGCCAGTTGGCGCCCACCAGCACTTCCAGCGGCTGGTAGCGGGCCTTGTAGGCCATCTTGGCGCTGCCCCGCACCCAATAGCCGAGATAGACGTAAGGAAGCTGCAAGGCGGCGGCCTGGCGCACGTGATCGAGGATGACGAAGCCGCCCAAGCTGTGTTTGGCGAGGCTCGGCTCATAGAAGCTGTAAACCAGCGAAAGTCCGTCCGCGAGCAAGTCTACCAGCACGCAGGCCACCAGGTCGCCAGGGCCGCGGTCCTCTGTGGGACGGCGATACTCGATGAGGTGGGTGCGCACCGAGGTGTCCTCCACCATGGCCACATAGTCCGGCCAGGTCATCTCGGCCATGCCGCCGTCCGCGTGGCGGGTGAGGAGGTAGCGGCGCAAGAGCTCGAACTGCTCCATGGTCGCCTCGGCCTCCACCCAATGGGCGGTGAGCTCCTGATTGCGGTCGAGCACGCGCCGATCGCTCTTGGAGAACGTGTAGTCGGCCACGGGAATGCGCACCGACATGCAGGCCGAACAAGCCTCGCAGGCCGGCCGGTAGGCGATGTTTTGGGAGCGTCGGAAACCCCACAAGGTGAGGCTGTCATTCACCGCCGGCCCGTCCGACAGGGGCAGGTGCGCGAACACCTTGCGCTCCTCCTCCCCCGGCAAGTAGGGGCACGGCGCGGGCGCCGTGAGATAGAACCGCAGCTTGCCGGTGGGAAAGTGCTGGCTCACGGGTCGGCTTCAGGCGCTGGAGTCGGAGGCGCAGGTCATACTGCGATTAGGGGGCAAGCCCTGGAAAGACGCAAGGGGGCGCCGGCCTGCTCACACCACGTTGCGGCTGGAACCGCTTACGGGTGGGCGTTGGGCGGCAGGACCGGCGATTCGCGCAGCAGCACGATGGTGATGCGGCGGTTGCCGGGCAGGGTGGGGTCGTCCGGATAGAGCGGATCGGACGCGGCCTTGCCCGAGACCTGATAGACGCGATCAGGCTGCACGCCGGCTTCCTGCAGCACAGTGCGCGAGGCGTTGGCGCGGGCGGCGGAAAGCTGCCAATCGTCGCCGGACTTCGGCTGGCCCACGGGCGTGGCGCTGGTGTGGCCCGAGATGGTGACGCGGTTGTGCAGCTGGTTGATCACCTTGGCCACCGCGCGCAGAAGAATGCGGGCGCGCTCGTTAGGGCGGGTGGAGCTCTGGTCGAACATGGCCCGGCCTTCCTGATCCACCAGCTGGATGCGCAGGCCTTCGGGCGTCTGGTCGACGATCATCTGCTTGGAGAGTTCGGACAGCTCCGGCATGTCCTGCATGGCCTGGCGCAGGCTCTCAGCGGCCGACTGGAACTGATCTGATTCGCGCTGAGCCGCCGCCTGCTTGGCGTCCTGAGTCTGGTCGGAGGGGCCGCCCTTGGAGCTCTTGCCGCCATCGGTCGAATTGGGCGGGGCCTCGGGCGACAGCTTCTGCATGATGGACATGGAGCCGGCGCTCTTGTCGCCCTTGTCGCCCAGGGCCGTGCCCGAAAGGATGCCGCCGGAGCCGGAGGTCACTTCCGAGACGCTGGCCGGAGCGAAATAGTCGGCGATGCCGCGCTTCTGCTCGGGGCTGGTGGTGTTGATCAGCCACATCAGCAGGAAGAAGGCCATCATGGCGGTGACGAAGTCGGCATAGGCCACCTTCCACGCGCCGCCGTGGTGGCCGCCCCCGACCACCTTCTTGACCTTCTTGATGACGATCGGCTGGTCGCCGTAACTCATGGACCCGCTTCCCCTGCACACAGGCTTAACCATGCCTCTAGGCCAAGGGGATTAAGATGCGGTTGCGTCGAACGGGCGCTTGTCCTATGCGCCGGGGCTCAGCGACGCTTCGTCGCGAACCATTGTCAGCGAGGGGCCGTGACCAGCGAGGCCAAGCCGCCCTACCGTCAGGCGCTGGGCGCCTTTCCCACCGGCGTGGTGGTGGTGAGCGTCGCTGAGGCGGGCGTCGCCCATGGTCTGGTAGTGAATTCCTTCACCTCGGTGTCGCTGGACCCGCCACTCGTGTTGTTCTGCCTGGGCGACGGATCCGATCGCGGTGTGCGGTTCCGCCGCGCCGAGACCTTCACCATCAACATCCTGGCCGCAGATCAGGAGCCCCTGGCGCGGCGGGTGGCCATGCGCGGCCAATCCCAGCTCTTGCCGGAAGACCTCGCCGCCGGAGCGGACGACCTGGCGCCCGGCCTTACAGGCGCGCTCAGTCAGCTCTATTGCCGTGCGCATGAGCGCGTGCATGTGGGCGACCATGTGCTGATAATCGGCAAGGTCGAGCGCTTCGAGTCCCGCTCGGGCGCAGCGCTCAGCTATTTCCGCGGGCGATTTGGCGCCATGGATTCTGGTGAGTGAGGAGGCTGTCATGAAGGTGGCGTTCGTAGGCCTGGGCGTGATGGGCTATCCCATGGCGCGGCATCTGGTGAAGGCGGGCCGTCAGGTCACGGTGTTCAATCGCTCGCCAGCCAAGGCGCAGCGCTTCGCCGACGAGTTTGGTGTGCTGGCCGCCGACAGCGTGGCCGAGGTGGCCAAGGATGCTGACAAGCTGATCCTCTGCGTGGGCGCCGACCATGACGTGCGCGAGGTGGTGCGCGAGGCCTTGCCGGCGCTGGCTGACCGCGCCGTGATCGTCGACCACACCACCACCTCGGCCAAGCTGGCGCAGGAGATGGCGGGGCTTACCCTGGATTCGGGTCGCTTCTTTGTCGACGCGCCGGTGTCGGGCGGCCAGGCCGGGGCTGAGAACGGCGTGCTCACGGCCATGATGGGCGGCGACGCGGGCGCGGTGGAGCGGGCCATCCCGGTGATCCGCGCCTATTGCCGCACGACCCAGCGCATCGGCGGCTCGGGGACGGGGCAGCTGGCCAAGATGTGCAACCAGATCTGCATCGCCGGGGTGGTGCAGGGCCTGGCCGAGGCGATCCACTTCGGCCAGCAGTCGGATCTCGACCTCGAAGCCGTGTTCGGCGCCATTTCCAAGGGCGCGGCCGGCTCCTGGCAGATGGAGAACCGCTGGGGCTCCATGAGCGAAGGGCGCTACGAGTTCGGCTTCGCCGTGGACCTCATGCGCAAGGACCTGGGCCTCGTGCTGGACGAGGCGCGGCGCAACGGCTCGACCCTGGCGCTCACCGCGCTGGTGGACCAGTTCTACGCCGATGTGCAGGCCCTGGGCGGCCGGCGCTGGGACACTTCCAGCCTGCTGGCGCGCTTGCAGCGCTAAGACGGTCGCGGTTTACGCCGGCTCCTCGGCGAATCGCACGCCCTTGCGGTAATTGCCGATGGCTTCGGCTCGGATGAGGAAATACTCGGCGACGAACAGGCTGAGCTTGGTGCTGAGCCCCCAGATGCTGAGGATTTTGCTCCAAGTCGCGAGATCGACGAGGGAAATCAGGGCGAGGTTGCCGAAGCACGAGATCCACATCAGCGCCGCCCACAGCCGTCCCCAGAAGATGAACCGCTCGGCCGGCACGAACACCAGGGCCCGGGGCGGGGCGTAGCGCAGCTGCCAGTCCCGCTGCAGCATCACCATGCCAATGGCGCCATAGCCGATGCTGGGCTTCAGCATGACGAAGCGCGGGTCCTTGGTGATCAGGCTGGCGGCGCCGAGCACGATGACGAGGGCGAGGCTCGCCCCCTCCATGGCGCTGATCTTCTTGTGGCGCAGGTACTGCCAGCCGATCTCGGCGATCCCCACCGCCATGCCGATGAGGATGGAGAGGGCCACGTCGTGCAGCACGCTCACCGCCACGATGAAGGCGATGGTGGACAGGAAATCGAGGAAGATGGGTTTGCCGACCTTGAAGAAATCGCCCATCGCCGTCCCCTTGAATTAAGCGCCCAGCAGCCTGGCGGCCCGTGGTGCGAAGTAGGTGATCACGCCCGCGGCGCCGGCGCGCTTGAAGCAGGACAAGCTTTCCAGGATCGAGCGCTCCTCGTCCAGCCAGCCGTTGCGCGCGGCGGCGAGGATCATGGCGTACTCGCCGGACACCTGGTAGGCGAAGGTGGGTAGGCCGAAGGTCTCCGACACCCGTTGCAGCACGTCGAGATAGGGCATGCCCGGCTTGACCATCACCATGTCGGCGCCCTCGGCGATGTCGAGGGCCACCTCGCGCAGGGCCTCCTCCGAATTGCCGAAGTCCATCTGATAGGTCTTCTTGTCGGTGGGATTGTCGTGCGGGCCCGAGCCCAGCTTTCCTGAGCCGATGGCGTCGCGATAAGGACCGTAGAACGCCGAGGCGTACTTGGCGGCGTAGGACATGATCATCACGTCCTGAAGGCCTTTGGATTCAAGCGCTTGCCGCAGTTTTCCAACCCGCCCGTCCATCATGTCGGAGGGGGCGAGGATGTCGCAGCCCGCCTCGGCCTGCACCAGGCCCTGGGCGATCAGCGCCTCCACCGTGGCGTCGTTGGCGATGCGGCCGTTCTCGATCAGGCCGTCGTGGCCGTGGTTGGTGAAAGGGTCGAGGGCCACGTCGCACATGATCCCCACCTCGGGGGCGGCGTCCTTCATGGCCTTCACCGCCCGGCAGACGAGGTTGTCGGGGTCGGCGGCGGCCGAGCCCTGCGCGTCCTTCTTGGCCGGGTCTATGTAGGGGAAGACGGCGATGGCGGGGATGCCGAGGGCGCGGGCGGTCTTGGCCGCCTCGGCGCAGCGCTTCACCGACAGGCGCGGGCTGCCGGGCATGGAGGCGATCTCGATTTCGTCTTCGGGGCCGTCATGCACCACCATGGACCAGATCAGGTCGGCGGGGGTGAGCACCGTCTCGCGCACCAGCCGCCGAATCCAGTCGGCCTGGCGCAGGCGCCGCAGGCGGAGGGCGGGATAGGCGGCGAGGGGCGGGTGAGGCATGGCGAACTCCAGAAGGAGGGGCCCCCGCCGCCAGACGAGGTCGATCTCGCCTCAGGCCTTGGGCAGGCGACCCACGGGACGATTGGTGATCAGCTGCATGAAGCCGAACGCCGAGGACGCCAGGGTCCATAGCGCGCCGAAGACAAAGAGCACAATCGCGGTGATGAAGAAGAGGCCGCCGATCCAGGCCTTTTTCGCCGTGGGCGTAACCCCCATGAAGTCCATCGAATGGCCGAGCAGGTGCTCGACGAAGCCGACGATGTCGGCGATCCACAGACCGCCGGCGACGATGCCGCAGAGGATAGCGGCCACGACGGTGGTCACGGCAATGACGAAGATGCGCACCTGATGGCGATAGTGGGTGCGGATGATGGGGTGGGTGTCGTTGTGATGCGCGAGGGCCAGGGCCACGGCCACCAGCGACGGCACGCCGGCCATGAACACGCCCACGAACAGCAGCGCATAGCCGACCAAGGCGATGAGGCGGTCGAACTGGGTCTGGATGAGGTCGTGTTCGGGATGTTCGTAGATGCTGGACATGGCGCCGTCCCCTTCGTCGACCTGAGGCCCGCGCGGGCCGCATTGACAAGCTAGCGCACCGGGGCGCAGTTGCTCCACCTCAAGAATGTCATAGAACACAGCCTTCGAAAATCAGGGAGTCTGCGCTTGGATTTCGCCCTCAATGACGATCAGCGCGCCATATGGGACGCGGCGGAGGCCTTTGCTCAGGCAGAACTTGCCCCCCATTCCGCCAAATGGGACGCTGAGAGCCATTTTCCCGTGGATGTGATGCGCAAGGCCGCCGAGCTCGGCTTCGCCGGCATCTATGTGAAGGACGACGTGGGCGGCTCGGGTCTCGGTCGCCTCGACGCGGTGCTGATCTTCGAAGCCCTGTCGCGGGGCGACGTGGCCACGGCGGCCTACATGTCGATCCACAACATGGCCTCCTGGATGATCGACAGCTTCGGCTCGGAAGAGCTGCGCCAGAAGTACCTGCCGCGTCTGACCACCATGCAACTGATCGCCTCCTACTGCCTCACCGAGCCGGGCTCAGGCTCGGACGCGGCGGCCATGCGCACCACCGCGGTGCGCGACGGTGATCACTATGTGCTGAACGGCGGCAAGGCCTTCATCTCCGGCGCCGGGGTCTCGGATCTCTATGTGGTCATGGCCCGCACCGGCGAGCCGGGCCCCAAGGGCGTCTCCACCTTCGTGGTGGAAAAGGGTACGCCGGGCCTCTCCTTTGGGGCCAATGAGCGCAAGATGGGCTGGAAGTCCCAGCCCACCGCCCAGGTGCTGTTCGACGACTGCCGCATTCCGGCGGAAAATCGGGTGGGGCAGGAGGGCCACGGTTTCCGCTTCGCCATGATGGGCCTCGACGGCGGACGGCTCAACATCGCCGCCTGTTCGCTGGGCGGGGCCGGCTTCGCCCTCGACACCGCCAAGGATTACATGGAGCAGCGGCGGCAGTTCGATAAGCCGCTGAAGGAGTTCCAGGCCCTGCAATTCAAGCTGGCCGACATGGCTACCGAGCTTGAGGCGGCCCGGCTGATGGTGCGCAACGCCGCCAGCGCCCTCGACCGCCGCGACCCTCAGGCCACCAAGCTCTGCGCCATGGCCAAGCGCTTCGCCACCGACGCCGGGTTCGAGGTGGCCAATCAGGCGCTGCAGCTGCATGGCGGCTACGGCTATCTGCAGGACTTCCCGCTGGAGCGGGTGGTGCGGGATCTGCGGGTGCACCAGATCCTCGAGGGGACCAACGAGATCATGCGCGTCATCGTCAGCCGCGAGCTCTTCCGCCAATGACTGAGGCCACGATCCTCGCCCGGGTGGAGCACGGCGTCGGCCGAATCACCCTCAACCGTCCGGCGGCGCTGCACGCGCTGAACACCGACATGTGCCGGCGGATCATCGACGCCCTGCAAGGCTGGAAGCACGACCCGACGGTGAAGCTGGTCCTGTTCGACCACGCCGGCGAGCGCGGCTTCTGCGCCGGCGGCGATATCCGCATGCTGGCCGAGAGCGGGGCCGGCGACGCGGTGAAGGCGCGCGAGTTCTTCTTCATCGAATACCGCATGAATGCGCTGCTGCAGGCCTACCCTAAGACCTGCGTCGCGCTCATGGACGGGGTGGTGATGGGCGGCGGCGTCGGCATTTCGCTGCCGTGCAAGGTGCGCGTGGCCACCGAGCGCACCACCTTCGCCATGCCGGAGACCGGCATCGGCCTCTTCCCCGACGTGGGCGGGGGCTGGTGGCTGCCGCGCCTGCCGGGCAAGGCGGGGCTGTGGCTGGCCCTCACCGGGGCGCGGATCAAGTGGGCTGACTGCCGGGCGCTGGGTCTCGCCACGCATACGGTGGCGAGCAGCGACGTCGAGACGCTGAAGGCGGATATTCTGGCTGAACCTGATCAGCTTGACGCCATCCTGGCGCGCCACGCCGCCGAGCCTGGCCCGAGCCCGCTTCGCCCCCATCGCGAGGCGCTGGATCGGCTGTTCGGCGGGCCTTCAGTCGAGGCGATCTTCGCGGACCTGGAGGCCGACGGTTCGGACTGGGCCAAGGCGCAGCTCGCCACGCTGAAATCGAAGTCGCCGCAGACGATGAAGGTGGCCTTCCGCCAGCTCAGCCTCGGCGGGGCCATGACGGCCTTCGCCGACAACATGGCCATGGAATACCGCATCGGGTCGCGGGTGGTGCGCCGCCACGATTTCCTCGAAGGCGTTCGCGCGGTGATCATCGACAAGGACAACGCCCCGCGCTGGTCGCCGGCGAGCCTGGCCGAGGTGAGCGAAACCCTGCTCGACGACATCTTCGCGCCTCTGCCGCCGGCGGAAGAATGGACTCCCTTGAACGACTGATCGTGGCGCACGATCCACAGCGGCGGCGCACATCTTGCAGTTCATTCGCCCGTTGAGCGACTCGCCATGGACGCAGGATCGACCTGTCGCATAAGCTCCATCGGTTGAGACGCGCCGTCCAAGGGAGACCGCATGGGTAGGGTATGGACGGCGGTATGCGCGCTGGCGGCCGGGCTGGTTGCGCTCTCAGTCGCCAACGGCGTGCTGGCGGCGGCGCCGGCCAAGGCCTCGCCAGCGGCGGCGGCCACGGTGAAGCGCAAATCGTTGCCGGTGGACGGCGACATCCTCGCCAAGGCGGACCCGTCCGTTCTGCGCGGCCAGCTGCCCAACGGTCTGCGTTACGCCGTGATGCACAATGCGACGCCGGCGAAATCGCTCTCCATCCGCTTCTATGTGCAGACCGGCAGTCTCGACGAAAGCGACTCTGAGCGTGGCATGGCGCACTTTCTCGAGCACATGGCGTTCGAGGGCGGCAAACACTTCGCCACGGGCGAGGCTTTGAACAAGAGCTTCCTGGAGGCAGGCGTGTCTCTCGGACGCGACCAGAACGCCTTCACCGATGCGCTCGGCACCGACTACGTGCTCGACCTGCAGAACATTTCCGCCGCAAAGCTCGACATGGTGTTCGACTGGCTGCGCGACGTCGCCGACGGGCTCCGCCTCGACCAGAGCGCCCTCGACACCGAGCGGGGCGTCGTTCTGTCGGAGTACAATGTCCGTCGAGACGGGGCGACGGCCGTGGGCGAAATGGTCCAAAGCTTCCTGGAGCCAGGATTGCTCGGCCCCAAGCGCAGTCCCGGCGGGGTTCCCGAGACGGTGGGCAAGATCAACGCCGCCGCCATGCAGGCCTTTTATCACAAGTGGTATCGGCCGGACCGCACCTTCATCATTGTTGTCGGCGACGCGCCGGTGGAGGAGCTCAAGACTCGGATCGAAGCGACCTTTGGGTCTTGGGCGACCGATGCGCCGCCGCCGGTCGAGCCTGATCGCGGTCATGTCGATCCGAAGCGCGGCGAGGGGGTCTTTGAGATCAATGCGCCCAACTTCGCTCGCGGCGATCTGGAAATATGCCGCGTCCGCCCCGTGGATCCGGCTCAGTCGCCGAGTTTGAAGGCGTGGAAGCGCTTCGCCGCGGACGCGGTGTGGGGATCGGCGCTGAACGAGCGGCTCGCTCACATCGCCCGCCGACCCGACGCTCCCTTCTTCGACGCCCAGGTGTCGCGCCGCGAGCCCTACGAATCCGCCGCTTTGGCGTGTCTCGTGGCCACGCCAAAGCCGAACCGGTGGCAGGATGCGCTTGAGACCCTGTCCGATGAAATGCGTCGGTTGGAAGCGCATGGCGTCACCGAGACGGAGCGCAAGCGCGAACTGAAGTCGCTGGAAGCGGTGATGGAAGCCGCGGCCGCCGGCGCCGGCACGCGCACCACGCCGCAGCTGGCCCAGTCGCTGCTGTCGCCCATGCGTCACGGCCTCATCGTCTCTGCGCCCGCCTCGCTGCGGCAATTGTTCCTGGCTGCTGAGCCGAGCATCACCAAAGAAGCGGTTTCGTCGCAGATAAAAGCGCGCTGGAGCGACGCCGGCGCGCCCTTGCTGGTGATGGTGTCGAACACGCCGTCGACGCCGGAAATCCTCAAGCGCGCCTGGGTGGCGGTGAAGGCCAAGCCCACGCCGGCGGCGCCGATCGAAACGCCGGAGGCGGCCTGGGCCTACGCCAATTTCGGCGCCCCTGGCGAGGTGACGGTGCGCCAGGAAATGCAGGAGCCTGACTTTGTGCGCCTGGGCTTCGCCAACGGCGTGCACGTGAATTTCAAGCGCCTGACCTTTGTGAAGGACCGGATCGACATCCGCATTCGCTTTGGCGGCGGTCAGTCCGAGTTCAATGCGGACGATCAACTGACGGCCTCGCTTGGCGCGGCCATGCTGCTGGACGGCGGACTTGGTCAACATGACGCCGAAGCGCTGTCGCATCTGCTCGAAGGCCATATCTGGAGCGCGCGGCTGTCGCTCGATCGCGATCACTTCGCCCTGTCCGGGTCAACCCGCCCCCGCGATCTTGATTTCGAGCTGGAGCTGCTGACGGCGCTGCTGGTGGATCCCGGCTTCCGCCCCGAGATCGACCTGCGCGTGCCCTCTGAGGTGAAGGCGCTCTACAAGGGCTATCGCATCGAGCCGCTGACCGCTGCACAACAGGCGCTGAACGACATCATGCTGAGGCCGCATGTGTTCGACCTACCGCCGGAGACCCAGGCGGTGGGTTTGAAGGCGAGCGATTTCCAGCGACTGTTGAAGCCTTCGCTCACCACCTCGCCATTGGAAATCACCATCGTGGGCGACATCGACGAGGCGACCGCCGCCAAGGCCATCGCCCGCACCTTGGGGGCGCTGCCGCCGCGGGGCGATACCGCTCGCACGCCCGCCGACGCCGCGCATGGCCGCTTCCCCGAGCCCGCGCCTTCCACCTTGAAGGCTTCGCACATCGGCTTGCCCGAGAAGGCCGCGGTCTATGCGGTGTGGCCCCTGTTCGTGTGGCAGCCGGAGCGTCAGCGCGAGGTGCGCGCGCTCACCCTGTTGCGTGAGGTGTTCAATGAGCGCCTGCGCGAGACCGTGCGGGAGAAACTCGGCCAGTCCTATACGCCGAGCGTCGGTCTGCTTGAGGACCGCGGCGGCGACCAGGGTTACATGGCTGCGTCCGTGGAGACGAGCCCGGCCACGACCGCCGCTGTGGCGAGTGAGATTTCGCGAATCGCCGCCAGTCTCGCTACGGGCGATGTGTCGGCGAAAGAGCTGGAGCAGGTGCGCAAACCTCTGCTCGACGACACCGCCCACCGGAAGGAGACCAACGGCTGGTGGGTCAACACCCTCGATGGATCCTGGGGCGAGCCGTACAAGCTGGCCCAGGCGCGCACCTGGCAGGCGGACTATTCGCACATGCCGGTGGACGAGGTGCGGGCCGCCGCCAAGCGTTGGCTGGCCCAGGCGCCCATCATCATCACGGCCCTGCCGGAACAGGCCCAGTTCGCCAACGGGGCCAAGCCGGCGGGGGACGTCAGGCTGACGAGCGCCAACGGCGGCGCGCCTCAAATCGCCAAATGAACTCAAGGCGCCTGCCACTGGCGCAGATCGACCTGCGGGCGTAAGCACGAAGCCTAACGCCATAAGAACAGCAGGGCAGGATACCAATGACCACCATCGCCTTTATCGGCCTGGGCGCCATGGGCGCCGGCATGGCCGCGAACCAAGCCAAGGCGGGACACAAGGTGTTGGCCTACGACCTCTCGCCGACGGCCCTGGAGCGCGCCAGGGCGCAAGGCTGCACGCCGGCGGGCTCGGCCGCTGAGGCGGTGAAGGCGGCGGATGTGGTGATCACCATGCTGCCCGCCGGTCAGCATGTGCGGGCGGTCTACCACGATGAAATCCTGCCCAACGCCCGGCTCGGGACGCTGCTTATCGATTGCTCGACCATTGATGTGGACAGCGCAAGAGCCGTGGCTAAGGAGGCGCAAGCGCACGACCTCGCATTCGCCGACGCGCCGGTGTCTGGCGGTACGGCCGCCGCGGATTCGGGGGCCTTGACCTTCATGGTCGGCTGCCACGAGGCCAGCTTTGCTCAGTTCGAAGCGGCGCTCGCCCCCATGGCCAAGGCGGTGATCCACGCCGGCGAGGCGGGCGCGGGTCAGGCGGCCAAGATCTGCAACAACATGATCCTCGGCATTTCCATGATCGGCGTGTGCGAGGCCTTCGCCCTCGCGGAGCGGCTGGGACTTGATGCCCAGAAGTTCTTCGACATCGCATCGAAGTCTTCCGGGCAGTGCTGGTCCATGACCAGCTACTGCCCATGGCCGGGGCCGGTGCCCGCCGCACCGTCCAATCGCAACTACCAAGGTGGTTTTTTGACGTCTCTCATGTTGAAGGATTTGAAGCTCGCCCAGGATGCTGCGGCCAAGTCCGGAGCCACCACGCCGTTGGGCGCTCAGGCTGAGGCGCTTTACGCTCTACTTGACCGGCTAGGCGCCGGTGGTCAGGATTTCTCCGTGATGCTTCAACTGCTTCGCGGAAAACTGCCGAGCCAGGGCGTGGGGTCATAGCGCCGCCCCTTAAGGGAATTGTCCTAGTGGACAGCCAGGGGCGGTGGGTGCAGAAGAGAGTCAATAAAGGTCGCCGGTTGCTGGCGGCGGGAGCATGAAGTCGTGATCGATTACAAGTCCGCCTTCGGGTCTGCGGTGGAAAGCGTTCGCTCTGAGGGACGCTACCGCGTATTCGCCGATCTGAAACGCTATGCGGGTGATTTTCCCCGCGCGTCCTGGACCCGCCCGGACGGCTCCAAAAAGGACGTGGTGGTCTGGTGCTCCAACGACTACCTCGGCCAGGGTCAGAACCCGGTGGTGCTCCAGGCGATGCACGAAGCCATCGACGCCGTGGGCTCCGGCTCCGGCGGCACGCGCAACATCTCCGGCACCACCCGCTATCACGTGGAGCTGGAAGAAGAGCTGGCCGATCTGCACGGCAAGGACGCCGCGCTCTTGTTCACCTCGGGCTATGTGGCCAATGAGGCGGCGCTCTCCACCCTCTACAAGATCCTGCCGGGCCTGATCATCTTCTCGGATGCGCTGAACCACGCCTCCATGATCGCCGGCATTCGCAACGGCGGCGGCGCGCGGCACATCTTCCGCCACAACGACCTCGCTCATCTTGAAGAACTTCTCGCTGCGGCGCCGGTCAATGCGCCCAAGCTGATCGCCTTCGAGAGCGTCTATTCCATGGACGGCGACATCGCCGACCTCGCCGGCACTATCGCCCTCGCCAAGAAGTACAACGCGCTCACCTATCTCGACGAGGTGCACGCCGTGGGCCTTTACGGTCATCGCGGCGCCGGCGTCGCCGAACGCGATGGGGTGATGGCCGAGATCGACATCATCGAGGGCACGCTGGGCAAGGCCTTTGGCGTCATGGGCGGCTATATCGCGGCCGACGCCACCTTGGTGGACGCCATCCGCCTGTTCGCCGCGGGATTCATCTTCACCACCTCGTTGCCGCCCTCCCTGGCGGCGGGCGCAGCGGCCAGCATCCGCTGGCTGAAGGAGCACGACGAGGTGCGTCAACGCCATCAGGAGCGCGCCGCCACCTTGAAGTCCCGCTTCAAGGCCGCCGGCCTGCCGGTGATGCCGTCGGTGAGCCACATCGTGCCGGTGCTGGTGGCCGACCCGGTGCACTGCAAGATGGTGTCGGACCTGCTGCTCAGCGATTTCGGCATCTATGTGCAGCCGATCAACTATCCCACCGTGCCGCGCGGCACCGAGCGCCTGCGCTTCACTCCGACTCCGTTCCACTCCGACGCCATGATGGATGATCTGGTGCGGGCCATGAACGCCCTCTGGACGCGTTGCAACGTCAAGCGCATGGGCGGGGTCGCCGCCTAAGGGGCGGATAGCACTCAAGACATCAAATTATCGCGAAAACGAAAGGCGGCGCTGAAGTTGGCTTCAGCGCCGCTTCTTTTGGGCTCGAAGGAGAGAGCGAAAGCCAGCAACGGCCTCGCTCGCCCCAATGCGTTTAAATCCCAATGATACTAAATCGACTTGCAGCCGACCGAAGGAGCGCCGACTGAAGAAGTCAGGGCTTTTGCCGCCGCACACCCTTGCCAAGTCCGATCTGCTTGGCGAATTCCGAACGTCGATTGGCATAGGCCGGCGCCACCATTGGATAATCCGCCGGCAAGCCCCACTTGCGGCGATATTCATCCGGGCTGAGATTGTACTTCGACCGCAAGTAGCGCTTAAGCATTTTCAACTTCTTGCCATCTTCCAGGCAAACGATGTAATCCTGCTGCACAGATTTGGCGATCGGCACCGCCGGCTTCTGCTTTTCAACTTGCCGCGGCGGCGGTTCAATTTTTCCGAGCTGGCTCAGGGAATCATGAACGCTGCGAATCAGTTCGGGAATCACCGTTGGCGCTACGGTGTTGTTGGATACGAAAGACGCCACGATGTCCGTCGACAAGCGTAAAAGTTCTTGTTCTGTGATGTCGCCTGGATCGCTGTTTGCGTTCATGAGTGTCACCTCGACTAAGGTAAGCTGCAATCCCGCGGACCATTTCTTGATTTCCGTAGATTCGCAACAGATTTCTACACTGCCATATTCCCGCACAGCTTCAAAACGGTTGAATATCCCCATCTATGACAGGGTTACCTCAGCCCGTTCAGGAATTTGCTGACAAGAAACATCGATCAACAGGTCGGCATTGCTTCTAGGTGAAACCGACGAGTAAAAGCATGCGTTCCCTTCGCCCACCCCCGCGAGCCGCCCCGTGACCCAATCCGCCACTGCCTTTCATTCCGCCTTCACGCCCTCATTCGATCGGCTGCTCGCCGACGCCGATCCCGAATTGAGCGCCGCGATCCACCGCGAACTTCATCGCCAGCAGACGCAGATCGAGCTGATCGCGTCGGAAAACATCGTCAGCCGGGCGGTGCTGGAGGCTCAAGGCTCGATCCTTACCAACAAATACGCCGAGGGCTATCCCGGTCGCCGTTACTATGGCGGCTGCGAATATGTCGATGAGGCCGAGCGGCTGGCGATTGAGCGGGCCAAGGCCCTGTTCGGCTGCGCCTTCGCCAATGTTCAGCCGCACTCCGGGGCCCAGGCCAATCAGGCCGTGTTCATGGCCTTGCTCCAGCCGGGCGACACCTTCATCGGCATGGATTTGGCGGCGGGCGGCCACCTGACCCACGGGAGTCCGGCCAACCAGTCGGGCAAGTGGTTCCGGCCGGTGCCCTACACCGTGCGCAAGGACGATCATCGGATCGACTATGACGCCCTGGCGGAGCTGGCCCTGAAGGAAAAGCCCAAGCTGATCATCGCCGGCGGCTCGGCCTATAGCCGCGTGATCGATTTCAAGCGCTTCCGCGAGATCGCCGATTCGGTGGGCGCCTACCTGATGGTGGACATGGCGCACTACGCCGGCCTCATCGCGGGCGGGGTCTATCCGAGCCCGCTGCCGCACGCCCACGTGGTCACCACCACCACGCACAAGACCCTCCGTGGTCCCCGCGGCGGTCTGATCCTCTCCAATGACGAGGACCTGGGCAAGAAGATCAATTCGGCCGTGTTCCCAGGGCTGCAGGGCGGGCCCCTGATGCATGTGATCGCCGCCAAGGCGGTGGCCTTCGGCGAGGCGCTGAAGCCGGAGTTCAAGACCTATGCGGCCCAAGTGCTGGCCAACGCCAAGATCCTCGCTTCGACTTTGGTCGAAACCGGCGTGGACATCGTGTCCGGCGGCACCGACAGCCACCTGATGCTGGTGGACCTGCGTCCCAAGGGCGTGACCGGCAAGGCCACCGAGGCCAGCCTCGAGCGAGCCAACATCACCTGCAACAAGAACGGCATTCCCTTCGACACCACGCCCTTCACCATCACCTCGGGGGTGCGTCTGGGCTCGCCAGCGGCCACCAGCCGCGGCTTCGGCGAGGCCGAGTTCCGCGAAGTGGGGCACCTCATCGCTGAAGTGGTGGATGGTCTCGCTCGCCATGGCGAGGACAATTCCGCTGCCGAAGCCGCTGTGCGCGGCAAGGTGCGGCATCTGGTGGAACGCTTCCCCATCTACACCTAGGCGTTTTTGGCAAAGCGACCTACAAGGGTTGCGAACGATCCCCATGGAGTAAGGATTGCGCTGTCCCTTTTGCGGTCACCCCGAGAGCCAGGTGAAGGATTCACGTCCGTCGGAGGATGGAGCGGCCATTCGCAGGCGTCGCTCCTGTCCGGAATGCGGCGGGCGCTTCACCACCTTCGAGCGGGTGCAGCTGCGAGAGCTGGTGGTGGTCAAGCGCTCCGGCCGTCGCGCGCCGTTTGATCGCGAGAAGCTCGATCGCTCCATCGCCGTGGCCATGCGCAAGCGTCCAGTGGATTCGGACCGGGTGGAGCGGATGGTGTCGTCCATCGTCCGTCAGCTGGAAAGCCGCGGCGAGACTGAACTTCCGTCCCAAGTGATCGGCGAACTGGTGATGAAGGCGCTGAAGGCCTTGGACGAAGTGGCCTATGTCCGCTACGCCTCGGTCTATCGCGATTTCCGCGAAACCAAGGACTTCGCCACCTTCCTGGGCGAAGAAGGCTTGAATGAAGAGGGCGACGACCTGTCGAAACCCGAGTGAATACTAAGACTGTAAAACCGCCCCGGCAGGCGCGCGCCGTGGCGCGCCTAGCCGCCGTGCAAGCGCTCTACCAGATGGACGTGGCCGGCGCCGGCGTGGAGGCGGTGGTGCGTGAATTCCTCGACCATCGCTTCGGCGCAGCGCTTGAGGAAGGCGGCGACGAGCGTCTGGCCGAGGCCGACGAGGCCTTCTTCGCGGACGTGGTGCGCGGCGTGGTGGCCCGCCAGGCGGAGGTCGACCAGGCCATCGCCAGGCGCCTTGCGGCCAAGTGGCGGCTGGAGCGCCTGGACGCCACCCTGCGCGCCCTGCTGCGCGCCGGCGCCTACGAGTTGCTGGACCGCAGCGATATTCCCACCGAAGTTGTGCTGCACGAATATATCGAACTCGCCAAGGCCTTCTTCGACAAGGTGGACGCCGGCTTCGTGAACGCCGCTCTCGACGGCGTGGCCCGCGACGTTCGCACGTGACCGACGCCGCCGACGGCGGCGAATTCGCGCGCATTTCGCGCCTGTTCGGCCCCTTGGCGGCCGATGTCCCGGAAGCGCTGGGCCTGCTCGACGACGCGGCGGTGCTGCGCCCTCGCGAGGGCTGCGAGCAGGTGCTCAGCGTCGACGCCATCGTGGCCGGCGTGCATGTGCTCGCCGACGATGCGCCTGCGCTCATGGCCGAACGCCTGGTGCGCAGCGCCGTTTCAGATCTGGCGGCCAAGGCGGCCGAGCCCGATGGCGCGCTGCTCACCATCGCCTGGCCGCGGGCGTTCGACGAGGCCGCGCAGGGCGACTTCGCCGCCGGATTTGGTCGGGCGCTCCGCGCCTGCGGCCTACGTCTCTTTGGCGGGGATACGGTGGCGACCCCCGGTCCGCTCACCGCCAGCCTCACCGTGATCGGCTGGGCGCCTCTGGGGAGGACCGTGAAACGCAGCGGGGGCAGGGCCGGGGACCTGCTCTACGTCAGCGGGACCGTGGGCGACGCGGCTTTGGGCCTCGACTTAAAGCAAGGCGAGTCCTGGGGGGCGTCGCCCGACGATCAATCTTACCTCCTGGAGCGGTTTTATCGCCCGACGCCACGGCTTGAGCTGCGCGAGACCTTGCGCGTTCACGCCAGCGCCGCGGCGGACATTTCCGATGGTCTGCTCGCCGACGCCGCGCACATCGGGGAGGCAAGCGGGACGGGAATCGCCATTGCGCTCGATCGTCTGCCCTTGTCGCCTGTGGCCTCGGCGTGGCTGGCCCGGCAGGAGGATTCGGATCGCGCTTTGCTGCGCCTCGCCACGGGCGGCGATGACTATGAGATCGTGTTTGCGCTGTCGCCTGAACACGCGCCCTTGGCCGAAGCCTCCGCCCGGGCCGCGGGAACGCCGATCACGCGCATTGGCGAGCTCACCGAGGCCGCTGGACTTACGGTGTTCAGCAATGGCCGGCGCCTGGACGTCGAACGCACCGGTTACCAGCATCGGTGAAGCGCCAGTTGCCTCGATCGGGCGAGAGGCGGATCATGCGCCCATGCAACGCGCTCTGATTCTCGCCCTGATCGCCCTGTCGTTCTTGGTCCGTGCGCCCTTCGCCGCCGCCGAGGACAAGAACAAGCCGCCCGAACACTATATCGACCTCTTCCCCGTGGCCTTGCCGCTGGTGAAGGACGGCAAGATCGTCAATTACGTCTTTGTCAGCACGCGCCTGCAATTGGCCCCCTCGGTGGACAGTTCGACGTTTCGCGAAAAAGAGCCCTATTTCCGGGACGCCTTGGTGCGCGCCGGCAATCGCACGCCCTTCACCAAGCCGGGCGATTATCTCCATGTGGACGAAGCCGCTTTGAAAGCGAGTCTGATGCGCTCGGCGGCCAGCCTGTCGAAGCCTGGGGAAGTCATTCGCGTGGATGTGGTCACCCAGACGCCCAAGCAGACCCAGGGCCTGCCGAAGTAGAACTATTTTTCCTTTGACAAACGCTGGTTGCCAGGGCGGCGCAGCTTTGGCAGTGTCCGGCTCTTCCTGGGCCCCTGCGGTGCGTTCGAATCCGCCTAAAGTCGGTTCCCATCGCTGATTTACATCAAGGGCGGGGCCCCCGAATTGAACTTCAACAGCCTCGGCCGTACGCGGTCGATGCGATCTAGGGGTGGATATGAACCAAATTTATCTTGTGATCGTCGCGGGTCTGCTCGCGGTGATCTACGGCGTGGTGCAGACCAGCGCATTGCTGCGATCGCCCGCCGGCAGCGCCAAGATGCAAGAAATCGCTGCGGCGATTCAGGAAGGCGCCTCGGCCTATCTTCGGCGTCAGTACACCACCATCGCCATCGTCGGCGTGGTGATCCTTGCGGCGATTTACTTCCTTCTCGGCGCGCTTCCGGCGGTGGGCTTCCTCATCGGCGCGGTGCTGTCGGGCGCGGCGGGCTACGCGGGCATGCTGATCTCTGTGCGCGCCAACGTGCGCACGGCCCAAGCGGCGTCCGAGAGCCTGGACAAGGGCCTCTCCATGGCCTTCCGCTCGGGCGCCGTGACGGGCCTGTTCGTGGCCGGCTTCGCGCTCCTCGGCGTCACCGGCTACTACCTCGTCCTCACCGACGTGCTGGGCCTCAACCCGACCAGCCGCGACGTGGTGGATGCTCTGGTGGCCCTCGGCTTCGGCGCTTCGCTCATCTCCATCTTCGCCCGTCTCGGCGGCGGCATCTTCACCAAGGGCGCCGACGTGGGCGGCGACATGGTGGGCAAGGTCGAGGCTGGCATTCCTGAAGACGATCCGCGCAACGCGGCCACCATCGCCGACAACGTGGGCGACAACGTGGGCGACTGCGCCGGCATGGCCGCTGACCTGTTCGAGACCTATGCCGTGACCATCGTGGCCACCATGGTTCTGGGCGCCATCTTCTTCCGCAATGCGGGGGACGAGACCCTGCGCACCATGATGACCCTGCCGCTGGCCATCTGCGGCGCGTGCATCCTCACCTCCATCGCCGGCACCTTCTTTGTCCGCATGGGCAAGTCGAAGAACATCATGGGCGCCCTCTACAAGGGCCTCATCGTCACCGGCGTCCTGTCGGCGGCGGCCATCTACTTCGTCATCACCAGCCTCGTGCCCGGATCGGTGCAGGTGGGCGCGGTGGCCATCTCCGGCATCAACCTGTTCTGGTGCGGCGTGGTGGGCCTGCTTGTCACTGCGGCCATCGTGGTGATCACCGAGTACTACACCGGCACCGGCTTCAATCCGGTGAAGTCGGTGGCCAAGGCCTCCGTCTCCGGCCACGGCACCAACGTGATCCAAGGCCTCGCCGTGTCGCTGGAATCCACCGCTCTGCCGGCCCTGGTGATCATTATCGCCATCATCGCCACCTACAGCCTCGCCGACCTCTATGGCGTGGCCATCGCCACCACCACCATGCTGTCGCTCGCCGGCATGATCGTGGCCCTCGACGCCTTCGGTCCGGTGACGGACAACGCCGGCGGCATCGCGGAGATGGCGGGCCTGCCCAAGGAAGTGCGCGTCTCCACCGACGCCCTCGACGCCGTGGGCAACACCACCAAGGCGGTGACCAAGGGCTACGCCATCGGTTCGGCTGGCCTGGGCGCCCTCGTCCTGTTCGCGGCCTATACCCAGGACCTGCGCTTCTTCTCCGACCCCGCCAACGCCGGATCGTCGTCCTTCTTCAAGGGTATCGGTCAGGTGACCTTCGACCTCTCCAACCCCTACGTCATCGTGGGCCTGTTGTTCGGCGGCCTCCTGCCGTTCCTGTTCGGCGGCCTCTCCATGACCGCGGTGGGCCGCGCCGCCGGCTCGGTGGTGGAAGAAGTCCGGCGTCAGTTCAAGGAAATGCCGGGCATCATGACCTTCGAGCAGAAGCCCGACTACGCCAAGGCCGTGGACATCCTGACCAAGGCCGCCATCCGCGAGATGATCATCCCCTCGCTGCTGCCGGTGCTGTCGCCGGTGGTGCTGTTCGTGGCGGTGCTGACCATCTCCACCAAGGCCAACGCCTTCGCGGCTCTGGGCGCCATGCTGATCGGCGTGATCGTCACCGGCCTCTTCGTGGCCATCTCCATGACCTCGGGCGGCGGCGCCTGGGATAATGCGAAGAAGTACATCGAAGAGGGCAACTACGGCGGCAAGGGCTCCGACGCGCACAAGGCGGCGGTGACCGGCGACACCGTCGGCGACCCCTACAAGGACACTTCGGGTCCCGCCGTGAACCCGATGATCAAGATCACCAACATCGTCGCCCTGCTGCTCCTGGCCGTGCTGGCCAAGGGCGTGATCGGCGGCTGATTGAACTCACCATGCGCAAGCAAAAGGCCCGGGAGCGATCCCGGGCCTTCTTTTTGTGATCAGGTCGAACGACTTAATCCGAACGCCGCTAAGCGGTCCGCCTCAATGGCGACCGCGGTTGCCCGGGTCGTCTTCGCGCGGCAGCATGCCGCCGCGGCCGATATTGCCGAGGATCTGTTCCCACACCGACAGTTCGCGGCCGCGGGTGGGGGTCTCGCGCTTGTTCAGCGCCACCTGGAAGCCGTTCTCCAGATTCAGGTGACGCACGCTGGCCACCTTTTCGTCCTTGGCGAACTTGATCTCCACCACATCGCGCTGGCGCACTTGCGGCAGATAGTAGGCGTAGCGCTCGGTAACCTGCGAAACGTAGTACCAAGTGTTGGGGTCGAACTCCGACTTCACCGAGGGCGAGCCCAGCTTGCCGAGCACGGTGGACTTGGTGTCCTCGCCCACCTTCATGGTGTCAGGTTTCACGTCCTGGACCTGATATCCATTGTAGGACGTCACCGGCGCGCAGGCGCAGAGGCCGGCCGCAAGGGCCAAGCTGGCGACAAGGCTGGCGGTTTTCACCATGGACGAAACCTCAAATGCGTCGCCGACCGACCGGCGAAGTCTTTGACCTATCGCGCCAGCGCGCCTAGTTCAATGCACGAAGGCTAAACCGAGGTCGCGGCGGAAAAGGGGCGAGCAGCATGTTGCAGCGATGGCTCAGGCCAAGACCCGCCGTGGCGGCGGGGCGACGGCTCTATCTTTGGGTGGTGGAGCAGGCGCGAACGCCCGCGCTTTACCGCGACATGGGCGCCCCAGACACGCTGGAGGGGCGCTTCGAGCTCTACACCCTGCACCTGATCCTGCTGCTGCGCCGCCTGCGCGGGGAGGGACCGCAGGCCAAGGAGACCAGCCAGGCCTTGTTCGACGCTTATCTGCAAGCCCTCGACGACACCTACCGCGAGCTGGGCGTGGGCGACCTCTCCATGGCCAAGAAGATGCGCAAGCTGGGCGAAGCGGTCTATGGCCGCATGAAGACCTATGACGTGGCGCTGGACCTCTTGCCGGACACGACGGAGCTCGGCGCCGTGACCGCCCGCACCGTATTCGAGGGCGTCGCCCAGGCGGACGTGGATGCGCTCTGCCAGTATGTGAGCGCCTGGACCGCCGCCCTCGCGGCCGCGCCGCTCGATATGTTCCTGGACGGCCGCGCGCCGGACGCCTTGGAGACTGCGACCTCATGATCGACACCCCTTGGAGCCATGTGGTTCGCCTTTCGGCCATCGGCCAGGGTCTGAAACTATCGCTCGCACCTGACGATTCCACGCGCACGGCGATGGCCCGCGCCGATGGACTGGTGGCGCTGAAGGCCTATGACGCCGAGCTCGAACTTGCGCCCTGGTTCGATGGCTACGCCCTGTCCGGTCGCTGGCGCGCCACGGTGACGCAGGTCTGCGGCGTCACCCTAGAGCCGTTCGACAGCGAGCTCGGCGGCGAGGTGGACCTTAAGTACGCGCCGAGGGGCAGCGCCCTCCTGCCGCCGGAAGACGCCGAGATCATCATCGATCCCGACGCCGACGACCCGCCGGACGTGCTGGAAGGCGACGCCATCGACGTGGGCGCGGCTCTATGCGAGCAGCTGGCCCTGGAGATCGATCCCTATCCGCGCAAACCGGGGGCGGTGTTCGCTCAACCAGAAACCACAGCCACCATTTCTCCGTTCGCCAAGCTCGCCGCCCTCAAGACGGCGGCTCCCAAGGACGAGTGAGCGCCGCCTTGCATCATCGTCCGCAGACGCTAAGGTCCGCCCGCCGATGCGGACCTCGCTGTTTTGAGTCCGACGCGAGCTGCGGAGCTGGGCGTTCTCTGTGACTGATCCCCTGGTTATTTCTATCGACGCCATGGGCGGCGATCACGGTCCGCCGGTGGCGGTGGCTGGCGCGGCGGAGGCCACACGCCGCCTCTCAGGCCGGCCGGTGCGCTTCCTGCTGCACGGCGATGAGGCGCGCATCGAGGCGGAACTGCGCCGATTCGAGGCCCTGCGCCCCCTGGTGGAGATTCGCCACACCGCCCAAATCATCAGCGGCGAAGAGAAGCCGGCCCAGGCCCTGCGCCGGGGCAAGGGCTCCAGCCTGTGGAACGCGGTGGAGGCGATCCGCCAGGGCGAGGCGGCCGCTGCGGTGTCGGGCGGCAACACCGGGGCCCTCATGGCCATCTCCAAGCTCATTCTGCGCATGATCGGCTCCGGACTGGAGCGGCCGGCCATCGTGGCCAGCTGGCCCACCGCCCGCGGCGTCACCGCACTATTGGACGTGGGCGCCAACATCGACTGCGCCGCGAGCCAGCTGGTGGAGTTCGCCATCATGGGCGACGCCTTCTATCGCGCTGTTCACGCCGCCGACCCGGCCTATCGTCCCACCGTGGGCGTGTTGAACGTGGGCTCGGAAGAGATGAAGGGCCACGAGGAGGTGCGCGAAGCCAACCGGCTGCTGCGCGCGGGCGGGTTTGATTTCGACTATCGCGGCTTCGTCGAGGGCAATGACATCGCCGGCGGGGCGGTGGACGTCATCGTCACCGACGGCTTTACCGGCAACATCGCCCTAAAGACCGGGGAGGGGCTGGCGCGGTTCTTCGCCGCCAGCTTGAAGCAATCGCTCACCGGCGATCCGCTCTCCATGGCCGGCGCCGTTCTGGCCAAGGGCGGACTGGACCGGCTGAGAGCCCGGCTGACGCCGCCTGGGGGCGGGCCGCTTCTGGGACTCAACGGCACCGTGGTGAAAAGCCACGGCGGCACGGACGCCAGCGGATTTGCGGACGCCATCAAGATCGCCTACGACCTCGCTGCGAGCCGCTATATCGAAGAGATCGGCCGCAATATCGAGCGCCTGAGCGTGGCGCTCGCTCCCGACGCTACGAATAACGTCGTCTCTGAAGCCAAATCCGCGGAGTAGGGCAAGTGAGCATGGTGAGAAGCGTGATCACCGGCGTGGGCGCCTATCTGCCCGCAATCGTTGTCACGAATGACGACCTGGCCCAGGTGGTGGACACCACCGACGCCTGGATCCGCGAACGCACCGGCATCGCCGAGCGACGCAGGGCTGGAGAGGGCGAATTCACCTCCGACCTCGCCGTGGAGGCGGCCAGGGCGGCCCTCGCCAAGGCTGGGCGCACGGCGGCGGACGTCGACCTGATCATCGTCGCCACCACCACCCCCGACCTCACCTTCCCGGCCACGGCGGCCATCGTGCAGAAGAAGCTGGGCGCGCCGGTGGGGATCGCCTTCGACATGCAGGCGGTGTGTTCGGGCTTCGTCTACGCCCTGTCGGTGGCCGACGGCTTCACTGCGCGCGGGCTCTCCAAGTGCGCCCTCGTCATCGGCGCGGAGACCATGACGCGCCTCCTCGACATGGAGGACCGCACCACCTGCGTGCTGTTCGGCGACGGCGCGGGCGCGGTGGTGCTGGAGCCGCAGGCAGGGGCGGGGACCACGGCGGACCGCGGCCTCTTGGGCTTCGCCCTGCGCTGCGACGGAACCAAGCAGGAGCTGTTGTTCGTGGATGGCGGTCCCTCCGCCACCGGCACGGTGGGGCATCTGCGCATGCAGGGCCAGCAGGTGTTCCGCCACGCGGTGGTGAATATTTCCGAGGCCGTGGAGGCGGCGGCGGAAGTGGCGGGGGTCGCCCTCAATCAGATCGATTGGTTCGTGCCGCACCAGGCCAACCAGCGCATCCTCGCCGGGGTCGCCCATCGCCTCGGCATCGACGAGCATCGCGTGATCTCCACCTTGGCCCGCCACGCCAACACCTCGGCCGCCTCGATCCCCCTCGCCCTCGCTGAAGCCATCGAGGATGGGCGCATCAAACCGGGTCAGCTGGTGCTGATGGAGGCCATGGGCGGCGGCCTCACCTGGGGCGCTTGTTTAGTGCGCCTTTAGGCCTGAGCCGAAGCCTTTGACTTTCTGAACTTTTCGCGCCATCAATTCTCGTCTTGCGTGAGGTGGAAAGGCGCGTCCCATGAAGGGCGGAACATTGACGCGGGCGGATCTCGCCGAAGCCGTGCACGAAGAGGTGGGTCTGACCCGCCAGGACTGCGCTGGGCTGGTGGAGCGGACCCTCGATCTGGTGGCTGAGGCCCTGGAGGCCGGCGAGGTGGTGAAGCTGTCAGGCTTCGGCGTGTTCCAGGTGCGGGCCAAGCGCGCGCGCATGGGCCGCAATCCCAAGACCGGCGAGCCGGCCACCATCGACTCGCGTCGGGTGATCAGCTTCCGCGCCTCGCAGGTGATGAAGTCCCGCGTCGACGAGGCGCACCTCAACGGCGCTGAGCCCACGGAGGGCTGAGGGTGACCGTCGCCAAGGGCCCGGACGCCTTCAGGACCATTTCCGAAGCGGCCAGCGAGCTCGGCGTTCCGCAACACGTCCTGCGGTTCTGGGAGACCAAGTTCTCCTTCATCCGGCCCATGAAGCGCGCGGGCGGGCGGCGCTTCTACCGTCGCCAGGACATCGACATGCTGCGCGGCGTGCGCGTGCTGCTGCACGAAGAAGGCTACACCATCAAGGGGGTGCAGCGCCTGCACAAGGAGCAGGGCCTGCGCCGGCTGATGGCGGCGGCGGGCGGCGAGACCACGCCTGCCCTCATCGAGTCTGCGCCCATCGAGTCTGCGCCCTTTGAGCCCAGCCCGAAGGCGCCTGACGCCATTCGCGAAGCTGTTTCCGTCCTCGATGACGCGGCCCGGGCGCGCTTGAGCTTCGTGCTCGACGACCTGGAAGGGGTGAAGGCGCGCATCGACACCCTGCTGGCCAAGGGTTGAGACCCGCAAAACAAGCGTCGCGATTTCTTTGCTTTTCGCGTTGCGGCGGCGCAGGCGCGCCTCTATAAGGCACGCCTCACGGCGGAGCGTAGCGCAGCCTGGTAGCGCACTTGACTGGGGGTCAAGGGGTCGTGGGTTCGAATCCCGCCGCTCCGACCATCTGCCTCAATGAGACCTTATGACCGGTTCGCCCAGCGGATCAGGGGGATGATCGGCACGCCCCAGCCGATCCCCGCCGCCGCGTAGAAGGCGAGCTTCAGCCACCAAATATCAGGAAGGCTGCGGCCGATCGCTGCCGCGGCGAAGGCGTAGACGATCACAAAGACGAGGATGCCGATCGATGCAATGGCCTTGCGTCCCCGTCGTCCCATGGCCTTTTCCTCTCAAAATCGATCCCGCCTTCTACGCCGCGCGGTCAAGGTTGCAAGCGAGATGCGAATTGAACATGGACGCCATCGTCAGGAAGGACTAGAGCGGCGCCCGAGACGGGCCGCGGTGTGAAGGTTTGTACGCATGCGTTGGAGCTTTAATCTGGAGCGCTCGCAGACCACGGCGCTTTGGCTCTTCGGCGTCGCCTTACTGGTCCTGGCCATGGTGGTGGTGGGCGGGGCGACCCGGCTCACCGGCTCCGGCCTCTCCATCACGGAGTGGAAGCCGATCCTCGGCGTCATTCCGCCACTAAGCGAAGCCGGCTGGCAGGACGCCTTCCACAAATATCAGCAGATCCCGCAATATCGCCTGGTGAACGCGGGCATGAGCCTTGGCGCCTTCAAGGGCATCTACTGGTGGGAATGGGCCCACCGGCTGCTCGGCCGCCTGGTGGGCGTGGCCTTCGTCATCCCCATGGGTGTGCTGTTGTGGTTGAAGCGCCTGCCGCGGCGGCTGCTGGTGCGCTGCTTCATTATTCTGGGGCTCGGGGCCCTGCAGGGTCTGATCGGCTGGTGGATGGTGGCCAGCGGCCTTGATCGCGGGATCGCCGTGGCGCCCGAGCGCCTGGCCATGCACCTCGGCCTCGCGCTGCTCATCTTCATCGCCTGCATCTGGACGGGGCTGGAGGCCTGGTCAGGTAGGGCGCGGGCGTCAAATCAGCTGCTCGACAATGGCTGGACCACGGCCGCCGTGGGTCTCCTGGGCGCGATCTACGCGCAGTGCCTGTTGGGCGCCCTCGTGGCCGGCAATCAGGCGGGGCGCATCAACACCGACTGGCCGCTGATGAACGGACGCTGGATCCCAGCCGACTACGTGGGGCGGGGCGGCCTCTGGGGCACGCTGGCCCATAGCGTGGCGGCGGTGCAGTTCAATCACCGACTGGTCGCCTATCTGATCCTCATCGCCGCGGTGGTGATGGCGGTGCGCCTGTTCCGCTCGCGCTCGTCCATGGCGAGGCTCCTGGCGCGGCCCTTCCTCTGGGTGCTGGGCGGGCTCTTCCTGCAGGCCTGTCTGGGCGTGCTGACCCTCGTCTTCGCCGCGCCGCTGGGGCTAGCCCTGTTGCACCAGATCGTGGCCGCCAGCGTACTGGCTCTCGCCACCGGCTTCGCCTGGCGCACCGCGCGGAGCTGAAATTATTGCGGTATCATAATACCGTTTTTGAAATTCTCATTAAATTCAAATAGTAACGCGAATATGGCGCTGGACTCATCGTTTGACACGCTGAAGCCGCGCCAGTATATGCAGCGCCTCTTCAAGGCGACGCCACGACCGGCCCGCCCCGATTTCGGATGATCCTTCCATGCAAAAGACCACGGTTTCGCTGAAGCCGGCGGAGGTCGAGAAGAAGTGGATCGTGATCGACGCCGAGAACGCCGTCGTCGGCCGTCTCGCCTCGTTCATCGCCATGCGCCTTCGCGGCAAGCACCGCCCCGACTACACCCCCCACGTGGACTGCGGCGACTACGTCATCGTCGTCAACGCCGACAAGGTGAAGTTCACGGGCCGCAAGCTCGAAGACAAGATCTACTACTGGCACACCGGCTATCCGGGCGGCGTGAAGGAACGCACCGCGGGCAAGATCCTCGGCGGCCGTTTCCCCGAGCGTATCCTCGAAAAGGCCGTGGAGCGCATGCTGCCCAAGGAAAGCCCCTTGGCCCGCAAGCAGATGACCCACCTGCGCATCTACACCTCGGCGGAGCATCCGCATGAGGCGCAGAACCCTGAAACCATCGCGTTCGCCGACCTGAACGCCAAGAACGTGCGGAGCCAGTGACCATGGCGAGCGACACCCCCGCTCAAGAGGCCGCCCCGGCCGAACGCGCCACCGGCTTTGACGCGCTGAAGTCCCTCAGCGCCGTCGCCGAGGCCGTGGCCCCGCGCGAGCCCAAGATCGACAAGTATGGCCGCGCCTACGCCACCGGCAAGCGCAAGAACGCCATCGCCAAGGTCTGGATCAAGCCGGGCTCGGGCAAGATCACCATCAACGACCGCGACCAGACGGTTTACTTCGCCCGTCCGGTGCTGCGCATGATGATCGCCCAGCCCCTGGTGGTCACCGACCGCCTGGCCCAGTTCGACGTCATCGTCAGCGTGCAGGGCTCGGGTCTCTCCGGCCAAGCCGGCGCCATCCGTCACGGCCTTTCCAAGGCCTTGACCTATTATGAGCCGGGCTTGCGTCCGGTGCTGAAGCCGCACGGCTTCCTCACCCGCGACAGCCGCGTGGTCGAGCGTAAGAAGTACGGTCGCGCCAAGGCTCGCCGCAGCTTCCAGTTCTCCAAGCGCTAATCCGGCGCAGCGATCCGCTTATCTCAAGGAGCGCTCCGGATCATCCGGGGCGCTCTTTTCTTTTGGGCTCATCCGAGCCGAGGAGGGGACCATGGCCCATCAGGTGTTCATCGACGGCGAGGCCGGCACCACCGGCTTGCAGATCCGCGAGCGGCTGGCGGCGCGATCGGACATCGAGGTCCTGCTCTTGGGCGAAGCGCTCCGTAAGGACCTCGCCGCCCGCGAGGCGGCGCTCAATGAGGCCGACGCCGTGATCCTGTGCCTGCCCGACGAGGCGGCCAAGGAGGCGGTGAGCCTGGTGCGCAATCCGAAGGTGAAGGTGATCGACGCCTCTTCCGCCCATCGCGTGGCGGAGGGCTGGACCTATGGCTTTCCGGAGCTGCGCGCAGGTCAGCGCGAAGCCATCGCGGGCGCGACGCGGATCAGCAATCCGGGCTGCTACCCCACCGGCTTTCTTGGCCTGATGGCGCCGCTGGTGCGCGCGGGGCTCGTTCCGGCCGCGTTCCCCATCACCGTGAACGCCGTCTCCGGCTATTCCGGCGGCGGCAAGGGCCTGATCGCCGAATTCGAGGAGAAGGGCGCGACAGACGCCGCGCGCCCCTACGGCTACACGCTGAAGCACAAGCACGTGCCGGAAATGACCCGCTACGCCGGCCTCGCCCATGCGCCCCTGTTCGCCCCCATGGTGGGGCGCTACGCCCAGGGCATGCTGGTAGAGGTCCCGCTACAGCTGTGGGCCCTGCCGAACGCGCCCAAGGTCGCCGCCCTGCGCGAGGCCTTGCAGGCGGCTTATGAAGGTGAGCGGTTCGTCAGCGTGGCCGACGAGGCCGAGACCTTGCGCCTTCAGACCGCTCGCGCCGGCGCCGCTGGTCACGTGCCGGAGCTCGATCCTGAGGCGCTCAACGGAACCAACCGCCTGCGGCTTTATGTGTTCGGCGACGATGCGGCTGGGCAGGCGCGGCTGGTGGCCGTGCTCGACAATCTCGGCAAGGGCGCGTCGGGCGCGGCGGTGCAGAACCTCAACCTGGCGCTGGGTCTCGACGAGGCCGCCGGCCTGATCTGATCAGACGTCGGAGATCAGACTTCCGAGCGCACCTTCACATAGGTTCCGGGCGTATCGCCCAGCGGCTGCAACGGCCCCTTGGCCGGATCGCGCGCCGGGACCTTCTTGCCGGACTTGTCCGCCAGCCACTCGGCCCAGCGCGGCCACCACGAGCCCGGCTCTTCCACCGCACTAGCGCGCCATTCGTCCAGCGTGGCCGGCAGCTGGTCATTGGTCCAATGCTGGTACTTGTTCGCCGCTGGAGCGTTGATGACGCCTGCGATGTGGCCGGAGCCCGCCAGCATGAAGGTGGTGGGCCCGCCGAACAGCTTGGCGCCCTTATAGACCGAGGCCATGGGCGCGATGTGGTCGTCGCGGCTCGACTGCACGAACACGGGAATCTTGACCTTGCCGAGGTCGAGCGTCTCGCCGGCCATCTCCAACTCGCCCTTGGCCAAGAGGTTCTTTTGATAGAACCAGCGCAGATATTGCAGGTGCAGCACCTTGG
Source organism: Pseudomonadota bacterium (assembly GCA_040757715.1). GTDB lineage: Bacteria > Pseudomonadota > Alphaproteobacteria > Caulobacterales > Caulobacteraceae > CAIMFV01. Next base: position 234,812 of record JBFLWS010000001.1, on the reverse strand, counting down.
GCATCCGGGTCTGGTCCGAGTTCCAGAACAGGAGGTCGAACGGCGTCGGCTCGCGCCCCATGAGATAGTTGTTCACGAAGAACGACCACACGAGATCGTTGGCGCGCAGGGAGTTGAAGGTCTCGGCCATGGCCGAGCCGGGCAGCACGCCGCCGGCTTCATCCATGCGTCGCTCCAGGTCCTGCAACCACTCTTCATTGGTGAAGAGGAGGAGATCGCCGGCTTCCGAAAAGTCCTGCTGCGCCGCGAAGAAGGTGGCGCTGTTCACCGCGTCATTGTCCTTGGCGGCCAAGAAGGCGAGGGCGCAGCCGAGCAAGGTTCCGCCGATGCAGTAGCCGACGGTGTTCACGGTCTCGACGCCGCATTGACGGCTGGTTTGCAGTACGGCGTCGAAAATGCCTTCGCGCATATAGTCTTCGAAGGTGCGCTCGGCCAGGTGACGGTCCGGGTTCACCCACGACACCACGAACACCGTAAAGCCTTGGCTGGCCAGCCAGCGGACCATGGAGTTATTCGGGCGCAGGTCGAGGATGTAGTACTTGTTGATCCACGGCGGGAAGATCAGCAGTGGGATTTCGTAGACCTGCTCGGTGGTCGGGTCGAACTGCAACAGCTCGAACAGTTCAGAGCGATAGACCACCTTGCCCGGGGCGGTGGCGATGTTCTCGCCGATCTTGAACTGCTCGAAATCGGTCTGGCTGATGGCCAACTGGCCGTTGCCGCGAGCGAGGTCCTGAGCGAAGTGCTCCGCGCCCCGCAACAGGCTCTCCCCATGGGTGGCCATGGCCTCGCGCAAGGCGGACGGGTTCGACACCAGGAAGTTGGACGGGGCGAAGGCGTCGGTGAGCGTCTTGGTGAAGAACTCCACCCGCCGCTTGGTCATGGGATCGACGCCGTCCACGGCGGCCACCAGATCGTTCAGCCAGTTGGAGGTGATGAGGTAGGATTGTTTCATCACTTCGAAAACGGGATTGTTGCTCCAGGCCGGGTCGGCGAAGCGCTTGTCGCCGCGCGCGGGCTCCACCACCGGCGGCGCGGTCTCGCCTGAGGCCCGCTTCGCCGCCTGACTCCACAGGTCGAGATAGCGCTCGAACAGGTTGGCCTGGGCCCGCATCAGGTTTTCCGGGTGGTTAGCGAGCTGGCTCATCACCTCGCCCAGCGAGGGGCCGACATGGAACGGGTCGGGGGTCAGGGCGGCCGGGCGGTCGGCCTGGCGCAGGGCGGCTTCGGCCACCGCGCCCTGGGCGGTGAGCGCGGCCTTGGCGAGGTTCACCGACAGGTGTTCCAGGGCCTCGCGCTGGGAGGGATTGAGGAAGGCGAGGGGATCGAATTCGCGGGCTTGAGCGTCGGCTTGAGACGCCTGCGGCTTCGGCGGCGGCTCAGGCTTGGCGGCCGATTCGATTTTCGGATTTACGGATGGCGCGGGCTTAGGCGGCGCGGGCTTAGGCTTAGGGGGCGCCTTGGCTTTGGCGGCGGGCTTAGCGCTCACGGTCTTCGGCTGAGCAGATTTTTCGGCGGTCTTGGCGGCGGCGGATGGCGGCTTAGAGCCATTGGCCTTGGCGGGCGTCGCCTTGGGAGCGATTTTGGCCTGCTCGGCGACCTTCACCGCGACCTTCGAGGCCTTGGAGGACTTGGCCTTGGGGGATTTCGCAGACGCTACCACAACGCCCGGTTTCGCGCGCATTGACGCAGGCGCATCCGCCGTCTTGCTCGCGCGTCCACGACCGGGGGAAACGACATTATCCGCCATTTGCGTCTCTCTCCTGCCGACGTCGCCACGCCAGCGCTTCCTTCTCGCCGAGTCATCGCTTATGACCGGTCTCGTTGTAATCTGACTGGTAAACCATTTTCATGCGCCAGCTCAACGTTTGCAGGGGTCATATCAGCGTGCGCGCTTGCGCGGCGATCATCGTCGCTGCGGCCATGCTCAGCGCCTGCGCCGATCTGCGCCGGGCGGTGCAGGGCGCCGACTTCGCGGTGAACCCCGAATCGCCGGTTGCGCCGGCGGCAGTGGCGGCGTCTCAATCCAATCCGCCCACGCCGCGCATGGACAAGATTCCTCCCGTGCCCACGGATATCCGCCCGGCTTCAGCCTACAAGGCGGCGGTGATCGACGAGATCAAGGCGCGCCGCTGGATCAAGCAACTCGACGCTTCCCTGGCCGCGCCGCCCCCGGACACCGACAGATTCGTGCAATCCGCCGACGCCGTGCTCAACAAGAGCAAGATCGAACCGCCCGCGGAAGATCAAGCGGCCAAGACTGAAGCCTTCGCCGCCGCCGCCCGCGCGGCCGCGCGACCTGCCGATCCCCATTCCGTCAAGACCGCGCCGCCGACTCCACCGGCATCAAGCGCGCCAAAGCCTGCGAGTCCGCAACCGTGACATCTTCTCCTGCGGGCTCTCCCGCCGCGCCGTCCACAGACCAGGGTCGAGCGCGCGTTTGGCGTATTGGTCTCGCGGGACTGGGCGTTGTGGGCCAAGGCCTGGTGCGACTGATCGCCGACCGACCCGACTTCGCCCCCGGCGGCGGAAACATGCAGGTGACCGGCGTGTCGGCGCGTGATCGCAGTCGGCCACGGGATGTGGATGTGTCCGCCGCAACCTGGTTCGACGATCCGGTCGCCCTGGCTGCGTCATCCGATATCGACGTGTTCGTGGAGCTGATCGGCGGGGCCGATGGTCCGGCCAAGACGGCCGTTGAGACGGCGCTCGCCGCCGGCAAGCCGGTGGTCACCGCCAACAAGGCGCTCATCGCCAAGCACGGTAAGGCGCTCGCGGCCCTCGCAGAGTCCAAGGGCGTTCCGCTGCTCTATGAGGCGGCGGTGATGGGAGGCACGCCGGCGGTGAAGATGCTGCGCGAAGGCCTGGTGGGGGACCGCGTCACCCGCGTGGCCGGCATCCTCAACGGCACCTGCAACTTCATCCTCAGCGAAATGGAGGCGCGCGAGCAGCCCTTCGCCCAGGTGTTGGCCGACGCCCAGGCGCGCGGCTTCGCAGAGGCCGATCCCACCACCGACGTGGGCGGGTTCGACGCCGGGCACAAGATCGCTATCCTCGCCGCCTTGGCCTTCGACGCCGCGCCCAATTTCGACGCGGTGGAGATCGAGGGCATCGACCGAGTGGACCTGATCGACATCCACCTGGCCCACGAGCTCGGCTATCGCATCAAGCTCATTGCTTCGGCCTCGCGCCAGGGCGAGGGGGCGAGCGTGCGGGTGCGTCCGGGCCTCGTGCCGCTGAACCATCCGCTGGCTCAGGCCGGCGGCGCCCTGAACGCCCTCTTCATCGAAGGCGCGCGCATCGGCCGCATCTTCCTGCAAGGCCCCGGCGCGGGGGCGGGACCGACCGCGGCGGCGGTGGCCGCCGACCTCGCCGACCTCACCGCCGGCGTCACCCGGCCTGTGTTCCAGCGCCCGGCCGGCGAGCTCGACCTCCTGGCCGCCGCCGCCAAGGGCCAGCGCCACGAACGCGCCTATATCCGCCTGATGGTGAAGGATCGCGCTGGCGTCCTGGCCAGCATCACCGACGCCCTGGCGCGTTCGGACGTGTCCATCGACAGCTTCCTGCAGCGCCCGGCTCAGGCCAGCGGCGTGGTGCCGGTGGTGCTCACTACCCACGAGGCGAGCGAAGGCGCGCTGCAACAGGCGGGCGAGATTATCGAGACCCTGGACACGGTCCTGGAGCGTCCGCGCATCTTCCGTATCGAAGACGTTTGACACCGGACGAAATTGTTTCGATACGGGCGCCAAGACACACGCATGATTTAAGCGCCGGAGGCTGCTTATGACCGAATCTTCCGCCGCCAGCCTTGAGCGGCTGAGCGACTCCCTGGCCCTGGACGCGGTGCGCGTCACCGAAAGCGCCGCCATCGCCGCCTTCAAGCTGGCCGGTCGCGGGGACGAAAAGGCCGCCGACCAGGTGGCGGTGGACGCCATGCGCACGGCGCTGAACAGCCTCGCCATCAACGGCCTGATCGTCATCGGCGAGGGCGAGCGCGACGAAGCGCCCATGCTCTACATCGGCGAGAAGGTGGGTACGGGCGCCGGCCCGCGCATCGACATCGCCCTCGACCCGCTTGAAGGCACGACCCTCACCGCCAAGGCCATGGCCAACGCCCTGGCCGTGCTGGCCCTGTCGCCGGGCGGCGGCATGCTGCACGCCCCCGACACCTATATGGACAAGATCGCCATCGGTCCGGGTTATCCGGAGGGTATCATCGACCTCGACGCCTCGCCGGCCGACAACGTGCGCGCCCTGGCTGAAGCCAAGGGCTGCGACACCTCCGACATCACCGCCTGCGTGCTGGATCGTCCGCGCCACAAGGACATCATCGCCAGCGTGCGCTCCGTGGGCGCGCGGGTGCACCTGATCACCGACGGCGATGTGGCCGGCGTGATCAACACCGCCGATCCGGACACGGGCGTCGACATCTATATCGGCCAGGGCGGAGCGCCCGAGGGCGTGCTGGCCTGCGCGGCGCTGAAGTGCGTGGGCGGCCAGTTCCAGGGCCGGCTCGTGTTCCGCAACGAAGAAGAGCGCGCCCGCGCCCGTCGCCTCGGCCTGAAGGACGAGGAATTCGACCGCAAATATTCCCTGAATGAGCTGGTGAAGGGCGACGCCATCTTCGCGGCCACGGGGGTCACCCACGGCGCGCTTCTCGATGGCGTGGTTATCGACGACGAGCAGGTTCACACCCACTCGCTGGTGATGACCTCCGCCGACGGCGTGGTGCGCCAGATCCGCATGACGCGGAAGCTCTAGGCCCATGGGCGCGGGCGACCCCGCCCGGCCTCACATCGCCGTGCAAGTGCAGCGCTCGGCGTTTCTTGGCGTGGAGCGCTCGCTCTCCGGGCGCGTCTGGCGAGAAGCCGTCATTGACGAGGCCCTGGCGCGAAAGCTGGCGCATGGGTTCGAGCTCGACGCCACGGTGGCGCGCGCCCTGGCCGCTCGGGTGCGGAACGAAGGCGAGGCGGAAGGCTTTCTGCGCCCCACGCTGAAGGCGAGCTTCCCCGACCCCTCCAGCTTCGCCGACATGGATCGCGCCGCCGCGCTCCTCATCGACGCTATCGAGCAGCGGCGACGGTGCATGGTGTTCGCCGACTATGACGTCGATGGGGCCACCAGCGCAGCGCAGCTGGTGCGCTATTTCCGCGCCTTCGGCCAGGACCTGCCGATTTATGTTCCGGATCGGGTGCGCGAAGGGTTCGGCCCCAGCGCCGCCGCCTTCCAGCGCATGAAGGCCGAGGGCGTCGAGCTGGTGGTGACGGTGGACTGCGGCGCGGCGGCCTATGACGCGCTGGAGGAGGGGGCGCGGCTCGGCCTCGACGTGGTGGTGTTCGACCACCACCTCATGCGCGCGGAGACGCCCAAGGCCTCGGCCCTGGTCAATCCCAATCGCCCCGGCTGCAACTCGGACCAGGGGCATCTGGCGGCCGCCGGCGTGGTGTTTGTGCTCACCGCCGCGCTCAATCGCGAGGCGCGGCGGCGCGGGCTCATCGGTCCCGGCGAGGGACCCAATCCGCTCGACTGGCTCGATCTCGCGGCGCTGGGCGCCATCTGCGACGTGACGCGGCTCACCGGCTTCAACCGCGCCATCGCGGCCCAGGGGCTCAAAGCCATGTCCGCCTGGCGCAATCCGGGCCTGAAGCGCCTGGCCGAGGTGGCGGGGCTCTCGGGCGAGGCGGACGTATTCCACGCCGGGTTCATGCTCGGCCCGCGCATCAACGCCGGCGGGCGCATCGGCCGCGCGGACCTTGGCGCGCGGCTCCTCTCCACCGACGACCCGGAGGAGGCGCTGGTCCTCGCTCAAGAGCTCGACCGACTGAATGGCGAACGCCGACAGGTGGAGGCCGAGGTGCTGGAAGCGGCGGTGCGGCAGATCGAGGGCGGCGCTCTGAACGCAGACGGTCCGGCGCTGATCGTGGCCGGGGAGGGCTGGCATCCCGGCGTGGTGGGGGTGGTGGCCTCTCGCCTGCGCGAGCGCTATCGCCGACCCACGGTGGTGATCGGCCTCGACGGCGTCTCGGCGGTGGGCAAGGGCTCCGGCCGCTCCCAGCCGGGGGTCAATCTGGGTCGTGCGGTGGAGGCGGCCTTCGACGAGGGCCTCCTGCTGGCTGGCGGAGGGCACGCCATGGCGGCGGGCCTCACCCTCCGCGCCGAGCGCGTGGCGGATTTCCGCGCCTTCATGCTGGAGCGGTTGAAGGACGAGACCGAGCTCGCCCTGGCGGACGACGCCCTAGAGGTGGAGGCCTTGATCACCCCCACCGCGGCGGATCGCACGCTCTATGACCGCATGCAGGCTCTGGCGCCGTTCGGGCCAGGCAATCCCGAACCGCTGGTGGCGCTGGCAGGCGTGCGGCCCATGGGCGCCCAGGCGTTGAAGGGCGGGCACGTGCGCGCCGATCTCGCCGACGAACGGGGCGGACGGCTGAAGGCCATCGCCTGGCGCGCGGGCGACACGGCGCTGGGCGAGGCGCTTCTGAGCGGCGCAAGTCTGCACGTGGTCGGACGATTGAAAGCCGACGACTGGCGCGGCCGTCGCGGCGTGCAGCTGGAAATCGAGGACGCCGCCGACCCTCGCCGGGTGGAAATCGGCTGATCGAAAAAATCGTCGTCAGACCGCTTGCCTTTCGACGCAAGGCCTTGGTATATCCCCGGCCTCCGCGACGGGGGCCCTTCGTCTATCGGTTAGGACACCAGATTTTCATTCTGGGAAGAGGAGTTCGACTCTCCTAGGGCCTACCACCGCCGCGCGTTTACGAGACGGAAAAAGCGACTCGTGACGAAAATTAGCCCTTTTTCGCGCAATAAGCTAAAATTAGTGTATAAGGCGTTGTAGCTCGCACTTGGAGGGGCGGGCGAAAGGGGCGGCATGTCTAGTTTAGATTACGAAAGCGTTGATTCGCACGACGACGAGTCGGTGCGCATCAGCGGCCGGGTGAAGTGGTTCGACCCGGGCAAGGGCTACGGCTTCATTGTGCCGGACGATCCGGATCAGACCGGACTGAAAGACGTGCTGCTGCACGTGACGAGCCTGCGACAGACGGGCCGAGAGAGCGCGCTGGAGGGCGCGGTGATCGTGTGCGACGCCGTGCGCCGACCGAAGGGCTGGCAGGTTTCCAACATCGTTGACCTCGACGAGAGCGCGGCGCCGGCCCCCACGGAGCGTCCCGAGCGACGATCGTTTGATCACCATCAGGATGGCGGTTTCCGACGCGACCGCGGCGACTCGCATGGTCGCCGGGACTTTGGCGGCGATCGGGGCGGCGACCGCGGCGGCTTCCGCGGCGACTTTCATCGTGACGGCGACCATGGGAGCTATGGCGCGCGGGCCGGCGGTCCTCGCCGCGGGCCTCAGGCGCGTGGTCCCTTGGAGCGCTGCAAGGTGAAGTGGTTCAACCGCACCAAGGGCTATGGCTTCGTGGTGCGCGAGGCTGAGCCGGGCGACATCTTCGTGCACATCGAGACCCTGCGCCGCTGCGGCCTGGAAGACCTCCAGCCGGGCGATGAGGTGATGGTGCGCTTCGCCGAGGGGCCGAAGGGCCTTGTGGTGGCCGAGATCGGTTCTTCAGCCGAGCACTGAGCCGCCGGGACTAGAGTCGGCCGCGACCTTGCCGCATAGTGACGCCGCCTCGCCGGCCGGGCGAGGTGGATCAACTTTTGAGCTGTGACCGCATGAAATCCGCCGCCGTCCTGACGTGCCTTGCTCTCATTGCCAGCGGCGCGTACGCGCAGGGGTTGAACAACGGCAAGCCGCAAGCCCTGCCCACGGAATCGTTGGTGATCGACTGTGGCAAGGCCAAGCACCGCTTCACCATGGAAGTGGCCAAGGACGAAGCTGCGCGCGAAATCGGCCTTATGTACCGCAAGTCCATGCAGGACGGGCACGGCATGATCTTCGTGTTCGATGATCAGCCGCCGCACGCCCAGGCCTTCTGGATGCGCAATACACTGATCCCGCTCGACATTATTTTTGTCGGGGCCGATGGCCGCGTGCTCAATATCGCCAAGAACGCCCGTCCCATGGATGAGACGCCGCTGCCTTCGACGGGCCCGGCCCGAGCCGTGGTGGAGATCAATGGCGGGCTCGCCGACAAGCTGCACATCAAGCCCGGCGACAAGGTGATCGACGAAGCGGCCTTCGCCGCCAAGCCCTGAGGCGGTGCTAATGCGGCTCCAGGCGTGGAGCCTTGTCTGACGACCGTCTGACTGCGGAGTCGGACAGTCTGTAATTGTTCGCTTGCGGCCGCCTCCAGAAAGCCTTATGGCGCAGGCCCTTGTCAGGGTTACGGAGCGTAGCGCAGCCTGGTAGCGCATCTGGTTTGGGACCAGAGGGTCGCAGGTTCAAATCCTGCCGCTCCGACCACTCAACCTGGGCTGAGCTCAGCTCGCCCAAGCGCGAGTGTTCGCAATTTCGCCTTCCAATGTCCGCCGTTCTGCAACGCCCCTATATAGGTCGGCGGAGCGTTGAACGCGCCGGATTCGCGTAGCCCGATCATCGATCGCGCAATCCCACTTCATCGTGTGCGAATTCGTATCGAGTGCGACCCCGGATGGTCGCCTTAGGCAAAAATGCTTATCGGAGTTTTGACTTTTTTCCCAAATTAGGAATATATCGCAAATGTAATAGGAGTTGATTCATCCGAAGAGGGTGGCGACGCACATTATAGGGAATTCAACACATGCAGGCTGGTGCTAAAGGCGTGTTTGAATCGTTTAATGTGCATCAATTGTTGGACGGATTTCTGAAGCTTTCGAACGAAGGGTTCCTGATCTGCGATATTACGCAAACGATATTATTCTTCAGTCGCGGCGCGGAGGATATTTTTAAATACTCCGCGGAAGAAGTCGGCGGGCGCAAGATCGACCTGTTGCTGCCCGAGCGTTTCGTCGCCGACCACGGCCGTTACATGGCGCAATTCGCCGAACACGGACGAGAAAATTTGTATATGGGCGCCCGCCGGCAGGTGTTCGGCCGACGCAAAACGGGGGAAGAATTTCCAGCTCAAATCTCGGTGCGAAAGTTAGAGGCTGGTCCCAGCTTATTCTTCGCCGTCATTGTGAAAGACTCGACCGAGTGGTCGGACGCGCAACGTTCGCTCAGCGACGTGCTCGCTGAAGCGCAAGCCGCCAATCGCGCCAAGAGCGCGTTCCTGGCCACCATCAGTCATGAAATCCGCACGCCCTTGAACGGCATCCTCGGCATGGCGCAGGTCTTCGACCAATCGGGCCTTTCGCCGGCCCAACAGCAACAACTCGACGTAATCCGCCAGTCCAGTCTCGACCTGTTGGCCATCGTCAACGATGTGCTTGATCTTTCGAAGATCGAAGCGGGGCAGATCGAGATCGAAGAAACCGAGTTCGATCTCGAAGCCACGCTCGTGGCGGTGTGCGATGTTTTCGCCAAGGCGGCGGAACGCAAAGGTCTCGATTTCGTCCTGGTGGCTGATAGCCTGCCCGGGCGGATCAAGGGCGACCCCACGCGGATTCGGCAAATCCTCTACAACCTGATTTCCAATGCGGTGAAATTCACGGCTGAAGGCGAAATCCGGGTCGAGGCGGTGCGAAGCCGCAATCTCCTGCGGGTGGAGATCAAGGATACCGGGGAAGGCATCTCCGCCGACGCCCAACGCCGGCTGTTTCGCCCCTTCGTACAGTCCGACAGCTCCGTAACGCGTAAACACGGCGGCACGGGGCTGGGCCTCGCCATCTGCCGACGCCTGGCCGATCTGATGGGCGGCACGGTGACGGTGCGTAGCAAGCTCGGCCAAGGCTCGACCTTCACGCTGGAGCTGCCGCTGGTGGAAGCCGCGGCGCCGGCGCCCGAGGCGCCTGCGCTGGCGCCGCATGGCCTCCAGATCGCCTCTGAGCCTATGTCCGCACTGAGGGTGTTGGTGGCCGAGGACAACGCAACCAATCGCATGGTGCTGATGACGGTCCTGCAAAGCTTTGGCGTCGAGCCCGTGTTCGCCGAGGACGGCGACGAGGCGGTGGCCGCTTGGCGGGCGCGTGAGTTTGATCTCGTGCTGATGGATATCCAGATGCCGCGCCTTTCGGGCGTCGATGCGACGCGGCAAATCCGCAAGCTGGAGGTTGGAACGGACCGCAGCCGTACGGTCATTGTCGGGCTGACGGCCAATGCGTTTCGCGAACAGCATGTGGCCTACCGCGCCGCGGGCATGGACGAGGTGCTCACCAAGCCTGTCGACCTTGGCCAGATCTACGCCCTTCTGACCCACGCCGCGGAGAACGGTGCGAGCAGCGCCGCATGAGTTATTGCGACACCACCAGCTTCAGGTGACGCTTCTGCTTGGGTAGCTCGGGCGGCAGCCAGGCCGCGGGGCGCTCCACCTTGCGGCCGCGCCCCTTCACCAGGGCCGGCAGGAGGGCGTTCTCCAGGTGCTCGGTGGTGATGGTCGCGCGAGCATCGGCCCAGTCGAGGATGTGCCGATTGTGCATGCGTCCGGGCGGAGCCACTGACACCAGACGCTTGCCGCGGAAATGGGTCTTCAGGTAGCGAGCGGTGGCCGCGTGGTCGCCGTCCACGGTGACCAGATAGGCCACGTCGAAGCGATCGGCGTGGGCGTCGTCGGCAAGAGCGAGGGCCAGGTTCACATCGCTCTGCTTCTCGGTGGACTCGGTCCAGCGATGACCGCAGGCGTTGCAGCCGTTCACATGCATGACGAAGTGGCCGGTCTGGTAGACCACGCCCCTGGCCATCAGGGCGTTCATATAGGCGAGCTGGCGGTCGTTCTTGGTCCGCCCCTGGGGCTTGAAGGCGGTCACCCACACCACCCGCTTCACCACCTGCGAGCGGGGGATGATCTGGGTCATGATCGCCTTCAGGTCCACCCAGTGCAGATAGGGACGCTGAATGTCGTCGATCGCGTGGAACAGGTTGAAGCCGTCCACATAGATCGCCGCGCGCTTGCGAAAGAGCGGCAGGTGCGGCCCGCCGCGCTCCACCTCCGGCACGCGCCGACTAGGCTCGCCCACGCGCTTCGCGTCCTTGCGCCCGCGGGCGGAGGTGTCTTTGGCGACGACGATGGACATGAAACGCCCCGGCGGATGATCGCCGTCACGCTACTGAAGCCGACAGAGCTTGTCAGCGCGGTTCGCGCCAGATGCGAGCTCCTGAGCGATTACATTCTGTCGGGCGTGGTGATCCCCAGCAGGTCCAGCGACAGGTCGAGCTGCTTCAGCGTGGTTTGCGCCAGGGCGAGACGCGAGCCGCGCGTGGCCGCATCCGGCGCCGCCAGCACCGGACAAGCGGCGTAGAACTTGGAGAAGCTCTGGGCCAGGCGATAGGCGTGCTCGGCGATGTGGTTGGGCGCACGACGGTCGTAGGCGTCCTTCAGCGCGCCCTCGAAGGCGTCGAGGGTGAGGGCGAGTTCGCGCTCAGCCGGTTCGGCGATCGTGATGGGGCCCGCCGAAGCGCCTTCGCCGTCGGCCTTGCGCAGCAGGGATTTGATGCGCACCGACTGATAGAGCAGGTAGGGGCCGGTCTTGCCCTCGAAGCTAGTGAAGCGATCGAGGTCGAAGATGTAGCTGGTGCCGCGATAATTGCCGAGGTCGGCGAACTTCAGCGCCGCCACCGCCACCTTGGCCGCCGTGGCCTCGAACTCGGCCGGGTCGAGCTCGGCGCCGAGGCCAGCCTCGTGCAGGCGATCGCGGGCCTTGTCGGTGGTCATGCCGATGAGGTCGGCCAGCTTCAACACGCCGCCCTCGCGGGTCTTGAACGGCTTGCCGTCGGGCCCGTTCATGGTGCCGAAGCCGATGTGCTCGAGCGCGCCGTCCTTGGCGTAGCCTACGAGGCACGCGGCGCGGAACACCTGTTCGAAGTGGTCCGCCTGACGTTGGTCGACGCAATAGAGCATCAGATCGGGATCGAACGATTTGCGCCGATCCAGAATGGTGGCGAGATCGGTGGTGCCGTACATGGCCGAGCCTTCCGACGAGATCACCAGGAGCGGCGGCAGCTCGCGCTTGTCGCCCTCGCGGGCCACACGGACAATGCGCGCGCCCTGATCCTCCACGAGCAGGCGCTTGGCTTCGAGCTCGGCCACCATTTCCGGGATCAGCGGATCGGCGTCGCTCTCGCCCTTCCAGAGGTCGAAGTGCACCCCGAGGGCGGCGAAGTCGCGCTCCAGCGCCACCCGGCTCACAGCCACGAAATGCCGCCAGAGGGCGCGATAGCCCGGCCGGCCGTTTTGCAGCTCGGCGGTGGCCTTGCGCGCCCGGTCGCGAAACTCGGGCTCGGTCTTGGCCTTGGCGGCGGCGAGGGGGTAGAGCCGTTCGAGGTCGGCGAGGCTCACCGGCGAAGTTTCTGGGAACGGACCTTCGCCTTCGGCCAGGAAGGGCGAGCCAGGCTGCTCGTCGCCCACGGCCACGATCAGCAGCCCCATCTGGAAGCCCCAGTCGCCGAAGTGGGCGTCGCCGAGCACCTCGTCGCCGAGGAAGCGGAACAGGCGCTTCACGCTCTCGCCGATGATGGAGGCGCGCAGGTGGCCCACATGCATGGGCTTGGCCACATTTGGCCCGCCATAGTCGACGATCACGCGCCGAGGCGTCTCCACCTGACCAGCGCCGGCGCGAGAGTCGGCGGCGATCTCGGCGGCTCGCTCCGACAGGGCGGCGTCGGACATCACCAGGTTGATGAAGCCCGGCCCGGCGATCTCCACCTTGGCAAGGCGCGGATCAGCCTGCAGCACGGCCGCCACCTTGGCGGCCAGCTCGCGCGGATTGGCCTTGGCGGCCTTGGCGGCGGCCAGGGCGCCGTTGCTTTGGAAGTCGGCGAGGTCAGGCCGGTCGGAGGGGGTGACGCGGCCGAGTTCCGGAGGCAGGTCAGCGCTCGCAAAGGCGGCTTCCACCGCCTGCGACAGGCGCGTTCTTAGATCAGTCATCGGCTCAGTTCGAGGTCGCCACGGGGTTGGCGGTATTGGGCAGGAAGCGTTTGCCAAGACGGTTGAACTGAATCATGTCCGGCGTCACGTCAAAGCCCACCAGAACCTCGAAATTCGAGCCGCTCACCGTGGAGTTGGCGCGCGGGATTTCGATATCTTCCAGCCGGTCCACCAAGGCCACGCGGTCGGCGCCCTTGGGGAAGCTGACCTTCACGTCGAAATACTTCTTATCCAGCACCACCGAGTTGCGCACCGTCACCGCGACCCAATAGCGGTAGATCTTGGTCTCGCCGTCCGCCTGCGGGCCGCGACCGAAGGCGAAGTCCGTGGCCATCTTGAGTCGGATCGGCTCGCCGCCCTTATATTCGCAGGTGGACTTGATGCCCTCGATCTCGCCAGTGAAACCCACCGCGCTGGCGCTCTCCTTGCGATCCTTAAGCTCGACATAGCGCGCGGCGTCGTAGAGCGAGCGGACGAACGGGCAGGGGCCGGCAGTGTTCACCTTCGGCAACGGCGCCTCGCCCAGGGCCCAGTCCTTTTCCTTCTGCTTTTTCTTCTTTTCTTCCTCGTCCTGCTGCTTGCGGCGCTCGTCATCCTCCTGCTGCTGACGCGACTGGGCGTAGGCGTTCAGCGTCGGCACCGCGGCGAGCAGGGCGACGCCGAGGAAGAGGAAGGAAAGACGGCGCATGGGGCGATGTTCCATGTGGCGCTGAACGAGGGGTCCAGCCTGCGGAGTTTGGGAGTGTCTAGCGGTTTCAGCAGAAGCTCGCAACGAAGGCCAAAGTGCGGCGCGCGCGCGGCTGTCGCCCCTGGCGTCCCTGGTCGATTGCGCCTAACTACCGCTCATGGACCTGCCCCCCGCCGCAAAACCGTCGCTGAAGGTGCTGATGGCCAGTCCGCGCGGCTTTTGCGCCGGGGTCGATCGCGCCATCCAGATCGTGGAGCGGGCCCTGGCCAAGTACGGCGCGCCCGTCTTCGTGCGTCATGAGATCGTGCATAACCGCCATGTGGTGGAGCGGCTGAAGGCCATGGGCGCGGTGTTCGTGGCCGAGCTCGACGAGTGCCCCGCCGACCGTCCGGTGATCTTCTCGGCGCATGGGGTGCCGAAGTCAGTGCCGGCGGCGGCTCAGGCGCGCGATCTGTTCTTCCTCGACGCCACCTGTCCCCTGGTGTCCAAGGTGCACCTCGACGCTGAACGGCATGTGGCGGCCGGGCGGCAGGTGCTGCTCATCGGCCACGCCGGGCATCCCGAGGTGATCGGCACGCTGGGTCAAGCTCCAACGGGCGCCATCACCCTGATCGAGACCCTCGCCGACGTGGCTGCCCTGATCCCGCGCGATCCGAGCAACCTCGCCTATGTCACCCAGACCACGCTCTCGGTGGACGACACGGCCGGGATCGTCGAGGCGTTGAAGGCGCGCTTTCCCGCCATCCAGGGACCGCACCGCGAGGACATCTGCTACGCCACCACCAATCGGCAGGAGGCGGTGAAGCGCCTCGCCGCCCAGTGCGACCTCGTGCTGGTGGTGGGCTCGCCGCGCTCATCCAATTCGCAAAGGCTGGTGGAGGTGGCCGTGCGCGCCGGGGCCAGGGCCGCCTATTTGCTCGATGATTCCAGCGGGCTTGATCCGGCCTGGCTGGAGGGTGTGACCACGCTCGGCCTCACCGCCGGCGCCTCGGCCCCTGAAGTGTTGGTGGAAGGCGTGCTGGCGGCCCTGGCCGCGCGCTTCACCCTCGACATCGAGGACAGCGACAGCGTGCGCGAGACGGTGACCTTCAAGCTGCCTAGGGTGCTGGCGGAATAAACGGGACCACGTTCTTGCGCGCCCAGGCGGCGAGGGTAGGGATGTCCATTTCGCCGGCCGCCAGGGTGTAGATCGCCGCCGTCGCCTCTTCCCAGCCGACCTCCAGCAAATAGCCGTTCACAAGCAGAAACAGGACCAGCGCCGCAAACGCCGCCCGCTTATTGCCATCGATGAAGGGATGATTGCTGCTGATCCCAGCGCAATAGGTGGCGGCGAGATCAAACACATCTTCAACGCCGTCATAATGGAATCGATTCTTCGGGCGTTGGAGCGCCGACTCCAGCAGGCCGCGGTCATGCTCCCCTGGCGCTCCGCCGTGCAAGGCCAAACTACGTTCGTGCAGGGTCAGAACCGCTTCCAGCTCCAACCATTCAGGCTCGGCCATGTCATTTCGCCAAGACTCGGAAGGTCTCCTTGTATTTATCCATCAATTGCTCGCCGAGCGCTATTTGTCGCCTAACGCGCGCATCATAGGTTGAAATACGCATTTCACCCCCCGGCGCTTCGGTGAGATAGAGCGTGTCGCCCTTGTCGACGCCGAGCTTGATCAGCGCCTCCTTAGGCAGGACGACGCCGAGGGAATTACCCACCTGGGTGACCTTCAGCTGGATCATGATCGCGCTCCTTCCATGGCGAGCAGATTATAACATCTGTCATACGCGCTTCAAAGCTTGACCTCCGCGCGCCGCTCGAAGATCAAGCGCCGTGGCTGTTTACACCGACATCACCGAGCCCGAGCTGCGGGCCTATCTCGCCGATTTCGACCTCGGCGCCCTCGTGCGCTGGAAGGGTATCGCGGAGGGGGTGGAGAACTCCAACTTCCTGGTGGAGACCGACCGCACGCGGCTGATCCTCACCCTGTTCGAACGGCGGGTGAACGAAGCCGATTTACCGTTCTTCATCGGCCTGATGGGGCATCTGGCGGCCAGGGGCTATCCCTGCCCATCGCCGAAGCCCGATCGCCGCGGCGAGGTGCTGAAGCGGCTGATGGGCAAGCCGGCCCTCTTGGTGAGCTTTCTCGAAGGCCGGCCGATCGAACCGCCGGGGGTATTCGAATGCGGGGAGTGCGGGCGTGCGGCGGCGGAGCTCGCCTTGGCCGGTCAGGACTTTCACATGGTGCGGCCCAATGACCTTGGCCTCGCCGCCTGGCGGCCGATGTTCGAGCGCGATCGGGACGCCTGTGCGGCGTTCGCCCCGGACCTCGCCGATCTCATCGCCGCCGACCTCGACGTCTTGGAGGCCGGCTGGCCCAGGGATCTTCCGCGAGGGGTGATCCACGCCGACCTCTTTACCGACAACATGTTCTTCAGGGGTGGGCGCTTCGCGGGGGTGATCGACTTCTATTTCGCCTGCAACGATGCGCTCGCCTATGAGCTGGCCATCTGCCTCAACGCCTGGGCCTGCGACGACGACGGCCGCATCGAGCGGGCCAAGGCGCGGGCCATGGTCCAGGCCTATGAGCAGGTGCGCCCCTTGAGCGAGGCCGAGCGTCAGGCCGTGCCGATGCTCGCGCGGGGGGCGGCCCTGCGCTTCTTCCTCACCCGCCTGCACGACTGGCGCGCCACCCCCAAGGGCGCCCTCGTCAAGGTGAAGGACCCCATGGAGTACGGCAGAAAGCTCGCCTTCCATCGCGCGGCGGCGGGCGACCTGGCCGCCTACGGCCTCATCCCATGAAGATAGTCCAATGACCCCCGGCGTTGTCATCTACACAGACGGGGCCTGCAGCGGGAATCCTGGCCCCGGCGGCTGGGGCGCCATCCTCATGTTCGGGGCCCATGAGCGCGAACTCTGGGGCGGCGAGCCGGCCACCACCAACAACCGCATGGAGCTGATGGCCGCCATCGCCGCCTTGGAGGCGCTGACCCGGCCCTGCGAGGTGACGCTGTTCACCGACAGCCAGTATCTGCGCCAGGGCGTCACCGAATGGCTGGCCGGCTGGAAGGCGCGCGGCTGGCGCACTGCCGACAAGAAGCCTGTGAAGAACGAAGACCTCTGGCGGCGGCTCGACCTCGCCCGCGCCCATCACCGCGTGCAGTGGAAATGGGTGAAGGGCCACGCCGGCGATCCGCTCAACGAGCGCGCCGACGCCCTCGCCCGCCGCGGGCTGGAGGAGGGGCGGGCCTAAGCCCGAGGTCGGCGCAGATCGCCGCGCAACCAATGCTGCTGCTACGTGGGCGCGCTATTGCTTTAACGATTCGCAATAGCAGCTGAAGGTGGTTTTACAAAATTTCTGCATCAAAGTTACTCTACGTATCGGCGAGCGCATTTTTGAGACGATTCAAGTGGTAATGGGTATTAATCATCCGGAAATTGCATGAACTTGAATGGTTAAACGTTATGTAAAAATCATATATCGGTTCAGTGTAACTTTATATTCGAATTTTAATTGCTTCAATTTTAACCGCATACAGTTTAGTCACATGACATAAAATCAGAAAATACGATGAAAATGGTTCGCATTCGATTGCGCGTAGACTTGTATTCATTTTCGTGTGCATAAAACGTCAAATTTAATTGAAGTAAGCTTATGTAAATTTAGCGATTTACGGATTGCACTTGTTACAAACTAAGAAAAGTGATTACAAAATCTGATGAAAGGCGGATCAATAGTGAATCACTATAAAGATAAATGATATCTTTATTGAAGTTATTGTTCAAAAAATACAATTTAAAAATCACTAAAAATTGGATTTACACGATTAGAGCGGGCGCTGAATACGCCAATTTAGGAACTTGTTTACCAAATGGGCTTCTTTTCCGCAATACCCCAGCCACAATGTGATCAATGGGGGGCTCGTGAAACGGGTATGGGGAAGGCGATGAAAATACAACTCAACGGCAGGGTGGCGCGTGACCTCGACGCCCGTCTTGCGTTCATGAACCTGGACGCCACGGCCGCTTCCGTCATGCGTAGTATTAAGCCCATCATTGAGCGCGAATTGCCGGCGGCGCTGGACGGATTCTACCGCCAGGTGGCGCAGTTTCCCGTCGTGGCGAAGTTCTTCAACAGCGATCGCCATATCGACCAGGCCAAGACCAAACAGCTGGAGCATTGGCGTCGCATCGCCGACGGCGCGATCGACGAACACTATGTCGCCGCCGTGACGGCCATCGGCGAGGTGCACGCTCGCATCGGACTTGAGCCGCGCTGGTACATCGGCGGCTACGCCCTCGTTCTGGAGTCCCTCATGGACAAGCTGGTGAAGGCGCGCTGGCCCAAACACCCCTTCGGACAATCCAACGCCGGGGCGGCGCAACTGGCGACCGAATTGGGCGTCCTCGCCAAGGCCGTCCTGCTGGACATGGATTTCGCCATCACAGTCTATCTGGAAGCCGCCGAACGGGAGCGCCTGGCGGCGGAAGCAAGAGCCTTGGCCGAAGAGCGCCGGTCGGTGGTGGGCTCCATCGGCGACGCACTGAGCGCCCTCTCTTGCGGCGATCTGACCTACCGCATCGCCGACACCTTGCCCGTCGAATATGCGAGCCTCCGGCGCGACTTCAACGCCTCGCTCGACATGATGGCCCAGTCGGTGAGCGAGATCATGGAAGCGTCTGAAAGCCTGTCGACGAGCTCGGACCAGATCGGCGACGCGTCAGACGATCTGGCTCGGCGCACCGAGCAGCAGGCCGCCGGCTTTGAGCAAACCGCTGCGGCGTTGGACGAGATCTCCAAGACCGTGGATCGCAGCGCCGCCAATGCCAATCGGGCGGCGAAGGCGGCGGCGGAGGCGGAAACGCACGGCGCAAGGTCCGGCGCTGTGGTGGAGGAGGCGGTGCGGGCCATGGCCGCCATCGAGGGCAGCTCGCGCCAGATCACTCAGATCATCGCCGTCATCGACGAAATCGCCTTCCAGACCAACCTTCTCGCCCTCAATGCGGGGGTCGAGGCGGCGCGGGCGGGGGAGGCCGGCAAGGGTTTCGCCGTAGTGGCTCAGGAAGTGCGCGGTCTGGCGCAACGCTCGGCGGATGCGGCCAAGGAGATCAAGGGACTGATCTCCACCAGCACCGCCGAAGTGGCTCGGGGGGTGGAGCAGGTGCGCCACACCGGAGAAGCGCTGAACCAGATCATCGCCAAGGTGTCGGAGATCGATCTCTTGATCCAGGAGATCGCCGCAGGAACCCGAGAGCACGCCGACGGGCTCGCCCAGGTGAACACGACGGTGACCCAGCTCGACCGAACCACCCAGCAGAACGCGGCCATGGTGGAAGAGACCGCTGTCACGGCTGCCAATCTTCGCAAAGACGCCGCAGGCCTCTTGGCCAGCGTCAAGCGCTTCCGCATCGACGCCGCTCAAGTCGTCGCTGAGGCGCCCGCGCGCATGCCGCTCGGGGTGCGCGCGTGACTGGGTCGCGATCGCTAAGACGGCGTCTTCCATTTAGCGCGAACCGCCTGCTCGACGGGGTGCTGAGTCTCTCGAGTGAAGCGTTGGTGGTGATCGATGCGCAGGGCGCTGTCCAGATGTTCAGTCGCGGGGCGGAGGACATCTTTGGGTACACTGAAGACGAGATTATTGGAGCGCCTGTCGAACAGCTGATGCCCGAGGCCCATCGCACCCGCCATGCGGGCCAGATGGCCGAGTTCGCCGCCCAGGCGCGCCGTTCGCTGCACATGAGCGGCCGGCGTAAGCTGCGCGCCTTGCGCAAGTCGGGCGAGGAGTTCTACGCAGAAGTCTCCATCGCAGGCGTCGCCTCGACCCGGGGCCAATTTTTCGTAGCCATCCTGCGCGACGCTACCGAATGGATGGACACGCAGCAGGCGCTCACCACCGCCCTGCAGGGTGCAGAGGGCGCCAACCGGGCCAAGAGCGCCTTTGTCGCCACCATGAGTCACGAAATCCGCACCCCGTTGAACGGCGTCCTCGGCATGGCTCAAGCGCTGGAACGTACGGATCTTTCCCCGGGACAGCGCCGACAGCTGGATGTCATTCGCCAGTGCGGTGAGGATCTGCTGACCATCGTCAACGACGTGCTCGACCTGTCGAAAATCGAGGCGGGCAAGCTCGACATCGAGCGGACCGAATTTGATCTCGCGCTTCTGATCGGCAGCGCCCATGCGCTGTTCGCACCGGTGGCTGAGCGCAAGGGTCTTGAGTTCAGGCTGCAGACCAGCAGCGTGAGCGGGCGGTTCCTGGGCGATCCCACCCGCATCCGGCAAGTCTTGAACAACCTTCTCGCCAACGCCCTGAAATTCACCAGCGACGGCTGCGTGATCCTCACCGCCAGCTATGCGGACGGGCGGCTCGGCCTCGAAGTCGCCGATACCGGCGAGGGCATGTCGGACGAGATGCTGGAGCGGCTGTTCAAGCCGTTCGTGCAAGGCGACTCCTCGGTGACGCGCCGTCATGGCGGGACCGGGCTCGGCCTCACCATCTGCCGACACCTGGCCATGCTGATGGGCGGCGAGATTTCGGTGCGAAGCCGTCCTGGGGAGGGGTCGGTCTTCCGCTTCGAGGCGCCGCTCGCCTGCGCCGAGCCGCAAACGCCCACCGAGAGGCGTGCGGCGAGCCAAACGGCGCCGACGCCGTCTATGCGCGTCCTGGCGGCGGAGGACAACGCCATCAACCGCCTGGTGTTGAAGACCATCCTGGAGGAGTTCGGCGTCGCCCCGGTGTTCGCTGAAGACGGCGCAGCGGCGGTGCAGGCGTGGGAGCAACAGGCCTTCGACCTGGTGCTCATGGATGTGCAGATGCCCGTGCTGTCCGGCATCGACGCCACGCGCGAGATTCGCGCCCGCGAAGCGCGCAGCGGACGAACGCCCACGCCGGTGGTGGGCCTCACCGCCAACGCATTCCAAGACCAGCATGCGCAGTATCTGGCCGCGGGCATGGACGCAGTCCTCACCAAGCCCATCGAGCTCTCCCGGCTGCATGAGGTGCTGCACACCGCCGCGCATTTCCGCAGCGCGAGTCGATCCGGGAAGTCGGTTGGGAAGCCGTGTTAGGGCGCCAGCTTACGGGCCCGTGGGCGTCAGCATGACCACTCCGCCGCCAGCGGGCTTCAGGGCCAGGGTCAGGCGGTCCTTGGCGGTGACGGACTTGCTGGATTCCTCGACCTTGTTCGGGTCGGCCCCGTCGCTCCACAGCCGGGCGGCGTACTTGCCCTTGCCCAGGAAGGCGAGGGGGATGTCCACGTTCCGCCCCTGGTCGTTGGTCATGGCGCCCACGTACCAGACCTTGCCCTTGCGTCGGGCGAGCGCGACATAGGTCTCTGGATCGCCGCCGATAAACCGGGTCTCATCCCAGGCCGTGGGTACGATCTTCAGGAAGTCGAAGCCTGCGGCCCCGGCATAGGCTTCCGGGGCGTCGGCCACCATCTGCAGCGGGCTCTCATACACCACGTACTGGGCCAGGGTCTGGCCGCGGGTGAACGGCGTCATGGGCATGGTGTCGTGCACCACAAAGGTTTCCGGCGTCCCATTGCGGAATCCGCCCGGCGTATAGTCCATGGGGCCCAGCAGCATGCGTGTATAGGCGAGGCGGATATTGTGCGCCGGCGACACCTGGGTGGAGAACTTGTCGTACTCCGCCCCCAGCACCCCTTCTTGAGTGATGAAGTTGGGATAGGTGCGCGCCAGGCCCTCGGGCGGATAGGCCCCATGCAGGTCGAGCAGCAGGTGGCGCTTGGCCGTCTCCCGCGCCATGTCGTGGTGGAACTTCACCACCTCCTGGTCGTCCCGCATCATGAAGTCGACCTTGACGCCCTTGATCCCCCAGCGCTGATAGGTGTCGAGCGCCTCGATCATGCGCGTCTTCACATGAGCCCAGTGCGTCCACAGGAGAAGGCCCACGCCCCGGTCGGCGGCGTATTTCACCAGCGCCGGCATGTCGATGGCCGGGTCGGCCCGGGTGATGTCGGTCTTGGGGTCGGGGTCGCAGCAGGGCGTCGAGCCATAGGCCCAGCCCGCATCGATCAGGAAATAGGGGAAGCCCGAGGCTGCGGCGAAATCGATGAAGCGTTTGTAGCGCTCCATGGTCGGCTTATCCCCCGCCGTCGGCCCCGACCACCAGTCCCAGGCGACCTTGCCCGGCTTGACCCAGGTGAAGTCGCCCTTGGCCGGCTCGGCCAGATCGCCGATGAGGGTGGAGGGGATGAGGTCGCCGGCCCGGTCGGCCATCATCACCACGCGCCAGGCGCTGGTCAGGCCGTCCGGCGAGCGCACCGCGATCTCCGGCGCGCCGGGGGGCGGGGTGACCCGCACATGCAGTCCGTGCGCCACCGGTTCGAGGGCGCTGCCGGCGTAGCCGCCTAAGTTGGACTGGGCGAGGGCGAAATGGGTGCGTCCGCTGGCGGAGCCGCACACCACGGGCACGTCATAGAGCTTGTCGGCCTTCAGCGCGGAGATCTTCTGTGCGCTCCAGTTGGCCTCATGCGGGCCCACATATTCGCTGAGCTCGCAGGTCGCATCATTGGGGAACAGGAAGGCGGTGGCCTCGCCCTTCACCGCATAGGCGGCCCCGCTGGGCAGGATGTAGCGGAAGGCGAGGCCGTCATTATAGGCCCGGGCCTCGATAGTGATGGTGCGGCGCAGGCCGCCAGTCTCGCGATAGGTGGCGACGACGCCATTGTACGCGTCCGACGCCCGCTCGGCCTTGC
Organism: Pseudomonadota bacterium; assembly: GCA_040757715.1. GTDB lineage: Bacteria > Pseudomonadota > Alphaproteobacteria > Caulobacterales > Caulobacteraceae > CAIMFV01. The sequence goes on along the minus strand of JBFLWS010000001.1, from coordinate 212,512 downwards.
TGGCCGTCAGCGGCGTCGACCCGCGCCTGTGTTCCGGGCGGACCTTCACCGTGGACAAGGCGCCGAAGGGCGCGGCCTGCGCCAAATGAAGGCCCAATGGCGATGGGGCGATGATCTCCTCGCCCTTGCGCCGAGCCGAATAGACGGCGCCGTCGGCGGACAGACTGAGCTCGATGCTCTTGTCCGGCGAGCTGACAATGAGGGCCGAAGCGGCCGCGGCGGCGAATAGCAACATAGTCCTGGATCGTCCCCTATATCATTGCTGTTAGCGGTACCAGCGATGGGCGCGCGGCGCAAGATTTGGGCCGCGGCGACCGTCCAGACATCGGTGCGTTGAGCTCGCCCTTACCGCGTCAGCACCACGGTGGCGACGCTGTAGCCTGGCAAGGTGAGGCTGAAGGCGTTGTGCGCCACAGGGATCGTCCCCTGGTCCTGCGGCGTCGGGCGCGCGCTGGTCAACTGATAGACCCGGGCCTTGGAGAAGGCGACGGTGTGCCAGACCCGCTCGCTGGTGGTCACGGCTCGGGGAGAGCGGTTGACGATCACCAGCACCATGCGGTTCGGCTTGGCCTTGTCCAGGCTGGCGTAGACCGCCGTGTTCACGCTGTCGGTGGTGGAGGCGCCGATGGAGGTGTCGCCGAACCGTCCGCCGGCCCCGTCGTAGTTCCGGTACATGGCCAGGCCGGCGTAGATGTAGTGATTGTTCGCCAGATCGCCCCAGTAGCTGGCCGCATAGACCCCCTCGGCGCCGAATATGCCGAGCACGTCGGCCTCGGCCACCCCGCCGGAAATGTCGGCGCCGCCTCCGTAGTCGTATTCGGTGAAGGCGAGCTTGGTGCCGGGATAGTGCGCGGCGATCTTCGCTTTCAGGCGCGGGAGCAGGTTGATCGGACCGCCGAGGCTGCGGCTGATCCAGCTGTTCTCCACATAGGTCGCATCATTGAGCGCGCGCGGCGCTTGCACCCGGGCGGCCTGCAACGGCGGGCTGGCGTCGGGAGAGGTGACGCGCACATCGGTGCTGGAGCGGGCCTCCGGATACCAATGCAGGTCGAGCACGTCGACGATGCGCCGGCCGTGCGCCCGCTCATAGGCGCTCATGGCCTGCAGATAGGCGTCGATAAAATCGCGGCCGTTCGCATCGGGGGCGTTCTGCAGGTTCACATAGCCGCTCCAGCCATAGCTCACCGGACCGAAAATGAGCGCATTGGGCGCCACGTCCTTTAGCGCCGAGGCGTAATCCTCCGTGAGGCGGAACAGCTCGGCGTAGGTGACGGGCGTTCCAGCGCCGGTGGCGGCTTGGCCGCGCAGGCGCGGGTGGGTGGAGGCCCACAGGTCCACCTCATTATCGAGGGCGAAGGCGATCTTCGCCCTCGCTCCGGAAAAGGCCTGAGGAAATTTCAGCCTCAGGAAGTTGGCGAACTCGTCCTGATAGACCTTGTGGTCGGCGGGATCGGGGGTGGCGGCGAAGGCCGAGCCCTTCCGCAGCAAGGACGTGACGAAGCGGACCTCTAGATAGTTCGGCGTCTGATTGACGTCGCCGCCGCCGTTCTTGTCGGCCGCCACATGGCCGATCATGGGGATGGTCATGAGAAAAACGCCGCCGGCGGCCAGGGTCTGCTGGATCGCGGGGGTGAAGGCGCCGCCGGGGGCGGTGGAGTCGCCGCCGAGATAATTGTCATTCTGATTGAGGTAGTCCTCCCCCGCGTTGGAGGCGTTGGTCTCCCAATTATAGGCGGTGAGCCGGTTGCCGCCGGCGCGGTTGAAGGTGAGCCCGGCCATATGGGGATCGCTGAAATCGGCGAGATTGGCGCCGTAGATCAGGGGTGAGATCGGCTGGACCGCCCGATTGCTATGCACGTCGAGCTGGACCTCGGCCTTGGCCGGCTGGCCCGGTGTGAGGATCGCGTCAGGTTTGGCGGCGGCGCTGGCCGCCCAAGCGGCAAGGGCGACCCAGGTCGAAGCGGCGATCATGCACAGACCCATTCGCATGGCGCGTCTCCCCTTAACGGTTTCCAGGTGGACGGCCGCTCCGACCGCTGGCGCTGGCTGGTCCCTGAGCCGCTGTACCAGACGACGGGCTCGTCATCATCAGGGCCGAACACATAGCGCGCGGTCACCACCACCGAGCCGCTGGGCTGTTCAGCCGGCCCAGGGTGTCGTAGCCGTAATTGGTGGTGAGCGTGTTTCCGCCGCGGGGACCTCAGTGCCCGCTCAGGGACCGAAGTGGCGGATGGGGTGGGATTCGAACCCACGGTGGGCTTCCACCCACGGCGGTTTTCAAGACCGCTGCCTTAAACCACTCGGCCACCCATCCTTCAGGACAGGCGCGCCTTATAGGGGCGGGGCGGCGAGGCTGCAAACGCCGTTCTGACGCTCACTCGCAATTAACCACCCCTTTTAAGTCTAGTTTCAAGCGCTTCGCCTAGGTTCATCCATGGTCGGACGAGGTCCCAACGATCCGTCAGACCCCGGCGCGGAGAACCGCGCGGGTAGAAAATCAGTGATGGGTGACGATGGTGTCCGGTTTGCGCTTTGCGGCGCCGATGCGCGCACGTCTGCGCACGGCGACGGTCTTGGTCGGTTTGGCGGCGACGCTGGCGGCGTGTTCCAGCGCGCCCCCGGGCGACACGACCGGCCAGGGGTCGATCCCCAATCGCATCGCTGGCGGTCGCTACAAGGTGGGCGCGCCCTACCAGGCCGGCGGGCTCTGGTATGTGCCGGCCGAGCAGCCGCGCTACGACGCTTCCGGCCTCGCCTCCTGGTATGGCGACGACTTCCACGGCAAGTCCACCGCCAATGGCGAAATCTTCGACATGACCGCGGTTTCGGCGGCGCACGCCACCTTGCCCCTGCCGTCCATGGTGGAGGTGACCAATCTCGACAACGGCCGCAGTATCATCGTGCGGGTGAACGATCGCGGGCCCTATAAGAGCGGCCGGATCATCGACCTTTCGCGCGGAGCGGCCGAGGCGCTGGGCTATCGCACCCACGGCCTCGCCCATGTGCGGGTGCGCTATCTCGGCCCCGGCGAATTACCGGGCGCTATGTCGGGCCAAGTCCAGCCGGCGAGGGTGGACACCCCTCCGCCAGTCACGCCTGCGCCTGCGGTCCAGCCGGTGCAACAGGCCGCTGCGCCCAATCCGCCGTCGCGCGCAAGCTCGCCCGAGGCCGCGACGGGTCTCGCCGTGCAGGCGGGCGCCTTCGCCGACAAGGGCGCGGCGGAGCGTCTGGCTGGACGTCTTAGCGCGGTGGGCCGCACGGTGGTGTCGCCGGTTCAGCGCGGTCCCGTGACGCTGTGGCGGGTGACGGTGGGCGAGGCCGCCGATCGCGCCGGCGCGGATCAGCTGCGCCTGCGCCTTGCCGCCTATGGCGTGAGCGACAGCCGCATCGTCGCCGCCCCCTAAAGCCCTTGCGCCGACTCGTAATCCGGCCACATTGGCGCGATGAGCCGAGGCCGTTTCATCAGTTTCGAAGGCGGGGAGGGGGGCGGCAAGTCCACCCAGGTCCGTCGGCTGGCCGAACGCCTGCGCGCGCGCGGGCATGAGGTGGTGTGCACCCGCGAGCCGGGCGGCTCCACCGGCGCCGAGGCTTTGCGCGCGCTCCTGGTGCAGGGGGAGGTGGACCGTTGGTCCCCCACCGCCGAGACTCTCATCCTCTATGCTGCGCGGGAAGACCACTTGCAGCGCACCATCCGCCCCGCGCTCGCGGCCGGCGCCTGGGTGATCTGCGACCGCTTCGCCGATTCCACCCGCGCCTACCAGGGCGCGGCGGGGGCGGTGGCGCCTTCGTTGATCACCGCCCTGGAGCAGGCCGTGGTGGGCGAGACCTGGCCCGACCTCACCCTGGTGTTCGACCTGCCGCCCGAACTGGGCCTCGCCCGCGCCGCCGGGCGGGGCGGCGCCGAAGCGCGCTTCGAGGCCAAGGGGATCGAGTTCCACACCCGGCTGCGCGACGGCTTCCTCGCCCTCGCCGCGGCTGAGCCTGATCGTTGCCGACTCATCGACGCGGCGCAGGATATCGAGGTGGTGGCCGCGCGCGTGTGGGCTGAAGTGGAGGCGCGCTTTCACTTGGCGCCGGCCCTATGACCGACGAGGCCTATTTCCCTTTGGAGGGCGTAGAGGCGCCGGCCGCGGCCTTTCACGAGGCCCTGGCGCGCGGGCGGCTGCACCATGCCTGGCTGCTCACCGGCCCGGAAGGCGCGGGCAAGGCGAGCTTCGCCCATCGCGCCGCGCGGTTGTTGCTGGGCGCCAAGTCCGACCTGGCCTATGGCCCGCTCGGCTCCTCGCCGGAGGATCCGGTGAACCGGCTGCTCGCCGCCGGCGCTCACCCGGACTTTCTCGCCGTGGATCGGCGGGGCGAGGACGGCAAGCTGCGCAAGACCATCGCCGTGGACGACATCCGCCGCCTGCCGGACATGTTCGCCAAGGCCCCCGCGCTCGCCCCCTATCGCGTGGCCATTATCGACGCTGCCGATGATCTCGGTCCCGGCGCGGCCAATGCGCTGCTGAAGACCCTGGAAGAGCCGCCGCCGCGGGGCATCCTGTTCGTGATCAGCCACGCCCCCGGCCGGCTCCTGCCCACTATCCGCTCCAGGTGTCGCCGGCTCGCCTTTCCGGCCTGGCCAGAGGCGAAGCTCGCCGCCTGGCTGGAACGTCGCGGCGTCGGGCCTGACATCGCCTTTCGCCTGGCGGAGCTCGCGGCTGGCGCACCGGGGCGGGCGCTGAAGCTGTGGGAGGAGGACGCGGCAAGCGTGGACGCCGCCGCCCGCGCGCTCCTGATGCAGGCGCCCAGCTTCGACCGCGCCCTCGCCGCCCAGGCCAGCGACAGCTTCCGCGATCCTGGCCGGGGGCAGGCGCGGTTCGACCTCTGGGTGGAGTGCCTGTGCGACCAGATCCGCCGCGCCGTGGCCGCCGATCCGCCCCTGGCCGACGCAGGTCTCGAGCGCTGGTCCGCAGCCTGGACCCGGCTGATGAACCTGCCGGGCGAAACGGCGGGGCTCAATCTCGATCGGGCGGACGCTTTCAGCGTGCTGCTGGCGGAGATCGTCGCCGCCGCGCGCCTGCGCCCCTTCGCGGATCTGGCCGCCGCGCCCCTGGCCTTCGGCTGAATTGTCGCTAAGAAGCGCCCATGCTCATCGACAGTCACGTGAACCTGCACGCGCCTCAGTTCGCCGAGGATCAGGCCGAGGTTATCGCCCGCGCCCGGGCCGCCGGCATCCGGCTGATGGTGACCATTTGCGACAAGGTCTCGTCGTTTGAGGCGGTTCATGCCGTCGCCATGGCCCACGACGACATCTGGTGCACCGTGGGAACGCACCCGCATGAAGCTAAGGAAAATCCGCATCTTACGGCGGAAAGTTTGATCGCCCTGGCGGGGCGGGACAAGGTGGTGGGCATCGGCGAGACCGGGCTCGACTACTATTACGATCTCAGCCCCCGCGAGGTGCAGCGCCAGGTGTTCGCGGAGCATATCAAGGCGGCTCAGGCCACCGGCCTGCCGCTGGTGGTGCATACCCGTGACGCCGACGATGACATGTGGATGCTGCTGGAGGAGGGGTACGCGCGCGCGCCCTACAAGCTCCTGCTGCATTGCTACACCTCAGGCGCAGATCTGGCCCGGCGGGCGGCGGAGATCGGCGCTTATTTCTCCGTGTCCGGCATCGCCACCTTCAAGGCGGCCAGCGAGGTGAGGGCGGTGATCGCCGACATGCCGGCGGACCGCATCATTGTCGAGACCGACTGCCCCTATCTCGCCCCGGCGCCCCTGCGCGGACGGCGCTGCGAGCCGGCCTTCCTGCCGCACATCCTGGCCAAGCTGGCGGAGGTGCGCGGCTGGACGCTGGAAGACGCCGAAGCGCGCACGGAAGACGCCTTCTTTCGGCTGTTTGATCGGATTCCGCGGCCATGAGCCTGACGCTGGAATTCACCATCCTCGGCTCCGGCTCGTCCGGCGGGGTGCCGCGCGCCGATGGCAATTGGGGCGCCTGCAATCCGGAGGATCCACGCAACCGGCGCAGTCGCTGCAGTCTCAGCGTGAGGCGTAAAAGCCATTTAACATCAGAGCATTGGACGACAGTTCTCGTCGATGCACCACCCGAACTTCGGCTACAGACCGCCGCCGCGGGGGTGAGGCGGGTGGACGCCCTGTTGGTGACGCACGACCATGCCGATCAAACCCACGGCATAGATGATCTGCGGCCATTTTTCTTGAATGAGCGCAAGAAGATACCGTGCTTTATGGATGTCGAGACCAGCGCCAGTCTGCACCGCCGGTTCGGCTATATCTTCGAGACCACCGCGGGCTATCCGGCCATTTGCGAGGCGAGGGCGCTGCCGCCGCACGGGCGTCCCTGGAGCCTCGGCGGTCCCAGCGGCGAGATCCCGGTGGCGAGCTTCGATCTCGACCATGGCGGCGTGCGCTCCGTGGGCTTTCGCTTCGGACCGGTGGGCTATTCGGCGGACGTGGTGGCCATTCCGGAACCGGCCTTCGAGGCCCTGGCTGGGGTCGAGGTCTTGATCATCGATGCGCTGCGCTACACGCCGCATCCGACCCACGCCCATGTGGGCCTGGCCCTGGAATGGATCGCGCGGCTACAGCCGAAGCGCGCCATCCTCACCAACCTGCACATCGACCTCGACTATGCCGAACTCGCCGCGCGTCTGCCGCCGGGCGTGGAGCCGGCCTATGACGGGCTTAGGTTTGACGTGGAGGTCTGATCGCGTCTGGCGGGCTGGACATTTCATCAGGGTCGATAAATACTCGTAAAACGAGATTTTCGACAAAGCTGGCCATGCACATTCCAACGTTGACGATGGACCTAGGCGATTTCGTCAGCGCCTTGATGCTGGGCGGAATGCTATCGGTTATGGGTGCGGGCAAGACCTTGCCGAACGGGGCGCAGGCTTTTTCCGTGTCCCGGTACTTGCTCACGGCGCTCATGGTCATGCCTGGGGTCTTGCTCAGCCCCGCCTTGGCGCACGGCGCGGCGCCTGAAGGCTCGCCAACGAGCCTCGTGTGGCGGTTCGTGGGGATGCTAGTCGGCATGGCGCCTGGGACGGCGGTCATCTTGGTTTTTCCGCCCGCGCGCCGGCTCTGGCGACCGAAGAAGGACTGAGGAGGCTGCGGCTGTCATTTGAGCAAAAGCATTAGCGCTTAAACTCATATTTCCGATAATATCGCTTATGCGTAATGCGGCTAAGTCTTTTTTCCACGAGCCCTTGCCTCTCTCAGCTCCCGCGGTCTCAATGGCGAACAAGGCGTCACCGAACGCCAGGAAACGTTCAAGCCAAAGGGTCGCATGACCTCTCATTCGCACGACCGCACGCCCCGGCGCGTGCTGGCCGCCTTTTCCGGGCCGAGCCTGCCGTTCTCGGCCCTGTCCCTGCCGGTGGTGATCTCGCTACCGGAATATTACGCCTCCACCGTGGGCCTGCCCTTGGCGGTGGTGGGCGCGGCCTTCATGGGCGTGCGGTTGTTGGATATCGGCTTCGATCCCATCGTGGGCGGCGTCATGGACCGCACCACGACGCGCTTTGGTCGTTTCCGCGTGTGGATGGTGGCCGCCACGCCCATCCTGATGATCGCCACCTACATGCTGTTCAACGCCGCCCGCGGTGCGTCGAGCCTCTATCTGTGGACCTGGCTGGCGGCCATGTACGCGGCCTATTCCATCGCCACCTTGGCCCAATCGGCCTGGGGCAGCGTCTTGTCGGCCAGCTATCATGAGCGCTCGCGCATCTACGCCTGGTGGCAAGAGGGCAATATCATCGGCATGCTGCTGGTCTTGACCATGCCGATCCTGGCCGCGCGGCTGGGCTTCGTGGATTCTGGCGCCGGCGTCCACGCCATGGGCTGGTTCGTGATCATCGCCCTGCCGCTCACGGTAGGGGTGTCGGCATTAGTGACGCCCGAGCCGCGCCAAGGCGGCAGCGGGCTCCCCCCCTTGGTGCAGGCGCTCATCCAGGCCGCCAACCTGGCGCGGCGTCCGGCGGTGGCGCGAATTCTTATCGCCGACCTGTTCCTTAGCCTGGCGCCCGGCGTCACCGGCGCCCTCTTCCTGTTCTTCTTTCGCTCGAAGGGTTTCACCACCTTAGAGGCGCAGGGCCTCCTCCTGGTCTATTTCATCGGCGGTCTGGTCGGCGCGGGGCTGTGGGTCAGCCTGTCGCACCGCATCGGCAAGCACCACGCCCTCCTCGCCTCCTGCGCCTATTACGCGCTGGTGCAGTCGGGCATGTTCTTGCTGCCCAAGCTGCCGATGATCTGGGCGGCGGCGTCGCTGTTCGTGGCGGGGCTGTCCTACGCCGCCAGCCAGTTCCTGTTGCGGGCGCTGATGGCGGACGCGGGCGATGAGGCCCGGCTCGACACGGGCTCGGACTTTACCGGCCTATTGTTCGCCCTCGTCTCCTCCACCACCAAGCTCGGCTACGCCATCGCCGTGGGCGTGTCGTTCATCGGACTGAGCGCCATTAGCTTTCACCCGGAGCCTGGGGCGCTCAATGCGCCGGGCGCGATTGACGGGTTGCAAGCCCTGTTCGGCTTCGCCCCGCCCGTGCTGGCGCTGCTGGGCGCCGCGGCGGTCTGGCGCTATCCCTTGACCCTGGAGCGTCACGCCGAGATTCGCGCAGCGCTCGCCCAAGCGCCGTTCGATGATCCAGGGCCCATTCCGTGACCGAACACACCCGTCCCATGGACGCCCTCCTCGCCCTCATGGCCCGCCTGCGCGATCCGGAGGGCGGGTGCCCCTGGGACCGGGTGCAGACCTTCGCCACCATCGCCCCCTATACGGTGGAGGAGGCCTATGAGGTGGCTGACGCCATCGAACGGGGCGACCTCGCCGACCTGAAGGACGAGCTGGGCGATTTACTGTTCCAGGTGGTGTTCCACGCCCGCATGGCGGAGGAGGCCGGCGACTTCGCCTTCGACGACGTGGCGCGGGGCGTGGTGGACAAGATGGTGCGCCGCCATCCCCACGTGTTCGGCGATGTGAGCTTCGAGGATCGCGCCGAGCAGACCGCCGCCTGGGAGGCCATGAAGGCCGAGGAACGCGCCAAGAAGGGCGCCCACCGCGCCGGGGTGCTGGACGACGTGCCCGCCGGGTTGCCCGCCCTCCTCCGCGCAGTGAAGCTAACCAAGCGCGCGGCGCGGGTGGGCTTCGACTGGCCGGATCTGAAGCCCGTGCTCGCCAAATTGCGCGAGGAGATCGCCGAGCTGGAGGCCGAGATCGAGGCCGGCGACCACGCCAAGGCGCGGCAGGAGTTCGGCGACGTGCTGTTCGTCTGCGCCAATCTGGCGCGCAAGCTGGAGATAGATCCGGAGGACGCGCTGCGATCCACCAACGCCAAGTTCGTGCGCCGGTTCCACTATGTGGAGGACGCGTTGGCGACGCGCGGCCGCACGCCCGATCAGTCCGACCTCGAGGAGATGGACGCCCTGTGGGAGGCGGCGAAACGGGACGAGCGGGCGACTAAACCTGAGCCGGCGTAAGCTGCGCGGCCGGGAACAGGCGCCCGAACCGTCCAAGCGCCTGGCCATCCAGGCGCACCCGCACCCGCACCTGACCGTCGTCCTCGTCCTCGCGGGCCACCACCCGGCCATGGCGATAGAGCCAGGCGAGGGCTTCGCCATTCTCGGCGGATAGCTCGGCCTGCATCTCGGGCGCCTCGTCGATGGCGTCAGCCACTGCGCGCAGCAGCTCCGCGCAGCCCTCGCCCGTGAGGGCCGAGACCACCACCGCCAGCGGGCGTCCCCCCTCCCCGCCACGCTTGGCCCGGGCGGCGAGCAGGCCGCGCTCGTCCTCGGGGGCGAGATCGGCCTTGTTCCACACCTCGATCAGCCGGCGATGGGAGTCAGGACCGAGGTCGAGCCGCTCCAGCACCTCCTCCACGTCCGCCGCCTCGGCGTCGGACACCGGCGAGGCCATGTCGCGCACGTGCAAAATGAGGTCGGCGGTCTTCACCTCTTCCAGCGTGGCGCGGAAGGCTTCCACCAGTTCGTGCGGCAGGTCGGAGATGAAGCCCACCGTGTCCGACAAGATGGCGGGGCGCCCATCAGGCAAGCGCAGTTCACGCAAGGTGGGGTCGAGGGTGGCGAACAGCATGTCCTTGGCCAGCACGCCGCCATCGGTGAGGCGATTGAACAGCGTCGACTTGCCCGCATTGGTGTAGCCCACCAGCGCCACCGTGGGATAGGGCGTGCGCTTGCGCGCCTCGCGGTGCAGGGAGCGGGTGCGTCGCACCTCCTCCAGCTCGCGCTTCAGCTTGGCGATCTTGTCGGCGATGAGCCGGCGGTCGGTTTCGATCTGGGTTTCACCGGGACCGCCCATGACCCCGAAGCCGCCGCGCTGGCGCTCCAGGTGGGTCCAGGTGCGCACCAGGCGCGAGCGTTCATAGGCGAGGCGGGCCAGCTCCACCTGCAACTTGCCCTCGCGGGTGCGGGCCCGGCGGGCGAAGATCTCCAGGATCAGGCCGGTGCGGTCCACCACCTTGGCGTCCCAGGCCTTTTCCAGATTGCGCTGCTGCACCGGAGTCAGTTGGTCGTCCACCACCACCACGTCGATGGCCAGGTCTTCCACCTCGCGGCCGATCTCCTCCACCCGGCCCTTGCCGAACAGGGTGGCGGGGGTGATGGCGCGCAGGGCGATGCTCGCCTGCTCGACCACATCAAAGTCGAGGGCGCGGGCAAGGCCTACCGCCTCGGCGAGGCGGGCGTCTGGGTCTCTGAGAGCGGCGGCGTTAGCGCGCGTGATCTGCACCACCAGCGCCTTTTCCGCGACGGGACGCCGGTCGATCAGACCCGCGCCACGCGTCGCTTGAAAGTCGTCAGGGCTGGACGTCAATCGTCTTGGTCCGAGTCCGCCGGCGGTTCATAGAGTTGAACCGGCTGGGCGGGCATGATGGTGGAGATGGCGTGCTTATAGACCAGCTGGGACTGACCGTCCCGACGCAGAAGCACGCAGAAATTGTCAAACCAGGTCACAACACCCTGAAGTTTGACCCCGTTCACCAGGAAGATGGTGAGCGGAGTCTTGGTCTTGCGAACGCTGTTCAGGAAGGTGTCCTGCAGGTTCTGTTTCTTATCCATAGTCATGTTTTTATTCCCGAGCTTTTTCTTCAGGCGCTCTGCCCGAACACACACGCGAACAAGGATAGCGTTGAGCCCCCCTTCCCCGCAAGTCGACAGCCTAGACCGCTTCGGCCTCAGCTTGTTGGACATATAGGCTACGCAGCCGCAAAGTCACGGCGCCAGGACGCCCATCGCCCACGGGAGCGCCATCAATTGCCGTAATCGGCGTCACATAGGCGCTGGCGGCGGTGATGAAGGCCTCCTTGGCTGCTTTTGCGTCGGCCACGGAGAAGGGCCCCTCCTCCACCCGTAGCTGCAGCTCCTCGGCCAGGCGCAGCACGTGAGCGCGGGTGATGCCCCGCAAGATATTGGCCCCGATGTCGCGGGTGCGCAGAACCCCGGCCTGGTCGACGATCCAGGCGTTGGTGGAGGCGCCTTCGGTGACCAGCCCCTCCTTGTCCACGAACCAGGCTTCCACAGCGCCCGCCGCCTTGGCCGCGGTCTTGGCGAGGGCGTTGGGCAGGAGCCCCACGGTCTTGATGTCGCTGCGGCCCCAGCGGTTCTCCGGCACGGTGATCACCGCGCCGCCAGCCTCGCCCTTGGCGGCGACCTTGGCCGGGTTGAGCGACTTGGCGGTGATGACCACGCTGGGGGTGAGGGTCGGGCTCGGAATGGCGTGATCGCGGGGCGCCACGCCCCGGCTCACCTGCAGATAGATGAGGCCGTCGCGCACATGGTTGCGGCGCAGGGCCTCCTTCAGCACGGTGAACAGCGCCCCCCGGCTCATGGGCATGGGAATGGCGAGTTCAGAAAGACTGCGTTCCAGCCGGGCGAAATGCCCCTCGCAGTCCATCAGCCGGCCGTCGGCCACGCTCCACACTTCATAGATGGCGTCGGCGAACTGGTAGCCGCGGTCCTCCACATGGACCATAGCGTCCGCATGCCGCGTGAAGCGGCCATTGACATAGGCGAAGCGTCCCACGGGCTATTCTTCCTCTCCGTCGTCGCCCCGGGAGGGCGCGACGCCTAGCGACTTCAGCTTGCGGTGCAGGGCCGAACGCTCCATGCCAATGAAGGCGGCGGTGCGGCTGATATTGCCGCCGAAACGCAGGATCTGGGCGTTGAGATATTCGCGCTCGAACACTTCGCGGGCGTCGCGCAGCGGCAGGGCGATGATCCGCTCCGGACCCACCGCCCCGGCCGAACCTGCCGAGGCGACTTCCGAAGGCAGCATCTCGGCGCTGATCACCTCGGAGGGATCGCCGGTGGCCAGGATCAGCAGCCGCTCGATGTTATTGCGCAGCTGGCGCACGTTGCCGGGCCAGTCGTGCACCTGCAAGGTGGCGATGGCGTCTTCGCCCAGGATGCGCTTGGGCAGGCCCGTGGCGGTGCTGATGCGGTCGATGAAATAGGCGGTGAGCTCGGAAATGTCCTCCCGCCGCTCGGAAAGTCCCGGCACGCGGATGGGCACCACGTTCAGGCGGTGAAACAGGTCCTCGCGGAAGCGACCGTCGGCGATCTCGTCGCGCAGTTCGCGGGCGGTTGAGCTGACCACCCGCACGTCCACTTGCACATCGGTGTCACCCCCCACCCGGCGGAAGCGCTGCTCCACCAGCACCCGCAGCACTCGCGCCTGGGTCTCGCGCGGCATGTCGGCCACCTCGTCGAGATAGAGCGTGCCGCCGTGGGCGCGCTCGAACACGCCGATGCGCGAGGGACGGCCCTCGCCGCCCTCCTCGCCGAACAGTTCCAGATCGAGACGCTCCGGCGTCATGCCGGCGGCGGCCAGGGCCACGAACTCGGACTTGGCCCGGGGACTAGCCTGGTGGATCAGCCGCGCCACCAGCTCCTTGCCGGCGCCCGGCGGACCGGCGATGAGCACGCGACTATTGGCCGGCGCCACCTTGGAGATCACCTGGCGCACCTGTTGGGCGGCGGCGGAGTGGCCGACAAACCCGTCGGGGACCATGGTCTGGGCGCGCAGGCGGCGGTTCTCGCGCTTCAGCTGGGCAGATTCCAGCGCCCGCTCGATGACCAGCAAAAGGCGGTCGGATTTGAAGGGCTTTTCCAGGAAATCATAGGCGCCGCGCTTGATGGCGCTCACCGCGGTCTCGATGTTGCCGTGCCCGGAGATCATCACCACCGGGAGGTCGGCGTCGAGGCCCTTGACCAGATCGAGCACCTCCAGCCCGTCGAGGCCGCCCCCCTGCATCCAGATGTCCTGCACCAGAAGGGCCGGCTTGCGGGCGCGGATCGCCGCCAGGGCCTGATCGGAGTCCGCGGCGGTGCGGACATGATAGCCCTCGTCCTCCAGGATGCCCGCCACCAGGTCGCGGATGTCCTGTTCGTCGTCGACCACCAAGATGTCAGTCGCCATGGATCCTCGCTCGCGGGGATACAGACCCCGCCTTGAAGATGAAATCAGCAATCATTGGGCCACCTGCCTGTCCTGACCTGGCACGGATTCCGAGGAGGCGCCGTGATCTTGGGCGGCGACCACAAGGGTCGGCCGCGGCGCCGAGAGGCTAGCCCGCGCGCCCGGCAGATCCGACGCGTCAGTGAGCGTGAGCTCGCCGCCGTGCTCCTCAACGATGCGTTTGACGATGGCGAGGCCGAGCCCAGTCCCCTTTTCGCGGGTGGTCACATAGGGCTCGGTGAGCCGATCGCGGTTCTTTTCGGGCAGGCCGACGCCATTATCCTCGATCTGGAACACCACCTGGTGGTCCTCCACCAGTAGCGCCGCCGTGATCTGTCCGGAGAGGCCCGGCGTGGTCGCCTTGCGCGCCGCCACCGCTTCGCCCGCGTTCTTCAGAAGGTTGGTGAGCGCCTGGCCGAGGAGCTGAGCGTCGCAATAGATTTCGGTGGGTGTACAGGGCTCCGCCAGCTCCACGGAAATGTCGGGATAGGCGACACGCTGGGCGAACACGGCCTGGCGCAGCAGCTCCGCCGCGTCCTCAAGCGCGAATTTCGGCGTCGGCATGCGGGCGAAGGAGGAGAACTCGTCCACCATGCGCCCGATGTCCCCCACCTGGCGGATGATGGTCTCGGTGCAGCGGTCGAAAGTCTCGAGATCGCTCGAAATGTCCTTGCGATACTTGCGGCGGATGCGCTCGGCCGACAGCTGAATGGGCGTGAGCGGGTTCTTGATCTCGTGGGCGATGCGACGCGCCACGTCGCGCCAGGCGGCGTTCCGCTGAGCGGCCACTAGGCGCGTAATGTCATCAAAGGTGAGCACCACGCCGTCGCCCTTGCGGCTCGAGGCGCGCACGCGCAGACGCTTCTGTTCTCCGCGGCGGGCGAGGTCCACCTCCTGCTCCACGTCGACGGCGCTATAGCGCGCCTGCTCGGCGGCGGCGACCAGTTCCGGCGCGGCGTCCGCCAGCGGGCGGCCGATCACTGGACTCTGCTCATCGAGATCGAGCAGCACCAGGGCCCGGCGATTGAGCGCCGAGATGCGCCCCTCGCCATCGAGTCCCAGCACGCCTGCGCTCACCCCCGCCAGCACCGCTTCAATGAAGTTGCGACGCTGGTCGGCCTCGATGCTGGCGGCTTTCAGCTCCTGCTGCTGCTCCTGAAGATCGCCCGTCATCCGATTGAAGGCTCTGGATAAAACAGCGATCTCTTCAGGTTTTTGGGCCACGCCCACGCGCGCGGTGAGATCGCCTGCGGAAATCCGTTCAGCCGCCTGCACCAAGCGCGCCACGGGGGTGGCGATCTGGGTAGCGGCGCCCATGCCCACCCAAACCGCGCCTACCAGCACCAGCAGCGTCGTATTGAGGAAGGCGAGCACGAACACGGCCTGCACCACGCCGCGGCTCGCCTCCGCGGTGCGGTAGGAAGCCACGGCCTGTTCCGATCGGCGCAACTGGGTCAGCACGCCCGGATCAATCGGCCGCGCCACATAGAGATAGGCGTCGGTCCACCCGGGCAGGCGGGAGACGACGCGGATCAGGTCTTCCTGGTCGAAGTCCTTGCCCTGGGGCGTGCCGCGAGGATCGTCGCGCACGTTCTGGAAGGTCTTGGGCGGCGGGGCGAGGTAGGCGGGCGCCGCTGGCCCCTCCGCTCGCGCAAGAACCCGCCCGGCGCCGTCGATGACATAGACCGCGGAAAATCCTCGCTCCAGGGCAGGCCGCAAGGCGAGGCCGAAGCTCACCCGATTGCGGGCGAAGAGGTTGCGCGCCTCCGGCTTGTCCATGGCCGAGGCGAGCTTGCCCACCGTGTCGGCGATGAAGTTCAGCTGCTCATTGACATAGGCGCGGCTCACGGTGGCGCCGCCTTCTACGGCCACCCGCACCCGGCTGGAGAACCAGCTTTCCATGCTGCGGCTGACCACCAGGCCGAAGAAGAGCGCCACCACGATGGCGGGGGCCACCGCGGCGGTGGCGAACAGGGTGACGAAGCGACGGTGCAGACGCGCCCCCGCATCGGGATCGTCACGCCGGAAGAGGTGAGCCACTTGACGGCCGACAGAGACCGCCAGGGCGAGGATCAGCAGAAACGCGACGGCGAGAGCGCCGAGGATGATCTGGCTGGACGGGAGGCTGCCCGGCCGGTCGCCCGGGGTGGCGGCGGTGAGGAAGATGGCGATGGCCGTGACGGCGGCGGCGAGACCGAAGCCAGCGCCGAACGCATAGCGCGTCCACCCGCTCCAAGGCGGGGCGTCGATCGCTTCGGACGAGGCGTCCGGCGCTTCACTCGACTCCGCAGCGAAATCCATGCCGCGGACCATTGATCAGCTGTGCTTACAAATCAACACTGATGTTGCGCGAACGCTTCAATCGCCGTCGCTGCCGCGTACCGATAGGCCGAGCTCTTGCAGCTTTTTCCGCAGGGTATTCCGGTTCAGGCCAAGGCGTTCCGCCGCCTTCACCTGGTTGCCGCGCATGGCCGACAAGGTGGCGCGCAGGAGGGGGCGTTCCATGGTTTCCAGGACACGGGCGTAGAGATCGCCTTCGCCGCGAGCCACCTCCGCCGCCACGGCCCGTTCCAGGAGCGCGCCAAGGTCCACGGCGGCGGCCGGTTGCGGCCTGGCCGCACCGATCTCGCGCTCGACGATGGCCGCCGTGATCACCGGCTCGGCGTAGAGGGCGGCGATGCGGCGCATGAGGTTTTCAAGCTCCCGCACATTGCCAGGCCAATCATGGGCCTGGAGCCGCACAATGGCCCCCTCGTCCGCGGTTTTGGGATCAAGCCCATCGCGATGGGCCCGAAGGAGGAAGGCGCGCACCAGGTCAGGGATGTCTTCCACCCGTTCGCGCAAGGGCGGCAGGTGCATGGTGGCCACCAAGAGGCGGTAATAGAGGTCAGGTCGGAACCGCCCTTCGGCCAGCAAATCCGTAAGGTCGACGTGGCTGGAGGCGATCACCCGAACATCGCAAGCCCGCCCGCTCTTGGGGTTGATGATCGGCTCGGCGCCGTCCAGCAAGCGCAACAGCGCGGTTTGCGACTCCAGAGGCAAGGCGCCCACGTCGTGCAGGAACAGGGCGCCGCCGTCCGCCTCGACGATCTTGCCCCCCTCCCCGTCGCGCCCGAACAACTCCTGCTCCAACCGACCCGGCGAGGCGCCGGCCATGTGCACGGTGACGAACTTGCCGTTGCGACGCGGGCCAAGATCGTGCAACGCCCGCGCCGCCAGAGCCTTGCCCACGCCGCATTCGCCGGTGACCAGCACGGTGAGGTCATTGCGCACCAACCGCGCCAAGGTGCGATAGACCGCCTGCATGGCGTTGCTGCGGCCGATCAGCGGCGAGCGCTCCTCCAGCGCCGCCCGGGCGTCGGCGCGCGCCTGGCGCACCGGTGCAGCCGGCGAAAGCGCGCGCTCGGCAGCAGCCAAAAGGTCGTCTAAATCAAAAGGCTTAGGCAGGTATTCGAAAGCGCCGCGCTCGGTGGCCCCCACCGCCGTGAGCAGGGTGTTCTGGGCGCTCATGACGATGATGGGCAGGCGCGGGCGCGCGCGGCGGATCTGCGGCAACACGTCGAAAAGATTGGCGTCCGGCATCATCACGTCGGCCACCACGAGGTCGCCTTCGCCTTCGGCCGCCCACTTGGCCAGCGTGGCCGCCGCGCCGGTGGCGCGCACCTGATAGCCGGCGCGGGTCAGGGCCTGGCTCACCACCAGCCGGATCGACGCATCGTCATCGGCGATGAGAATCTTGCGAGGAACGGCGTTCATGGCGACAGCCTCTCAGTCGTGTCGGCGGCGGGGGGAGCATCGTGGGCGACGGGCAGCAGCACACGGAACACGGTGCGGCCGGGTCGTGAATCGAAGTCGAGACCGCCGTGGTGCGCAGCCACCAGCTTGGCGGTGAGGGTCAGGCCAAGGCCTGTGCCTTGCGGCTTGGAGGTGACGAAGGGGTCGAACAGGCGTCGCCGCAATTCGGGCGGCACGCCCGGCCCGTTGTCCTTCACCCGCACCTCCAAAGGCGTCGCGGGCGCATCCGCCGGCAGCCCGGCGCGCACGCCATGGCGATAGGCGGTGAGAATGGTCACCTCAGCGTCGCCGTCCTCGCGCAGCAGCGCCGCCTCAGCGGCGTTCTTGACCAGGTTCAAGAACACCTGGACCAGCTGATCCTCATCCCCCAGCGCGTCCGGCAGCGAGGGATCGTAGGCCACGGTGAAGCGCACCTTGTCCCCGGTGCTGGTGGAAACGAGGGTCCGCACCCGGTCGAGCACCCGGTGGAGATTCACGGCCTGGGCGGCGCCGGTGCGAGAATCGGAGAAGGATTCCAACTGATCGAGCAGCCGGCGGATGCGGTCCGTCTCATCCATGATCAGTTGAGCAAGGGCGGCGTCGTCGGAATCCGCGTTGGTGCGCAGGAGCTGAGCGGCGCCTCGAATCCCCGCGAGCGGGTTCTTGATCTCGTGCGCCAGGATGCGGCCAAGACCGGCGGCGTTCTTCAGAGCGTCCCCGGGCGCAGAGAGGTCGTCGGTGGTTAGCGGGTAGAGGCTCACCAGAACACCCGGATGGTCCGGCAGGCGTACGGCCACCGCATCCACCACCCACACTGGTCCGTCCAGCCAGGAAAGCTCCAGCGTGCGCTCACGCACCGGCGTGTCGCGGCCGAGGGCGCGCACCACGAGAGACAGGAGGGGCGCGGCGGCTTCTTCGGCGAAGGTGTAGCGTAAGGGACGCCCCTCACTGAGCGCCGCGCCGAAAAAGTCGCGCGCCGCGTCGTTCATGGCTAAAAGCACGTCGTCGGAGAAGACGAGCGCCGGCCATGGCCCAGCCGAGAACGCCTCTGCGCGCAGAGTCGGTCCGACGTCGGCGATCGTTGGAAACGTAACCATTGCTCATTCCGTAGGCGCCCTCATCCTAACACGTCCATAAAGGACGCCGAGGATTTGCGGGTCTTGCTCACATAAAAGGCGATCATGCGCATATCTGGGGTCATCGTTGCTGCAGGAATAGGCGCCCGCGCGGGGGGCGACCTCGCCAAACAGTGGCGCCAGGTGGCGGGGCGACCCATGGCGCGCTGGTCGGCCGAGTCGCTGCTCGCCGCCGGCTGCGCCCCGGTGGTGGTGGTGATCCCTGCTTCGGAGCGCGAAATCGCCGATCAGGTGTTCACCGGCCTCGACGGCCTGATCCTGGTCGCCGGGGGCGCCACGCGCACGGAATCAGTGAAGGCGGGGCTTGCTGCTCTAGCAGACGATCCGCCCGACCTCGTCTTGATCCATGACGCGGCGCGGCCGTTCCTGTCCAAGGCGACGATCGCGGAGGTGATCGCGGCGCTCGCTGAGGCGGACGGCGCCGCCCCCGCCCTCCCCGTGGCCGACACCTTGAAGAAGTCGGATGCTGAGGGGCATGTCTCGACTGTGGATCGCGACGGGCTCTATCGCGTGCAGACCCCTCAGGGCTTTCGCTATGACGGGCTGATGGCCGCCTTCGCCGCGGCCCAGGACGCTGTCGCCACCGATGACCTCGCCATGATCGAGGCCGCGGGCGGGCGCGTGGCCCTCACCCCCGGCGATCCCATGTTGTTCAAGCTCACCTATCCAGAGGATTTCGCCATGGCCGAACGGCTCGCCGGCGCCGCGCGCCTCACCCGCGTAGGGCAAGGCTTCGACGCCCATCGCTTTGGTCCCGGCGATCGGGTGTGGCTGTGCGGCGTGGAGATCGCCCACGATCACGGCCTCGTCGGCCACTCCGACGCCGACGCCGCGCTGCACGCCCTCACCGACGCCCTGCTCGGGGCGGTGGGGCAAGGCGACATCGGCGACCACTTCCCGCCCAGCGATCCCAAGTGGAAGGGTGCGCCCTCGCACCTCTTCCTCACCCACGCGCTTGAGCTTGTGAATCAGGCCGGCGGGCGGCTCATCAATGTGGACGTGACGCTGATCTGCGAGCGGCCGAAGATCAAACCGCACCGGGAGGCCATGCGGGAAAAATTGGCCGAACTCTTGCGTCTGCCTCTCGACCGGGTCAGCGTGAAGGCCACCACCACCGAAGGCATGGGCTTTACCGGACGACAGGAGGGCCTCGCCGCCCAGGCCATGGTCGCGGTCGAGACCCCCGCCTAGGGAAAAGGAGCCGGCCTTGAGCGACAGCCTCTTCCCCCTCGACATCCAGACTCTGGCGCGGCTGCTGCTGGACGAGGCGCGTAACCGCAAGTTCCGCATCGTCACCGCCGAGAGCTGCACCGGCGGGCTGGTGGCCGCCTCGCTCACCGAGATCGCCGGCTCGTCCGACGTGTTCGAGCGCGGCTTCGTGACCTATTCCAACCGCGCCAAGTCCTCCGATCTCGACGTGGCCGGCGACCTCATCGCCGACTATGG
This sequence comes from Pseudomonadota bacterium, assembly GCA_040757715.1. GTDB lineage: Bacteria > Pseudomonadota > Alphaproteobacteria > Caulobacterales > Caulobacteraceae > CAIMFV01. Next base: position 192,679 of record JBFLWS010000001.1, on the reverse strand, counting down.
CGCAGTGAGCGAACCGGTGGTGCGGGCCATGGCCGAGGGCGCGCTGATCAATTCCGAGGCCCATATCGCCGTGGCCGTCACGGGCGTCGCCGGTCCCGGCGGCGGCTCGCCCATGAAGCCGGTGGGCACGGTGCATTTCGCCACCGCCGCCGCCAACGGCCCCATCCGCCATCGCATGGAGAAGTTCGGCGACCTCGGCCGCAACGCCGTACGCCTCGCCAGTGTGCGCGTGGCGCTGGAAATGCTGCGCGAGCGGATCTAGCGCCGGCCGTAAAGCGCCGCCGCCCGCGCCTCGAAACAGGCGACCAGGCGATCCACGGCGGTGTTGAAATTGGCCTTCAGGAGCGCGTCCAGCAGCTTCGACTTGAACTCGAAGTCGATATCAAAAATCACGTTGGTTCCAGCAGGGTGCGCCTCGAACCGCCAGTGATTTTCCAACCGTCTGAATGGTCCACGCAGCAGACTTACAGTGATGGTGTTGGCGTTGGCGTCGCGTGACACGCCGGTGGCGAAGCGCTCCTTCAGAAACGAGAATCCCACCTGCGCCTCCGCATCCAGGCGATCGATCCCGTCCGAGATGTGCACGGGCGGTGAGGCGTTGAGGGTGCTGATCCAGGGCACGAACTCCGGATAGCGCGTCACATCGCCCACCAGCTGGAACAGCTGATCGGGCGTATAGGGCAGAATGTGCTCGACGTGGTGGCGCACGCGGGGGCGATCAGCGGGCGTCGAGGGCCGCGCGGGCGGCGCGCAGGCTGGCGAAGTCCTCGCCGGCGTGGTGCGAGGAGCGGGTGAGCGGGCTCGACGCCACCATCAAGAAGCCCTTGGCCCTGGCGATGGCTTCATAGGCCTGGAACTCCTCCGGCGTGACGAAGCGATCGATCGGGGCGTGTTTGCGCGTGGGCTGCAGGTACTGGCCGATGGTGAGGAAATCGACGCCCGCGGAGCGCATGTCGTCCATCACCTGCATCACCTCCTCCTTGGTCTCGCCCAGGCCCACCATGAGGCCGGACTTGGTGAACTGCTGCGGATCGCGCTCCTTCACCCGTTCCAGGAGGCGCAGGGAGGCGTAGTACCGCGCGCCCGGGCGGATCTTCAGATAGAGCCGCGGCACGGTTTCCAGATTGTGGTTGAACACGTCCGGCTTGGAATCGATCACCACCGCCGCCGCCTCGCCCTTGCGCAGGAAGTCGGGGGTGAGAATCTCGATGGTGGCGCTGGGCGCTTCCTCGCGGATCGCCCGCACCACGGCGGCGAAGTGTGCGGCGCCGCCGTCCTCAAGGTCGTCCCGGTCCACCGAGGTGATCACCACGTGGCTGAGGCCCATCTCCTTCACCGCCGCGGCCACGCGGGCGGGTTCGGTGGGGTCGAGCGGCTGGGGAATGCCGGTGGCCACATTGCAGAAGGCGCAGGCGCGGGTGCAGGTCTCGCCCATGATCATCATGGTGGCGTGACGCTGGCTCCAGCACTCGCCGATATTGGGGCACGAGGCCTCCTCGCACACGGTGACGAGGCCCTTGTCCTTCACGATCTTGCGGGTCTCGGCATAGACGGGCGAGCCCGGCGCGCGCACGCGGATCCAGTCGGGCTTCTTCTGCACGACCGATTCCGGACGCTCGCGCTTCTCCGGGTGGCGCAGCGCCCCGCGCCGCGCTTGGGTGTCGATTACCGTGGTCATCTCGCCATACCTGCCGCCAGAGCCCTAAATTGTGCCTTTACCCCTCGCGATCAAGCAAAAGCGACCGTGGAATTAGAGGTGCAGTACCTGGCCATAGGCGTCCAGGCTCGCCTCATGCATGGCCTCGGACATGGTCGGGTGCGGGAACACCGTGGCCATGATCTCGGCTTCGGTGGCTTCCAAGGTGATGGCGAGCACGAAACCTTGAACCATTTCTGTGACTTCCGCGCCGATCATGTGAGCGCCCAGGAGCGCGCCGGTGTCGGCGTCGAACACAGTCTTGATGAAGCCCTCGGTCTCGCCCGCCGCAATCGCCTTGCCGTTCACCCGGAACGGGAAGCGGCCGACCTTCACCTTGCGCCCGGCGGCCTTGGCGGCGGCTTCAGTCAGGCCCACCGAGGCGACCTGCGGCTCGGCGTAGGTGCAGCCGGGGATGGGCGACTTGATCACTGGCTTGTTGAGGCCGGCGATGTGCTCAACGCAATGCACGCCCTCGTGGCTCGCCTTGTGCGCCAGCCACGGCGGGCCGGCCACGTCGCCGATGGCGTAGAGCCCAGGAACCCCGGTGGCGCAATGATCGTCGGTGACCACGTGGCCGCGATCGAGCTTCACGCCCAGGGCTTCAAGGCCGATACCCTCCACATTGCCCTCGATGCCGATGGCGACGATGGCGCGCTCAGCGCTCAAGACTTCGGCCTTACCTTTTGATTCCAGGGCGATTTCTACCTTATCTTTACCGGCGGTGAGCTTGGTCACCTTGGCCCCGGTGCGGAACTTCAGGCCGCGCTTCTCGAAGGCCTTCTGGGCGGCGGCGGACACCTCTTCGTCCTCCACCGGCAAGATGCGGTCGAGGGCCTCGATCACCGTAACTTCTGCGCCTAAGGCTCTGTAGAAGCTGGCGAATTCGATGCCAATGGCGCCGGAGCCCACCACCAACAGCGACTTCGGCAGGGCCTTAGGGGTCATGGCGTCACGATAGGCCCACACGCGATCGCCGTCAGGCACGAGGCCGATGGCCGGGATAGTCTTGGCCCGCGCCCCGGTGGCGAGGATGACGGACTTGGCCTGCACCACCCGCTCGCCGCCGGCCTTCAGCGCCACCTTCACCTTGGGCGCGGGGGCGCCCTTCTCCAGCACCGCGCGGCCCTCGATAACCTCGATCTTGTGCTTCTTCATCAGGAAGGCGACGCCGGAATTCAGCTGCTTCGACACCGCGCGGGAGCGGGCGATGATCTTGTCGAAGTCAAAGCTCGGCTTCTCGGCCGCCAGCCCATAAGCGTCCAGATGATGCAGGCGCTCATATTGCTCGCCCGACTTCAGCAGCGCCTTGGTGGGAATGCAGCCCCAGTTGAGGCAGATGCCGCCCAGATTCTCGCGCTCGATGATGGCCGTCTTCAGGCCCAGCTGCGCGGCGCGAATGGCCGCCACATAGCCGCCCGGCCCAGCGCCGATGACGATGAGATCAAAGTCCATGGATCGGCGTCCTTAGGCCAGGAGAGTCACGGGGTCTTCCACGAAGCCCTTGAAGGCGGCGAGCCAGCGCGCGCCGATGGCCCCGTCCACCACCCGGTGATCGCAGGTGAGGGTCACGGTCACCACCGTCGCGATGGCCAGCTGATCGTTCTTCACCACCGGCCGCTTTTCGCCGGCGCCCACCGAGAGGATGCAGCCCTGGGGCTCATTGATGATGGAGGCGAAGCTCTTGATCCCCATCATGCCAAGATTGGAGAGCGAGAAGGTGCCGCCCTGGAACTCCTCGGGCTTCAGCTTGCGGGCGCGGGCCCGCTCGGCCAAATCCTTCATGGTCGAGGCGATGTCGGCGAGACTGCGGGTCTCCGCGGCGCGCACGATGGGGGTAATGAGGCCGCCGTCGATGGCCACGGCCACGGCGATGTCCGCATGGCGATGCAAGGCGATGCCCTCGGGCGTGTAGCTGGCGTTGGCTTCAGGCACCGCCTTCAGCGCCGCCGCCGCCGCCTTGATGAGGATGTCGTTCACCGACACCTTCACCCCGCGCTTTTCCAGCGCCTGGTTGATGCGCCCGCGGGCGTCCAGCAGGCGATCGATCTCGAGATCGATGGTCAGGGGGAAGTGCGGGATGTCGCGGAAGCTTTCCGTCATGCGCCGGGCGATGGTCTTGCGCATGCCGTCCAGCGGCACGAGGTCGTAGCTGCCCGGCGCTATGCCCATCTGCTCCAGCGAGAGCACTTGGCGTGGTTCGGCCCCGACAGATGCGATTTTCGGCGCAGCGGTCGGCGCGGCGCCCGGCTTGGACGCCTCCACATCAGCGAGGATGATGCGGCCGTGCGGACCCGAGCCCTTGAGACTGGCGAGATCGACGCCCTTTTGCGCCGCCACACGCCGGGCGAGCGGGGTGGCGAAGAGGCGCACACCGCCGGACGGCGCTGGCAGCGCCGGTCTGTTGGCGGGAACGGCCGCTGACGCAGGCGCGCTCGGTTGAGGCGCTAGGGCGGTCACCGGGATCGGCGCCGGCTTGGCGGCGGGTTCGCCCTCGCCGGCGAGGCGGGCGATGGGCGAATTGACCTTCACCCCTTCAGTGCCTTCAGCCACGAGGATGGCTTCCACCACGCCCTCGTCCACGGCCTCCACCTCCATGGTGGCCTTGTCGGTCTCGATCTCGGCGATGACGTCGCCGGAGCGCACCTGGTCGCCGACCTTCACATTCCACTTGGCGAGCTTGCCCTCCTCCATGGTGGGGGACAGGGCGGGCATGAGAATCTCGGTCAAGACAGCTCCTCCGAGAGATGGGCGAGGGCGGCGGCGTTGGCCTCCCAGTTGCGGCCGTCGAAGGCCTCGATGTTCAGCTCGACGCCCTCGGTGGTGTCGAGGCAGCGGGCGTTCACCGACCAGCCGTCCGGATTGGACCTCGGCTGGTAGAAGCTCTTGACGCCGCAGGTCTTGCAGAACAGGTGCTTCGCGACGCCTGTGTTGAAGGTGTAGGCGGTCAGGGCCGCCTCGTCGGTGCTCAGGCGAAAGCGGCTCTTGGGCACGATGATGTGCACGAAGCCGGTCATGGCGCAGATGGAGCAGTTGCAGCTCTGCGCCTCCACCTGCTCCGGCAGATCGACCTCGAAACGCACCGCGCGGCAGTGACAGCCGCCTTGCAGCGTGCGGCTCATCGGTAGGTCACCGCTTTCACCGCCGCCACGATCTTGTCCACCGTGGGCAGGGCGAGGGCTTCCAGATTGGCGGCGTAGGGCATGGGCACGTCCTCGCCATGCACGCGGGCGGGCGGGGCGTCGAGCCAGTCGAAGGCCTGCTCCACCACCGTCTGGCACACCTCGGCGCCGACGCCATAGGGGCCCCAGCCCTCCTCCACCGTAACGAGGCGGTTGGTCTTCTTCACGCTCTCCACGATGGTTTCGCGATCCAGAGGACGGATGGTGCGAAGGTCGATCACCTCGGCCTCGATCCCCTGCCCGGCCAGCACTTCGGCGGCCTCCAGGGCGAGGCCCACCATGCGACTGTGGGCGGTGAGGGTCACGTGTTGGCCGGTGCGGCGAACCTTGGCCTTGCCGATGGGCACAACCCAGTCGATCCCCTCCGGCACGTCGAATTCGACACCGTACATGATCTCATGTTCGAGGAAGACCACCGGGTTCGGATCGCGGATAGCGGCCTTGAGCAGCCCCTTGGCGTCGGCGGCGTCATAGGGCGCCACCACCTTCAGCCCCGGCACGTGGCCGTACCAGGACGAATAGTCCTGGCTGTGCTGCGCCGCCACCCGCGCCGCCGCGCCATTGGGGCCGCGGAACACGATGGACGAGCGGATCTGCCCGCCGGACATGTAGAGGGTCTTGGCCGCCGAATTGATCAGGTGATCGATGGCCTGCATGGCGAAGTTGAAGGTCATGAACTCGATGATCGGCTTCAGACCCGCGAAGGCCGCGCCGACGCCTAGCCCTGCAAAGCCGTGCTCGGTGATCGGGGTGTCCACCACCCGCTTGTCGCCGAACTCCTGCAGGAGATCGCGGCTCACCTTGTAGGCGCCCTGGTACTGGGCCACTTCCTCGCCCATGAGGAAGACATTGGCGTCGCGACGCATCTCCTCGGCCATGGCGTCGCGCAAGGCGTCGCGCACGGTCTGGCGGATGAGGCTTGTGCCAGCCGGAATTTCCGGGTCCGCCAGCTTGGGCGTCGGCGCGGCGGCCACGGGCGCGGCCAAGGCCGCGACGGGCTGAGGCGCGGCAACAGCGGCGGGCTCAGGCTGAGCCGCCCCGCCTTCACCGGCGAGGCGGGCGATGGGCGAATTGACCTTCACCCCTTCGGCGCCAGCCGGGACCAGCAGCGCTTCCACCACGCCCTCGTCCACGGCCTCCACCTCCATGGTGGCCTTGTCGGTCTCGATCTCGGCGATGACGTCGCCGGAGCGCACCTGATCGCCCACCTTGATGTTCCACTTGGAGAGCGTCCCTTCCTCCATGGTCGGCGAAAGGGCCGGCATCAACACTTCGATGCTCATGGGTCAGGCCTCGAGATAGACGTCAGTGTAGAGCTCGCGCGGATCAGGTTCCGGCGCGGTGCGGGCGAATTCGGCGGCTTCGGCGACGATCTTCTTCACCTCGGCGTCGAGGGCCTTCAAGGCCGCCTCATCGGCATAGCCCAGGGCTTCCAGCTTTTCGCGGAAGTGATCGATGGGGTCGCGGGTCTTGCGCACCTCGTCCACCTCCTCGCGGGTCCGGTACTTGGCCGGGTCGGACATGGAGTGGCCGCGGTAGCGATAGGTTTTCATCTCGAGGATGTAGGGGCCCTTGCCCGAGCGGGCGTGCTCGGCGGCGCGGGCGCCGGCCTCGCGCACGGCCAGCACGTCCATGCCGTCCACTTCCTCGCCAGGAATGTTGAACGAGACGCCGCGCTTGTAGAGGTGCGTTTCCGAGGAGGAGCGCTCTACCGAAGTGCCCATGGCGTACTGGTTGTTCTCGATCACATAGACCGCCGGCAAGGACCAGAGCTCGGCCATGTTGAAGCTCTCATAGACCTGGCCCTGGTTGGCCGCCCCGTCGCCAAAGTAGGTGAAGGCGACATTGGGCGCGCCGCGATAATGGTTGGCGAAGGCGAGGCCCGTGCCCAGCGACACCTGCGCCCCAACGATGCCATGGCCGCCGAAGAAGCCAGCTTCCGTCGAGAACATGTGCATGGAGCCGCCCTTGCCGCGGGCTGAGCCAGCAGCCCGGCCGGTGAGCTCGGCCATCACCGCCTTGGGGTCCATGCCGCAGGCCAGCATGTGGCCGTGATCGCGATAGCCGGTGATCACCTGATCGCCGGGCTTGGCGATGGATTGCATGCCCACCGCCACGGCCTCCTGGCCGATATAGAGGTGGCAGAAGCCGCCGATCAGGCCCATGCCATAGAGCTGGCCGGCCCGCTCCTCGAAGCGGCGAATGAGCAGCATGTCGCGATACCAGCCGAGCAATTCGGCCTTGGTGGGCGTCGGCGTCTCCGCCAATTGGGAAGCTTTCGCCTCGCCCTTACGCGCTCGCGCCATCGGCCAGAACCTCCGTAGGTCTTATTGACAGAGCGCCTCTAGAGCGAACGGCGCCCATGGATTTCTCCAATGGCGCTCTAAACCATGCCGTCGGGGAAGGCCAGAGAGAGGCGATTGGATTGAGCGGCTTCTAACAGACAGCGCTGTCAAAGTCACCGCCTCAAGGTGACAATATAGTCCCGCGGATCGGCGTAGCCGAGAATTTCCCGCGAGCGTTGCTCAAGCAGGTCACGAGAGAGGTGGTCGTCGGAGAGGAGCCGCACCTCGGTCTCTAAGGCGGCGTGTTCCACCTTCAGCGCCTTCAAACGCTGCTCGCGTTGGGCCAAGGCCGAGTCGCGTTGGGCGTGGGCCAGGAGTCCGCGTTCGCCAGCCAGCAGGTTGACGGCGAAATAGAACAGCAGAAACGTCACCACCGCTGCAGATGCATATGGGCGAAGACGCGTCACCACGAGACCCCCTGACCTTTCTGGTCCAACACTACGATCGCCATGGCGAACGGCTGCATTCGAGCCCGTTCACCTTGGCTCAATCAGGCTTAATGAGTGGTTGAAATCGATTCGCGTTTCGGAACTTGCACGCCCTGAATCCGGTTTTCCGCAAGGGGGCCAAGGGGGCGATGGAGGCTTGATCCATGCCTGCCCGATCCAAGAAACAGCAGATGGCCGCGGGCGCGGCCCTCGCCGCGAAACGCGGTCAGATGCCCGAGTCGCGCCTGCGCGGCGCGTCCCGGGAAATGGAGCATTCCATGACTGAGCCGGAGCTCGAAGCGCTGGCGCACACCAAGCGCAAGGGCCTTCCTACGAAGGCCCCGCGCCGACGATCCAAGTGATTAGAGGCTGCGGATGAAGCTGGCGCCCGCATAGACGGCCTGGTCGCCCAGGGCTTCTTCGATGCGCAGCAGCTGGTTGTACTTGGCCAGCCGGTCCGACCGCGCCAGGGAGCCGGTCTTGATCTGACCGCAGTTGGTGGCCACCGCCAGGTCGGCGATGGTGGAGTCCTCGGTCTCGCCCGAACGGTGGCTCATCACCGCGGTGTAGGAGGCGCGCTGGGCCATGTGCACGGCGTCCAGCGTCTCCGACAGGGTGCCGATCTGGTTGACCTTGACCAGGATGGAGTTGGCGAGGCCCTGGCCGATGCCGTCGGCGAGACGCATGGGGTTGGTGACGAAGAGGTCGTCGCCCACCAGCTGGCAGGTCTCATCCAGGCGAGCGGTCAGTTCCGCCCAGCCATCGAAGTCGTCTTCGGCGCAGCCGTCCTCGATGGAGACGATGGGGAACTTGCCGCACAGGCCGGCCAGGTAGTCCACCATGCCCGCGGCGTCGAGGGTCTTGCCCTCCCCGGCCAGCACGTACTTGCCGTCCTTGAAGAACTCGGTGGAGGCGACGTCGAGAGCCAGCCAGAAGTCTTCCGCCGGTTTGTAGCCCGCCGCTTCGCCCGCCTTGATGATGAAGGCCAAAGCTTCTTCGGCCGAGGCGAGGTTGGGAGCGAAGCCGCCCTCGTCGCCCACATTGGTGTTGTGACCGGCGTCCTTGAGCTGCTTCTTCAGGGCGTGGAAGATTTCGGCGCCCATGCGCAGGCCGTCGGCGAAGGTGTCGGCGCCCGCCGGCACGATCATGAACTCCTGGATGTCGATGGGATTGTCGGCATGAGCGCCGCCGTTGATGATGTTCATGAGCGGGGTGGGCAGCACGCGGGCCGACACGCCGCCCACGTAGCGGTAGAGCGGCAGGGCGGCGCTGACGGCGGCGGCCTTGGCCACGGCGAGGCTGACGCCGAGAATAGCGTTGGCGCCCAGGCGGCTCTTGTTCTCCGTGCCGTCGAGCTCGATCATGGCGGCGTCGAGCCGGCGCTGGTCCTCGGCCTCAAAACCGGAAAGCGCGTCGAACAGCTCGCCGTTCACCGCCTCCACCGCCTGCAACACGCCCTTGCCGTTGTAGCGGCTCTTGTCGCCGTCGCGCTTTTCCACCGCCTCGTGGGCGCCGGTGGAGGCGCCCGAGGGCACGGCGGCGCGGCCGGTGGCGCCGTCTTCCAGCAGCACATCCACTTCCAAGGTCGGGTTGCCGCGGCTGTCGAGGATTTCGCGGGCGGTGATGTCGACGATCTCGGTCATGGGAGCCTCGTTGGGGAGAAGTTGGCGGGACGCATAAAGGCGCTCGCGGGCATTGGCAACCGAAGCGCTTGACAGAGCGCAGGGCGAAAGGTCGAAGCGTTAGGCAAATCTGGGAGGACAAGATGCTGAACTATGACGTCGCCGACGGGATCGCCGTGATCACCCTCAATCGCCCCGAGGCGATGAACGCCCTCTCCAAGGCCCTGCGCGCCGCCCTGGCAGAGGCCCTCGTCAAGGCCGACGCCGATCCGGAGGTCTCGGTGATCATCCTCACCGGCGCCGGCGAGCGGGCCTTCACAGCCGGCCTTGATCTGAAGGAGCTGGGCGGCGATCCGGCCGCCATGGCCGACGCCAACGCCGCCTCGCCCAGCGCCAATCCAGTGAAGGCCATTGAGCAGGCCAAGAAGCCGGTGATCGGGGCCATCAACGGCGTGGCGGTGACCGGCGGGTTCGAGGTGGCGCTCGCCTGCGACATCCTCATCGCCTCGGAGAACGCCCGCTTCGCCGACACCCATGCGCGGGTGGGCATCTTGCCCGGCTGGGGCCTGTCGCAGAAGCTGTCGCGCCTGATCGGCATCTATCGCGCCAAGGAGCTGTCCTTCAGCGGCAACTATCTCGACGCCAAGACCGCCGAGGCCTGGGGTCTGGTGAACAAAGTGGTCCCGGCGGCTGAGCTAATGACCGCGGCGAAGAAACTCGCTGCCGACATCGCCACCATCCCCAGCGACACGGTGCAGACCTACAAGGCGCTCATCGACGACGGCTTCGCCATGGACTTCGGCGAGTCCCTCAAGCTGGAGACCATCACCACGTCGAAGCTGAACGCCCAGGTCACGCCGGAGAGCATCGAACAGCGGCGCCTGGCCATCCAGGCCCGCGGCCGTTCGCAGGCCTAAGGCAAGGCGCGGATAAAGGCTTCCGCAGCTTCGGCGGCGGCGCGGGCGGCTCTAGCGAGGTTCTCCTGAAAGCTCGAGGCGCTGTCCTCGTTGGCGCCATCCGTGGCCGCCTTGATCGCCGCCCAGGGCGCGCCCAGCAGTTCCGCCGCCTGGGCCACCGCCCCCGTCTCCATGTCCACCATGTCGGCGGCGAGCTTGGCCCGCAGGCGCTCACCATGATCGCCCCATTCGATGAACAGATCGCTGGTGGCGATGCGCGTGCGCGGCAAGGCGCTGGCGGCCTCCAGGGGCGTGAAGGGGCGCACCTGCGCCGGACCGATGGGCCAGCTGCCGGCGGTGTAGTGCTCAAGGCCGCTCTCGCGCTGGGCGCCGAAGTCGCCCTGCACCGCGTCCTCCACCAGGAAAAGGCCGCCATGGCCCTCGCCGATCCAGCCAGCGGTGCCGATGACCATCAGCAGGTCGGCGTCATAGCGCAGGCGAAGGAGGCTCGCCGCCGTGGCCGCCGCCACCTTGCCTATGCCGGCGCAGACCATGGCCACCTCGCGGCCTTCGAAAGCGATGCGCTGAACCGCGAGCGCCCCCACCTGCTCCGTTTCGCGGGCAAGCTCGGGCGCGAAGGCGTCGATCTCGGCCTGGACGCCGGAAATCAGACCGATTCTGGCGAATTTCACTTGGACCAGCTCCAGTCACTGGCGCGGGCGCGACAGCCGCCGCCTGCGCCCTTCCATGCCCGACCGTGCACGAACTGGCCCGGGCGCTCCGAGGTGGGTTGACCGTCCTTCAGCGCGAACTGACCGTTCACCAGCACGTCGAGGACGCCGGTCGCCAGCTGGTGCGGCTTTTCATAGGTGGCGTGGTCCTTGATGGTCTTGGGATCGAACACCACCACGTCGGCGTAATAGCCGGGCTTCAGCCGTCCGCGATCCTTCAGCGACAGGGTGTCAGCCGGGAAGGCGGACAGTTTGCGCACGGCCTCAGAGAGGCTGATGGCCTTGTCCTCGCGCACATATTTGGCCAGCACGCGGGCGAAGTTGCCGTAGGCGCGGGGATGGCTGTTGGCCTTCAGGAACACCCCCTCGGGGGCCGGGGCGGCCTCGTCGGAGCCGAAGCTGACCCAGGGCAGCTGCACCTCCCGCTTCACGTTCTCCTCGGACATGAGGAAATAGGCCACGCCCACCCGGGTCCCATCCTCGATGACGAGGTCGATGGCTGCGTCCTCCGGGCTCTCGCCGCGCAGCTTGGCGACTTCGGCGAGGGTCTTGCCGGTATAGGGCTTCAGCGCCGGGTTCTTGAAGGCGAGCAGCAGGGTCTTGTCCGGCCCGGCATGCGCCAGAAGGTTTTCCCAGGTTGGATGCGGGTCGTGCATGTCGGCCAACACCTTGGCCCGCTGCGCCGGGTCCTTCAGGCGGGCGATCCAGGCTTCCAGCCCGCCGTCCTGCACCCAGGGCGGCATGGCGGCGTCGAGGCCGGTGGCGCCGGCGGTGTATGTGTACATGTCGGCGGTGATGCGGGTTCCCGAGGCGCGGGTCTTGTCCACCAGGCGAATCAGCTCATCGAGCTTGCCCCAGTTCTCCTTGCCTGCGGCCTTGAGGTGGTAGATTTCCGCGGGCGCGCCCGAGGCCTTGGCGATGGCGATGGTCTCTTCCGTTGCCTCGATCAGGCGATCGCCCTCGCTGCGCATATGGGCGATGTACATGCCGCCGCAGCGGGCGCTCTCATTGGCGAGCTCGATGAGCTCCGGCGTCTTGGCGTAGCCGTTGGGGCTATAGATGAGCGCCGTGGTGACGCCGAGCGCCCCCTCCTCCATGGCCTGCCGCACCAGGGCGCGCATCTGCACCAGCTGATCCGGCGTAGGCTGCACATCGCCCTCGCCGAGCACGAAGGTACGCACCGTGCCCGCGCCCACGAAGGAGGCAAGGTTCACCGACACGCCGCGACCTTCCAGCTTCTGCAGATATTGGCCGAGGGTCGCCCAATCCACCTTGTAATGGAGGTCGCTCTGGCGATCGGTCATCAGGGCCTGCATCTTCGGCGACAGGGGGCCCATGGAGTCCTCGCCCATCACCTCCAGGGTCACGCCCTGCTTCAGGTCGCTGAGAGCGCGGCCGTCCAGGAGGAGCGACTCCTCCGGATGAGCCAGCATGTTGATGAAGCCCGGCGCAACCGCCTTGCCCTTGACGTTGAGGGTGGCGACCGACCGACCCTTCACGCCCCTGCCGACCGCGACGATACGATCGCCCTTGATGGCCACATCTCCGACCATGGGCGCCTTGCCCGAGCCGTCGTAGATCGTCCCGCCCTTGAGGATCAGGTCGTAGGCCGGCTTCTTGGGGGCGTGCTTGTGACGCGCCTCTGCGAGACCTGGCGACAAGGCGAGGCCTGCAACGAGCAAGACGGCGACAGCGGATTTCATTGGCGAGGCTCCCTCGAGAGCCTGCGAGCCAACATCAGCGGGAGCGTTTTGTCACGCCCCCGCGAACGCGCAAAATCAGTCTTCCGACGGGGTCAGCACTTGACGACCGCGATACATGCCGGTCTTCAGGTCGACATGGTGCGGACGGCGCAGTTCGCCGGTTTCCTTGTCTTCCACGTAGGCGTTGGCGCCAAGGGCATGGTGCGCGCGGCGCATGTTCCGCCGCGAGGGCGAGGTCTTTCGCTTGGGAACGGCCATGGGACGGTCTCACTTGCGTCGAAAAAGGGATCGGCGACGCTTTCGCGCCGCCGGGCAAGGGGCGGCTTATGGCCGAATCCGCTGGGGATTGCAAGGCCTGCGCGACGGTTAGCTCTCGATCGCCGACAAGGTGACGAGAATCGTCGTGATCAGAGTCAGCAACTCCAGCGCCAGATGCTGGCCGTCGGGGGTCGGGCGGCCTGGCTTGCGCGGCAGGGGCGTCCAGGTGCGGTGCAGCCGTGCGCGCTCGTACCAGCCGAAATCCTGGTGCAGCGCGGTCGGTCCCGCCAGATAGGGCAGCCACCATTGCCACATTTGCGCGCCCAGCCAGCCCCAGCACCATAGGGCGCTGATCACGAGCCAGAGCTTGTCGCCGAGCCCCAAGGCCACGATCACGAACAGCCCAGGCAGAACACCGATCAGGGTGCTGCGCCACTCCGCGGTCATGGAGCGCAGATTGTTCCAAGGCGGCAGGCTGACATGGTTCACCACCACCAGATAGCCGAGCAGCAGGGTCTCGAAGGCGAGGGCCGCGAAACGGGTCTGGGCGGCGGCGTAGGTGGGATCCATGGCCCCTGCCCTTTGCGGTCAGACGAGGCGGCTCTGCTCCAGGGCCGCGTGGATGAAGCTGGCGAACAGCGGGTGCGGCGCGAAGGGCCGGCTTTTCAGTTCGGGGTGGTATTGCACGCCCACGAACCAGGGATGGTCGTCGCGCTCCACTGTCTCCGGCAGCACCCCGTCGGGGGACAGGCCGCGGAACTTGAGACCGGCGGCTTCCAGTCGATCGCGATAGTCGAGGTTCACTTCCCAGCGGTGTCGGTGGCGTTCGGAAATGGCGTTGGTGCCGTAGATGCCGGCGATCTTGGAACCCTCGGCCAGTCGCGCCTCATAGGCGCCAAGACGCATGGTGCCGCCAAGATCGTCGCCGACCGTACGGGTCTCCACCTCATTGCCGCGCACCCATTCGGTGAGCAGGCCCACCACTGGCTCCTTGCTGGGGCCGAATTCGGTGGACGAGGCGTCCTTCAGGCCCACGAGGTTCCGCGCCGCCTCCACCACCGCCATCTGCATGCCGAAGCAGATGCCGAAATAGGGCACGTTGCGCTCGCGGGCGAAGCGGATGGCCTCGATCATGCCTTCGGCGCCGCGCTGACCAAAGGCGCCGGGCACCAGAACGCCATGGGCGCTTTCCAGCCGCTCCGACACCGCTTCGTTGTCTTCGCCTTCGAGGTTCTGGCTCTCCACCCAGTCGATATTGACCTTGACGTTGTTGGCGACGCCGCCATGCACCAGGGCCTCGATCAGCGACTTATAGGCGTCCTTCAAGACGGTGTACTTGCCCACCACGGCGATGTTCACGGCGCCGTCCGGGTGCGCGATCGTCTTTGAAATACCTTCCCAGCGCGACAGGTCCGGCGGCGGGGCGTCGTGGATGCCGAACACCGCCAGCACCTCGTTGTCGAGCCCCTCGCGGTGATAATCGATGGGCACGGCGTAGATGGACGCGGAGTCCATGGCCTGGATCACCGCGCTCTCGCGCACATTGCAGAAGAGGCCGATCTTGCGCTTCTCGCCCTCGGGGATTTCCTGCTCGCAACGGCAGAGCAAGATGTCCGGCTGGATGCCGATGGAGCGCAGCTCCTTCACCGAGTGCTGGGTCGGCTTGGTCTTCATCTCGCCGGCGGTCTTGATGAACGGCAGCAGCGTCAGATGCACGAAGCAGGTATGGCCGCGGGGCAGCTCCTGGCCGAGCTGGCGGATGGCTTCGAAGAAGGGCAGGCCCTCGATGTCGCCCACTGTGCCGCCGATCTCCACCAGCACGAAATCCACCTCGGCGCCGGTGTTGTCAAAGGCCGGCTGCAGAATGAAGCGTTTGATCTCGTCGGTGACGTGGGGGATCACCTGCACCGTGGCGCCGAGATAGTCGCCGCGCCGCTCCTTCTCGATGATGGTCTGGTAGATGCGCCCGGTGGTGATGTTGTCGCCCTTGCCGGCCGACACGCCGGTGAAGCGCTCGTAGTGGCCAAGATCAAGGTCGGTTTCGGCCCCGTCGTCGGTGACGAACACCTCGCCGTGCTGATAGGGGCTCATGGTCCCCGGATCGACGTTCAGATAGGGGTCGAGCTTGCGCAGGCGCACGCGATAGCCGCGCGCCTGCAGGAGTGCGCCGAGGGCCGCCGAAGCCAAGCCTTTGCCGAGGGAGGACACCACGCCGCCGGTGATGAAGATGTACCGCGCCATGGGTCTCCAACATACGACTGATTCGTCTCGCGCGGGCTACACGCGACCGAACTGAACTAAAAAAATCGAGGACAGGCGCGGGCGCCGACCTACTTGGCGGTGTTGCCAGGCTTCGGCTTTTGACCCGACTTCTCGAGACCGCCGAACGGATCGTTGGCGGCGGGTGCCGGAGCGCCTGGCTGGGCGGTGTGCACTTCCGGCTTCGGCGCCTCGATGGCTGGCGGTGCGCCAGCCGGGCTCTTGGTGGTCGGGGCGACCGGCTTCGGCTGGGCGAAGTCCGGCGAGGTCGGGTCGATCTTCAGGCGATCCACCACCGAGGACCCGTTCTTGGCGTGGCCGCTGAGGAAGGTGAGCGCCAAGCACAGGGAGAAGAAGATCGCGGTGAGGATCCAGGTGGTGCGAGTCAGAAGATCGCCAGCGCCGCGGGTGGTGATGAAGCCTTGCGGCCCGCCGCCCATGCCCAGCGCGCCGCCCTCCGACTGCTGAAGGAGGATGACGCCCACCAGCGCCACGCACACGAGGATCAGAAAGACGAGCAGGATGCTGAGCAGCATGGAGCGGTGATCTTCTTCGAATTCGGGGTCCGATAGACGCACAGATAGGCGCCGCGCGGCGCCCGCGCAAACCAAAGGCGGCTCCCTAGCACTCTGTGCGGAGAAAGGCCAGAGCGCGCCGCGCGTTCAACCGCCGGCGCGGACGATCGGCAAGAAGTCCTTGGTGGTGAGCGAGGCCCCGCCCACCAGCGCCCCGTCCACGTCGGCGACGGCGAGGATTTCCGCCGCATTGCCCGGCTTCACCGAGCCGCCATAAAGGATCGGCGTAACCGCGCCGACCTTGAAGCGACGCACAAGGTGCGTTCGGATGGCGCTGTGGATCGTGCCGATCTCCTCCAGCGTCGGCGTGAGACCGGTGCCGATGGCCCACACCGGCTCATAGGCCACCGAGAACGCCGCGCCGTCGAGCGCGTCGGGCAGCGAACCCTGAAGCTGAGCCTCCACCACCTGTTCAGCCCGCCCGGCCTTGCGCTCCTCCAGCGTTTCGCCGACGCAGATCACCGGCTCAAGCCCGCCACGCAAGGCCGCCTCCACCTTGGCCGCAACCACAGCGTCGGACTCGCGATGGTCGGTGCGGCGTTCGGAATGGCCGATGATCACCAGCCGCGCGCCGGCGTCGTGCAGAAGCTCGGCGGCCAGGTCCCCCGTGTGGGCGCCCGGCTTGTCGGCGTGCACGTCCTGAGCCCCCACCTCTACGGGCCCGCCCGCAGCGAGTTCGGCCAGGCGGTGAACCAGGGTCGCCGGAGGAAAGATAGCCACGCGCGTGGACGAAGGCGCCGCGCCGAGGGCGTCGATCAGCGTCCGCACTTCGTCCAGATGGGCGGCGACGCCGTTCATCTTCCAATTGCCGGCGACAAATCTGCGGGGAGCGGGCATTTTCGAACTCCGAACGATCAAAATCGGCCTCTGACTAGGCCTTCGCCAAAGCTCTGTCGATGGGCCCGCCTTGCTAGCGCCCCGATGGCTCTACTATACCCCGTCAATTGCTCTCGCCGCGGACCCGCCGCGGCCGTCATGAAAGGTCCCGGCGTCCATGCTCGCCCAGATCCGCTCCTTCGCCAAATCCCCCTGGGCCAGCGGGCTCCTGGGCCTGCTGGTGGTCAGCTTCGCCGTCTGGGGCATCCGCGACGTGTTCCGGGCGCCAAACCTGAAGGACTCGGTGGTGGAGGCGGGCGACCGCAATGTCAGCTCCCCCAAGTTCAAGAAGTTCTACGACAATTACAAAAAGCAGCTGGAGCAGCAGCAGAACGGCGGTCAACCCATCGCCAACGCTGACGCCCTGGCGGCTGGAGTGGACACCCAACTGGCCAGCGAGCTCGCCTACGAAGAATCGCTCAATGAATTGATCCGCCGTGAAGGCGTTCGTCCGTCAGATCAGCTGGTGGCGAAGCAACTCGCTGGCGCCCGAACCTTCATCAATCCGGTGAGCGGCGCATTCGATCGCAACGCCTACATGACCTATCTGGCCCAGAACGGCCTTACTGCGGCGGATGTGGAGGGCGAACTTCGTGACGAGCTGGCCTCCAACCATTTCGCCTCGGGCGTGACGGCCGGCCTCGTGGCGCCTCTGGTCTATTCGGTGACGTCCGGTGCCTTCGCTCATGACGGCCGCAGCTTCACCTGGGTCAACCTGCCGCCAAACGCCGTGCCGGCGCCCACCAAGCCCACGGACTCCCAGCTGCAGGCCTTCCTGAACCAGAACGCCGCGCAGCTGACCAAGCCCGAAACGCGGGTGATCAGCATCACCTATTTCAGCGCCAACAAGTTCAAGGGCTCGGCTGAGGCCAAGCCCACGGACGCCGAAATCCAAAAACGCTTCGACTTCGAAAAGGACAGTCTGTCCAAGCCCGAGACCCGCTCCTTGGTGGAGATCCCCGCCACCGACGCCAAGCAGGCCGCTGACGTGGCCCGTCGCCTGAAGGCGGGCGAGGACCCGCTCGCTGTGGCCAAATCCATCGGCAAGCAACCCATCCTGCTCGTGGACGCGCCCAAGTCGCGCATCGCGGATTCGGCGGTGGCGGATGCGGCCTTCTCGCTGAAGGCTGGCGAGGTGTCAGGTCCGATCCAGGGCGGCCTCAGCTTCGCCGTGGTGAAGGTGAGCAAGGTCACGCCGGGTCGCGCCGCGACGCTCGCCGATGTGAAGGCGAAGATCACGGCCGAAGTGGCTCAAACCAAGGCCCAGAAACTCGTGCAGGATCAGGCCAACGCCTACAACGAAGCCGTCAATGGCGGCCTGCACCTCGCCGACGCCGCCAAGAAGGTCGGCGCGCCGGTCGTCACCCTGCCCCCCATCACCAAGGACGGCCGCTCCGCCAAGGACGCTCTGCCCTTGCCCCCGGCCCTGGTGCAGAAGATCGCCGCCCTCGCCTTCTCCTCGTCCGAAGGCGTGGATGGAGACGTGCAGGAGGCCCAGCCGGGCGAGCTCTACGCCATCCGCGTGGACAAGATCGTTCCGCCGGGTCCCTTCACCCTCGATGAAATTCGCGAGCCCCTGACCAAGCGCATGATGCAGCAGGATCTGCTGAAGCGCCTGCAAGCCAAGGCTGAAGACGTGCAGGCGCGCTGGAAAAAGGGCGAGGCCCCGGCGTCTGGAGCCAGCAAGGCCGTGGCGGTGCAGCGCGACGCCGCCGGCGTCAACGCCTACGGGCAGGAATTCCTTGGCTCGCTGTTCAACGCCAAGGTGGGCGATGTCATCATCGCTCCGGGCAAGGCTGGCGTCATCGTCGCCCACGTGGACGCGGTGGCTCACGCCTCGCCTGCGGAAGTGGCGAAGGCGGCCGTAACGTCCCGCGAAGGCGCGAGCCGCGCCCTGGCGCAGGAAATGGCGGCCCAGACCCGCCTCGCGGCGCGCACCATCATCAAGCCGAAGATCGACTACCGCCGGGCCCGCACGGCCGCTGGCGGCGATCCTGACACGCTCGCCTTCGCCGCCGATGGTTCGAAGCCGGTGCAGAAGCCCGCCGCCCCGGCGGGCAAGCCCTCCACCGCGGGCGGCCTGTCCAAATGACGACCGCCGAGCCTGGCCTCGACGCCTTCGCCAAGACCTATGGCGAGGGTCGCGCCCAGCTGGTCTGGATGCGCGTGGTGGACGATCTGGAGACACCGGTGTCGGCCTATCTGAAGATCGGCCACGGGCGTCCTTACGCCTTCCTCTACGAATCGGTGGAGGGCGGCGCGTGGCGCGGCCGCTACTCGATCATCGCCCTCGAGCCGGATCTGGTCTGGCGCTCCTTCGGCGGTCGCGCAGAGCGAGCTGAGGGCACCGACATCGCGTCCGGGCGCTTCACCCCCGAAGCGAAGCCCACCTTGGAGTCCTTGCGCGATTTGGTGGCTGAGTGCCGGTTCGACCTGCCGCCGGGCCTGCCGCCCATGGCCGCCGGGCTGTTCGGCGTGCTCGGCTACGACATGATCCGCCTGGCGGAGCCGCTGGGCGAGCCGAACCCCGATCCGTTGAATCTGCCCGATGCGGTAATGACGCGGCCCTCCGTGGTGGCCATCTTCGACGGCGTGGCCCAGGAAATCATTCTGGCGACCCCGGCGCGGCCTGGCGCCGCGTCAGCCGAGGCGGCCCACGCCGAGGCGGTCGCCCGGCTGGAGGCCCTGCGCCAGAAGCTGGCCGAGGCCTCGCCGGCCCGACCTGCGGGAACGACACCGAAACCCTGCGCGCCACTCACCTCGCCCGTATCGCAGGCCGCCTACGGCGAGATCGTGGAAAAGGCCAAGCAGTACATCCGCGCTGGCGACATTTTCCAGGTGGTGCCGAGCCATCGATTCTCGGCGGACTATCCGCGCGATCCTTTCGCCTTCTACCGGTCGCTGCGGCGCACCAATCCCTCGCCCTTCCTTTATTTCCTCAATTTCGGCGATTTCCAGCTGGCCGGCTCGAGCCCGGAAATCCTCGTCCGTCTGCGCGATCGCAAGATCACCATCCGCCCCATCGCTGGCACCCGCCGCCGCGGCGCGACGCCGGAAGAGGATCAGGCGCTGGAAACCGAGCTCCTGGCCGATCCCAAGGAGCGCGCCGAACACCTCATGCTGCTCGATCTCGGTCGCAACGACGTGGGCAGAGCAGTGCTGTCCGGCGACGAGGGCCGCAACGCCGAGACCACCGCGCCGCGGGTGCGCGTCACTCAGAGCTTCTTCATCGAGCGCTACAGCCACGTCATGCACATCGTCTCCAATGTGGAGGGCGATGCGGCGCCGGACGCCGATCCGGTGGACGTGATCCTGGCCGCCCTCCCCGCCGGCACCCTCTCGGGCGCGCCCAAGGTGCGGGCCATGCAGATCATCGACGAGCTCGAGATGTACAAGCGCGGCGTCGGCTACGGCGGGGCGGCGGGCTATATCTCCGCCAACGGCTCGGTGGACACCTGCATCGTCCTGCGCACCGCCCTCTTCAAGGACGGGCGCATCTACGCCCAGGCCGGCGGCGGGGTGGTGGCCGATTCAGACCCAAAGGCCGAGTACGAAGAGACCCTGCACAAGCTGGGCGCCATCCGTCGCGCCGCCGACGAGGCCTGGCGGTTCGAGTAGAATAGGACGCTTACGGCGAGCCGCACTCTGTCGTCTCCGCTTTCACAGATACATTGAAATGGACCAATAAATGGTCCATATTTATGCGTGTCGGTATAGGCGCAATGGCTCATGGAAATCTCCGTCACTGAGGCGAAGGGGCAGCTCACCGAACTCGTGCGACGCGCGGAGGCCGGCGACGACATCGTTTTGACACGTCACGGGCATCCCGTCGCGCGGCTTACGCCCATTAAACCTTTGACGGATCAAGCGGATCGCGAGGCGCTGCTCTCGCGAATTCGTGCGCTTGGCGCGGCAAAGGCAAGCGCTGGCGCGTCCGCATCGCGCAGTCAGGATTTCCTTTATGGCGATGACGGCCTTCCAACGTGATCGCCGTAGATACCTCAGCCCTAATGGCCATCGTGCTCGATGAATCGCAGGCCGAAGCCTGCGCAACCGTACTGGCGACTGAACCTCGGATTCTGATCTCCGCAGCCACTATCGCCGAAACCTTGATTGTCGCGGCAAGGCGCAATGTTCGCAATGAGGTCGAAGAATTGATCGAGGGCCTAGGGCTTGAGGTCATCCACGTCACCCCGTCCACCGCTCGTCGCGTCGCTTCGGTATATGAGCGTTGGGGAAAAGGCGTTCATCCCGCCGCCCTCAATTTTGGCGACTGTTTCGCTTATGACGTTGCGCGGACGCACGAGTGTCGACTGCTTTACGTCGGATCGGATTTCGCGCGGACCGACATCGAGGGCGTTCTGTAACCGTTGGAACCTGGCATTTGAAAACGCTCAGTTCTGTCGCTGCGAGCTGATATGCGCCCGCACCGCGTGGGCGGCGTCTGCGCCCGCCCAATCGGCTGCTGGAGCGCCCATGATCATGGTCACGGCGGCGGCGAGCGCAGCGGTGGCGGCGAAGGCGGCGGCCAGGACCAGGGGCGTCACGGAAGATCGAGCGGCGGGGGCGCGGCGCAACAGGGCGCGCGCCTCTGCTAACCGCCCCGACACGCCGGGCGTCACCACCTGAGTGAGCAGAAGTTCTGACTGATCCACACGTTCTGTTTGAACGGCGGAATTGATTCAGGGAAGCGCCTGATCGCGTCAGGCCACCCGGCGACGGGCGCCGAGGCTCGCGCTGTCGCCCACGTCGAAGCCTTCCACCAGTTCAGCGAGTTGATCCGCCTCGCGAGCGAGGCTCTGGCTGGCGGCGGTGGTCTCCTCCACCATGGCGGCGTTCTGCTGGGTGGCGCGGTCCATCTGGGCCACGGCGGTGTTCACCTGGCCGAGACCAACGGCCTGTTCCTGCGAGGAACTGGCGATGGCCGAAACGAGGCCGGCGATCTCGCCCACCTTGCCGACGATGCCCTCCAGCGCCGCGCCGGTGCGGCCCACGAGAGCGACGCCGTTGCTCACCTGACCTTGCGAGGTGGTGATGAGGCTAGCGATCTCCTTGGCGGCGTCGGCCGAGCGTTGGGCCAGCGCCCGCACCTCCTGGGCCACCACGGCGAAACCGCGGCCGGCCTCCCCAGCGCGGGCCGCCTCGACCCCGGCGTTGAGCGCCAGAAGATTGGTCTGGAAGGCGATCTCGTCGATGACGGCGATGATCTGCGAGATCTGATTGGCTGAGGCCTCGATCTCGCCCATGGCGGCCTGAGTCTGGCGCATCACCTCGGCGTTGCCTTCGGCGTCACGCCGGGCGGCGTCCACCACTTGGTTGGCTTGGCGCGCACCGTCCGCAGCGCGGCGTACGGTCACGGTGATCTCGTCGAGAGCGGTGGCGGTCTCAGCCAAGGTCGCGGCCTGCGTCTCAGTGCGGCGAGAAAGATCATCAGCGGCGCCGGAGATTTCCCGCGATCCGGCGCGCACGGCTTCGGCGCTGGCCACCACCGAGCGGAAGGCGGCCTGCAGGCTCTCGGTCGCGGCGTTGAAGTCGCGGCGCAGGGACTCGTAGGCCGGCGGCAAGGCGCTGGTGAGGCGGACCGACAGCTGGCCGGCGGCGAGCGCCTGCAGGCCCTGGCCGATCGAGCCCACCACCAGTTCCTGCTGCGCATGGATGGTGTGTTCTTCCGTGGCGCGGCGGCGATCTTCCGCAAGGCGTCGTTCGTCCGCGGCGCCGCTCTCCGCGGCGGCCCGGGCGATGGCGGTCTCGCGGAACACCTTCAGGGCCCGCGCCATATCGCCCAGCTCGTCCGAGCGGTCGGCGTCCGGGATGGTCACCGACAGATCGCCCGCGGCGAGCCGGTTCATGGCGCTGATCATGCCGCCCATGGGCTTGGCGATGCTGCGCCACAGGAGCCAGGCCACGCCCAGGGCCGCAACGATGGCCATGGAGCCGGAGACGAGAAAGGTCAGATTGGCGAGGATGAAATTGAGCTCGTCCGACGATTTGGCGGCCTTCAGTTTTTGCGCCGTTTCGGCGTCCAACAGCGCGGCGACATCCGTGACATTCGCGGCCCCCGTCTTAGCGCCCACCGCCCCGGCCAGGGTCGTGGAGACCTGTTCGCTGGCCCCGTGCGACAGGTGCAGGGTCACGAAAATGAACAGGCTCGCTACGCTGAAGATGGTGATCAGCACCGCCATGCCGGCCAACAGCTTGTTGGCGATACGCATATCTTTCAGCGAAATCACGACGGACACCCCTTCACCCAGCGCGATTCCCGGTGCGCGCCTCCTCTAGTTTCGGCCTGCTTGGTTAATCATTGCTTGTTGCGGCGTAAGGATTTGCGCCATTCGCCCTCGGGAGGCTCGACCGCGCGCGCCGCTCCGCGCTAGAACGCCCAAAGTCGCCGGGTTCGCCGGCCAAGGGCCCGCCCCATGATCCTCGTCATCGATAACTATGACAGCTTCACCTACAACCTCGTCCATTATCTGATGGAGCTGGGCGCCAAGACGCTGGTGAAGCGCAACGACGCCCTCTCGGTGGACGAGGCCCTCGCTTTGAAGCCCGAGGCCGTGGTGCTGTCGCCCGGCCCCTGCACCCCCAACGAGGCCGGCATCTGCGTGCCGCTATTGCAGGCCGCGCCGGACGCCCTGCCGATCTTCGGCGTCTGCCTCGGCCACCAGTCCATGGGCCAGGCCTTCGGCGGTCAGGTGACCCGCGCCAAGGCCATCATGCATGGTAAAACAAGCCTCATTCACCACAAGGGAACCGGCGTGTTCGCCGGCCTGCCCAACCCCTTCACCGCCGCGCGCTACCACAGCCTCGCCGTGCCGGAAGCCACGGTGCCCACGGACTTCGAGATCACCGCCTGGACCGACGATGGCGAGGTCATGGGCATCGCCCACAAGACCCGACCGCTCTATGGCGTGCAGTTCCACCCGGAAAGCTACGCCACCGAAGGCGGCCACCAGATCCTCCTCAACTTCCTGCGCATCGCCGGCGCCGGCGCCGGGTCGGCGGCGGCCTGAGGACCGAGCTCAGGTGTCGGACAGTTTCAAGCCCATCCTCGCCAAGCTGGCCGCCGCTCAGGTGTTGAGCGACGCCGAGGCCGAGGCCTTCTTCGGCGCCTGTCTTCGCGGCGAGCCCACGCCGGCGCAGGTGGCGGCCGCGGTGACGGCGCTGCGCGTGCGCGGCGAGACCGTGGGCGAGATCGTCGCCTGCGCCAGGGTCATGCGCGCCACGGCGCAAAGGCTTGAGCACGATTTCCAGGTGATCGACACCTGTGGCACCGGCGGCGATGGCCAGCACACCTACAACATCTCCACCGCGGCCGCCCTGGTGGCCGCGGGGGGCGGGGTGAAGGTGGCCAAGCACGGCGGCCGCGCCGCCTCCTCCCTCTCCGGTTCGCCAGATGTGCTGGCCGCACTCGGGGTGGACATCAACGCCGACGCCGAAGCCCAGCGCCGCTCGCTCGCCGAAGCCAATATGTGCGTGCTGTTCGCGCCCAATCACCACCGGGCCATGCGCCATGTGGCCCCGGTGCGCAGCGAGCTTGGCTTTCGCACCCTGTTCAATCTGTTGGGGCCCCTCTCCAATCCCGCGGGGGCGCAGCGTCAGCTGCTGGGGGTATTCGACCCGGCGCTCACGGCGCCGTTGGCCGAAGTGCTGGGCCAGCTCGACGCCGAGCGGGCCTGGGTGGTGCATGGCTCAGGCCTCGATGAGCTCACCACCACCGGCGAGAGCGTGGTGGCCGAATGGACCGGGACTGAGGTGCGCACCTTTACCGTGACGCCCGAGGCGCTCGGCCTGCCTCGCGTGGAGGTGATCGCGCTCCGCGGCGGCGCGCCTGAACACAACGCCGAGACCATGCGCCGGCTCTTGGCCGGCGAACCGGGCCCCTATCGCGACATTGTGCTCCTCAACGCTGCAGCGGCTTTCGTGGTGGCTGACAAGGCCGAAGATTTGGCCGAAGGCCTCGCTCTCGCCGCCCGCTCCATTGATGAAGGCCACGCCGCCGCGGCGCTCGACACCCTCGTCGCCGTCACCCGCGCCCCTGAAGGCCCCCATAAAGGTCCTCATTCATGACCGACGTCCTCGCCAAGATCGCCGCCTACAAGCGCGAGGACGTGGCGCAGCGCAAAGCCGCCCGCAGCCAGAATGACGTGGACGCCGCGGCCAAGACAGCCTCGCCGCCCCGCGGCTTCGCCAAGGCGCTGGCGGCGAAGTCGGGGGATGGCCGCCTCGCCCTCATCGCGGAGATCAAGAAGGCGAGCCCGTCCCGCGGTCTGATCCGCGCAGACTTCGATCCCCCTGCCCTCGCGACGGCCTATGCGACCGGTGGCGCGGCCTGCCTCTCCGTGCTCACCGACGGGCCGAGCTTCCAAGGCGCCGACGCCTTCCTCACCGCCGCACGGGAAGCCTGCGCCCTGCCCGCCCTGCGCAAGGATTTCCTGGTCGACCCCTGGCAGGTGGCCGAATCCCGCAGCCTCGGCGCCGACGCCATTCTCATCATCATGGCCATGGTGGACGACGCCCTGGCCGCCGAGCTCTACGCCGAAGCGACGCAGTTCGGCATGGACGCCCTGGTCGAGGTGCATGACGAGGCCGAGATGGAGCGCGCGGGACGACTGGAGGCCAAGCTGGTGGGGGTGAACAATCGCAACCTGAAGACCTTCGAGGTGGACCTCGCGGTCACCGAACGCCTCGCGCCCATGCGCCCGAACGGCGCCTTCCTCGTCACCGAGAGCGGCCTCTTCACCCCGGCGGACGCGGCGCGCATGGCCAAGGCCGGCGCAGTGGCCATGCTGGTGGGCGAGAGCCTGATGCGCCAGGACGATGTGGCCGCCGCCACGCGGGCCCTGCTCCATCGCCCATGACTTTCTTCCCGTCCTAACGGTGTTAACATCGCCGCGGGGAAACGGGAGAGGCCTCATGAAGATCGGAATTACCGCCGCGGCGCTGGGCGCGGCTTTGATGTTGAGCGCCTGCGGCGCGTCCAAACCTGCGGGTGACGACAGCGTCGGCCCCAACCCGAAAATTCCGGACCCCAAGGCAGGCGCCTTGCCCACCATCCAGATCGCCAAGCCCATCGGCTGGGCGGCCGGCGAAGCGCCGACGGCGCCGGCCGGATTCTCCGTGTCGCGCTACGCCGAAGGCCTGCATCACCCCCGCAATCTGCATGTGTTGCCCAATGGCGACGTGCTGGTGGTGCAGGCGAACAAGGTGGAGCATCCGCCCGCGGATCTGGAGGCGTGGATCGCCAAGCACGTGATGGCCGCCGCCGGCGCTGGGGTCGCTAGCCCCAATGAAATCACGCTCCTGCGCGGTGTCGACGCGCAAGGACGCGCCGCCGAACGGCACTTGCTGATCAAGGGCCTCGTCTCACCCTTCGGCGTCGCCTATGCCGACGGCTATCTCTATGTCGCCGACACCGACGCCGTGGTGCGCTTCCCCTACAAGCTCGGCGACACGGAGATCACCGCCAAGCCGCAAAAGATCGCCGACCTGCCCGCCAACGCCCCCAACGACCATTGGACCCGCGACCTGGCCCTGAGCGCAGACGGCAAGACGCTCTACGTCTCGGTTGGTTCAGACTCCAACATCGCCGACCACGGTCTTGAGCCGGAGCAAGGTCGCGCCCTCATCCTCGTCATGAACCTCGACGGGTCGGGAAAGCGCGTCTTCGCCTCGGGCCTGCGCAACGCCAACGGCCTCACCCTCCAGCCAGGGACTAGCCAGCTGTGGGCGGTGGTGAACGAGCGCGACATGCTGGGGAATGAGACGCCGCCGGATTACCTGGTGGCGGTGAAGGACGGCGGCTTTTATGGCTGGCCCTGGAGCTATTGGGGCCAGCACGTGGACGCCCGGGTGAAGCCAGTTCGCCCGGACATGGTGCAAAAGGCCATCGCCCCCGACTACGCCCTGGGCGGTCACGTAGCGCCGCTGGGCCTTACCTTCTACGCCGGAGCGAGCTTCCCCGAGCCGTGGCGCTCGGGCGCCTATATCGGCGAGCACGGCTCCTGGAACCGCAAGCCGCCCTCCGGCTACAAGGTGGCGTTCGTGGCCTTCGACCACGGTCGGCCCACGGGCCTGCCGAAAGATTTCCTCACCGGCTTCCTCAACGCCAAGGGCGAGACCCATGGTCGTCCGGTGGGCGTGGCGGTGGATAGCGCCGGCGCGCTCCTGGTGGCCGACGACGTAGGCGAAATCGTGTGGCGCGTGGCGGCCAAACCCACAAAATAGCGGCTTGGTACAATCTCTAGGCTTTAAGCGACACGGTAACTTGACTTTAACCGGGAACGCATAGAGAACGTACGTGATTTGTTCTGGACGCTGAGTCTCGGAACGCCAGCCGGCGAGGCCGCCCATGTTGACGCGCAAACAGCACGAGCTCCTGATGTTCATTCATGAACGCATCAAGGAGAGCGGCGTCTCGCCTTCCTTCGACGAAATGAAGGAGGCCCTCGATCTCGCCTCCAAGTCCGGCATCCACCGGCTGATCACGGCCCTGGAAGAGCGCGGCTTCATCCGCAGGCTCGCCCATAGGGCGCGAGCGCTGGAGGTGGTGAAGCTACCCGAACAGGCCACCACGGCGGCGCCCGCCGGTGGTCGCCAGGCCTTCCGGCCCAAGGTGGTGGAAGGCGGCGGCGCCTCGAGCCCGCCCGCGCCGGCGCCGGCCTTCGACATGCAGGACGCCCGCGAACTGCCGGTGCTGGGTAAGATCGCCGCCGGCACCCCCATCGAGGCCATTCAGCATGAACGCGACCGGGTGGTGGTGCCTGAAGCGCTGCTCGGCTCTGGCGAACACTTCGTGCTCGAGGTCCAGGGCGATTCCATGATCGAGGCCGGCATTTTCGACGGCGACTATGTGGTGATCCGCCGCTGCGACAGCGCCGCCAACGGCGATATCGTCGTCGCCCTCGTGATGGACGAGGAAGCCACCCTGAAGCGCCTGCGCCGGCGCGGCGGGGCCATTGCGCTGGAGCCCGCCAACAAGGCCTATGAGACCCGCATCTACGGCCCCGAACAGGTGGCGGTGCAGGGCAAGCTGGTCGGCCTAATCCGCCGCTATCACTGAGGTCGTAGCGCCGCTCCGGCCCTAGCGCGGGGTGAAGCGGCGGCTCATGGGGAAGCCCTTGGGGGCCAGCTTGCCGGCGCCGGCGCGCTTGCCGACCCATTCGCGCCAGCCGGCCCATTCGCGGCGTCGGCCCGAGCTGTCGATCCAGTAGCCCCCCGCCTCGCTCGAGAAGATGAGCGCGTCGCGCAAGCCCCCCTCGCGATAGGACTGCAGCTTCACGCCCTTGCCACGAGGCATTTCCGGCAACTCCTCCAGGGGGAAGATCAGCAGCTTGCTGTTGTCGCCAGCCACCGCCACCTGATCGCCGTCCACCGCCAACACCACCTGGGTCTCGCCGCCGTCGACATTGAGCACCTGCTTGCCGGCCTTGCGGTTGGCCAGGAGCTCCTCCTCCGGCACGACGAAGCCATAGCCGCCCGACGAGGCCACGAAGCGCTTGCGCCCCTCCTTGAACGGGAACACCGCGACGAGCTTCACATGGTCTTCCAGGTCGAGCATCAGCCGCAGGGGCTCGCCCTGCCCCCGCGCCGAGGGCAGCTTGTCGCACGGCAGGGTGAAGGCGCGCCCATCCGAGGCGAACAGCACCAGCTTGTCGGTGGTCTCGGCGGGAATGAGGAAGGCGAGCTTGTCGCCCTCCTTGAACTTCAGCTCGGAGGGATCGTCCACCTTGCCCTTGGCGGCGCGGATCCAGCCGCGCTCGGAGAGGATGACGCTAATCGGCTCGCGAGGGACGAAGGCCTCCATCGGCGGCGCGGCCTCCACGGCGGGCGCTTCGGAGAGGGTCGAGCGGCGCTTGCCGAGCCCGCCGGCGTTCAGCACCTCGCGCACTTGGCGCAGGTCCCCGGCCACCTTGTCCCACTGCATCTTCTCCGAGCCGAGCAGCGCCGCGAGGCCGTCGCGCTCCGCCGACAGCTCGGCGTGCTCCCGGCGCAGCTCCATCTCCTCCA
This sequence comes from Pseudomonadota bacterium, assembly GCA_040757715.1. Classification (GTDB taxonomy): domain Bacteria; phylum Pseudomonadota; class Alphaproteobacteria; order Caulobacterales; family Caulobacteraceae; genus CAIMFV01. The sequence goes on along the minus strand of JBFLWS010000001.1, from coordinate 164,102 downwards.
GCTTGGCCAGTTGGCGCAGGCGGGTGTTGAGGATGGCGTCGGCCTGGACCTCGGTGAGGCTGAAGGTATCGATGAGCTTCTGTTTCGGCTCGTCCTCGAAGCGAACGATGCGGATCACCTCGTCCAGATTGAGGAAGACGATGAGCATGCCGTCGAGGATGTGCAGCCGCGCCTCGATCTTGCCGAGCCGCCAACTGGCCCGCCGGCTGGTCACTTCGCGACGGTGATCGAGGAAGGCCTTCAAGGCCGGCTTCAACCCCATCACGCCGGGCGTGCCGGTGGCGTCGAGCACGTTCATGTTCACCGGGAAGCGGATCTCGAGATCGCAGAGCCGGAACAGGCTCTCCATCAGGTGATCGGGCTCCACCGTGCGAGCCTTGGGCTCGATCACGAGGCGCACGGTCTCGGCGGACTCATCGCGCACGTCGCCCAGGAGGGGCGCCTTCTTCTGCTCGATGAGACCCGCAAGCTGCTCCACCAGGCGCGACTTCTGCACCTGATAGGGAATTTCGGTGACCACCACGCGCCAGCCGCCCCGCTCGATCTTCTCGATCTCCCAGCGGGCGCGCAGGCGCACCCCGCCCCGGCCGGTGCGATAGGTCTCGAGGAGCGAAGCCGGCGACTCGACGATGATCCCGCCGGTGGGAAAATCCGGTCCGATAACCCGCGCCATCAGGTCGCTGACGTCAGCGTCTGGGCGTTGCAGCAAAAGGAGGCAGGCGTCGATCAGCTCGCCCGCATTGTGCGGTGGGATGGAGGTGGCCATGCCCACGGCGATGCCCGAAGCCCCGTTGGCCAACAGGTTGGGGAAGGCGGCCGGCAGCACCACCGGCTCCTGGTCCTCGCCGTCATAGGTGGCGCGGAAATCCACCGCGTCCTCGTCGATGCCGTCGAGGAGCAGCTGCGCCGCCGGGGTCAGCTTGCACTCGGTGTAACGCATGGCCGCGGCGTTATCGCCGTCGATATTGCCGAAATTGCCCTGGCCGTCGATGAGCGGATAGCGTTGGGCGAACTCCTGGGCGAGGCGCACCAGGGCGTCATAGACGGCGGTGTCCCCGTGCGGGTGGAACTTGCCGATAACGTCGCCCACCACGCGGGCGCACTTCTTGGCGGTGGACTGGGGCTCCAGCCGCAACACGCGCATGGCGTAGAGCAGGCGCCGGTGCACCGGCTTCAAGCCGTCGCGCACGTCGGGCAGGGCCCGGTTCATGATGGTGGAGAGCGCATAGGCGAGGTAGCGCCGCGACAGGGCGTCGGACAGCGGTTCATCGATGATGCGGCCGCCGTCTTCAGGGGGCGGCGGAACAACGGGCTTGGTCATCCTGGCCTTCTATCCGAGTCGAAGGCGGCGGAGCAAAGGCGGAGCGCTAAAGCCGTCCCCCATCGCGCAGCTTGTCGAGCAGCCAGGTCCGCGCCGGCGGCAGGGGGCGGTTCAGGGGGCCGAACACGAACCGCTCCAGGAAAAAGCCGGTGATGGAAAGGCCGGCCTCCACATCGTCGCTCTCGAGCCCCGACTGTGCTGAGAGCAGGAACGGCGGCAGGCGAAACAGGCGATCGTGATAGGGCGCGCCAGCCTCGCGGCTCACCGCTCGCCCGGTCTTGGGGCTGACATAGGCGAGATCATCCACAGCCCCCGTCGCCGCACAGCGGGAGAGGTCGAGGCCAAAGCCGAGCTCGTCGAGGAGCCCCGCCTCGAAGCGCACATAGACCGCGGGCCACACCTCCGGCACGGCGAAGGCGGCGATGAGCGCGGTAAGGGCGTGGTAGGCCCCCGGATGAGCCTCGCGTTCCGGCAGAGCGCCGGAGGCCACCGCCGCGGCCGAGGCGAGGCCGGTGAGGGCCAGGGCCTCATCGAACAGGGCGGCCGGACCCTCCCCCTGCGGCTCGAAACTCGCCGTCCCGAGCTGTTCGGAGGTGCGGGCGCGGTAGCGCACCACCCCCTGCCCGCCCGGCTGCAGCACGCCGCGCAATCGCCGGGACGCGCCGCCGGCCACGTGGGCGACCCAGCGGCCGCGGCTCTCTGTCAGGAACTCGACGATGGCCCCGCTCTCGCCGAACGGGCGCGCCGCCAGCACATAGGCCTCGTCTTCGAAATCCATCAGACCGAACGCGCGTCAGGCGTCATAGTCGAGGCCGACGTCCCGGTAGAATTCGCGCTGTTCCTGCCATTCCGGCTTCACCAGCACGTGCAGGAAGAGGTGCACGGGGCGGTCGAGGATCTCGGTGAGCTCCTCGCGGGCGTGAGCGCCGATCCACTTCAGGGTCTGGCCGTTCTTGCCGAGGAGAATGGCGCGCTGCCCTTCCCGCTCCACAAAGATGGACTGTTCGATGCGCACGCCGCCGTCCTTCAGCTCCTTGAAGGCGGTGGTCTCCACGGCGGCGGCGTAGGGCAGCTCTTCGTGAACCCGCAGATAGAGCTTCTCGCGCGTGATCTCGGCGGCCAGCAACCGCACCGGCAGATCGGCGGTCTCGTCCTCGGGATAGAGCCAGACGCCTTCCGGCATCAGCTCGGCGAGGCGAGCTTTCAGGTCGTCCACGCCGGAGCCATTGGCTGCGGAAATCATGAACACCTCGGAATAGACCCCGGTGTCGAACAGGCGTTGGGCGAGGGCGAGCAGGCGATCGCGCTTCACCTCGTCCACCTTGTTGAGGGCGAGGATCGCCTTGGTTCCGGAGGCCTTCAGGCCTTCGATGATGGTCTCGGCGTCCTCGGCGGAACGACGGTCGGCGGCCTTGCCCTCGCCGGACTCAGCGGCGAGTTCGCCGGCGGCGTCCACCATGTGCAGCACCACATCGGCGTCCTCGGCCCCGGTCCAGGCGGCGCGCACCATGGCCCGGTCGAGGCGCCGGCGCGGCTTGAACACGCCGGGGGTGTCGACCAGCACGATCTGGGTCTGGCCCGCCATGGCCACGCCCCGCACGGGAAAACGCGTCGTCTGCACTTTCTGGGTGACGATGGAGACCTTGGACCCCACCAGGCGGTTCACCAGGGTGGACTTGCCGGCGTTGGGGGCGCCGATGACGGCGACGAAGCCGGCGCGGGTGGGGATGTCAGAGGGGGTTTCGGAGGTGGTCAATGCGTCTCGATCATGGATAACAGGTTTCGGGCAGCGGCCTTCTCGGCTTCCTGGCGCGAGCGGCCCTTGGCTTCGGCGCGGCCGAGGCTCGTCACCTCCACCGCCACAGTGAATTCCGGCGCATGGTCCGGGCCCTCGCGCCCGACCACTTCATAGGCCGGCGCGACAAGTTTGCGCTGCGCCGCCAGCTCCTGCAACGCCGACTTCGGATTGGCGTAGCCGCCCTCGGCCAGCTTGTCGAACTCCTCGGCCCAAAGCTGTTCGAACACCGTGCGGACGACGTCGAAACCGGCATCGAGATAGAGGGCGGCGAAAATCGCCTCCATGGCGTCGGCGAGGATGGTGTCCTGGTCGCGCGCGCCTCTGCGCGTCTCCCCGCCCGGCAGGCGCAGGGCCGCTCCGACGTTCAGCTTGCGTGCGGCCGTGGCGCAGGTCTCGCGGCTCACCAGCACATGCAGGCGTTTGGAAAGATCGCCCTCGCGGGCGCCTGGATGGCGGACCATCAAGGCCTCGGCCACCATCAGATTGAGAATGCGGTCGCCCAGAAACTCCAGGCGCTCATTGTCGGCGATGCGCTTCTGACCCTGGCCCACGCTGGAATGGGTCAAGGCCTCTTCCAGCAGCGCGCGCTTGGCGAAGCTGTGGCCCAGCGCCGCCTCCAGCGCCTCCACCGCCCGGCTACGGTCGTTCATTGCAGGACGTGGAAGAACCGGCTCGGCCGCGCCTTGGTGAACCAGGTCCAGGGCAAGAAGAGACTGGCGCCCTTGTGCCAGGAGAGCAGGATGATGTCCGCCTTGCCCACCAGGTTTTCCGCCGGCACGAAGCCCACGCCCGGCCCGCCGCCATCCTTGCCGTTAAAGCCCGGGCAGGCGTTGGCCGCGGCGTTGGGCGGCAGATAGGCGTCGAAGCGGCTGTCGGACGAGTTGTCGCGATTGTCGCCCATCATGAAGAAACAGTGGTCCGGGATCACGAACACGTCGGTGTTGTCGGCGATGCCGGTGGCGCCGGTGCAGCTGTCGGTGACGATAGACTTCCCGCCGGGGAAGGTCTCCTGATAGCGCGGTACGCCGGGCTCCAGATCGTTGGAGCCGGGACAGGTGGCGACACCGGTGCCGACGTTCTTGCGCTGCACGGCCTGGCCGTTGATGAACAGCTGGCCGCCCTTCACCTGGATGCGATCGCCCGGTAGGCCGATGAGGCGCTTGATGTAGTCGGTCTTGTCGTCGTGGGGCCATTTGAACACCACGATGTCGCCGCGCTGGGGCGCGCGCTCGAAGATGCGGCCCTTGAAGATGGGCAGCGAGATCGGCAGCGAATGCTTGGACCAACCGTAGGCGAACTTGGAGACGATGATGTAGTCGCCCTCATAGAGCGTCGGCTCCATGGAGGCTGAGGGGATGGTGAAGGGCTGGAACAAAATCACCCGCAGCACGAGGGCGATCAAAAGGGCGTAGACGATGGTCTTGCCGTTCTCCATCAGCTCGCCGTGCGGCTTGGGGCCGGCGTTGGCGGCCACGGCGGCGGACTTGTCCTCGGTGGAGGTCATCAGCGACTTTCTTTCACATCATCGGCGAAATACGCGCCGATCCTGACGCGCAACAGCTTGCCGCCTAGCTAATGGGAACCACGCAGGAGGGCAAGTTAGCAACCTGTTAGGTGGAATTCTCGGGCAGAGCTTCGATCACCACGAAGGCCTGGGCGTAGGGAATCTCGTCCGTGAGGCTGAGATGGATCACCGCGCTCATGCCCGGCGGCGTGATGTGCGCGAGGCGCTCGGCCGCGCCGCCGGTAAGGGCCATGGTGGGGCGACCCGAACGCATGTTCACCACCCCCATGTCGCGCCAGAACACGCCATTGCGAAAGCCGGTGCCGAGCGCCTTGGCGCAGGCCTCCTTGGCCGCAAAACGCTTGGCGTAGCTGGCGGCGCGGTCGAGCTTGCCCTCCGAGCGCTTCTGTTCGATCTCGGTGAACAGCCGCTGCACGAAGCGGTCGCCGAACCGGTCCAGGCTCTCCTGGATGCGGCGAATGTCGGTGAGGTCGGAGCCGACGCCGAGGATCACGCGGTGGCGCTCTCGGCGCGGGCGGCGTCCATCAGGGCGCGCATCTGGCGGATGGCCGCTTCGAGCCCGCAGAAGATGGCCTCACCCACGAGGAAGTGACCGATGTTGAGCTCGCGCACCTCGGGGATGGCGGCCACAGGCGTGACGCTGTCGAAGTCGATGCCGTGGCCGGCGTGCACTTCAAGGCCCCGGGCGTGGGCGTCGGCGGCGCCTTCGCGCAGCTGATCGAGATAGCGCGCGGCGGCTTCGGCCTCGCCTTCGCGCAGGGCGTCGCAATAGGCGCCGGTGTGCAGCTCCACCACCTGTGCGCCCATGGCCTCGGCCACGGCGATCTGCACCTTGTCAGCTTCGATGAACAGGGAGACGCGGGCGCCGGCGTCGCGCAGCTTCTTCACCACCGGGGCCACCACATTGTGCTGGCGGGCGACGTCGAGACCGCCCTCTGTCGTGCGCTCCTCCCGGCGCTCGGGCACGAGGCAGGCGGCGTGAGGGCGGTGGCGCAGCGCGATGTCCACCATCTCGTCGGTAATGGCCATCTCGAAGTTCAGCGGCTTGCCGAGCTGGCCCAAGAGGATGATCAGCCGCTCGATATCGGCGTCGGAGATGTGCCGCCGATCCTCGCGCAGGTGGGCGGTGATGCCGTCGGCGCCGGCAGCGAGGGCGAGGGCAGCGGCCTTCACCGGATCAGGATGGCCGCCGCCGCGGGCGTTCCGGATGGTCGCCACGTGGTCGATATTGACGCCGAGGCGAAGATGTCCGCTCACGCAAGCCTCCGGCTGCCGGGGTCTTCGATGGGAATGGCGGCGAGTTCGGGCGGAAGCTGGTCGGCGGGATAGGCCGGAACGTCGAGCGTGGCGAGGGCCACCAGAGGCACGCCCACGTCCGCCCGGCCGCCGGAGCGATCGACGATGCAGCCCGCGGCGACCACGTTCCCGCCCTGTGCGCGGATGGCTTCGATGCACTCGCGAGAGGAAAGGCCGGTGGTGACGATGTCCTCCACCATGGCGACGCGGGCGCCGGGCTGCAGATCAAAGCCGCGGCGGAGCTTGAAGGCGCCCCCTTCCCGCTCGACGTACATGGAGGGCACGCCCAGATGGCGCGCAGTCTCGTAGCCCGGAATGATCGCGCCCACCGCCGGGCTGATCACCACATCCACCTCGCCTACGAGCGCCTTGATCTTGGCGGCGAGGGCCTTGCACAGGCGCTCGGTGCGGTCGGCGTGCATAAACACCAGGTTCTTCTGCAGGAACACGCCCGAATGCAGGCCGGAGGAGAGCACGAAATGGCCTTCGCGCAGGGCGCCGCAGGCGCGGAATTCGTCGAGAACGTCATCAGAGGTCATGGCCGCGACCTATAGGCCGGCGCGCATCGAGTCTCAATGCATAGAGACCGCGGCAGTCACGCCTTGATGCGGTCCACGGTCTCCACTGAGGGGCAGGCGCGCAGGGCCGCGATGATGTGGGTGAGGTGCTTGGCGTCCACCACGTCGATGTCAAAGTCTACGTCGAAGAAATCCGACTGCCGGTGGTGCATGCGCAGGTTCATGATGTTGCCGCCGGCCTCGCCGATGAGTGTGCAGGCCTGGCCTAAGACGCCCGGCGCATTACGGGCGGTGGCGGTGACCCGAGCGCGGGAGACGGTGTTGCGCTCGGCCTCGGCCGTCCAATGCAGATCGCGCCAGAGTTCTTCCTCGTCCTCGTATTCGGCGAGGCGCGAGCAATCGATGGTATGCACGGCGAGGCCGTGGTCCGGCTGTAGGATGCCGACGATGCGGTCCCCCGGCACCGGGGAGCAGCAGTCGGCGAAATGGAGCGAGACGCCAGGGGTCAGCCCGCCGCCGCGCACATAGAGCCGCGCCCCCTTGCCGTCCTCGATGCGCACCCGGGCGGCGGCGGCGGCGCGCTCGGTCTCCTTCAGACCCGGGAACACGCTCTCGAGAATGAGGGTCGGCGAGATGCGCCCGCGCCCGGCGGCGTCGAACAGCTCATCATCGGCGGTGAGGTTGAAGCGCTCCAGCGCGGGCCGCAGGGTGACCTCGGCGCGGTTCTTGCCGGCGCGGGCGAACACCTGGTCCACCGCCGCGCGACCGAGGCGAATGAATTCCTCCCGCTCCGTGAGGCGGATGTGCCGACGGATGGCGGAGCGGGCGCGTCCGGTGACGGTGAGCGAGCGCCAGTCCGGCGGGGTGGTGGGCTTCGAGCCCGTGATCACCTCCACCACGTCGCCATTGGACAGCGGCGTGCGTAGAGGGCGCATCTCGCCGTTGATCTTCACGCCCATGGCGCGGTCGCCCACGTCGGTATGGACGGAATAGGCGAAGTCCAGCGGCATGGCGCCCTTGGGCAGACTGATCAGCCGGCCCTTGGGGGTGAAGACGAACACCTGGTCGAGGAACATCTCGAGCTTGGCGTTCTCCATCAGGTCCTCGGCGTCGCCGCCGTGCTCCAGCATCTGCACCAGATAGCGCAGGTTCATCAGCGGATCGCGCCCGCCCTCCTCCTGCGCCGCCTCGGCGTCAAAGCCGTAGCTCTTGTCCTTGTAGCGCCAGTGGGCGGCCACACCCTCCTCGGCGATGCGATCCATGGCCTCGGTGCGGATCTGCATCTCGATGCGCATGCCCTTGGGGCCGACGATGGTGGTGTGCAGCGAGCGGTAATTGTTCCGCTTGGGGGTGGAGATGTAGTCCTTGAAACGGTCCGGCACACAGGGCCAGGTGCGGTGGATCACGCCGAGGGCCCGGTAGCAGTCGTCCTCGTTCTCCACGATCACCCGGAAGGCGTAGATATCCGACAACTGCGAGAAGGTCACCGACTTGCGCTGCAGCTTGCGCCAGATGGAAAAGGCCTGCTTCTCCCGGCCGAGCACGCGGGCGGAGAGGCCGACCTCCTCCAATTGCCGCATGACCTCGCCGGAGACGATGGCCACCGCCGGGCCCTGGATGGCGCGCAGGGCTTCCAGTCGGCGGATGATGGCGCTGCGGGCGGCCGGCTGCAGGTGCTCGAAGGCCAGCTCCTCCAGTTCTGAACAGAAACGGTGGCATCCAATGGAGCGGGCGAGCGGGGCGTAGATGTCCAGGGTCTCGCGGGCGATGCGCTCCCGTTTCTCGGGCTTGGAGATGTAGGACAAGGTGCGCATGTTGTGCAGGCGATCGGCCAGCTTCACCAGCAGCACCCGCACATCCTTGGAGATGGCGAGGATGAACTTGCGCAGGTTCTCCGCCTGGCGCGTCTGTTCGGAATTGAGCTCCAGGCGCGAGAGCTTGGTCACCCCCTCCACCAGCTCGGCCACCTCTTCGCCAAACAGGTCGGCGATGTCGGCGCGGGTGGCCTGGGTGTCCTCGATCACATCGTGCAGCAGCGCCGTGACGATGGCGGCCGTGTCGAGCCTGTACTCGGTGAGGATGCCCGCCACCTCGATGGGGTGGGCGAAATAAGGATCGCCCGACGCGCGCATCTGCGAGCCGTGCATGCGCATGGCGTAGACATAGGCGCGATTGAGCAGCGCCTCATCGGCGGTGGGGTCGTAGCTCCGGACCCGCTCAATGAGCTCGTATTGCCGTAGGTAGCGGGTTTTCGGCTTGGTGGGAGCGTGCGGAGGGACCTCGACGGCTCCGGCTTCAGGAACCGCGGCCGCGAGAGGAGCGTCTGCGCCCGGGGGCGTCAGTAGCGGTCCTCCTGGCCTCCGTCACGGTCGCTCTGCAGCGCCCGCACGAGCTCCTGTTCGCTCATGTGCATGTGCTGCGGATCCGCCAGCAGGGCCAAGGTCTCGGCCTCTTCCTCGGCCTCTGTGCGCTCGTCCACGCGCTGCAGCGAGCCGATCAGGCTCTCATTCAGCACGTCGGGCTCGATGGCCTCGTCAGCGATTTCGCGCAGCGCCACCACCGGGTTCTTGTCATTGTCGCGGTCCACCAGAATCTCCGAGCCGGTGGAGATGGCGCGCGCGCGATGGGCGGCCAGCAGCACGAGGCTGAAGCGGTTGGGAACCTTCTCGACGCAGTCTTCGACAGTAACGCGGGCCATGCGATCCTCAAGATGGCGGTAGAACCGCTCCAGATAGGCGATGGAGACCGGTGAGGCAACCTTGAAATGGCTGTCTCGCACGATTGCGCGATTTCAATTCCGCTGGAGCGGGTGCGCGTCGCGTCCGATCGAAGCCGCTGCGGCGAGTTCAGCGGCGGTGCGGTTGCTAATGGGGTGACGCCAATCCGGCGCGATCTCGGCCAACGGCCCCATGACAAAGAGACGTTCTTCGGCGCGCGGGTGCGGCAAATCCAGTTCCGGCGTCGTCATAATTTCGCGACCGAAGGCGATGAGATCGAGATCAAGTGTCCTTGGCGCATTCGGGATGCTGCGCTGGCGGCCGAACTCGCGTTCAACTTGTTGTAATGTGCCCAATAATTGCAGGGGCGAATATTGCGCCTCGACAAGCACAACGCCATTGATATACGCAGGGTCTAACGGGTTCGGCCACGCAACGGACTCCCACCAAGACGATTGTGACGCAATTATCAGTTTGTACTTTTGAAGTCTTTCTATTGCACTATTGAGACTTTCAAGGATAGAGCGCTGAGCCTGCGGCACATTCGCCCCCAAAGCCAGGACTACAATTTTTTCTAAATCCAACCCACCGCTCCAAAATTCCGGAAAAACAAACAAATATGACTTTTTACCCGACCGACAAGCTGGCCCTGTTCATAGACGGTGCAAATCTCTACTCCGCCGTCAAGGTTCTGAACTTCGACATAGACTACAAAAAGTTGCTGGAGGAGTTCCGCAAACGTGGGATTCTGATCCGAGCCTACTACTATACAGCGATCGTGGAAGATCAGGAATATTCCCCGATCCGTCCACTGGTGGATTGGCTCGATTATAATGGCTTCACCTTGGTGACCAAGCCGGTGCGTCGGTACACCGAGCAGTCCACCGGCGTCACCCGCACCAAGGGCAATATGGATATTGAGATCGCCGTCGACATGATGGAGATCGCCCCGCACGTGGATCACATCGTGCTTTTCTCCGGCGACGGCGATTTCCGGCGTCTGATCGAGTCGGTGCAGCGCAAGGGCGTGCGGGTGACCGTGGTCTCCACAGTCAAGTCGCAACCGCCCATGGCTTCGGACGATCTTCGCCGCCAAGCCGACACCTTCGTCGATCTCAACGATCTCGCCAGCCTCATCGGCCGTCCGCGGCAACAGTCGACGCCGCGCTTCCTGCAAGGCGACGGCGATCAAGATGACGAGGACTGAGCCCGTCACGGCGGAACCCGTGACATCGGAGCCAGGCCGCGAATGTCCGCTCTGCCCGCGTCTTGTGGCCTATCGCGACAAGAACCGGGCCGAACATCCAGACTGGTGGAACGGCCCGGCGCCCAGCTTCGGCGACCTCCAGGCGCGGCTCCTGGTGGTGGGGCTTGCCCCTGGGCGCATGGGGGCCAATCGCACTGGACGTCCGTTCACGGGAGACTATGCCGGCGAGCTGCTCTACGGCACGCTGTTGAAGTTCGGCTTCGCGCAGGGGACCTACCTCGCTCGGCCGGATGACGGGCTGCGGCTCACCGACTGCATGATCACCAATGCGGTGCGCTGCGCCCCGCCGGAGAACAAGCCTACACCAGCGGAGGAGACCCTCTGCCGGCCGCACCTGGCCGCCCGCATCAAGGCGCTGCCGCGTCTCACCGCCATCGTCGCCTTGGGCGACGTGGCCCGGCGCAATGTGCTGAAGGCGCTCAGCGAGAAGGCCAATGCTGCGCCCGCTGGCCACGGCCAGGAAACGGATTTCGGGCCTCTCCGCCTCTATTCGAGCTATCACTGCTCGCGGCTCAACACCAACACCGGGCGGCTGACGCCGGCCATGTTCGAGGCCGTGTTCGCCCGCGTGCGCGCCCGCCTCGACCAAGCGACGGCGTAAAAGCCTCGCCCCATGGCTTGCCCTGCGCAGTTGATGCTATCGTCCGCCGCCCTGGCTCCTTGCCGGTGCGATTGAGTTCATGACCAAGCCGCAGCCAAGTCCCTCCCCCACCCACGCCGCCTCCGCCGCCCGTCCGGGCGCGGTGATGTTCATCTTCATCACTGTGCTGCTCGACGTGATGGCGCTGGGCATGGTGGTGCCGGTGCTGCCGAGCCTCGTGCGCCATTTCGTGGAGGGCAACACCTCCCAGGCGGCGGTGATCTACGGTCTCTTCAACGCCGTGTTCGCCCTGGTGCAGTTCTTTTGCTCACCCGTTCTCGGCGGTTTGTCCGATAGATTTGGACGCCGGCCGCTAATCCTGGCTTCCAATCTCGGGCTCGGCCTGTCCTACGCCCTGATGGCCTGGGCGCCCAATGTGCTGTGGCTGTTCGTGGGCCGGGTGGTGTCGGGGGTGACGAGCGCCAGCTTCGCCACCGCCAGCGCCTATATCTGCGACGTCACCGAGCTCGATAAGCGACCCGGCGCCTTCGCCATTCTCGGCGCGGCCTATGGGGCCGGCTTCGTATTCGGGCCAGCGATCGGCGGCATGTTGGGGGACTTCGATCCGCGCCTGCCGCTCTATGTGGCCGCCGCCTTCAGCCTCGCCAACGCCGTCTATGGCTGGCTCGTGCTGCCTGAGTCCTTGCCCAAGCCACTGCGTCTGGATTTCAGCTGGCGGCGCGCCAACCCCGTAGGGTCGCTGGTGCTGTTGCGCCGGCATCCAGAGCTGTTCGGCCTCGCCGGCGTATCCTTCATCTCCACCCTCGCCCAGGTGTCCCTCCCCTCCACCATCGTGCTCTACGCCCAGTACCGCTACGGCTGGACGCTGAAGACCCTCGGCGTGACCCTGACCCTGGTGGGGGTGGCGCTGGTGTTCGCTCAGGCGGTCATTGTGGGCCGGTTCATCAAGCGCTTCGGCAATCGCCGCTCCATGATCGCGGGCCTCGGATTTGGCGCGCTCGGCTTCCTCATCGCCGGCCTCGCCAGTACGGGCGACATCCTGTGGTGGGGCATTCCGGTGCTGGCGCTGTGGGGCATCTTCGGCGCTGCGGCTCAAACCGTGATGTCCAAGCACGTAAGCGGCGGCGAGCAAGGCCAGCTCCAGGGGGCCACCGCCAGCCTCACCGGCATCGCCGAGCTGATCGGCCCGATGATCTTCCCCTTCGTGTTCGCCTATTTCGTCCGCCCCGGCGTGCCGATGGTCTATTCCGGCGCGCCCTTCATCCTGGCGAGCGTGCTCTTGGTGCTCGGCGGCGTCTGGGCCTGGTGGGTGACCCGGCCAGAGGTCGATCCCCTCGCCTCCGAAGATTAGCCGCGGTCGCGCAGGAGCCGCGCCTGATCGCGCTTCCAGTCGCGCTCGGCCTCAGTGGCGCGCTTGTCGTGCGCCTTCTTGCCCTTGGCGAGCGCCAGCTCCAGCTTGGCTCGGCCCTTCTCGTCGAAATAGAGCTTCACCGGAATCAGGGTGCGCCCCTCGCGCTGCACAGCGGCGATGAGCTTGTCGATCTGACGCCGGTGCAGCAGGATTTTGCGGATGCGCCGCGGCTCGTGATTGAAGCGATTGGCGCCCGCATATTCGGGAATGTAGGCGTTGACGAGCTCGATCTCCCGCCCCTGCACCGCCGCATAGCTCTCGGCGATGTTGGCGCGGCCCTGGCGCAGGGACTTCACCTCGGAGCCGGTGAGCACGAGCCCCGCCTCAAGGTTCTCCTCCAGGAAGTAGTCGAACCTGGCCCGCCGGTTCTCGGCGATCAGTTTTTTAGCCGGGTCTTGCTTGGACATGATGGTTAGAGGACGCCCGCCTCTTGCATGGCCTCAAGAATGGCCGGCTTTACGGCGTCGGCGCAGGGGGCGAGCGGCAAGCGCACCTCCTCGCCGCAGAGGCCGAGCTTGGACAGCGCATACTTGGTGGGCGCGGGCGAGGCGTCGAGGAACAGGGCCTTGTGCAGGCGGATCAGCTTGTCCTGCCAATAAAGCGCCGACTTGAAGTCGCCGGCCGTGAGGGCGTCGAAAGCGCTGGCCACCTGTTCCGGGGCCACATTGGAGGTCACAGAAATGCAGCCGTGCCCGCCATGGGCCGCATAGCCCAGCGCCGAGGGATCATCCCCCGACAGCATGATGAAGTCCTCGCCGCACAGCACGCGCATGTGGCTCGCCCGCGGCAGGTCGCCAGTGGCGTCCTTGATGCCGACGATGTTCGGCAGCTTGGCGAGGCGCGCCACGGTCTCGTTGGAAATGTCCACGCTGCAGCGCGAGGGCACGTTGTAGAGGATCACCGGCAGCTCCACCGCGTCGTTGATGGCGGCGAAGTGGCGGTAGAGGCCCTCCTGGCTCGGCCGGTTGTAATAGGGCGTCACCACCAGGGCCGCATCCGCGCCGATGGTCTTGGCGTGCTGGACGAGTTCGATGGCCTCGGCGGTGGAGTTGGAGCCGGCGCCGGCGATCACCGGCACGCGCCCCGCCGACACCTCCACGCACAGCTCCACCACCCGGTGGTGCTCCTCATGCGACAAGGTGGCGGTCTCGCCGGTGGTGCCCACGGGCACCAGGCCATGAATGCCGGCGGCGATCTGGCGCTCCACCAACGACTTGTAAGCGGCCTCGTCGAAGGCGCCGTTGGCGAAAGGCGTGACGAGCGCGGTGATGGCGCCACGGAATCTGGTCTGCGACATGAGCTTTCGGGAGTTGCGCCAAGATCGCTCGGTCAGCGAGCCTGGACGAGAAAAAGTGACGTCGATTGCCCCTAGATTATCGAGCCTGCACCCTTGCGGGCAACAGTGGAGTGACGGAGAACTCCATTTGTACGATCGGTCGGAGTTTGGACTTGAGCACGGGTAAGGGGCGCGACGGCGGAAACGGGCGGTGGATTGCGGTGGGTCTCGCCGTCCTCGCCTGCACGGCCGCCTATGCACAGGTGGTGGAAGAGGCGACGGATAGCCCTCCCGCCGCGCCGATTCCCTATGCTGCATTGAACGCCACGCCAACGGTTCCCATCGCGGGCGGCGGGCTGAAGGCCGCCCTGGACGCCGCCCGCTCTGGCGATGTTCGCCAGGCGAGCCAGTTTCAGGCCGCTCTCGCCGATCCTCTCGCCCGGCGCATCGTGGAATGGGCCAAGGTGGACAACGCCGCCACCAGCCTCACCTTTACCGAACTCGATCAGGCGCGCCGCGACCTCGCGGGTTGGCCGCATCCGCAACGCCGCCAAGCCGCCGCTGAGCGCGCCTTGGAGAGCGCGTCATTGTCGCCGGCCTCCACCCTCGACTGGTTCGCCGGCGCGCCGCCGCAGACAGCGGAGGGGGCGATGGCCCTCGCTTCGGCCTTGCGCGCCTCGGGACGCGGCGACGAAGCCAAGACCCTGATCCGCAGTTTCTGGCGCGACCACGTCTTCGAGCAAGGCCCCCAAGCCCAGATGCTGACCCGCTTCGGCGACATGCTCACCTTGGAGGACCACGAAAAGCGCCTCTCCACCCTGCTCTACGGGCCGCAAGGTCCGGCGACCAAGATGATGATGGAGATGGTCCCGCCGGAGTGGGCGGCCCTGGCCCAGGCGCGCATCGCCCTGCGCGCTGATCGCGACGACGCCTCGGCCTATGTCTCCAAGGTGCCGGAAGCCCTCGCCAACGATTCCGGCCTCGCCTTCGACCGCGCCCGCTACTACCGCAAGCGCGACCTCAGCATCGCGGCGGCGAGCCTGGTGCGCGACTTCCCCCAGACCTCGCCCGCCGACGCCGATGTGGCCTCAGCGGTGTGGACGGAGCGGCGCGCGCTGATGTCGGCCCTGGTGCGTAGCGGCGACGCCACCAACGCCTATCAGGTCGCCTCCACCACGGGGCTCGCCAGCGGTCCCGACTATGTGGAGGCGGAATTCTTCGCCGGTTGGATCGCCCTTACACGGCTGCACAACACGCAACTGGCCGACACCCACTTCAGCCACATCTTGCATGACCGTGCGTCACCCATCACCGCCAGCCGGGCCTATTACTGGCGCGGAAGGGCGGCGGAGGCCCGCGGCGACGCCGAGGCGGCCAAGGCCTTCTTCAGCCAGGGGGCGGCTTATCCCCTCGCCTTCTATGGCCAGCTTTCAGCGGAGAAGGTCGGGATCAAGACCATCACGGTAGGCGCTGATCCGCTTCCCACCCTGCAGGATCGCACGCAATTTAACGCCCGTGACTTGGTGCGCGCCGCGAAAATGCTGGGCGATATCGGCCAGACCGACATGTTGCGCAGCTTCATCCTGACGGCGGCAGAGCAGATGTCCGACGCTGGCGAGTACGCGCTGCTGTTCGATCTCGCCAAGGCCTATGGCCAGCAGGACCTGGCCATGCGCGTCGCCCGAGCCGGGGCTATTCACGGCTATTTCCTGCCTGAGCGCGCCTATCCTGTGGAGAGGCCAAGCCTATTGCCCGGCTCCGCCGAGCTCGCCTTCGCCCTCGGCATCACCCGTCAGGAAAGCAATTTCGACCCCCGCGCCCGCTCGCCCTACGCCGTGGGCATGATGCAACTGCGCCCGCAGACGGCCCAGTCCCTGGCCCGCCGGCTCGGCATGGCCTACAGCGCCAGTCGACTCACCGAACCTGAATTCAACATGCGCCTCGGCTCGGCTTTCCTTGGCCATCTCATTGACGGGTTCAGCGGCTCCTACGTGATGGCCGCCGCCGCCTATAACGCCGGCCCCAACAGACCTGGCGCCTGGGCGGGCGTCTGCGGCGATCCGCGCACCTCGGCGGTGGATCCGGTGGATTTCATCGAGTGCATCCCCTTCCCCGAGACGCGCAACTACGTGATGCGCACCTTGGAGGCGACGCAGGTCTATCGCGCTCGGCTGAGCGGGGGCGTTGCGCCTCTCACCTTGGCGGAAGACTTGCGGCGCGGCGCCTGGACCGCGCCGTCCACCGGATTCCTCACCGGGCTTTCGCAGGGCCCGACGTCGAACCCGTAAGGCTCAGGCCGTAAGGGCGCGGACGAAGGTCGCAGGGTCGACATTGCCGCCCGAAGCGACGATCACCGCGGTTCGGCCGTTCAATGCAATGCGACCGGCCAGCAAGGCGGCGAGCGCCGCCGCGCCGCCGGGCTCGATTACCAGCTTCAAATGTTCGAAGGCGAAGGCCATGGCCGCCAGCACCTCCTCGTCGCTCGCGTCCACGGCGCCCGCCAGCCGGGGCTGGTTGATGGGGAAAGTGACCGCGCCGGGAGACGGCGACATCAGCGCATCGCACAGGCTTGCCGTCGTGGGCGTGAGGCTCACCCGCTCGCCGGCCTTGAGGCTGAGGGCGTGATCGTCAAAGCCGGCCGGCTCGGCGCAATAGAGCGCCGTCTTAGGCGAAAGGGTCTCGAACGCAAGGGCCACGCCGGCCATGAGCCCGCCGCCGGAAGCCGGGCAGATCAGCACGTCGGCTGTCGCGCCGGTCTCCAGTAGTTGCTCGGCGATTTCTAGTCCCACCGTGCCCTGCCCGGCGATGACATAGGGGTCGTCGAAGGGCGGGACGACGACGGCCCCGGTTTCACTGGCGATCTTCGACGCGATGGCCTCACGGTTTTCGTTGAAGCGGTCGTACAGCACCACTTCGGCGCCATAGCCGCGGGTTCGGGCGATCTTCAACGCCGGCGCGTCGGCGGGCATGACAATGGTCGCGGCGCATCCAGCCATCTTGGCCGCCGCGGCCACGCCTTGCGCGTGATTGCCGGAGGAAAACGCCACCACGCCACGTCGGCGTTCGTCGTCGGTCAGCCGGCTGACGCGATTGTAGGCGCCGCGAAACTTGAAGGTGCCGGTGCGCTGAAGGCATTCGGCCTTGACGAACACCCGCCCGTTCGCGGCCTCGTTGAGCGCTTCGACATGCAACAGGGGCGTGCGTACGGCGACGCCCTTCAGTCGCGCCGCTGCGTCCTGCACATCGGCGAAGGTGGGCGGATCGATGGCGCTCACGAAGCGACAAGTCCTGCGCAGACCATGTCCACCATCATCGGCGTGAGGATCGCCTCGTCGCGCCAGTCGAACTCCTTGCGCGTGATCAGCAGCGCGGCGAGCCCGTGGGCGGCGGCCCATGACACTTGGGCGGCGGCCTCGGTGTCGTCCGACTTCAAGCGGCCCGCGGCGGCGATCTTCACCAGGGCCCCAAGATAGAGGTCGTAGCCTTCGCGGCTGAGACTGCCGAGCTCGCGCATCTTGTCGGTGGAGATATCATTGCGGATATCACAGAACACCAGCTGGTAGGCGTTCGTATTGCCAAGCGCGAAGCGCATGTAGCCCGCCAGCATTTCACGCAATCGCGCCACGGGGTCCATCTCGCGCTGCACTAACGCCTGGTTCTGTTGCATCAAGGTCGAAATCGAGTCGCGGCAAATCTCGACAATGATGTCGCTCTTGTCCTCGAAGTGCATGTAGAGCGCGGTGGAGGAGAGCCCGACCTCATCGGCGATCTTGCGGATCGTCGCCCCTTCGTACCCACAAGTGACAAAGATGCGTTCGGCGGCCTCGAGAATTTCGGCTCGGCGAAGATAACCGTCGCCCTTAGCCTTGCGCGCGGAGCGGACTGGAGTTCGAACTGTGGTCAAACGCACCTCGCCTAGTCCGCGCTGCAGAAGCCGGTGTGAAAAGCGGATTGAACCCACATAAGGCGTTTTTGCGCACTCCGTAAAGTCAACCGACCTTGCCGCCCGTGTAGAGGGAAGTCGTCGTCGCAGCAATCGTCGATGCGTTTTCCACACCAAAAACAATATGTACGAGTCTCCCGATACAACCGTGGGGGAGGCGGCATGCGATCGGCGATCACGTCCCGCGCCGGGCTGAACTTCAAACAGTTGAGACGCGCGGCGAAAGTCGACCCGCTCTCGGAAACCTATTGCGCAAAGGGAGGGCTTACCGAGCCCCAGAAAAAGCTGATCATCTTGCTGAGCCTCGTTCTAGGAACCGGTGTGATCGAATGCCCGCAACTCATAATATCCGGCGGATACGCCCTTATCTTCGGAGGTATTGGCCTGGTCGCCATATTGAGACTGGCCGCGCTGAGACATTCAGGCCCCGCCATTGATCCGCTGACGGCGCCGCTGACCGAAACGCCGGTTTATTCAGTGATTTGCCCTCTCTACGATGAGGCGGCGATGGTGCCGCAGCTGGTCGCGGCCATGGACCGCCTAGATTATCCGCACGATCGCCTGGAAATTATTTTCGTGCTGGAGATGAACGACCTAACCACGGCCGAGGCCTTTCGACGGTGCAATTTGCCGCCCCACATGCGCGTACTGACTGCGCCTGACAAACAGCCGCGAACCAAACCGCGCGCCTGCACCTACGCCCTGTCGCGATCCCGCGGCGACCTAGTGGTAGTTTATGACGCTGAGGACGAACCTGACCCGCAGCAGCTGGTGGAGGCGGCGAAGCGGTTCGCCGAAGCGCCTGATTATGTGGCCTGCCTTCAGGCGCCGCTGCGCATTCGCCCGCGGGAGGATTTCATCGGTCGGATGTTCGCCGCCGAGTTCGCCGCCCTGTTTGACGTGATGCTGCCCATGCTGGCGCGCCGTGGCGGCGTTTTTCCTCTCGGCGGCACCAGCAATCATTTCCGTCGTGAACCCTTAGCCGCCTTGGGAGGATGGGACGCCTACAATGTCACCGAAGATGCCGACTTGGGCTTTCGATTCGCGGCGCACGGATTGCGCTGCGGACTGCTGACCCGTCCGACCTGGGAGACCGCGCCTCGCCGACTCAAGGACTGGCTGCCGCAGCGCGCTCGCTGGCTCAAGGGTTACATGCAGAGCTTCGGCGTGCACACTCGCCGACCGCTCGCCGGGGGGTGGGGGCCTTTCGCTACGCTGATGGCGACGCTGGGAGTCGCGATCGGATCTGCGGCCCTCTATGGCTGTTTCGCCATCGGGCTCGGCGTCTTGCTCATCAAGATGGCGGCGGGCGTCTTGCCCTCGCGGACAATCAGCTGCGAATTGGGCATTGGCGTCGCAGGATATGCCGCCGCGATCTCCAACCTTTGGCTCGGTTTGAAGCGGATTGGGGAGCGGTTCACCTGGCGCCACGCGGTGGAAGCGCCGGTCTACTGGGTGCTGCAGTCCTTCGCCGCCCTCTACGCCATGCATCAAATCATCCACCGGCCGCATCACTGGGACAAAACGGCTCACGAGCCAGAAGCGCCCCTCCAGCGAGGTGTGGGCGCTGGTCCGGCGCGAAACCGCCGCGCCGCTTAGCCCTCGCGCTTTGGCTAAGCCGAGTGTCCACTGCCCCAAGAGGGGGTGGACGCTGCCTTGGCTGCGGCTTATGTCGCCCGTGTGAAGCTCGACCGTCCCGACATCATTCCGACGCCCGTTGTCTTGCGCACCCACGGATGGCGCGATTACGGCCTCGTGGATAGCGGCGACGGCCGCAAGCTGGAGCGCTACGGCCAGGTGCGCGTGGTTCGCCCGGAACCGCAGTGTCTGTGGCGTCCGGCTCTGGACGAGGCGGCCTGGGCCAAGGCCGACGCCGTGTTCGATCCCGCCGACGAGGACGACGCCGGGCGCTGGCGCTTCCCCGGCAAGACGCCGCCGGAATCTTGGCCGCTTAGCTGGGGCCAGGCGAAGTTCCTCGCCCGCTGCACCTCGTTCCGCCACCTCGCCTTCTTTCCCGAACAGGCCGCCAATTGGGAATGGCTCGAAACCGCTGTGACCACGCGGGCGAATGAAGGCGGCGCAGCGCCCAAGGTGCTGAACCTGTTCGGCTATACGGGCGTGGCCAGCCTCGTTTGCGCCGCCGCCGGCGCGGCGGTGACCCACGTGGACGCCTCCAAGAAGTCCGTGGCCCAGGCGCGGGAGAATGCGGCCCTGTCCGGTCTCGACGACCGGCCGATCCGCTGGATCTGCGAGGACGCGCGGCGCTATGTGCAGCGCGAGGTGCGGCGGGGCTCCAAATATGAGGGCGTCATCCTTGATCCGCCCAAATACGGGCGCGGTCCTGAGGGCGAGGTCTGGCGTTTGTTCGAGGACCTGCCCAAACTCGCCGCCGACTGCGCCGCCCTTCTCTCTGACGACGCGGAATTCCTGCTCATCAACGCCTATGCGGCGCGCATTTCCGGCGTGTCGCTGGCCCACCTCCTGGCCGATGTGCTGCAAGGGCGGGGTGGGGTGATCGACTTCGGCGAACTGGCGCTGGTGGAAGATGGCGCACAGGGGCGCGAGATCGGGCTTTCCTTCTTCGCCCGCTGGCGGAGGCGCACGCCATGAAGCCGCAGGTGCAGCGCATCACCTCTCTGACCAATCCGGCGGTGAAGGCCGCTCGGGGCCTGCATCTGCGCAAGGAGCGCGACGAGAGCGGGCTCTTCCTGGCGGAGGGCCTGAAAATCGTCACCGAGGCCCTGGAGCTGGGCCACGCCCCGAAGCTCCTGATGTACGGCCCTGGCGCCGCCGACCATCCCCTGCTGAAGCGCGCGGTGGAGGCTACCCTCGCGGCGGGCGGCGAGGTGCTGGAGGTCACCGAGGACATTCTCGGCAAGGTGGCCAAACGCGACAACCCGCAGACCGTGCTCGGCGTCTTTCCCCAGGTGTTCGGCGCCCACGAGACCCTCGACCCGCACGCCGCCAAGTGCTGGGTGGCGCTGCAGAAGGTGCGCGATCCGGGCAATCTCGGCACCATCATCCGCACTGCCGATGCGGCCGGCTGCGGCGGCGTGCTCCTGGTGGATGACTGCTGCGACCCCTATTCGGTGGAAGCGGTGCGCGCGACCATGGGCTCCATCTTCGCCGTGCCGCTCTACAAATTCAGCGTCGAGGCGTTCCTGGCCCTGCGGCAAAGGTGGCCGGGCTCGGTGATCGGCACCCTTCTCACCGCCACCACCGATTTCCGCGAGGCCAAGTACGCCGCGCCGTCGCTGATCCTGATGGGCAACGAGCAGCAGGGCCTGCCGCCGGAGCTGGCGAGCGCCTGCGACGTCAATGTGAAGATCCCCATGCGCGGCCGCGCCGACAGTCTCAACCTCGCCGTGGCCACCGCGGTGATGATCTACGCGGCGACGTAAGGCTCAGGTTCCGCGCGGCTTGGCCCGCGTGGTGGGCGCCGCCGAAGCCGGGTCCTCGGGCCAAAGGTGTTTGGGGTAGCGCCCCTTCATCTCCGTGCGCACGTCCTTCCACGAGCCTTTCCAGAAGCCCGGCAGGTCGCGGGTCACCTGCACCGGACGTCGTGCGGGCGACAAGAGGGCGAGGATGAGTGGAATGCGCCCTTGCCCCACTGTCGGATGCACCGACTGCCCATAGAGCTCCTGCACGCGAATCTCCACGGTGGGGCCGGCCTCGGCGGCGTAGTCGATGGCGCAACTGGTGCCAGTGGGGGCGGTGAAGCGCGCCGGCGCCGCCTCATCGAGCCTGCGCTGCACATCCCAGGGCACGAGGGCGCGCAAGGCGTGGTCCAGGTCGCCGGGGTTTAGATCGGCAAGATTGGCCTTGCCGCGCAACAGGGGCGTCAGCCAGTCGTCGAGCTGCGCGATCAGAGCCGCGTCCGACAGGTCGGGCCAGGTCTCGCCCTCCAGACCGCGCATGAAGGCGAGACGGGCACGGAAACTCTCCGCCCCCTCCCCCCAATTGAGGCCTCCAAGACCTTCGCGGCGAAGGCGATCCAGAAGGGCGCGCTGCAGCAGCTCCGGGGCCGGTCGCTCCACCAGTCGCTCGCCGAGCACCAATTCACCCAGGCGGCGGATTTCCTTCACCTGCACCTTGCCGTCCGGGCGGGCGATGGCTTCGGTTTCAGTGGTGATGTCAGGGGCGAACAGGCGCTCGAGCTCGGCCTGCTCCAATGGCGCGGCCAGCAGGATGCGGTCGCGGGCCGCGCCGCCGGTAAGCTCGGCTACGGCCAGAAACGCATGGCGGGCGAGGGCGTCCGTCGCCTCCACAAAGGCCCCGCGACCGCTGGCCAGGCGATATTCGCCAACCCCGCCGCGGGCCTGGGCCACGCGCTCGGGATAGGCATGGGCCACCAGGGCCGCCACGCTTTGCTGCGCCGCGCCGCCCCGATCGCCCGCGCTCTTGGCCCAGCGTTGAGCGAGCCTGCGGGCGTCCTCCGCGCGCGCCGACCGGTCGCTGCGAAAGCGCGACAGGCGCTCGCCAAGATCAGTAGATGTTCCCCCAAGGCCGCGCTCGGTGATCAGGGCGGCGATCTCGGCGGCCGTGCGCCCCTCGCCGGACTTCGCGCCCCGCGCCACCATGTCGGCGAGGCGCGGCGGCAGGGGCAGGCTCGCCAGCGCCTTGCCGTGGGTGGTGAGCGCGCCGTCGGCGTCGAGGGCGCCCAGACGCTGCAACAACCGCCGCGCCTCGGCGAATGCGGCGGCCGGGGGCGGGTCGAGGAGAGCGAGTTCGGAAGGGTCCTTGGCGCCCCATTGGGCGAGGGCGAGGGCGACTCCCGCCATGTCGGTTTCCAGAATTTCTGGCCGGGCGAAGGGGATGAGCGAACGCGTCTCCGGCTCGTCCCACAGCCGATAGCAGACGCCCGGGCCTGTGCGCCCCGCCCGCCCGCGCCTCTGGTCCGCCGCCGCCCGGGTCACGCGCACGGTCTCCAGCCGGGTCATGCCGCTCGACGGGTCATAGCGCGGCACGCGGGCGAGCCCGCAGTCTACGACGACGCTCACCCCGTCGATGGTGAGGCTGGTCTCAGCGATGGAGGTGGCCAGCACCACCTTGCGCTTGCCCTCCGGCGCCGGGGCGATGGCCAGGTCCTGCTCGGCCGGCGTCAAGGCGCCGTAGAGCGGGGCGATGACGGCGTCGCTGGGATCCAGCGCCTCGCGCAGGCGCTCCTCCACGCGGCGGATTTCGCCCTGGCCGGGGAGAAATACGAGCACACTGCCCCGTTCGGCCTGCAGCGCCCGGCGCACCGTGCGCGTCACCTGATCTTCCAGGCGAAGGGACTGGTCACGACCGAGATAGCGCGTCTCCACCGGGAAGGCGCGCCCTTCGCTGGTTACGGCCGGCGCATCGTCCAGCAAGTCCGATACGCGCTCCACATCCAGCGTCGCCGACATAACCAGCAGGCGCAGATCCTCGCGCAGCAAGGCTTGGCTTTGCCGGGCGAAGGCGAGGCCAAGATCAGCATCGAGGCTGCGCTCGTGGAACTCGTCGAACAGCACGCCGGCGACGCCCTCCAGGGCCGGGTCGTCGAGAATCATGCGGGTGAAGACGCCCTCGGTGACCACTTCGATGCGGGTCCTGGCCGAAATCTTGGAATCCAGGCGCACGCGATAGCCCACGGTCTCCCCCACGCGCTCGCCCAGCGTCTGGGCCATGCGCGCCGCCGCCGCCCGCGCGGCCAACCGTCGCGGCTCCAGGAGGATCAGCTTGCCGCCAAGGGCCCAGGGCTCATGCAGAAGGGCCAGCGGCACGGCTGTGGTCTTGCCCGCACCGGGAGGCGCCGCCAGCACCACGCTGGCTTTCTGGCGCAGGGTCGCCTGCAGCGAAGGCAAAATATCCTGAATGGGAAGCATGTTAGGCGTTTATCCTGCTCGCGTTCCCTCGTCACGCGTACGACCGTTGCGTGACGGCGAACTCGCAACTAACCTCCGCCTCAGCTGAGATCAGGCCCCGTGCAATGCGGACGGCCGAGGGGAGTTTCCATGTCCGATGTCGCCGCCCGCCGAGGCAGCCGGCTATTCCAGAAAAAATCCATCGAGCACATCCAGCGTGAGGCCGCCAAGAGCGAGCTGAAACGCACGCTCGGTCCCATCAACCTCGTCAGCCTCGGCGTGGGCGCCATCATCGGCGCGGGCATCTTCGTGCTCACCGGACAGGTGGCCTCGGCCAACGCCGGCCCGGCCATCATGCTGTCCTTCATCGTCGCGGGCGTGGCCTGCGCCCTCGCCGGCCTGTGCTACGCCGAACTGTCCTCCACCATGCCGGTGTCAGGCTCGGCCTACACCTACGCCTACGGCACGCTTGGGGAAGTGTTCGCCTGGGTGATGGGCTGGCTGCTTGTGCTCGAATATGGCGTCGCGGCCTCCACGGTGGCTGTCGGCTGGGCGGGCAATGTGGTGAGCTTGCTGCACGATTTCGGCGTCAACTTTCCAAGCCTGACCATCAATGGCGCGGCCAAGCCCGTGTGGGCGACGCCACTCTTGGCCGCCCAGCCCAACGCCGCCGGACAACTGGTGTTCCAGCTCACCGGCACCGCTAATTTCGTGGCCGCCTTCGGCATCGCCCTCGTCACGGCGCTGCTGGTGATCGGGGTCAGCGAATCCGCGTCGGTGAACAACGTCATCGTGGTGATCAAGCTAGTGGTGCTGTTGTCCTTCGTGGCTATCGGCGTCAGCTACATCAATCCGGCCAATTGGCATCCCTTCATCCCGCCCAACACCACCGGCAAGTTCGGCGAGTTCGGCTGGTCGGGCATCTTGCGCGGCGGGGCCATCATCTTCTTCGCCTATGTGGGTTTCGAGGCGGTCTCCACGGCGGCGGCTGAGTCCAAGAACCCGTCCAAGGACGTGCCCATCGGCATCCTCGGCTCGCTCGTCATCTGCACTCTGATCTATATGGCCGTGGCCGCCGTCATGACCGGCGTCGTGCCGTTCAAGCAGCTGGCCGACCCGGCGCCCATCGCCGTGGCCATCGACCGCATGAACCCCACCTGGGCTCTCGTGCCCTTCGCCGGCAACGCCGCCCATCAGCTCAATCTCGTCTCCGTGGCCATCAAGATCGGCGCGGTGACAGGGCTTTCCTCAGTGATGTTGGTGCTCTCATATGGGCAGACCCGCATCTTCTACACCATGGCCCGCGACGGCCTCCTGCCCAAGGCCATGGCGGTGGTGCACCCGCGCTTCCGCACCCCCTGGATCGGCACCATCTTCCTCGGCGGCTTCATCGCCATCGCTGCGGCCTTCCTGCCCATCGACCTCCTCAGCGACCTGGTGTCGCTGGGGACGGCGCTGGCCTTCTCGATCGTCTGCCTGTCGGTGATCTATCTGCGCATCACCCATCCGGAGATGGAGCGTCCGTTCCGGGTCCCGGGCGGCATCGCCACCGCCATTCTCGGCATCGTCTGCTGCCTGGCCCTGGCGGGCTTCAACCTCTGGCCCATGATCCAGAAGGCGCTCGACAACGATCCGATCCCGCTGCGGATCCTGGTGGGCTATTGCCTCGTGGGCGCCTTGGTTTACGGCTTCTACGGCTATTGGAACTCCAAGCTCTCCAAGGGCGTGGAAGTGATCGAGGCCGAGCCGGGCCCCATGGAGCCGCCTGGCCAGCATCCGATTTGATTGTAGAGCCTTAAGTGATCTGATTGCGGCCGGCGGTCCTTTACAGGTGTCGCCGGCCGTATTTCATTTCGGCAATGCTGCGGTCATCGACTTTTCACAATGGCTGGGCTTAAGGGAGCGATGAGCATGGCTTCAGCTTCCATGGATGCAGGCGCTGGCGTCGAGCCGCCCACCCGTATCGTGCTGGTGGACGACGATCCCGGCATTCGCGACGTGATCTCCGACTTCCTCGAGCGACACGGCTACACGGTGGAGACCGCCGCTGACGGCGCGGGCCTCGCCAAGGCCCTTGCGAATGCTCGCCCCGACCTCATCGTCCTCGACGTGATGCTGCCAGGCGAAGACGGCTTGAGCCTGTGTCGCAAGCTGGCCGACACCGACGGCCCGCCCATCATCATGCTCTCGGCCATGGGCGAGGACACCGACCGCATCATCGGGCTGGAGCTGGGCGCGGACGACTATCTGGCCAAGCCGTGTAATCCGCGTGAACTCCTGGCGCGGATCAAGGCCGTGCTGAGACGGCGGCAGGATTCACGAACCGGCGACGGGCATATAGGGGCCGAATGCGAGTTCGCGGGCTGGCGTCTCGACCTGGTGCGGCGCGAACTTCGCTCACCCGACGGCGTGATCGTAAACCTGTCCGGCGGCGAATTTTCCCTTCTGCGCGCCCTCGTCGAACATCCGCAGAGGGTGCTGACCCGCGACCAATTGCTGGATTTCGCGCGAGGGCCGGAGAGCGACGCCTACGACCGGGCCGTGGATGTGCAGATCAGCCGCCTGCGCCGCAAGCTTGAAGACCGATCCGGAGGCGGCGAACTGATCCGCACCGTACGTAATGAAGGCTACATGTTCATGGCCAGGGTGCATCGTCGGTGACGCTCACGACTAAGCCAGCCGTTTTATGGCCGCCCTCGCTGTTCGCTCAGGTGTTCGGCATGGTGCTGATCAGCTTGGCGGCGTCGGTGGCCGTCAACCTCATCATCGTGTTCGCCCTGCCGCCGCCGCCGCCCGAGTTCTATCGCCTGAGCGAAGTGGTGCAGGCCCTGCGTGCGGAGGGCAAGCCCGTGACGGCTCGCAACGGCCGCACGCTGGCCGCCACGGTCGTCAAGGCGCCGCATCCGCTGTTCGAGGGGCGGTCCGGACGGCTGGAACATTGGCTGGAGCGCGGCCTGGCGGCTCAGCTCGGCGTGTCGCCGGAGTCGGTCCAGGTGGTGCTGCTCGCTGAACAGCACGGCCATCGGTCGTTCTACCTGCACGCGCTCCGCAGCCAGATGGGGCCGGACTTCGACAAGGGCGAACACCCGCCGACGGGCGCGTTTCCGCCCCATCTTGCGGCCGGACCTGATCATCACCACAACCACCCTCCCTTCATGGGGCCGATGGAGGAGATGCGCGCGCCCTCTGGCGATAACCTAATCGTCTCACCGTTCGAGGTGGATGTACGCCGGCCGGATGGACAGTGGACGGCTCTGAAAATGGTTGAGAGCGGCCTTCTCGCCACCTGGCAGCGCCGCGTGGTGGTGGGCTTCATCCTCAGCGCGTTCTGCCTGGCGCCGGTGGCGTTTCTCTTTGCGCGGCGTCTGGCGCGCCCGATATCAGCCTTCGCCAAGGCGGCCGAGCGTTTGGGGCGTGATCCTGGCGCGCCGCCGCTGGAGTTGCGCGGCCCGGCTGAGCTGCGTACGGCCATCGAGGCCTTCAATCAGATGCAGGAGCGCATCCGGCGCTACGTGCAGGACCGCACCTCCATGGTGGGCGCCGTGGCCCACGATCTGCGCACGCCCCTGACGCGGCTGCGTTTTCGCATCGAGTCGGTTCCGGAGGCGCTGCGCCAAAAGCTGGCGGCCGACCTCGACGAGATGGAGGCCATGATCGCCGCCACCCTGGCCTTCGTCCGCGACGCCAACAACGCCGGTCCTCGCCAGCGCCTTGACCTGTCAGCCTTGGTGCAGACGGCGGTGGACGACCTCGCCGAGACGGGCGCCAAGGTCGCCCTCGATCCGGCGCACCAGGAAATTGCTGTGATCGTTGAGGGCGACGGCATCGGACTGCGCCGCATGGTGGCCAATCTCATCGACAATAGTTTGAAGTTCGGCCGCAGCGCCAAGGCGCGGGTTTATCAACAGGACGGCGAAGCGGTGATCGAGATCGACGACGACGGCCCTGGCCTGCCGCTGCACGAACTGGAGGCGGTGTTCGAACCCTTCCACCGCGGCGAACCGTCGCGCAGCCGCGAAACCGGCGGCGCCGGACTCGGCCTCGCTGTGGTGCGCAGCGTCGCCCGCGCTCACGGCGGCGATGCACACTTGACCAACCTCCCCGGCGGAGGCTTGCGCGCGCGCGTGCGCTTGCCGCTTATCGACACGATTGCATGAGGCGAGCCATGTTGCAGATCGTGAAATGGGGTCTTCTCGCCAGCGTCCTGGCGGCTTTGGCGCTGAACTCGCCTGTGCGGGCGGATGCTGAGCCTCCCGTCCATGCTCACAGCGATCTCGGCGGCCCAGAGCATGGCCGCGGCGGTCCCGGGCACCTGTCGGGCGGGAACATATTCTTCAGCCCCATGGGCAAGCCCTATCGAGGCCATCCCGGCGCGCCCTACGCCGTCACGCTCTGGTTCGCCGCGGCCAATACCGCTCACGACGGTAAGCTGACGCCGGCGGAGTTCCGCGCCGACGCCAAGGCCTTTTTCGACGAACTTGACACCAATCACGACGGGATCATCGACGGCTTCGAGGTGACGGACTACGAGCAGGACGTGGCCCCAGAAATCATTCCAAGCGTGGGCCGACTCCGTCCTGGCGAAGGCCTGGACCCCAACCTTGAGCTGGGCGACATACCGCACCGAAGCGGCGGCGGGCGCGAAGGTCGAGGCGGCGGCGGAGGGGGCGGAGGCGGAGGCGGAGGCGGAGGTCGCGCGCGCGCCGGCGACGAGCTGCCCCAAGGCGCCGGACTCTTCTCTCTGATCAACGAGCCCGAACCCGTCAGCGCCGCGGACACGGACTTTGCGGGCAAGATCACCCTCGCCCTGTGGCTGGCGGCGGCAGATCGGCGCTTCAAGCTGCTCGACCCTACGGGACGCGGCTATCTGACGCTCGCGGATCTGCCGCACACGCCTGCGCAAGAAATCTATGAGGCCCGCTTGGCAGCCAAAGCCAAGGAACGTGAAGGGCCGCCAGAGGGACCGCACGAGGGACCGCCGCGCTAACCCGCCCCGCCGCTGCGGATCTCCAGCACCGCGCGCAATCCGGGGTGATTGTCCTCCAACCGCAGCACCCCGCCGTGCAGCTTGGCGCAGGCCGCAACGATGGCGAGGCCAAGGCCTGAACCGCCAGCGGATCTTGCCGGATCGAGGCGGACGAAACGCTCCTGCACCCGGCCGCGCTGGTCCGGCGGCACGCCCGCGCCCGTATCCGCCACCACGAGCCGCACAAGGCGTGGATCAGCCTCGTCTCGGGCCACGCTGACCTCGACCCGAGCGCCGGCCCCGGCGTAGATCGAAGCATTGTGCAGGAGATTGCCGAGGGCCTGGCGCAGCAGGGCCTCGTGCGCCCGCACCACAATGGGATCGCTCAGCGGCTCGACCACCAGAGTCTGTTCGGCGTCCTCGATCACCGGCGAGAAGAAGTCGGACACGTCCGCCGCCAGAGCGCCCACGTCCACCTCGCGCATCATGTCCACCGAGAGACCGGTCTCCGCCCGGGCGATGTCGAGCATGGCCGACAGGGTGTTCAAGGTGCGGTCCACCTCGTCATGCGCCGCCTCGATGGCGTCCAGCCGGTCCTCCTCGCTCACTCCGGCGTGCAGGGCGCGCGCCAGCGCCCCCTTCATGCGCGTCAGCGGGGAGCGCAGATCATGGGCGAGACTGTCGGTGACCGTGCGCATGCCGGTCATCAGCTCCTCGATCCTGGCCAGCATGGCGTTGATCGAGGCGCCTACCCGGCCGAAGGGATCTCGGCGGTCGGCGTCAGGCGCCCGCGCGGAGAGATCGCCGGCGGCGATCCGTTCAGCGGTGCCGGCGATGGCGTCCACCCGGCGCAGAATCTGGGCGTTGAGTAGAAGCCCCGCCGCCACCCCCGCCGCGATGACGATGGAAAGCGCCGCCAGGAACCCGAATAGGATCGAGCGCTCGAACTGACGAAGATTGGTGAGATCGCGCCCCACCACCAAGAGAAGGCCGTCCGGCAGGGTGACGCTCACCACGTGAATCATCGCGGGCGAAGGTCGACGCACCTTCACCAGGCGCCAGTCGGCGTCTTGGAACTCCGGTCGGTTGGCGTCGATATCCCCAGCCAGCGGCGCGCCGGTTGGGGCGAACAGGCCATAGCGCTCGCCGCCCGCGGCGAAGCGCGAGCGCCGGGCGACAGACAGCACCAACGTGCCCCGCCCCTGCTCCTGATCCACCTCCTCCAACAGGTCGCGCTCAGCCAGCGCCTCAGCGCGCTCGCGCTCGGAGATGATCCGCTCCCCGGTGCGATAGACCACCACCAGGGCGATGGCGCTGGCGCCCGCCACCAGCGCCACCGCGAAGGTGACGAAGGCCGAAGGGGCGAAACGGTCGCCGGTGGTCGATCGCCTGCTGTGAGGTCGTAATGACACCTCAGGGGCTCTCGGACAGGCGATAGCCCACGCCGCGCAGGGTGTGCAGCAGCGGCGTCTCGAAGCCGTCATCCAGCTTCTTTCGGAGCCGGCTGATATGGGTGTCGATGATGGAGGTGTGCGGATCGAAGCGATAGTCCCACACCTGCTCCAGCAGCATGGTGCGGGTCACCACCCGGTCCACATTGCGCAGGAAGTATTCCAAGAGCTTGAACTCTCGTGGCAACAGGTCGAGCGCCCGCCCCCCGCGCGTGACCTTGCGCCCCAGCAGGTCCATGGCAAGGTCGCCGCAGCGCAAGGTGGTCTCCACCGACTTGCCGGACCGCCGCCGCACCAGATTCTCCAGCCTTGCATGCAGCTCAGAGAAGCCGAACGGCTTGGTCAGGTAATCGTCGCCGCCCGCGCGCAGGCCGCACACCCGCTCGTCCAGTTGGCTGAGCGCGGAGAGAATCAGGATCGGCGTCTCCACGCCCCCGGCCCGCAGCGCCTTAATCACCGAGAGGCCGTCCATGCCCGGCAGCATGCGATCCATCACCACGGCGTCGAAGCTCGAGGACGAGGCGAGGTAGAGGCCATCGCGGCCGTCCTCCACATGCTCCACGGTGAAGCCGCTCTCACGCAGGCCCTTGGTGATGTAGTCCGCCGTCTCGGCGTCGTCTTCCACCACCAAAATTCGTCCGGTCACAGCAAACTCCTTGGCGACTCCTCCGCGGCCCAGGTCTTGCGCGGGACATAGGCAGATGCAGGGCGGACGGCTCGCAATCCGTTATGGAGCGGAAAATCATCCGCCCCCTCGACAGCCGCACTTCCCCCTGTCAGCGTTTCCTGTGAAGGAGCGAGCGCGTTCTAGTTTGCGCCATCGGGGGAGACCTATGCAACGTTTGTTCACGGTTCTGATCATCGTCGGCATGGCGGCGGGGCTGGGGGTCGGCGCCTACGCGCACGACACCTTGCCGGCTGCCGACGCCAAGGACCTCGCGGGCTATTTCGCCCTCGTCACCGGCGTCTTCCTCACCCTGATCAAGATGATCATCGCGCCCCTGGTGTTCACCACCCTCGCCGGCGGCGTGGCGCACATGGGCGATGCATCGGCGGCGGGCCGTGTAGCGGTGAAGACCCTCGGCTGGTTCATCATCGCTGGGATCATTTCGCTCAGCATCGGCATGGTCATGGTCGACCTGTTGCAGCCGGGCGCGGGCTTCCAGGCCGCCACCGCAACGACGGGCGCCGGGCAAGGCGCGAACGTCGCCGCAGCGGCGGCGCATCTGAACCTCAAGGACTTTCTGGCCCACGTCTTCCCCACCTCCATCGTCGACGCCATGGCCAAGAACGAGGTGCTGCAGATCGTGGTGTTCTCGCTGTTCGCCGGTTTCGCCATGGGCGCCTTGGGCGAGAAGGTGTCGGGACTGGTGGAGTTGCTGCATCAGGGCGCGCAGGTGATGCTGAAGGTCACCGACTATGTGATGACCCTCGCCCCTATCGCCGTCTTCTCCTCCGTGGCGGGCGTGATGACCACCTACGGCCTGGCGGTGCTTTCCACCTATGCCAAGTTCGTGGGTGGATTCTACCTGTCGCTCGGGCTGTTCTGGGTGTTGCTGGGCGTGGTGGGCTTCATCGCCATCGGGCGGCGCTTCCCTGCCCTCGTGCTTGCGATTCGCGAGCCGGCGCTGATCGCCTTCTCCACCGCCAGTTCGGAGGCCGCCTATCCGCGCCTCTTGGAAAAGCTGGAGCAGTTCGGCGTCTCCAACCGCATCGCCAGCTTCGTCCTGCCGCTGGGCTATTCGTTCAATCTCGACGGCTCGATGATGTACACCACCTTCGCCAGCCTGTTCATCGCCCAGGCCTTCAACGTGCCGCTCAGCTTCGAGCAGAAGCTCTTGATGATGGCCATGCTGATGATCACCTCCAAGGGCATCGCCGGCGTGCCGCGCGCCTCCCTGGTGGTGGTGCAGGCGGTGCTGCCCATGTTCAAGATTCCCGAGGCGGGCATCGCCCTCATCCTTGGCGTCGACTGGTGCCTCGACATGGGCCGCACCTGCACCAACGTCATCGGCAATTCCGTCGCCGCCGCCGCCGTCGCCCGCTCCGAAGGCCAGCTCCGCGCGCCGGAAGCGAACGCGCCCTGAGCTGCATTGAACCGCATTGAACTGCAATCGCCCGATTGCCCCGCGCTGACGATTTGGCTAAGTACGGGCTTCAGGGTGCTTCGCCTCGCGCTTCGCCCCTGCCCGCGATGGTGACGTGGCCGAGTGGCTGAAGGCAACGGTTTGCTAAATCGTCATACCTCCAAAGGGTATCCAGGGTTCGAATCCCTGCGTCACCGCCACGCGGCGTCCTAGCCATCCTCCAAGACCTGCACGGCGAGCGGTGGAAAGCCATTGAAGCCCACTGTGGAGCAAGGCCAGGTATAGGCGCCGGCGGACAAGAGCAGCACACGCTCTCCCGGCGCGAGGTCGGCCGGCAGCATCACTTCGTGGCGATAGATAATGTCGGCGCTGTCGCAGGTGGGGCCAGCCAACACGGCAGGCGCAAGGACGCGTGCGCTGGCGTCGGCGATGAAGGCGCGGTACTTGATCCGCTCGCCCATGCACTCATCAAGGCCCGCCCAGACCCCGGCGTCCAGGTAGACAAACCGCGCCACCCGCTCGTGCGGGCGCTCGCAACTCAGCACGACCTCGGTGATCATCAGCCCGGCGTCGGCCGACAGATAGCGCCCCGGCTCGATGAACAGCCGCGGCAGGTTGGCGCCGAAGGCTTGTCGGAGGGCCTGGCGAATGGCGTCCGCATAGGCGCCGAGCGGCGGCGTGGCGTGGCTGTAAGCAGCCGGCAAGCCGCCGCCGAGATTGACCACTTCCAGCTCCACGCCCCTCTTCGCCGCCGCCTTGAACACCTGCGCAGCGTGGCCGACGGCGTGGGCGTAGGCGCGCGGATCAGTCTGCTGGGAGCCCACGTGGAACGAGACGCCCAGGGGCCTAAGGCCAAGGCCTGGCGCCTCGCAAAGCAACGCCACAGCCATATCGGCCGAGCAGCCGAACTTATGGGTCAGCGGCCATTCCGCTCCCGTCCCCGAGACGGCGAGCCGGCAGGTCACCTCCGCGCCCGGCGCCGCGGCGGCGACTTTCAGCAGCTCCTGACGGCTGTCGACGGAGAATATGTCCACTCCCGACGCGGCCGCTTCAGCGATATGAGCGGCCTTCTTGATCGGATTGCCATAGGACAAGCGAGCGCCTGGGCCGGCGATGGAGCGGCACAGTTCAAGCTCGCCAGGGCTGGCGATGTCAAAGGCGCAGCCCAGCCTGTGCAGGCGCTCGACCAGGCGGGGATGCGGATTGGCCTTCACCGCATAGAAGATCGCAGCCTCCGGCAAGGCGTCGCGCAGGGCCCGGTACTTGGCCTCGACCACGGCGAGGTTGATGAGGAGGGAGGGCGACTCGTACGCGCTCGCCGCCTGCAACAAGCGCTGAGTCAGGGGATCAAGTGCGGCGATATCGCATTCGAGCTGCAATCGGCCATCTCCCTCGAGCGTCCTCGAACATCGAAGAGCCGCTTAACCTGCAAAGTCGCGCACCGCCTTGGAGTATCGCAATATCGTCGAGAGTCGACGCCAAGCTCGCGGCGCGGAGCTGCGACGCTTGTTATGGATTGTGACATCGATCGGACGAATGGTCTCAAGCGCTTGCGATGGTACCGCCTCCCCGGTTCGAACGGGGGACCTCCAGAGCCACAATCTGGCGCTCTAACCAACTGAGCTAAGGCGGCGCTTGCGCGAGAACGGTCCTTCTATAGAGGCCGGGGCGCGCAATCAAGCGTTTCACCCCATTCCGCCCCCTTTCGCGGGCAAAGAAAAAGGCCGCCCCAGAAACTGGAGCGGCCTGAATTTACTCTGTGGGTTCCGTCGCTTAGCGCGGCAGCTGCCACTTGATGGTGAAGCGCACGTCAGCGCCGTCGATGGGCTTGCCATCGTCCTGGCCCGGCCTCATCCGGAAGTTCCGCGAGATCTTCAGCGACTTGGCGCCGAACTCGTAGCCTTCCGGCGATTCCGAAACCACCGAGCAGTTCACCAGCTGGCCATTGGCCCGCACGGAACACTTGATGGTCGCTTGACCTTCCTTCTCCAGACGGAGCGCCCGCTCGGGGTACTCGTTGGCGAAGTCGTCGCCGTTCGGCACCCGCTCCCACTTCGGGGAAGAGATGACGTGCGGCGCGGGCGGAGCCGGCGGCAGCGACGGCGGACCCTCGACCTTCTGCGGCTTTTCAACCGGCTTGACGTCCAAGGTGATCGGCGGCGGCGGCGCGTTGGGCACATCCACCGGCGGACGCGGTTGGATGGTCTGCTGCGGCGGCGGCGGCGGCGGCGCCTTGTCCGGCTCGGGCGGCGGCGGGGGCGGCGGCGGCTTCACGAGGTCCACCTTCACCGCTGTGTCCGAGTAGGTCTTAAACTCGGTCTCGATCTTGGTCTTGTAGAGCCAATAGATCAGAGCGACGTGCAAGAGACCCACCAAGGTCAGGATCACGATCCTGCCCTTGTTCGCCTTGGCCGGCGGGGTGTCGATCAGCGGATCGTAGTGGCGTTCGGAGGTATGTTCGACCATGGTCCCTCGCGCCCCTAACTCACGCCGCTCTTGTCTTCACCCACCAGGGCCACGCTGTAGAAGCCGCTATCCTGGAGTTTGTTCATGACGATCAGGAAGGAGCGGTACTCCATGTCCTTGTCGCCGCGAATATAGATGCGCTCCTTGGTCGGATCGCGTCTGCCGATGAGCTTCTTCAGGTCCTCGCCCAAGGTATCGGGCGAGCTGGCGAAGTCGCCGATATACACCCGACCATCCTTCTTGATGGAGATGTAGACCGGTTTCGGCGGCGTCGTCGACGGCGGCGCGGAGGCCGGCGGCAAGTCCACTTTGATCGACACGCTGGCGAGCGGGGCCGCCACCATGAAGATGATCAGGAGCACCAGCATCACGTCCACGAAGGGGGTGACGTTGATCTCGTGGTTTGCGTCAACGACGTACTTCGATCCGCTTCCGGGGCCTGATAATTTGGCCGCCATCGCTATTACGCCCCCTTGTCGAGCTGACGAGAGATCGCGTTGGTCAGTTCAGCGATGAAGCCTTCCGTCCGAGAGCCGTAGCCGGCGATCTGGGTCTGGAAGTAGTTGTAGAAAATCACCGCCGGGATAGCGGCGAACAGACCGATGCCGGTGGCCAGGAGCGCTTCAGCGATACCGGGCGCCACCACGGCCAGGTTGGTCGTGTTGGTGTTCGCGATACCGATGAACGAGTTCATGATGCCGAACACGGTGCCGAAGAGGCCGATGAACGGACCGGACGAACCCACCGAGGCGAGGAACTGCATGCCGCCCGAGAGGCGCTGAGCCAGCATGCCCTGCACGGCCGACACCGCCTGAGCGGAGCGAGACAGGGTCGAGTCCTTGTGCGCGCCGCTGACCTGCAGGCCGGCTTGACGCGAGGTTTCGATTTCGCCGGCGGCCGCAGCGGCCATGTCGGCGAGGGGGTTGCCCTGGAATTCTTCCGAAGAAGCGATCCGCGAGATGTCCGCGATAGAGCGGGCGGTGCGGAACTCTTCGAGGAAGCGGGCCGACTTGCGGTTCAGGCCGCCGAAGTCCAGCAGCTTCATGAGCAGGATGGCCCACGACACCACCGAGGCCAGGATCAGACCCGACATAACGGTCTTCACCACCGGGTGGGCGTCGACGAACATGCTGACGGGGTTCAGCTTGCCGGCGTGCTTACCGCCGACCTTGGCGGCTTCGGCGTCGTCGGCAGCCGGGGCGGCCGCAGAGGCCGGAGCAGCAGCCGCAGCCGCCGCGGGAGTTCCATTCGCCGGCGCCGTTTGCGCAAACGCGGGCGCGCTCACCATGAGCGCAACAGCGCCGCAGAGAGCGATGAACGGGGAGATTCGTTTGTGTTCCAACATCTTTTCGCCAGTTCCTGGTTGGTCTAGCACGTTTAGGCCCGAGGGTCGTCACGCGAAAGCGTCAACACCCTAATCACAAGTTGCCCAACGCAAGGTTTACACCGTGCGTCGGGTGCTATCGCTGCGGCCGTCTGATCGCCCCATCCACCGGGTGGTCGAAGTTTCGGCTCAGCCGTCGCTTTGGCGACCATCGTCGCAACTGACGACGAAAGTCTTACCGCAATCACAGATTTGCGGTCCTTGATCCTTTCGCAATCACTCCCTTGTGCGTCAAGGGGATTCGACGGGAGGAACAGCGTCCGCCGCAAAACTCATGCCATAAAGTGAATCTGCTTGACGAATCGCGAATTCGTGTCGCTTCGGCGCCAATGTTGGACTTTTGACGGCTTCTCAGCCCATCGCCTAAAAAATGTGAATGCGATCGCATTCGAACTGGGCGCCGCAGATTGTTAGACGCGCAAATGCACGAATTTCGCATTGTTCAGGCGCAAAATAGATTGCGCGGCCTATGGCGCCCAACGGTCCGCACCCTCGGTGGAAAAAATTTTCGAAAATATCCGCGCCAGCGCAGAGCGCGCATTGGCCTAAAGCAAATTCAGCGATGGAGCTGGCGAATTGAGGGAGCACCCGCGCCCGAGCGGCCGGTAGCGCCGCCACGGGGAGACGGGTGGTGCCTGGGGGCGGAATCGAACCACCGACACGCGGATTTTCAATCCGCTGCTCTACCGACTGAGCTACCCAGGCGCCCGCCTCGCGGGAAGGCGAGGTCTATAGGCCAAGGCCTGCGCGCCTGTCCAGCCTCAGAATTCAATCTTCTGGCGGATCATCCGAAGGTTCAGCTTCGCCGGGTGCGCCGCCGTCGAGACGATAGCTGCCGGCGAACCAGCGCTGCAGGTCCACGTCGGCGCAGCGCTTGGAGCAGAACGGACGATAGGCCTCCACCGGCGGCTTGCCGCAGATGGGGCAGGCGGATCGGGCGGCAACGGTCATGGGCGGAAGACCTCCATTTGGTCCCTGGCGAAATCCGACGCCGCCTCAATGCCGAATCGGGCGCCGATGCGCTGGGCCAGATGCGGCGCGAGCGCCACGGCGAGGTCCGCCACCCCTGGCGCGCACCTTGCGATCACGCGCGCGCCCGGCCCGGCTTCCCGTTCGATCAGCCGCATCAGCCGATAGGCCAATGTGCGAGGGGTGGGCGCTCCGCTCGCCTCGCACAAGCGCTCGGCCAAGGGCGTCGTTCGCCACGGCAGGGCCAACTCCAGCACGCCAAACCTTGAAAGCGCCCCGAAGGACACGCCAGGCTCGTCGGGGGCGAAGGCGCGACGCGCGGCCTCAAGCAACGCCTTGCCGTCGCCGCCCTTGCCCGCGAGGTCGATGGCCACGAGCCCGCCCAAACCTTTCAGTCGCAGGAGCCGCGCTGTGGCGTTGATGGCGGTGAGGTTGACCCGGCTAGCCGAGCGCTTGGGATCAAAGCCCCCTGCCCCGCCCACGTCCACGTCCACCGCTATGAGCGCGTGGGTGGGCTCGATGAAGAGGCGCGCGCCGCCCGGCAGCGGATGCTCCACCGCCAGCGCTTCGGCTTCGGCCTCGTCAGCCACTGTCTGGGCCTCTGCGCCGCGCGTTATCGCGAGTCCCGGCGCAAACGCAGCCAGGCGAGCCTCGAGCGACAACACCGCGACGTCCGCATCCGCCACGGGCCGGACCACCGCCGCCTTGTCTCGGCGCGGCGGGGCGACCACGGCCATGGAAAGCGTTTCGCCCTCGGCGGCGTCGAGGCGCTCGCGGCAGACGAGAGGCTCGTCGCCCATCCCGGCAAGAAACGTCAGGCCGAGCCCAGCCTCGCGGCGGACAAGGCGCGCCTGCAGCCTCTGACCAACCTCCAGCGATGCAGGTTCGCCGGCGCGTTCGAGCAATAGACGCTCCGGGCGACCGTCCAGGGTCACGACCCCTCGACGCTCGATCCCCGTCTCGTCGAGGAAGAGGGCGCGGGTCATGGCGGCGGCGAACGGTAGCCCAGTCCCTCCAGCAGGCAGAGGGTCTCATAGAGCGGCAGGCCCACGACGGAGGTGTAGGAGCCATGTTGATCGATGACAAAAGCCGCCGCTCGACCTTGAATTCCATAGCCGCCCGCCTTGCCGCGCCATTCGCCACTGGCGAGGTAGTGGTCGCGCTCCGCCGGCGACAAGCGCTTGAAGGTCAGCCGCGTCTCCACCAGGCGCGAGGCGAGGCGGCCGTCGGGTGCAATCGCGGCGACCCCGGTGAACACCCGGTGCGCGCGGCCGGACAGGAGCGCCAGGCACGCGCGGGCTTCAGCCTCTGTCTCGGCCTTGGGCAGAATGCGGCGTCCCACCGCCACCACCGTATCGGCGGCGAGAACGAAACCGCCTTCCGCGCGCGGCGCCACGGCCCTGGCCTTTTCGCAGGCGAGACGCAGGGCGAGCCGGCGCGGGGTTTCGCCCGGCTGCTCGCGCTCATCGATGTCGGCAGGCAGGACCTGATCGGGGACGATCCCCATCCGCGCCAGCAGTTCGAGGCGGCGCGGCGAGGCGCTGGCCAGAACGAGCGGCGACCGGGCCTTGGGCGAACCGGCGCCCAACTTACTTGAAGCGGTAGGTGATGCGGCCCTTGGTCAGGTCGTAGGGCGTCATTTCCACGAGAACCTTGTCGCCGGCCAGCACGCGGATGCGGTTCTTGCGCATCTTGCCTGCGGTGTGGGCGATGATCTCGTGCTTATTTTCCAGCTCCACCCGAAAGGTGGCGTTGGGCAGGAGCTCGGTCACCGTGCCCGGGAATTCCAGCAATTCTTCTTTCGCCATGCAGGCTGTCTCGTTCTTCGTTCAGCGACGCGGGCCAAGCGCGCCATTTGGTCCATAAGAATGAGGCCCGCTGCCGGGACTCACCCGCGCGGGCCGAAAGGTGCTGATAGTTTGCCAAATCACGCGCCCGCCGTCGATGGCTGGCCGAAACGGGCGTCGATGAGCCGCTCGATCTCCTTGGCGAGTCCGCGATAGGCGGCCAGGCGCTGCTCGCGCCCACCCTCGGCCAGGGTCGGGTCCGACACCCGCCAGCGCTCCACCTCCGTGGCGCGCCCCGCCGACAGGGCTTCCGCTCGGCGATGCGCCTCCGGCGTCAGGGTGACCACAAGGTCGAACGAGCCGTCGTCCAGGGCCTCGAAACTCTTCGGGGCGTGGCGAGTGACGTCGAGCCCCTGCTCGGCCAGCACTGCGGCGACAAAAGGATCGACGCCGTCCGCCGCTTCGATGCCGCAACTGTCCACATAGACGCGGTCGCCGAAGCGCTTGCGCAGCAAAGCCGCGGCCATGGGCGAGCGCACGCAATTGAGATTGCAGGCGAACAGCACCGCCCCCGGCAAGTCGGTCTGCGGCTTGGCGGCGGACTGGCTCATACGGCGTTCCGGCGATGCAGGGCGCAGATGAGGGTGAACAGCCGCCGTGCGGTGTCGAGGTCGGTCTCGACCTTGCCCGCCAAGCGCTCCTGCAGCAGCCGCGAGCCATCGTTGTGCAGCCCCCGCCGGCCCATGTCGAGGGCTTCGATCTGCGAGGGCGAGGCCTGGCGGATCGCCGTGTAATAGCTCTCGCAGATCATGAAATAGTCGCGGATGATGGTCTTGAACGGCGTCAGCGACAGCAGGTGGCGCTTCTCGAAGTCCCGGCCACGGATGTCGAAGGCGAGCCGCCCCTCCACCAAGGAAAGGCGCAGGTCGAACGGTCCTTCGCCAGCCTCCACCGGGTGGAAGTAGTTCTGTTCCAGCAGATCGAAGATGGCCACCTGCCGCTCATGCTCCACGTCGCGGGTCACGGCGGCGAGGGACGCCTCGTCGATCTCCACCGACTGAAGTTTGTCGAGAGGCGATGGGGTCATGACACGCCGTGGCCGGTTTCGAGCCGGATGGCGGCGGAACGGGCATGGGCCGGCAAACCTTCGGCTTCGGCCAGCGCCACCGTGGGCGGTCCGAGCTTGGCGAAGGCGGCGGCGTCGCAGCGCACGATGGAGCTGCGCTTGAGGAAGTCGTAGATGGAGAGCCCGGACGAGAACCTCGCCGCCCGGCTGGTGGGCAGCACGTGGTTGGAGCCGGCCACATAGTCGCCGATGGCCTCGGGCGTCAGGCGACCGAGGAAGATGGCTCCGGCATGGCGGATTTGCCCGCTGAGCGCCTCCGGATCGGCCACGGCCAGCTCCACATGCTCCGGGGCGATGAGATCGACGAGGCCGGCGGCGCGGTCCAGCGGCGCCAACACCACGGCGCCGTGGTCGCGCCAGGAGGCGGCGGCGGTCTCGCCGGTGGCCAGGCGTTGCAGCTCCACCGCCACCGCGGCCTCCACCTCGGCGGCGAAGGCGGCGTCGTCGGCGATGAGGATCGACTGGGCGGAGGGGTCGTGCTCGGCCTGGCTCAACAGGTCCGCGGCGATCCAGCGTGGATCATTGTCCTTGTCGGCCACCACCACGATTTCGGAGGGACCGGCCAGGGCGTCGATGCCCACCACCCCATAGAGCCGGCGCTTGGCGGCGGCGACAAAGGCGTTGCCCGGACCGACGATCTTGTCCACGGGCTCGATGGGGCCGGCCCCAAAGGCCAACGCCGCGCAGGCCTGAGCCCCGCCCACGCGCCAGATTTCGGTGACGCCGGCCGCCTTGGCCGCGCACAGCACCGCCGGCTCCAGCCGCCCGGGTGGAGTGACCATAGCGATGCGCTCGACCCCGGCCACGGCGGCCGGAACCGCATTCATCAGCACGGTGGAGGGATAGGCCGCGCGGCCGCCGGGCACATAGACGCCCACGGATTCCAAGGCCGTCCAACGCCAGCCCAGCTCCACGCCGGCCTCGTCGGTGAAGCTGGCGTCGGCGGGACGCTGACGCTGGTGGTATCGGCGGATGCGCTCGGCGGCGAAGGCGATGGCCTCGCGCACCTCGACAGGGGTCGCGGCGGCGCCCGCCTCGATCTCCTCGGCGCTCACTCGAAGCTCGGCCTCGCTGAGCTCTACCTTGTCGAAGCGGCGGGTGTAGTCGAGCACGGCGGCGATGCCGCCCTTGCGCACGGTTTCGATGATCTCGGCGGCGGCCGCGTCCACGTCGGCGTCCACGCCTCGGCGCTCATTGAGGAACGCGCGGAAGCGGGCGTCGAACTCTGGCTCGCGGGTGTCGAAGCGTCGCATGGCGCCCAAATAGTCTGATCTTCGGAAATTGCCAGCGCCCAAACCTAGTCGAGCCCGTGATCCGGCGCGCCGCGGGCCGGCCAGGCGTCGGAAACATCGGCCAGCACCACGTCGATGCAGTCGACCTCAAGCTCGAGGTCAGCGTCGCCAGCGAACAGCAAGGTCACCTTGCCGGCGGGGGCTTCATTGGCGTCGAAGCGCAGAGCCAATAGCGCCACCACCGCTTCGGGAGCGTCGCGGCGCAGCCGGCGCGAGCGCACGGCGGCCACATCGCCGAACTGCAAGCCGGATCGCACCCGCCGCGTCGCGCCGCCCGCTTCACGCTGCAAGCGGTTCAGGGCGAGGGTCAATCGCCGCGACTTGGGTTCGTACCGGATGTCGCCCAGGCGCGTCACCGCGTCCTGCAGCATGGCCGAGATCACGCCGAGGTCCTCGGCGTCTTCCGCCAATAGTCGAAGCGGCGCCCCCTCGCCCACGATGTCACTCCCCCATTTCGTCCGGCTCGCCCTTGAGGCGGCGGATTTCCGCACCGCAAGCGGAAAGCTTTTCTTCCAGGCGTTCGAAGCCGCGGTCCAGGTGATAGACGCGGCTGACCACCGTCTCCCCTTGGGCGGCGAGACCGGCGATGACAAGGCTCACCGAGGCGCGCAGGTCGGTGGCCATGACCTGGGCCCCGTTCAGCGCCTTCACGCCATAGACCCGCGCCTCGCCGCCATGCACGGCGATGTCCGCGCCGAGGCGGGCAAGCTCGGGGGCGTGCATGAAGCGGTTCTCGAACACGGTCTCCCGGATCACGCTCTCGCCCTGGGCCATGGTCATCAGGGCCATGAACTGGGCTTGGAGGTCGGTGGCGAAACCCGGATAGGGATCGGTCTCCACATTCACCGCCTGCAGGCGCGAGCCGTTGCGGCGGATGATCACCCCGTCATTGGTGGGGGTCACGTCCACCCCCGCCTCTTCCAGCTTCAAGAGAAGCGAGGCGATGAATTCGCTGCGCGTCTTGGTCAGGCGCACCTCGCCCCCGGCCATGGCGGCGGCCACGGCGAAGGTGCCGGTCTCGATGCGGTCGGGGATCACCGCGTGCTGGGCGCCGGAGAGGCGCGCTACGCCGGTGATGCGGATGGTGGGCTCGCCCGCGCCCTCGATCTTGGCCCCCATGGCGTTGAGGCATTCGGCGAGATCGCCAATCTCCGGCTCGCAAGCGGCGTTCTCGATGATGGTGTCGCCCTCCGCCAGCACGGCGGCGAGCAGGGTGTGCTCGGTGGCGCCCACGCTGACCACGGGGAACTTGATGTGGGCGCCTTTGAGGCCTCGCGGCGCCTGGGCGTAGACATAGCCCTCATTGAGGTCGATGTGGGCGCCGAGCGCTTCCAGCGCCTTGAGGTGCAGATCGACCGGACGCGCGCCGATGGTGCAGCCGCCCGGCAGGCTCACCTTGGCGTGGCCGGTGCGGGCGATGAGCGGGCCGAGCACATTGAAGGAGGCGCGCATCTGCCGCACCAGATCATAGGGCGCATAGGCCGAAACGATCTCCTTGGTGTGCAGCAAGGTCTGCGGCCCGAACTCGGCGTCGCTTTCGGTCACCTCGGCCCCAAGGCGGCGCAATAGGCGCCCGAGGAAGCGGGTGTCGGCCAGACGCGGCATGTTGGTGAGGCGCAGAGGCTCGTCGGTGAGCAGGCTCGCGACCATCAGCTTGATCGCAGAATTCTTGGCGCCGCTGATCGGAATCTCGCCGTTCAGACGCGTGCCGCCCACTACGGCGATACGATCCATCAAGACCTCTCGGGGGGTCGAGCGGCTCGCCTACAGCCCCATTGGCCTTAAGTCATGCGCACCCGGATTTGCGCTTCTACAATACGGGCGCGGGAGCGCAATGGGCGCCGCACCCTCACTTCGCCGTTACTCGCTTTCCAGGAAGTCCTGGTGGAAGGCGTGCTCGGCGCCGAGGTCGTCGGGGGCCAGCGGATCCTCGTCCGGCGATGTCGCGAGGCCGGGCATGGGGATGCTGAAATCCGCCGGCAAGTCGAGGTCCAAGAGGCCCGCAGCCTTCATCTCCTGCTGTCCCGGCAGATCGTTCAGCGAGGCGAGGCCGAAGTGCTCCAAGAACCCGTCGGTGGTGCCGTAGGTCACCGGCCGGCCGGGGGAACGGCGCCGTCCGCGCATACGCACCCAGCCGATCTCGAGCAGAAGGTCGATGGTGCCGCGGGAGAGGCCGACGCCGCGGATGGCCTCGATCTCCGCCCGGGTCACCGGCTGGTGGTAGGCGATGATGGCCAAGGTCTCCATGGCCGCCTTGGAGAGGCGCTTCTCCTCTTCCCGCTCCACAGTCATGAGGAAGGCGAGGTCGGGCGCGGTGGTGAAGCGCCAGCGGTCGGCGACGCACTCCAGCTGCACCCCTCGCCCGTCATAGCGCTGGCGCAGCGAGGCGAGCGCCCGGCCAATGTCGGCGCCTTCAGGCAGTCGGCGGGCGAGATCAGTCGCGCTCAAGGGCTCGGCGGCGGCGAACAGCAACGCCTCCAGCATGCGTTCCACGGCCGCAAGGTCGAGATCGTTCACGCCAGGGCCTCCAGCTCTTCATCCCGGCGATCGCGGCGCGCGCGCAAGTAGATGTCGGCGAAGGGCTCGCTCTGCTGCGCTTCCAGGGCCCCGTCCTTCACCATTTCCAGCCCGGCGGAGAGGGTGGAGGCGAGAAAAGAAGCGCGCGACGGCCCTTCCGGCTCGAACCGCGGGGTCAGCTCGCGCAGATTGGACCACTCGGCGAGCTCAGGCATCAGCGACTTCAGCCGCAGGCGTGCAGCCTCCAGCGGATAGGCTTCCACTCGACCACTGGGAGCGTATTTGCGCGGCATATTCCGCACCTTCTGCTGCACGAAGGCCCGCAGGAGTTGGTAGAGGTCCGCGTCGAGGCGGGTGGTGGCGTGGACCACGATGGCGTCCGGATCGCCGCGGCCGAAGCGCGCCAGACCGAATTGCGGTCGGGCCTTCAACGCCTCCACCGCCTTGCGCATGGCGTCGAGCTTGGCGAGGCGGAAGCCGAGCAAAGCCGCCAGCTCCGAGGCTGGGACCTCGTCCTCCGCCGGTCGCTCCTTCTTGGGCAGCAGGAGGCGGGACTTCAGGTAGGTCAGCCAGGCGGCCATGACGAGGTAGTCGGCGGCGAGGGAGAAGCGCTGCCGCCGCGCTTCGTGCACGAAGGCCAGATACTGGTCCGCCAGCTTGGTGATGGAGAGCTTGAGCAGGTCCACCTTCTGCGCCCGGGCGAGGGCCAGCAGCACG
This sequence comes from Pseudomonadota bacterium, assembly GCA_040757715.1. Taxonomy (GTDB): domain Bacteria; phylum Pseudomonadota; class Alphaproteobacteria; order Caulobacterales; family Caulobacteraceae; genus CAIMFV01. The sequence goes on along the minus strand of JBFLWS010000001.1, from coordinate 119,839 downwards.
TGCAGCGGGCCTTCGAACCCGTCGAGGTCGAGCACCAGGGCGTCGCCGTCCTCCACCGCCTCTTCCGCGGCGGTGAAATCGAGCGAGGGCTGGTGCGTCCGGCTCATGCCGCCTCGCGACCGTCGAGACCAAGGTTGGCGAGGTGCGCTTCTGCGGCCGCGGCGTCGAAGGATTGCGTGCGGCGCGCGGCGGCGCGGGCGATCACGGCGCGGTCGAGGGCGCGGCCGGCGAGCTTGGGCGTTGCGGACGCAATGGCCTGCATCTCCGCCAGGTCGCCATTGCAGTGCAGGACGAGGTCGCAGCCCGCCGCCAGCGCCGCCTCGGTCCGATGCTCGAAGGCGCCGCCGAGGGCTCTCATGGACAGGTCGTCGGACATGAGCAGGCCATCGAAGCCCATGTGGCCGCGGATCACCGTCTCGATCACCCGGTGCGACAAGGTGGCGCAGTGGTCAGGATCGATGGCCGAATAGACCACGTGGGCGGTCATGGCCATGGGCGCGTCGGCGAGGGCCCGGAACGGCTCGAAGTCCGTGGCCTCCAGCGTCTTTTCGTCGGTATCGACAACAGGCAGCTCGAGGTGGCTGTCGGCGTGGGCGCGGCCATGCCCTGGGATATGCTTGATCACCGGGGCGACGCCGCCAGCCATTAGGCCGTCCATGGCCGCGCGACCCAGCGCGGATACGATCGCCGGCGTCTCGCCATAGGCCCGGTCGCCGATAATATCGTGGGCGCCCGGATGGCGCAGATCGATGCACGGCGCGCAATCGGCGTCAAAACCAAACTCCGTCAGCTCGTGCGCAATGAGGCGATGGTTCAACCGCACGGCCTCAAGCCCGGCGTCAGCATCACGAGCATAGAGCTCGCCGAACAGCGCAGCCGGCCGCCGATAGCGCGCCAGGGGCGGACGCAGGCGCTGCACCCGGCCGCCCTCCTGGTCCACGAACACGAGAGCGCCTTCGTCGCCGCCGGCGTCGCGCAATTGGTCGATGAGCGCACGGGTCTGGGCCTTGGAAGCGATGTTGCGGGCGAAAAGGATGAAACCCCACGGCCGCACGCGGCGGAAGAAGGCGCGCTCGTCCTCGCTGAGCTCCAAGCCCGCGCATCCAAAAATCACGGCCGACGTCATCGGCGAGGCTCCATGCAATCCGTCAGTGCTTGACGATGCAGTCGTGCCCCTTGGCCTTCAGGCTGGCGCAGAAACTCGCCGCCTCGGCCGAGCTCGCAAAGCCCGTCACCTGAGCGCGATAGCGGGTGGCGCCGCCCACGTCCACCGGCTCGAAGTGCTTGCCGCGACCAGCCATGGCCCCGCCCATCTTGGCGGCCACATCAGAGTAACCCTTCGCGGCCAGCTCCTGCGAGGTGAAGGCGCCGATCTGCACCACCGCCGCGCCATGGCCCACCTGCGCCGCCGTATCCGGCGCATAGGCCGGCTTGGCGGGGACGGACTTGGCAGGGACCGGCTTCGCCGCCGGCGCCGCGGCGGGCTTGGTCGTAGCTTGGCCGGCTTGGGCCAGGGTCATGGGCTTGGCGGCCAGGCGATCGCGCAGATCGCTGGCGTTGGCGGCCGGCGGCGCAGGCTTGGGCGGCGCGGCTGTGGCGACGGCAGGCTTCGGCGGGGGAGGCGCAACCTTTTCGGCGACCGCTTTCTCCGGCGCTGCAGGGGTGATCTTCACCGCCGGACCCGGCGCGGTCTGCACCACGAGGCCGCGCGGCGCGCTATCCGTAGCTGAAGGCGAGGTCTGAGACTGTGCGGCGATCTGAGCGCGCGACATGGGCTGTTCGGGGGCGGTCTCGAACTTCGGCGCCTGGGCGGCGTGCTGTGACTGATAGATGGCTTTGGCTGCGCTGTCCGAAGGCTTCGAGGCGGCCGGCGCCGGGGTCTTGATGCTGGCGAGGGGCTGGCCCACTTGCTTGGGCTCGCCGTCCTGGCGCACGCCGCTGCGGTAGAACAACACCAGCGACGCCACCAGGGCCAGCAGCACCGCCGCGGACCCCACCAGCGCCAGGGGCGCCTGGCGCGGAGGGGAGCGCCGGCTGTCGAAGCGCAGCGGCGCGTCGGATTGGGGCGCATAGGCGCCGCGATCTTGCTCGCTCATGGAAGCCTCAAAGGGGCGGGCCGCGAATCAGTCCGCTATTCCGCCAATAGCGGAACCTTAACGTCCTCGCCGAAAGTTTCGAAGCGGCGGCGCGTCGCGCCTCACAAATGATCGATGCTGAACAGCCGCCGATGCTCATCCATGGCCGAGCGGTCGGTCATGCTGGCGATGTAGTCGCAGACCACGCGAGCCCGGCCGGCGGCGTCGCGACCTTGCAGGCGTGCGGCCCAGTCTGGCGGCAGCACCTCGGGCTCCGCCAAGAACAGATCGAACAACTCGTGCAGCAGCCTGCGCGCCCGCGAGCGGGAGCGGTTCACCGTGTAGTGGCGATACATGCGCACCTGTAGGAACTGCCGCAGGCGCAACAGGTCCTTAGCGAGATCCTCGGAGAACGCCACCAAGGGCTGGCCGAGATGCCGCACCGCCTCGGGTGAGTTGAGCTTGAACTCCGCCGCCCGGCGGCGCGTCTCGGTGATCAGGTCGTCCACCATAGCCCCGATCATGCGCCGCACCGCCTCCAGCCGCAGCATCCGATCGTCGAGGTCTGGCCAGTCGCGCTTCACCGAATGCAGCGCCGGCCCGATGAGCGGAATGTCCAGAAGGTCGCTGATCTGAAAGAGGCCCGCCTGCAAACCGTCGTCCACATCGTGATTATTGTAGGCGATATCGTCGGCCAGGGCCGCGATCTGAGCCTCCGCCGAAGCGTAGGTGGAGACCTCAAGATCGAAGTCCGCCTGGTACTCCACGATGGGGGCGTAGGCTGGCTCGGCGAGGCGGGCGGTGATGGGCCCGTTGTGCTTCACCACCCCTTCCAGGGTCTCCCAGGTGACATTGAGGCCGTCGAAGGCGGGATAGCGCCGCTCCAGTCGTGTCAGCACCCGGAAGGTCTGCACATTGTGATCAAAGCCGCCGTAGGCCGCCATGCAGCCCTGTAGTTCGTCCTCGCCGGCGTGACCGAACGGCGGATGGCCCAGATCGTGCGCCAGGGCCACCGTCTCGGCCAGATCCTGGTCCAGACCCAGCGTGTGGGCGAGCGATCGGGCGATCTGCGCTACTTCCAGGCTGTGGGTCAGGCGCGTGCGGTAGTAGTCGCCCTCGTGGGCCACGAACACCTGGGTCTTTTCCTTCAACCGCCGAAAGGCGCTGGAGTGAATGATCCGGTCCCGGTCGCGGGCGAAGGGCGTGCGGGTTCGGCTTTCCGGCTCAGCGTGCCGTCGCCCGCGTGAAGCGCTCGGCAAAGCTGCATAGGGCGCAGGCCCCGGCGCGACGAACGGACCGTCGCCAGCGAGCTTGGAAGGAATGTTCAAGCGGACCCGCCCCTTTGGGAAATGCGATGGGGTCGCATATATAGACCCAAAGCTTAGCACGCCGTAATCGGCGGCTTTCGGAAATCTGCAAGCGTGACCAACCCGATCGACATGTCCGAACTCACCCTGTCTCCCGCCGCGGCCAGCCGTCTCAGAGTCCTTTCCGAGGCTGAGGGCCGCCCGGTGCTGCTGCGCGTGGCGGTGCAGGGCGGCGGCTGCTCCGGCTTCCAATATGTGTTCGAGTTGGTGGACCACGCCGAGGCTGAAGACATTGTGGTGGCGCTCGATGGGGCCCAGGCTGTGGTGGACGACATCTCCGTCCCCTTCCTCAAGGGCGCGGTGATCGATTTCGTGGACGAATTGGCCGGGGCCGAGTTCCGGGTGCGCAATCCCAACGCCAAGTCCAGCTGCGGCTGCGGCGTGAGCTTTTCCATCTAGGCGAAGAGTCGCCACAGCCCACCGGCTCGGCTAAGCAAGGCCCATGCGCATCGCCACCTGGAACGTCAATTCGATCAACGCGCGGCTTGAGACCGTGCTGCGCTGGTTCCGCGAAGCCGCGCCCGACGCGGCGGTCCTGCAGGAGATCAAGTGCGTCGACGAAAAGTTCCCGGCCGAGGCGTTCGAATCGCTCGGTTATAACGTCGCCGTTCACGGCCAGAAGACCTACAACGGCGTGGCCCTGCTCTCGAAACACCCCATTGACGATTTGCGCCGCGGCTTGCCCGGAGATGACGGCGACGAGCAGGCTCGTTACATCGAAGCCCTGATCGCCGCCCCCCGGCCGGTGCGCCTGTGCGGCCTCTACGCCCCCAACGGCAATCCCGTGGGGACTGAGAAATTCACCTACAAGCTCGCTTGGCTCGAGCGGCTCAAATCCCATGCCGAGGCGCTGCTGAAGCTGGAAGAGGCCTTCGTGCTGACGGGAGACTATAATGTCATCCCCGAACCCGCTGATTGCGACGATCCCAAGGCCTGGCTTGGCGACGCCCTCTTCCAGCCGCAAAGCCGCGCCGCCTATCGCGGTTTGAAGTGGCTCGGCCTCACCGACGCCATCGAGGCTCGCAGCGTCGCACCTCACGCCTATACCTTTTGGGACTACCAGGCCATGGCCTGGCCACGGGACCACGGCATCCGCATCGACCACGCCCTCCTCTCGCCTCAGGCCGCCGACCGCCTGCAAAGCGCGGGGGTGGAGCGCGACGTGCGCGGTTGGGACAAGCCTTCGGACCACGTGCCGGTGGTGATCGAACTCGCCGACTGAGGCCGCTTTTCGTTGATGGGCCTTGAGCATTTTCCGAAAAGTGGGAACCGGTTTTCGGATCAAAAATGCTATATATTCAATTGGATATGAGCAAAGTCCGATTCTATTTGATCGGATTTTGCTCTAGGCGCTAGCCTCCCCCCATGGATTCCGCCGCCGCCGCCCTCCTCGCCTTCGTGATGCTCGCCTTTGCGGGGCTTGCAGCGGTGGGCGCAGCCTCATGGTGGCTCGCCCCGGCGCGGCGGCTGGAGCGCGCCCTCTTGCGGCGGCTTGGCGGCCCGGCCGACGCCATGGTCACCGCCTCGCATCGTGACCAGGGGGTGGCGCTCGACTTCGACGGCGCGCGTCTGGCGCTCGTGCGAGGGCCCGGAGACGCCGGTCTCATCTATGATTTCGACGAGGTGATCGGCGCGGAGCTGTTGTTCGACGGCGAGGTGAAGGCGCGGGCCTTCCGCGGCGAACAGCGCAAGGCGCTCGACCAGACCTCGCCCCAGGTGCGCCGGGTGGCGGTGCGCCTCGTGTTCGACGACGTGCGCGATCCGGACTTCGAGCTCGAGCTCTACGATGTCGGCGGCGACGCCGAGAGCGACCCGGAGGGCGCGCTGCGGGCGGCGCGACGGCTGTTCAGCCGGGTGGAGGCGATGATTCGCCGCCCGGTCAGCGCCGGTTGACGCATTCACCATATTGCCAGACGGCTCGCGCGTCGGCATTTTGCGCGCCACCTTCTTGGGGCGCGGGGGATGATATGACGGCGTTGGCGACAGCGGCCCTGGTGTTCGTCCTCCTGCACCTTCTCATTTCAGGAACACCGCTTCGGCAGGCCATTGTTCGAGTGGTCACGGAACCTGGATTTTCGGTGCTCTTCTCCATCGCTTCGCTGGCGTCACTGGTCTGGCTCGGCTTCGCGTTTAAGGATGCGCGCGGAAGCGCGGCTGATCACGCCTTCTGGGGGCCGACGACGCTCACCCGCGAAATTGCTCTTGGTCTTCAGGCCATCGCCTTTTTGTTCATCGTGCCGGGCCTCACCACGCCTACCCCTACAGCTGTAGGACAACTGGCGGTGCTCGACCGTTTCGAGCCGGCGCGCGGCATGATCCGCATCACCCGGCATCCGTTTTTGTGGGGCGTGACCTTGTGGGCCATCGCTCACCTGCTGGTGCAGGGCAAGCTGAGCGACGTCCTGCTGTTCGGGACTCTTTTGCTGGTGGCGGTGGTCGGAACCTTCAGCATCGACGCCAAGCGCCGCCGTCAGCTGGGCGACAAGTGGCTGGTGTTCCAGGATCGCACGTCCAATGTCCCCTTCGCCGCAATTCTGGCCGGCCGGCAGAGCCTTCGCCTCGCCGAGATCGACTGGTGGCGCATCCTTGCAGCCGTGGTGGTCTATATCGGCGTCGCCACGGTGCATGGCGGCGTGGTGTTCGGCGGTCTCTGAGCCGTCTCCCACTTCATTCACGGGCGCCAAAACGCGAGCCCCCGCCGTTGTGGGGCAACCCCAAAACGCGAGACCCCGCCGGCGCGTCAGCGTCGGCGGGGCCTGCAAGGGCGGCGGTCCGGTGGGGGGTGGACCTGCCGCTTAAGACGGGGCGCTCTTAGGTGGGGGGGAAGCGAGCGCCCCGAATCTTTTATCTAAGTCGCAGGCTCGCGGGCGGAAAACCGGTTCCCACTTTTCCTCGAGCCTTACTTAGGTCGCAGGCTCGCTCGAGCCTGCGGGATCACTACTCGATGATCTTGGCCACCACGCCGGCGCCGACCGTACGGCCGCCTTCACGGATAGCGAAGCGCAGCTTCTCTTCCATGGCGATGGGCGTGATCAGCTCCACGTTCAGCTCGGCGTTGTCGCCGGGCATGATCATCTCCACGCCTTCCTTCAGCCGGATGATCCCGGTGACGTCGGTGGTGCGGAAGTAGAACTGCGGACGATAGTTGGTGAAGAACGGGGTGTGACGGCCGCCTTCTTCCTTGGTCAGGATATAGGCCTCGGCCACGAACTTGGTGTGCGGCGTGATCGAACCCGGCTTGCACAGCACCTGGCCGCGCTCCACGTCTTCACGCTTGGTGCCGCGCAGGAGGATGCCCACGTTGTCGCCGGCTTGACCTTGATCCAGCAGCTTGCGGAACATCTCCACGCCCGTGCAGGTGGTCTTCTGGTTAGCGCGAAGACCCACGATCTCCACTTCCTCGCCCACCTTCACCACGCCGCGCTCGATCCGGCCCGTCACCACCGTGCCCCGGCCCGAGATGGAGAACACGTCTTCCACCGGCATCAGGAACGGCAGGTCCACCGGACGCTCCGGCTGCGGAATATAGGCGTCCACCTGGGTCATCAGCTCGAGGATGGCGTCCTCGCCGATCACCGGATCGCGACCTTCCACCGCCGCCAGGGCCGAGCCCTTCACGATGGGAATGTCATCGCCCGGGAAGTCGTAGGACGAGAGGAGCTCGCGCACTTCCATCTCCACGAGCTCCAGGAGCTCGGGATCGTCCACCATGTCCACCTTGTTCAGGAACACCACCAGGGCCGGCACGCCCACCTGGCGGGCCAGGAGGATGTGTTCGCGGGTCTGCGGCATCGGACCGTCCGCCGCCGAGCACACCAGGATCGCGCCGTCCATCTGCGCCGCGCCGGTGATCATGTTCTTCACATAGTCGGCGTGGCCAGGGCAGTCCACGTGCGCATAGTGGCGGTTCTGGGTCTCATATTCCACGTGCGCCGTGTTGATGGTGATGCCCCGCGCCTTTTCTTCCGGCGCCGCATCGATCTCGTCATAACGCTTCGCCGTCGCCCCGCCCGACTTGGCCAGCGTCATGGTGATCGCCGCCGTCAGCGTCGTCTTGCCATGGTCCACGTGTCCAATCGTGCCGATGTTGCAGTGCGGCTTCGTCCGTTCAAACTTTTCCTTGGCCATTGTTCACCTTCGCCGGCGGGCTGCGCGTTTGGGGGTTGTTATCGACTTGGAGCGGGTAGCCGGGATCGAACCGGCATCCTCAGCTTGGAAGGCTGCTGCACTACCATTGTGCTATACCCGCAAAAAGCCTCGTCCTTCGGTTTCGGCCCAACGGCCGAGGCCGATCGAGCTTTGGTTCAACATGGACGGCCCGGTCGAGGGCGTGCAGCCGGGAAAGCCGCCGCCTCGCCGGGCCGGAAATCATGGTGGAGGGGGTTGGATTCGAACCAACGTAGACATTCGTCGGCAGATTTACAGTCTGCTGCCATTGACCGCTCGGCCACCCCTCCGCCAGCGCGTCGCCGCGCCGTGCTCCGCGCCTTAAGGGGAACGGAACAAAAAAGACCTCCGATCACAGAACGGGCGTGTTAAACGCCCCACCGTGAGCGGGGGCCCAAATCGGAGCGCGTCTTATAGTGTCGTCTTTTCGGGAACGCAACGATCAGAAAGGCCGGAAAAGCGGAGGATTTTCCGCACCGCGCCGGGAGGGCGCCGGCGGCCATCGCCCGGCCCCGCATCGTCGGCCGACAGAAGAAGGTCGCGGCTGGATCTGGGGCTGGCATGCGGTAGAGGCCGCGCTGCAAAATCCCAATCGCGCCAAGCCCTTGCGCCTCCTCGCCACCGAGGGGCGGGCCAAGGAGTTGGCGGCCCTGAGGCCGCCGCTGGATTTGAAAGGTCTGGAGCTCACCGCCAATGGCGACCTCGCCCGGCTCTTGCCGCCGGGCGCCGCGCACCAGGGCGTGGCCCTGTTCGCCGATGATCTGCCCGATGTTTCCCTCGCCGCCTTGGCTGAGCCGGCGGAGGGGGTGATTCTGGTGCTCGACCAGGTGACCGATCCGCAGAACGTCGGCGCCATCCTGCGCTCCGCCGCCGCTTTCGGGGCTAAAGGCGTCGTGATGCAGGACCGTCGCGCCCCGCCCCCGTCCGGCGCCCTCGCCAAGGCCGCAGCCGGCGCCCTGGAGCGCGTGCCCTGCGCTCGGGTGGTGAACCTGTCGCGCGCCCTTGAGGAGCTGGCGGACCTCGGTTGGCGCGCCGTGGGCCTCGCCGGCGAGGCGGAAGGAACCTTGGCCGAGGTGCTGGATGATCGCCCCACGGTGCTGGTGCTCGGCTCCGAGGGCGAGGGCCTGCGCCGGCTGGTCAGCGAGCACTGCGACGAGCTCGCCCGCATCCCCATGCCGGGCGGATTCGAGAGCTTAAACGTGGCCTCGGCGGCGGCGATCGCCCTCTATGCGTCCTGTCAACCAAATGTCAGACGCGCGTCACGCGAACAGCATTGATTTTCCATTAAGTCTCAGGCTCTTCTAGCGTGTCGGAGCGATCCGGGCCGACGGGGCTTTGCGCGCGTCTGGATCGCAGGTGGGGAGCATCGAACGCCATGGTCGCTTGGCGCCTTCAGTTTGACCGTAAATTCGCGGTCCGCACGCTCGTGGCGGGCGCTGTCCTGACGCTTGCGGCTTGCGGCCAACCCGGCCCGACGCCCACGCATGACGCGCCGCCGCCGCCCCCCGCGGCCGACATCATGGGCGCGCCCAGCGTCGCGCCCACCGCTCAGCCCCCCGCCCCGCCGCCGCCTCCGCCAGCAGCGCCGACGGTTTCGACCGCTGCCGCGGCCATGGATGGCTCGGCCGTGCTGGCCATGGCCCCCATTCCCGATCCGCCGGCCAAGGGCCGCGCCCCGAAGACCCACGTCCTCGCCGCCGTTGAACCGAAGCCGGCGGTGGCCCCGACGAGCGCCAAGGCCGACGCTGCGCCGGCCAAGCCGCGCGTGCACGCTGTCTATCAAACCGCCCACCTTTCCACGGCCCGTCCGGAAGAAGCTGCGCCGGCCATGGCCCCCATTCCGGACAACGCCCGTGCTGGCGTTCGCGTCAAGGCGTCTGCGCCGCAATCCGCGGCCGTACAGACCGCCGCCGTAAAGCCGACTCCCAAGGCCCAACCGACCAAGGTCGCAGCGGTCGCGCCGAAGCCCGTCACCGCGTCGGTCGCCAAGACGCAGCCGAGCATCGACGCCAAGGCCCTAGCCGCCGCCAAGCTGAAGGCTGAACAGGACAAGGCGCTGGCGGCTCAGGCCGCCGCCAAGGCGAAAGCCAAGGCTGACGCCGACGCCAAGCTGAAGGCGGAACAGGACAAGGCGCTCGCGGCTCAAGCCGCCGCCAAGGCCAAGGCGAACTCTGACGCCAAGGCGCTCGCCGCCAAGGTGAAGGCCGCGCAGGACAAGGCGAAGGCGGAGAAGGAACAGCTAGCGGCGAAGGCCGTCGCGACCGGCGCTGCGGTGGCCGCCACCACCACCGTGATCAGCCCGCCCACCGCCCCGACGCCCGCGCCCACCGACGATCGTCAAGCGAAGGTCGCCGCCCTGCAGAGCGCCCTCACCCAGCAGGTGGCCAAGGTCGCCGTGCTGAAGGCGCCCTCGCGCTTCACCCCCAACCAGGACGCTGACGTCAGCCTCGTCCTGCCCGCTAATTTCGCCGAGATCGTGCGTAAGGAAGCGGGTAAGCAGGGCCTCTCCGACGCAGCCGCCTCGGTGAACCTGAACGCGGTGCTGTCCGGCGACGGCTTCGCCGTGCATCCGGAAGAGCCGGCCTCGCTGCCGCTGAAGGTGGGCCAGCCCACCGAATTCCACTGGACCGTGTCGGCCCAGCCGGGCGCCAAGGGTCTGCACGCCGATCTCGGCGCTGAACTCGCCGGCGCGGGCGCGGAAAAGATCAGCCTCGGCGCCATCCAGCGCAGCGCGGGCGGTCTCAAGCTGACCACCCGGGTGCTGGCCATCGCGCTGCTGGTGCTCATTGCCGCCCTGGTGGTGGCCTGGCTCGCCCGCGGCCGCTCCAGCCCGTCGCGTTCGGCGGCGGCGCGCAAGCAGTCGCGCCTGGCGGTTCAGGGCGCTGAAACCGCGAACTGAAACCATCGAGCTGAGAATTCATCAGCCGTTCGGTCCTGCCGGGCGGCTGATGTCGTTTCAGGCCTCCGCGCCGCCGAAGCGCTCCGCCCACTCGGCGAGCTGGGCGTCCTCCACCTTGCGGAATAGCACCTCCGGCGTCTGCACCGTGCGACCGGCGGGCAGCACGCTCCACCAGGCCTCATCCGCCTGCGGCCAGGTCTGGGCGACCTCCCCCTGGCCCACCGCGCCGGCGATGGTCTTGGCGGCGGAGGGAATGAAGGGCGCCGACAGCCGGGCGTAGAGGGCCACCAGATTGAGCGCCGTGCGGGTGATCACCGCGGCGCGGGCCGGATCGGTCTTGATGGCGGTCCAGGGCGCGGCCTCGGCCAGATATTCGTTGCCGGCGACCCAGATGGCCCGCAGCGCTTGCGCGGCCTTACGGATTTCGATGGCCTCCAGCTGCTCGCTCAGCTCAGCAATCTGGGCGGAGAGATTGGCCGCCAGCTTGGCCTCCAGCTCGCCCGGCTCGCCGCCCTCGGGAACCACGCCGCCGAAACGGCTCTCCGTGAACTTCAAGATGCGGTTGACGAAATTGCCCAGCACATCGGCCAGGTCCTTGTTCACCACCGCCTGGAACTGCTCCCAGGTGAAGGCCGAGTCCGAGCCCTCCGGAGCGTGGGCCAGAAGATACCAGCGCCAGTAGTCGGCGGGCAGCAGCTCCAGCGCCGCGTCCATGAACACACCGCGCTTCTGCGAGGTGGAGAACTTGCCGCCATACCAGTTGAGCCAGTTGAAGCTCTTCAGCATGTCCACCAGCTTCCACGGCTCGTCGGAGCCGAGAATGGTGGCCGGGAAGCTCACCGTGTGGAAGGCGACATTGTCCTTGCCCATGAACTCGACGTAGCGCACGTCGTCCGCGCCCGCGTCGGTGCGCCACCAGCGGCGCCAATCCCCGCCCGTGGCCTTGGCCCACTCTGCGGTGGCGGCGATATATTCGATGGGGGCGTCGAACCAGACGTAGAACACCTTATTCTCAAAGCCCGGACGCGAGACGCCGTCCTTGGCCACCGGCACGCCCCAGGCGAGGTCGCGGGTGATGCCACGATCGATCAACCCCTCGTCCAGATGCTTGTAGGCGATGGAGCGCGTCAGGCTCGGCCAGCCTTCGCGGCTGTCGATGAAGGCGCGGATTCGCTCCTGCAGCTTGGATTGCAGCAGATAGAGGTGGTTGGTGTCGCGCACTTCCAGGTTTCGCGATCCCGACACCGCCGAATAGGGATTGATCAGATCCACCGGGTCCAGCAGCGAGCCGCAATTGTCGCACTGATCGCCGCGGGCCTTCTCATAGCCGCACTTGGGGCAGGTCCCCTCCACATAGCGATCCGGCAGGAAGCGGCCGTCATCGATGGAATAGACCATGCGGTCGGTGCGCTCTTCGATCAGCCCCTTGGCTTCCAGCACCGCGGCGAAGTGCTGGGTCAGCTCCCGGTTTTCCGCGCTGGAGGAGCGGCCGAACCAGTCCCAGGAAAGGCCAAAGGCGGCGCCGATGGACTTCTGCAGCTCGTGCTGCTCGTCGCAATAGGCCCGCACGTCCTGGCCCGCCGCCTGGGCCGCCAGCTCCGCCGGGGTGCCGTGCTCATCGGTGGCGCAGATGTAGAGCACCTCGCTGCCTTGCGCCCGTTGATAGCGCGCATAGAGGTCCGCCGGCAGCATGGACCCCGCCAGATTGCCCAGGTGCTTCACGCCATTGATGTACGGCAGCGCCGAGGTGATGAGGATGCGGCGGGGCATAGACAGGTCCCAGATAAAGGCGAGGCGCCCGGAAGGTTCGAGCGGGGAGCACATATAAGGCCGACCCGCCGCTTTGCGAAACCCGTCAGGCGGATGTTTTCACTGCTAGGCCTTTGGCGCTTTTCCACCTCGCCCGCCCGCTCTAACCTCATCCCCGACCAGGGCGATCAGACGCGGAGCACTTCAATGGATCTACGCAGCCTTAAGGGAAAGCGCATCCTGCTGACCCAGGCCGACCAATTCATGGGCCCGGCCCTGGCGCGGGTTTTCGCCGAACTCGGCGCGGAGGTGATCGCCGATACGAGGTCTCCGGTCCCCGCCGAGGCCCCCGAGGCGATGGTGCAATCGGCGGGGGAGATCGACGTGCTGGTGGCCAATCTAGCCATCGCAGCGCCCAGCACCCCGGCGCTGAGCGTGGACGACGCAGAATGGCGCGATGTGTTCGCTCACCTCGTCGATCCGCTCCCCAGACTCGTTCGCGCCGCTGTCCCGACCATGCGCGCCCGTGGCGGCGGCAAGATTCTGGTCATGGGCAGCACCTCGGCGCTGCGCGGCATGAAGCGCGCCTCCACCTATAGCGCCGCTCGGGGCGCTCAAATCTCCTATGTCCAGGCGGTGGGGGTCGAGCTCGCGCCGATGAATATTCAGGTCAACGCCATCGCGCAAAACTTCGTCGACAATCCCACCTATTTCCCCCCGGAGGTCCAGGCCAACCCGGCCTTTCAGGACCGGTTGAAGCGTGAGGTGCCGCTCGGACGACTGGTGAGCCCGGACGAGGACGCGCACTTCGCCGCCTACCTGTGCAGCGACGCCGCAAATTGCTTCGTGGGCCAGGTGTTCCCCGTGTGCGGCGGGTGGGTGGCGCGGTAGCGCTTCGCCGGGCGGTCGAGTTCGCGTCCTAGCCGAGGGCCAGATCGGACACGAAGGGGTTGGTTTTGCGCTCCTGGCCGAAGGTGGACATGGGCCCGTGCCCGGGCACGAAGGCCACGTTCGGGCCCAGCGGCCATAGCCGCTCGGTGATGGAGCTTATCAGCTGATTGTAGTTCCCGCCCGGGAAATCGGTACGGCCGATGGAGCCTTTGAACAGCACGTCGCCCACCTGGGCGAAGCCAGCGTCAGTGTGCACGAAAACCACGTGGCCTGGGGTATGGCCGGGACAGTGCCGCACCAGGAACTTCGTCTCACCGAGGGTCACCTCGTCGCCGTCCTCCAGCCAGCGGTCGGGCGTGAAGCTCTCCGCGCCGGCCATGCCGTAGCGCGCTGCGGATTGCGGGATCTCGGCGATCAGGCCTTTATCCCCGCGATGCGGGCCCTCGATGATCGCGCCGGTCTTGGCCTTCAGCGTCGCTGCGGCGCCCGCATGGTCGAGGTGGCCGTGCGTGATCCAGATCTTGTCGATGGTCAGGCCGTGCTCCGCGACCGCCTTCAGGATCAGGGGCAGATCGCCGCCCGGATCGATCACCGCCGCCAGCTTCGTCTTGGCGCACCAGACGATGGTGCAGTTCTGCTGCAAGGGGGTCACCGGGGCGACCACGGCGCGGATGGGAGCGTTGGACGGGGCGTTCATGTGATCCTACCTGGGCCAACCGGGTTCATTGCGCAAGCAGGACACGCTCATCCGTTCCCCTCGCGAGCTTCGCAGGACACAGGTCTCGACAATCGCCAGGGTTAGACAATTTGCCTAGGGCCATGATTGAGGCAGCGCAAGGAATCCCGTAGGACCCGCGGTCATTGGCTCCGGCTGGAGCGCCGTCAGCGCCCGCGCGAACAACAACATCCTGAGGAACTTCGTATGGTCCGTACCGCCATGATTTCGAGCGTCGCCGCCGCCATCGCCCTGATGGCCTCGGGCGCCGCCCAAGCCGCCGACGCCGTCGCCGGCAAGGCCGTCTTCACCTCCCAGTGCAGCACCTGCCACGTCGTGGTCAAGGGCGCGAACACCACCGTCGGCCCGAACCTGTTCGGCGTCGTGGGTCGCAAGGCCGGCTCCACCACCTTCGCCTACTCCCCGGCCATGAAGGCCGCCGGCTTCAAGTGGACCGCCGACAAGCTCACCGCCTACATCACCTCGCCGGCGACCGCGGTCCCCGGCAACAAGATGCCCTTCGGCGGCGTGAAGGACGCTGCCAAGGTCGCCAACCTGGTCGCCTATCTGCAAACCGTGAAGTAGGCTTTCCACCAGCCGTTCGGCTGAAGCGCCGGCCGTCCCACCAAGGACGCGCCGGCGTTTTCGTGTCTGAACGCTAGTCGTAATAGTACTTGGTCTTCACCGCCCAATCCGAAGTCGCATAGCGAGCTTTCAGCAGCTTGAAGGCGCGACGCCCGGAGTGGGCGTGACTGCCGCCGAAATGACCCACATGCACCAGCCAGTAGAGGGCCTCGGGCGCGCGGGGGTCCTTCGGGTGCGCCGCGACATAGGCGAGCATTTCCTCCCAGGCCGACACGGCGCCTTTCGGCAGGTCCAGCGGCGGATTGGTCTTGCCCGCGTCGTAATAGGATTGCGGCGTGCGCAGGAAATAGCCCCGCTCGACGCGCGCCGCGGCCTGCGCCTTGTCGGCGAAATCGGGCAGGCGCAGCGGCTGGGCGCCAGCTTCGCACTCGCCAAGGCAGGTGAGGTCGGTCTGGGCGTCAGGCCACCCTTCCTCCGCGCCCTGCCCGTCGCGCTGATAGAGCGAGGGCTCCGGAGCAGCGCTGGCGGCGAGCGGATGAGCTTTCGCGAACACGATCCAGTCGGTCCAATAGCCCTGGAACTCGCTCACCGTGCGGCCTTCGGGTCGGGTGTATTCCACCAAATCGGTGCGCAGGCCAGGTATCTTGGCCAGCACGAAGAACTCGGCGAAGCGCTTGTCGGGGCCGGGCCGCGCCTTGCGGATAGCGACGAAATCCGCGGCCATCAGCGGCAAGAGCGCCTCGAGCCGGCCTGAAACGGCGTCAATGGCGGCGGCGTCCTGCAAATCGACAGCGCGGGCGAAGTTGGTGAGATCAAGATCAAGTCGAAGCCGCGGCGGCAGCCGCGGGTCGGCGGCGGCGTTCATGCGCTGCGCCAACGGCAACCGGTCGAGCACGGCGCGCGCCTCATCACCAAGGCCCACGGTCCCGTCGCTCCCCTCCCCGTCGAAAACACCGCCGGCCTGATAGGAGTCCGTAGACCAGTCATCGCGGGCGCAGCGCGCGGCGCCGTCGCCGCTGCACACGCGCTGGCGCAAGGCATGGCCCAGAAAATCATTAAGGCTGGCCGCCACCTGGCTCCTCGCCCCGAGGAAAAGATTGCGGTCGCTGGTGGATAGATCCGGGCGCGCGAGGAGTTGGTCCAACCGCGATCGGGTATCCGCCGCCGACCGTGAGGTCCAACTCAAACGGATCAGATGGTGCTGCAAGGTGAGCCAGCCTGGATAGGTGGCTTCCACGGCTTCAGCAGCGGCCGAGAGGGCCGGCGCCTCGGTCTCGCCCGGGTTCACCAGGCTGATCGCAGCGAGGAGCCAGGCGCGGTCATGGCCCGCGCTCCACCGCGCCATGGCATGGGCGAGGGCTTCGCGGCGGTTGGCCTCGGCCGTCTTGGCGGCCTCCAGAGCCGCCTTCAACCGCCCGGCGCGGGCCTGCGCCATAAAGGTCGCGGAATCCACCGGCGCAGGATCAGCGGCTGGCGCCTGCGGCTGCGGCTCGGGCGGCGCAGGGGGTGTCGGCTCAGGCGGCGCGGGCGGCTTGGGCAAGACGCCCTTCAGGGTGGCGATCCAATCCAGCACCTCGGCTGGCTGTCCCCCATGGGCAACGGCGGAATCGGAGAGATCCGAGAGGTCGCGGAAGCGAACGGCCAGATCAGGAGAGGCCTCAGGCGCCAGGATCGCGCGCTCCAGCCGCGGCCGGGCGAGGTCCGGATGCAGGCGCACCTGCAAGGATTCGCGCATGGGCGTGACCTGGGCGCGGCCATAGGTGTCGGCAGGGCTGGCCGCCAGGCGATCGAGCGCGTGCGTAGCATCAGCCTCGGCCGCAGGGCTCGGGTGACGGAGGGCTTCGCGCCAGAGCGCCCGAGCGGCGAGATAGGGGCCAAGACCTCGATAGGGCGACGCGCGATCGCGGCCCAGGTCGGTGAAGCGTTGCGCCGCGTCCTTGGCGCGCCCCGAATAGAGGGCGAAGGCGGCGTCCTGATAGGCCCGATCGGCTTTCAGCCAGGCCGGCGCGTCGGCCGCCAGGGCGGGCAGCGTTGCGGCGGCGGAACTGCAGGCGGCGAAGACCGCGTCCTGGGTGGCGAGCCAGGCGCGCACATGGGGATCGCTCGCCCCATGATCGCGAATTCGGTCCTTCAGGGTCTGGGTGGCGAAGACAAAGGCGTCGTCGAAGCAGTTCGGAATGCTGACCCCGTCAGCCACGGGCCGTTCGGTGTCGATCCAGGGCCGCGCCAGATCGGGAGCGCCGACGACCAGCTTGCGCGCCTCGATCCAGGCGTCGCGGGCTTGCGGCGGCGCGAAGGGCGAGGTCGCGTCGCAGCAGGGCTTGGACAGCGCCGCCCCCGCGTCCGCCCCCACGGCGAGGCCGTGCAGCAGGCGCCATTTCAGATATAGCTCCGGTCGCGGCGCGCGGGCCATGACCACGCCGATGCGCCCGTCCCACACGGCCTTCAGGTCTGGGACCGAGCCGCCGAATTGGTCCAGATAATGCGGCGCGGGCTCGCCTGGTCCGGAAGCCTGGGCGTTCCCCGCCGCCAGGCCGCACAGGCTCGCCGTTAGGGCGAGCCCTCCACGCCATTTATTGCGCGCCATCCCTCGATCTCCCCCCTCGCCTGCTCGAAATCCCGCGCGGTCCACGAGCGAGGATTGAACAGATAGATTCGCCGCCCCGTGGGCGCCCGCATGAGGGGCGCATCCACTGAAATCGCCAAGGCCTTCCGGCATGAATTTTGGGTGAAATCCTCGCCCTGCGCCAGTCTTTCGCGGATCGCAGCGCCCTTGGCGCCCATACGAAACAACATGGGCGCAACCTCGTCGGCGTCGACGCCGTCGATCCAGGTCTCGGTCTGACACCAGGCGGCGATGGCGGTCATGGAAAGCGTGACGCCGGGCGGCAGGGCGCGTTTCACATCGGCCATGAGATCGAGCAGCGCCTGCCGCTCCGAGCTCTTCACCTCGAAGTCGATTTGCAGCCTTTGCGCGGGGATGTGCTGAAACAGAGTCAGCACCGCCGCCGACGTGCGCGCCCGCAGCGCCGGGGTCCAGCGCATGGGCGTGGTCCGGCTGACCTGGACATGCACCACCGAGGTCTGGACTTGGCCGGGTCGGGCCTTCAGCGGAAACCGGCGCCCCCGCGTGAACAGTTCCTCGCCGCGCAGCTCGACGAAGCCGCTCAGCGCGGCGATCTCCACATTCTGCGGCAGGAAGCGAAGGTCCTCAGGCCGCTCCCAGGCCCAGACGACGAGTTGATCCGCAGTCGGCGCGGATGCGCTCCTGACCGGCAACGCGACCGCCAAGGCGGCGCAGGCCAAGGACGTTATCCAAGCCGCAGCGTTCTTCGCCATCGGGTCCGTGTCCTGGTGCCGGCGGAGAGGATCGAACTCCCGACCTTCGGTTTACAAAACCGCTGCACTACCGCTGTGCTACGCCGGCCCAGGCGCGCTTATGCCCAGGTCGCGGGCGCAGTGCAATCGCCCCGTCAGCGCGTCAGGATCGGGAAGGTCGGGCTGAGCGGGTCGAGCCAGCTCACCAGGCGCGAGAGCGCGCTCGCATCGCCTTCCACCTTGATCCCGCCGCCCGCCGCCAGGCGCTTGGCCGCGAGGTCGCCGCCCATGAGCGACATCAAGAGGAAATCCTGCCGCGCCAGGGTGATGGTCGCGTCTGCCGGCCCGCTCGTCGCCCCCTCTTCGTGCAGGAGGACGCCGTTGCGCACGGTGAGACGCACCTTCTCCTGACGTTCCGGGAAAACGAGGTCGACCACGGCGTGGCCCTCGCCCGCCCGGTCGGCGTTCAGACGCACCGCCATCAGGTCCATCAGCATGGCCGTGGGCGTGGCGCGGATCATGTCGAGGGAATAGTTGGCGTTGAAGGTCCCCTTCGGTCCGCCCTCCAGGTCCTGCACCGCCGAGAGGTACATGTTGCGCCAGATGGCGTTTTCGGTGGCGTAACCCAGGTGGCGATAGACCTTGGCGAGCTCGGCCTTGGCCGGGGCGTCCTTGGCGTCGGCCATAACGAGGCGCGCGCCGAGCTCGGCCGCCCACTTGAAGTCGCCCTTCCCCTCGGCGGCCTTCATCTCGCTCAGCACCTTCTTTGCCCCGCCCATGGCCGCGACATAGCGCAGCGCCTCCTCCTTGGGCTCGAAGGGATCAAGGTGGACCGGATTGGCGTCGTACCAGCCCATGTAGCGCTGATAGACCGCCCGGCCGTTGAAACTCAGCGAGCCATAGTAGCCGCGGTTGAACCACTCCTGGTCCAGCGCCTTGGGCAGGTGCAGGCGATTGGCGATTTCCGGCCCCGTGAGCCCCGCGTTCATCATCCGCACCGACTGATCGTGCAAGTATTTGTAGGCGTCGCGGTGCTTGGCGAGATAGTCGACGATGGTCTCGCGCCCGAACCTTGGCCAGGCGTGGCTGGTGAACAGGATGTCGGTCTTGTCGCCATAGCGGTTCAGCGACTCGGTCAGGTCGTCGGCCCACACCTTGGCGTCGCGCACCAAGGCGCCCCGCGGGGTCAGCACGTTGTGCTGGGAGGCGTTGGCGTTCTCGGCCATGCACAGAGCCCGCAGGTCGGGCAGGTAGACGTTCATTTCCGCCGGCGCCTCGGTGCCCGGCGTCATCTGGAATTCCAGCTTCACCCCGTCCACCGTCAGCGTCTCGCCGGTGTGGGTGATGGTGATGTTGGGCGGCAGGAGGCTGGGCGAGCCCATGGACACCGCCTGACCGATGCCCGCGCTGACCTGACCATCGGCGCCCTTTGGCAGATAGAAGCCGAACTGATAAACCGCGCGCCGGGCCATGGCTGTGCCGGCGATGATGTTCTCGCTGACGGCGTGCTCCAAGAAGCCCTGCGGCGCGATCACCTTCACCTTGCCAGCGTCGAGGTCGGCCTGGTCCACCATGCCGCGTGCGCCGCCGAAATGATCGGAATGGCTGTGGGTATAGATGATGGCCGCCACCTTGCGCGGGCCAAGCTGCTCATTGACGAGGTCGAGCGCCGCCTTGGCCGTCTCGCGCGAGGTGAGCGTGTCGATGACAATCCAGCCCGTATCGCCCTGTATGAAGGTGGTGTTGGAGATGTCGAAGCCGCGCACCTGCCACACCCGGTCGGTGACCTTGAAGAGACCGTGCTTGGCCAGCAGCGAGGCCTGACGCCACAGGCTCGGATTCACCGTGGCCCGCGGCTGGCCCTTTAGGAAGTCATAGGCCGACAGGTCCCACACCACCTTGCCGCTGGCGTCGACGATCTTGGGGTCCTTGCGAGTGGCGACGAAGCCGCGGCTGGCGAAATCGAAATCGCGCTGGTCGCTCCAATTCAGCGGCGCATCCGCTGCAGTCGAAGGCGTCGCCCCCACAATAGCGGCGAGAATCGCGCCGCCGCACAGCCAAGTTTTCCAGTTCATGACGTTTCCCATGTCACTTCATTGGCGCAAGCTTGGCCGCCTTCGCGCCGGCCGGTCAAGCGACTCGCGCAAGGGAGGAAACGCCTTCTAAGGCAGCGGAATTGACGAGCATGCCTCGGACTGTGGCATTTATGAAGGTTACGCCACAGAAGTGTTGCATCTTGTCCAAGTCAGAATTGACAGTGCTCCTATCGGCGGGCCTCATATATCTATCATTGACCTATTAGGATCACCTTGTTCGATGACGGGGCTCGCGGCCCAACCCGTCGGCGCGTTCGCCACCGCCCTGGCCCATGGCCAGCGGTTGCTTGCGCGCGACCCGACAATGGCTGAGGCGCAAGCGCTGGAAATCCTCAAGGTCATGGCGGGCGCCCCAGAGGCGATACTGCTGCTGGGCGCCGCGCGCCGCGCCAAGGGCGACGCCAAAGGCGCCCTGGAGGCTCTCTCCCCCCTCGCCGCTCGCGCCCCCCGTTGGGCCGACGTCCATTTCGAGCTTGGCCTCGCCGCCTTATCGACCCAAGACCTGCCCCTGGCGGTGAAGGCGTTCCAGCGCGCAGTGCAACTCGCGCCCAACGTCGCCCCCGCCTGGCGCGCGCTCGGCGACGCGCTCATGGTGTCCGGCGACGCCAATGGCGCGGACGCGGCCTATGCGCGACACATCCAGGCCTCGGTGAACGATCCCAACCTCGTCACCGCAGCCCAGGCCCTGTGCGACGACCAGATCGCCGTGGCCGAACGGTTGCTGAAGGCGCACCTTCAGGCCTTCCCCACCGACGTGGCCGCCATTCGCATGCTGGCGGAAACCGCCGGCCGCATCGGCCGCTATGGCGACTCCGAGACCTTACTGCTGCGCGCCCTGGAACTGGCCCCCAGCTTCCATCCGGCGCGGCACAACCTCGCCATCGTCTATTACCGCCAGAACAAGCTGGAAGAGTGTCTGCGCGAGCTTGAACTCCTGCTAGAGATCGATCCCAACGACCCCAATTACCGCAACCTGCAGGCCGGGGCTCTGTCGCGGGTGGGGGATGTGGGACGCTCCATCGCGGTCTACGAGAAGATCCTGGCCGAATATCCAAACCAGCCCAAGGGCTGGATGAGCTTCGGCCATGCCTTGAAGACCGCGGGGCGGCGCGATGACGGCGTGGCCGCCTACCGCAAGGCGATCGAGCAGGAACCCAGCCTCGGCGAAGCCTATTGGAGCCTCGCTAATCTGAAGATGTTCCAATTCGACGACGCCGAGGTGGAGGCCATGGAAGCCGCCCTCGACCGCACGGACATCAGTGTCGAGGATCGCTTCCATCTGCACTATGCGCTTGGCAAGGCCTTCGAGGACGACAAGGTCTATGACCGCTCGTTCGAGCACTACGCCGAGGGCGCGAAGCTGCGCCGCACGCAAATTCACTATGACGCCGACGAGGTCGCAACTCAGACCGACCGCGCCATCCGACTCTACACGCCGAGCTACTTCGCTGAAAGGAAGGGGCAGGGCTTCGCCGCCCCGGACCCGATCTTCGTCGTGGGCTTGCCACGCTCGGGTTCGACCCTGGTGGAGCAGATCCTCTCCAGCCACTCGCAGGTGGAGGGCACGGCCGAACTGCCCGAGATCGGCCACATCGCCCGCATGCTGGCCGACCGTAAGTCGCGCACCGAGGAGTCGAAATATCCCGGCGCCGTAGCGGAGCTTTCGCCGGAGCGGCTGCGGGAACTTGGCGAGCTCTACCTGGAGCGCACGCGCATCCACCGCCGCACCGACAAGCCGCTGTTCATCGACAAGCTGCCCAACAATTTCGGCCACACCGGGCTGATCCTGTCGATCCTGCCCAACGCCAAGATCATCGATGCGCGGCGTCACCCGATGGCGACCTGCTTCTCGGCCTTCAAACAGCATTTCGCGCGCGGCCAGAACTTCTCCTACGAGCTGACCGATCTCGGGCGCTCTTACGCCGACTATGTGCGGCTGATGGACCACTTCGACCAGGCCCTGCCCGGTCGGGTGCACCGGGTGATCTATGAGCGCATGGTGGCCGACACCGAGACCGAGGTGCGCCGCCTGCTCGACTATTGCGGGCTCGAGTTCGAGCCGGCTTGCCTGCGCTTCTATGAAAATGATCGGGCCGTCCGCACCGCCAGTTCGGAGCAGGTTCGCCAACCGATCTTCCAGGACGCCGTCGAGCACTGGAAGCACTACGAGCCTTGGCTCAACCCGCTGAAGGCGGCGTTGGGCCAGTGCCTCGAAACCTATCCCGACGCCCCGCGTCGAGAGTCGTAACAGTCAACAAACAAGGGCTGAGCTATGGGGATACACAACACTTCGAGGCGCGCGCGGACCGGACGGTCCGTGCTGGCGACCTCTCTCTTCGCCTCCACCATGCTGGCGGGCGGGGCGGCCTTCGCCGCTGCGCCGGCGGCGGAAAGCGTCGCGACGGTTCCGGAAGTCATCGTCACCGCCGAAAAGCGGTCCGAGAACATCCAGAAGGTGTCCATGAGCATCCAGGCTCTCGACTCCAAGAACCTGGAGCAGCGCAACGTCAACGAATTCCAGGACTATGTGAAGTTCCTGCCCAGCGTGTCGTTCCAGACGACAGCGCCCAGCTCCACCACCGTCTATATGCGCGGCGTGGCCAGCGGCGGCGACGGAAACCACTCTGGATCGCTGCCCAGCGTCGGCACCTATCTGGACGAACAGCCGATCACCACCATCTCCGGCGCCCTCGACGTCCATATCTACGACATCGAACGTGTGGAATCCCTGGCAGGTCCGCAAGGCACGCTCTACGGCGCGTCCTCCGAATCCGGCACCCTCCGCATCATCACCAACAAGCCGAGCACGCGGGGCTTCTCGGCCGGCTACGACCTGCAGGCCAATGGCGTCAAGAACGGCACGCTGGGATATGTGGCTGAGGGCTTCATCAATCAGCCGATCAATGAAAAGGCGGCCATCCGCCTGGTGGGCTGGGCCGAACACGACAGCGGCTACATCGACAACGTCGCCGGCACGCGCACTTTCCCGAGCTCCGGCGGCGTGTTGAACAACGCGCCTTATGTGAAGAAGCACTTCAACGACGTGGACACCTACGGCGCCCGCGCGGCGCTGAAGGTCGATCTGAACGAAAACTGGACCCTCCTGCCGCAACTGGTCGCTCAGCAGCAAAAGCAGCACGGCGTGTTCGGTTATGAGCCGAGCGTGGGCGACTTGAAGGTGCAGCACTTCTCGCCCGACGACGCGAAGGACAAGTGGTACCAGGCGTCGCTCACCGTCACCGGCAAGATCTCCAAGTACGACCTGACCTATTCGGGGGGCTATTTCCAGCGCAACCTCGATACGCACTCTGACTATGCCGACTACTCGTACTGGTACGACAAGGTCTTTGGTTCGGGCGCCTACTGGGTCGACGGCACCGGCACGGTGTTGCAAACCCCGATCCAAAAGATCACCGGGCGCGATCGCTTCGACAAGCAAAGCCACGAACTGCGCCTGTCCTCGCCCTCCACCGACCGCCTGCGCTTCGTGGTGGGCGGCTTCCTGCAACGTCAGTCGCACTGGATCATTCAGGACTACGTAATCGACAATCTGTCGCCGGCCATTTCCGTGCCCAAGTGGGGCAACACGATCTGGCTCACCGATCAGATGCGTGTCGACCGCGACAAGGCCATCTTCGGCCAAGCCACCTATGATCTGACGGATCACTTGTCAGTCACCGGCGGCATCCGCTGGTACGACTTCAAGAACAGCCTGGAAGGCTTCTACGGCTTCGGAAAGGGTTACAGCTCCCACACCGGCGAAGCCAAATGCTTCTCGACCGCCACCCCGCGCGGCGCACCCTGCGTCAATCTCGACAAGACGGTGCAAGGGGGCGGCAACACCCATAAGATCGACCTGACCTACAAGTTCGACGAGCAAAAGCGGGTCTATTTCACCTACGCCACCGGTTTCCGTCCGGGCGGGGTGAACCGTAACGGCAACCTGCCCCCCTACGGCGCCGACAAGCTGTCCAGTTATGAACTCGGCTGGAAGACTAGTCTGTTTGATCGCAGGGTGCGGTTCAACGGCGCGATCTATTATGAAGACTGGAGCAACTTCCAGTATTCATTCCTCGGCCCGAACAGCCTGACCATCATCCAGAACGCCGCCAACGCCAACATCACCGGCCTTGAAAGCGACATCACCTGGGCGCCGATCAGCGGCCTGACCATCACGGGTTCGGGCGCCTACGATGACGGCAAGCTGGCCAAGAACGTCTGCGCCTCCATCACCGTCGCCTGCACGAACGGCTCCAACGGCAATCCCGTGGTCGCTCCGAAGAACGAGCAGCTGCCGGTGACGGCGAAGCTCAAGGGCAACCTGACGGCGCGCTACGCCTTCGCGCTCGGCGATTGGGACGCTCACGTTCAGGGCTCGCTCGTGTACCAGGATAAGACCTGGGCCGACCTGCGCGCCTTCGAGCGCGGAATTCTCGGCCAGATGCCGTCCTACACCCTGACCGACATCTCGGCCGGGGCCGCCAAGGGCGCCATAACGGTGGAGCTGTTCGTGAAGAACCTGTTCGACGAGCGCGCCAATCTGACGCGCTACGCCGAGTGCACGACTTCGGTGTGCGGTCACGCGATTTACATCGTGCCGCAAGCCCCGCGCACCATCGGCATCAAGTTCGGCCACAAGTTCTAAGCCGAACGATTGCTTGAAAGCATTGGGGCGGTCCTCGCGGGCCGCCCCTTTTTTTGTTCTGCGATGAAAGCGGCGCCTATTCCCCCAGGGCCTCGCGCACCCAGGCTTGGAAGGCTGTGATGGCGCCTTCATGCAGCGGCGACAGGCGACCCACGTCATAGACCCCGGCGTTCAGGTTCTGCTGCACCCGCTCGACGATCCAGATGTCCTCGGCCGTCACGGCGTCGGACATGGCCATGGTCTCTTCGCTTACCGCCTCGCCCTCGGGCATCAGATAGATGTAGTCGAGCCGCGTCCCCTCGGCGCCCTCGGGCGACATGCGCTCCAGCATCAGGCCCTTCTGGTAGATGTTGATCCCGAGGTTGGGCCACATCCAGGCCCACAGCCCGCCATACACCGGCTGCTCGATGCGCATGGGCGCCTCGTGGATGGCGACCTTGCCCTCCATGGTCACCTGATAGCGCGAGGCATCCACCTCGGCGTTCAGGGCCGGGTGCACGTCCGGCACGTGGTAGCCCTCGAGATAGTTCTCCACATAGGTCTTCCAGTTACACTTGATTGGGTGATGCCGGCGCAGCGACACCTTGAGGTCGCCCCAATCCTGGTCCTGGATACGCTGCTCCACCGGGGCGATCCACTCGGCGAAGGGGCTGATCCCCGGGTCCACCGCCACCCAAACTGTGCCGCGCCAGGTCTCCACCCGCACCGGGAAGAGGCCGTATTCGCGGGCGTCGAAGCCGTCCCTGGCCCCGAACTCCCGCGCGAGGCGCAGGCGTCCGTCCAGCGTATAGGCCCAGCCGTGATACTTGCAGCGCAGGAGGCCGTCGCACTTGCCCTCGTGTCCATCGGTGAGCGGTCCCGCCCGGTGACGGCAGACATTGTGGAAGGCGTTGAGGGCACCGTCGGCGCCTTTGACAACCAGCAGCGGAAAGCCGGCGATGACATCGGCGACCCATTGGCCCGGCTCGGCCAGCTGGCTTTCATGGCCGATATATTGCCAGCTCCGGGCGAAGATCTCCGAGCGCTCTCGTGGCCAATAGCTGGGGTCGCGATACCACAGAGCGGGCGCGGTCACCGGCGCGGCGAGGCTGGTCGAGGCGGGCGCGGAGGCGTTCATAGGCGTTTCTCGATCTTCGGCTTACGGAAATGGCCAAGCGCATAGGCGCCCGCGCCAACAAGGATAAGCACGCTGGAGGATAGGACGAGCTTCAGGGTCTCGGCCAGCTTGTCCTTGGCGTCCCCGCTAGGAACCAGGGTGCAAAGAATGGCGCTGATCGTCACCACCAGTCCCACCAGGGCGATCTTTCGCGCCGCGGACGGACCGCCCGGGGGGTCCCAGCCCGCCGCCGGCAAGGTCTCCGTCTGCACTTTCCAGTAGACGATAAACAGATACACGAACGGCAGCGTGTAGGAGAGCACGGTCATGGAGACGAGGAAATCATAGGCGGCCTTCAGGCTCTCACCCGCTAGGGAGAGGATCACCAGGGCCGCCACCACCACGGTCTGCAGCAGGATCGAGGCTGTGGGCGCTCCAGTCTTGGCGTCGCGGATGGAGAAGGCCTTAGGCAGGTGGGCATCCACTCCCACCACGAAGGGCAGGCGTGCGGCCACCCCGAACCAGGACATGTAGCCGCCGAGAAGCGCCAGGGCCGTGATGCCGAGCGCCACCGGCGTCAAGAACGGCAGGCCCAGCCGATCAAGACAGGCTTTGATGGCGTCGGGCAGACCGGACAGGTGTGAAATCTCCCCCGGTGTAAGGATGGACAGCATGCCGGCGGTGGCGAGGCTGTAGGCGAATACAAGCAGCACCCCCACGGTGGCCAGCACCTTCAGGATCTGCCGCGTGCCGCCCTTCACGTCGTCCTTCAGGAAGGCCATGGCCTCAGGCCCTCCAAAGGCGAACACCATGGTGGCCCAGAGCACCGCACCATCGGCGGTGAGCGGCGGGCGATAATCAGCGTGTAGAAAATCCGTCGCGGGCCCATGGCGCCAGGCGAGCATGCCGCCGCCCACCACCATCAGGAGGGCGATGGCGCAGGCTGCGAACCCGCCGAAATTCGACACCCACTTGCCGGCGCCAAGTCCCAGCAGGCTGAGCCCGGCCACGGCGATGGCGATGGCGAGGGCGACAGCGGCGAACAGCACCGGCGAGGCCAGAATTGGCGCGGTGAAGCTTCCCCCCGTCAAGCCGATCAGGTTGACGATGAAATAGAGCACACTGGAGAAGAACGGCAGGTTGCAGGTCCAGTAGAGCCAGCCGCAGATGAAGCCGGAAAAGGGTCCGAGCACATCCCGGGTCCAGACATAAACCCCGCCGTCGCCGGGGAAGCGTGTCGTGAGTTCGGCGGTGGCGATCACCAGCGGGGCCATGAAGCCGAGCATGGCGGCCGACCACAGGGGAAGTGCAGCGGGACCGGCCGCAGCGGCGGTGGCGATCCAGCGCACCGACAGGGTCATGGCCACCGCGTAGAGGGTCAGGTCCCAGAACGATAAGGCGCGCGGATTCAAGCGTTTCCCCAGACTTTCGGGTATCGAAACACGCCGAGCCAGCTGGGGCAACCAGATGCGTGCAAAAGCTACGCGCCCGTTTAGACCTCCAACGCTGAGGCCAAGTTTGAAATGCGCTCGATATTCTCTCGCTTATCTGGACCGCAAAGGCAGGAAAATAATCTGACCGGAGCGCGCGGGCTGGTCTTCGTTATCGCGCACCACCTTATCCGCCAGACAGGCCTCCCGAAACGCGCGTTGCAGGGCGCGCACTAAAGGTGCGGCGATGGCGGCCTGCGCTGATGTTTCGAGATCGCAGACAATCTCCGTCAAGTCGTCGGCGATTCGCCCAAAACGATTCATTACCTGGCTTCCTTTTTTCTATTATTCAGCCCCTCACGGCGAAAGTGCACTAAAAAATTGAAATTGTATCCATTTAATTGCGAGTCGATCGCATTAGGATAAACCGTCTATCGCAATCCATTGCTGAGTCCGTCGCAAAACCCCTCTCCCCCCTCGCATGCGCGAGCAAGGTCGCCTAAACGACTGAGCTGTTCGCAGGTCTGCTAAAGGTTTTCGTCCGCATGCATCCCGTCGCGCCGGCGCCCGCGCCGTACCCCGATCCGCCCTATGTGCGGGACGAGCTGCTGCACGAAATCTTCGCCGCCACCGCCGGCCGCTTTCCCGAGCGCATCGCCATCCGCCAGATGGAGCCAGACCCGGAATCCACGCGCCGCGTCGAGTTCACCTATTTCGACCTGCGCAGCCGCGCCTCGCGTTTCGCCCGCTATCTGCGCGAGCAGGGCGTGCGACGCGGCGATCGTGTGCTCATCTGCCTGCCCAGGGGCATCGACCAGTACATGGCGCTGCTGGGCGCCTTGGAAGCCGGCGCGGCCTATGTGCCGGTGGACTGGAGCTTCCCGCAGGATCGGGTGGTCTATATCGCCAAAGAGTGCGGCGCGCGTGCGGTGGTCACCAACGCCGAGCGCGCGGGCGAGTTCGCCGAACTCGACGCCGTGGTGGTCAATGTGGACGCCGAATTGGGCGACATCGCCGCCCAGGACTCCACGCCCCTCACTCGCGAGGAAACTGGCGCGAGCCCGGAGGACGTGGCCTATCTCATCTACACCTCGGGCTCCACGGGCCGACCCAAAGGGGTGATGATCCGTCACCGCAACGTCTGTTTCCAGATCCGCTCAGCCGGAGCGATCCTCGGCGTCTCCTATGACGATCGGGTGTTCGCCGGCGCCTCCCTCGCCTTCGACATTTCCATTGAGGAGATGTGGGCCGCCTTCTATCCCGGCGCGACGCTGCTGTTGGGCACCGAGGCCCTGGTGAAGGCCGGCCCCGACCTCGCCGCCGCCCTGGCGCGCTATGAGGTGTCGGTGTGGTGCCCGGTGCCCTCGCTGCTGGCGGTGATCGAGGACGACATCGCCACCGCCCGCATCATCGACTGTGGCGGCGAGGCGTTTCCGCCGGAGCTGTTGAAGCGCTGGGCCAAGCCCGGCCGTCGGGTGCTGAACACCTACGGCCCGACGGAAATCTCCGTCATGTGCACCTGGCTGGAGCTGATCCCTGGCCGGCCGGTGACCATCGGCCGTCCCCTGCCCGGCTACGAGGTGTGGGTAGTGGACGAGGCGCTGAAGCCGATCGCCGACGGCGAGGCGGGCGAGCTGGTGGTGGCCGGCCCCGGCGTGGGCGCCGGCTACCTCAATCGCGACGATCTCACCGATGAGAAGTTCGTCAAGGCCGAGGCGCCCGAGGGTGGCGAAGCGCGGGTCTATCGCACCGGCGACCTCTGCCGGGTGGCCGAAAGCGGCGAGATCGAGTTCCTCGGCCGCATCGACACCCAAGTGAAGATCCGCGGCTATCGCGTGGAGCTGGGCGAGATCGAGGCCGTGCTGGTGGAGGACGAGGCCGTGGCCCAGGCCGTGGTCAACCTCTACCATGACCCGGACGGGTCCGAGGTGCTGATCGCCTTCCTCGCCCCC
The DNA here is from genome assembly GCA_040757715.1 of Pseudomonadota bacterium. Taxonomy (GTDB): domain Bacteria; phylum Pseudomonadota; class Alphaproteobacteria; order Caulobacterales; family Caulobacteraceae; genus CAIMFV01. The sequence goes on along the minus strand of JBFLWS010000001.1, from coordinate 90,854 downwards.
CGCACCGGCAAGATGATCGAGCAGGCCCGCCTGCGCGAGCGACTGAAGGAACGCCTGCCGGCCTATATGCATCCGCAGGGCTTCGACGTGCGCCCGTCCCTGCCCACCCTCGTTTCAGGCAAGGTGGACCGCAAGGCCCTCGCCCGCCCCGCCGATATCGAGGTGGAAGCACGAGAGATCACGCCGCCAGCCACGCTGCTGGAAGAACAGCTGCACGCGGCCTGGGCCGCGACTTTCACGCCAGCGCCCGTGTCGGTGACTGACGACTTCTTCGAGGACCTGGGCGGCCACTCGCTGCGCGCCGCGCGCATGGTGTCGATGGCGCGGCGCGACCCCGCGCTGCAGATGCTGTCGATCCAAGACCTCTATGCCGCGCCCACCATCCGCAAGCTGGCCGAGCGCATCGAAGCGGCCCGCAATGCCGGCGAGCGGGTGACGCGAGTCACTACGCCCTTCACACCGGTGTCGCAGTCCCGCCGCGTCTGGTGCGTTATCGCCCAGACCCTGTCGCTGATCCCCATCTATGGCTTCGCCGGGGTGCAGTGGCTGTTCCCCTATCTCGTCTACACCAATCTCGCCACGCCCGACCCGGAGAGCCGCATCCCGGCCCTCGTCTACGCGCTCTCGGCCTACATCGTCATGCCGCCGGCGATGATCCTTCTGTCGGTGGCGGTGAAGTGGCTGGTGATCGGCCGCTATCGCGCCGGGGATTATCCGCTGTGGGGCAGCTATTATTTCCGCTGGTGGTTCGTGCGCCGCTTCACGGGCGTGATCCCCATTCAGTTCCTCGCCGGCACGCCCATGATGGCGGTCTATTACCGCATGCTAGGCGCGCGCATCGGCAAGGGCGTGCAACTTCAGCTCGACAACATCGACGCGCCCGACCTCGTCGAAATCGGCGACGGAGCCATCGTCTCCAACGGGGCAAACCTCGCCACTACGGGTGTGGAGCACGGAGTGTTCCGCCTGGGCAAGGTGACCATTGGTCAGCGCGCCTTCGTGGGCACGACGGCGGTGATCGGTCGCGACGCCGAGATCGCCGACGACGCCACGCTGGAAGACCTGTCCATGCTGCCCAACGGGATGCGCATCCCTGAAGGCGAAACCTGGAGCGGCTCTCCCGCCGCCGCCGTGGCCCCGACGCCGCGGCCAGCGAGTCCGCCACCGCCGCCCGCCTGGAAACGCGCCCTGGTGACCATCGGCCTCGGCGGCGCGGCGCTGCTTCTGCCCATCGCCGGGGTCTTGCCCATCGGTCCTGGTCTGATCCTGATGATCGAGCTCGATTGGAACACCTCGGGCTACGGCTATCTGGCCATCGCGCCGCTCTTGGCCCTCATCTATGTGCTGGCCATGTGCGGTCTCACCGTGATCGCCAAGTGGGGCCTCACCGGCCGGGTGAAGCCGGGGGTCTATTCCATCTGGAGCGGGTTCTACGTTCGCTTCTGGTTCGTGCGCCAGCTGGGCGAACTCGCCCTCGACCTGCTGCACCCCATCTACGCCACGCTCTATGTGCGGCCCTGGTATCAGGCCCTCGGCGCCAAGGTGGGCGAGCGCGCGGAAATCTCCACCGCCACCTCGGTGGTGCCGGACCTGATCGAGGTGGGCGCGGAGAGCTTTATCGCCGACGGGGTGGTGTTCGGGGCGCCGAAGTCATTGCCCGACGCCATTCATCTCGAGCGCACTCGCATCGGCCGGCGCACCTTCGTCGGCAATTCGGCCCTGCTGCCCACGGGGTCGGACTTGGGCGATGAAGTGCTCATCGGCGTGCTCTCTACACCGCCGACGGCCTCAAATCTCGCGCTGGAGAACGGGTCCACCTGGTTCGGCTCGCCACCAGTGCGTCTGCCCAAGCGTCAGGTGGTGGCGGTGTTCAACGAAGGCGCTCGCTTCAAGCCGGCCAAGCGCCTGGTCGCCACGCGTCTCGCGATCGAATATGTGCGGGTGACCTTGTCGCTCACTGTGTTCATCTCGCTGTTCAGCCTGCTGCTGACCCAGATCGGCGACCTCTCAGACCTCGACTACGGGGCCTGGTGGATCGCGGCCCTGTTCCCGTTCTTGTACCTGGCCTTCGCCGTAGGGGCCGGCCTCTTTGTCGTGGCGCTCAAGTGGGTGGTGGTCGGTCGCTACCAACCCACCACCAAGCCGCTTTGGAGCCTGTTCGTCTGGCGCACGGAACTCGTCACGTCGACCTATGAGAACCTCGCCGTGCCGCTCCTGCTCAGCACCCTGCGCGGCACGCCCTGGCTCAACGTCTATCTGCGGCTCATGGGCTGCAAGATCGGCAAACGGGTGTTCACCGACACCACCGACATCACCGAGCACGACCTGGTCAGCATCGGCGACGACGCCGCCCTGAACGAGGACTGCGGTCTGCAAACCCACCTGTTCGAAGACCGGGTGATGAAGGTGAGCGGGCTGCACGTGGGCCCGCGCGCCACGGTGGGCTCCCTGGCCATCGTGCTCTACGATTCAGTCATCGAAGACGACGCCCAGCTCGGCGACCTGTCGGTGCTGATGAAGGGCGAGACCCTGCCCACCGGCACGTCCTGGGAAGGCTCTCCGGCCAAGCCCGCGGCGGGCGGCTGAGCCATGTCGGCGATCTGGATCGATCAACTAGCCGAGCTCAAGGCGTGGGCGCCTGATGAAGGTCGCGCGCTTCTGTGGCGGCGTGCGCCGGACTGTCCCGACCGCTTGTCGCCCGCCACTGCGGCGGACCTGGCTGACGCCGACGCGCTCAAAACCCCGCGCCTGGCCGCCGCCCGACTCTATCGCCGGCGGGTGCTGCGCACCTTGGCCGCACGTGCGCTGGGCGCAAGAGCCGGCAGCCTGAAGATCGAGCGCCTGGACACCGGCGAAAGTCGCCTCACCGCCCCGATCCGGCTACGCACCAGCCTGGCCGAGCGCGACGGCTGGATCGTGGCCGGCGTCTGCGCCCACGCCATCGGCGTGGATGTGGAGGTCGCCGAGCCACAAGCGCCCTTGCCGCTCGATCTGTTGTCCGCGGACCAGCAGCAGCGCGTGCTGGCCGCCCCCAGCGCCGCGCGCGCCTGCGTGTTCGCAAAAATCTGGACCGAGATCGAGGCCGCCGCCAAGGCGTCCGACTGCCCCTTCGTCAAGATGCTCGCCGGCGAGCGGAGGCCGGCCCCAAGCGCCCATACCCAACGCGAGAATTATCTGTTCGCCCTCAGCTTCGGCTAAACTCGTCACCTTGCGCCCGAAGCGCCGTCGGCCTATGGGCGAAGGACTAAAAACATATTTTGGGAGCTCTCGATGCGTGCGCAGATTTGGTTGAGCCTGGCCGCCACGGCCGCGATCCTGGCGGCTTGCGGCCAGAAGACGGAAGCTCCCGCAGCCTCCAATCAGACCGCCAGCACGCCCGCCGCGCCGTCGACCCCCGCCGCCAACCCCTTCGACACGCCGGAAGCGAAGAAGGCGGTGGCCGAGCTGCCGGACGCCTACCAGAAGGCCGACCTGCAGAACGGCCAGGCCCAGTTCGCGGTCTGCCGCTCGTGCCACACCCTCAACAAGGGCGGCGCCAACATGACCGGTCCAAACCTCTACGGCGTGTTCGGCCGCAAGGCGGGTTCGGTGGACGGCTTCAACTACTCCGACGGCCTGAAGGCTCTCGGCTATAGCTGGGACGCCGACAAGCTGAACGCCTGGATCAAGGATCCCAAGAGCGTCGTGGCCACCACCAAGATGAGCTACGTGGGCATGAAGGACGACAAGAACCGCACCGACCTGATCGCTTATCTGAAGGTCGCCTCCTCCGGCGCGGCGCAGTAGGAGTCTCGTTCGCCCCTGGCGGCGTCAGAAGCGTCGCCAGAGGGCCGTGAACACGCCCCGCTCATTCAAAGTTTCACGTCCGGCCAAGGTGGCGCGCGCGCCGACCTGAATGCGCCACGCCCCGAACCGGCGCAGAAGCGAGACCTGACTGGCGGACCACTGGCTATCGGCCGCCGCGGGACGATGGTCCCAATGGGTCCAGCCGGAAAAACTCTGCAGATAGAGGCTGTAGCGGGGGGTGAGATCGATCCCGAGCGTGGCGTCGAGATCGGTCTCTCTCCAGTGGTCGTCGCCCTGGCGAAGAGCAGCCTGCACATCGCTGAACACATGCCGTCCTCGCCAAGTGAAGCTGCGCCCCCAGAACAGCCGAACCTCGCCGGCTGAGCGCATACTGCGCCCGCCGGCGTCGCCCGTGGGGAGTTCCGCCGCACCGAGCGACAGGCTCACCACATTGGCCGCATCGCTCCACACCCGCTCACGCAGGGCGATGGCTGGATAGATCCCCGATCTGTGGTCGAACAGGGTTCGGTTCTGATCCGCGCCGAGCGCGACCACCAATGTTAGGTCGGCCGTGAGGCCGCGTTCGGCGAACAGCGAGGCGGCGAAACGCGCCTGGGGCGGAGTCGGTTTCAATTGACCTGCGGGGTCGAATGCCGTGCGAGCGGCGTCCGTATCGAAAGTGGCGATCACCTGGGTTTCGCCGGCCGGCATAGGCCACGCCCCAGCCTCAGCATCATGTCCGTAGGCGCAGATGACCGCGCCGACCGTACCGATGAAAGCTGTCGACCGGGCCACGTCTCGCCTCCCCCATTGGCAAGACGATCCTAATGTACGACCCTGAGATGTCTATAAACTCTTCACGCGCACCATTACGGTGTTCAACCCCAATGACGCGGATCAGACGCCCCCTTGGCGAAGGAGGCTAATGCGCTCAAATTAAGCATGTTTTCACGGCGATCATGCAGTGATTGAAGATCAACCACTTTCCGGACGCGAAGAGGTCCCCGCCTTGAGCCGCGCTCAGCCATCGCCAGACGCTATGCTGGGCCTCGCGCGTTCGCGGGTCCCGGCTGACCGCGAGCGCCTGCTCATGGCGGTGATCGACCTGTGCGACCACGCCGACCCCTCCGAAGCCATCGAGGCCCAGGGGGTCCTGCGCGAAATCTTCATGTCACTGGTGGTGGAGGCCGAACGCGACCTGCGCCAACGTCTGGCCGAACGCCTGGCCACCGCCGCCTGGGCGCCGCACGCTCTAATCAATATTCTCGCCCTCGACGACATCGAGATCGCCCGCCCGATCATCGCCTCCAGCCCCGTGCTGAGAGACCAGGACCTGATCCGGCTGCTGGTGGAAGCGACCCTGGAGCACCAGGTCGAGGTGGCCAAGCGGCCGCAAATCGGCGCCACGGTGGTGGACGCCATCCTGGCTCAGAGCCACCCGGACGTGCTGGCCGCCCTGGCCGGCAACGAGACCGCCGAGGTGGGCGTGGCCCATCTGACGCGACTTGTAGCCGCCTCGCGCCGCATCGCCGCCCTGCGCGCGCCCCTGTCTCGGCACCCCAAGCTCACGGTCGACCTCGCCTACGCCCTCTATGTCTGGGTGGGCGACACCCTGCGCCACTCCATCGCCTCGCGCTTCCGCATCGACGAGGCGGCGCTGCACAGCGTCATCGAGGACGTGGTGAAAGACGCCCACACAGGCGCGCCCTCCAAGGCTGATCGTCTGACCACGCCGGAACGCGAAGGCGAGCGAGAGGAGATGGAACGGCGGCTGGTGGCCAAGCTCGCCTCCGCCGGCCAGCTGCGACCAGGCTATCTGTTGCGCGCCCTGCGCGAGGGCAAGCTGAACCTGTTTATCGCCGCTCTGGCCACCCTGGGCGACTTCCCCTTCGACGACTTGCGCCGGGCGGTGAGCAGCGACCGCGCGGAATACCTCGCCCTCGCCTGCGCTGCGGTGGGCATTGACCGCAGCGTCTTTCCCTCGCTGCTCGCCCTGGTGCGGGATTTGAATTACGGCCTTCCAGGCGGCAATAGCGGCGATAGCGTTCTGGCGATCAACCACGCCTTCTCCCGCGGGCGCGAGGCCGCCGACCAGACCTTCCGTCAGCTGACGCATAAGATTTGACAGCAGCCGTCGCGGCGGGGGAAACCGTCAGCGCGGCGTCCTTGCCGTCGACCGCCGCCGGACGCCCCCTCCATGCCCGCCTTCACGCGCCTCGCCTTCACCTGTAGCGATCGTCCGGAGGCGATCGAGGCGTGCGAACGCTTGATCGCGCGCTATGGTCAGTGCGAGACGGCGGACGCCCAGGCCATCGTGGCCCTCGGCGGGGATGGCTTCATGCTTGAGACCCTGCACGCCAACCTGGCCAATCCCAAACCCATCTACGGCATGAACCGCGGCTCGGTAGGCTTCTTGATGAACGACTACGCCGAAGAGCACCTGCTCGAACGCATCGCCACTGCCGAGCAAGCCATCATCCATCCCCTGGCCATGACCGCCATTGATAATCGCCGGCGCCAGCACCGGGCGCTCGCCATCAATGAGGTGTCGCTACTGCGCCAGACCCGCCAGACCGCCAAGCTCGCCATCTCCATCGACGGCAAGCTGCGCATGCAGGAGCTGGTGTGCGACGGCGTGCTGGTGTCCACAGCTGCAGGGTCTACCGCCTACAATCTTTCGGCCCACGGCCCCATCGTGCCCCTCACCGCCCAGGTGCTGGCCCTGACCCCGATCAGCGCCTTTCGGCCCCGACGCTGGCGCGGCGCCCTCCTGCCGCACACGGCCCGGGTGACGATCCAGATCCTGGAGGCCGAGAAGCGGCCGGTAAGCGCCGTCGCCGACAACTACGAAGTGCGCGACGTGGTTGAAGTCCATATCTCTGAAAACCGCGACATCAGTCTCACCATGCTGTTCGACGCTGGCCGCAGCCTGGAAGAGCGCGTCTTGGCGGAGCAATTCGCCGATTGAACGCGCGTGTCACGTGCACCTAATTTTAAATCAATCCTGGCAGGCTTCATTACCTAGAGCCCGCAATAGTCGAATCTATGCGCGGGCGTTGAGCGAAGCAGGTCCGTCCCATGGCGAACTCTCCCCTGATGCCGAATCCGAAGCCCGCGCCCGACGTGGAAGTGATCAACGTCCCCAACACCTTGGCCCCCCGCGTGGGGTTCAAGCTGGGCGCGCTGGCCCCCACGGCCCTCGCCAAGGCCGAGGCGGCGCTGAAGGAGCTGAGCGGCCAGTTCGGCCAGTGGCTGGAAGACGAGATCGTCAAGCTCGAGACCGCGCGCGAAGCCGTGCGCGTCGAAGGCCTGAACCGCCAGACCGCCGACCGGCTCTATCTGCACGCCCATGACCTGAAGGGCCTGGGCGGCACCTACCAGTTCCCGCTGGTGACCCGCGTGGCCGGTTCGCTCAGCAAGCTCCTCGCCGAGCCGGAAACCCGCGCCCACGCCCCGCTAAATTTGGTCGACGCGCACATCCAGGCCATCCGCGCCATCGTTCGCGACGACATCCGCGCGCCGGACCATCCGGTGGGCGTCGCACTCTGCCAGACCCTGGAAGAGAGCGTGCGTCATCATATGCCCACGGACGACAGCGGCTCCTCCACCCGTCCGTAACCGGCGTCCGGCGGCAGCACCAGCACCGGCCCGTGCGGCCGCTGCTCCAGCTTTGGCAGCACCGTGACCAGCACCCGCGCCTCCGCGGCGGCGATGGCTGAGGCCGCATCAGCGCTCTCGGCCAACAGCTGCAGGTTCATACGCGTCGGAAAGATGATGGTGCGTTCGCCCGCCGCCGCCATGGAGAGGGCGGTCTTGGGCGCAATCCATTCGGCATCCACCGTCTCGCCCCCATCGCACACGGCGACCTGATCCCTGGGCGCGACCGCGATGAAGAAGTGGGTGTCGAACCGCTTGGGCGCGATCGGCGGCGCGATCCAGCGCGCGAAGGCCGCGAGGCTTTGCAGGTCGAGTCTCACATCCAGCTGACGCACCAGGTCGAGAAAGGCGACTTCGCCCTTGGCCACGGCGTGTCGCGCCTGCACCGCTTCGGCATTGGCTGACCAGGGCTCCCCGTCCGGGCGCTTGGCCAGCAGGAGCGCCGATTCCTCGAACGCTTCCCGCAAGGCCGCGATCCGAAACGCCCGCGCTTCGGGCGCTGCGTCTTCCAGACCTACCGTGAATTCAGCCCAAGCCGGATCGTGGTCGCCGGCTTCAATCTTGCCGCCCGGAAACACCAGGGCGCCGGAGGCGAAGTCGATCTGATGGTGACGCTTCACCATCAGCACTTCCAAGGTCGGATGATCGCGGACAAGGAGAATGGTCGCCGCCGGGCGAATGGGCGCTGAATCTGTCATTTGTTCAGCTAAGCGCCCCTGGCGGCGCGGATCAAGCCGCCGCGGCGTGCTGGGCCGAACCGCGGCTCAGCTTGGACTGCTCGCGGTTGAGCTGATCCAGGCGCTCGATGAGATAGTCCATATCCTCGCGCGGGGCTGCGCCCGGCTGGGTGAGGAAGCGCTCGAGCATGGCGGACTGGAAGCGCTCGGCATCGGCGACCCCCGCCTCGGCAGAGAGGCTGTGATAGGTGTCCACCGCGGCGCGGAACACGGGGAAGAGGCGCGGCGGCAAGCCGGCGCGCTCATAGACCGCGCGCAGACCCAGCGGCCCGGCGTCGTGCACCAGCAGCCAGGCGCGGTGATGCGGCACCTCGGCCAGGGTGGCGATGGCGTGCTCGAAGAAGCTCATATGGCCCTGGGCGAGGGCGCGCAGCATGAGCGAGGGCGTGAGGCGCGCCTGGCGTTGCAGATGGGCGACGAAGGCGCCCATGTCCGCGGCGCGACCGGCCTGGTCCACCAGATCCACGGTAGCGCGCTCCTGGGTGCCCAGGGCGATGCGCATAGCGGTGTCGGCGGACAAAGCGTGACGGTCCACCAGATGCTTGCGCACCTGCTCGGACACGAGGTCCACCAGCCGTTCCGCCACTGACAGGGGCAGCACCTTGCGATAGGCCATGCCCGCCGCCAGGGACGAGTCGGCGCCGTAGCGGTCCAGCGCCGTCTCCAGCCCGAAGGCCGAGAAGCGGGCGTTGTCATTGGCGATGGCGGTCTTCACCGCTTCCAGAGAACCGTGAGTGGTGAGCGCGTTGGTCACCGTCTCCGACAGGGTTGCGCGAGCCGCCACCGCCACCTGCTTGGCCGCGCCGCTGTCGCGCACGATGGCGGCGAGCTCGTCATCGCTGAACGCCGGTGAAAAGGTAAGCACCGGCACGGCGATGGAATCGATGTCCTTGGCCAGCTTCAGCGCCACATCATGCGGCACCAGCGCGGAGGCGCGCAGGGTCACGGCCAAGGCGCGGCGGACGATCTCCGCCGAATCGGCGGCCATCAGGCGCAGCACCTCGTTGGCGGCGATGCGCTCCTGTTCGGTGAGCGGAGCCTGCTCCATGCGCCGACATAGGCGATGGGCGGCCACGGCGCGCTCGTCGTCAGTGGGACCACGCACAAGCGTGCGAATGTCTTCCTCGGTGAAGGCGTTGCGGGCGGGAACGGCGTTCGCCATCGGGCAAGTCTCCGAAGGGGGTGCTTGGCGCAGACTTCAGTGTGCGCCCATAGGCTTAACGAGAATTTACTCGCCCCCTTGCGGAGGCCTCCGCGCCCTTCACAATCAGCGGCGGAAAACAATCAGAACCCGTTGGGAGGGGACATGCTGGAAGGTCTGAAGGTGGTGGAGCTCGCCACCTATATCGCTGCGCCCGGAGCGGCCGGCATTCTCGCCGACTGGGGCGCCGAGGTGGTGAAGATCGAACCGCCCGAGGGGGACCCGATTCGTCTCTTCTTCGAATCTATCGGCGCAGACACCGGCGCGAACCCAGTGTTCGAACTCGACAATCGCGGCAAGCGGGGCATGGCGCTTGATCTATCCAAGCCCGAGGGGCGCGATGCGCTGCTGAAGCTGCTGGCCGGGGCCGATGTGTTCCTCACCAACCTCCGGCCCGGCGCCCTCGCCCGCGCCCGGCTCGACTACGCCACGCTGAAGGACGACTTCCCCAGCCTCATCTACGCCAGCGTCACCGGCTATGGGCTTGAAGGGCCGGACGCGGATCGGGCCGGCTTCGATGTGGCCGCCTTCTGGTCGCGCTCGGGGGTGGCCGCCCTCACCACTCCCAAGGGCCAGGAGCCCTTCCCCATCCGTACCGCCATGGGCGACCACATCTGCTCGCTGGCCACCTGCTCGGCCATCCTCGCCGCCGTGGTGGAGCGCAGCCGCACCGGCGTGGGGCGCCTGGTGGAGACCTCGCTCATGCGCGCCGGGGTCTATGCCGTGGGCTCGGACCTAGCCATCGCCGCCCGCTTCGGCAAGGTGGCCTCCAACCGCCCGCGCAAGGAGGCGGTGAATCCCCTCGCCAACTTCTTCCACACCAAGGACGGCCGCTGGCTCTGCTTGATCCCACGCCAAGGTTCGGGGGACTGGCCGAAGGTGGCGCGGGCGGCCGGACGGCCGGAACTGCTCGATGATCCGCGCTTCGCCTCCGCCAAGGAGCGCCGCGCCAACACCCCGGCTCTGGTGGAGGCGTTGGACGCAGGCTTCGGCGCCCTCACCTTCGCCGAGGCGGCCGCACGACTCGACGTGGAGGACGTGGCCTGGGCCCCGGTGCAATCCGCGCTGGAGGTGCTGGCCGACCCGCAGGCGGCCGCCGCCGGCTGCTTCGTGGAGACCCCGGACGGTCATGGCGGAACCTTCAAGGCGCCCGCCGCCCCGGCGCGCTTTCCCGGCGCCGACGATGGGCCCAAAGGCCCAGCGCCGCGGGTGGATCAGCATACGGACGAGATCCTGGCCGAGCTCGGCTACGACGCCGCCGCCATCGCCCATCTCCGCGCCACGGGCGTTGCAGGCGCTCGGAGCAAACGCGTCAGCTAGTCCGGCCTCAGCGCTTGTGCGCGTCGTTGGCCAGCAGCGTGAGCATTTCCGAGGAAAGCATTGTCGAGGCGAAGTTTTTGCCGCCCGAGCTCTCACCCATGAGGAAGTTCATCAGCTCACGCTCCTGCGCCAGGCGCTCGTTGCGCGCGGCCCCGGTGTAGGCGGCGAAGGCGCCCGCGCCCGGATCGTCACCCGCCCGGGTCGAAAAGTTCAGATCCTGGCCCCCCGTGCGGCTGAGATTGGCGTAGAGCTGACTGGCGGAGAGCGGATGGCCGCCTTGGAAGAACACGTTGCGATTGGCCGACGCGGCATCCGGGAAGAGGGCTGCGGCGGGGGTCGCGGGCGCCCGCTCCACCGTCTCTATCAGCTTGGCCGAGCCCTGCGGCCCCAGGAAGTGCGCAGCGTAGAGTTCTCCCCCGGTGGGGTCCCGCCCAGTGCGGCCGCGCAGATAGGCGGCATGGTCGGAGGCGAGCTCCCCCGCCATCACCGCCGAGGCGTGGGGATCATAGCGCAGGTCCATCACCGCCTGGCGGCCTTCGCGGCTGGTGACGACAAAGCGCCCGTCCGGCCCCTCCTGGATCAGCTCGGCGTAGCGGGCGTAGCCATGCGCCGAGCCGTGATGCTTCAGGGTGGCGAGCCAGGTCTGCTCGGTGAACTGGAACAGGCCCGCCGCCGAGGATGTCGGCGCATGGGCGGTGTTGTCGAACCCGCTCTCGCGCTTGGCGGTGCGCATGAGGAAGCCAAAGTCCACCCCAGTCAGGTCGGCGGCCTTGCGCACGGCCTGTTCGATGGAGCTCATGCTCGCGGCGGCGATGGGAACCGGCATGGGCAATATTTGCCGGGCGCACGGTTAACGAAAGGTTGCGACGGATTGCGACCAACGCTTCATGCAGTTCCGCTGGCCCTCGCGGGGCTGGGCCTATAGAAGACGCGCCAAACGCCACCGGACCCAAATCCCATGTCTGACGATCTCGAAAACACCCTCCTCCTCACCCTATCCTCCGGCGATGTGAAAATCCGCCTGCGCCCCGACCTCGCCCCCGGCCACGTGGCGCGGATCAAGGAACTGACGCGAGAAGGCTTCTATGACGGCGTGGTGTTCCACCGCGTGATCCCTGGCTTCATGGCCCAGGGCGGCGATCCCACCGGCACCGGCCGCTCCGGCTCGTCCAAGCCGAACCTGAAGGCGGAGTTCTCCAAGGAACCGCACGTGCGCGGCGTCTGCTCCATGGCTCGCACGCCGAACCCCGATTCGGCCAACAGCCAGTTCTTCATCTGCTTCGCCGACGCCACCTTCCTCGACGGTCAGTACACCGTGTGGGGCGAAGTGGTGGACGGCATGGAGGCGGTGGACGCCCTGCCCACCGGCGAGCCGCCGCGCAACCCGGGCAAGATCGTCTCCATGAAGGTGGCGGCCGACGCCTGATTAACTTGTTTCTGGACGCACCCGCGGGCGGAAAACCGGTTCCCACTTTTCCTCGGATGCGCCTTAGCGTGTGAGCGTGGCGATGATCGGATAGTGGTCCGAGCCGCCGCGCTCGCCTCGCTGCACCGACACCACTTTCCAGGCTGATCCAGCGTAGATGTGGTCGATGGGTAGGAGCGGGATCGGGAAGGCGTCCCCACACTCGAATCGCGCCGGCCAGCTCGCCAGCGCCCGGGTCACCCGCCGCAGCGGCATTGAGGCGTCCTGGCGCTCCATGGCGAAGGCCCAGGGCGTCAAATTCATATCCGCCGCCAATACGGTGGTCTGCGGATCGAAATCAGACAGCACCGCCGCCAGGTAAGCGCGCTGCACCGCCTGACGCGACGTCGTGTTGGGATGGGCGTAGTGGGTGGTGAGCACCACAAATGGCGGTTGTCCGGGCGGCGCGACTTCCGCCCACACCACGCTAGCGGGACGTCCAGCGCCATGCTCCCAATTTTCGTCCTTGGCGCCCCAGCGGCGCAGCGGCCAGCGCGACAGGATGTAGAGGTCGCAGCCCCGGCAGCGCGCCACGTAAGGGTAACTTCTACGCAAGGCCGCGGGGATCGCAGCCGCCGGTCCATCCGCCTCCTGCAGGGTGATCACGTCCGGCTCATACTTGAGGATGAGGTCGGTTGAGGCCCTGGGGTCGGTGTTCTTTACCCAGACGTTCCAATCCAGAACCCGCACCGTGCGGCCCGGCTGCGCGCTCACCCGCGGTGTCGAATAGGCGGCGATGACCTCGGGCGTCAAGCGAAAGGATGTGAGGAAAATTCCTGTAATACAGAAGCTTATAGCGATTTTCCGATAAATACCTGAGCCGCTGACGGTCACGGCGAGCAACGCGATCTGCGCCACCACGATCCCCGGCGCGAAGTGGTTCAACATGTCGAGGTGCGTGTTGATCCGGCCGCCCTGGAGCGCAAGTCCGAGCGCAAAACTCGCAATGGCGCCGATCAATAGGACGACGTTCCAAATGAGCTGCATCAGCTTGGCCATGGTGTGGCCATACCGTCTTGAGCCCCTTACCGCCACACGGCTCGCGCGCGAGGTTCGCAAAAACCTCGCCACCGCTCGCCAGGTGAGCTAAGCCGCGCGCCCATGCAGCTCGCCGATTTCGATTTCCACCTGCCGGAGGACCGGATCGCCCTTCGCCCCGCGCGGCCGCGGGACAGCGCGCGCCTGCTGGACGCCAGCGCCGGGAGCGGCCTCGCCGATCGCCAGGTGCGCGACCTGCCCGACCTGCTCCGCGCCGGCGATGTACTGGTGTTCAATGACACCAAGGTGATCCCGGCTCGGCTGTTCGGCGAACGCCACCGTGAAGAGAGCGTCGTTTCGGTGGAGGCGACCCTGCACCGCCGTCGTGCGCCCGACGTGTGGGACGCCTTCATGAAGCCGGGCAAGCGGCTCAAACCCGGCGACCGTGTGCGCTTTGGCGAAGCGACCGAAGGCGCTTGCCTCACCTCCGGCATTGAGGCCACGGTGCAGGAGAAGGACGACAGCGGCATCGTCACACTCCATTTCGACCTCGCCGGCCCGGCGCTGGACGAAGCGGTGATGGCGCTCGGGACCATGCCACTGCCGCCCTATATCGCCGCCAAGCGCGCCGAGGACGAGGCCGACCGCCAGGACTATCAGACCGTCTATGCGCGCCTGGAGGGTTCAGTGGCCGCCCCTACGGCCGGCCTGCACTTCACTCCCGATCTGCTGGCGAAGCTGGAGGCCAAGGGCGTCGGGCGCGAATTCGTCACCCTGCATGTGGGCGCCGGCACCTTCTTGCCGGTGAAGACCGACACCATCGCCGAGCATCGCATGCATGCTGAATATGGCGAGGTGAGCGCCGAGGTCGCCGAGCGGCTGAACACGGTGAAGCGCACTGGCGGGCGGATCATTTGCGTCGGCACCACCTCGCTGCGGCTCTTGGAAAGCGCTGTGGATGAGGCGGGCGTACTCCGGCCCTTCGCCGCCGAGACCGACATCTTCATCACCCCCGGGCATCGGTTTCGGACCGCTGACCTCCTCCTGACCAACTTCCACCTGCCGCGCTCCACCCTGATCATGCTGGTGGCGGCCTTCTCCGGCCTTGAGCTGGTCCGGAACGCCTACCAACACGCCCTCGACATGAACTATCGCTTCTACAGCTATGGCGATGCTGGGCTTTTCCCACGAATAGAAACTGCTGAATGAGCTTCCCCTTCCACATTCACGCCACTGACGGGGCCGCGCGCACCGGCGAGCTCATCACCTCCCGCGGGGTCATTCGCACCCCGGCCTTCATGCCCGTGGGCACGGTGGGGACGGTGAAGGCGCTCACCAGCGAACAGGTGGTCTCCACCGGCGCGGACACCCTCCTCGGCAACACCTATCACCTGATGCTGCGGCCCACGGCCGAGCGGGTGGCGCGGCTGGGCGGCCTGCACAGGTTCATGCGCTGGGAGAAGCCCATCCTCACTGATTCCGGCGGGTTCCAGGTCATGTCCCTCTCGGACATCTCCAAGGTCACCGAGGAGGCCGTCACCTTCCACAGCCACCTCGACGGCTCGCGCCAGGTGCTTTCGCCGGAACGCTCCATCGAGATCCAGGCCGACCTCCTGGGCTCGGACATCGTCATGCAGCTGGACGAGTGCGTGTCTTGGCCGGCGGACTACGACCGAGCAGCGGCGGCGCTGCGCCTCTCGGCCCGCTGGGGCGAACGCTGCAAGACCGCGTTCGGCGGCACGCGAGAAACCCAGGCTCTGTTCGGCATCCAGCAGGGCTCCACCTTCGAGGCCCTGCGCCGGGAATCCGCCGAGCGGCTGATGGAAATCGGCTTTGACGGCTACGCCATCGGCGGCCTCGCCGTGGGCGAAGGCCATCAGGCCATGTGCGAGACCCTGGAATTCTCCGCGCCCATGCTGCCGGCGGACCGGCCGCGCTATCTCATGGGGGTGGGCAAGCCGGCGGACCTCGTAGAGGCGGTGGCGCGGGGCGTGGACATGTTCGACTGCGTGCTGCCCACCCGCTCTGGCCGCCACGGTCAGGTCTGGACCTGGGATGGGCCGCTGAACATCAAGAACGCTCGTTTCGGCGAGGATCTCGCCCCCATCGATCCCTTGAGCGACTGCCCGGCAAGCGCTCAATATTCAAAGGCTTATCTGCATCATCTCATTCGGTCCGGCGAGATTCTGGGCCAGATCATGCTGTCCTGGCACAACACCGCCTTCTTCCAGGCGCTGATGGCGGCCATGCGCGCGGCCATCGCCGAGGGCCGCTTCGAGGCCTTCAGGCGCGACTTTCACGCCCGCCAGCCGCAGAAGGCCGAGGCTTAACGGGCCTCGAGCAGAAGCGACTGCGTGGCCGCGCCGAACCAGCCCCGCTCGTCCCCGAGCCGCGACCGGGCCAGCGCCCGACCGCCGCCGTCGACCCAGGTCTCCGCGTCCACCACGATCCAGTCGCCCACCGGCGCCCGGGCGAAATTCACCGTCAGATCGGCGTTGAGGAAGGTATAGGCGTCAAAGGGTAGGAACCCGGAAATGCCATTGCCGAAGTCGGCCGCCGCCGCGGCCCGCACCGCCGGCGAGGTCGCTTCGCCCTCGAACATGGGGGCCTCCAGACGGAACCAGATGGCCGCCGGTCCGCCTTCCCAGAAGGCCCCCTTCACCGCGCTCAAGGTGAAGTTGGCGCCGAAGCCGCGCGCGAGCCCGCCCTGGGTGATCTGGCCCTCATGCGGCCCCGGCAGATCCAGCGGCGCCGCGTCGGCGCCATCGGGCAGGGCGAGATCGGTGAGGCGCAGCTTCAGCACCCGAGCACGGGCCACTTCCGCCTCCCCGGTCTTCAGGCTCACCTCCACCAACTGCAGTTTCTTGCCCTCCCGCAGCACCTCGGTGGAGACTTCGAACGGCCCGAGCGGCGCTGGGCGCAAAAGCTCCAGCGTCAGGCGCGACACCGCCATGGGGGCCAGGGTGGGAACCTGCTCCGCCGCGCGGGTGACGAGGGCCGCCGGCGCGCCGCCATGGCAATGGGTGGGCGACCAGGGGCCCATGGCCGCTTCGGTGGCGATCACCCGGCGCGGATCGTCGGTGAGCTGGAAGACGGCGGTCATGGTCTTGGTCCTGAACAGCGAGGTCCCGAGCATTTCCGAAAAGTGGGAACCGGTTTTCGGATTAAAAATGCTCGAGTTTCAATTGGATTTGAGCCAAATCCGAACCAGTCGATCGGATTTGGCTCAAATACTGAAATCGGCCGCCCGCTACGTCAGTCAAGGACATCCGTCTCGGCAGATCGCCCAGAAAATCTGAGCACGCCGCCAGATCAGGCCTTACGGTTGAGAGCGATAGGCGCGGCCGTCGCCGCCGCCTTCTTGGCGCCCGGGCCATAGCCGCCGCCCTTGGGACGCTTGGAATCGATTTCCTCGGCGATGGCCTTGACCAGCCCCTCCGTCACCGTCTTGGCCGCCTCGATGGCCCGGCCATGACGCGCCAGCACCGCCTCGAAGGCTTCGGTGGCCTGCTTCAGGGCCAGCCGCGCCTTCAAGGACGCACCCTCCACTACGGCCGGGTTCTCTTTCAGCCGATGGCTCTCCAGCCGGTAGAGATTGGCCAGCTTGGAGGTCTCCTCCACGAACGGCGCGGCCTCGTGCGGCTTCAGCGCCTCGAAGGCCCGAGTCTCCTCGGCGATGAGGCTGGTGAGCCGCTCGGTGAGCTGCACGAGCTGTGCGATGTGGTCGTCGGGACCGGACGATGAGATGGCCATGGTCTATTCCTTATGAGCGGCAGGAGCAGCGGCGACGGCCGGCGCGGCCGGATCCTGCAGCCCCTGCATTTTCAGCATTTCCCGGCGCACCGACTGGGCGACGCCGACGCCGCCGTGCTTCACCACCTGCTTGGC
Organism: Pseudomonadota bacterium; assembly: GCA_040757715.1. Taxonomy (GTDB): domain Bacteria; phylum Pseudomonadota; class Alphaproteobacteria; order Caulobacterales; family Caulobacteraceae; genus CAIMFV01. The sequence goes on along the minus strand of JBFLWS010000001.1, from coordinate 73,822 downwards.
CATGGCCTCGGACAGGAACGAGCGGAAGGCCTGCTCGCCCTCCCCGCCCCCGAACGGCGGGGCGGTGGAGAGCCCCTCGAACATGGAGTTGAACATGGTGGTGAGGAACGAGGCCTCGAAGGCCTTGGCGGTGCGATCGATGGTCGCCACATCGCGCGTCACGACGCGCCTTGGGGCGTAGCTCGTGGCGCTCTGCGACAAGAGGTCGATGGGTTGACCGGCGGCGGCGAGGCTCGACATCACTGCACCTCGATATCGGCTTGCAGGGCGCCGGCGGTCTTGATGCTTTGCAGGATGGAGATCATGTCGCGGGGCGAGACGCCGAGCGCATTCAGCCCCTTCACCAGCACCGCCAGGGACGTGCCCGAGTTCAGGGTGATGAACTTCTTGCCCTTCTCCTCGTCCACCTTCACCGTCGACTGCGGCGTCACCGTGGTCTGGCCTTGGCTGAAGGGCGCCGGCTGGCTCACCTGCGGACGCTCGTTGATGGTGATGGTGAGGTTGCCCTGGGCGATGGCCACGGTAGACACCCGCACGTCGGAGGTCATCACCACCACCCCATCCACCTCATTGATGATCACCTTGGCCAGGGTGTCCGGCTCCACTTCCAGCTGCTCGATGGAGGAGAGGAAGGTGACGAAGGCGCCGTCCTTAGGCAGGCGCAGGGTGACGATGGTGCCGTTTTCGGCGCTGGCGGTCCCCGGATAGGCGCGGTTGATCACCTCGGCCACGCGCAGCGCGGTGGTGAAATCGGGATTGCGCAGGGTCAGGCGCATGTTTTCGAGAGAGGCGAGCTTAAAATCCACCTCCTTCTCGATCTCGGCGCCGCCAGCGATGCGTCCCGAGGTGGGCACGCCGCGGGTGACCGAGCTGCCGGAGGCGCCGCCCGCGGACACCGCACCGGTCTGCACCGTGCCCTGAGCCACGGCGTAGACCTCGCCGGTGGCGCCCATGAGCGGGGTGGTGAGCAAGGTGCCGCCGAGGAGGCTCTTGGCGTCGCCTGCGGAGGAGACGCTCACGTCGATGGTGGACCCGGCGGCGGCGAAGGCCGGGAGCCGCGCCGTGACCATCACCACCGCCACGTTCTTGGTGTCGATGTTGGCGTCGCGGGTGTTGATGCCGAGCCGCTCCATCATGGACTGCAGGCCCTGCTTGGTCATGGGCACGTTGCGCAAAGAATCGCCGGTGCCGTTGAGGCCCACCACTAGGCCTTGGCCGATGAGCTCGTTCTCCCGCACACCCTCGAAGCTGACGATGTCCTTGATGCGCGACTTGGCTTCCGCCTCGCCCGGCGCGACGGCGGCGGCGAGACTCACAGCCGCCGCCAGCGGCAAGAGGAGCCCGAAGAGGGTGGACAGCGTCGCCTTACGCATGACTTTGCACGTTCGCCCGGTTTGCCGGCGTGCTGAGTTGCGCGCCCAGCCAAGCTCTTGCGAGAAGCGTGCCAGAAAAAAGTCTCGCAAATACCGCGGGTTAAATGATTAACGCGCCATCGCCCGGCGCCGTCCGCCGACCAGTCGGCAAATCCTGCCCGGTCGTTAACCTTCCCTAAAGGAGCGGCTTGCAAATCTTGCCGATAGCTTAAGACGGGTGAGCGTCATGAAGGTCAGTGGTGCGGGTGGAACCTCTTCGGTGAGCAGCGGCCCTGGGCCGAAGCGCGTCGCCGGCAAGGCCATGAGCCTGCCGCAAACGAACGAAGCCACGGGCGCCGCGCCCGCGGCCCGCGCCAGTTCGGCCAGCGCCGTGGGCGGGCTCGACGCCCTGCTCGCTCTGCAGGAGGCGGGCGGGCCACTGGAGCGCCGTCGACGCGCCGTGCGTCGCGCCGGCAAGATTCTCGATGGCCTGGAGCAGGTGAAGATGGCGCTTCTCGACAGCGCCTCTCCCGCGCCCGCTCTCACGGCCCTCGCCGCTGTGGTCAAGGAGGTGCGCGCCGAGACCGACGACCCGATGCTGGAGGATGTATTAAATGAAGTCGACGTCCGCGCGGCTGTGGAATTGGCGAAACGAGAGGTCGCCGAGGCCCGCGCCCGCGAAGGCGTCTGATCACCGTTCACTTTTCAGGCGCAGCACCAACGAATTTGCCAGTTTTCTCACGCGAGTTCCGTTGATCCTCAAACCTGAAATGATATAAGCGCATCGCTTGGAATTCGGGCGTCTATTTGCGGCAGCGTGAGAACGTCGAATGCAGATGATCGAGTCGGTCCGTAAAGTAACTGGGTCAGATATGAACATTGAAGGCTACCGACCGTCGGAAGACGAGCCCTTCATGAATGATCGTCAGATCGAGTACTTTAAGAATAAATTACTGCGCTGGAAGGAAGATATCCTCCGCGAGTCGCGCGAAACGCTAACCCACCTTCAGTCTGAGACCGAAAACCATCCGGACCTGGCCGACCGCGCCAGCTCCGAAACGGATCGGGCGCTGGAGCTGCGCACCCGCGATCGCCAGCGCAAGTTGATCTCCAAGATCGATGAGGCTTTGCGGCGCATCGAGGATGGGGCCTACGGTTATTGCGAGGAGACCGGCGAGCCCATCGGCCTCGCGCGACTGGAGGCCCGCCCCATCGCCACCCTCAGCGTGGAAGCCCAGGAGCGCCACGAACGCCGCGAGCGCGTGCATCGGGACGACTGAGGGGAATGAGGTGCTCGTTTGAGCGCCTTCACCGACCACGCACCGCAGGCGATTCGGATCCGCCAGATTCGCCCATTCGTTTGATTTTTAGTCGAAAACCGGCGTTAGCCCGCCAGAGCCACTGGCTGCGCGCCCGCCGCCGGCTGCGGCCACAGCTCGCGCTGAACGATGCCCCAAAGAGCGTCCACCTCGAAGGCGGCCAGGCTGTCGGGGGCGAACTCCGGCGCGGTGAGGCCAAGTTTCACCGCGTTCTGATAAGCCGCGCGATAACGGAGGCCCACGGGCGCCACGGGCAGGCCAAGCCCCTGCAGGGTTTCATAGGTTTCGAGGATCACGCGCGGCTCCTCGCCGGCGCGCCGAGACGGCGCCTGGTTGATGACGAACAGGCCCCGCTTGCCCATGTTGGTCACCAGCTCCACCGTGCGCACGATGGCCTTCAGATCGAAATAGCAGGGGCGCACGACGATCAGGGCCAGATCGGACCAGCGCACGGCTTCAGCGCATTCGGCGTCGCTGGAGGGTCGGGTGTCGAGCACCATCAGATCGGCGCCGTCGCGCGCACAGGCCAGCCGCTGGGTGAACAGGGCGCCCACCTTGGCCTCGAATACCGCGGGTCCTTCAACCTGCCGTTCCCGGGCCCAGTCCAGGGCCGAGCGCTGCGGATCAAGGTCGGCGATCACCGTCCTCAGGCCGGCGCAATGCGACGCCGTCGCCAGATGCACAGCCACGGTGGTTTTGCCCGTGCCGCCCTTCCGAGAGAGAATGGCTAAGGTTCGCATCTAGCGCTCCGTCTCCCGACCACGAAGAAGTCGAAATGACTCCTCCCCATCGCCCGGCACAGATACAGGGCGCCGCCACCACATCAAACGCGCTGACAAGGGCCGGGGTTTCGACCAGGGTTTTCACCCCTGCCCGGCGCCAAAGTTTCCATTAACCATGGTTGACCCGGAGCGTCGATTCGCACAATCCGCCATCCCGGCGGATTTCCGCATCTGTCCCCGATTTCCACAGGATCGCCGCCGATACGTCTCGACGACGCAGAATTGTTCTACTATTGTTCCGGATGATCTCGTGACGCTCGCCCCTAAATAACCAGGGCTGGGCGGGATGGGTATCGCCCTCGTCGACGCGGACATCTGCATGACCGACCAACACGCTCACATTCGCGTCCGTGGCGCGCGCGAACACAATCTGAAGGGCGTGGATGTCGATATTCCCCGCGGCCAGCTCGTGGTGCTCACCGGTCTGTCCGGCTCAGGCAAGTCGAGCCTCGCCTTCGACACCATCTACGCCGAAGGCCAGCGCCGGTATGTGGAGAGCCTCTCGGCCTATGCGCGCCAGTTCCTGGAGCTGATGGGCAAGCCGGACGTGGACCTGATCGAGGGCCTCTCCCCCGCCATCTCCATCGAACAGAAGACCACCTCCAAGAACCCGCGTTCCACCGTGGGCACGGTGACGGAGATTCACGACTATATGCGCCTCCTGTGGGCACGGGTGGGCGTGCCCTATTCCCCCGCCACCGGCCTGCCCATCGAGAGCCAGACCGTCAGCCAGATGGTGGACAAGGTCATGGCGCTGCCCGAGGGCACGCGCCTGCTGCTGCTGGCCCCCGTGGTGCGCGGGCGCAAGGGCGAATACCGCAAGGAAATCGCCGAATGGCAGCGCCAGGGCTTCCAGCGCCTGAAGGTGAATGGTCAGTTCTACCCCATTGAAGACGCCCCGGTCCTCGACAAGAAGTTCAAGCACGACATTGACGTGGTGGTGGACCGCATCGTGGTGCGCGCCGGGCTGGAGCAGCGCCTGGCCGACAGTCTCGAGACCGCCCTGCACCTGGCCGACGGTTCGGCCGTCGCTGAGTGGGCCGATCTTGCGGAAGGGGAGACCGAGCCGAAGCGCATGCTGTTCTCGGAGAAGTTCGCCTGCCCGGTGTCCGGCTTCACTCTCACCGAGATCGAGCCGCGCCTCTTCTCATTCAACAATCCCTTCGGCGCCTGCCCGACCTGCGACGGGCTTGGCCTGAAGCTCACCTTCGACGCCGACCTCGTCGTGCCTGACCAGGACAAGAGTCTGCACCACGGTGCGGTGGCGCCTTGGGCCCGGGGCCCCTCGCCGCTCTACACCCAGACCCTGCAGGCGCTGGCCCGCCACTATGGCTTCTCCATGGACCTGGCCTGGCGCGACCTGCCCGCGGCGGCCAAGAAGGTGATCCTGTCCGGCACCGGCTCGGAAAAGATCAAGTTCGTCTATGACGACCAGGCCCGGCGCTATGAAGTGTCCAAGCCGTTCGAGGGCGTGCTGCCCAATCTGGAACGGCGCTGGCGCGAGACGGACTCGGCCTGGGTGCGCGAGGAGCTGGGCCGGTACCAGTCCGAAACCCCGTGCGAGGCCTGCAAGGGCCAGCGCCTGAAGCCAGAAGCCCTGGCCGTGAAGGTGGGCGCCAGCTCCATCGCCGAGATTTCCGGGCTGTCCATCCGCGACGCCCGCGCCTGGTTCGACGCCCTGGAGCCGCAGCTCAGTCCCAAACAGCTTGAGATCGCCAAGAGAATCCTCAAGGAAATCAATGACCGGCTGCGGTTTTTGAATGACGTCGGCCTCGACTATCTACAGATGTCGCGGGCCTCGGGCACGCTGTCCGGCGGCGAGAGCCAGCGCATCCGCCTCGCCTCGCAGATCGGCTCCGGCCTCACCGGCGTGCTCTATGTGCTGGACGAGCCCTCCATCGGCCTGCACCAGCGCGACAACACCCGCCTGCTCAACTCGCTGAAAGGCCTGCGCGATCTCGGCAATTCGGTGCTGGTGGTGGAGCATGACGAGGAGGCCATCCTCACCGCCGACTATGTCATCGACATGGGGCCGGCGGCCGGGGTGCATGGCGGCGAAATCGTCGCCGAAGGCGCGCCTGCCGACATCATGGCCGAGCCGAAAAGTCTGACGGGTCAATACCTTACCGGCGCACTTGAAATCGCCATCCCTGAGCTGCGGCGCAGCATCAACAAGAAGAAGATGCTGCGGGTGATGGGCGCGCGCGGCAACAATCTGAAGGAGGTCACCGGCGAAATCCCGGTGGGCGTGTTCACCTGCATCACCGGCGTCTCGGGCGGCGGCAAATCCACCTTCACCCTGGAGACTCTCTACAAGGCCGCGGCGCGGCGGTTGAACAACGCCTCCGACGCCCCCGCCCCGCACGAGCGCATCGAAGGGCTGGAGCACTTCGACAAGGTCATCGACATCGACCAGAGCCCCATCGGCCGCACCCCGCGCTCCAACCCTGCCACCTACACCGGCGCCTTCGGCCCCATCCGCGACTGGTATGCGGGTCTGCCCGAAGCCAAGGCCCGCGGCTACGGCCCCGGCCGGTTCAGCTTCAACGTCAAGGGCGGGCGCTGCGAGGCCTGTCAGGGCGATGGGGTGATCAAGATCGAGATGCACTTCCTGCCCGACGTCTATGTCACCTGCGACGTCTGCAAGGGCCATCGCTACAATCGCGAGACCCTGGAGATCCTGTTCCGCGGCAAGTCCATCGCCGAAGTGCTTGAAATGACGGTGGAAGAGGCGGCGGACTTCTTCAAGGCCGTGCCTTCCATCCGGGACAAGATGGCCACCCTGAAGCGCGTGGGTCTCGGCTATGTGAAGGTGGGCCAGCAGGCCACCACCCTCTCCGGCGGCGAGGCGCAGCGGGTGAAGCTGTCCAAGGAGCTGAGTCGGCGGGCCACCGGCCGCACGCTCTACATCCTCGATGAGCCCACCACCGGCCTGCACTTCCACGACACCAAGCAGCTCCTTGAGGTGCTGCACGAGCTGGTGGACCAGGGCAATACGGTGGTGGTGATCGAGCACAATCTCGACGTGGTGAAGACGGCGGACTGGATCCTCGACTTCGGCCCAGAGGGCGGCGATGGCGGCGGTCGCATCGTGGCCAGCGGTACGCCGGAACAGGTGGCCGCCGACAAGGAGAGCTGGACCGGTCGCTATCTCGCCGAGGTGCTGAAGCGGCACGAGGAGCGCCGCGCCGCGCGCATCGCCGAGCTGAAGAAGCGGGCCTGAACCTAGAGCAAAATCCGGTCAATCGGAATCGGATTTTGCTCATACACAATTGAATCTAGAGCATTTTTCGTCCGAAAACCGGTTCCCACTTTTCGGAAAATGCTCTAGCTCAGAACCTGCCGGTTCAAGGCGCCTTGTAGCCGGAGAGCTCGCGATAGATTTCCGCGGCCGGCACCAGCGTCACCGCCATGGTCGCCACGTGCAGGACGATGGACATCAGCGCCCAACCCAACAAGGTCGGCGTATAGTCGCCGACCAGCAGCCGCACCTGCGCCCCCGCTTTGAATATGGCGCGGAAGGCGTCCGGGTCCCCCAGCGCCGAGGCGGCGAGAGCGTAGGCGGCCATGACCAGGAGGATGAGCACCGCCGCGGCGATACCCGCCAAGAGATAGGTGAAGAACATCGCCCAGACGTGGCGGCGCGACAGGCGCCAGGCCGACGCAAGGCTGATCTTGCGTTCGGCGAAGGTCATGGGCAGGGCCAGGGACAGTCGCACTGAGGCCCAGGCGTAAAGGGCGACCACGCCGATGATCAGCACAGGCGCCGCCAGGCCGAGCGCCACGGCCGCTTCGGGTTTCAACGCCCGCCCTCCCGCCAGGGCGGCCGCAAACACCGTCACCATGCCCATATAGGCGAAGGCCAACTGGACCAGCAGGGTCAGCAGCCAAATCACCAACTGCACCACCAGCACCCGAATCTCGTCCGCTCCAAGATGCAGGAATAGAAAGCCCGGCTCGTCCCGACGCAGGATGGCGCGATAAACCGCGCAACTCAGCACCACATTGGCCACAAACACGACGACCGCCACCAGGAGCTGACCCGTCCAGGTGGCCAGGCCGCGCTGGATCAGCCCCACGGCCGCCTCGTCCGGACCGGCGCCGGGCGCGAGGCTGGCGGTGAGCCAGGAGGCGAACACCACCACGGTGAGGAAATAGAGTCCCCAGAGCGCCAAGGCGTCAGGGTGGCGGCGGATCACGGCGAACCCATGCAGGGCGTGGTCCGTGGACGGCAAGGACATGCGGCTCTCCCCCGGACGGCCTCCGCCGCCGCTTCACACCAAGCACGGGGCGGACTTCGCCGCCCCGCATAGAGGTCTAGGCTACTTGCTGGACAGCTCGCGATAGGCCACCGCCGCCGGGGCGTAGGTGATGATGCGAACAAAGGCGTTGAAGAAGCTCGCCAGCAGCAGGAACACCGCTGCTCCGAACATCAGCCCGGGCGCAAGCCCGGCGAAATCGACATGCCCGCCTGCGCTGAGCGTTTTGATCACATCGCCGATGCCCAAGGCAAAGGCGAGCACCACGCCGATCACCGCCAGCACCACCATGATCAGCACAGAGACCACAACGGCCAGGATGATGGTGAGCAGGTACATGCCGAACAGGGACCAGAAATGCCCCTTGGTCAGACGCCAGGATTCAAAAATCCTCAGCTTGCCCTCGGCGAAGGTCATGGGCCCGGCCAGAGACAGGCGCACCGCGACCCAGACGAAAAACGCCACGGCCAGGACAACGATCAAAACCACCAAGGGGCGGCGCGCCTGCTCAGGCGCCGTTTGCACGATGACGCTCAGGATGCCGACGACGATGCCGATGACCACCGCGAACAGCAGGAACAGCAGGAAATACACCACACCGAGCAGCAGCAGTCGCAGCTCGTCGCCGCCGAGCTTGAGAAAGCCCAAGCCGCGCTCCGTCGGCCGCAGCACGGCGCGGAAAATGGCTGCGAAGATCACGCTGTAGACCAGGAGCTGCACGGGAGCGGTGGCCAACTGCGCAATCCGGATCGGCATCATCTGCGCCTGAATGTTTTGCAGACGCGCCGTGTCGTGGGCCATGGCCGCTGACAAAAGGTCGAGAAACTGCTGGCCCGCCATATTGAAGAATATGGCGCCGCCGATCAGGGCGTAGAGGATTTCCAAAAGACCGATCGACAGGATCAGGCTCGGCTTTTCACGGGTGAGGCGGAAGCCCTCGAAGGCGGCTTCGGATGGGGAAAATCGGTTCATGGGTCAAGGGACTCCGAGGCGGGACCCCCAGAAGGCCGCGCGTCGCTGCGCCCGCTCCGCAGCGACGACGGATCGAAATCATTGGCGTGCGCCGGCAGCGCCGACTCTAGGGCGTAAAGCGGTTTGATCAGAGTGAGCTTGGGGTGACGGAACGGACGACCCGGCGCCTCCACCGCCGCCGCTATGCGCAGAGGCGGCCAGGGCGCAGTGGAGTCCATCGGCAGGGCCGGCTCCGCGTCTGCGACAGGTTCCGACGTTGCAGATTCAGGGGGCGCCGCAGGTTCAGGGGGCGCCGCAGGCGTCTCGGCGAGGGTGGTCTCGCCCAGATGACCCGGCTCCATCACCGGCGCCGGCTCTGAACTTACGACGCGCAGATGGCGCGCCGCGGCTGGAAACAGGTGGTCGAGGAATGGCTCGGGCGCCTCCACCACCGCGGGGGCCATGGACGGCGGGGCAGGCGCCTCGGCTTGGACCAGGATAGGGGCGTCGGCAGGGGCGTCGAGCCGCGCCTCGTCATTGGTTTCGCCCGCTAAGGGGGCTTCCACCGCGACCGGGGCCGCGGTACGGGCGGGCGTCTGCGCCGATCGGCTCTCTTGCAGCGGAAGGAGGCCCGGCGCCAGGGCGTCGATCAGCGCCTCCCACTCCGGCCCCTTGGCCGGCTGGCGTTGCGGATCGGCCTCCGGCAGACGCCAGACATAGGCGCCGGTGTCGTTCAAGGGCGGCGTCGCCGAATGGGCGAGGCCGGAGGGCAACTCCACTTCTCGCACGGGCTCGCCCTCGTCGCGGCCATAGTGGAAGGGCGCGAGCAGCATGGCGTGCTCCAACAGCCCCGCCTCCTCCACCAGATCCGCCGGATCGCGCAGAGGAAGGCCCACAGCGCCTTCCTCAGGCTCCGCGCGGGCGGGCAAGGGAATGATTTCGGCGGAGGCGGCGGTCGCGCCGCCCAGCACAAGACCCTGGCTCTCCGTCTTGCGGGATTTCGTCTTAGCCGCCTTCGCCGGCAGCTCGACCACCTTGTCGTCTGCGCCCGCCAGCGTCCGATAGGCGCCGCCGAACAGGCCGGCGATCACCGAGGGGACCAGGAAGCCCGAGATCAGGCCCAGCGCCGCGCCGCCGCCTGCGGCGTCCTCCAACGGCCAGCGGCTGGTGGGCCAGGGCACAAAGTCGCCAGTCTCCAGCCCGTTCAGCGCGGTTTGACCACCAGCGATCAGCGCGGTCAGGGGCGCGGCGGCGGCGATCAGGGACACGGCGAGGGTGAGCGCCTTGCTCTTGGTCAGGGGCCAGGTCTGAAACACCTTCACCTCGCGCGCGGCCACGCTGGCGGGCGCCGACAAGGACACCCGCAACAAGGTGTAGACCCAGGCCAACATCACGGCGATGAAGGCGAAGGAGCCGATCTGCATGGCCGTCTGCATGCCAAGACCCGCGCCATAGCGCAGCGCCACTGTGGCCACCGCCGCCAGGGCTGTGGCCGGAATGCAGAACAGCACCGCCGACAGGAAGAGAAGGGTCGCGACGCCGATCAGGCTCCACTCGATCTTGGTCCACTGCAGGCCGCCTGGGCCGAGGTCTCTCAGCGCCTCACCGCCCACGGCCACCCGGTAGAGCGCGCCCATGGCCGGCGGCGCGGTCAAGAGCGCGGCGAACCAGCCGCCAGCCTCGATCTTCAGGGCGAGGGCGTGTTGAATATCGGCATGTTGAGCAAAGAAGATCGCCGCCTGGGCCGCGGCGGCCAAGAACAGGATCGCGAACGTCTTTCCCCAGGCCCGGCTTGCAAAAGCGTAGGCTCCACTCACCGACGACCCCACCGTCAGCCCGGCCTTGGTCATGACCAACTCATCCCCTCGTACGGCCGCGCCACACGCCATCCCACCCGGCCCGTGACGACCATATTAACCTCTCCGCGCGGCAAAGCTCGCGAAACTTTTGCAAGACTTGTCGCCCGTGATCCAGATGTCGCGCATCTACAAGGGGCAAGCCAAGGCCATTCTCCTGCAAGGTGCGCTGGAACATCATGACATGTCTGCGACAAGCGCTTGAATTCCGGCTGGTTTTGGTGAGAAAGGGCCCCCGCCTACGCCTTAGGAGCCGCTCATGACCGATCAACCGATCCACGTGGTGGGCGCTGGCCTTGCCGGGTCCGAGGCGGCGTGGCAGATCGCTGAGGCGGGCGTGAAGGTGGTGCTGCACGAAATGCGCCCGATGCGGCTCACGCCGGCCCACTCCACCGGCGGGTTCGCCGAGCTCGTTTGCTCCAATTCCTTCCGCGCCGACGACTGGACCGCCAACGCTGTGGGCCTGTTGCACGAAGAGATGCGCCGGCTCGGCTCGCTGATCATGTCCGCGGGCGGCGAGGCCCAGGTGCCAGCGGGCGGCGCTCTGGCGGTGGATCGCGACCTGTTCAGTCAGATGATCACCGCGCGCCTCCGGGCTCACCCCCGCGTCACTGTTGTGGAGAAGGCGCTCACCGCCTGGCCGCCGGAGGACTGGGGCCGCGTGATCCTGGCCACCGGCCCCCTCACCGCCCCCGAGCTCGCCAGCGCCATCCTGCAGCGCACCGGCGAGGACGCCCTCGCCTTCTTCGACGCCATCGCCCCCATAGTGCACACCGAGTCCATCGACATGGACATCGCCTGGCGCCAGTCGCGCTACGACAAGGTCGGGCCCGGGGGCGACGCCGCGGCCTATATCAACTGCCCCATGACCAAGGACGAGTACGAGGCCTTCGTGCAGGCCCTGCTCGACGGCCCCAAGGCCGAGTTCCGTGATTGGGAGAAGGACACGCCCTATTTCGACGGCTGCCTGCCCATCGAGGTCATGGCCGAGCGCGGGGCCGAGACCTTGCGCTATGGACCGATGAAGCCGGTGGGGCTGACCAATCCGCACAAGCCGGGGGAGAAGGCCCATGCCGTGGTGCAGCTGCGCCAGGACAACAAGCTCGGCACCCTCTACAACATGGTGGGCTTCCAGACCAAGCTGAAGCACGCCGCCCAGGTGGAGGTGTTCCGCACCATTCCCGGCCTGAAGGACGCACAGTTCGCGCGGCTGGGCGGCCTGCACCGCAACACCTTCATCAACTCCCCTCGCCTGCTTGACAGCCAGCTGCGGCTGAAGGCGGAGCCGCGGGTGCGCTTCGCCGGTCAGGTCACGGGCGTGGAGGGCTATGTGGAGAGCGCGGCCGTGGGCCTCCTGGCCGGCCGCTTCGCCGCCGCCGAGGCGCTGGGCCGGCCGCTCGAGCCGCCGCCGCTGGCGACTGCGCTGGGCGCGCTGATCGCCCACGTCACCGGGGGGCACATCGAAGGCGGCAAGGCCTCGTTCCAGCCCATGAACATCAATTACGGCCTCCTGCCGCCCATGGAGGCGCCGAGGCGCGACGCCGAGGGCAAGAAGCTGGCCCCGCCCGAGCGCGGCCGGGCCAAGAAGCGGGCCATGAGCGAGCGGGCGCTGGTCGAGCTGAGCGCGTGGAAGACGAGCTACGGCCTCTAGATCCGGCCGCGGGCCACAGCGAAGGTCAGCCTCAGCCGCGCGCCGAGGCCTTCTGGGTGAGCCACGCCGGTCAACGCCAAGTGCGCCACGGCGGGGAAGGCCTTCACCGGCAAGGCGGCGGACTGACGTTGCGCTTCGGCCAACACCTCCGCCGCCTGATGCGCGGCATGGCGACGCACCTCTTCGTCGGAGGCCTCGGCCCAGAATTTGGGATGGACGAACGCGTCGGGCGATCTCGCCAGGAGGCTGAAGCCGGCCAGTTCCGCCAGCTTGGGCAAGACCGCGTCGACGTGGCCGCACAGGGCGACAGCGGCTTCAAGAACTCCGCCCAGGGCGTCGTCGAAGAAGGCTTCCAGATCGCTCTCGTCGCCCAAGGTTTCAGGATCAAGCGCGCGGGCGTGGGCGTCGATCGCCCGCACGAGCGAGACGACGCCAAGCCGTCCTTCTGTTCGCGCAGCGCTAAGGGCTGCCAACGCCGGGTGCTGATCCATCCGTCCCGCCTCCAGGGTCTCGCGCCACCAGGCCAAGCGAATTTCGCCCATGAGCGGATTGGCCGCCGCGCGCCGCACTCGCCGCCAATCGTGGTCGAGCACAGCCAGAGCCTCAAGCTCGGCGCGCAGGGCTGCATCGCCAACGAAGCGAAGCGCCATCCAGCGGGCGGGCTCGAGGCGCTTCAGGTCGAATTCAGGATCGGGGATCACAGCACCGCTCATCCCGGCGCAGATAGCGTCGCGCCGGGATCACGTCATCTTCGAAATGGATCAGCCGAAGATGGTCTGGTTCATCGCCATGGTGGTGAGCATGGGGATGGAGAGAAGCGTGTTCACGCGGGAGAAGATCATGGCGGTCTTGGCCGCCTTGGTCTTGGCGTCAGCGTCCGCTTCGACGATGCCAAGAGCGATCTTCTGGTTCGGCCAGATCAGCGCCCAGACGTTGAAGAACATGATGGTGGCCAGCCACATGCCGACGCCGATGAACACGTGTTGCGGCACGGCGAAGCCTTCGGTGAGACCAAGCGTGTAGGCTTCCAGAAGATAGTTGCGGTTGAAGGCGAGGATGATGCCGAACACCCAGGTGGCCAGGGCCGCCCAGCGGAACCAGAACAGGGCCTCGGGGGCGATGTACTTGGACACCGCCGGCTTCAGCTCGGCCGGGATCTGCGGCATGACGCGGATCTGCACGAAGTTGAAGTAGTACAAGAGGCCGATCCACAGGATGCCGCACACCACGTGGGCCCAGCGCAGCACCGCCTGCCAGAAGATGGCGTCAAGTCCGCCGCCCTTGGAATAGTGGACCGCGTAGCCGACGATCAGCACCAGCGCCAGCACGAAGCTGGCGATGATCGTATTGCGGAAGTTCGAAAGGAACGCAGCCATCTGGAGCTCTCCGGACCGTTTGATCTGAGTCAAAATTTGGCCCTGATATAGTCCGCTTCGCGCCGTTGATCACGCGCGAATTTCCAAATTGTCGCAGGGGTTCAGACAGGCAGCAGGGCCGCGGCCACGCGCCGCCCCTCCTGGGCCAGCAGGTTGTAGAGCCGGCACGCCTCCGCTGTGACCAGGAGCTCTAGCCCAAGCCGGCGCTGCTCGAAAGCTTCGCGCACCGCCCTTGGCGGCGGCGCCATGGAGGGGCCAAGGCCGAGGATGACCAACTCCACCACGTCGGAGCCGGCGGCGAACACGGCGTCAAAGTCGGCGGGTGCAAGATCGGCCAAGCGATCCGGCCGCCAGGCCTGCGCCTGATCGTTGAGGATTAAGAGGCCGCCCTCGAAGCGCACGCCGTCGACGCGGAAGCCGCCCCCGCCGAAGGCCTCGATGGCCGGCGCCTGGCGTAACACCGCCATGGCTTGGCTCTTAGGGCCGCGCCTTTTCGCGGGCGCGCTTGGCGGCGATGTCGGCCGCCGGGCCCACCAGCTTGGCGTCTTCCTCTTCGCCGCGGTTCACCCCCCACACCAGGAGCACCGGCAGGGCCACATAGACCGAGGAATAGGTGCCGATGATGATGCCGCAGACCATGGTGAAGGCGAGCGGGAACAGGGACGGACCAGCGAGCGCCAGCATGCCCGAAAGGGCCAGCAGAGCCGTGGTCCCGGTGATCAGGGTCCGCGACAGTCGCTCATTTTCGGAGAGGTTGATCACGTCCGCCAGGGGGGTCTTGCGATACTTGCGCAGGTTCTCCCGCAGTCGGTCAAAGGTGATCACCTTCTCGTTCATGGAATAGCCGATGACGGTGAGCAGGGCCGCGATGGAAGTCATGGAGAACTCCACCTGGGCCACCGACAACACGCCCATGGTGAGCAGGATGTCGTGGAACACGGCCAGCACGGCGCCGAAGCCCTGCTGCAGGCCGAAACGAAACCAGATGTAGCCCAGCATCAAGACAATGGCGATGCCGAGAGCCATGAAGCCCGACTGGAACAGCTCGCCCGAGACCTTGGGGCCCACCACGTCGGTGCTCTTGAACGAGATGCCCGGAAACTCCTTGGCGAGCTCGGTCTTGATGGCCTGCACCTGAGCGCCGGCGTCGCCAGTCCCCTCCGGGCTGAACTTCAACAGCGCGTCGTTGGGATTGCCGAACACCTGCACCAAGCTGTCGTGCAGGCCCTGACGGATCAGGCTCTTGTGCAGGGCCTCCACCGGCGCAGGACCCGGCAGCACCGCCTCGATGGTGGTGCCGCCCTTGAAGTCGATGCCGAGGTTGAGACCGCGGGTGGCGAAGGAGGCGCAGCTCGCCAGCACCAGCACCACCGACAGAATGGCGGCGAAGGGTGCATAGCGGACGAAGCGGAATTTGGTCTCGTGCGGAAGGTTACGCGTCAGGGGCCAATGCATGGGGGCCTCAGATCGGAAGCTGCTTGGGACGGGCCAGTCGGAACCACCAGCCGATGAGCACCTGGGTGACGATGATCGCCGTATAGACCGAGGTCAGCACCCCGATCATCAGCGTCCAGGCGAAACCCTTCACCGGGCCGGAGCCGAGGCCCAGCATGATGAGGGCCGAGATCAGCGTGGTGACGTTGGCGTCGAAGATCGACGGCCAGGCCAGCTTGTAGCCATGGTCAGCGGCGAGCAGCGCATTGCGCCCTGCCCGCGCCTCGTCGCGCATGCGCTCATAGATCAGCACGTTGGCGTCCACGGCCACCGCTAGAGTCAGGATCAGCCCCGCCACGCCCGGAAGCGTGAGGGTCGCCTGGCTAAGCGACATGGCCGCCACGATCATCAGGATGTTCAACACCAGCGCCGCCGCAGCGAAAACGCCGAACAGGCCGTAGGCGAGGATGATGAACACGAAGATGGCCACGGCGCCGATGGCGAGCGCGGTCGTGCCCGACTTGATGGCGTCGGCGCCCAGCTCGGCGCCCACCTGACGCTGCGCCTCCACCTTCAGCGGGGCCGGCAGGGCGCCCGATTGCAGGATGTTGGCGAGGTCGGCGGCTTCTTGCTGGCTGAAGCTGCCGGTGATCACCCCGCTACCGCCAACGATGGGGCCATTGATATTCGGCGCCGACATCACCCGACCGTCAAGAATGATGGCGAAGGGCTTGCCGATGTTGCGCGTGGTCACATCGGCGAACCGGGCCGTGCCCTGGCCGTTGAGGGCGAAGGCGATGTCCGGCTGACCGGTCTGCGGGTCATAGGACTGCTGGGCGTTGGTGAGCATTTCGCCGGAGATTTCAACCCGGCGCTTCACCACCAACCCGCCAGCGAAATGCTTGTCGTCCGACGGCAGCAAGACATCGCCGGGGGGCAGACGCCCCGCGATGGCGTCCTGGACCGAGGCCTGGGTGTCCACCATCTGGAAGGTCAGCTTGGCGGTGCGGCCGATCACCGCCTTCAGGCGCTCAGGGTCGCTCTCGCCGGCGGCCTCCACCACGATGCGGTCAACGCCCTGCTTGGTGATCAAGGGCTCGCGGGTGCCGAGCTTGTCGATGCGCTTGCGGATGATCTCGATGGACTGGTCCACGGCGCGGGCGGCCAGCACCTGGGCGGCGTCCGGGTTCGACGTCAGCACCACGGACTGATCGGGCCCCGAGGCCACATTCATGTCCACCACGCCATTGGCGGTGGTGGGCTGCACCAGTTTGCGGATGTCCTTCAGCGCCTGGTCCATCTGGCCGGCGTTGGTGATGCGCACGCGCACCGCGCCGTTAGCGACGCCGAGGGCCGAGAAGTCGATCTTTTCGGTCTGCAGCACCCGGCGGACGTCTTCCACCCGGTTGGTGAGCTGCTCGGCCTGCAGGGCGGCCACGTCCACGCTGTAGAGCAGGTACGAACCGCCTTGCAGATCAAGGCCGAGATTGAGGCGCGGCGCCGGAATCCATTCCGGCAGGCTGTCGGTGACTGACTTGGGCAGCACGTTGGGCAGGCTGAACAGCACGCCGAACAGCACCGCCACAGCGACGGAGATGAGTTTCCATCGAGCGACGCGAAACATGGGCTCAGCCCTTGTCGTTGGCGGCCGTCTCGCCCCGGGTCCGGACTTCCGACACCATGGACTTCACCACCTTGATGATCACATTGGGGGCGATCTCGAGCTGCACCTCGGCGTCCTCGACCCGGCTCACCTTGCCGATCACGCCCGAGTTCAACACCACCGTGTCGCCGCGCTTCAGAGCCTGCACCATCTCCTGATGCTGCTTCACCTTCTTCTGCTGCGGGCGGATGATCATGAAGTAGAACAGGGCGATGAGCGGGATCATCATCACCAGCGGGCTCGACAGAAGGTCCCCCGGTCCCGAGGAGGCGCCGCCCGGCGCGGGCGTGGCGGTTTGAGCATAGGCCGTCGAGGCGAACATAGCGGCTCCTGAAGCCAATCGTGGGCGCACGGAATGAGGGCGCTTCTTCAAGCCCCCCTCCGGAAGGTGGCGGAAGCTATGCGCTGGCGCACAATTTTGCAATGCGCGTCAGAACATTGCGGTCCTGAGGCGGATCAGGGCAAGAACTGGCTCGGATCCACCGGCTTCGGCTTCTCCGCTGCGCTGGCGGCGTGGCGGATTTCGAAGTGCAGCTGCGGCGCGTCGACATTGCCGGTGCGGCCCACCTGGCCGATCACGCTTTCGCGGCTGACGATGGCCTGCATCTTCACATTGATCTTGGCCAGGTGCCCGTAAGCGGTGACCCAGCCGCCCGCGTGACGAATCAGCACCAGATTGCCGAAGCCTGGCACTGACGATCCGGCATAGACCACCTCGCCGGCCGCGGCGGCGTGCACCGGCGTTCCTTCCGCGGCGGCGATATTGACCCCGTCGTTGCGCAGACCTGCGCCCTTGGGGCCATAGCCTGACACGACGTCGCCATGCACCGGCCACTCGAATCGCCCCTTGCCGGCGGCCAGGAGGTCAGGCGACGCGGCGGCGGGCGGCGGGGGCTCGGTCGGAGTGGTGGGCGCCGCGCTCGGCTTGCGCGAAGCTGCGGCGGCCACGGCGGCCACGGCGGCGGCCGCGTCTGCCGCGGTGCGCGAAGGCCGGCGGGTATGCGCGGTCGCAGGACGGCTTGGCAGGGGCGCCGTGCCGAGGCGCGCGCCGAGCGGCGTCGGGCCGGACGCCTCGGCGTTGCTCCCAAGGTCTCGCACCAGGGGCGGCAGGGCCAGCTTCTGACCGGTGCGCAGCCCCTGTTCGAACTCCAGATCGTTGAGATTGGCGATGGAGCGAGGGTCGATGCTGAAGCGCCGCCCCACCCCCTCATAGGTGTCGCCGGCCTGCACCTCATAGATCAGCGGCGGCGGGATCAGCAGCTTGGTGCCCGGCGCCACGCGATAGGGTGGGGAAAGGCCGTTCATGTCGGCGATGGCCTGCACTGGCGTGCGCAGGCGCTCGCCGATGTCGTTCAGGGTTTCGCCCGGTTGGACCGTCACCTCGCGTGGAATCTCGCGCGCCGGCACGGGCTTGGGGCGCGGGCGGGCGCGGGCCTGCTCTTCCTCGAGCGGCGGATGGCGGATGACAGCCTCGGCCAGGGGCGGGCCTCGCGGCGCTTCGGCGCAGGCCGCAAGGCCGAGCCCCACGCCCGCCAAAGCCAAGATGACCAAAGTCCTCAATACGCCCATGCCTGCTCCCGTCCCGCCGATGCGGCCCTGCAAGAGACTACATTTCCTTGGCCGTTCCGGGGAGCAGGGGCACGAAACGCACGTCCCCCATGTCCTCCTCATGGAACCCGCCCTCCCCGTCGCCCACGTACCGGCGTAGGGATTGAATCGCGCCGCGCCCGATGGGCGCCACCAGCACGCCATTGGGTTTCAGCTGCGAGAGCAGGGTCTTAGGCGTCTCCGGCGCCGCAGCTGTGACGAGAATACGGTCAAAAGGCGCCTGTTCAGGCCAACCTTCGCCACCATCGCCAAAGCGGGTGATGACATTGGTGAGGCCGAGCGTCTTGAACCGCGCCTCGGCCGCCGACATCAGCGTGCGATAGCGCTCCACTGTATAGACAAGACGCGACAGCCTCGCGAGCACCGCGGTCTGGTATCCGGAGCCGGTGCCGATTTCCAGCACCCGCGCCCGCGGCTCGAGGCAAAGTGCCTGGGTCATCAGGCCGACGATGAGCGGCTGGCTGATGGTCTGGCCGCAGGCGATGGGCAGGGCCGTGTCCTCCCACGACCGTTCCTGAAACAGGTCGGGCACAAAAAGGTCGCGCGGCGTCTTCTCGATCGCCGTGAGCACCGCCGGCTCGGTGACCCCGCCCGAGCGCAGGTTCAGCACCAGCCGGGCGCGGCGGGTTTCAGCCTCTTGAGCGGGATCGACCATACCTCGTCCCCCGTGCATCAGCGCGCCGACTTCAGACGCGGCGCGGGTCCACCTAGCAAACCTTTCAGCTTGGCGGCGGTTTCGCGATGAGTGAGGTCGATGTGCAGCGGGGTGACGGAAATTTTGCCGCCATAGACCGCATGCAGGTCGGTGCCTGCCGCCGGTTGCGACAGCTGGCCGTTGAAGCCCATCCAGAAATAGTCGCGTCCGCGCAGGTCGGTGCGCCGTTCGAAATGGCGCGGATGGTGGTCGCGGAAGCCCTGATGCGTCACCTCCACCTCCAGCGGCTCATCGCCATCGACGTCCGGGAAGTTGAGATTCAGGATCACATTGTCCGGCCAGCCCAACTCCACCAGGCGGGCGATCAGGCCCGGCCCGTCGCGCTCGGCCACGTGGAACAGGGCCCGGGTGTCGTCGTGAAAGCGCATCAGGGTCTGGCTGAGGGCGATGGAGGGAATGCCCAGCTCCATGCCCTGGATGGCCCCCGCCACCGTGCCGGACAGGGTCACGTCCTCGCCCATGTTCTGGCCGCGATTGACGCCGGAGAGCACGAGATCGACCTTGCCGCCGGGCACGAGCTCCTGCACCGCCAGCATGACGCAGTCGGTGGGGGTGCCAGACACCGCCCACACCCGCGGCTCCACCTGGCGCACACGCACCGGCTCGGAGAGGGTGAGCGCGCGGCTCGCCCCCGACTGTTCCACTTCTGGCGCGCAAACGAACACTTCGCCCGACAAGGCCTCGGCGATGCGCCGCAGGGTGACGAGCCCCGGCGCGTTGATCCCGTCGTCGTTGGTGAGGAGGATGCGCATCAGGCGGCCGGCTCCAGATGGGTCTTGCCGCCCATATAGGGCTGCAACGGCGCAGGGATGGCGATGCGCCCGCCCTCGTCCTGATAGTTCTCCAGCACGGCCACCAGGGTGCGGCCCACGGCGAGGCCGGAGCCATTCAGGGTATGCACGAAGCGCCCGCCCTTTTCGCCGGCCTTGCGGCAGCGGGCGTCCATGCGCCGGGCCTGGAAGTCGCCGCAGTTGGAGCAGGAGCTGATCTCGCGATAGGTCCCCTGGCTCGGCAGCCAGACCTCGAGGTCGTAGGTCTTGCGGGCGCCGAAGCCCATGTCGCCGGCGCAGAGCAGCATGGTGCGGAACGGCAGGCCGAGGCGCTTCAACACCTCTTCCGCGCAGCCGGTCATGCGCTCGTGCTCGCCGTTCGACTGCTCGGGCGCGGTGATGGAGACCAGCTCCACCTTGTAGAACTGGTGCTGGCGGATCATGCCGCGGGTGTCGCGACCCGAGGCGCCGGCCTCCGCGCGGAAGCAGGGCGTCAGCGCCGTGAGGCGCAGCGGCAGCTCTTCCTCGGCGATGATGGATTCGCGCACGAGGTTGGTGAGCGAGACCTCCGCCGTAGGGATCAGCCAGTGACGCTCTTCGAACAGGCGTTCCCCCCGCGCCTCGTCCAGCGGCCCGCGCGCCGTAAGGTCCCCCGGCACCGCGGCGAAACTGTCGTTCTCGAACTTGGGCAACTGGCCCGTGCCGAACAGCGCCTCGTCCAGCACCAGGATCGGCGGGCTGACCTCGGTATAGCCGTGCGCGCCGGTCTGTAGGTCGAGCATGAACTGGCCGATGGCCCGCTCCAGCCGCGCCACGTCCTTCTTCAGCACCACGAAGCGGGCGCCGGACATCTTGGCCGCGGCCTCGAAGTCCATGCCGCCGAGGCCCTCGCCAAGTGTGACGTGATCCTTGGGCGCGTTCAGCCGCGCCGCCGGCAAAGCGGATACGTCGCCATGGCGGCGAATCTCCACATTGGCGCTCTCGTCCGGGCCGTCCGGCACGTCGTCCGCCGGCAGGTTGGGCAGGGTGGAGAGAATCTCCTTCAAGGCGCGGCCGTTCACGCCCTCGGCCTCGAAGTGCTGGGCCATCTCGACCTTCAGCCCTTCCACCTCGGCCATCAGGGCCAGGGCGGCGGCTTCGTCCTTGCGGGCCTTGGCCGCGCCGATGAGCTTGGAGGCGTCGTTGCGGCGGGACTGGGCCGACTGTAGGGCCGTCTGCGCCGCGCGCAGGGCCTGGTCGATGCGCACCACCTGTTCCGACAAGGGGTTGAGCCCCCGACGGGCGAGGCCGCGGTCGAACACCTCCGGCGCTTCACGAATGGCCTTGATGTCGTGCATGGCGGGTCTCGCAAGCCTTGGCGCAGCAAATCTCGCCGGTCTCTTTAAGGGGCGTCGCGAGGAAGGCCAACCCCGATCAAAGACCTTAGGCCGCGGCGGCGTCTTCCCGCTCGTGGGCTTTCTCGATCAGCTTCACGCAGATGATCGAGGCCTCGAACAACAGGTAGATCGGCACCGCCAGGAAGAAGGGGCTGATCATGTCCGGGGGCGTGACCACGGCGGCCAGGGCGAAGATGCCGACGATGGCGTAACGCCGGCTCGACGTCAGCTGCTCGGCGCGCACCAGGCCCGCCAGCCCCGCCAGGGACACCACCACCGGCAGCTGGAAGCAGAGCCCAAAGGCCAGGATCAGCTTGGTGACCAGATCAAGGTAGTCCGACACCTTGGGGATCAGCGCGATGTGCACCCCGGGGGTCTCCACCTGCTGCGTCAGGGAGAACCACATGACGAAGGGCAGCATCACGTAATAGACCAGCGCCGCCCCCAGCACGAACAGGATCGGCGAGGCGAACAGGAACGGCAGGAAGGCCTTGCGCTCGCGCTTGTAGAGCCCTGGCGCCACGAAGCGGTAGAGCTGCCACGCCAGGATCGGAAAGCTGATGACGATGGCCGCGAAGAGGGCGAGCTTCATCTTGGCGAAAAAGATTTCCAGCGGTCCCGTCGCCTGAAGGAGGGCCGGATGGGTGACGTGCAGCGGCACGAGCCCGGCTATGCCCATGATCAGGTCGAGCGGCCCGGGCTGGGCCTTGGCGCTGGAAAAGGCCGAGGCCACTTCGAACGGACGCACCAGGAAGAGGTAGATATCCTGCGAAATGAAGAAGCAGCCGACAAAGGCCGCCATCACCGCCCAGGCGCAGATGATCAACCGTTGGCGCAATTCCACCAGGTGGTCGAGCAAGGGCGCGCGGGAGGCCTCGATCTCCGACTCATCGTTCAGATAGGCGCTCAAGCGGCGTCCTCCGACGAGGACGCAGGCGCGGCTTCAACCGGCGCAGCGACTTTCTTGGCGCGGGGTTTGCGCGGCTTCTTCACCGGCGCGTCAGCAACAGGCTCGGCGGGGGCCTCAGCGGCGACGGCCAGAGCCGCGCCCGAGGCGGCCAGATCGGCGGGGGTCGGCGCGGCCTCCACATGCAGCGGCGCGGGTTCGTAAGCCAGCGACGGGTCAGGCTGCGGCGCCGGGCCGTTCAGCTCTTCGTGGATGGCGCTCATATGCGCCTGTAGTTCGGGCGACACAGGATGGCCCGTGAACCCGGTCTGCTTCAGCTCCTCCACCTGGCGGCGCAGCTCGTCGAGCTCGGACTGGCGGGCCATCTCGTCGAAGCTGGCGCGGAACTCGGCGGCCAGGCCGCGCATCTTGGCGATGAACTGACCCAGCCGGCGCAACAGCACCGGCAGGTCCTTGGGGCCGATGACGATCAGGGCCACCACCGCCACCATCAGCATTTCCATCGGGAAGGCGCCGGCCTCTGGCAGCATGGCGTCGATAATCTCCGGTCAACAGCAAATGGCCGCGCGGCGGGCGCGCAGCCAGGATCGGCGTATAGGGCCGATAAGGCTTGGGCCTAAAGGGTTCAGGCCTTGGGCTTGTCTTCGACCTTGTCGGCGATCTGCGCCGCCGGCTTGGCCTTTTCCAGCTCGTCCTCGCTCTTCAGGCCGTCGCGGAAGGCGCGAATGCCCTTGGCGGCGTCGCCCATGATCGACGACAGCCGGCCGCGGCCGCCGAACACCAGGGCCGCGATCACCGCCAGAATCAGCCAATGCCAAATGCTGAAAGTTCCCATCATGCGGGCACTCCTCGAAACCTGAGCGCGGCCGCAAGGGAGGCGCCGCGCGATGCTCATATGTCGGAGCGAATATAGGCTGGACGCAACCGATGCGCCAACCACGCAATTCAGCTCAAGCCGCTTAGGAAGTTATCACTTCTGCGTCGAAGCGGTCGCCGCAGGAGTTTCTACGACCTCTTCGCTCGTCTTGTCATACGCGGCAGGCGTTGTCTTGGACGCCTTGCGGCGACGCAGATTGGCCCGAAGCGCCTCGGCGAGTCGCGATTCGCGATCGGATTTGTTCGGTTTGCTGGCCATGCGACTCCTACACGCGCTGCGCTCGATCCGGTCCAGCGGCGACATCAATCAAGGTTCGTCACGCCGCCGCGCGCGCTGCAAATTGTCCAACGCGTTCGCCTTGAGAGCTTCCGCGTCCTCCTCAGCCGCCGCGCTATTGGCTTTCAGTTGGCGGACTCGTCGATTGTATTCCGACGCCAAGGCCGGGTTGTCGAACAGAATCGCATTTGGCGGGATCACGCGCCACTGCGCTCGGCGCCGCTGCAACATCAAGAGCAGCGATTCCTCCTGATCCACGACCGCCAGACGTTGCTTCCAAATGGCGTCGCCCTTCGGTTTGTCAGTGGCCACGCTGGCCAAATAGTTACGCAGGAATGCCTGACGTCGCACCTCTGGTATGGGCAATTCTTGAATCTCGTTGCGCGTGAGACCGACGATACGGTCCTGTTCGGCGGTAAAATCGACGATGCTTTTGCGGATTTTTCTGACCCTGAGGAGCCTTCCCTCCAAGGCGCCCGGCGCGTCGATGCCCTTGGTGGCCAGCACCGTCGCCGGCGATTGTGCCGCCATTTCAGACTCCGCCGCCGCGGAGGCGTTGTGAAGGCGCTGCAGTTGATTTTCGATCACCCGCTGCATCAATCCGGCATCACCGCCGACATTGTCCTGATGAATGTCTCCCTTGCCCGAAAGGAGCGCAACGCTTGCGTCGCGAACGGCGGATTGAGCGTGGGCCATCTGCTGCGCGTCCAGGTCCCAGCGCGATCGCTGTTGGGCGAACAGCACCACGAAAGCCATGCCTGCCAAGGCGACGTAATGGATGATGTTCACGAAGATATTCAACCGCCGCCCGGCTAGGGCGCAACATACTCCCCAGACCACAAGCGCGCTGCCGCAGGCATAGCCGGTCAAGATCGCCAGTCCGGGGAAGATGTGCATTTCACGTCGAAGCACAGCTGCGAGGGCCACGAACGAAATCGGGATGAGAGCCACCCCTATCCAGCCAGTGACGCCGAAAGGTCGCTTCGGGCGCGGCTTGTCCCAGGTCCAGTTCGCCATGAATCCCCCGCCCCGCACCGCCTTGGCGTCAGCGCAACGCCGCCGCGCCTTAAAGATGATGCTTAAATCCCCAGTTGGGATTTACCATATTGGCAGGCGTGGCTCCAAGGGGCGTTTCACCCTTCCCCAGGCCGAAAGCGATAGCCCACGCCGGGTTCGGTGACGATGAGCCGCGGGTCGGAGGGGTCGTCCTCCAGCTTCTGGCGCAGCTGGCCCACGAACACGCGCAGGTACTGCACGTCCTCAGCGTGGGCTGGGCCCCACACCGCGGTGAGCAGCTGCTTGTGCGTCAGCACCCGGCCGCCGCCCCGGGCAAGGCAGGCGAGCAGGTCGTACTCCTTGGGCGACAGCCGCGCCGATTCGCCGCCCTTGGACACCAGGCGCTTGACGAGATCGATCTCCACGGAGCCAGCCTTGATCACCGGCGCCGCCCCGGCCCTCGTGATGGAATGACGCAGCGCCACCCGCAGGCGGGCCAGGAGTTCGCCCACCCCGAACGGCTTTTCCACATAGTCGTCGGCGCCGAGATCGAGGGCGTCGATCTTCTCCACTTCGCGGTCGCGGGCCGACAGGATCAGGATCGGTCCGCTGAAGAAGGCCCGCGCCTTTTCCAGGGCCTGCCTGCCATCCATGTCCGGCAGGCCGAGGTCGAGCACCACCGCGTCCGGGGCCATGCCGGCCAGCTTCTTCAAGCCCTCTGCGCCAGTGTCGGCGCGCACCGGCTCATAGCCGGCGGCCTCCAGGGCGGGGCCGAGGAAGCGGTGGATCTGCGGTTCGTCGTCGATGACGAGGATGCGGGGTCTGGAAGCGGTCATGGGGCGCTACAACAGGAAGGGATGGGTTTCGGCATGCTTGGGCAGGCTGATGAGGATGCGGGTGCCGCGCCCGTCAAGGATCGGGCTGACGGCGGCGATGCGACCGCCCATGGCCTCGACAAAGCCCTTGGCGATGGAAAGACCCAGCCCGGCGCCCTTGGAGCGGTCGGCGCCGTTGCGGTCGGTGGGGGTCTCCAGACGGCGGAACTTCTCGAACACGCGCTCGATGTCCTGCTGCGGGATGCCGGGCCCCTCGTCCTCGATGGCCAGCACCACATTGCCGCGGTCCTCGAACACCGCCGCCTCAATGCGCGAGCCGTCGGGGCTATAGGCCACGGCGTTTTCGAGGATGTTCACCACCGCCTGTTCGAGGAGGCCCGGATCGGCCTTCACCTGCGACAGCTCGGCGGGGAAGTCGCGCACCAGATTACGCTTTTCCAGGCGGCGCGACACCCGACCGATGGCGGCCTCCAGCACTTCGCGCACATCGGTCCAGGTCTCGCGGGTCTGCAAGGCGCCGCCCTCGAGGCGGGTCATGTCCAGGAGGTCGCCCACATAGCGGTTCAGCCGCTCGGCTTCCTCGCGAATGGAGATCAGAAGATCAGCCTGCACTTCGGGGGTGAGATTTTCGCCATAGTCGATGAGGGTGGTGGCCGCGCCGAGCACCGTGGAGAGCGGAGTGCGCAGGTCGTGACTGATGGAGTTGAGCAAGGCCGCGCGCAGCTTGTCCGAGCGGCGCAGGGCCTCGTTTTCCGAGGTGGCGTGGGCGAGCTCGGCCCGCTCCAGGGTCACCGCGCCCTGATCGAGCAGGGCCGACACCAGGCGCTCTTCGTCGGAGGTGGCGACATCGGTGGCCTCGACGCCCGCGACCCCCGCCCTGCCCCGCACGCCCTCCAGGGGGCGGAAGATCCAGCCGGCCTTGGGCAAGGTGCCGGTGCCCGCGCCCGCCGCCTCGCCCTTGTCCCAGGCCCACTGCGCCGCCATGAGGGCGCTCGGCGACAAGACCGCCTGGCTCGGCGCGCCGGCCACCTGGATCAGATGCCCGTCCTTGTCCGGCAACATCACCACCGCCCGGCCGCCCGCCGCCGCCGAGGCCTGCTCGGCCAGGGCCTGGGCCGCCTCATCGCGCGTCGCCGAACCCGACAGGCGCCGGCTCGCCGCCAGCAGCGCCGTCACCGCCGCCGCCCGGGCCGAGGCCACATGGGCCTGGTCCCTCACCCGCCCGGTCAGCCAGCCGGTGGCCGCGGCCACGGCGATGAAGATGACGAAGGTGAACACATCGGCGGGGTTGCCGATGATCATGGAAAAGCGCGGCGGCAGGAAAAAGAAATTGTAGGTGAGGATGGCCGCCATGGCCGCCGCCAAGGCGGGCCTCAATCCGAACAGCAAGGCGCTGGCGAGCACACTGGCCAGGTAGATCATGGCGAGGTTGGCCCCCGCCGCCAGGCGATCGAACAGGAAGGCTGCGGCGTTGGCGACGGCCACCAGGCCGACGCTGGCCACATAGGCGAAGGTCTGTCGCACCGCGTTGAGACGCCGCCGCGGCCGCCGCTTGGGCTCCGGCGCGCCTTCCATCACCCCCTCGGTGACGAAGTGCAGCGCCGCCCCGCCGGCCTGGGTGAGGAGAGCGTGGGCGAGCGAACGGCCGGTGAGCACCCGCCACCGGCTCTCTCCCGACTTGCCCATGACGATCTGGGTCACGTTGTTGCGCTTGGCGTAGGCCAGCACCGTGTCAGGCAGATCATCGCCGGTAAGCACGATCGTGGAGGCGCCGAGCTGCTCGCCCAGCTTCAGCCCTTCCGCCACCCGGCGCGCCGAAACCGCCGACGGGGGCGCGGCGTTGGGGCGCTCCACGTGGGTGACGATCCAGGGCGCGTCCATCATGTCGGCCAGGCGCCGCCCGGCCCGCACCAGAGAATGGGCCATGGGGTCGCCGCCGATGAGCACCAGGATGCGCTCTCCCGCCGCCCACGGTCCTTCGATGCCCTGGCGACGCATGGCGCCCACCAGCTGGTCATCCACAGTCTGGGCCGCGCGGCGCAGGGCCAGCTCGCGCAGGGCGGTGAGGTTTTCCGGCTTGAAGAAGTTGTCCGCCGCCTGGCCCGCGGTCTCCGGCGCATAGACCTTGCCGGCGTGCAGACGCTCGCGCAGCTCCTCCGGGGTAAGGTCGACAAGCTCGATATCGTCGGCTTCCGACAGGATGCGGTCGGGGATGGTCTCACGCACCCGCACGCCGGTGATCTTCCAGATCACATCGACCAGGCTTTCCAGGTGCTGGATGTTGAGGGTGGTCCAAACGTCGATGCCGGCGTCGAGCAGCTCCTTCACGTCCTGCCAGCGCTTGGGATGGCGCGCGCCCGGCGCATTTGAGTGGGCGAACTCGTCCACTAGCAACAGCTTGGGTCGGATGGCGAGAGCGGCGTCGATGTCGAACTCGAGATAGCGTCGGCCCTGATTTTCGATGGGTAGGCGCGGCATCACCTCAAGGCCGTCCAGAAGGGCCGCGGTCTCGCTGCGGCCGTGGGTCTCCACCACCCCCACCACCACGTGCACGCCCTCAGCCTGCTTGCGCCGGCCCGCGGTGAGCATCTCGTAGGTCTTGCCCACGCCAGGCGCCATGCCCAGGAACACCTTCAGCCGCCCGCGAGCGGCCTTCTTGGCCGCGGCCAAGAGCGCGTCAGGATCGGGACGCTTGGGTTCGTCGGTGCTCACGTAACGTTCAGCTCCAGCGCGAAGAACGATGCGATCTTCTCACCGCTAGATCGCCCGCCCCTCGCTGGCTTGGCAAGGGGCGGCCGAATCCAGTGGGCGTAAGTCTTAGCGGGCCGCCTTCACCGGAAAGCGCGAATCGAGGGCGCGGTTCAGCTCCAGCACGTTGACCCGCGGTTCGCCGAAGATGGCGAGCGAACGCCCGCGCGCGCCTTCGCTGATCAGGCGGTCCACCTGAGCCGGGTCGATCCCGCGGGCAGCGGCGATGCGCTTGGCCTGCAGATGGGCGTAGTCCGGCGAGATGTCGGGGTCGAGCCCAGAGGCTGAGGTGGTGACGGCGTCGGCGGGAATGACCGCCTTGTCGCCGACCTCCTTACGCAGGGCAGCCGTGTCGCCGGCCTCGCGGTCGATCAGCTTCTTGTCCAGAGGCCCAAGGTTGGAGCCAGAGGAGTTGGAGGCGTCATAGCCCTTGTCGCCGGCGGCGGAGGGGCGCGGGTGCAGGTATTCAGGCTTGGCGAACCCCTGGGCGATGAGCGACGAGCCCACCACCTCGTCTTTTGAAGTCTTCAGCAGGCTGCCATTGGCCTGGAAGGGGAACATCGTCTGCGCGAGGCTGGTGACCACGGCGGGATAGGCGAGGCCAGTGATGACGGTCATCAGCACGAACATGGCGATGGCGGGACGGACGTGTTTCAGCATGGCTGTGTCCTCAGGCAAGGCCGATGGCGGTGATGATCACGTCCAGCAGCTTGATGCCGATGAACGGGGCCACAACGCCGCCAAGGCCGTAGATGACGAGATTGCGGGAGAGCAGCTTGGCCGCCCCCACCGGACGATAGCGCACGCCGCGCAGGGCGAGCGGGATCAGGGCGATGATGATTAGGGCGTTGAAGATCACCGCCGAGAGGATCGCGCTCTGCGGGCTCTTCAGCTGCATGATGTTGAGCGCTCCCAGCGCGGGAAGGCCCACAACGAAGATCGCCGGGATGATGGCGAAATACTTGGCCACGTCGTTGGCGATGGAGAAGGTGGTGAGCGCGCCGCGGGTGATGAGCATCTGCTTGCCCACTTCCACGATCTCGATGAGCTTGGTGGGATCGCTGTCGAGATCCACCATATTGCCGGCCTCACGGGCGGCCTGGGCGCCGGTCTGCATGGCCACGCCCACGTCGGCCTGAGCAAGGGCGGGGGCGTCGTTGGCCCCGTCGCCGCACATGGCCACCAGACGTCCCTTGGCCTGCTCCTCACGGATGAGGCGCAGCTTGTCCTCAGGGGTGGCTTCGGCCAGGAAATCGTCCACCCCGGCTTCGGAGGCGATGGCTGCGGCGGTGATCGGGTTGTCGCCGGTGATCATCACCGTGCGCACCCCCATGCGGCGAAGGTCGGCGAAGCGGTCCTTCACCCCCGGCTTCACCACGTCCTTCAGGTGGATGACGCCCACCAGACGCTCGTTCTCAGTCACCGCCAGGGGCGTGCCGCCGGAGCGGGCGATGCGGTCCACGGCGGTGGCCACCTCGTAGGGCACGTGTTCGGGCGTGAGGGAGAGGAGCTTGAAGATGGCGTCCGCCGCCCCCTTGCGCCAGCGCCGCTCAGATGTGTCGAGGCCCGACACCCGCGTGTTGGCGCTGAAGGGGATCGCGTTGGCGCCAGCCGGCAGCGTCTCCAGCATCTGATGCTTTTCCCGCGCCAGTTCGAGGATCGAGCGTCCTTCGGGGGTCTCGTCCGCGAGAGAAGCCATCAGCGCGGCGTGCATGGCGGATAAGTCCGACACGCCTGGCGCGGGGATCACCTCGGTGGCCATGCGGTTGCCATAGGTGATGGTGCCGGTCTTATCGAGCAGCAAGGTGTCGATGTCCCCGGCCGCCTCCACCGCCCGCCCCGAGGTGGAGAGGACGTTGAACTTCAAGAGCCGGTCCATGCCGGCGATGCCCACCGCCGACAAGAGCCCGCCGATGGTGGTGGGGATGAGGCAGACGAACAGGGCGCCCAGCACCACCGGGTCGATGCTCACCCCGGCGTAGCGGCCGATGCCGACCAGCGAGACCACGGCGATGAGGAAGATCAGGGTGAGACCCGCCAGCAGCACGGCGAGGGCGATCTCGTTGGGCGTCTTGCGCCGGTCGGCACCTTCCACCATGGCGATCATGCGGTCGAGGAAGCTGCTGCCCGGGCCGGAGGTGACGCGCACCTTCAGCCAGTCGGACACCACGGTGGTGCCGCCGGTGACGGCGGAGCGGTCGCCGCCGGCCTCGCGGATCACCGGGGCGCTCTCGCCGGTAATGGCGGCCTCGTTCACCGAAGCGCAGCCCTCGGCCACGTCGCCGTCGGCGGGCATCATGTCGCCGGCTTCCACGAGAATGAGGTCGCCGGGGCGCAAGGCGTGGGCCGGCGTTTGCTTCACGGACCCGTCGTCCAGCAGGAGCTTGGCTGAGGTGGTGACTCGGGCGGCGCGAAGGCTGTCCGCCGCCGCCTTGCCGCGGCCTTCGGCCACGCTCTCGGCGAAGTTGGCGAACAGCACCGTAGCCCAGAGCCATAGGGCCAGTTGCAGCGGGAAGGCGCCATCCTGGCCGGTGGCGAGCGCGGCGACGGTGGAAATGGTGGCGAGGAGCGCCACCACCTCCGTGGCCAGGATCACCGGATTGGTGGTGAGCTTGCGGGGATCAAGCTTCTTGAGAGAGTCCACGACGGCGCGCGCCATGATGGCGCTTTGCGAACCGCTGGAGCTTATTGCCGAAGGCATGTGAGTCGCCTCTTTGCGCTAAGGATCAGCGGACCTGGGCGAGCATTTGGAAATGCTCGACAATGGGTCCGAGGGCGAGGGCCGGGAAGAACTGCAGGCCGCCGAGGATGAGGATCACGCCAATCAACAGGCCGATGAACAGGCTGTTGTCGGTGGGCAAGGTGCCGGCGGTGGCGGCGAGCTTGGGCTTCACCGCCAGGGCGCCGGCGATGGCCATCACCGGGACGATGTAGGCGAAGCGGCCCATGGCCATGGTGATGCCGAGGGTGGCGTCCCACCAGTCCACATTGGCGTTGAGACCGGCGAAGGCCGAGCCGTTGTTCCCCGCCGCCG
Organism: Pseudomonadota bacterium; assembly: GCA_040757715.1. GTDB lineage: Bacteria > Pseudomonadota > Alphaproteobacteria > Caulobacterales > Caulobacteraceae > CAIMFV01. Next base: position 43,036 of record JBFLWS010000001.1, on the reverse strand, counting down.
ATGAGTAGGCGTAGAGGATCTCGCTGAAGCCATGCGCGCCCGGCGCCGAAACGCTCTTCAGCGCCAACGGCAACACCGAGGCGATGGCCGAGAAGCCCAGGATGACGAAGGGCAGCACCACCACGGCGAGGATGGCGAAACGCACTTCGCGCGCCTCGATCTTCTTGCCGAGATACTCCGGCGTGCGTCCCACCATCAGTCCGGCCACGAACACCGCCAAGACGGCCATGACGATCATGCCGTAGAGCCCCGAGCCCACGCCGCCGGGGATGATCTCGCCCAGCTGGATCAGGAACAGGGGGATGGCGCCGCCGAGAGGGGTCAGGCTCTCATGCATGGCGTTCACCGCCCCGCAGGAGGCGCCGGTGGTCATGGCGGCGAACACGGCGGTGGCGGCGGCGCCGAAGCGGACCTCCTTGCCTTCCATGTTGTTCCCCACGAGGTGCGCGGCCTGTTGCGCCGGCACGGCCTGGGCTTCGGCCACATAGATGCCCGCCGCTGCGGCTGACACGAGGATGGCCATGGCGATGAACAGGGCCTTGGCGTCCTTGGGCGAGCCCACCACGCGACCGAACGCCACAACGCAGGCGAAGGCCAAGACGTTCATGGCCACCATGGAGACCAGGTTCGACAGCGGCGTCGGGTTCTCGAACGGGTGGGCCGAGTTGACGTTGAAGAAGCCGCCGCCGTTGGTGCCGAGCTGCTTGATCGCTTCCTGGCTAGCCACCGGGCCTATGGCGATGGTCTGCTTGGCGCCCTCAAGGGTGTGAGCCTCGACGCTCTGGGCCCAGGTCTGCGGGATGCCCATCCCCACATAGATCAGGGCCACGACGATGGAGGCCGGGATCAGCAGGTAGAGGGTGATGCGGGTCAGGTCGGCCCAGTAGTTGCCGAGCCCCTCGCTGCGATGTGCGGCGAAGGCCCGCGCCACCACCGCGGCGATGGCCATGCCCGCGGCGGCGGAGCAGAAGTTCTGCACCGTCAAGCCAGCCATCTGCGACAGGTTCGACAGGGTCGATTCGCCGCCATAGGACTGCCAGTTGGTGTTGGTGATGAAGCTGATGGCTGTGTTGAACGCCAGGTGCGGCGTCATGCCGGCGAAGTTCTGCGGGTTCATGGGCAGTTGCTGCTGCAGCCGCAGAATGGCGTAGAGCCCGAGGAAACAGACGACGTGGAACGCCAAGAAGGCCAGCAAGTAGGTCAACCAGCCTTGGCTCTCCTTCGGGTTCACGCCGCAGATCTTGTAGATCACCCATTCCACAGGCTTGAGGATCGGGTCGAGCCAGGTGGACTCGCCGCGCCAAATGCGCGCGAGATAGAGGCCGAGCGGGTAGCTCAAGGCCAGCGTCAGGCCGATCGTCGCGACGATCTCGGCCCATCCCTGCCAGGTCATGGGAAATCCTTCAGAATTTGTCAGGGCGAATGAGGGCGGCGACCATGTAGGCGCCGATGCCGATTGCGCCGATGGCGTAGAGAATGGCGACCAGCATCAGGCGCGCCTCAACAACACGCCGTAACCGACGCAGATGGCCAGGAGCCCAACGCCCAGGCCGATATAGATCACATCGTCCATGATCCCCTCCTTTACGAAGGCGTCTCCTCTAGGTCTGATCCGGATCAGAACTCGATAGGATTGCATCTCTCACGACGTAAGGAGTGCATAAGGGCGCGCAGGTTGCGCCTATTCAAATCAATTTTCGGGGGCTGAAAATGGACGGCCCCCGAGTCCGTGGGACTCGGGGGCCGGTGGTGCCGCCTGACAGGATTGAACTGTCGACCTCAGCCTTACCAAGGATGCGCTCTACCACTGAGCTAAGGCGGCGAAGGCGAGAGAGCGCGGCTATACAGAAAGCCTGCGGCGCTGAAAAGCGAAAACTGCCGCCCCTGCACGTCCCTCGCATCCCCTCTTGAGCTTCGCGCCGATCAGGGGTCTCAATAAGAGATTGTTCAACCGGACCAGGTCCGAGGGGTGTTGCATGAAATTGTGGTGGATGACGGCCGCCAGCTGCGTAGCGATGGCGGGATCGGCCCTGGCCGACGAAGCGCCCAAGGTCCCCGAGACCGTTGAGGCGGTGCACGCCGGCCATCTGGTGGACCCGGCGTCGGGCCAGGTGCTCAACGATCAGATCATCATCATCCGCGGCGGCAAGGTTGAGGCTGTCGGCGCCACCGGCAAGGTGCAGGTTCCCGCCAACGCTAAGCTGATCGAACTCGGCGGCGAAACCGTGCTGCCCGGCTTTATCGACGTGCACGTCCACCTCACCGCCAATGCGGACGACGAGGGGCTGAACGGCCTGATGGTCTCAACGCCCGACGAAGCCATTCGCGGTGTGATCAACGCCAAGAAGACCCTGGAGGCCGGCTTCACCACGGTGCGCAATGTGGGCGCGGGCGGCTTCACCGACGTGGCGCTGCGCAAGGCCATCGATTCAGGCGCCATTGAGGGGCCGCGACTACAGGTGTCCGGCCCGCCTCTAGGCGCCACCGGCGGTCACGCCGACGAGAACATCCTGCCGCCGGAATATAATCGAGCTGGCGCTGGCGTCGCTGACGGACCTTGGGCGTTGCGCGCCAAGGTGCGCGCCAACGCCAAGGCCGGCGCGGATCTGATCAAGTTCATGGCCACCGGCGGCGTGCTCTCCCACGGCGATTCGGTGGGCGGTCAGCAGCTCACCCAGGAGGAGATGAACGCCATCGTCGAGGAGGCCCACATGTGGGGCCGCAAGGTGGCCGTGCACGCCCATGGCGCCGACGGCATCAAGGCGGCCATCAAGGCTGGCGCGGATTCCATCGAGCACGCCAGCCTCATCGACGATGAGGGCATCAAGCTGGCCAAGGCCCATGGGACCTATCTGTCCATGGACATCTACAACGATGATTTCATCCTCGCCGAGGGCGAGAAGAACGGCATCGAACCGGCCTCCATGGAAAAGGAGCGCCAGATCGGCAAGCTGCAACGGGCCAATTTCGAAAAGGCCTGGAAGGCTGGGGTGAAGATGGCCTTCGGCACCGACGGCGGGGTCTATCCGCACGGCTGGAACGCCAAGCAGTTCGTCACCATGGTCAAGTACGGCATGACCCCCATGGAGGCGATCCGCACCGCCACCGTCTCCAGCGCCGACCTCATGGGCCTCGGCGACAAGGTGGGCCGCATCGCGCCCGGCTACTACGCCGACATCGTGGCCGTGTCGGGCGACCCCATCGCCGACGTGAGCGTGTTGCAGAAGGTCGACTTCGTCATGAAGGGCGGCGTGGTCTGGAAGGGCGGACGGTAATTCCTTGAGCTGAAGGGCGGCGCGTTTGATGCGCGCCGCTCGCAATTTCGTGCAAAGCGTTCACAACTGCGTTAATACGCGGTAAAAGAGAGTTTGCGCCATTGGCGCCGCCCGTTTTACGTGCATTTCTCCCGCGCACTGCAATCCGCAGTGGTTAATTTTGTGTGGAGGAATGATATGACCGCAACTGAAGCTCCCGTCGGCCTCTATTTGATCAACCTTGAAGTGGGCGACGTGGGCAAGCCCGGCGCCCCGATTTTTCACCTGCATGCGGCGGTTTACGCCCCGACGGGCACCGTCCATGGCGCCGGCGAAATCACCCAGGCCCTGGCGCCGCCGGCCGGCAAGATTTCCGTCACCCGTGTCCAAGGGCAGATTCACTATCTGGGTCTGGCGCCGCCGTACAACCGTGTCGTCTCGCTGAAGGGCGAGGCCCTGGTGGCCTTCCCCCCGCCGGCCATCGGCACCATCGTCGAGCCGTTCGAAGCGGTGATGACCGTGGATGAACACTGGAACGGCCACGGCAGCTTCAGCTGGGGCCCGCACCACATCACCAATGTGCCGGTGAAGAAGGTCTAGGCGTCAGGCCCAAGCGTTCAGGCCCCCTTTCGCGGAAAGGGGGCTTTTTCATCCGTCTCAGATCACGAACAGCGCCACCACGCCGATGATCACCGCGTACTTCAGCGCATAGTAGAGCTGACGGTTCTTGGCCTTCAGCTTCTTGCCGGAGTCCAGCACCCCGTACACCCGCTCGAAGAAGCGGTTGATGGCCCCGACCTTCTCGCCTTCCACGTTGGGCGCGCCGGTGGCCCCCATGACGTTCTTGATCATCCAGCGATTGATCGGGCGGAAGATGGGCTGCACCGGCCGCTCGAAATCGCAGAAGAGGATCAGACGGTCCTGGTCGGTCTCGTTGAGGGCGTCATGCACATAGGTCTCGTCGAACACCATGGCCTGGCCGTCGCGCCAGCTGGCCTTTTCGCCATCCACGGCGATCCAGCACTTCTCGCTGTTGGGGGTCTTCAGGCCGAGGTGATAGCGCAACGAACCGGCGAAGGGATCGCGGTGCGCGCCGATGCGCCCGCCCGCCGGCAGATAGGTGAACATGGCCCCATGCACGCTGGGCAGGGTGTTCAGAAGCGCCACCGTCTTGGGGCAGCCGGCCCGGGCCGAGGGGATCGGGTGGCCGTACCACTTGAGATAAAACCGCTTCCAGCCCCGCTTGAAGAAGGTGTGGAAGCCCACGTCGTTGTGGCCAGTGGCCGCCCTCACCTGCCCGCCTTCCACGAGGGCGAGACCCTCGTCGCGGATCATCTCCCAATTGGCCGTGAGGGTCTGCAGGTCCGGAAACTGGTCGGGCTGGAAGAACGGCTTATTGGGCACGCCCGAGAACAGATAGACCAGCGCATTGTACGGCGCGGTGAAGGTCGAGTGGTCGGTGAGCTGGCGTGTGAACTTCAGCCGCACCCGCCCGCGGAAGTGCACGAAGCACGCCGCCGACAACAGGGCGAGAAGAATTATCAATCGCGGAAGTAGAGAACCCGTCAGCATGGGGCTGACGGAGCCGCGAATCCGACCCTGATGTCAACCCTGGCCGCGCAAGGCGGCGCCCGATTTCGAGCGCCGCATCAAAGTCCCGCCGGAGCCGATTTAACAGGTCAGGCGAAACGGCCGACTTCGAAATCAGCCTCAGTCTTGGCCTTCACCTCGTCGAGGGTCACGTCCGGGGCGAGCTCGATCAGCTTCAGCCCGCCGCCATGGCGATCGCACGCGAACACGGCGAGGTCGGTGATCACGAGATCCACCACGCCGGCGCCGGTAAGCGGCAGATTGCAACGATGCAGCAGCTTGGGCGCACCGGTCTTCTCGGTGTGCTCCATCACCACCACCACGCGCTTCACCCCGGCCACCAGGTCCATGGCCCCGCCCATGCCCTTCACCATCTTGCCCGGCACCATCCAGTTGGCGAGGTCGCCGTTCTCCGCCACCTGCATGGCCCCGAGGATGGAGAGATTGATGTGCCCGCCGCGGATCATGGCGAAGCTGTCGGCGCTGGAGAAATAGCTGGAGGTGGCCAGCTCGGTGATGGTCTGCTTGCCGGCGTTGATCAGGTCCGGGTCCGCCTCGCCCTCATAGGGGAACGGGCCCATGCCCAGCATGCCGTTCTCGCTCTGCAGCGTCACGGTCATGCCGTCCGGGATGTAGTTGGCCACAAGCGTCGGAATGCCGATGCCGAGGTTCACATAGAAGCCGTCGCGCAGTTCCTTGGCGGCGCGCTCGGCCATCTGGTCGCGGGTCCAGGCCATGATGTTCGTGCTCCTTAAGCCGCGGTCTTCGGACGGGTGGTTTCGCGCTCGATGCGCTTTTCGAACTTGGCGCCCTTGATCAGGCGATCGACATAGATGCCGGGGGTGTGGATGTTGTCCGGATCAAGCTCGCCCGGCTGAACCAGCTCCTCCACCTCCACAACCGTGGCCTTGCCGGCGGCAGCCATCATCGGATTGAAGTTCCGCGCCGTCTTGCGATAGACGAGGTTGCCTTCGGTGTCCGCCTTCCACGCCTTGACGATGGAAAGGTCGGCCACGAGCCCGGTCTCCATCACATAGTGCTCGCCGTTGAATTCGCGGGTCTCCTTGCCCTCGGCCACCAAGGTACCGTAGCCGGTCTTGGTGTAGAAGGCCGGGATACCCGCCCCGCCGGCGCGGATGCGCTCGGCCAGCGTGCCCTGCGGGTTGAACTCCAGCTCCAGCTCGCCCGAGAGATAGAGCTGCTCGAACAGCTTGTTCTCGCCCACATAGGACGAGACCATCTTCTTGATCTGACCGCCCGCCAGAAGGATGCCGAGGCCGAAATCATCCACGCCGCAATTGTTGGAGATGACGGTGAGGTTCTTCACCCCCGTCTCGCGGATGGCCGCGATGAGGTTCTCCGGGATGCCGCAAAGGCCGAAGCCCCCCGACATGATGGTCATGCCGTCGAACAACAGCCCCTCAAGGGCGGTTCGGGCGTCTGGTTGAACTTTGCGGCTCATGGCGAAGCGGGCTCCGATAGCGAGGCGCTCATCTGACCGCAACGCGAACGGATTTCAACAGGCCGCGTGCAGTTAATTCGTCACGCGCTGAATATTCGCCTCGGTGAAGCTGGCGGTTTGTTCAAGCACCTCGTCCACCGCCGCGTCGAAGCCCTGCACAATGGCTGTAACCCGGTTCTCCTTCACCGGGCGCTCCACATGGATCACCTGCTCGGCGAAGTCGTGCACCGCCGTGTGATCCGACAGGCGGGCCACCACGGTCAGCACCACGGTGGGCGGCGCGCCCGAACGAGCGTAGCGCACGTCGAACTCGCGCACGGACAGGTGCAGCACCGCCTTGGCCCGGAACGACTCGGTCGGCCCGCGCAGACGCACGCCCCGCGGCTGGTCCATGAACACCCGCAGCGCGGCTTCCTGGAACAATACCACCGCCGGAGACACCCAGCGCGCGCCGCCGATATAGGCGGCCTCGTCCCCCGTGCGGGCGAGGATCAGGTCGCCTTGGCTCTCGCGCGGGAAGCTCGGCACGGCCAAGGCCACGTCCACGGCGCCCGTCTTGGGCGGCGTTGTCGCCACATCGGCGCCGCCGAAGCTGTAGAGCTGCACCGGCGCGGTCTTGGGCAGCACGGTGATGCATCCGCCAAGGCCGGCGGCGAGCAGGAGAACCGCGACGAGACGCGGCGCAAACGAGCCGATCATGGCTTCACCTCGATGGTCTTGGACGGCGGCTTGGCGAGGAAGGAGGCCGGATTGGACTCGATATCCGCCACCATGCGGTTCAGGGTGTCGGCCGCCTGCTGCAGGCTGGCCACGGTGCGATTGAGCTGCGGCAGACCGTTCTCCGCGAACTCGGAACTCGGCGATTTCAGCTTCACGATCAGCTCACGGGTCTCCTGCGCCGCGCCTTTGATCTCCACGGCGGCGTCGCCGAGATTGCGCAGCGAGCGCTTCAGGTCGCCGTTCACGAGCTGGTTCGAGGACTCGGCCAGGGCGGCGATGCGATCGGACGCGGTCTTGGCGCTGGTGATGGTCTCGTCGAGATCGGCGATGAGCTGCTTGTGGTTCTTCAGCTCGGTGGTCATCTCGTGGATGTCGTGCAGCGTGCCGGAGAACTGGCGAATATTGTCATCCGACAGGACGCGATTGAAGCGGTCGAGCGCCTCCACGGCGCGGGCCATCACCGTTCCCCCGCCCTCAAACAGGCTCTCCAACTGGCCCTGCGCGGCGTGGATCAACGGCGTTTCGCCGGCGGGCGTCACGTCCTTCAGCAACGGCTTGGACGGCGTGCCGCCGGAGATGAGGATGTAATTCACCCCGGTGACGCCCAGGGGCTCCAAGGTCGCCACCGAGTCCACCCGCACCGGCGCGTCGGAAGTGACGCGAATTCTCGCCAGCACCCGATTGGGGTCCTTGGCGTTCAAGGACAGGCGAGTCACCTCGCCCACCTTGATGCCGTTGAAGAACACCTCGCCGCCGCTGGACAGGCCGCGCACGGGACCTTTGAAGTCCACCACATATTGGTCGAAGCTCTGCGAGAACTGCTTGCCGGCCAGCCAGACGACAAAGGCCGCCAGGCCCACCATCAGCACCACCGACAACAGGCCCACCAGGGCGTAGCGTGCGTCGCGCTCCATCAGGCTCATCCTCTCGCTGCGGCCCGCCCCCGCGGGCCCAGGAAATATTCGCGGATCCAGGGATGATCCGACTGCTCCAGCCCCGCCACCGTGTCCACCGCCACCACCTTGTGGTCGGCGATCACCGCCACCCGGTCGCAGATGGCGTAGAGCGTGTCGAGGTCGTGGGTGATCATGAATACGGTGAGGCCGAGCGCGTCGGAGAGATCGCGGATCAGCCGGTCGAACTGCTCGGCCGAGATCGGGTCGAGACCGGCGGTGGGCTCGTCCAGGAACAACACCTCGGGGTCGAGGGCGATGGCGCGCGCGAGGCCGGCGCGCTTCTTCATGCCCCCGGAAAGCTCCGCCGGGCGCAGATCGCCCGACTTGGCCGGCAGGCCCGTGAGGGCGATCTTGATATCGGCCACGGCGTCGATCTCGCCCCTTGGCAGGCGGCTATGCTCGATGAGCGGCGCGCCCACGTTCTCCCGCACCGTGAGGGCGGAGAACAGAGCGCCGGACTGGAACAGCACGCCGGTGCGGCGCTGGATTTCGATCTGTTCGGTCTGCGAGCTGCGCAGCACGTCGAGGCCGAGCACCCGCACTTCGCCCCCTTGCGGCCGGCGCAGGCCAAGGATGGTGTTGAGCAGGACCGATTTGCCGGAGCCCGAGCCGCCCACCAAACCCAGCACCTCGCCGCGGCGCACCTGCAGATCGAGCCCGTCATGCACCGTATGGCCGCCGAAGCGATTCACCAGGCCTTGGACTTCCACCACCACCTCGGCCTCAGGGCCCGGCGGCGCGCGACGTTGACTGGAGGGCCCGCTCATACGGACATCTCCATGTAAAGGAGGGCGAACAGCGCATCGATCACGATGATGGCGAACAGGGCCTGCACCACCGCTGCGGTGACGCGCCGGCCGAGCTGCTCCACGTCGCCCCCGACCTCCAGCCCTTGGCGACAGCCGATGGCGGCGATGACGATGGCGAACACCGGCGCCTTGGCGATGCCGACCCAGAAGTGACGGATGCCCACGTTCTGCAGCATGCGCTCGAAGAAGAAGGCGGGGGTGAGGTCGGCCACGGTCCAGATCACCGCCACGCCGCCGATGACGCCGGCGATCATGGCCACGAAGGTGAGCAGCGGGGTCATGGTCACCATGGCGATGAAGCGCGGCAGCACCAGGGCCTCGAATGGATCGACCCCCAGCACCTGGATGGCGTCCACCTCCTGGTTCATCTTCATGGCCCCGATCTCGGCGGCGAAGCTGGAGGCTGAGCGGCCGGCCAGGATCACTCCGGCGATGACCACCCCAAACTCGCGCAGCATGCCCACCCCCACGAGCTCCACGGTGAACACCGAAGCGCCGAACTGACGTAGGAGATCGGTGCCCAGGAAGGCGATGGTGGCGCCGATGAAGAAGTTGGTGACCATGATGATGGGCAGAGCATCGAGGCCCACCCGCTGCATCAGGTCCACCGTGGGCGCGGCCCGGAACCGGCGCGGATCAAGGATCAGCTTGGCCAGCGCCGTGAGCAGCCGGCCGTAGAAGGCGAAGTTGAGGAAGGCCTGGGCGCCAGCATGCACCACGCCGCGGCCGATCCGGGCCAGCACCCACATCAAGGCGGGCATTTTGCGCCGGGGCGGGGTCTCCAACGGACAGGGTGGCAGGCCCCACACAAGATTGAGCAGGTGCGCCACGTCGCTGCGGACGGCTATGCCCGACATTTCAGCGCTCGCCCCCGCCGCACCAATCAGGGCGTGGGCGCCGGCGGTGTCAAAGCGGCCCAGTTCGCTGAGGTCGAAATGGGTCACCGCCCGGCGTTTCAACGCGTGGTCGAGGCGCACCCCGGCCCGATCGAGACCCACGGCGGTCCAGTCACCGAAGAGGCGCACGGTGAGCCCTTCGTCGGTTCGCTCCAGCCGAAAGTCCGCCGAAAGACCCATCAATCCCTTCGCTTCGCCGTCCGCAAGATCACCGAGTTTTGATCTCTATAACAGAATCAACGCCTCGCGAGGTCTTAACTCAGGCGCACGGGGAATTTGCGAAGACGAACCTACAAAAGAGCGCGCGATTTTAACCGCGCGCCGGGTCGGCCGGTTCGAAATTGGTCACCAAGGTCTCTTCATCATCGGCGATGGGCGCATCGTCGCCGGGCTGTTTCGAGGTGATCAGCTTGCGGGCGAAGGGTTTCACCCGCTCCTCGAACATGTCCACGAACTCATAGACCACCGGCACGAGCACCAGGCTGAGCGCCGTGGAGCTGATCAGGCCGCCGATGACGGCGATGGCCATGGGCTGACGGAACTCGGAGCCCTGTCCGAGACCGATGGCCGTAGGCAGCATGCCGGCGGCCATGGCCACCGTGGTCATGATGATCGGCCGCGCCCGCTCGCGGCACGCGTTCAACAGCGCCTGAATGCGCGTCTGACCCGACCGCTCATCCTCGATGGCGAACTCCACCAGCAAGATCGAGTTCTTGGCCGCAATGCCGAACAGCATGAGGATGCCGATGAACACCGGCATGGAGATGGCCTGTCCCGTGATGATGAGGCCAAGGATCGCCCCCACCAGGGTGAGCGGCAGGGTCATCATGATGGTCAACGGCTTGAACAGGGAGCCGAACAGAATGACCAGCACGGCGAAGATCAGGAAGATGCCCGCCCCCAAAGCCCCAAGGAAGGCCGGCACCAGCTCGGCCAAGGCTTCCGCCTGACCGATATTGGTGGGGGCCACGCCGGGTATCTTACCGCTCACCACTTTTTGCATGATGGGCAGGCTGTAGATGGCCTGTGTCGCCTCGCCGAGGGTGGAGTTTTTCAGGTCGGCCTGCACCTCCACCCGCCGTTCGCGGTTATAGCGGGTGATCTTGCCGGGGCCGGCCTGAAACGCCAGATCGGCCACGGCGGACAGGTTGGTGGTCTTGCCGCCCGTGGTCGGCGCCTCGAGCTGCGATAGCACCGCCAGATTCGCGCGATCGTCCTCCGACAGACGCACGCGGATGGGGATGCGGCGCTTGCCGTCGGAGATCTTGGCCACATTGGCGTCGATGTCGCCGATGGTGGCGATGCGCAGGATATTGGCCATGGCCTCGCTGGTGACCCCGGCGCGCGCGGCCTCTGCCGGCTTGGGCCGCACCACGAGCTCAGGTCCCGGCGGGGGCGGCGCCGGGCGCACGTCCGAGATCAGCTTCACGTCGCGCATTTCGCGTTGCAGCTCAAGCTGGGTCTTTTCCAGCTGAGCCACGTTCTCGCCGGACAGAATGATGTCGATGTCCGCGCCGCCCCAACCGCCTTGTGTGGTGACGCGGACATCCGGCGTGGCGCGCAGCAGCGGACGGATCGCCTGCTTCACGTCCTTGGTGTTGTGTTGGCGGTTGGTCTTCAGCACCACGGTGATAGTGCCGTCGCGCAGGTCCGAGCCGCCGTTGGAGCCGAACCCGGCGCCGCTGGACGAGCCCACCTGGGCGAACACCGTCGCCACATCAGGATTGGCGCGCATGCCGGAGGTGAGGCGCTGCACCGCGCGCTCCATGTCGGCGCGGGTGGCGCCCGGCGGGCCCTGCAAGGTGAGATAGAAGTAGCCGGGATCGCCTTCGGGTTGGAAGTCGACCCCCAGCGCGCCGCCGATCACCAACACCACCATCAAGATCACCGCCGCCCCGGCGCACGCTGAGGCCAGCACCGGATGATGCAGCGACCAGTCCAGGGCCTTGCGATAGGTGGGATGCAGCGGCTGGCGCGGCTTGGGATGAGCGGCGGGCTTGAGGAAATAGGCGCAGAGCAAGGGCGTCAGGAACCGCGCCACCAGGAGCGAGAACATCACCGCCACGGCCACGGTGAGGCCGAACTCCTTGAAGAACTGCCCCGAAATGCCCGGCATGAAGCTCACCGGCGTAAACACCACGACGATGGTGGCGGTGCAGGCCACCACCGCAAGGCCGATGGAGTCGGCGCCGATGAGGGCCGCGCGATAGGGCGTGGCGCCCGCCTCGATGCGCTTTTCAATGTTTTCGATCTCGACGATGGCGTCGTCCACCAGAATGCCGACCACCAGAGTCAGGCCCAGCAGCGTCACCACATTGAGGCTGAAGCCCATCAGCTGCATGAAGGCGAAGGTGGGGATCAGCGACAGGGGCATGGCGGTGGCGGCGATGGCCGTGGCGCGCCAGTTGCGCAGGAACAGCCACACCACCAGCGCCGCGAGGGCCATACCTTCCAAGAGGACGTGAGTGGTGGCGGTGAAGCTCTCGCGCGTATCATCGACCGTGGAGACCACCTTGAGGAACTGCACCTTGGGGTTCTCACGCGCCAACTGATCGATGGCCTTCGTCACCCCCTCCTCGGTGGTGACGTCGCTGGCGTCGCGGGTCTTGTTCACCTGGAAGGCCACCGCTGGGCGACCGTCGAGGCGGGCGAAGCCCCGCTCTTCGGACACCCCGTCGCCCACCTCGGCCACATCGCCGAGACGCACGAAGCGGCCGTTCACCGGAATGGTCATCTCGCGCAGCTGATCGGCGGTGAGCGCGGCGCCCAACACACGCAGGGTCTGTTCCTGGCCGCCCACATTGGCCCGCCCGCCGGTGTCGTCGGCGCTGAACAGGGACACGGCCTGGCTCACCTGCGGCGCAGTCACGCCGAAGGCCCGCATGCGGTCAGGATTGAGGATGACGTTGATCTCGCGATCGTCGCCGCCCACCCGAGCCACCTGGGCCACGCCTTTTTGCGCCTGCAAGCGACGCGAAACGGTGTCGTCCACGAACCAGGCGAGCTCGCTAGGGCTCAAGCTGTCGGAGTGGACCGCGTAGGTGAGGATCGGCGCGGAATCCACGTCGATGCGCTGCACCCGCGGCGCGTCGATGGTGGAGGGTAGGTTGGCGCGGATGCGGTCGATGGCGGTGCGCACATCGTCCGTGGCCTTCTGCATGTCCGAGCCGAGTTCGAACTCGATCCCGGTAGAAGAGGCGCCCAGGGTCACGGTGGAAGCGATGTGCTTCACCCCCACCACGCCGGCGATGGCGTTCTCCACCGGCCGCGTCACCTGGTTTTCCATCTCCTCAGGGGCAGCGCCGGCCTGGGTGACGGACACCGACACCACCGGGAAGTTCACGTTGGGGTACTGCTTGATGGGCAGACGCGAATAGGCCAAGAGCCCCATGATGGTCAGGGCGGCGAAGACGATGGCCACCGGGATGGGGTTGCGGATGGCCCAGGCGGAGACGCGGACGCGCATGGCTTAGCGCCCCGCCGGCGCGGTGTTGACGAGATCGCCGTCGAGCACGAAGGCCGAGCCGCCCAGCAGCACCTGAGACCCCACCGGTGGACCCTGGATGAGGGCGACAAAGCCTTGCGCGCGCTCGCCGGTCCTGACCACGACGCGGTGCACGTGGTGATCCGGCCCCACCACCATCACTGAAGCGCCGTCGGCGTCGAAGCGCACGGCGCTCTCAGGCGCCACGGGCGTCGGGCGCGAGTTCTGGGTGAAGCGGGCGCGGGCGAAGCCGCCCGGACGCAGGGCGGCCGCGTTTGGCAGCCTGATACGGATATGGCCGAGCTTGGAGGCTTGGTCGATCTCGGGGCTAACATAGCGCACCACACCCTGCGCATGGGCGCCGTTGGCGAGTTCGACATCGGCGTGGTCGCCGGCGCGGACCTGAGACACCAGCGTCTCGGCAGCGTCAGCGTTCAGTTCCACCTCGCCATTGCGGCAGATGCGGAACATCACCGCGGCGGGCGTGGCGACGTCGCCGGGCCGCACGGTGCGGTCGAGCACGCGCCCCGACACCGGCGCCCGCACGGTCATCAGGCCCTCGCGCACCTCTAGATCGCCAAGCTGAGCCTTCGCGGCGGCCAGGGAGGCGCGGCCGGAGCGGGCGGCCAGACGGCGCTGGTCGATCTGCTCCTGCGACAGCACCCCCTGCCCTTCCAGGCCTTGCGTTCGGGCGGCTTCGCGATCCGCGCGGTCAGCGGCCGCCTCGGCCTGCGCCACCTGAGCCTTGGCCTGCTCGATCTGGCTCTTCAGCAAGGTGTCGTCGAGGCGGACCATGGGCTGGCCTGCCTTCACATAGGCGTCCACGTCGCTCAGCACCTCGGCCACGCGATAGCCGGAGAGCTGGGTGGTCACCGCCGCCTCCTCCCGCGACACCAGCGGGCCGGACACTGTCGTGCCGCCATTCAGCACCTTCAATTCCACCGGGGCGGAGGAGGCGGTGAGCGGCTGTTGGCCGGCTTTGGCCGTCTTGCCGCCCTTGCCGCAGGCCGCAAGCCCGCTCGCCAGAACGCCCGCGGCAAGCAAGACGGCGGCGCGACTGATTTCATGCTTCGACACCATCAGGGCGTCCGTCCTTGTTGCAAATGGCCCACTTGAGTTGGCTGGCTGCGGATCGCCGTCGTGTCGCTCAGGGGCGTCCAGCCGCCGCCGAGGGCTTTGTAGAGCGAGACCGTATCGGTGAGCGCGCCCACCTCCACGCTGGTGAGGGCGCTGCGCGACGCCCGCCAGCTGCGCTCCACGTCCAGGAGCGTAGTCATGTCGACGAGGCCCACGTCGTAGCCCTTGCGCGAGGCGTCATAGGCGTAGCGGGCCTTGGCCTCAGCCTTGGTCAGAAGCGCGACCCGACGCTGATCGGCCTCGGCTGTGACAAGCCCGTTCTCGGCGTCGCGGAAGGCGTTCTGCACCGCCTGTTCATAGGCGATGACCATCTGCTCGCCATGCGCCCGCTGCTGCCGCACCACGGCGAGCAGGCGCGGCCGGTCGAGCACGGGCAGGCTCGCGCCCGCGCCGATAGTCCAGATGCGGCTCTCCTGCACATAGGCCGACTCGACCCGTGAGATGGACCCGGTGGGCAGAAGGGTGAAGGTGGGGAAAAGCGCGAGCTTCGCCCCCTGCAAGGCGCGCGATGCCGAGCGCAGGCGGAACTCCGCCTCGCGCACGTCGGGTCGCCGTTGCAACAGGTCAGAGGGCGCGGTGGCAGGCGGGGGCGGCGGCGCGGCCGTCTTGGCCTCGATGGGCAGACTCGACACGGGCGCGGCGCCCCGACCAAGCAGAGTTAGTAGCGTGCGTCGCGCGGCTTGCGAGGCGGCCTCCAGGCGCGCGGTCTCGGCCCCGGCGTTGGCGGCGTCCGCCTCCGTGCGCGCCGCGTCGGCGGCGGAGCCGAGGCCCCGCTCGGCCTTCTTGTCGGCGATGACGGCGAGTTCGCGGGCGATGCGCTCCGTCTCCCGGGCGTCCTCAAGCTGCACGGCGAGGCCGCGGGCCTGGAACAGGGTGGTGGCCACATTGGCCGCAAGGGCGAGGCGCGAAGCCTCATAATCGAACCGCGCCGCCGCCAGGTCCGCGTCCGCGCCCTTGCTGGCGTTGCGGCGACGACCGAACAGGTCGAGCTCCCAGCTGACATTGAAGGCGCCGGCGTAGGTCTTGGTTTCCGACTGCGGCAGGAACAGGCTGGCCAAGGAGGAGCCACCTGCGCCTGTCAAGTTGATCCCGCTGATGGTGGCGTTGTTGTGCTGGTCCACCGCCGAACCGGTGAGGGCGCCTTGCGGATTATAGCCGGCGGTGGCCTCGAAGCGCACGGCGCGGGCCTCGGCAAGCCGGGCCAGCGCTGCACGAGCGTCGGGGGCGTGATCGAGGGCCTCGTCCACTAAAGCGGTGAGCTGGGCGTCGCCGAACGCATCCCACCAGCGGTCTAGGTTCTGCGCAGGCGCGGCGGCCTGTTTCGCCTCAAAAGCGAGCGGCAACGCCACCTCGGGGGCGCGCAGCTTCGCGCCGGAAGCGCAGGCGCAAAGGCCCAACGCACTCACGAGCGCGGCGCAAATCTTCGCCCTGTGCGTCATGTCCCCTCGCGACCCCGATTCGCTTCTCGGCAGGTGGGATCGATTGCCGGGTTTGCAAGACAGCCGCAAGCTTTCGCCGAACAAGTTTTCGACGTTCTTGTTCGGACGTGGCGAATTGATCGCATATTGCAGGGTGATCTCGCGATTTTCATTCGCAGCCCGGCGAAAGGTTGGGACGCAGCGGAACAGCGCCTAGATAGGCGCAAGTCTCCATCCAGCGCAGCCCGCCTTGCCCATCGTCCCCGCCCTCGCCCCGAAACCTGATCCGCAAGCCGGCGCGGAGGAGCCGCGCTCGCTCGCTACGCGTTTTGCGCCCGTGGCGGTGGCTAGCGCCCTCTTCATGGAGTTCATCGACTCCACCTCGTTGTCAACGGCGCTGCCCACCCTCGCCCGGGCCTTCCACTCCGACCCGGTGCATCTGAAGCTCGCCCTCACCTCCTACATCCTGGCCCTGGCCATGCTGGCCCCGGCCTCGGGCTGGGTGGCCGACCGCTTCGGCGCCAAGAAGGTGTTCCTGTCGGCCATGGCGGTGTTTCTGGCGGGATCGTGCCTGTGCGGCCTGTCGCATTCGCTGGGCCAGCTGGTGGCGGCGCGGCTGCTGCAAGGCGCAGGCGGGGCCATGATGACCCCAGTGGGGCGGCTGATCATCGTCGGCTCCACACCGAAGGAGCGCTTGGTGCAGGCCATGGCCTCCTTCGCCATGCCGGCTCTGGTAGGGCCACTGATCGGCCCGCCCCTTTCCGGCTTCATCCTGGCCGTGGCCGACTGGCCTTGGATTTTCCTCGTCAATCTGCCGGTGGGGATCGCGGGCATGATCGCAGTGTCCCTGGCCGCACCCAAGCTGGAGAAGCTGCCGCCGCGCCCGTTCGATCTGGCAGGATTTCTCCTGTCGCTCACCGCCGTGGCGGCGTTGATGATGCTGTCAGAGTCGGTGGGGCTCGGGCTCGTACCTTTGTGGGGCCAGGCGCTGCTGGCCTTGGTCGGGGGCGCGAGCCTCTATGTCTTCGTGCGCCATTGCCTCGCCGTGGAGCATCCGCTGCTGGACGTGCGTCTGTTCGCGAGCGCCACTTTCCGCGCCAGCGTCGTCGGCGGATCGTTGGTGCGGCTCGGCCTCGGCGCCATGCCGTTTCTGACGCCGCTCCTGCTTCAGGTGGGGCTGGGCTGGACCCCGGTGCAGGCCGGCTTCGTCACCATCGCTCAGGCGGCGGGGGCCATGGGCGCCAAGCCCTTCTCCTCGTTCCTCGTGCGCAGTTTCGGCTTTCGCCGCCTCCTCATCGCCACGGCGGCCGGCACGGCGCTCACCACGGCGAGCATGGCGGTGTTCAAGGTCGGGGCGGCGCCGGCGGCCATCTTCGCGCTTCTGTTGGTGGGCGGCTTCGTCCGCTCCACCCAGTTCACCGCGGTGAACGTCATCGCCTTTGCGGGGCTTAAGGGCTCCGAAGTGGGCAAGGCCTCGGCGCTCGCCATGGTCTGTCAGCAGCTCAGCATCGGCTTTGGGGTGAGCTTCGGCGCCCTCCTGCTGCACATTGCTCGCGGCGGCGAGGGAGCGCTGACGCCCGACCGCTTCACCATGCCGTTCATGATGGTGGGGGCGGCGGCGCTGCTGGCCGTCATTCCCTACCTGCATCTGTCGCGCAATGCGGGAGAAGACGTAGGCGGGGCTTAGGCTGCCGCTCTCTTCGGATCGCTGAACCAGAGCGCGCTGAGCTCGCGCTCCACCTCGGCGGCGCTGTCCAGTCGACAGAGCCGAGCCTTGGCCTGACGGCGTGCGTCTCGGGAGTCCGGCCAGGGGGCGGCCTCCACGTACCAGCCGAGGTGCTTCTTGAACATGCGAAGGCCGAGCCGCTCGCCGTAGAAGCCGAGCGCCCGCTGCATATGGTCAAGCACGATGGCCAGGCGCGCCTCCGGATCGGGTTCGTTGAAGGCCTCTCCCGTGTGCAGCGCCCGCTCGATGGCCGCCGCCAGCCACGGCCGGCCATAGACCCCGCGGCCGATCATCACCGCGTCAGCGCCGGAGGCTGAAAGGGCGGCGCGAGCTGAGACCGCGTCAGTGACATCGCCATTGACGATCACCGGCAGCCGCGTCGCCTGCTTCACCTGCGCCACGGCGCGCCAGTCCGCTTCGCCGGTGTAGAATTGCTGACGGGTGCGGCCATGCACGGTCACCGCCCGCACGCCGGCCGCCTCGGCCCGCGCGGCCAGCTCCGGCGCGTTCTTGCTCGCTTCATCCCAGCCCAGACGCATCTTCAGGGTCACCGGGCGCGAGGTCGCCTCCACCGCCGCGCGGATCAGGCTCTCAGCATGGTCGAGGTCGCGCATGAGGGCCGAGCCGGACAGGGCGCCCGTCACCTCCTTGGCCGGACAGCCCATGTTGAGATCGATGACATCGGCCCCCGCGCGCTCGGCCATCCTGGCCCCCGCGGCGATCCACTCGGCGCTGCGGCCCACCAGCTGAATGACGGTGAGCGGCAGGCCCTCGCCCACTGCCGCCCGGCGCACCACGTCGGGCCGCCTGCGGGCCAGCTCGGCGCAGGCCACCATCTCGGTGGCCACATAGGCCGCGCCAAGACCGGACGCCGTCTCCCGGAACGGCAGGTCGGACACCCCGGTCATGGGGGCGATCAGCACCCGCCCAGGGATGCGCACCTCGCCGATCTGCAAGCTCGCCGTCATGCCGCGCTCTTGCCTTCTTTGCTGAAGAAGGTCCAGCATCGCAAATCGGTCCATCATCGCGCCGGCTCGCCGCCGCCAGGAGCCTCGCTTTGAAATTCGCCGCCCTTAGCGCCCTCTCGTCGCGCCTCGTGCAGCTATTGGCGACGAGTCTGGCGGCTCTCGCCCTGGCGCTGCCAGCCGCCGCCGAGCCGGCCATCTGGGTGGCCAAGTCCCCGGCCTCCACGGTCTATCTGTTCGGCAGCGTGCACCTGCTCAAGGCCGACGCCCAGTGGCGATCCGCGAAGCTTGAGACCGCTCTCGCCGCCAGCCAGGAGCTGTGGCTGGAGGTGGCCAATCTCGATGACGCCGCCACCGCGCGCCCCTTGATCGCGCAGCTCGGCCTCGACCCGCAGCATCCGCTGTCCAACAAACTGGACGACGTGCACCGCGCCAAGCTCGCCGCGCTATTGCAAGGCATGGGCGCCCCAGCCAATGCGCTTGATCCCATGCGCCCCTGGCTCGCGGGGCTCACGGTGGAGCTCCTGCCGCTGCAGAAGGCCGGTTTCAATCCCAACGCCGGCGTGGACGTGACCCTGAAGGCGGACGCCGTGAAGCGCGGCGAGCCTGTAAAGGGCTTTGAGACCTTGCAGCAGCAATTTCACTACTTTGCCGACCTCAATCCCAAGGACGAGCTCGACTTCTTCAATGAAAGCCTCGACGACAGCGCCGAGGGGCTGAAGATCATGACCGAGGTGGAGCACGCCTGGGAGATCGGCGACACCGCCGCCATCGCCAAGGCCCTCAACGACGACATGCCGAAGACGGTCTATGACGTGCTGGTGGTGAAGCGGAATGAGGATTTCGCCCGCCAGATCCGCGCCCGCATGCAGTCCCCGGGCGTGGTGCTGGTGGTGGTGGGGGCGGCGCACCTCGCCGGCCCGGACAGCGTGCAGGTGCAGCTGGCGCGGCTCGGGGTGAAGACGGAACGATTCTGATCGTTTCTATTGCGGTGCAGCAAGAAAATCTCCTGTCGCGCACCGCAAATACCGCCATGAGTCTCGCCTGAACGGTGATTGCTGGCAAACTTTATCCCCATCCACGCCAGATCAATGGACGGCTTGGTCAATCTGTCGTTAAGTTCGCCCCGCCCATGGCCGCGCAGCGGCGACATTTGAGTTTACGGGACGCATGACTGAGCAAGCCCCCTCCGCGCGGCGGATCGAATTTACCGTCCGCGGCCTCATTCTCGGCGCGGCCATCACCGTCCTCTTCACCGCCGCCAACGTCTATCTGGGCCTGCAGGTGGGCCTCACCTTCGCCACCTCGATCCCAGCGGCGGTGATCTCCATGGCCGCCCTGCGCTGGTTCAAGAACTCCACCATCTGGGAGAACAATGTGGTGCAGACGGTGGCCTCGGCCGCCGGCACCCTCGCCTCAGTGGTGTTCGTGCTGCCGGGCCTTGTGATGATCGCCTGGTGGACCGGCTTTCCCTTCTGGCAGAGCTTCGCCGTCTGCGCCGTGGGCGGGATCTTGGGGGTCATGTACTCCATCCCCCTGCGCCGGGCCCTCGTGACCCAGTCCGACCTGCCCTACCCGGAAGGCGTCGCCGCCGCTGAGGTGCTGAAGGTGGGAGCGGGCTCGCGCTCCGACCATCCCGAGGCCTTGGCGGAAAGCAAGGCGGGCATCCTCGCCCTGGTGGGCAGCACCCTCGTCTCGGCGGGCTTCGCCGCCGTGGGCGCCACGAGAGTCTTCACCATCGAGGCCATCAAATTCTTCCGCCTCGCCCCCGGCGGCGCGGCCACCGGCATGGGTTTCAACTTCCAGCTCGCCCTGCTCGCCGCCGGTCACCTGGTGGGCCTGTCGGTGGGTCTCGCCATGGCGGTGGGCCTGTTCATCGCCTGGGGCGTGGCGACGCCCTATTTCACCCATCTCGACCCGCATCCAGGCGCGGCGGCTGACTTCGCCCTCAAGGTGTGGAAGGCCAAGGTCCGCTTCGTCGGCGCCGGCGCCATCGCCGCCGCAGCGCTCTGGGCCCTGTTCCGTCTCATCGGCCCCTTGTCCCGAGGTCTAGCCTCCGCCTTCGCCGCCCAGAAGAGCCGCGCCGCCGGCGAGACCTTGCCCATCACCGAGCGCGACATTCCCATCGGCTGGGTGGGCCTGATCAGCGCCCTCACCATGCTGCCCCTGGCCTGGCTCGTTATCACCTTCCTCCAGGGCGGGGCGCTGGAAGGCTTCACCGGCCCCCTGATCCTTGGCGCCATCGTCTATGTGGTGGTGGTGGGCTTCATCGTGGCGGCGGTGTGCGGCTACATGGCCGGACTCATCGGCGCCTCCAACAGCCCGGTGTCGGGCCTCGGCATCCTCGCCGTGGTGGCCGCCGCCTCCATCCTGGCCCTCTGGGTGAAGCCCTTGGTGGGCGAGGCGGGCAGTCAGACCCTGATCGCCTTCGCCATCTTCCTCACCGCGGTGGTGTTCTCGGTGGCCACCATCTCCAACGACAATCTGCAGGACCTGAAGACCGGCCAGCTGGTGGAGGCCACCCCCTGGGCGCAGCAGGCGGCCCTCGTGGTGGGCGTGCTGGCGGGCTCGCTGGTGATCCCGCCCATCCTCAGCATCCTCAATCAGGCCTATGGCTTCACCGGCGCGCCGGGGGCTGGGCCACACCCGCTGAACGCGCCGCAAGCGGTACTGATCTCGACCCTGGCCAAGAACTTCATCACCGGCCAGGTGCAGTGGGACACCCTGGGCATGGGCCTTGTCCTCGGCGTCGCGCTCATCGCCTTCGACGAACTCTTGGGCAAGCTCGGCTGGATGCGCATCCCGCCGCTCGCCGTGGCGCTTGGCATCTATCTGCCGCCGGGCACCATCTCGCCCATCGTGCTCGGCGCGATCCTCGGCCACCTCTATGAGCAGGGGGTGAAGAAGAAGGCCTGGGGCGAGCAAGCCCAGCGCCTCGGCGTGATCATGGCCTCGGGGCTCATCGTCGGCGAGAGCCTGTTCAGCGTCGGCCTCGCCGCGGTGATCGCCGCCGCCAAGACCGGCCTCATTCAGGTGAAGGACAGTGACTTCCCCATGGGTCTGGTGGGCGATGCTTTCGGCGATCAGGGCATGACCCTGGCGGCGGGCGCCTTCGCCGTGGTCACAGCCGGTCTCTATGTTTGGATCGGCGGCCTCGCCAAACCTAAATCCGCCTAACCGAGCAGCGTTTCCCGCGCCGCGTTGAGCTGGGCCGCCAAGCCGGACGTGCCGCCCACATCGGGATGGGCGAGGCGCATGAGCCGCAGATAGGCCGCCTGCACCATCTCAGCGTCGGCGTCCTTGGTCACGCCGAGGATGGCGGCCGCCTGGGCCCGATCCATCACCGCCGGGACCTGGGGCGTTGTGGGCTCGGCCTTGGCTGGCGCCACCTTGCCGCGCTTTGTGCGCGCCGCCGCGCCGAAACCAGCCGCCAGGGCGAGGAACAGCGCCGCCTCGCCGAACGCCGCCCGCGCCAGCATCAGCACCCCCGCCAGCAGCGAAATGAGGCTGAGGCCCGCGGCGCCCGGCCGCCAGGCCTTATTTTTCAGGATTTTCTTCCCGTAGGCGACCAGAACCCCGCCCGACACGATCCCCAGCGCCAAGAGGGCCAGGACGAACAGAAGCATCAGGCCACCTCGGCCGCCGACGCGACTTTTAGGGGCTCTACGTTCGGGACCGCCTCGACCGCCCGCTTGGCCGACTTCTCACCGCCCGCCAGTCCCACCGCCTGCATCAGGGCGCGCAGTTCCTGGCGCGCAGCCACATGGCTGAGCGCCACCGGCACCGGGCGCACCGTGGTGGAGAGGTCGATCACCGTCACACCGAAGGGGAACAGCTCGCGATAGATCACCCGGTCGCGCATGCCCGGCCCCACGCGGAAGCCCACGCGCTTGGCGAGGGCGTCCACCCGTTCTTCCAGGCGCTTCCTGTTACGCGCTTCGGTGGAGGCGAGACGATTGCGCAAGACGAGCCAGTCCACGGACTTGCGCTCGAACATCATCTTGCGCTTGCGCGCCTCCCACACCGCCTCGGCGTAGAGGCTCGGCTTGATGAGATCGAGGGTCACCGGGTCCACCTGGCCCAGCATGTCAAAGTCGACGAAGCTGTCGTTCATGGGGGTGATGATCAGGTCCGCCTTGGCGTGGGCGGCGCGCGACAGCGCCGTGTCGGCGCCCGGCGTGTCGATGATGATGTAGTCCGCCTCGCCCACAGCCTCGTTGAAGGCGGTCTCGAAGCGGGCCAGGGCCTCCTCGGCGTCGGCCTTGGCCACCTGCACCGGATCGTCGCCCAGGCGGTAGTCCAGGGGCATGGGCAGCACGACCTCGGCTGCGCTCGCCCAGGTGCGACGGTTGTGGAAGAAGTGGGCCACCGACTGCTGGCGCAGATCAAGGTCGAGCACCGCCACCTTCGACCCCATGTGCAGGAGGGCGGTGGCCAGGTGGATCACCACCGTCGATTTGCCCGCGCCGCCCTTCTCATTGCCGACGACAATCACCTTGGTGGCTGGATTGGGGGTCACGGCGGCCGCCTCCTACGCAAACGGGTGCAGGCGATACCCCCCGGCCGAGTGATTCGGCACGGAGAATCTCCCTAATTGTTAATATTGCTACACCTCGCTGGAATTGGCGACGAAATCTGTGGCGTGGCAATCGGCTGGACGCGATGCGCGGTTTGCCGCCATAAGGCGGCGAGTTTTGCCGAAAAGGACGCCACCCTTGGTCGACGCTACGTCCCTGCCCCTGTTGCGCACCGTCGCTTCCGTCCGCGCCCACGTGGCCGCCTGGCGCGAGCGCGGCCAGAGCGTGGCCCTCGTGCCCACCATGGGCGCCCTGCACGACGGGCACCTCTCCCTCGTGCGTATGGGCCGGGCCCAGGCCGACCGGGTGGTGGCCAGCGTGTTCGTCAATCCGCGCCAGTTCGCCCCGGCGGAGGACTTCGACGCCTATCCGCGCGACGAGATGCGCGACGCCGAGCTCCTGGCCCACGCTCAGTGCGACGTCATGTATTGCCCGAGCCCCGAGGAGATGTATCCGGCGGGCTTCGCCACCACGGTGAGCCTGGAGGGTCCCGCCCTCACCCTGGAAGGCGCCACGCGGCCAATTCATTTCGCCGGCGTCGCCACGGTGGTGGCCAAGCTTCTGGGTCAGGTGCGGCCCGACGTGGCCATCTTCGGTGAGAAGGACTACCAGCAGCTCATGGTGGTCAAGCGCATGGCGCGGGACCTTGACCTCGGCGTGGATATCCTCGGCGCCCCGACCTTACGCGAAGCCGACGGCCTCGCCATGTCCTCGCGCAACGCCTACCTCTCTGCGGATGAGCGGGTGGTGGCCGGACGCATGAACCAGATCCTCGCCGAAGGGGTGAAGGCCCTCAGCGGCGGGGCTGACTGGGCCCGCATCGAGGCCGAGTGCAAGAAGGGCCTCGAAGCCGCCGGCTTCCAGCGGGTGGACTATGTGGCCGTGCGCGACGCGAGCTCCCTCGCCGAACTGCCGCCAGGCGCGGTGCGCAGCCCCGCCCGCATCCTCGCCGCCGCTTCCATCGGCCGCACCCGCCTCATCGACAACATGGCGGTGGGGTAGCGGAAAAGTAGACCGCTTACCTCGTCGCGCAGGCTCAGCAGGAAGCAATCCGATGACCTTCAGCGAACTTCTCGCTTCCATCCGCGGGCAATATGTCGCGACCCTTGCGGAGGCTGTCGCCCAATCGGATGGCGCGCAAAGTGAGCCCACCTACCGTCGGAGTGATGGCGAACTCGCTGTCGAAGGCGCCCTGTCGCTCCCATGCCGGGCCGATCTCATTCTTACTCAAGGCGCTGAAGGCGGCCGGTCCATTACTGTAGACTCGAAAGCGCGTCTAAATTTCGCGCGTCTATCGTTCAGCATCGCCAATACGAAAATATCCCTGGCTCCATTCACGTGGGACTGGGTGAACTTGCGGGTCGTTGGACTGTCACTCCAGCAGTCCTCTTCGGTCGTGGCTAAATGGTTCATGCGATGGTTCGACCCCGAAGATCAGAACCTCCTCGATTCAGATGGCCTGCGTGGCGTTGTGCATTTTGTCTCGGATCCAGAGGATTTTGGTGGGGCCATTGGCTTCAAGATCGACTTGGGATCGGCACCTGAACGGGCTCTAGAAGATTTACTGTTTGCCTTGGCGGACGCCGGAGCACAGGAAATCCATATCGGCTAGGATGTGCTCGCAATTTATGTCCCAAAACGCCGCCCTTGCCTTCCGGGCAGTGTGCGATTCTTCTCCCTTCCCCCCCTGGAGGGGGAAGGGTCGGGGATGGGGGGGACGAGCGCGGCGAGCATCGCGTCCCGCTGGACCACCCCCTCTCCCGACCTCTCCCCCTTCAAGGGGGAGAGGGCAGAGAATAGACCGCTCACCTCGGCGCGCACATCGCTCAAGGGCTTTTCAGTCTGGGCTTACGGCCGCCCGAAGTCCCTGTCCGCTTTCAAGGTTTCCCAGGGGACGCGGCCGGCTGCGAGCGCCTGCGCCCGCGCCCGAATACGGGCGAGCGCAGCCTCGACCGTGTTCCGATCGATCCGAGGCTCAAAGGCTCCGACGCGTCGCATGGAGCGAACCTCATCCAAACCAAGTTGCGCCAGCTTATCATGGATGCGCACAGGCCCTAATCCCGCCCCCTCACCAGGCCCCCAGTTCGCGTAAGCGGGCGGCGAGGTCGCTGGGCATGTCGGCCCCGGCGGAGAGCTCGGCGAGGTCGGGCGGGGCCTCCTCGGGCTTCAGATAGCGCCAGCCCTGGAACGGCCTTCGAGGGGCCGGTGCGGTCCGCACCACCGGCAAGTTCAACAGCACCTCGCAGCGGGCGTGCTGACCCTCCCCCACCGTCTCCACGGCGGCGATGGTCTGGCGGCACTGGATCACCCCCTTGATCACCCAGTAGAGCGAGCCGCCGTCCAGCAATTCCTCGGCCCGCTTGGGGGTCTGGCGGGTATGCATGACGCGCTTGGTCTCGCCGCGCCAATAGGCTTCCAACTCCTCCACGGCGTCGATCCCGACGCACAGCTTGATCAGATGCAAAGCCATACCGAGATCAGGCGTCCGCCGGCTCCAGCACGGCCAGCACCTGGCCCTCCGTGACCTGATCGCCGGGAATGACGTCGAGGGTCGCCACCACGCCATCGAAGGGCGCGGCGAGGGTGTGCTCCATCTTCATGGCCTCCACCACCACGATGGCCTGGCCCTTCCTGACCTTGTCGCCGGCCGCTGCGGCGGTTTGCACGATGCGGCCGGGCATGGGCGAGCGCAGCTGGCCATCGCCGCCCCCGGCCTCGCTTGTGGCCGCGTGATCACCGGCGAGGGTGAAGGGGTAGGCCTCGCCCCGATGGAACACCAGCACCTCGCCCGCGCCCGCCATGACCTCGCCGTCGAAGTCGTCGATGTCGAGGGCGTCCAGCGGCGCGGCGAGACGCCGGCTCCCGCTCACCAACTGCACCGTAGCGGCGCGGGCGGCGTTGAGGCGAAAACCCACCGCGCCCTCCAGGGACGACCAGGGCGAGCCGGGCTGGGTTTCGTGCTCGGCGGCCAGGTGGCGCGAGGCTGCGCCGGCGGCGGCGATCACCACCTCGGGGATATCATCCGTAGACGGAACAAGCGATTCCAAGCGCTGGCCGATGAAGGCGGTGTCGACCTCGCCGGCCAGGAAATCCGGCTGCGCGAGGCAGCGCGCGAGGAAGGCCGCGTTGGTTTTCACCGGCCAGACTTCCACTTCCGCGCAGGCGCGGGCGAGGGCGTGGGCCGCCGCCTCCCGCGTCTCGCCATAGGCGATGAGCTTGGCGATCATGGGATCGTAGAAGGGACTGACCTCGTCGCCTTCCTCCACGCCCGTGTCCACGCGGATAGCCTCGTCCGGCTCGGGCAGGACGAAGTGCTCCAGGGGGCCGATGGAGGGCAAAAAGCCGCTGGCCGGGTTCTCGGCGTAGAGCCGCGCCTCCATGGCGTGGCCCTTGATGGAAAGGCCGGCCTGAGCGGTGGGCAGGGGCTCGCCCGCCGCCACGCGCAGTTGCCACTCCACCAGATCCAGCCCGGTGATGGCTTCCGTGACCGGATGCTCCACCTGCAGGCGGGTGTTCATCTCCATGAAGTAGATGCGGTCGGCGCTAAGGCCCGCGCTCGCGTCAGCGATGAACTCCACGGTGCCAGCGCCTACATAGCCCACCGCTCGGGCGGCCTTCACCGCCGCCGAGGTCACCGCCGCGCGCACCGCCTCGTTCATGCCGGGGGCCGGCGCCTCCTCGATCACCTTCTGGTGCCGGCGTTGTAGCGAGCAGTCGCGCTCGAACAGATGCACGGCGTTGCCCCAGACGTCGGCGAACACCTGCACCTCGATGTGGCGCGGGCGGGTGATATAGGTCTCGATCAGCACCCGATCATCGCCGAAGCTGGCCCCCGCCTCGCGCTTGGCCGACTGCAGGGCGGGCAGGAACTCAGCCTCGGCGTCCACGCGCTTCATGCCCTTACCGCCGCCCCCGGCCACCGCCTTGATCAACACCGGGAAGCCGATGCGCCTCGCCTCATCCAGCAGACGCGCCTCGTCCTGGTCCTCGCCCTGATAGCCTGGGGTGACCGCGACGCCGGCCTCGGCCATCAGCCGCTTGGCCGCATCCTTCAGCCCCATGGCGCGGATGGCCTCCGCGGGCGGCCCGACCCAGACGAGCCCCGCGGCGATGACCTTGTCAGCGAAGGCCGCGTTCTCGGAGAGGAAGCCGTAGCCTGGATGGATGGCGTCGGCGCCCGCAGCCTTGGCGGCCTCCAGCACCTTCTCCATGTCGAGATAGCTCTCGCGCGCCGGGGCGGGACCGAGGCGCACGGCCTGATCCGCCTCGCGCACATGCAGGGCGTGGGCGTCGGCGTCGGAATAGACCGCCACGGTCTCGATACCCATCCGGCGCGCCGTGCGCATGACCCGGCGGGCGATTTCGCCGCGATTGGCGATGAGGAGTCGTTTGATCATGAGCGTCCTTTTTACATGAGACGCGGGATCAGCCCATCCAGTTCGGCTTGCGCTTGGCGAGGAAGGCGGCGAGGCCCTCCTTGCCTTCCGGCGAAGCTCGGCGGGCGGCGATGCGGCGGGCCGTGTCCTCCATCAGGGTGCGGTCGATAGGCTTGCCGTCCACGGCGGCGATGAGGGCCTTGCATTCGGCCATGGCCTCGGGCGCCACAGCGAAGATGTCGGCGGCGATCTTCTCCTGCAGGGCGTCGAGGGCCGCGCCATCCTCCACCACGTGATCGATGAGGCCGATGCGATGGGCCTCGGCGGCGTCGAACCAGGGCGCCTGGCAGAACAGACGCCGCGCGTTCCGGGGCCCGATGGCCGCCACCACATAGGGCGCGATGGTCGCGGGGGTCAGGCCGATCTTGGCCTCGGAAAAGGCGAAGCGCGCGTCCTTGGTCGCTGCGGACATGTCGCAGGCGGCCACCAGCCCAGCCCCGCCGCCATAGGCCACGCCCTCCACCAGGGCCACGGTGAGCATGGGCAGGTCGTGCAGAGCCTTCAGCATTTCGGCCAGCTCCAACGCGTCCTGGCGATTGAGCTCCTCGCTCTTCGCCCCCGCCTCGCGCATCCAGTCGAGATCGGCGCCGGCGGAGAAGCAGCCCTCGGCCCCGCGCAGGAACACCACCCGCACGCCCTCCGCCCCGGCCAGGGTGTCGAAGGCCTCGCGCAGGGCCGCGATGGTGCGGGCGTCGAAGGCGTTCTTGCGCGCCGGGCGGTTCAGCAGCACCACCGCCACGCCCTCCTGCGTCGCTTCCAGCAGCACGGAATTGTCGCTGCTCTCGTCCGCCTGGTCGGCGAATTTGGAGGCGATGGGCTCGGACATGGGGGCGACTCCTCGCACAGGGGGTTCGGGGCTCTATGTGACTCCGGCGGATGGCCGCGTCGAGCGGATTAACGGCCGCTTGCGTTGTCACGACTCCGGGTTAAGCTTTCTACGGAGAGTACTATCTCAGTGGGGACGCAATGGGGGGCCAGGCGATGTTCCAGCAGATGATCAAATCCAGCTTCGGCAAGTCCGTCCTGGCGCTCATAGCGCTCGCAGCCTTCGGCGCGGCGGAGGCGCGGGCGGCGGCAGCCTATGTCACCACGCCGGCCGGGGTGCGAAAGGTCGACTTCCTATGCGAGACCGATGCGCGGGAAATCTACGCGGTGGCCTTCCACGGCCCGCAGGTGGAGGTGCTGACCTATCTGAAGGGCTCGCCGCATCTGGTGGCGCACCGCATCTACGACACCCAGTCGGACGGGGCGATGGGCCACATCCACTATCCCCTCACCGTCCACGGCAGGCCGGCCGGCGAAATCATCCAGGTGAATCCCTACTCCACGCCCCTCCTCGAGAGCGTGGCCATTCCGCAGACCCACAGGCAGGACTGCCGCATCATCGACGGCGTGCGCTTCTATGGCTTTGGCACGCGCCGGGCGGTGCTGGTGGCCGAGAAGTCCCCCGGCCGCCTGACCTATCAGAGCTTCAACTACCCGAACGGTCAGGGCGTCACCATGGCCGGCGGGCAGAAGCTCTCCACCCCCACCGGGATCGAATATCGCTTCACCTCGGGACCTTACGTCTTTCTGGTGCGCCTCCCGCACGGTCACGGCCAGGCCGAGATCGAGGTGCTGGACCGAGGCCACGCCCTGCCGCCGGAAATGCTGATCGGCTTCTTCGTCGCGCCTTGATCGCTAAACCGTTTCGCGGGCGGAAAACCGGTTCCCACTTTTCCTCGAGACGGCTTGGCGAATTCTACATCCGGAACACGCCGAAGCGGGCGTCGGGGATGGGGGCGTTGAGGCTGGCGGCCAAGGAGAGGCCCAGCACGTCGCGGGTCTGGGCCGGGTCGATGATGCCGTCGTCCCACAGCCGGGCGGTGGCGAAGTACGGATCACCCTCGGCCTCGTAGCGCGCACGCACCGGGGCCTTGAAGGCCTCCTCCTCGTCCGCCGACCAGGCCCCGCCCTTGGCTTCGACACCATCGCGACGCACGGTGGCGAGCACGCTGGCCGCCTGCTCGCCGCCCATGACGCTGATGCGGGAGTTAGGCCAGGTCCACAGGAAGCGCGGGCTATAGGCGCGGCCGCACATGCCGTAATTGCCGGCCCCGAACGAGCCGCCGATAAGCACGGTGAGCTTGGGCACATTGGCCGTGGCCACCGCCGTGACCATCTTCGCGCCGTCCTTGGCGATGCCGCCGGCCTCGTACTTGCCGCCCACCATGAAGCCCGAAATGTTCTGCAAGAACACCAGCGAAATCTTGCGCTGGCAGGCGAGCTCGATGAAGTGCGCAGCCTTCAACGCGCTCTCGGAGAAGAGCACGCCGTTGTTGGCGAGAATGGCCACCGGCATGCCCCAGATGTGGGCGAAGCCCGTGACGAGGGTCGTGCCGTAGAGAGCCTTGAACTCGTCGAACTCCGAGCCGTCCACGGTGCGGGCGATCACCTCGCGCACGTCGTAGGGCGCACGCACGTCCTGCGGAATGACGCCATAGAGCTCGGCCGGATCATAGGCCGGCGGGCGGGCGTCGCGGGTGGGGAGCAAGGCGCGCTCGTGGGGGCCGAGTCTAGCGATGATGGAGCGGACGATCTCCAAGGCGTGCTCGTCATTATTGGCTACATGGTCCACCACGCCGGAGCGGCGGCCGTGGGTGTCGGCGCCGCCGAGGTCCGTGGCCGAAATCACCTCGCCGGTGGCGGCCTTCACCAGCGGCGGACCGCCGAGGAAAATTGTGCCCTGGCTTTCCGCCCCCGCCCCGCGCACGATCACCGTCTCGTCGGACATGGCCGGCACATAGGCCCCGCCCGCGGTGCAGCTGCCCATGACGCAGGCGATCTGGGCGATGCCCTTGGCGCTCATATTGGCCTGATTGAAGAAGATGCGGCCAAAGTGTTCGCGGTCAGGAAACACCTCGGCCTGGTGCGGCAGGTTGGCCCCGCCGGAATCCACCAGATAGACGCAGGGCAGCCGGTTCTGCTCGGCGATCTCCTGCGCCCGCAGGTGCTTCTTCACGGTGAGCGGGAAATAGGCCCCGCCCTTCACCGTGGCGTCGTTGGCCACGATCATCACCTCGCGCCCGGAGACCCGGCCGACCCCGGTGATGACGCCGGCGCCCGGCGCCTCGCCGTCATAGAGGCCATGCGCCGCCAGGGCTCCAACTTCCAGGAACGGCGAGCCGGGATCGAGCAGGCGCTCCACCCGTTGGCGCGGCAACAGCTTGCCCCGGGCCTCGTGGCGGCGGCGCGACTCCTCCGGCCCGCCCAGCGCCGCGGCGCTCACATGCCCCTGCAGGCTCTGCACCAGTTCGCGGTTCAACCGCGCATTGGCTTGAAAAGTTTCCGCGTCCGGGCGGATTTGCGAAATGATCTTGCGCATGGAGCGCTTATAGGGAGCTTCCGCCTACCCTGGCTAGCTCTTGGTCACGTCAACACCCAGACGCCGGTTCGGCGGATGGCCGCGTGCATGGCGTCGGGGGCGAGATCAAGCTCCCCGGGCCAGGTCACCGCTCCCAGGTGCACGTGGGCCTTGGCGAACAGGTCCGGATCGGCCAGGGACGCGAACACCCCCGCCGCCGCCGAGCGCACCCGGGCGCTGAGATCCACCAGGCCTTCGGTTCCGTCCTGAAACCGCACGCGCAGGCGGAAGTCCGGCAGAACCTGCACCGTCTCCACCCGCCACGGCGCGCGCGGGGTGGTCAGGACAAGGGTGCTATCTTCTTCGGAGACTCTTTCCGGACGCATAGGTCCCAATCCTCCAAAAGTTCGTCGCGATGTTTTTCGGTCCACTCCTTCACCAACGCCAGGGCGCGGTTAGGGAGATAGCCACCGATCACCTCCGAGCTCCGGATGTCGATCAGCGCTTCGTGCTCCGCATAAAGGGCGTGGAAATGCGGCGGCGCATGATCGTCCCAGAACATCTGGACCATAATGCCATAAAACATGCTCAAGGTCGGCATGGCGCATGCAAAAATGACGCCGCGATGATCGCGCGCCGCAATTATCGCCAAATAATCAAATTAAAAGCGCAAACGCAACCCACGGCAGCGAATCTGTCACTGTTTCTGTTGCGGGGCGGTCTGGTTGGCGCCTTGCGTGCTGTTGTCCGGAGCGTAGTCCGGGCCGAACACCCCGCCCTTGGTGGCGTCCGGCGGCGCGGTGAGGTTGGCGTCCGAATAGGGGCCCTTGGGCTTCACGCCGGTGGCGTTAGCCTTCACCGTGTTGTCCGCGGCAGGCGCGGCCGGCGCCTGGGCGCTGGTGTTGGTCTGGCCGCTGGTTTCGGCCCCATCGCCCTCGCGCGAGCAGCCCGCCGCCACAAGCCCCAAACCTGCCAGGGCGGCCATCGCCGCCATTCGCGCCACGCCTAAATACTTCGCCACGTCCTCGCCTCCCGCCGCGTCGACGACCCCATCATGCCGCTCGATCGCGACAGTCTCAACCACGTCAGCTAGGCGAGGATTGGGGCCATATGCGGGCGCTTGGACAAGGATCGGCAAATCGTGTCACAGTCCATCAATATGGAAGTCGAAACGGCGCTCAAACGGCTATTCGTCGGGCCCAAGGCGGCCAAGGGGGTGGTGTGGTTCACGCTGCCCGGCGGCCGGCGGCTGTTCTCCGCCGGGGACGAGGCGGATACGCTCTATTTCCTGCAAACCGGCCGCCTGGGCGCCTTTCGCGAACAGGAAGACCAGGAACCGCAGTTCCTCGGCGTGATCCGCCCGGGCGAGCCGGCGGGGGAGATGGCGCTCATCGCCGGCACCTCGCATACGGCCACCACGGTGGCCTTGCGCGATTCTGAAATCCTCGCCCTGCCCCGCGCCGCCTTCTTCGCCGAGGCCAACCGTCATCCCGAAGTGATGGCCGAGCTCGCCCGGCTAATGATTCGCCGCGCCCGCCAGAGCACCCACCGCGCCTCCGCCGCCGAGCCTTCCGTGTTCGGCTTCGTGGGCGTCTGCGCCGGGGTGGACGTACGCGACCTGGTGGAAGAGATCGCTGGCGAGGTGCGGGCCATCGGCTTCACCTGCGCTGTGGCCGGCGCGGACGCGTCGCACCACGACGCCGGTTGGTTCTCCCGTCTGGAAGAAGCCAACCAGATCGTGCTCTATGCCGCCGAGCGCGAGGACATCGAGTGGGCCAAGGTGTGCGGGCGCCAGGTGGATCGGCTGTTCCTGGTGGGGCGCAGCGACCTGCCGCCGCCGTTCGACCCCTCCGCCTTCTCCTCCCAGGCCATCCAGCAGCACCGATTGATGGACCTCATCCTGGTGCAGCCCAAGAACCGCGACCGGCCCAAGGGCTGCGAGCGCTGGCTCGACGCGGCCCCCGCCTCGCGGCTCTTCCACGTGAAGGCGGGCGACATCCGCGACGCC
Organism: Pseudomonadota bacterium; assembly: GCA_040757715.1. Lineage (GTDB taxonomy): Bacteria > Pseudomonadota > Alphaproteobacteria > Caulobacterales > Caulobacteraceae > CAIMFV01. The sequence goes on along the minus strand of JBFLWS010000001.1, from coordinate 10,255 downwards.
GGCCGTCTCGCTCGGGTGGTCACCGGCACCTCCATAGGGCTGGTGCTGTCCGGCGGGGGCGCGCGCGCTTACGCCCATATCGGCGTCATCAAGGCCATGCGAGAGGCGGGCCGGCCCATCGACTTCATCGGCGGCGCCTCCATGGGGGCCATCGTCGGGGCGGGCGTGGCCATGGGCTGGGACGACGAGGAGATCGCCTGGCGGGTGCGCGACGCTTTCGTCAACTCCAACCCCCTAGGCGACATCGCCTTTCCCATGGTCGCCATGACCCGCGGGCGCCAGGTGCGCAACCGGCTGGAGCATCACTTCAACACGGCTCAGATCGCTGACCTCGTCCTGCCTTTCTTCTGCATCTCCTCGAACCTGTCGTCGGCCCAGTACCGGCTGCACCACCGCGGCGACCTCGTGCATGCGCTGCAGGCCTCCTGCGCCCTGCCCGGCATCCTGCCGCCGGTGGTGGAAGGGGACGACGTGCTGGTGGACGGAGCGGTGATGCGCAACTTCCCCACTGACATCATGCGCGCCTGGCAGCGCGGCCCGGTGGTGGGGGTGGACGTAGCGGTGGTGGAGGGCCTGGGCGCCAAGGACATCAAGCCACCGCCGTCGTTTCTGAAGTGGCTGATCACCGGGGAGTGGCGGCGCGGTCCGCCCATCGTCTCCATCCTGATCCGCTCGGCCACCGCCCCCACGGCGCGGGAGACGGCCATGGCCTATGAGGCCGCCGACGTGCTCATCGTACCCAAACTCGAGGGCATCGAGCTGCGTGACTGGCGCGCCTTCGATCCGGCCGTGACCGCCGGCTATCGCGCCGCGGTGGAGGCTTTTGACAAGCTGGACCGGCCGCTGGGACGACTGCGCAAGCCGCCGGGCGACGATGAGATGCCGGGAGAGGATGCGATCATCAGCGCCGCCGGGCGAGGATGAACAGGCGCGGGAACGGAAACAGGGTCGACCCGTCCGCCCGCATGGGGAAATCGCGGGCGACCTTAGCGCTATAGCTGGCGAGGAAGGCGTCCCGTGTGGCGGGGTCGTCGGCGAGGGCGGTGAGATAGGGCCGCAGTCCCGTGCCCTTCATCCAGTCCACCACCGGGTCCTCGCCCGTGAGCACGTGCAGATAGACGGTGGACCAGATGTCGACTTCGGCCAGGGGCGAAAGCCAGTCGTAATAGGCCTCAGGCGACACCACCGGTTGCACCGTGTCGAGGCCTTGCAGGCGATCGGCCCAAGGCGCCTCGGCGGCGGTGTCGCGCAGCTGCTGGTGCCACAAGGTGTTGTGCGACTGCGGGACCTGGCAGGCGAACACGCCCCCCGGCGCCAGGGTCGAGACTAGGCGCGGGAACAGTACGTCATGGTCCGGCAGCCATTGCAGGGCGGCGTTGGTGAAGATGAGGTCAGGCGTGGTCCTCGGGGCGAAGTTGGCAATAGTGTCCTCGATCCAGGTCACCGGCGCAGAGCGGGCCCGGGCGTCCACCAGCATGTCGGGGCTGGAGTCGAGGCCGTAGACCTTGGCGCCCGGATGACGCCGCGCCAGCAGCGCGGCATGCTCCCCCGTGCCGCAGCCGAGGTCCCAGATTTCATCCGGCTCCAAATCCTGCGGAATCTGCACCAGCAGATCCAGCGCCGGTCGGTCGCGGTAGGTCTTGTAGCGCTCGTACTGCGCCGGGTCCCACTTGGCCATGGTTGATCAGACGGGCTCGACCACGACCGCCGTGCCGTAGGCCAGCACTTCGGTGATGCCTTCCATGATCTCGTTGGCGTCGTAGCGCATGGCGATGACGGCGTTGGCGCCCGTCTGCTGAGCGTGTTGCACCAGGAGTTCATAAGCCTCCTGCCGCGCCTGCTCGGCGAGGCTCGTATAGATGGTCACATTGCCGCCGAACAGCGACTGGATGCCGGCGCCGATCTGGGCCACGGCGTTGCGCGAGCGTACGGTGATGCCGCGCACAAGGCCGAGCTGCTTGACCACGCGATAGCCGGCGAGGTCGTTGGCGGTGGTGACGATCATGGGTGTTTCCTCCTGAGAGGCGACGACTATGGACGCAATCGCCGGATTCGCGCAGGGGGATGGGCCAAAGACCTTCGTCGACCTGATGCGAGCGGACCCATGGCGACCTTTTTCCAACGCTTGTTCGGCTTGTCCGGCAATAAGCGCGTGCTAAACCCCGGCCCCATCGAACTCTCATCCCCCGCGCCGGAGCCCGTCTTCGCCATGCCGACCCCTCCTACCCGTCCCGCCACCCGCACCGAGACCGACACCTTCGGCCCCATCGAGGTCCAGAACGACCGCTATTGGGGGGCTCAGGCGCAGCGCAGCCTCGGCAACTTCAAGATTGGCTGGGAGAAGCAGCCGGCCCCGGTGATCCGGGCGCTGGGCGTGATCAAGCGCGCCGCCGCCGAGACCAACATGGCGCTGGGCCGCCTCGATCCCAAGATCGGCGAGACCATCGTCAAGGCCGCCCAGGAAGTCATCGAGGGCAAGCTCGACGATCACTTCCCCCTTGTGGTGTGGCAGACCGGTTCGGGCACCCAGTCGAACATGAACGCCAATGAGGTGATCTCCAACCGGGCCATCGAGATGCTGGGCGGGGAGATGGGCACGAAGAAGCCGGTCCATCCCAACGACCACGTGAACATGAGCCAGTCGTCCAACGACACCTATCCCACGGCCATGCATGTGGCCTGCGCCGAAGAGATCCACCACCGCCTGCTGCCGGCGCTGCAACAGCTGCGCAACGCCTTGAACGACAAGGCCGAGGCCTGGAAATCGATCATCAAGATCGGCCGCACCCACACCCAGGACGCCACCCCGCTGACCCTCGGCCAGGAATTCTCCGGCTATACCCAGCAGGTGCAGAACGGCATCGCCCGCATCGAATCCACCCTGCCCATGCTGATGCAGCTGGCCCAGGGCGGCACGGCGGTGGGCACCGGGCTCAACGCCCCGGTGGGCTTCGCGGAGGGGGTGGCCGAGCGCATCGCCGCCATCACCGGCCTGCCCTTCACCTCGGCCCCCAACAAGTTCGAGGCCCTGGCCGCCCACGACGCCATGGTCATGACCCACGGCGCCATCAACACCGCGGCCGCGTCCCTCTTCAAGATCGCCAACGACATCCGCTTCCTGGGCTCGGGTCCCCGCGCCGGTCTTGGCGAACTCGCCCTGCCCGAGAACGAGCCCGGCTCCTCCATCATGCCAGGCAAGGTGAACCCCACCCAGTGCGAAGCCCTGACCCAGGTCTGCGTGCAGATCTTCGGCAACAACGCCGCCCTCACCTTCGCCGGCAGCCAGGGCCACTTCGAGCTGAACGTGTTCAACCCGGTGATGGCCTACAACTTCCTGCAATCGGTGCGGCTCATGGCCGACGCCGCGGTGAGCTTCACCGAAAACTGCGTGGTGGGCATCGAGCCGCGCCTCGACAACATCAAACACGGGGTGGAGCGCAGCCTCATGCTGGTGACGGCGCTGGCCCCCAAGATCGGCTACGACAACGCCGCCAAGATCGCCAAGACCGCGCACAAGAACGGCACCACCCTGCGCGAAGAGGCGGTGGGAGGCGGCTATGTCACCAACGAAGAGTTCGACGCCTTGGTGCGCCCGGAGAACATGGTCCACCCGGGGTGAGTATTTCTAGTTAGAGCGGCCCCCGAATCTTTAAGCAAGATTGGGCGGAAAACCGGTTCCCACTTTTCCTGGGCCCGCTCTGTCGCATCGTTATGGCGGCGGTCTGTGCTAGACTGCCGCCATGGCCGACGACGCTTCCGCCACGCTCTACGACACCGACTTCTACCTGTGGACCCAGGCCCAGGCCGCCGCTCTGCGCGCCCGTGCGGGTTCCGACAAGACTCTCGACTACGACCGCTTGGCCGAGGAGATCGAGGACTTGGGAAAATCGGACTATCGCGCCGTGACCAGCGCCGTGCGCCTGATCCTCGAACATCTCTACAAGCTGCACGCGACGCGGCGGCGGGAGCCTGTGGGTCACTGGAAGCGGGAAATCGTCAATTTTCGGGATTCTGCCGCCCGCGCAGCCACGCCGAGCATCCGACGCATGATCGCGGGCGAGCTGGAGCCCTTGCACGCCAAGGGCGCCGAAATGGCCGCTCTGGACTTTGAATCCTATGAGCCCGACGCCGCCATCGACCCTGCCCGGCGCTGGACCTGGGACGAGATCATGGGCGAGGCGAACGACCCGCTGGACCAGGCCTTTCCCCTCGCTGGTGACCGCTAATCCCCTTTAGTCCACGTGCTCCCAGGTCTGGCCCACGGGGGCGAGGGCGAGCTGGGCCAGCTGCAGATCCTTCAGGGCGAAGGGGATGCCGATGATGGTCACCGCCTCGGTGACGGCGATGATCAGGTGCGACAAGGCGATATGCCAGCCGCCCACGATGAACCAGATCACGTTCAGCACCACCCCGAACGGGCCGGTGCCGATATCGCTATGCCCTTGCGAGGCGCGCGAGACGATGCGCTTGCCGAACGGCCACACGGCGAAGCCGGCGATGCGCCAGGCGGCGAAGGCCCAGGGCAGACCCACGATGGTCAGGGCCATTAGGAACCCGCCCAACAGCCACAATAGGCCGGACAGCCAGCCGCCCCAGATGAACCACAGGATGTTGAGCAGGAATCGAATCATGGCGGCCCTCATTGGTCCCAAAGCGTGCCGCGAACATGGTTAATCCCATTGCCCCCGTCTAGCGCAGCTTGCATGTATTCGCGGTAATGTCGGGAGCCGGAGGAGCGTGATGGTCGAACCGATCAATCTCAACAAGGCGCGCAAGGCCAAGGCCAAGCTGGCGGCCAAGGCGACCGCCGCCGAAAACCGCGTGCGCTTCGGCCGCTCCAAGGCGGAAAAGACCGCCGTCAAGCTTGAGCAGGACCGCTTGGCGCGCCGTACCGATGGGGTGAAACGCGACCCCAAATAAAAACGGCGAGCCCTTAGAGCAAAATCCGATCAAATAGAATCGGATTTTGCTCATATCCAATTGAATTTAGAGCATTTTTCGACCGAAAACCGGTTTCCACTTTTCGGAAAATGCTCTGGGCCCGCCGCTGAAAACTCAAACTGCGTTTTAGATTAGGCACGCACGCCCTTGAACGGCGCGGCGCCCAAGGGGCCCTTCACTTCGCCGGTGAGGGTGGTGCAGGCGGTGTCGTCGCACTTGCCCTTGAATTCCAGATCGGCCGGCGGATTGTCCACGTGCACCTTGAAATGCAGGGCGCCGTCGTGAGCGTGGCCGTCCTTGATCGCCGTGGAGACGCCGGTGGTCGCATCCTTCAGCGTGCCGGTCAGCTTATCGCCGTCCAGGTCCACCGAGGCGGTGACATTGTGCACCCCGTCCGGCGCATTGATGGTAAGCTTGAACTCCCCGTGTACCGACATGTGCAGTCTCCCTGGATGGCGGCCCTTATGGCGGGCTTACAGGTGAATATGGTTAACCAACGCGGAGGCTCGGGTCTATGGCGAGTTCGTGAAACCTGCAATTCGCGGCGATGATACCGACCCGTCTTGATCCCGAGCCCGAGGCGCACGATTTTTATCCCCATGGACGGACTGAAGAAACGCTCCCTCTCGCTCAGCGGCCATCGCACCTCGGTGGCCCTGGAGCCGGAATTCTGGCAGGCCCTGGACGCCGTGGCGCGGCAAAGGGGCCTCAGCCTGCAGAATCTCATCGTCGAGCTGGACTCCCGGCGCGGCGAACGGCCGCTAGCCTCGGCCTGTCGCGTGGCGGCGCTGAATTTCGCCCTCGGACTGACCCTGAGCCGCGACGCCCCTCGCATCAGCGCCTGAGCGGCCTATATCGGCGAAGTCGCGATATAACGCGTCGCCAAGAAATGAACTGAGCCCCGTCCATGCCGCTATCCGTGTACGACGCCTCCGCGCCGGCGTTCCTGAAGATGCTTCAGAACCTCTCCGCCTTCCTCGACAAGGCGACGGCCCACGCCGAGGCCAAAGGCTTTGACCCGCTGGTGCTCGTTTCCGCTCGCCTCGCCCCGGACATGCATCCGCTCAGCCGTCAGGTGCAGATCGCTTGCGACACCGCCAAGGGCTGCGCCGCGCGCCTGGCTGAAGTGGAAGTCCCGAGCCATCCGGACACTGAGACCACGATCCCCGAACTCCAGGCCCGCATCGCTTCGACCGTGGCCTTCATCCAGGCCCTGCCGGTCAGCGCCTTCGACGGCGCGGAGGACCGCAGCGTGACCCTGAAGCTGCGCGGCCAGGACATGGTGTTTCCGGCCAAGGCCTATCTGATCCACTTCGCCCTGCCGAACTTCTATTTCCACGTCACCACGGCCTACGCCATCCTGCGCCACAACGGCGTGGAAATCGGCAAGCCGGACTATATCGGCGGCCTGCCGGGGTGAGTGGAGAAGTCTGGTGACGCGCTGACGCGGCGTTCATATACCGCGAAGGCGCGCGCCAACCGCTTGCTTGGCCCCGGCGGGTTGAAAGCGCCTATGTCGGCGAGGGCTTAGGATTGCGTTCGAACTCCCCGCCGGGAAAGGTTTGTAAAAAGCTGGCGAAGCTAGGACGCTGGCGTTCAGGCGGGTTGGGGGCGATTTCTACTGCCTCGATCGGGATTAGGCACGCCACGGGCTTGCCGCGCCGGGCGATCGCGATGGTCTCACCCCTGGCGGCTCGGTCGACAAGGGCGGGAAATCTCGCCTTGGCGTGCCGGAGGTTGAAAGTCCGCATGTCTCGCCTCCATAAGTAAGCCGCCGCCCACACATATAACCCGCCGACGGCCGCGAGCCGAATCTCGCGACGAGCTGCGCGATGTTCATGATCTTCACCTCGCGCTTCAGGCTCGCGAGGGGCGTGGCGTGTGCTACAAATGTTCCCCTCGCGATTCCGACTTCGCTCGTGTCCCCCATCCTGACGGCCCATTCTGATCCCTTGCCTGACCTCGATCCTGCCCCGCGCCTTTCCGACCTCGCCAGGCCCCAGCCGCCGGCCATCTATCTCGACGGGCTGAACCCCGAGCAGCGGGCCGCTGTGGAGACGGTGGAGGGGCCGGTGCTGGTGCTGGCTGGGGCCGGCACGGGCAAGACCCGGGTGCTCACCACCCGCCTCGCTCACATCCTCGCCACCGGCCGGGGCAAGCCGTGGGAGCTCTTGGCCGTCACCTTCACCAACAAGGCCGCGCGGGAGATGCGCGAGCGCATCGCCGCCCAGATCGGCCCGGCCTCGGAGGGCCTACGCTGGCTCGGCACCTTCCACGCCATCGCCGCCCAGATCCTGCGTCGCCACGCCGAGCTGGTGGGTCTGCGCTCCAGCTTCACCATCCTCGACACCGACGACCAGGAGCGGTTGTTGAAGCAGCTGATCGAGGCGGAGAACCTCGATTCCAAGCGCTGGACCGCCCGGCACCTGGCCGGCCTCATCGACCAGTGGAAGAACCGCGGCTGGGTTCCGACCAAGGTGCCGGCTAGCGAGGGCGACCACTTCGCGCCAGGCCCGCGCGGCGGGCGGGCGGTAGACCTCTATCGCCAGTATCAGGAGCGGCTGATCGCGCTGAACGCCTGCGATTTCGGCGATCTTCTCTTGCACAATCTGACGCTCTTCACCGAGCATCCGGACATCCTCGCCGACTACCACGCCCGCTTCCGCTACATCCTGGTGGACGAGTATCAGGACACCAACGTGGCCCAGTATCTGTGGCTGCGGCTGCTGGCCCAGGGGCGCAAGAACATCTGCTGCGTGGGCGACGACGACCAGTCCATCTACGGCTGGCGCGGGGCCGAGGTGGACAACATCCTGCGCTTCGAGCGCGACTTCCCGGGCGCGGCGGTGATCCGGCTGGAGCGCAACTACCGCTCCACCGCCCATATCCTCGCCGCGGCCTCTGGCCTGATCCGCGCCAACAAGGGCCGGCTAGGCAAGACCCTATGGACCGAGGCCGTGGGCGGCGAGAAGGTCAAGGTGCGCGGCGTGTGGGATGGCGAGGCCGAGGCCCGCCTCATCGCCGACGAGCTGGAGACCTGGCGCCGCTCCGGCCGGCGCTATCGCGAGGCGGCGGTGCTGGTGCGGGCCTCATTCCAGATGCGCGCCTTTGAAGAGCGCTTCGTGCTACTGCAGATCCCCTATGTGGTGGTGGGCGGACCGCGCTTCTTCGAGCGGGCTGAGATCCGCGACGCCCACGCCTATCTGCGCCTGGTGCAGAGCCCCGACGACGACCTCGCCTTCGAGCGCATCGTCAATACGCCCAAGCGCGGCATCGGCGAGAGCTCGGTGTCGAAGCTCCTGTCCCTGGCCCGGCTGGAAGGGGTGTCGGCCACCGCCGCCGCCCGCGAACTCGTCAAGACCGACGAGCTGCCCGCCCGCACTCGCACGGCGCTGGGCGGCTTCCTGCGCGACCTCGACCGCTGGCGCGAGCGCGCCGCCGCCCTGCCGCACACCGAGCTCGCCGAGACCATCCTTGAGGAGAGCGGCTACACCGATGCGCTCAGGGTCGACCGCAGCCCCCAGGCGCAGGGGCGGCTCGACAACCTCAAGGAGCTGATCCAGTCCATGGGGGCCTTCGACAGCCTCCAGGCCTATCTGGAGCATGTGTCCCTGGTGATGGACATCGAGCGCGCCGACGCCGACGATTCGGTGCAGATCATGACGCTGCACTCGGCCAAGGGGCTCGAATTCCCCCTCGTCTTCCTGCCCGGCTGGGAGGAAGGCGTGTTCCCCTCGCAGCGCTCCATGGATGAGAAGGGCGAGAAGGGCCTCGAAGAAGAACGCCGCCTGGCCTATGTGGGCATCACCCGGGCCAAGGAGGAGGCGCGCCTCTCCTTCGTGGCCAATCGCCTGGTCTATGGCCGCTGGACCACCCAGCTTCCCTCCCGCTTCGTGGACGAACTGCCCCCCGATCACGTGGAGGCCAAGAGCGAGACCGGCTATTACGGGGGCGGTCCTGGCATGCGCGAACCGGCTTCGCGCTGGGACGAGGCGGGCAGTTTCGGCTCGGCCTACACCTCCCCCGGCTGGCGCCGTGCGCAAGGCCGGCCAAGCTTCACGCCCCCCGCCGGCGTGGCGCGGGGCTATGGCCGGGCCCAGGTGATCGAGGGCGACGGCAAGCTCATCGCCTCCTCCGATCCCACTGCGGGCTCGGGCGCCTTCGGCGTCGGCGACAAGGTGTTCCACCAGAAGTTCGGCTATGGCCGCGTCACCCTGGTGGAAGGGGCCAAGCTCACCGTCAACTTCGACAAGGCCGGCGAGAAGCGGGTGCTGGACAGCTTCGTGGAAAAGAGCTGACCCTCGCTATCCATCATCGCAAGGGCGCCGCCGACGGTCCCGCCCTTGCGTACGCCTCTTGCTGTTCCAACTATATCAGCAGGGCATAAGGAACGCTGTTCATGAGAAACCAGGTGCTGCTGGACGATCCGGCCAATGTGGATTCGCAGGTGCCGCCGCGCGCGGGCCGTCCCAACGGCGACCGTCCATCCAAGGCCGAGGCCGAGGCCGCCGTACAGACCCTGATCCGCTGGGCCGGCGATGATCCCGCCCGCGAGGGGCTGCTCGACACCCCGGCCCGGGTGGCGCGCTCCTATCTTGAGCTGTTCGCCGGCTATGAGACCGACCCTCGCGCCTATCTTGAACGCACCTTCGAGGAGGTGGGCGGCTATGATCAGCTGGTCATCCTCAAGGACATCCGCTTCGTCAGCTTCTGCGAGCATCACATGTTGCCGGTGATCGGCAAGGCCCATGTGGGCTATCTGCCCAAGGGCCGGGTGGTGGGCATATCGAAGCTCGCCCGGGTGGTGAACGGCTTCGCCCGTCGCCTGCAGATCCAGGAAAAGCTCACCGCCGAGATCGCCGACGCCATCGACGAGGTGCTGGAGCCGCACGGGGTCGGCGTGGTCATCGAGGCCGAGCACTCCTGCATGACCCTGCGCGGCGTCAACACCCCGGGCTCCTCCCTCACCACCAGCGCGCTCCGCGGCGCCGTGCGCGACGACATGCGCACCCGCATGGAGTTCATGCGGCTATCGGGGCAAGGGTGAGGGTTCGAGCGATCAAAATGCTTGTCATCCTCGCATCCCTTTCTTGTCATCCTCGCATTTATTGCGTGGACCTAGGCTTCAGCCTCGCGGGCATCTCCAATTAAGGCTGAGCGGCGTATCCTCTGGCCTCTCCCCCTTCGAGGCAGGGCTATCGCATATGGCCGAGGAGGCTGAGCAGGAAGGCGTCGTCCCATCCGGCGCGCTTGATCTTGCCTTTGATGGAGCCCTTGTCGGGGTGCTGTCTTAGGATGTTGAGGGCGAGTTTTC